>NZ_JYKY01000004.1 GCF_001042985.1 Pseudomonas lundensis
TCGCAGCGTCTGTCGTTGAAAGAGCATCACCATAATGGTGACGCGCTCCTCGGTACTCAGGTGGTTGTATTGGGTAGACATGGCAACACCTTACATGAGGTGTTGCACTTGCTCCTTGAGACCGCCCTCTTCTGAGAATATTGAAAGATTTTTGAAAGATTACGAAGTGCACAAGAAGTGTCATATTGCTACGGTGAACACGAAAGGGAAGCTTGTTAGCCATCTAATAACTTCTGGCGTAATTGTCATTCATGCCTGGGAGATCGATGAAAACGACCAGGAGATTTCGGCAATTCAGCCTGAGGACGATATCTTTGTGCCGGCAGGCGTGGAAAACGCTCCAATCAGCCGTGCGCTGGCGAAGATTCGTTCATTTGAGACCCGGTAAAGGTTGGTCACACTTTGAGTGTGGGGCGGGGTGTCTTCTAGGGCGACGACGTATTTGGCTGCCCCTCCAATCTCTAATTGGGGCCTAGCCAAGCGTGAAACCAGCGCAGGTAAGACTAGGGGCGTTCAGCAGGAAGGGCTGCCCCGCTACCGAGATATCCTACGTCGATGGGTGCGGCAGCGACCTAGTCGAGCCACGTCTACCCGGCCAACCTAGCGCTGCAGAGACCTGGGCGACTACCATGCATTTTTGGAAGCTGCCAGGCCAAAAACCCTCACTAGGGATAGACACCCAACTCACACGTTGTGTACTATGAGGGTGTAGGCGCTTGGGCTTAATCGTCAGCAGGTTAAGAGCACCACTGAAGATCCAAGGGCAATGAAGTACGTGAAAAGGCCACCCCTAAAGGGTGGCCTTTTCCTTTCTCAGCTATCAAGAAAAGCCAAGGCTACCGCTGCGTCAGCGCTGACGCGTGAAGCTCCACTCTTTTGGCTTCAAACCACCGCCTGCAGTGCATTTCTCCCTGCCGCCCCATTCTCGGTTCAAGCACCCAGATTCGATCCTGGCGGTTGTTCTGTGTGCGGTTGTTCTGGGGGGGGCGGTGAGTAAGCAGGACGGCCACACGCCTGTGAGGCCTCAGTGAGTGGGATAGAAATTTCCAATCACTTTTTGCTGGTGCGAGATCTGGATTGGTTTGCCACCCTTGAGTACCAGTTTCATGCCCCAGGATTTGGTCATGCTGCTGAGCTTGACGTCCGAGTGGGTGTACCCGCGCTTGAAGCCGTCCAAGGCCTCCTGGGTCATCAGGTACAAGGTCTTTTGATGAAATTCTGACTGAACATGGTCACTGGCTCTGTCGCTCGAAAGCCAATGGAGCGTCTGGGTGATTCGGCGATAGAGCATGTTCAGTCTGGCCAGCACTTCGACCTCAGTAGTGGGCGCCGGATACTCGACATTGACCGTTACCCCCTTGGCTTCTTTCTTCTCTTCTTTGATGTCCGGGATTTTCCACAGCGGCTCGAAATGGGCGACCCGGTTGCGCAGCGACCTGACGGTCTCAAGGCGGGCGTAGACGGTGCCTACGTTCGTCTTGTTGTTCCAGTGACCAGCGTTACTCGCGTAGCGATGGTGAGGAAAGATCGTCGGGATGATCGTGTCCCAAGACAGGTTGAGATCCAGCAGTGGTGCCCAGAAGCCGAACGTCATATTCGCAATCACTTGATTGGGGCTGACCGGGTGGAGTTTCGGGGTGTAGGTGTGTCGCTTTTGAGCCTTGTTCCAGTACCTGTCGTGAGTGACGGCCTGCACCTTCTCCCAGCTTTTGCCGCTCAATCTCAATACTTCGTACCAATTGTTGGCATCAGCGCTGCCGATGATTCTGGAAGAATGCTGGGCCATCGCATACTGGCTAAGAGCGAGGTGGAAGCGATTTCTCAACGCTACTTCGACGATGCCTGTTAAGCGCATGAAATTCGTGGATAGAACCTCGTTCCAGCAATACAGGCCGTACAGTTCTGAGTCGGACGCCGGGATGAAAAAACGTCTGTAGGAGGACAGCCTGGCAGCTGAAATGGAATCCAGCGAGCTGAGTAGGTTGAACGGCGTCGGGTTGTACATGGTTGCTTCCACTGCGGTTTCAGCGCGAGCTTAGCCGGCGTGCATTGCGTTGAGCGCCGGTGGTTGGCCGATAGGATGACTTGGCTATGGGTTTAAATGGCGCTTCAATATCATATCATCGCTGGTGATGTGGGTTGGGCGGCTGTGAAACGGGGCCTCTCAAGTCGAGACCCTAAGCCCGGAGGACTCCATTAGTGCGACACACCATCGTCCGCTCACCGCGAATGCGCGGACGTCGCCTGCCTTGCGAATCGACCACCGTTAGGGTCTGAGGTCGGCCAGGGAGATCGGCCAGAGGCAAGCTGATCAAACCAGGAATGACCAGGCTCACGCCTGGCCTTGCGTCATCATCTCCACCCCTTGCCGGACAGGTATCACACACATGCGAGCCCTTGGTGATCGACGACTGGGCGCTTTTTTAGCGTGAGAAGCCTCAACTGTCTGTCTATAATCCGCGCATGTTGAATCCTACCGAAATCCGCCCAATCCTCAAGCAGTGGGTCGCGAAAGCGATGTCCCATGAAGAGAGTGACGTCTTCATCGAGGAGCTGTGCTTCATCGATAAGGCCAGACGCGCCGATCTCGTTCATGCCAACGGCAAGCTGACCGCTTTCGAAATCAAGTCCCATGCTGACACGTTGACTCGCTGGGAGGGCCAGCAGCAGGCCTATATGGCGTGCTTTGACGAAGTCTGGCTATGCTGCCATTCAAAGCACTTGGTGAAGGCTCTTGAGTCATGTCTGCCGCATGTTGGCGTACTCGTCGTCGATGACTATTCCGGCATGGCGATGATTCGAAAGGCGAAGCCCAACAAGCTCCAGGATAAATTCCACCTTACGGGATTTTTGTGGCGTAGTGAGTTGGATGCACTCGCTAACCAGCATGGGGTGCCAACGAAAAGTCGCGACCTCATAAAAGAAGTGCGCCGCCAGCTCAGCGACGCCCTTCCCATGAATGTGATCAGGTCACATGTATTGGTCAGCCTGAAACAACGTTATCGTTAGAGTAAGTCATCGGCGTCGAGGTCATCGAAGCCGTCAGTATCTACGATGGACTGGATCATGGCGCAGATATGCTGATTGATCCTGTATCCATTCCATGTTCCGTTGTTCCCGTAGCCGGTAGATGTGGCGACAATTCTGCTGTACTCACGAGTGGCCCAGCAGAAGTCGTCGCCGTGATAACCCGGTAAGCCTCTGATCTCTTGGGCGATTTCAATGTATCGCACAAATTCCTTATCCGAGCCTTTGCGTCGCTGCCACCATTCCGTTGGGGTGTAATAGCAGGCGAAAGGAAGTACAGGCATGCCTCGTATGTATTCCATTGAGGCGGTTGGGTTGGTGGCCGCATAATCCCCGTAGACGATATCTGACTCTATGCCGGTGGTGTCGACCCTTCCTTGCCATGCAACGTCGTAACAGGCGGAGGAACGGGAGGTATTTGAGGCTGGCTTATCGATAGGAAAGGAGGTGCTCATCAGAACCAGATTCCGTATCTGATAGCTGTTGAGTTGGCGCAGGGATACATTGAAATCCGACCCTGAGGCAGTATTGGCCGGAGTTGTGGCGCCGAAGTCCAAAATCACCGTCGCAGTGTCCGGGCTGTCAAGAGCATCCAGGATTGATAGCAATCTGTTCCACGAAGTCGCGGTGGGGTTTTCCGGACAGGTAACCCTGATGGCTATATGTGGGAAATCGCCCTGAAGAGCGAGAGCACTTTGGATGACTGCTCGTTGAGGGTCGTCATCAACCCAGGAGACCACCGGTATAACGTTCTGGTTGATGCCTGCCACATCGGAGAAGAAGCGCCGTTTGTTCTCAAACGCGCCATGAGGATTGTGCAGGTCATTGGTAGTAATGAATTCTTCACCAACGTCCTTCGTTATTCTTGAAGCGTCTAGGAAAAAAGGATGCTCAGTCCAACTCGCTAGGAATGTTTGAAGGTGTCTGTCGTCGTCACCTCGCATGTCCAACAGCGGAGCCACGACTTCCCGCCTGTGGTCTTCCAGATTTATCAGCGCCTTAACGTCATTCTGACCAACTCGTAAACAAGCCACGTACTGCATCTTGCACTCCTTGCATGGTGTGAAAACCGGTTTCGCCGTAATGCTGAAGGCATGGCGAGTCACAGGCCCCGGCAATCAGCGAGCGTCGACATACGGAACATGTCGGTTTTGCCCACTGCCACTGGCCGACGTCATGCTCCCAGTGAGACGGCAGGTCGAGATTGGTACGATAGCACTTGGCCACTCAATAGAAGCCTTAATGCGTTGTTTTTCGGATATGGGGTGCGCGTATGTCCGATTAGTCTGTGGGTTACTCATAATGGAGTTCACCAAACAGTCCGATCATGAGGTCACCATCCAGGATCTCAAAAGGGAGGGTGACATACTGGTCAGGGTGCCGGGGCAGCGCCTTACCATCGTGCGGTGCATTCTTCGTGTGCCCTTGAACCTTTTCTCCGTTCTCCTTGATATAGGGGAGCACGACGATGCGGCCATGGTTCTTGGATAGGATCGTGCCCTCGTGCCACAAAGTGTTCCCCTCTTCGCTGCTGGACTCGCCACCCGTGTTTTTCAGCACCCACCGTGGCACCCCGTCGTCCTCATACCAGAACACGAAGCCACCACAGACCAGTACCCTCTGGCCGCGCATCCTCGCCTCTGCGAGCATTTGCTTGACGCTTGCTAATTGCAGCAGCTGGTTCGCTCGGGGGAGTAAAAGTGCGCGTATCTGCGCTTTGGTTCTTCCCCAGTGGTCGGCTCCCGAAAGACCAAACCCTTTGGCTGTCACTTCGCGCAGACAGATCTGCGAGCGTTTGGGAGGCAGGGCTCCGATCTGCTCCCATGTCTGATCATCGACACGGCGAAGGCACGTGTTGAATCTCGGCAAGGCAACTATTTCTAGATAAGGCGCACGCTTAAGTTCCTCGTGGAGCGGTTGCCGCAAGCTCTCCATCGTATTGTGCAATTTCAGCTCTTGCGCGGAGAGCCGGGGCAGATGGGCGTTCCGCTTGATTGCCTCGCGCTCCATGAGCTCCTCTTCTCCCTGGATGCGGCGCGCCGCCGTCAGTGCTTTCTCGACTTTCAGGGTGGTTGAGTTTTGAAGCACAGGATCCGGTACCGCCTGAGCCACCAGTTCATTGGTGCGGCTGTTGAATTCGTCTGCAGCTTCCATGGCCTCCTCGTAGGAGGTGAAAACAGCCGCCCTCGCATGGCCACTGCCGTTATCGTAGAAGTAACGCTTCCAGGACAGTTGGGACTCGGGAAAAAGCTTGAGTGCCCGCAGTTGCCACGTCCATCCGATCCCGAATTGTCGGAATGGAAGCACGGCCAGGGTGGGCCTTGAGTGGTATGGCATCTGATCTAGGCGCATCAATTCTCCCTGCTGTTTGCGTCATAGCGGCTGCGGAAGTGCTGAAGTTGTTCCTAGGGCGATTGATTCCCCCGACACCATGGATAGCACATTGCCAGAATGAGTCAATTTCTTGGCTACAGGCCACGTATTTCGGGCCTTCAGGAGAAAGGGGGCTGCGGGCGGGACTTTAAAAAACTGATGGTTTATCCAGTGTCGGGGGTTGCACAGGTAATGTGCAAACGCTATAATGCACATATACAAAGTTGCTTGGAAGGCATTACAAGTCAGCGTAATGTGCGGTAAAGGTGGGGGGTGAAGCTAATGGGCACGCCGTTCAACCTGACGGAAGGCGCCGCCTTACTGAGCCTGATCGGCCGCCTGACCGGCTATACGCCGCGCTGGTTCACCTACTTCATTGGCGATGCCCACGTGTATGAAAACCACCTGGACATGCTCAACGAACAACTGACCCGCGAGCCGTTCCCGATGCCCAAACTGGTGATTTCGGAACGCGTGCCCGAGTTTGCCAAGACGGGCGTGTACCAGCCTGAATGGCTGGAGCTGATCGAGCCGAGCGACTTCAGCCTCGAAGGCTATCAGCACCATGCGCCCATGACCGCGCCGATGGCGGTTTAATCCGTTCTGCCCCACGTGGCGGCCGCAACCGGTGGCAGTCACGCGGGGGTTGTTTCAGTGCCCGTGGCTTCTGCCCACATGGCTGAGCTCGCCTTCCGGCGCACTCACGGCGCCACTGACTTCCAGCTGCTGCAAAATCCCGCAAGGTTCACCCTCAGGCCCTTCGCTGCAACGTTGGCGCAGGTCGAGCAGTTGTGTCTGCAAGGCGAGCAACCCGTCAATACGTGTCTTGACGTGATGAATGTGCTCGTCAATCAGCGCGTTGACGCTTTCGCATTGACCCTGCGGGCTGTCGCGCAGGTTCAGCAAGCTGCGGATCTCTTCAAGGGTCATGTCCAGGCTGCGGCAATTGCGGATAAACGTGAGTCGCTCAACGTGTGTCTGGGTGTACAACCGATAATTACCCTCACTGCGCGCCGGCTCCGGCAGCAGCCCTTCGCGCTCGTAATAACGGATAGTTTCGACCTGACAGTCGGTCAATTTCGCCAGTTCCCCGATTTTCATTACGCCTCTCTCCGAAAGGTTGCTTGACCCTATAGTGGCTACAGGGTCTTTACTTGGCAACAAGCACCTTTTCTGGACGCACCCTGATGAGCGATTCCATCCACACCCCGCACAAACCGCACGCTGATCACGATCACGATCACGATCACGATCACGATCACGGCGCCACGCATGCGCCTGAGGCCCATGCCCACAGTTGCTGTTCGGCGACTGAAGGTCCGAGCGTGATTAAACTCAGCGCTGCGCCCACGGCAAGCGCCCGGCTGAGCAGCTTCCGCATTGAAGCGATGGACTGCCCGACCGAACAAACGCTCATTCAGAACAAATTGGGCAAGCTGGCGGGTGTGCAGCAACTGGAATTCAACCTGATCAACCGCGTGCTCGGCGTGACCCACGACCTGCCGTCTACCGACCCTATAGTCGAGGCGATCAAGTCTCTCGGCATGCAGGCCGATCCGTTGGAATCGGGCAGCGATAGTCCGCCTGCGCCTGTCGAGAAAAAACACGCGTGGCCGCTTGCAGTGTCCGGCGTGGGAGCACTGGCCGCAGAAGTGTTGCACTTCACGAATGCCGCGCCGACCTGGGTGATTGCGCTGGTGGCGCTGGTGTCGATCTTCAGCGGCGGTCTGACCACCTACAAAAAGGGCTGGATCGCCCTGAAAAACCTCAACCTCAACATCAACGCGCTCATGAGCATCGCTGTGACCGGTGCCATCTTGATTGGCCAATGGCCTGAAGCGGCGATGGTGATGTTCCTGTTTACCGTGGCCGAGCTGATCGAAGCCAAATCCCTCGACCGCGCCCGCAATGCCATCGGTGGCCTGATGCAAATGGCGCCTGACAAAGCCACCGTGCAGCAGGCAGACGGCGGCTGGCTTGAGCTGGACGTCAAAGACATCGCCCTGGAGGCCATCGTGCGCGTGCGCCCTGGTGAGCGCATTGGCCTGGATGGCGAAGTGGTGTCAGGCCGTTCAACCATCGATCAGGCGCCTATCACCGGCGAAAGCCTGCCGATTGAGAAGACAGTGGGCGATAAAGTCTTCGCCGGCACCATCAATCAGGCGGGATCATTGGAGTACCGCGTCACAGCGGCGGCCAACCACTCCACGCTGGCGCGCATCATCCATGCCGTGGAACAAGCCCAAGGTGCCCGGGCCCCGACCCAGCGTTTCGTCGACAGCTTCGCCAAAATCTACACACCCGTGGTGTTCCTGTTCGCGCTGGCCGTGGCCGTAGTTCCGCCGTTACTCATGGGCGGCTCGTGGTTTGACTGGGTTTACCGCGCGCTGGTGTTGTTGGTGGTGGCGTGCCCGTGCGCGCTGGTGATATCGACCCCCGTGACCATCGTCAGCGGGCTAGCGGCTGCGGCGCGCAAAGGCATCCTGGTCAAAGGCGGGGTTTACCTCGAAAGCGGTCACACACTCGACTACCTGGCGCTGGATAAAACCGGCACCATCACCCACGGCAAGCCGGTGCAAACCGATTACCTGCCGCTGGACCCGCTGGTGGCTGACAGTGCCGTATTGCTGGCCGCCAGCCTGGCCTCGCGTTCCGATCACCCGGTGTCGCTGGCAGTGGCCAATGCCGCTGTGGATAAAAAACAGGCATGGCGCGCTGTGGATAACTTCACCGCACTGGCCGGGCGTGGCGTGCGGGGCGAAATCGACGGCACGCTTTATCACTTGGGCAACCATCGCCTGGTGGAAGAACTGGGCCTGTGCTCCCTTGAGCTGGAAGAAAAACTGTTCGCCCTGGAGCAGCAGGGCAAGACGGTGATCCTGTTGTGCGACAGCGCAGGCCCCATGGCGCTGTTTGCCGTTGCCGACACGGTCAAGGCTTCCAGCCGCGAAGCGATTGCCGAGTTGCACGCGCTGGGCATCAAAACCCTCATGCTGACCGGTGACAACCCGCACACGGCCAAGGCCATTGCCGCGCAAGTGGGCATCGACGAAGCGCAAGGCAACCTGCTGCCGGAGGACAAACTGAAGGCCATTGAAGCGCTGTATGCCAAAGGCCATCACGTCGGCATGGTCGGTGACGGGATCAACGACGCCCCGGCCCTGGCACGGGCCGAAATCGGTTTCGCCATGGCGGCGGCAGGCACCGATACGGCGATAGAAACGGCCGATGTCGCCCTGATGGACGATGATCTGCGCAAAATTCCGGCATTCATTAGCCTGTCACGTCAAACGTCCAGCATCCTTAAGCAGAACATCGCGTTGGCGCTGGTCATCAAAGCGATCTTTCTTGCGGTAACCTTCCTCGGTCTGGCCACCATGTGGATGGCCGTGTTTGCCGACATGGGCGTAAGCCTGTTGGTGGTGTTCAACGGGTTGCGCCTGTTGCGCAAATAGATCAAGAGAGGCCGCAGTGCTGAGTGCCGAGCTGAAAGCGTTTTACCGGGTGGCCCAATTGGGCAGCATGACGCAGGCTGCGAAAAAGCTCGGGCTCAGCCAGCCGACGGTGACCACGCAGATTCGCCAGCTTGAAAGCCAGTACGCCGTGGAGCTGTTCTACCGTGGAGGACGCCGTCTGACCTTGACCGAAGACGGCGTGCGCTTGATGCCGATGGTCAAGGCGTTACTCCAGCAAGAAGCGGACATCGAATTCTTCCTGCGCAACAGCGGCCAGGGCACGGGCGCATTGCGTATCGCCGCGACCGCGCCGTATTACATCCTCGATCTGGTCAAAGCCTTTCGCGAGCGTTTGCCGCAGATCGACGTGTCGGTGGACATCGGCAATTCGCAGCAAGTCCTGGAGGCGCTGGAGGAGTATCGCGTCGACATTGCGGTGTCCTCGCAACTACTGGAAGACCCGCGTCTGATACGCCGCGTGCTGGGCTCAGACCCGCTGGTACTGGCGGTGCATCGCAATCACCCGCTGGCCGCTTTGGATCATGTGCCGCTCAGTGCATTGGCCGGGCATTGCCTGTTGATGCGCGAACAGGGTTCGACCACCCGTCGTCTGACTGAAGACCTGCTGGCCAACGCCGGTGTGGGCTTTGGCCCGCTGCTGGAGATCGGCAGTCGCGAGTCCATTCGTGAAGCCGTTTTGCGCAACATAGGCATCAGCATCATCGCCCGTCAGGAAGTGCCGCACGATCCCCAGTTGCGGGTGCTGACGCTGGAAAACGCGCCCGTGATTCACGAATACCTGTACTGCCTTAAAGAGCGAAAGGCGGCGCGTTTGCCAGCGGCCTTCCTGGGGTTGGCGCAGGAAATGTCGGGCTGCTGAAAAGTCCCTCACCCAAATCCACCAATACCACTATCGGCAGCTTTTGCCTTGCTGCCACATCTTGTACGCATTGCCTCTCTAGGATGACGCTCATCTGCTTGATGAGGTGCATCCATGAACCGCTCCAACGCAACCGTTTTGTCCCAACCCAGCGTGCCGATGCAGGTGCGCAATGTGAGCAAACGCTTCGGCGCGTTCACCGCGCTGGATGATGTGTCGCTGGATGTGGCCGCAGGCGAGCTGGTGTGTCTGCTCGGGCCGTCCGGCTGCGGCAAGACCACGCTGCTGCGTTGCATTGCCGGGCTCGAACGCCAGGACAGCGGCGTGTTGTACCTGGGCAGCCGCGATGTCTCCGACCTCGCCCCTCAAGCACGGGATTACGGGATTCTGTTTCAGTCCTACGCCTTGTTTCCCAATCTCAGCGTCGAAGCCAACATCGCCTACGGGCTGGCGGGCAGCAATCGCGACGTAGTGCGCAAACGGGTCTGCGAAATGCTGGCGCTGGTGGGCCTGACCGGCAGCGAGAAGAAATTCCCCGGCCAGCTCTCGGGCGGTCAGCAACAACGTGTCGCACTGGCCCGGGCACTGGCGCCGTCGCCTTCGCTGCTGTTGCTCGATGAACCCATGTCGGCCCTGGATGCCAGGGTGCGCGAGCATTTGTGTACCGAGCTGCGTCAATTGCAGCGCCAGCTCGGCATCACCACGCTGATGGTCACTCACAATCAGGACGAAGCCATGCTGATGGCCGACCGTATTGCGGTGATGAACCATGGCAAGGTCGAGCAATACGACACCCCCCAGGCGATTTACAACCGGCCTGCTACGCCGTTTGTGGCCGAGTTTGTCGGGCAGGGCAATTGGCTGCCGTTCCAGCGCAGCAGCGACAGCCATGCACAGGTTGGCGGCCTGAACGTGCGGCTGGCGGATGACACCGACCATGGCGCCTCAGGTCGGTTGTTCTGCCGGCCCGAAGCAATCACTGTTAATCCGGTGCTGCATCAGGAAAACCTGTTTCCCGCCCGTGTGCAGGAGATCACCTTTCTCGGCAACCGTTGCCGCATGCGCTTTGAGCTCAACCATTTGCCGGGTCATGCGCTGATGGCCGAAGTGAGCAGCCATGACCTGCCGCGCCTCGGTAATCAAGACATTGTGGTCGCCTTACCGCCCGCCAGTTTGCAGGTGTTTGCCTGAGATGGCCGCGGACATGGCGTTGCCACTGCCCGGCAAATTGACTCACCGCTTGTCACGTGCCGAACTGGGCGACCGGATTTTCGTGGTCGGCGGCAAATGGCTGTTATTGCTGCTGTTGGTCGTCGCGGTGTTGATGCCGTTGCTGGCGATCTTCTGGCGCGGCTTCAGCGCAGAAGACGGGCAGGGCGGCGGCTGGGTGGCGGCACGGGCACTGTTGGTCAGTGACAACTTTCATTGGTTGCTCGGCAACAGCCTGAAGGTTTCGCTGAGCGTGGCGGTGATTGTCGTACCGCTGGCCTACCTGTTTGCCTACGCGTTGCAACGCACTCTGATCCCCGGCAAACGTCTCTGGCGCGGGCTATCGCTGTTGCCGTTGATGGCCCCGTCCATGCTGCCGGGTATTGCGCTGGTCTACCTGTTCGGCAATCAGGGCCTGTTGCGCGGTCTGGTCCCGGACAACATTTATGGCTTTTGGGGCATCGTACTGGGGGAGGCGATTTATACCTTTCCCCATGCCCTGATGATTTTGCTCTCGGCGCTGTCGCTGGCCGATGCTCGCCTGTTCGATGCCGCGTCCAGCATGGGCGCCGGGCCTTTCAAGGCGTTTCGCAGCATCACCTGGCCCGGCACACGCCAGGCCGTGTTTGCCGCGTTCTGTCTGGTGTTCACCCTGACCATCACTGATTTTGGCGTGCCCGTGGTGGTGGGGGGCGACTATCAGGTGCTGGCGCTGGAAGCCTACAAAGCCGTGGTCGGGCAGCAACAATTTGGCCGGGGTGCCTTGATCGGCATGGTCTTGCTGCTACCTGCGCTGTTCAGTTTTGGCGTCGATGCGTGGCTGCGCCGGCAACACGGCGACGCCATGAGCGGCCGTGCTCACGTCTTCACACCGGCGCCGGGCAAGGTGCGCGACGGCTGTTATCTGGCCATCGTGCTGCTGATGTGCGCGGTCTTGCTGACGGTGTTCGGCATGGCGGTGTATTCGTCGCTGGTCACGTTCTGGCCCTATAACCTGTCGCTGTCGCTCAACCACTATCAATTCAACGACACGGCCGGGGGCGGCTGGCTGGCCTATCGCAACAGCCTGACCATGGCACTGTGGACGGCGTTGATCGGCAGCGCAGTGATCTTCACCGGCGCGTACCTGATGGAGAAAACCAACAGCCAGAAGGGGCTTAACCTGGCCCTGCGCATGCTCAGCTTTGTGCCCATGGCCGTGCCGGGCCTCGTGTTGGGGTTGGGCTACGTGTTCTTTTTCAACCTGACCGGCAACCCGCTGCATGTGCTGTACGCAACCATGACGCTGTTGGTGGTGTGCACCATTGCTCACTATTTGACCACTGCGCAAATGACCGCCACCACGGCCCTGCGCCAACTGGATGCCGAGTTCGAAGCCGCCGCGTTATCGCTCAAGGCCCCGCTGTATCGCCATTACCTGCGGGTCACGGTGCCGATCTGCCTGCCGGCGCTGCTGGACATCGTGCGTTATCTGTTTGTATCGGCCATGACCACCGTGTCGGCCGCGATTTTCCTCTACAGCCCCGACACCCTCCTCGCGGCGGTGGCCGTGCTGAACATGGATGACGCGGGCAACGTGGGCGGCGCCGCCGCCATGTCGACCCTGATTCTGTTGACCTCGGCGGGTGTCTCCCTGCTGCTGGCCGCTGCCTCACGCGGCTTGCTGCGCCGTTCGCAAGCCTGGCGCCAAGGCGCCCCGGCGCAATGATCCGTCCTTCACTCACTCAAAGGAACCGCACCATGTTCAAGCCTCTTGCCCTTGTCGCTGCTGTCCTCACGGCTTTTAGCGTCAACGCGTTTGCTGCCAACACCCAGTTGACCGTGTACACGGCCCTCGAAGCCGAACAGCTCAACACCTACAAAAAAGCCTTCGAAAAGGCCAACCCGGACGTGGAAATCAAGTGGGTGCGTGACTCCACCGGCATCATCACCGCCAAACTGCTGGCCGAGAAAGCGCGTCCACAGGCGGATGCGGTGTGGGGGCTGGCGGCGTCCAGTCTGGCGATCCTCGACCAGCAAGGGATGTTGCAACACTACGCGCCCCACGACCTGGGCAAGATCGGGCCGAACTACCGCGACGCGGCCAACCCGCCCGCCTGGGTGGGGATGGACGTGTGGGCCGCGACGATTTGCTTCAACACCATCGAGGCTGAAAAACAGGGCCTGACCAAGCCCGTGAGCTGGCAAGACCTGACCCGGCCCGAATACAAGGGCAAAATCGTGATGCCTAACCCGGCGTCATCCGGGACGGGGTTTCTGGACGTGAGCGCGTGGCTGCAAACCTTCGGTGAAAAGCAGGGCTGGCAGTACATGGACGATCTGCATCAGAACATCGGGCAATACGTTCACTCTGGCTCCAAGCCCTGCAAGTTGGCGGCTGCGGGTGAATTCCCGATCGGTATTTCGTTTGAATACCCGGCCGTGCAGCTCAAGCGCCAGGGCGCGCCGCTGGACATCGTTTTGCCCAAAGAAGGCCTGGGTTGGGAGATCGAGGCCACGGCGGTGATCAAAGGCACGCCCCACGAAGAGGCGGCGAAAAAGCTGGCAGACTTCTCGGCCAGCCCTGAAGCCATGGAACTGTACAAAGAGAACTTTGCGGTATTGGCCCAGCCGGGGATCGCCAAGCCGCAGACCGAACTGCCTGCCGACTATGAGCAGCGTTTGATCAAAAACGACTTCGCCTGGGCCTCGAAAAACCGCGACCAGATTTTGACCGAGTGGCGTAAGCGTTACGACGGCAAGACTGAAAAAGCCGCGCAGTAAAGGGCCACCCGAGGAGTTCGCTATGTCCGATTCCAACTCGATTTTGATCGTCGGTGCCGGGATTCTTGGCCTGTCTCACGCCTACGCGGCAGCCCGGCGCGGCCTCAAGGTGCGGGTGTTCGAGCGCACGGCCACGCCACTGGGCGCGTCGGTGCGCAACTTCGGTCAAGCGCTGGTCACGGGCCAGCCACCCGGCGAGATGCTGGACCTGGCCCGCGCCAGCCGCAGCATGTGGGCAGACTGGTCCCGGCAGGCGGGCTTCGACCTCAAGCGCAACGGCTCGTATCTGTTCGCCCGCACCGAAGCCGAAGAACAACTGCTCGATGCATTCTGTCAGGGCCGCGCGCAGGAATATGGCTACCGTGCCGAATGGCTCGGCGCCCGTGATCTCGGCACCCTGTATGGCGGCCAGTTCAAGCATCACCGCGCCGCGTTGCATGGCCTGGACGACCAACAAGTTTATTCCCGCGAAGCCATCCCGGCGTTGATCGAGTACCTGCGCAACGCGCTGGGCGTCGTGTTTCATTTCTCAACCCTGGTGCGCGACGTCGAACCGGGCGTGGTGCACACCACCGCGGGCCGCTTCAAAGGCGCGCAGGTGATTGTCTGTTCGGGCCACGATTACCAAACCCTGCTGGCAGCGCCCATGGCGCAGCTCGCGCCTAAAATCTGTCGCCTGCAAATGTTGCGTGTGCGCCCGCAGGTGGCGTTGAACCTGCAACATGCTTTGCTCACGGGCCTGAGCTGCGTGCATTACGGGGCGTTTGCCGATTTGCCCGAGGCCGCCGCCGTGCAGGAGGAGATTCTGTGCAACAGCCCTCATCTGGACGATCACGGTATTCACCTGCTGATCAGCCCGACCCCTTATGGCGATTTGATCGTCGGGGATTCTCACGAATACGGCGACGATCCATCGCCTTTCAACGGCGAACAGGTTGATGACTGGATGCTGCAACTGTGTGAGGACACCCTCGGCTGTCGCGTGCAGGTCGTGGAACGCTGGCAAGGGGTGTACGGCGCCAAAGGGGCCAGACCTTTCTCATGGCTGGACGTGGCACCGGGCCTGCATGCCGCGCTCATGCACACCGGGGTGGGCATGAGCATCGGGCCCGCCATGGCCGAGGGCAATATCGCCCGTATGCTGCAGGAGGCGTGACGCGGCTGACGTGCGGGCGCTTGGGCTCAGATCTGTTCGGCCAACGCTTCGATCTGCTCCTGACGCTCAGCCTGGCTCAGCTTCGGGTGCGGGTTGAGTGACGACCACTGCGGGTGCGCCCGGGCCTTGTTCAGCGCTTCTGGCAGCTTGCCTTCGCGCCAGGTGGTCTCTTGTGGCGTGGCGACCTTGATGCTGTCGACGGCGGCATGCCCTCGGGCGTTCAGCGCATGCAGCAATTGGCGTTGGCGCAAGGCCAGCAGACGCAGCACGCTGTCGTCCACAGTCAGTTCGCGCTGGCCTTTGATTTTGCCCAGCAAGCGGCTGCCATAACTGCGCGCGGTTTGCAGGGCGCCACCGGCAATGGCCCCGGCCAACGCTGCCGCGCCCAGCGTCAGGCCGCCCACCATCAAGTCCACGCCCGCACCTGCCGCGGCGCCTGCGGCAATACCGCCGCCCACGCGCACGCCCAGTTGTTTGAGGGTTTCAGGGTTGAACAAGTCATCGCCCCAGCGCCCGTCCAGCAGCGGCAAATCGCTGGCCGCAGCGTCGCTGGCGCGAAATCCGTAGAGCTTGAGCAGGGCTTCCACGCAACGTTGTTCGCGCTGTCGAACGGCCTGACGCAGTTGATGAATGGCCTCCTGTTCAGCCGTTTTTTCGCTGACCACGCTGCGTCGACAGGCCGCGCAGTCGATCAGCAATTCGGCAATCAGGCGCAGCGCGCTGTGCTTGCGGGCCTCGCGCTGGGCTTGCAGATCGGTAACCAGGCGCTGCAGCGCGTCCCGTGAGTGCTCCAGCAGCAGCGCAAGGCTTTCATACAGGCGCCGTTCGCCATCCTCGGGCGGGGCGACGCTGTCGAAACGCACCAGTGCATGCAAACCGAGGCGCGCCAGGGCGTCGCGCCACTCGGGTTCGCGCTGTTGCGCACTGCTGACGAAATTGAGCACCGGCAGCAGCGGTTTGCCGCAACTGGCCAGCACGCTGAGTTCGTCACGGTATTTGGCCAACACCGGTTCGCGAGCATCGATCACGTAGAGCCCGGCGTCCGAAGCCAGCAGTTGGCGCAGGACTTTGGCCTCTTGCTCGAAGCGCTGTCTGGCCTCGCTGCCTTCCAAGAAGCGCGCCACCCGGGCCGGGCCGTCCAGGCGTTCACCGGGGCGGTCGAGGCGCTCCAGGTAGTCGAGCAGGGCGATGGCATCTTCCAGCCCCGGCGTGTCGTACAACTCCAGTAAGGCTTCGCCGTCCACTGACAGACGTGCCCCTTCAACGTGCCGGGTGGTGCTGGGGCGATGGGAGACTTCGCCAAAGCCGACATCCCGGGTGAGGGTGCGCAAAAGCGAGGTCTTGCCGACATTGGTGTGGCCGACCACGGCCAGCGTCAGAGGCTTAGTCATGGCCCGTCTCCAGCCAGTTCAAGGGCGCGCTGGCGGCAAAGGGCAGGCCCAGTTGCTCCAGCGCGGCATGCCAGTCACTCAGACGGTCGGCGTCCAGCGCCTGACCGGGCGGAGCTTGCAGCAACCAGACCCGCGTGGCGGCGGCACTGCGCGCCAGTTCACCAATCAACGCCAGGCTGCCGCGGTCCGGTGAGCGCCGCGGATCACAGGCAATTGCCAGGCGCGCGGGCGGGAAGCGAGTCATTTGCTCCAGCAGGGTTTGCCGTGACTCGCGGCTGTCGAGGATGCCAGCGTCTTTGACCGAGGCAGGCAAGGCGGGCGGCCATGGCTGTTGGTCGTCGAGTTCGAGGCCCACGATCAGTGCGCCATTGGTTTGCAGTGCCGACTGTCCGGCCTGCACGTGATGCAACTGTTCGGGCGCGCTGTCGTTGACACCCAGGCGCTCGCTGCTGGGCATTAAGGGTTCGCGCAGTTGGCTGTAGCCGGGCAAGGTGAGGTCCAGCTGCAAGGTGTCGCGTCCGGTTTTCCAGCGCCAGCGGCAGAAAACGTAGAGCAGCAGGCGCGGGATCACGCCATAGATCAGAACAACGCCGACCAGCCAGATCGCCCAGGACTGACGAACCAATTCGTTGTTGTAGAGACTGCTGTCCGTGCTGACGAGGATCATCTCCACGGTGGGCACGCTGAAACCCAGCCAGTTCGGCAGTGCGCCCAGCGCCCGTGTGGCAGCGACGAACACATCGGCGCCGAGGATCGTGGTCTCCCAGATAAACCCGTAGCGGCGCGTGGCCATGAGCAACAACATCATCACCAGCGCGCTGAGCATGGCCAGCAGCCACAGGCCATTGACCAGCGCGCCAACGGCCCAGCGATTGAGCTTGCGCCGTTGCAGCAACAGCACTAACGCGGGGCCAAGCTGTGCGGCCTTGGCATCGCGGGCGAGTTTTTCACTGAGCCATAGCCACAATCGGCCCAGCCCCGCACCGTGCTCACCGGCACACACCAGGCCGACCACCCAGCTCAGTAGCAGGATCAGGTTGAGCCCGAGCGAACTGCCCAGCGCCCAAAACACGTTGACCGGGGTCTGGCCGTTGCCCAGCGCCGCAAAGGCCAGCCCGGCACCACTGACGACAGCCATCACCGCGAGCACCAACAGGGCCAGTCGCGCGCCTTGCAGCCAATGCAGCATGGCGCTGAGCAAACCGTCGCGCTCGGCCAGCCACAGGGCACGGTTTTCAATGCGTGCGGGCAAGTCGCCGCCGGTAGTGCGGGCGCGGCGGTTGGCTTCCAGATCATCCAGCGGGCCTGCATGTGCTTCGCGCAGACGCACGGTTTCAGTCAGCCAAAGGCGTTGCAAAGGAGAGAGTTGAGTCACAGGCCGATCCATTCAAGTGAGCCAAGAGCATAACCGCTGCGGCGCCGGACGGGGTACTGCGGGCGCGGGTCGCTCTGGTATCCTCGCCCCCATGAAAAAAACACTCCCCCTCAGCCTGATCGCAGCCCTCGGTGAAAACCGCGTGATCGGCGTCGACAACAGCATGCCGTGGCATTTGCCGGCGGATTTCAAATATTTCAAGGCCACCACCCTGGGCAAGCCCATCATCATGGGGCGTAAAACCTGGGACTCGCTGGGCCGCCCCTTGCCGGGCCGGTTGAACCTTGTCGTCAGTCGTCAGACCGGCTTGCAACTCGAAGGTGCCGAGGTGTTCGCCTCCCTCGATGCCGCCGTCGCGCGCGCCCAGGCCTGGGCGGTGGAACAGGGTGTCAGCGAAGTGATGTTGATTGGGGGCGCGCAGTTGTACACCCAGGGTCTGGCGGATGCCGACCGGTTGTACCTGACGCGTGTGGGCCTGAGCCCGGAAGGTGATGCGTGGTTTCCTGAGTTTGATCAGGCGCAGTGGACATTGGTGTCCAACGAGCCGCATGCGGCTGAAGACGGAAAACCGGCGTTCAGTTTTGAAGTGTGGGAAAGGGCTTAAGCAAACATTGAAGCCCCTCTCCCATGGGGAGAGGGGTCGGTGAGGGGCAAGCGTTACGCGTGTGCCAGCTCGCCATGATCGTCTTCAGCCAGAATGGCTTTATCCGTCTCATTCATGATCTGGCTGGTCACCGTACCGGCCACCATGGCACCGCTCACGTTCAAGGCCGTGCGGCCCATGTCGATCAGCGGCTCAACCGAGATCAACAGCGCCACCAGCGACACTGGCAGGCCCATCGCGGGCAGTACGATCAGCGCAGCGAAGGTTGCGCCACCGCCTACGCCAGCCACACCGGCTGAGCTCAGCGTCACGATCGCCACCAGCGTTGCAATCCACAACGGGTCCAGCGGGTTGATGCCCACGGTCGGGGCAACCATCACGGCCAGCATGGCCGGGTACAGACCGGCACAGCCGTTTTGACCGATGGTCGCGCCAAACGATGCCGCAAAGCTGGCAATGGATGACGGAATCCCCAAGCGACGGGTTTGCGCCTCAATGCTCAACGGAATACTGGCTGCGCTTGAACGGCTGGTGAACGCGAACGTCAGCACCGGCCAGACCTTGCGGAAGAAGCGTAGCGGGTTGACCCCGGACAGCGACACGATCAGCCCGTGAATCACGAACATCAGCGCCAGGCCGATGTAAGACACCACCACGAAACTGCCGAGTTTGATGATGTCTTGCAGGTTGGACGTCGCCACCACTTTGGTCATCAGGGCCAGCACGCCGTACGGGGTCAGTTTCATGACCAGACGTACCAGACGCATCACCCAGGCTTGCAGGGTGTCGATGGCATTGAGCACTTTGCTGCCTTTTTCCGGCTCATCCTTGAACAGTTGCAGCGCGGCAACGCCCAGGAATGCAGCAAAGATCACCACGCTGATGATCGACGTCGGCTTGGCGCGGGCCAGGTCGGCAAACGGGTTTTGCGGGATAAACGACAGCAGCAACTGCGGCACATTCAGGTCGGCCACTTTCCCTGCGTAATCGCTTTGAATGATCTGCAGGCGGCTCATCTCCGCAGCGCCCGCCACCAGACCTTCAGCCGTGAGACCGAACAGGTTGGTCAGGCCGATGCCCACCAGCGCTGCGATCATGGTGGTAAACAGCAGGGTGCCGATGGTCAAAAAGCTGATCTTGCCCAACGACGACGCGTTATGCAGCCGCGCCACGGCGCTCAGGATCGACGCAAATACCAGCGGAATCACGATCATTTGCAGCAACTGCACATAGCCGCTGCCAACCAGATCGAACCAGCCGATGGACGTTTTCAGGGTAGGGTTTTCAGCACCATAGATAAGGTGCAAACCAAGACCGAAAATCACACCGACAACCAGCGCCAGCAGGACTTTTTTAGCAAGGCTCCACGCGGTGTGGCGGGTCAGCGACAAGCCGAACAGCAACGCGAGGAACACCAGCAGATTGAGGATCAGCGGGTAATTCATGAAAGCTCCGAGGGGCGACTTGTACCAGTCTTGGGATGTAACAATTTCGAACCGGAAATGCTAACAGGTTGATATAGCTAGAAATATACCGTTCTGGAATGACTACCTTTGATTTGGGAATAAGCCTGTCGACAGACCGAAGGTTGTTTGTGCCTCTCGTGTCGCTTATAGAGAAGCATAGCTGATGGCGCCTTTAAGCTTTTGCATTGGGTATGTCTGTAGGGAATATCTTTTGTCCCTTCATTAAAAATCCCGGCACATGGCCGGGATTTTTGGGGGGTGCGAGGTGGGTTACGGCACCAGTTTGTCCAGCAAGGCTTTGTCACGTACCGCGCCCTTGTCGGCGCTGGTGGCGAGCAAGGCGTATGCCTTCAATGCCGTGGTGACTTTGCGTGGACGCACTTCGACCGGTTTCCAGCCTTTTTTGTCCTGCTCGACCCGGCGCGCCGCTAGTTCTTCGTCGCTGACCAACAAGTTGATCGAGCGGTTCGGGATGTCGATCAGGACTTTGTCGCCGTCCTGTACCAGGCCAATCGCGCCGCCCGCCGCAGCTTCCGGTGAGGCGTGGCCGATGGACAGGCCCGACGTACCGCCCGAGAAGCGTCCGTCGGTGAGCAAGGCGCAGGCTTTGCCCAGCCCTTTGGACTTGAGGTACGAGGTGGGGTAGAGCATCTCTTGCATGCCCGGCCCGCCTTTCGGGCCTTCGTAGCGAATGATCACGATGTCGCCCGCCTGCACTTCATCCGCGAGGATGCCGCGCACGGCGCTGTCCTGGCTTTCGAAGATTTTGGCGTTGCCTTCGAACACGTGAATCGACTCATCGACCCCGGCGGTTTTCACCACGCAACCATCCAGCGCGATGTTGCCGTACAGCACGGCCAGCCCGCCTTCCTGCGAGTAAGCGTGCTCGACGCTGCGAATGCAGCCGTTTTCACGGTCGTCGTCCAGCGTGTCCCAGCGGGTCGACTGGCTGAACGCGGTTTGCGTCGGGATGCCGGCCGGGCCCGCGCGGAAGAAGGTGTGCACGGCTTCGTTGTCAGTCTGGGTGATGTCCCACTGGGCGATGGCGTCGGCCATGGTCTTGCTGTGCACCGTCGGCAGGTCGGTGTGCAGCAAGCCGCCACGGGCCAGCGAGCCGAGGATGGAGAAAATGCCGCCAGCGCGGTGCACGTCTTCCATGTGGTACTTCTGGATGTTCGGCGCCACTTTGCACAGTTGCGGGACGTGGCGCGACAGACGGTCGATGTCCTTGAGGTCGAAGTCGATCTCGGCCTCCTGGGCGGCGGCCAGCAAATGCAGGATGGTGTTGGTCGAGCCGCCCATGGCGATGTCCAGCGTCATGGCATTTTCGAATGCCTTGAAGTTGGCGATGTTGCGCGGCAGCACCGATTCGTCGTTTTCGACGTAGTACTGGCGGCACAGGTCGACGATGGTGCGGCCTGCTTGCAGGAACAGTTGCTCGCGGTCGCTGTGGGTGGCCAGTGTCGAGCCGTTGCCCGGCAGCGCCAGGCCGAGGGCTTCAGTCAGGCAGTTCATCGAGTTGGCGGTGAACATGCCGGAACATGAACCGCAGGTCGGGCAGGCGCTGCGCTCGTACTCGGCAACCTTCTCGTCAGAAGCGCTGGAGTCGGCTGCAATCACCATGGCATCCACCAGATCGAGGCCGTGGCTGGCGAGCTTGGTTTTGCCCGCTTCCATCGGCCCGCCGGAGACGAAAATCACCGGGATGTTGAGGCGCAACGAGGCCATCAGCATGCCGGGGGTGATTTTGTCGCAGTTGGAAATGCACACGATGGCGTCGGCGCAGTGGGCGTTGACCATGTACTCCACGGAGTCGGCAATGATCTCGCGGCTCGGCAGCGAATAGAGCATGCCGTCATGGCCCATGGCGATGCCGTCGTCCACGGCGATGGTGTTGAATTCTTTGGCAACGCCGCCTGCGCGCTCAATCTCGCGGGCGACCAGTTGGCCCATGTCCTTGAGGTGGACGTGGCCCGGCACGAATTGGGTAAAGGAGTTGGCAATGGCGATGATCGGCTTCTTGAAGTCGGCATCTTTCATCCCCGTGGCGCGCCACAACGCGCGCGCACCGGCCATGTTGCGGCCATGGGTGGAGGTTTTCGAACGATAGTCAGGCATGGAGCAACTCCGGGCGGCTAATCAGGTAACAAACAGGGAAGTGAGCTTCTAATCGCTGACTGACAACACAGAAAATGACTACGTGTCAGCAAGCTGCCGTTAACGCTGCGGGATCGCCGCGCGTCTGGGCCTGAGCTCATAAACCCGCCGGGGATGATTGGCGATGAATGCGTCGATTCTACACGGCTGGCGTGCGGAGGGAATGGGCCTAACGCACGGCCCACAGAGCAAGGGCTATGCCGGGCGCTGTTCGCGCAGGCGTCGGCAGGTGGCCAGGATCAAGCCCAGCGCAATCAGGCCCAGCGCCATGAAGGTGGTCGCCAGCGTCACTGGCAGGCTGGCCGGGCTGAGGTTGACCCAGGCACTGACAACCCCGCCGCAGATGAAGATCAGCGCGCTGCCGGCTGACGACGCCGTGCCTGCCAGATCAGGAAAGACGTCCATCGCCCGTGAGGTGGCAATTGGCCGGGCGATGGTGATGCCCATGGTGCAGACCATCATGGGCAGCAGCACGTTAAAGACCGTCAAGCCTGCGTGGCGGTGCAGCAGCCCCATCAAGCCCCCCGCCAAAACGATCAATAACAGCCCGGCAATGATCTGTCGGTTCGCGCTAATGCGTTTGCTGAGTCCATGAGCCAACACGCCGCCGCCCACATAGGCTGCGCCGTACACCAGCAATATCAGCGAGAAGGTGTAGCTGGACAGGTGCAGTTGCTCCAGAAACAACAAGGGCGACATGACGATGAATGAAAAATGGCAGGCGAAAGCGATGGCCGATATCAACCAGTAGCTGATGAACGTGGGATTGCGGCACACAAGGGCGTAGGCCCTCAGCAGGCTGTGGGAGGACGGATTGCGCGCGGGGTTGTCCCTTAAGTGCCTCCAGGCAATGACCCAGACGGTCAACCCCAGCGCGATGAACACCCAGAAGCTGCCGGGCCAATCGAAGGCGTCCTGCAACACGGTGCCCGCCAGGGGGGAGAGCGAGATCGCCAGCCCGCTGGCGGTGACCATCAGGATGCGCAGCTGGTCCCGTTGCTTGCCGGTGAACAGGTCTTGGATCAAGGCTTGAGACAAAACGAAACACCCGCACCCGACGGCCTGCAGGCACCGGAACAGCAGAAATCCGCCGTAATCTGTGGACAGCACGCAACCCGCCGCGCCGACAATCGACAGGGCCATGCCCGCAAGCAGCAAGGATTTGCGCCCTATGCGGTCAGAAAGCGGACCTATGAGCAGTTGTGAAAGCGAAATGCCAATAGCGAACAGGCTGATGGACAGTGCGATATCGCCCGGTGTTCGTTGAAAGTAGTCAGCCAGGGCTGGGAATGAGGGCAATACGACGTCCAGCGGGAACACCCCGAGCACCACCATGCTGAGCAACAGGAAAATCGCCAGCCTCGGTCTGGTCGCTGGTGTTTCAGGCATCCATAAACCCCGCGCTCAAGAACAGTCGCCGGTTGTGCTCAAGGGTGAAAAAACCGGCATTGGCCAACGCCAGCACGGTGGCTCTGGCCCCGGCACGCACGCGTTGTTGGTGAACGGCGGGCTGCTGCAACTGGATGCAGATCTGTTCGATGGTGGTCGGGTTGAGGTCGACACTGGCGAGGCTTTCTTTCAGCCAACGGGTGTCGCTTTCGAAAAAGATGCCGAGGAGGGTGAGTAACTGGGTGGTCGCTTTGGCGCGCTGGACGTCATCGAGCAACGACCACACATGGGCGAACACTTCACTAAAGTACCGGCTGTGACGGGCTTCGTCCCCCAGATGGCTTTTGAACATGTCCAGCACGGTGGACACCAGCGGGACATGGATGGCGCCGAGCAGCTCTTTGGCAATGATCGTCTCGGACACAAAGCCGATCAAAAACCAGTGCAGAGCCCTGTCCGCCGGTCGGCAGATGTCTATTTGATGCTGCAGGCGCTGGATGCGGTGGGCGGGGCGGGAGCGGTTGTTGATGCCGTACAGCTCAGCCACCTGTTCGGCGATCTGGTTGGAGAACAGCGCGTGATAGCCCTCGTCGGTGTACAGCTGCAAGGCGGCGTTTTTCATGGCGAGCGGCACGTGAAGGCCGAGTTCGTTGTGGATCAGGGTCTCGACCGCGCGGTTAACCAGTTTGTGTTCCAGCACCGTGGTGTAGTCGAGGAAGTACACCAGTTGATTGGCCTCCAGGCGCCGCACCACGGACGTGCCTGCCTGCACGATGTCCGGGTGATCGAGGTAGGGCATGAACGCGGGCACAAACCAGTGGCGATCGCCCAGTTGGGACTCAAGGTCCGCAGGCAAGGCGTAAGGGGTGCGATCCAGTCGCACGCTGGCGTTGGTGTCCCAGCCAGCCAACGTGTAGGGCGCAGGAGAGGCACACGTTTTTTGGGGGCAGGGTTTGTTCACGGTGCGGGGTCCTTGTGCTGGATGAGCGCCATCAGCTCCTGGCATTGCACTTGGCCGTCGCCTTTGCCGCAGCCCACAAAAAACAAGGGTTGTTCGGGGCTGTCGTCCAGGCCCAGCAGCGCTTCTACACGGTCATCGGTCAGGGCACCGGTCAGCCAGGTATCCAGTCCCAACTGTGTGGCCACAAGCTGGAACGTTTGAGCGATATGCCCGGCCTCAACGTAGGCCATGCGATAGGCCCGTGAGTGCTCGTACTTCCACCACAATTTGTCGAAGCGCGAGGTGATGAACAGCCCGACGGGCAGGGTATTGATGAAATGCTGGCCGCACAGCAGCTTGCCCAAAGGCTCGTCCGGGAGCGGGCTGATGAGGCTCAGGGCATGCAGGTCACTTGAATAGGCATACACGCCAGCCTTGAGACCGGTCACGTGCTGCACATACACATAACCCTCGCAGGCGTTGAGTCCGCCGCCGGAAGGACTGCTGCGACGCGCTTCCATGCCCAGTGGAATGGACAGATTGATCTCGCCCCGACGTTCGTTCAGATAGCCGAGTGACAGGTAAAGCAAGGTGCTGAGTTGGCGCAATGAAAGGCTTTGCCCGGTAAAAGAACGGGACGTTTTGCGGTTGATCAATGCAGTGGCGAGTGAACCTTTCAAGGCGTCGGCAGGCTTGCACACGGGCAGGGCCACCAGATTGGCGTTATGGGGGTCGATACGATTGGGCTCGGGGGCCGGGGTGCTCAAGACTTCGTTGCAATGTGCCAGGTACTGCACGGCCCATTCATGGACGTCTTGAGGAATGTGCTCCTGCGGCAGGTTCTTGGTGCCGATATGGAAGATTCGGGAGAGGTCATCCCAGCCCCATTGCGGTGTGGGGATTTCTTCGTCTGTAATAATCGAGGCCGCCAGAAAGTCCTGATCGACAGTGCTGTTGGGTCGAAAAGTTCAGGGCAGGTAATAAGTTGGGTTAATCGCTTGCTGTAGTGGAAGTCGAGTTCAAATTGCGTGTGATTGGAATAATTCCAGACGATGTGATGCGGTGACCGGGCCAATATAAACAAGTAAGGATTTATATGCATGGATCAACAGCTCTGAAGGGGAAGGTAATGAAGCCGGGGTGTCGGCAGGCCCCGGCTTCATTGTCAGCGACGTTGCGTTAGCGCTGAGGAGGGACGGCCAGACAGGCCAGGTTGGCGATTTTGCTAACTTCTAGAGAAACGGCTTTCATCATCGTGCTCCTTACATAAAAGTGGGTGACTTCAGGGAGTAAGTGCAGTCACTTCGTACTGCGTCGTTCTCAAAGTGACTTGGTTAAAACTAGCTGCTTACGGAAAAACAACAATGTTATATAAAGTGGGTTATTGCCCGCTTTTGCGTAGGAATAATCTTAAGTAAGAGTTAAGTGCGTGTTTTATCTTCAGGCAGTTCGGTAAAAACGTCCTATGTAGGCGATTTTGCTATTAAGGCTTAAAGTGTCGAGGTGCTTTCTTACAGGGATTTTGAACGATGGTCATTACACGCTCCATCAAGACCTGCCTGGCCATTGGCCTCGTGCAGGGGGTGTTGCTCTGGCTGGCCCGTTCCATCACCGAAAACGGCCTCAAGTTCGCACTGGTGACGGCTGTGTTGGTGGGGGGCATCAACGTGCTGCTGTTGGGCGATAACGTGCGTCAGCGCGGCACCGGCTGGCTGGTCCTGGGCCTGACGGGCGTGATGAGCGCCATCAGCGCCTGGGTGTTCTGGGAAGGGGGTGAGCAGTGGCGTTCAAGCAGTTGGCTGACGGGCAGCTGGACCTGTTTCGGGGTGGTGATTGCGTACATCTGCACGGCCTTCATCCTCAGCTGGCCGACCCGCGAAGGGCGTTTCCCACGCTACGAAGACTTGTTCCGCCACGCGTGGGACACGGTGTTCATCGTGCTACTGGGGCTGCTGCTTAACGCAGTGTTCTGGGCGTTGATCCTGTTGTGGGGCGGCCTGTTCAAAATGCTCGGCATTGTGGCGCTGAACACACTGTTTTCCACCGACGGATTTATCTACATCAGTTCGGCCATGGTGTTTGCTCTGGGCCTGAAGATGGGCCGGGACAATGATCGTGTAATCGGCTTGCTGCGCGGCATTCTGCTCACGTTGTGCCGGTTCTTGCTGCCGCTTGGCGTGCTGATTGCCCTGGTGTTTACCTTCGCCTTGCCCTTCACGGGGCTGGGGCCGATTTGGGACACGGGTTATTCGACGCCAATCATGGTGTGTCTGGTGGCCGTCATCCTGTTCCTGCTCAACGGCGTGGTACAGGACGGCGAACACGAGATTGGCTACCCCAAGTGGCTACTGCGCATGGTCGACCTGTGTTTGTTGTGCCTGCCGGTTCTGGTGGTGCTGGCCGGGTATTCGACCTGGTTAAGAATTGAACAGTATGGCCTGACGCCGACCCGTCTGTTGGCGATGCTGCTGGTGGTCGTGATGGTGTTGCACAGCCTGGCGGCTGCCTGGGCCGTGGTGCTGCCACAGCATCAGTGGTTGGCGCGTTTGCGAGTCAGCAACCCGTTGATCGCGTTGTTGAGCGTGTTGCTGTTACTGGCGATTCATACCCCGTGGTTCAGCCCGCTGCAGTTCAGTGCTCAGAATCAGGTCAACCGGGTTTTGAGCGGCAAAGCGTCGGTCGACACCTTTGATGCAGACACCTTGCGTTACCGCTTGGGACCTCCCGGCAAACAGGCTTTTGAGGCCTTGTTGGCGCAGGTGGAGCAGGGGCAGGTGTTGTCGGCGCCACAGCGTGACGTGCTGTTGAAGCGTCTCAAAGAGGCGGACATGGGGGACCGGGTTAGCGGGCCAAATGAGCGGATGCTGGAATGGATCGGCCCTAAAGTCGAAGGCAGTGAGCAGTTCGCTGATCGGGGCATCGGAGGCCAGCCCTGCTGGGCACCGGGGTGCGCGTTGTGGGCGGTGGATCTGAATAACGACGGGCAGATGGAAGTGCTGCAGTTGCCGAAGCAGAAGTGGTCGGGCCCTGTGTACTTTTTTGCGCGCGACGCCCAAGGCCAATGGAAACGGGCGGGCACCTACGAGGAAAGCGACAACTCTCCCGAGTTGATTGAGGCGATTCGTCAGGGGAAGGTGAAGGTGGTCAAGCCGCGCTATCAGTCGTTGCAGATTGGCACCACAGAACTGAGCCCCAAGCTGGATCGAGAACCGCAGCCATAAGCCTGAAGCCACAGCCGCTACCGTCGGTAGCGGCTGTGGAACGTGCCCTTTTAGCTGTTTGGCAGCAAACGGCAGGTGATGCTCTTGATGTAGCGCGTTTCCTGGATCGCCGGGTGTACCGGGTGATCCGGGCCCTGGCTGCCGCGTTCCAGCAACTGGATATTGCGGTCCAGGTGACGGGCGCTGGTCAGCAGGATGTTTTGCAGGTCGTCTTCGGGCAAGTGCATCGAGCACGATGCGCTGACCAGAATGCCGTCTTTGGTGAGCAGGCGCATGGCTTGCTCGTTCAGGCGGCGGTAGGCGCCTTCGCCGTTTTTCAGGTCTTTTTTGCGTTTGATGAACGCCGGCGGGTCGGCCACGATCACGTCGAAACGCTCTTCGTTGGCTTTCAGCTCTTTAAGCGCTTCAAACACGTCGCCTTCCAGGCAGGTCACGCGGTCCGCGAAACCGTTGAGTGCCGCGTTGCGCTCGACGCCGTCCAGTGCGAACGACGATGCATCCACGCACATGACTTCGCTGGCGCCAAAGGCAGCAGCCTGGATGCCCCAGCCGCCGATGTAGCTGTACAGGTCCAGAACGCGCTTGCCCTTGGCATACGGCGCCAGACGGGCACGGTTCATGCGGTGGTCGTAGAACCAGCCGGTTTTTTGTCCGGCGATGACCGGGGCTTCAAACTTCACGCCGTTTTCTTCCAGCGCAACCCACTCCGGCACCAGGCCAAACACGGTTTCGACGTAACGCTCAAGGCCTTCGGCATCACGCGCGGCCGAGTCGTTCTTGAACAGGATGCCGCTCGGCTTGACCACCTGAACCAGCGCCGCGATCACGTCGGCCTTGTGCTGCTCCATGGTCGCGGAAGCCAGTTGCACCACCAGAATGTCGCCGAAACGATCCACCACCAGGCCCGGCAGTAAATCCGAATCGCCGTACACCAGGCGGTAAAACGGTTTGTCGAACAGGCGATCACGCAGCGAAAGCGCCACGTTGAGGCGGTGAACCAAGAACGACTTGTCCAGTGGCACTTTGACGTCGCGCGACAGCAAACGCGCGCAGATCAGGTTGTTCGGGCTCATGGCAACGATGCCCAGCGGTTTGCCGCCAGCAGTCTCCAGCACCGCTTGGTCGCCAGCCTTGAAACCGTGCAACGGCGTGGTGGCTACATCGATTTCGTTGCTGTAGACCCACAAGTGGCCGGCGCGCAGGCGTCGATCGGCATTGGCTTTAAGGCGCAGGCTTGGCAGGGACATGACGTCGCTCCGGGTATTGAAAAGGGCGCGATTATAGCCCTAGACGCGCACGCGGGGCTTGGCTGATTCACCGCATTGTGTCGGATTGCCTGCGCAAAGCTGCGGTAAATTCCGTTAGAATCGCGGGCTATTCCAGAGTGTGTCGTCATGCCCCCAGAGCTTTCATCCGAACAGATCAGCCAAACGCTGCAAGGCATTAGCGTGCCGCCTCAACCGCAAATCATGGTGGATTTGCAGATGGAGCAGTACATGCCCGATCCGGACCTGGAGGCCATTTCCCGCCTGATCGCCCAAGACCCCGGTTTGTCGGGCGCCTTGCTGAAAATCGTCAACTCGCCGCATTACGGCCTGACCAACAAGATTGCGTCCATCAAGCGGGCCGTGACGTTGCTGGGCTGCCGGACGGTGATCAATTTGATCAATGCGCAGTCGATCAAAGGCGAGATGTGCGACGAAACCATCGTGACCCTCAACCGGTTCTGGGACAGTGCCCAGGACGTGGCCATGACCAGCATGACACTGGCCAAGCGCACCGGTTCGCAGGCGGTCGATGAAGCCTACGCGTTAGGGCTGTTTCACGATTGCGGCATCCCGTTGATGCTCAAGCGCTTCCCCAACTACATGTCAGTGCTGGAACAGGCCTACGCCAATGCCGGCCCGAACAGTCGCGTGGTCGACACCGAAAACACCCACTTCAACACCAACCATGCGGTGGTCGGCTACTACACGGCCAAGTCCTGGCGCTTGCCGGAACACCTGACCCACGCCATTGCCAATCACCACAACGCGCTGGCGATCTTCAGCGACGACTCGTCGCGCCACAGCCAACTGAAAAACCTGCTGGCGATCCTCAAGATGGCCGAGCATATTTGTGCCTCGCACAAGGTCTTGGGCAATCAGCGCGAAGACCACGAATGGAACAGCATCAGCCATCTGGTGCTGGATTACATCGGTCTGTCCGAATATGACTTTGAGAACCTCAAGGAAAGCATCCGCGAGCTGGGTGCCCACTAGGTTGTCCCCTGCCGGAGTGTCGAATGCCTGAATTACCTGAAGTCGAAACCACTCGCCGCGGCATTGCCCCGCACCTTGAAGGGCAACGGGTCAGCCGGGTGATCGTGCGTGAGCGGCGCCTGCGTTGGCCGATTCCCGAAGACCTGGATGTGCGTTTGTCCGGGCAGAAAATCGTCGGGGTCGAACGTCGCGCCAAGTACCTGCTGATTAACGCCGAAGTCGGGACATTGATCAGCCATTTGGGCATGTCGGGTAATTTGCGTCTGGTTGAGGCGGGGTCACTGGCGGCCAAGCATGAGCACGTGGACATCGAGCTGGAGTCCGGGCTTGCCCTGCGCTACACCGACCCGCGCCGCTTTGGCGCGATGCTCTGGACCCACGACCCGCTCAACCACGCATTGCTGTTGCGTCTGGGGCCTGAGCCACTGACCGACCTGTTTGACGGCGAGCGCCTGTTCCAGCTGTCGCGCAAACGCGCCATGGCGGTCAAGCCGTTCATTATGGACAACGCCGTCGTGGTGGGCGTGGGCAATATCTATGCGACTGAAGCGCTGTTTGCGGCGGGCATTGACCCGCGCCGCGAAGCCAAAAGCATTTCGCGGGCTCGCTATCTGAAGCTGGCGATAGAGATCAAACGCATATTGGCGGCAGCCATTGAGCGCGGGGGCACCACCCTGCGGGACTTCATCGGTGGCGATGGCCAGCCCGGCTACTTCCAGCAAGAACTGTTTGTGTACGGGCGCGCCTACGAGCAGTGCAAGGTGTGCGGCAGCGAATTGCGCGAGGTCAAGCTGGGCCAGCGCTCAAGCGTGTTCTGCCCGCGCTGCCAGACCTGAGTCGGGTCGCGCGGCTGACGGCACCGTGTTGTTTTACGCCTTGCCAGTGATCTGACGGTATTTTTCCATCAGCTGTTCTTCGGTTTCCGGGTGGGCTTCATCCAGCGGGATGCAGTCGACCGGGCAGACCTGCTGGCACTGCGGCTCGTCGTAGTGACCGACGCACTGGGTGCACAGGTTCGGGTCAATGACGTAGATCTCTTCGCCTTGGGAGATCGCGGCGTTCGGACACTCGGGTTCGCAGACGTCGCAATTGATGCAATCGTCGGTGATGATCAGGGACATGGGTACTCCTGCCGGGGCGGTCGGCCCGGGCAACTGAAATCGAATGCGGGCAATTGTGCCGCATTGGCGCCCGCAGTGCACGCGGGCGCCGCTTCAGCGGTCACTTCTTGCGAAAGCGCTCAGTCAGGGCATCGGCCACGGCCGGGTGCACGAACTTGCTGATATCACCGCCCAACGCTGCGATTTCTCGCACTAACGTCGACGATATGAACGAATAACGCTCTGACGGCGTCAGGAACAGACTCTCAACATCCGGTGCCAGTTGGCGATTCATGTTCGCCAACTGAAACTCATATTCGAAGTCCGACACCGCTCGCAGGCCGCGCAAAAATACATTGGCGTTCTGCTCTTTGGCGAAATGCGCAAGCAGGGTCGAGAAACCGACCACTTCGACATTGGGCAGGTGTTTGGTGACTTCGCGCGCCAGCTCAACGCGTTGTTCCAGGGGGAACAGCGGGTTTTTCTTGGGGCTGGCAGCGACAGCAATGATGACGTGGTCGAACAGGCGCGAAGCGCGTTCAACCAGGTCGCCATGGCCCTTGGTAATAGGGTCGAATGTACCTGGGTACAACACTCGGTTCATCGCGTCGTCCTGGCGGGAATCCGTTGGGGAGTCGGATGGTATCGCAGCAATCCCGGTCGGCCAAGTCGCCATTCGCAGTAGAAAGCACTATAGACGCCGCCGATTTGCTGATTATTTTCAGTTTTCATCCGGCTTTTACCAGGCGTTCGGCCAGCAGTGTCGCCAGTTTTGCCGTGAGCCCATACACCGACAGTTGCGGGTTGGCGCCAATGCTGGTGGGGAATAATGAGCCGTCATGTACCGACACATTGCTCAGTTGATGATGTCGCCCAAGGCTGTCAGTGACGGCGAAGTGCGGATTCTCACCCATCGCGCAGCCGCCCATGACGTGGGCGCTGGCCAGACGTGTCCGATACAGCTCAAGGCTCAAACTGTCGATCAGTTCACGGGTTTCTCGCAGGTTTGTGCACATACGCGCATCGCTGTGCAGTGGCATCACGGCGCTGGCGCCTGCGGCAAATTGAACCTCGGCCATGCTGTGAAAGGCCCGCCTCAACCCCTCCCAGCCGTATGCCGTGAGGCGGTAATCCAGCACCGCAGAGCCGTCGCTGCGCAATTCAACGCTGCCGCCGGGGCTGTCGGGGTGAAAACCGTCGCGCATCAGGGCCAGCATCATCTGGGTGTTGGGCAATTGCGCCATGTGTTGCGCACCGGTTTCGCCATAGCGGGCAAACAGGGTGGCGGCCAGCGCCGGGTGCAAGGGCGGTACTTCGAGTTTGTAGCCCATCGGCCCGGTCACGCCGTCTTTCCACTGAAAATGGTCTGAGTAAATCGACTGCGGGGCACCGTAAAACCCGTTAATGGCGGTAGGAAACTGTGCGGCAGAAAAGTTGACCACGTGCAGAAATGTCCGCTTGCCCAGCGTTTTATGGGGATCGGGGGCGTCTGACCTCAGCAACAGGCCCGGGGTATTGATCCCACCGCCCGAGAGCACGTAATGCCGCGCCCTGACCGTGATCAGCCGGCCGGTGGGGGCGACGCAGCGCGGGTCCATGGCTTGGCATTCCAGCCCTGTGACCTGATCGCCCTTAATCAACAGGCGGTGGGCGCGTGCCAGATACAGCAATTGCCCCCCGTTTTCGAGGGTGGCGGGGATGGTCGTTACCAGCATCGACTGTTTGGCGTTGGTCGGGCAGCCCATGCCGCAATAACCGAGGTTCCAGCACCCGCGCACGTTGCGCGGGATGACGTGCCAGCTGTAACCCAACTGCTCGCAGCCGGTTTGCAGCACCTGATTATTGGCATTGGGCGGGACCCGCCAGGGGGCTACGCCCAGGCGTTGTTCCATGCGCTCGAACCAGGGCGCCATCTGTTCGCTGCCATGACCGACCACCGCATGCTCACGGGCCCACTGTTCAAGGGTGGGCGCGGGCGTGCGAAAGCTGGACGTCCAATTCACCAGCGTGGTCCCGCCCACAGCCCTGCCTTGCAAAATGCTCACGGCGCCGTCTTTGCTCATGCGGCCGATACCCTCCTGATAGAGGCTGGCATAGGCCTCGTCTTCGAGCATCTTGAAATCACTGCTGGTTTTGAGCGGGCCTTCTTCGATCAACAGCACTTTCAAGCCCGCTGCACTGAGGATCTCGGCCGTGGTGCCGCCCCCTGCGCCACTGCCGATGATGGCAACGTCGGCGTCCAGGATCAGGTCATGGTCGAGCTGCGCACCGTTGAGGGTTTTCCAGCCACGGGCCATGCCGTCGCGAAAGAGGTCGGGGACAGGCATAAGGAGGTATCCATTGGTTTTTATTGTTTTGGATAACGCGGGTCAGACAGTCGGCGGCCCGGGATACCCGCACTGTGCCCAGGATTCCGGTCGTTCGTACCAACTCATCATCACCAGTTGCAGCAGGGAGGCATGCCCCATGCGCAGCAGGCTCAGGCTGCTGTTCTGCCAGCGTTCGAGAAAATGCCGAATACGTTCCGGGCTGGCGTTTTCCCAAGCGCCCCAGACACCGGTGAGCGGGCCGCGTGTGACGGGCATGGCCAGCACATCAAACAGTTGCTGAGTGAGCGTTAATAGCGCGGGTGACAAGCGATTGAGGTTGCTGTCCAGTTTATGCAGGGTGGCATCGTTTGCACCGGGCATCAGTGATGATGAGACGCTGCCGGCCAGCATGACGGGGATCAATGCCTGCAAAAAGGGCAGGTCACGGTTGCGCAGGACCGCAAAGCCACAGGCGCGGTCGTTGGACGAGCAACCACTGAGGCTGGCGGTTAAGCCGGCGGTGGCCAATAAGGTACTGGCCACCAGGCCGACTTTCATGACGCCTCGGCGTGACAACAGTGCGTTTTCCATACGGGCGTCAGGCATGCCCACTCCTCGTCGATCAGCGAATAAAGAGTTTCTGCACCCAGCGCCCGAGTGTGCGTCCGTAGGGCGGGTAGATGGCCTGCGAGCTGTTCACACGTTGCTTGGTCAGGACGGCTTTGGCATGGCTGAAGGTCAAAAACCCTTCGTGACCGTGATAGCAGCCCATCCCGGAAGGCCCCACGCCGCCAAAAGGCAGGTCGTCGATGGCCACGTGCAGCAAGGTTTCATTCACGCACACGCCGCCTGAGTGGGTGTTTTCAAGCACCCGTTGCTGTTCGGCCTTGTTGTAGCCGAAATAATAGAGCGCGAGCGGGCGGGGTCTGTCGTTGATGTAGGCCAATGCCTGTTCCAGGTTGCGATACGGCACGATCGGCAGGAGCGGACCGAAGATTTCCTCCTGCATCACCTGCATCTCGTCGTTGACCTCCAGCAGCAGGCAATGGGGCATGCGTCGGCCCTGGCCCTGCTCGTACAGCGGGATCAGGCGTGCGCCTTTGGCGCTGGCATCGGTTTTCAAATGCTCCAGGCGCGCCAGTTGCCGCTCGTTGATGATGGCTGTGTAGTCCGGGTTATCGCTCAGCGTCGGATAAAAGCTGTGCATCACCTGACGATACGCATCAATAAAAGCGCCGACCCGGTCTTCAGGCACCAACACGTAATCAGGGGCGATACAGGTTTGTCCCGCATTCAGGCTTTTGCCCCAGGCGATGCGCTGGGCGGCGTCCTTGAGCGGTACGTCGGCCGAGACAATGGCCGGGGATTTGCCCCCCAGTTCCAGCGTGACCGGCGTCAGGTGTTCGGCCGCCGCACGCATCACCAACTTGCCCACATGGGTCGATCCGGTGAACAGCAAGTGGTCCACTGGCAAAGAAGAAAAAGCCACTGCGACCTCGGCATCGCCCAGCACCACGGTGACCATGTCATCGGGGAAAATCCGCCCCAGCAGGTCTTTGAGCAAGCGCCCGGTGGCCGGGGTGAATTCACTGAGTTTGAGCATCACCCGGTTGCCCGCCGCCAACGCACCGATCAAGGGGCCCATCGCTAGAAACAGCGGGTAATTCCACGGGACTATGATCCCGATCACGCCCAGAGGCTGATACAGGACGCGGGCGCTGGCGGGCTGGAACATTACGCCTACGCTGCGGGAAGAGGGTTTCATCCAGCGTTTAAGGTGTTTAAGGGCGTAATCGATGTTGTGCAGGCTGGGCATCAGTTCGGCAAACAGCGTTTCGTCAGGGCTGCGGTGGCTAAAGTCCTGGCTGATGGCGTCGATTAACACCTCGCGTTCATCGCTGAGCAACCGCCGTAGGCTTTTGAGCCACTGCTGGCGTTGTGCAAGCGGAGGATAAGGATGCGCAGCGTAGGCCTGACGCTGTTTGTCGAGCAGGGAGAGAAGATCAGTCGGTAGGACTGTGGTGTCTTGATGGTAGGCACTGTCTACAGACATGATCCGCTCCGGGTCGTTTTTTATAGGTAATGTTTACAAGAGCCAGGTCGTTTCTAGAGCGTATGCTCTAAGTTGTCAATCAGGGGGCCTGCCTGTCGTGTTGTTTATCGATTCGGGGTTAGGCCGTAAGATGCCATTCGTTCTCAAGTAAAGCTCAAGACCATGGCCGCACGAATAAAAACCAGCCAGCGTATTGTCAACACCAGCCTGGAGCTGTTTAACCAGTTGGGCGAGCGCAGTGTGAGCACCAACCACATTGCGGCGCACATGGAGATTTCTCCGGGCAATCTGTATTACCACTTCCCCAATAAGCAGGCGATCATCGCCGTTTTGTTTGGCGAATACGAAACGCTTGTCCTGAGCTTTTTGCGCGCGCCAGAAGGGCGTCTGGCGACGGTTGCCGATAAACATTTCTACTTGCAGCAACTGCTCGATGCGATGTGGCGCTACCGGTTCTTGTACCGCGACATTGAGCATTTGCTGCACAGCGACAGCGAGCTGGCCTCCCGTTACCGGCTTTTCTCGCAAAACTGCCTGAAGCAGGCCCAGCTGATTTATGCGAGCTTCGTCGAGGCGGGGATTCTCAACATGACCCCGCTGCAAATCGAGTCGTTGACCCTCAATGCGTGGATCATCCTGACGTCATGGGTCGGGTTTCTGTGTACCACGCGTGAGAACAGCGACCAGCTCAGCGAGCAGGCGATCAAACGTGGTGTTTATCAACTGCTGGTACTGGAAGCCGGGTTCGTCACCGATCAGGCCCGGGAGGCGGTTGATGAACTCATCAAGGAATATTACGTTCCGCTGGAAAACGCCCTGGATTCTCACTAACTGCTTTTGATCCGTCACAGGAGTTCACGATGCCCGTTGCGCAATTGATCAGCCCTCAAGCCCTGAACGAACGCCATTCCCAGCCCGGACTGGTCATTCTGGATTGCCGCTTTGCGCTTGAAGACCCGGACTACGGGCTGCGCAGCTATGCCGAAGGCCACATCGAGGGCGCGCAGTTTGCCGACCTGGAACGCGACTTGAGTGGCCCGGTGACCAAAGGCGTCACGGGGCGTCATCCGTTGCCTGATCCCGATGAGCTGATAGAGCGTTTGCGCGGGTGGGGCATCAACAACGACAGCGATGTGGTGCTGTATGACGACGGTCCAGGGGCATTTGCCGCGCGAGCGTGGTGGTTGTTGGCGTGGCTGGGCAAGCGGGACGGGGTGTTTGTGCTCGACGGCGGCCTTAAAGCCTGGCACGCCGCGGGTTTTCCGCTGAACCTTGATTCGGTCAGGCTTCCCCGGGGGCATTTTGACGGAGCACCGGACAATCAGTTGCTGATCAAGGCCCAAGCGCTGCAAAAGCGCCTCAACGACCCTGCCCTGACCTTGATCGATGCTCGCGCATTGCCGCGCTTTCGGGGCGAGGTTGAACCGATCGACCCGGTGGCCGGGCATATCCCGGGTGCGCAATGTGCGGCTTTTGGCGAAAACCTCGACAGCAGCGGGCGGTTTCTTCCGGTTGAGCAACTCAAGCAGCGTTTTGCCGAAAAACTCGGTGATCGCTCGCCGGATGAACTGGTGGCGTACTGTGGTTCTGGCGTGACGGCGTGTCATAACTTGTTCGCGCTGGCGTTGGCCGGTTATCCGCTGGGCAAACTCTACGCCGGGTCATGGAGCGAATGGATCAATGACCCGCAGCGCGGCGTTGCGACGGGCGAGTAGGAGGCGCGGTAGCCGCCGGGTGAGCGGGCAACTGCAGATTGATCGGTGTCAGGTACACGCGGCCCGGTAGGCCGCAGGCCCCACACCGTAAACCTTTTTGAATTGTCGGCTGAGGTGGCTTTGGTCCGCGAATCCCAGTTGGGTCGCGACGTGTACCGGCAAGCAACCTTGTTGCAATAAAGCCCGCGCGTGAGCGACGCGTTGCTGCATCAACCAGGCGTGCGGCGGCATGCCCGTGGCGCGCTGAAAGACCCGCGCAAAGTGAAACGGCGACAAATTGACGGCTGCCGCCAGTTCTTCCAGCGATGGCGGGTGCGCCAGGCGTGTCTGCAACAGTTCTTTGGCCTGCCTCACCGCCCGGTGCTCCACCCCCGGTGGGGCCGGTTGCGGCAAACGGGCATGGCGGCTGAGCAGCGCAAGCATCATCTGCCGCCAGACGGTTTGTTGTTGCAGCGCCGATTCCGGGCCTTCGAGCTGTTGGTGCAAGTGGCACAGCCCGCTGAACAGTTCGGGGTCTTGCAGCAGCGTCTCGTTGAACGTGGGCAAGTGCGTGCCGGGCAGGTTCAGTTCCTCCAGCAGGCTGTGCATCTGCGCGTTGTCAGGGTAGAAGGCGCGGTAGCGCCAGCCGGCGTCGTGGCCTTTGTGCCCGTTATGCACTTCGTCGGGGTTGATGAGCACCAGCGTCCCGGTGGGCGCCAGGTGTTCAGCCCCGCGATACCGATAACGCTGGGCACCGGCCATGATCATGCCGATCACAAAGCCATCGTGCACATGGGGCACGAAACGGTGTTCGATGTAGCGCGCGGTGAGTAACTCGACCCCTGTCAGCGGGGCTGTTTGCCAGAAACGGATCGACTCACCTTGCTTGCCGTTCATCACGCCGACTCATGTTTCAGGCTGGCCAGCCACTGCGGAATGCGGCGTTCAAGGTAGTAACGCGGTGTTCTCAAGGAACCTTCCACGAAGCCCACATGGCCACCCCTGGCGTGCAGCTCCAGCTCGGTGCAGGGTGACAGCTCGCTGGCTTCGGGAATGCTGTGCTTGAACACGAACGGGTCATCTTCGGACTGGATAATCAACGTCGGTGTCTCGATAGCGCCCAGGTAGTAACGGCTGGACGCACGGCGGTAATAGTCGTCCACATTCAGATAGCCGTTGAGCGGGGCCGTGACCCGGTCATCGAACTCCCAAAACGTACGCATTTTGCTCAGGGATTTAAGCGTGCCCAGTTTGGCCAGCGTGGCCAGGCCTTCCTGCTTGGCGTCGTGGGTGAACTGACGCTGTTTGTTTTTGACGTACGCCACCATCTCGCGCATGAAATGCGCTTGATACACCTTGGAAAACCCTAGTCCGATGCGGTCTGCGCATTGGTCCAGTCGGAACGGCACCGACACCGCGACTGCGCCCTGCAGACCACTGGCGCTGCCCGATTCGCCCAAGTATTTGAGCAAGACGTTGCCGCCCAGCGAGTAGCCCACGGCATACAGCGGCGCCAGCGGGAAGCGTGCACGCAGGTGGGCGACAGCGGCGGCCAAGTCTTCACTGGCCCCGGAATGGTAACTGCGCGCCAGCAGGTTGGGTTCCCCGGAGCACCCACGCCAGTTCAACGCCACGCTGGCCCAGCCCTGAGCCGCCAGCGCGCATTGTTGGCCCACGATGTAATGCGACCCCGAAGAGCCGGTCAAGCCATGCAGGAGTAACACCAGCGGTTGATAGGCCGATGGCGCGCCATGCCAATCCAGGTCCAGAAAGTCGCCATCGTCGAGCCACAGCCGTTCTCGCTGGTGTTCAACCACAGGTTTGGTACGCCACAACGGCCCCCATAACGTTTGCAGATGTGGGTTGCCAAGGCCTGAAGCAGGGTTAAACGATTCAACAGGTAACGCAGGGGAAACTGGAGCGCGCACTTAAGTTCTCAATCGGTGACAGGGGTTGGGGTGTGCTTAAGTTGCCACAACACGGAGCGGTGCCCAAGCAGTGTGTGCTGGCCGGGGCTGGCCCAATTGGTCGATGTGCAGGTCTGCCCGGTGTCGGGTGTCCCGGTGACGATGTCGGTCAGGGGCCGTTGTTCGACGCTGGGACCCAGTGTCAGGCTGACCCAGCTGTCAGCGTCAAGGTGCCGTTTCATGGCTGCCGTGATCTGTTGCGGGGTCATTTTTTGGATTTCGGCGGTTTTGAGCGTGAAATCCAACGCTTGGTCGAAGCGGTTGATGATCCCCAGTTCATTGAGCAGGTTCTTGTTGGTCGCCATCAATTGGGGCAGGGCCTGGCGCAGATAGTGTTTGATGGTGTCCAGTTGTTCTTCGCTCGGGCCTTCCTTGAGAAATTGCGCAAACAGCGTTTTGGCCAGGTTCAGGGCTTCGCGACTGTAAGAGGGCGGGGTGCTGAACTGGATCATCCAGCCTGTGGCCCCCCTGGCATGTTCGATGTCGGAAAACACCCCGTAGGTCACGCTGTATTTTTCACGTAACTGAGCATTGAGTACGTGAGAAAACACGACATTGGCGATACGAATCGCGATGGCGTCCGGGTGCTGATTGGGCAAGGCGTTTTGCATCATCAACAGCAGCGTCCGGTTGGCATCTTCCTCCAGATGCACGTGCTGGCCAGTGCTTGGCGCCGCGGTGAAGGTGGGCGCAGCCGCCAGCGCCGGACCTTGTGGCAGCGCATCGGCCAGGTGCTGGCTGAACGCCCGCGCCTGTTCCGGCGTCAGGTCGCCCACTATCACGATGTGTGCGTTGGCGGCGGTATAAGCGCGACGATAGAAATCACGCACCTGCCGGGCATCGATGTGTTCAAGGCTTTGCGTCGTGCCATTGACCGGGCGCGACAGCGGGTGGTCCTTGTACAGGGTGGCTCGTATCAAGGCCAGCGCCCGTGACTCGGGGAGCGATTGTTCGAGTTTGAGATCCGTCTGCAGCGACCGCCGGATCCGCTGCAGGTTTGCCTCGCTGAAGGTGGGGCGGGTGAGGGTCTCGGTAAACAGGGCCATCACCGGGTCAAGGATAGCTTTGTCGCTTAGGCTTCTGAGCGTGTAATAGCTGTGTTCGGTGTCGATACCGTGGGTGATTTTCACGCCGTAACGGTCAAACCCGCGGGCAATGTCATTCGCTGGCTTGAGCGCCGAGTCCCCGCTGAACAGCGATTGGGTCATGGCGGCCAGCCCTGGGCTATCGCCATCGTGATAACTGCCGGCGGCAAAGCTGAGTTTCAGGTCAATCATGGGCAAGCGGTGACTTTCGACAAACAGCACGCGGGTGCCTTGTTTAAGCCTCCAGGACTGGATGAGCGGTGCGGTGGTGACGGCTTCGGGTTCTGTCAGTTCGCGCAGCGATTGCAAAGGCAGCGAGGGTGCCGGGTTTTCGGCAGCGTGAAGGTAATGACCCATGCACAGGGCAATCCCCAGCAGTGCAATCAGGCAGGTGAGTGCGCAGCGAGTAAAGGTCTCGGGATTACTCATGAGGCATCTCCTCAGGCAGTGCGTAGCTGGTGGTCAGGCGATCGGTTGCGAGGAAGGTGCGCACCACGCGTTGAACGTCTTGTGGGGTGATGGCTTTCAGGGTGTCGAGCCTTGCCTGTTCCGAACGCCAGTCCAGCCCGGCCATCTCCTGCTCGCCCAACTGCAACGCCCGGTTCGACAGTTCGTCCTGATCGAACACGCGTCGGGCAGTGATCTGAACGCGTGCGCGGTCCAGGTCCTGCTGACGGGGAGGGGCCGTTTTCAGCGTGTCGATAAGGGCCAGGATCCGGGTTTTGACTGCCTCCATGGACCTGGCTTTCTCGAGGTCAGGCAAGGCCCGGATGCTGAACAACTCATCACCCTGACTGACGGCCGTGTAGTGAACGGTTATGCCGCTCACCAAGCCTTCCTGATGGGCTAGCCGGGTCTTGAACAGCGAGCTGTTTGCGCCTGCCAGCAACTCGCTGAGCAGTTCCAGTGCCGGGGCGATCGTGGGGTCTGCTTGCGTCTTCAGGCTGGGTACGTTGAAGGCCATGTAGAGCACAGGAATCTGCTGAGGGATGTATTGGGTGATGCGACGTTCACCCGGTGTCGGTAGTTCGAGGGGGGCAGGGCTGTAAGGCAATGGTCGTCGCGCGATGGGCCCGAAGTAACGCTCGGCCAGCTGTTTGACCTGCTGTGCATCCACATCGCCGGTGACCACCAGTACCGCGTTATTGGGCGCGTACCAGTGGCCGTACCAATGCTTCAAGTCTTCTATTTGCAGACGATCCAGGTCATGCCGCCACCCGATGACCGGGTTGCCCGCAGCGCTTGCAGGCAGCGCCAGGCGTCGTGGCAACTCCAGTGCGCGTCTCAGGGGATGGTTTTCAAAGGACTCACTGCGTTCGTTTTTGATCACTTCTCGCTCGCCGCCCCACTGGGTGGCGGACAGGTGCGAGGTGCTCATCTGGTCGGCCAGAATTTCAAAACTCACGCCCAGGGCGTGCGCAGGCAGGGTGTGAAAGTAGAGGGTTGCGTCATTCAGGGTCGTGGCATTTTCGCTGCCGCCCAGGTGTTGCAGGATCTGGTCAGACTCGCCCGAGCACAGTTTGCTGCTGCCATTGAACAGCATGTGTTCCAAGGCGTGTGACAGGCCTGTCTGGCCGGGGCCTTCCTGGTTCGAACCAATGCGATACCACAGGTGGGAGTGAACCAGAGGGGCGTGGTGGTCTTCATAAACAATGAGCTTCAGGCCGTTGTCGAGCATGAACTCATGAATCGATGGTGGGCGGCTGGCGAACGCCAACAGCGGTTGCAACATGACGCCGAATACCAGTGCGGCGAGAAGTGGTCTCATGGGGGTGTCCTGACGATTGTTCGTCAGGACAGGTTGCGTCACACGCCTGTTGCACGTGCGTTACATAAGTACGCAATGATCGGCGCCGGGCATTCAGGGCGCCGGGACAGGTAAAGGACGCTGGGTCGTCGTGGGGCCATGGCTGGTTATCACCCATTGATCGGCCTTGAGATACCGGTTTATGACCGCTTTGATGTGCGCAGGCGTCAGCTGTTGCGCTTGCATGACCAGCGCGTCGAAGTTGCGGGGTAACCCGTGTGCGCCGATGAGCAGCAACTGTTGCAGCATTTGCGCATTGCTGGCGCTGGTCAGCGGCAGGTTCCCCGCGAGCCGTCGCTTGACGTCGACCAGTTCTTGCTCGGTCGGCCCTTCGTCCAACCATTGCTCAAACAGCGTTTTGACAAGCCTGATCGTGGCTTCTTGGTGGTCGGGATCGGTTTGCACGCTGATGGTCCAGGGGCCTCCCGCCTCCCACAGCGGCATGAAGGACGCTGCGCTGTAGGTCAACCCGCGCTTATGGCGTAGCTCATTAATCAGGCGGTTATGACCGGAGCCACCGAACAGCAGGCTGGCCACTTGCAGCGCGACGTAATCGGGGTGATTGGCCGGTATGCCGGGCTGCGCCAGCATGATGTGGGTCTGGCCGGAGAGCGCTTCAACGTGCGCATGGCCGGGCCGGGTTGCCATGCCCATGCTCAGCGCAATGGGCGCCAGTTTCTGCCCTTGAGGCAATGCTTGGCTCAAGGCGATGCTGAGCGTTGTGGCGTCGTCCAGCGAGAGGTCACCGACCATCACCAGCAAGGCATTGGAGGCGCTGTAGGCCTGTTGATGGAAGGCCCGCAGGTGTTCAGCCCCGAGCTTTGCGATGCTCTGCTCGTTGCCTGCCTGCGCTCTGGCGTAAGGATGACCGGCGTATAGCTGTGCATGCAGGGCCTGTTGGGTGAGCAAAGCGGGGTTTTGCCGGGCCAGCGTGAGTTCGTTGAGTGCGGTTGCCTTGATGCGCTCGGTGGCCGCCGGGGAAAACGCGGGGGCGCTGACCAGTTGCGTGAACAGCTCAACGGCCGCGCTGCGCGTCTTTGGTTCGCTCAGGGTGCGCAGGTTCACGCGCACTTCGTCCTTGTCCACGGAAGACGTCAGTTGCGCGCCCAGTTGATCGAAGGTGTCGGCAATGGTCTGCGCGTCCTTGCCCTCAATGCCTTGATGCAACAGTTTCAAGGTCAGCGCGGCTCGCCCCGGCATGTCATCGTCCCGGCTGCTGCCTGCCGAGAAGCGCACGCTTAGGTCCACCACAGGAATCTCGCGGGTTTCGATAAAGAGCACGCCGGTGCCTTCATGGGTTGACCAGGCATGAACCTTCAGGGGGCGGTTGGCAATGTGGCTGTCATCAAGGGTCTCCAGGGTCTTCAGCCCCGTCGATGCGGGTTCTACGGCGTGCGCCGCGGCGTTCAGGCTCAGGCTGATGACCAGCACTGAACGTGCTGCGCGCAGGAAGGAGGAACGCTTTGGCGTCGGGCACAGGTCAGTCATGTTTTTTCTCCGGCCCCGGCAGGTAAGCGGCGCTGTAGCGGTTTTCAGTGAGGTAGGTGCGGGCCAGTTGCTGAATGTCAGATGCGGTCAGTGCCAGCACGCTCCGGGCCTGAGTGTCGAGGGTGGACCAGGGCAGCCCGATGCTTTCCAGTTCGCCCAGTTCGCTGGCTTGTTTCTCGACTTGATCGTGGGCATAGATGCGCTTGGTGATGATTCTGCGTTTGGCGCGGTCCAGGATTTCAGCGCTGACGGGCGTGGTTTTTAGCCCATCAAAGTGCGCCCAGATCAGGCGCTCGATGTCGTGGGGCGCCTGCGTGCTCGAAGGGCTGATTTCAGCCCACAACCTGAGCAGGCCATCGCCGCGGTTCAACAGGTCGTAATGGGAATAAGCGCCTGCCAGCAACCCTTGTTCATGGAGCAGACTGACCTTGAGGGATGAGCTGTTGCTGCTGGCCAGCAACTCGTTGAGCACCAGCAGGCCAAAGGCGGTTTGAGGGTCTTTTGCGGTTTTTAAGCTGGGCACGTTAAACGCCAGGGCCAGCTTGCCATTGGGGCTGGGGAGGCCAAGGTGCAACTCGCGGCGCCCGAGACGATGCAGTTCGACCGGTGGCCGTGCCGTGGGCAGCGGGCGTGCGACCAGCGCGGCGAAATGCTCGGTGACCATGGCTTTGACCTGCGCCAGGGTAACGTCGCCGGCGATGACCAGAACGGCATTGTTTGGCGCGTACCACTGTCGATACCACTGGGTGAGTGGCGGCTCGGGCATGCGCTGGATGTCATGCATCCAGCCCAGAATCGGGTTTTTATAGGTGCTGGCCACATGGGCCGTGGTTTTAAGCCGCTCGTTGATCAGGCTCCACAGGTTGTGGTCGACGGTGGTCAGGCGTTCCTTTTGGATGACCTGTAATTCGGTCTGTAACTGGGCTTCACTCCAGCGTGCGCTGCGCATCTGATCGGCAAGTACTTCCAGCGACACCGCCAGCCGGTTTTTCGCCTGTAGCTGCGTGTAGAAAGTGGCATCGGGGCGGGTGGTGGCCTGGTGACTGACGCCCAGCGAATCAAACACCTTCACCGCCTGGCCTTCAGGCAACTTGCTGCTGCCTTTGAACACCATATGTTCCAGCGCGTGGGACACACCTGTTTGCCCTTCCTGCTCATAGCTGGCGCCGACTTTGTACCAAAGCTGGGACGCCACCACGGGGGCGCGGTGATCTTCGCGGACGACGACCTTCAGGCCGTTGTCGAGTGTGAAAACGTGAGTAACGGGGTGTGAGTGGGCATGAACGGTCGCTGGCAACCACAAGGCGATTAGCCAGCGACCCAAGAGCGGGAGTTTCATCCGGGAGGATCCTTGAGTGTTCTGTTTGTAGGTCAGAACAGGGTGGATCAACCCGAATGCAGCAAGGCGGTATATAGGTAGCGCGCCTTACTCAATGGGGGTCAAGGGGTGCGCGGCAGGATATGCGCCACACTCAAGCGTTCCGGTGTGAAGTACGTGTTGGCCACACGCAGGATGTCCTCGGCCGTGATGCGGCGTATCTGTTGGGCTTCGTCATCGATCAGCGTCCAGGATTGACCGATGGCAAGCAGGTTGCCGATCACCGAGGCCTGCATTTCCAGGGTGTCCAGATCGTTAAGGTAGGCCAGAGCCTGATGTCGGCCGTAGCACAGCGTGTCTGTATCCAGTGCGTGATTTTTGAGTGTTTCCAGCAGTTGCTTTATTTCCAGCTCAACGTGATCGATAGACGCCGAGGTGTGTTCGCCGAGGGTGGCGCTGATCAGGAACAGATCATCTTTCAGGCGATAGCCCGGAAAGCGGCTGATCGCGCTGCTCAGGGTTTGCGCGCCACCGGACAACTTGCCCGGTAGCCAGGCCTGCGGGCCTCTGGTCAACAAGGCGCTGATGACTTGCAACGCGCGCAGGTCGCGTGTGTCTTCAACGGTGGCCAGCCCAGGGGTGTTGAAGGCCAGTTGCAGGCGCGGCCTCGGGGTATCGAGGTATTGAGTGAGTCTGCGTTCATCGCCAAGGGGCTGGCTGGCAGGCTGTTCTATCGGAGTAAAGCCATTGAAACGCGGAACACCGCCAAACATGCGCTGGACCAAAGGTTGAATCTCTTCAAGGGTGGTATCGCCTGCCACGACCAGAATCGAATTGTTGGGCGCGTAGCCTTCTTCATGCCAGCGCAGTACATCCGCGACCGTCATGCGCTCAAGGTGGTCGATGTTTGCAAATTTGTAGACCTTGCCGGCCGAGGGGAAAATCAGCTGTTCGAATTCAGGGCTGATCCAGTGATCCGAGGTGAAGTACGGCTCGCTCAGTTCCAGTTCTCGCGTGCGCAGGAGGCCTTTGTTGAGGCGCTCCTGGGTCAGTACGGGGGTTGCCATCCTGCCCGCCAGCAATTGCAGAACCGTTTGCAGTCCGGTTCGCGGCGCTTCGAGGCTGTAAGTGCTGAGGTGGTAATCGAGCCAGCCGTTGGCAACGGCGCCGATTGTCTTCTCCAACGCTTTGTCTTTGAAGGTGGCGCCACCCGCCAGATAGGCCAGACCGCGCTGGTCCGGGCGTTCATGGTCGGTGCCGACTTTGTGGAACAACGAGGCGCAGATAGCCTCGGTGCGGTGATCCTGGCGCACAACGACGTGTAGGCCGTTGTCCAGTGTGTAGGCGTAAGTCGGTTTTTCAGTGGTAGGGCTCATGGTTCACATTCCGTTGTTTGGATAACGCCGATCGGTGCAGATGCGCACGTAAGGAGAGCGATCGGGTCGAGCACACAGAATGCGTGGTTGCCGGGCAGGCGAGGCGGTACATAGATAGGGCAGTTGCAGGTGACATGCAGTCGTTGCCGCCATGGACGGCAGCGACTGCACAGAGATCAGCGGCGCTTATTGTTCAGCAGGCACCTGAGGCGCTTCACGCTGCCACAGGGCGTAGTTCACGCCCCCGGCTTTTTGTTCGCGGTGCAGGCGCCAGTTGGCAGGTAAGCCCAGTTCCGAAGGGCGGACTTCGCTCTCGGTGTAGACCCAGGCCTCGTCTGCCAGCCAGCCGCGCTGTTCCAGCAGGTCGCAGGCAGGCTTGAGCAGGTCCTTGTGGAACGGCGGGTCGAGGAAGACCACGTCAAACGTGTCGCCGGGGGCGGCATCCAGATAACGCAGGGCGTCCGTCTGCTGCACCTGGCCTACGGTGCACCGCAGGATGCCCATGTTCTCGCGGATGTTGGAAATCGCATCGCGATTGCTGTCCAGTGCCACGCCCTTGGCGGCGCCACGGGACATGGCTTCGAGGAACAGTGCGCCGCTGCCGGCAAACACGTCCAGGACCTTGGCGCCGCCGATGTAGGGCGCGAGCCAGTTGAACAGGGTTTCACGTACACGGTCGGGTGTAGGCCGCAGGCCTTCTACGTGGGGGAAGTCGAGCTTGCGGCTGCGCCATTCCCCGCCAATGATGCGTAACTGACCCGCACCCGAGTGCGATGTGTTTTTGGGCTTTGCCATTAATGCTCCGGAACCCCAAGAGGTTGCTCTGAAGGTTTATCGGTTGGAGGCGGCAGTGGTTTTTGCGGCACGGTTGGGCCGGCGGTCACCACGACCATTTTGTCGGCGCTCAGGTGCTTGTTCATGGCGGCCTTGACCTGCTCGGTGGTCAGGTTCTGGGACTGCTGCATGAAGGTTTCGAGATAGTCCAAAGGCAAATCGTAGAAGCCCATCGCGCCCAGTTGGCCGACGATGGCAGCGTTGCTGGCAGTGGACAGCGGGAAGCTGCCGGCCAGTTCACGTTTGGCATCGTCGAGTTCTTTTTGCGTCGGACCTTCTTTGAGGTAGTCGGCGAGGATGTCCTGCACCAGCTTGAGCGTGCCTTCGCTCAGCTCTGCGCGGGTTTGCAGGTTGATCATGAACGGACCGCGAGCCTGCATCGGGCTGAAGTTGGAGTACACGCCGTAGGTCAGGCCGCGTTTCTCGCGCACTTGCGTCATCAGGCGCGTACCGAAACCGCCACCGCCGAGTACCTGATTGCCCAGCGACAACGCGGCGTAGTCCGGGTCGTCGCGGTCAATGCCCAATTGCGACAGCAGCAAATGAGTTTGCTTGGACGGGAACTCGATGTGGGTTGCACCCGGCTTGGGCTCGGTCGGCTGCACGGTTTTTGGCAGCGCAGGGCCTTTGGGCAGTGCGGCCGATACTTGGGCGGCCATGGCTTGGGCCTCTTCGCGCGACAGGTCGCCGACGATCGCGATCACGGCGTTGCCCGCCGTATAAGCCTTGTTGTGGAAGGCTTTGAGCTGGTCGACGGTAATTGACGTCACGGTTTGAGCATTGCCGTCGCTGGCGTGAGCATACGGGTGATTGCCGTACAGGCGCTTGAACAGCTCATCGCTGGCCAGTTTGCCGGGGTTTTGCTTCTGGAATTCAAAGCTGGCCAGCAGTTGGTTTTTGATGCGGGCCAACGAGTCGGCCGGGAAGGTCGGTTGGCCAATCACTTCAGCAAACAGGTTTAACGCAGGCGCGCGTTTGGCCGGGTCGCTCAGGCTGCGCAGGGAGGCCACGGCCATGTCGCGATAGGCACCATTGCCGAACTCGGCTCCCAGGCCCTCAAAACCCTGGGCGATGGCGCCGACATCTTTACCGGCAACGCCTTCATTGAGCATGGCATTGGTCAGCAAGGCCAGTCCTGGGGTGTTGTCGTCCTGACTGCTGCCGGCGGCGAAGGTCACGCGCAGGTCGAACATCGGCAACTGGCGGGCTTCAACAAACAGGACTTTGGAGCCTTCGGCGGTTTTCCAGGTTTGAACATTCATGGCGCGGTGGCTGGGGGCCTTGCCGTCCAGTTCTGCCAGCGACTCCAGTGTGTGCTCGGTCTTGGCGTTTTCCAGTGCCGGGCTGGCTACGGACTCAGCCGGGCTGGCGAAATAGTAGCCGAGTGCGCCGACCAGAACAGCGGCGGTCAGGCCGAGCAGGGCGTAGCGGGGACCTTTACGCTCACTCATGGGTTTTCTCCTCGGGCAGTACGTGCGCAACGCTCAGACGGTCGCGAGTGAAATAGGTGCGGGCGGCTTGCTGGATGTCGGCCGGGGTCACTTTTTGCAGGTCTTGCAGCTCGGTGTCCATCAGCTTCCAGGACAAACCGACGGTTTCAAGCTGACCGATGGACGTGGCTTGCGAGGTGATCGAGTCACGTTCGTAGACCAGACCGGCGATCACTTGAGCGCGAACGCGTTCCAATTCTTCAGGCGTGGGCGGCGTCTTTTTCAGGTCGTCGAGCAAGCGCCACAGGCCAGCTTCGGCTTGAGCCATCGTGACCTTCTTCTGGCTGTTGGGCATGGCGCTGAGCAGGAACAGGCTGTCGCCCCGGGTGAACGCGTCATAGCTTGACGATGCGCCGGAGACCAGTTCTTCACCGCGCTCCAGTTGAGTGGGCATGCGCGCGCTGTAGCCGCCGTCCAGCAGGGCCGAGATCAGGCGCAGGGCGTTGACCGTGACCGGGTCTTTGGCGGTGGACACGCTCGGCACGTTAAAGCCCATCATCAGACTCGGGAGTTGGGTCTGCACATGAACCTTGAGCAGGCGCTCGCCGGGGGTCGGCAGTTCAAGCGGAGCCTTGGCGATCGGTACTTCACGCTTGACCACCGGGCCGAAATAACGCTGGGCCAACGCTTTGACTTCGTCCGGGGTGACGTCCCCGACCACCACCAGCGTGGCGTTGTTCGGTGCATACCACTCTTCGTACCACGCGCGCAGCTCGGCAACGCTCATGCGCTCCAGGTCGACCATCCAGCCGATGGTCGGGGTGTGGTAGCCGCTGGACGGGTAGGCCATGGCGCTGAACAGTTCGTAGGCTTTGCTCATCGGTTGGTCATCGGTGCGCAAACGGCGCTCTTCCTTGATGACTTCGATCTCGCGTTTGAACTCTTCGGGCGGCAGACGCAGGCTGGCCATGCGGTCGGCTTCCAGCTCAAAGGCCACGCCCAGACGGTCGCGGGCCAGTACCTGGTAATACGCGGTGTAGTCGTCGCTGGTGAAGGCGTTTTCCTGTGCGCCCAGGTCGCGCAGGATCAACGAGGCTTCGCCGGGACCCACCTTGTTGCTGCCTTTGAACATCATGTGTTCAAGGGCATGGGACAGGCCGGTCTTGCCGGGTGTCTCGTAACTGGAGCCCACCTTGTACCAGACCTGCGACACCACGACCGGTGCGCGGTGGTCTTCGCGGACGATGACTTTAAGGCCATTGTCCAGACGGAACTCATGGGTGGGTTGCGGCTCGGCTGCCAAGGCCGAAAGTGGAAGGCAAACTGTGCTGAGCAACAGGCCAGCAGCGCGGCGGGCTAGAGCATTCATTCGTTTTTAAACCTGTAGGGCTGCCCGCTTGGCCTTAGCGTCTGCGGGTGAGGAGGTGCTAGGATACTGATCCGTTTTACTGGCGGCCACGCCTATCAGGCCTTTGACGATCAGACGACGTTTGATCGGGCAGTATAGGAGCCCGCTTGGAAGTGTGGATGTATCCCGGTAAATTTCGCTTTTTTGCCGATTTTCCCGATCCGGTTCCGAGTAAAGACGAAGTTTCGCAGGTGTTTTTTACCCTGCGACTAAGTTGTGTGCGAACGAGCTGACAAAAATACAGTCTTTTTCACACCGAATATTATTTGCCGGGGCGCCACAGTGGCGCTTCGCTACGATGAGATAGCCGTCCTCCATGTTTGGTTCCAACGACGACAAGAAGAACCCAGCCAAGGCTGGCGAGAAAAAAGGCCTGTTCGGATGGCTGCGCAGAAAGCCGCAGGAAGCCGTCGTTGAACAGCCGGCTGCGGCCCCCGAGACAGCGCCCGAGACCTTGATCGACGCCGCGCCCGTGATCGTGGCGCCCACCCCTGAAGAAGTGGTGGTGATCGAGCCTGCTGTCGAGCCGCAGACCGCCGCTGAGCCATGGCCGCCTTTGCCCGTCCCGGAAGAGCCGGTGGCGTTGGTCGAGGACGTGCAAGCGCCGCATATCGTGCCGCCGATTCCGGCGCCGGAAATCGAGGTGGTCGCAGAACCTGTGTTCGCCACGCCACCTGCGGTCGAAGTGCTTGAGCACATCGAGCCCGTGATTGAACCAGCCCCTGCTCCTGTCATTGAACCGGTGGCCGAGCCCGTGGTGGTTGCACCTCGACCGGTGCCTGCCCCGGTCGTTGAAACGCCGCCTGCGGTGATTGAGGCTCCGGCTCCTAAGGCCGAACCTGCTCCCGAAGCCAAAACCGGTTTCTTTGCCCGTCTCAAGCAAGGTCTGTCGAAAACCAGCGCCAGCATTGGCGAGGGCATGGCCAGTCTGTTCCTGGGCAAAAAGGCCATCGATGACGACCTGCTCGAAGAAATCGAAACCCGCTTGTTGACGGCAGATGTGGGTGTCGAGGCCACGTCGGTGATCATCAAGAACCTGACGCAAAAAGTGGCGCGCAAGCAATTGACGGATGCCGACGCGTTGTACAAATCCTTGCAGGACGAGCTGGCAGCGATGCTCAAGCCGGTTGAACAGCCGCTGAAAATCGAATCGCAAAACAAGCCGTTCGTGATTCTGGTGGTCGGCGTGAATGGGGCGGGCAAAACCACCACCATCGGCAAACTGGCGAAAAAACTGCAACTCGAAGGCAAGAAAGTCATGCTCGCTGCGGGCGATACTTTCCGCGCTGCGGCGGTGGAGCAATTGCAAGTGTGGGGCGAGCGCAACCACATCCCCGTGATTGCACAGCACACCGGTGCCGACTCCGCCTCGGTGATCTTCGACGCCGTACAAGCGGCCAAGGCCCGCGGGATTGACGTGCTGATCGCGGACACGGCCGGGCGCCTGCACACCAAAGACAACTTGATGGAAGAACTGAAAAAGGTTCGCCGCGTGATTGGCAAGCTCGACGAAGACGCGCCGCACGAAGTGCTGCTGGTGCTCGACGCCGGTACTGGCCAAAACGCCATCAGTCAGGCCAAACAATTCAATCAGACGGTCGCGCTGACCGGCTTGGCGCTGACTAAGCTGGACGGTACGGCCAAAGGTGGCGTGATCTTCGCCCTGGCCAAGCAATTCGGCATCCCGATCCGCTTTATTGGTGTCGGTGAAGGCATCGATGATTTGCGCACGTTTGAATCCGAACCCTTTGTTCAGGCTCTGTTTGCGGAGCGGGAGCGTCCATGATTCGTTTCGAGCAGGTCGGTAAACGCTATCCAAATGGACATGTGGGCCTGCACGAGCTGAGCTTTCGGGTCCGCCGTGGCGAATTTCTTTTTGTCACGGGCCATTCTGGCGCGGGCAAAAGTACGTTGTTGCGCCTGTTGTTGGCCATGGAACGCCCCACCAGCGGCAAGTTGCTGCTGGCCGGGCAAGACCTGAGCCAGATCAGCAACGCGCAAATCCCGTTTTTGCGGCGTCAGATCGGCGTGGTGTTCCAGAACCACCAGTTGCTGTTTGATCGCACCGTGTTCAATAACGTCGCCTTGCCGTTGCAGATTCAAGGGCTGTCCAAGGCCGAAATCGTCAAGCGCGTTGATTCGGCGCTGGAGCGGGTATCGCTCTCGGATAAAACCGACCTGTACCCCGGCGACCTGTCCACGGGCCAGCAACAACGCGTGGGTATTGCCCGCGCCATCGTGCATCGCCCAGCATTGCTCCTGGCCGATGAACCCACCGGCAACCTCGACCCGCGTCTGGCGGCGGAAATCATGGGCGTATTTGAAGACATCAACCGGTTGGGCACCAGCGTACTGATTGCCAGCCACGACCTGGCACTGATCGCCCGCATGCGTCATCGCATGTTGACCTTGCAGCGCGGGCGATTGATCGGCGACGGGGAGGCCGGGCAATGAGTGCAACACGCAGCCCCAAGGTATCGGAGCGCGTTGCGCCCAAGGCCGCTGAACCGCAGCCACCGAAGAAAAAGCACGATGAAGACGACGGCCCGACGTTTGGCATGTTGTTTCACGCCTGGATCGACGCGCACCGCGCCAGTTTGCTCGACAGCCTGCGGCGTTTGGGCAAGCAGCCGATTGGCAGCTTTTTTACCTGCCTGGTGATGGCCGTGGCGCTGAGCTTGCCCATGGGCCTGTCGTTGTTGCTTAACAATGTGGAACGCCTGGGAGGCTCGTGGCAGCGCGCAGCACAGATTTCGGTGTACTTGCAGATGGACGCCACGGGCGATCAGGGCGAGCAACTGAGCAATCAGATAAAAGGTATGGCCGGTGTCGCGCAGGCTGAGTTCATCAGCCGCGAACAAGCCCTTGAAGAGTTCCAACAGCAGTCAGGGCTGGGCGAAGCGCTCAAGGAGCTGCCGGATAACCCGTTGCCGGGCGTGGTCCTGGTGACGCCGAATGAGGTAGATAAAGCCACCCTTGAGGCCCTTCGCGAGCGACTTTCCGAGTTGCCGAAAGTGCAACAGGCGCAACTTGATCTAGTCTGGGTTGAGCGTCTGGCGGCCATCCTCAAATTGGGTGATCGTTTTGTGTTCGGTTTGACGGTGCTGCTGGTCTCGGCCCTGTTGCTGGTGATCGGTAATACGATTCGGCTGCATATCGAGAACCGCAGAGTCGAGATTGAGGTCACCAAGCTGGTCGGCGGTACTGACAGCTATGTGCGTAGGCCGTTTCTATACATGGGCGCGCTTTATGGCTTTGGTGCCGGTGTACTTTCGTGGGGCGTTCTGGCGTTCGGTCTGAACTGGCTCAATGACGCGGTTGTCGGGCTGGCCGGTCTTTATGGCAGCGATTTTGCCCTCGCGGGCGTGCCTGTTGCCGACGGTCTGTCGCTCTTGCTTGGCGCGGTACTGTTAGGGTATATCGGTGCATGGATTGCGGTAGCACGGCATTTACGTGAGCTTTCACCCAAGTAGTTTCATTTTTACCTGTTGACCTTTTCAGCTTATGTGGGAACTTTTTTTGTGGTTCCCGGTCAATTTTCGCAGTGCTGAACTGCACGAGTTATGTGAGTCGGAGGTTTTTCGTATGACCACTTCTTTGCAACCTGCGTATGCGTTGGTCCCTGGTGCGAACCTTGAGGCCTACGTAAACACCGTGAACAACATTCCACTGCTGACGCCGGAGCAGGAGCGTGAACTGGCCGAGAGTCTCTATTATGAGCAGGATCTTGAGGCGGCTCGGCAGATGGTGCTCGCCCACCTGCGTTTTGTCGTACACATCGCTCGTAGTTATTCGGGCTATGGCCTGGCACAGGCCGACCTGATCCAGGAAGGCAATGTTGGCCTGATGAAAGCGGTCAAACGCTTCAACCCTGAAATGGGTGTGCGTCTGGTGTCGTTCGCTGTGCACTGGATCAAGGCTGAAATTCACGAGTTCATCCTGCGCAACTGGCGGATCGTGAAAGTGGCGACCACCAAGGCGCAGCGCAAACTGTTCTTCAACCTGCGCAGCCAGAAAAAACGGCTGGCCTGGCTGAACAACGACGAAGTACATCGCGTGGCTGAGAGCCTTGGCGTTGAACCGCGCGAAGTACGTGAGATGGAAAGCCGGTTGACCGGCCATGACATGGCGTTCGACCCGGCTGCTGAAGCGGACGATGACAGTGCGTTCCAGTCGCCAGCCAACTATCTGGAAGACCACCGCTACGACCCTGCGCGTCAACTGGAAGATGCTGACTGGACCGATAACTCCACCAGCAACCTGCACGAAGCGCTGGAAGTGCTGGATGAACGCAGCCGCGACATTCTCTATCAGCGCTGGTTGGCTGAAGAGAAAGCCACGCTGCATGACCTGGCACAGAAGTACAACGTGTCTGCCGAGCGTATTCGTCAGCTGGAAAAAAGCGCGATGAACAAGCTCAAACTGTCGATTGCCGCCTAAATCGGCCGACAAAAAAACGCCCCGCTGAGTCGGGGCGTTTTTGTATGTGCATCACGCTGAAGTGCCGAGAGTCAGGGGCTACAAGGGCCACGGCGCCTGGCGTGAGTTGTTCAGGGTGTCCAGATAACTGTCCCCGCCCAATTGACGCATTTGCTGGCGTATCCAGGCCGCACGCGTGCTCACATACGCAGACGGGCGACCGGCGCTCCAGTTGCGCGGGTTCGGCAATACCGTGGCCAATTGGCTGGCCTGCTGACGGCTCAACCGGGCAGCACTCACGCCAAAATGATGTTGCGCGGCCGCTTCGGCGCCAAACACGCCGTCATCCCACTCGGCGCTGTTGAGGTAGACCTCCAGAATGCGTTGCTTGGGCCACAACACTTCAATCAGCCCCGTGAACCAGGCTTCCAGCCCTTTGCGCAGCCAGCTGCGGCCCGACCACAAAAACAGGTTTTTAGCGACTTGCTGACTGAGGGTGCTGGCCCCGCGCAATGTGCCGCCCCGCTCGTTGTGCACGAACGCGGCGCGAATGGCACTCAGGTCAAAGCCCCAATGCTCGGCAAATTTCTGATCCTCGCCGGCAATGACGGCGACTTTCAAATCATTGGAGATCTCGTCCCATGGCCGCCAGCTGCGTTGCAGGTCGATGGGCTGGCCGTCGAACCACGATTCAACCTTGCGCTCCACCATCAGCGCGGTGCCTGGCGGTGGCACCCAGCGGATAATCAGCACCAGCACTGCACTGCCGGCAGCGAACCACAGCAGGGCTTTGAACAATCGATGAACCAGTAAACGCAGCATAGATGGCTTGGCCGAACCCGTTGAGCGGGCCATTATACAGACCCTGCGCCATTCGATGACCTTACGGGAGTGCCCCCATGCTGCGCGTTTTTCTGATGCTGGCTGCGTTTTTTGGCTTTACCGGTGTGGCGCTTGGCGCCTTTGCAGCCCACGGCTTGAAAAGCCGTTTGAGCGAACAGTATCTGGCTGTTTTTCATACAGGCGTCACCTATCAACTGGTTCACACCCTGGCTCTGCTGGGCGTGGCGTTGCTTGCCACCCAGCTGCAAAGCCGCCTGGTGACGTGGGCAGGCTTGTGTTTCGCCGTGGGGATCGTGCTGTTCTCCGGCAGCTTGTACCTGCTGACGATGAGCGGTATCGCCAAGCTGGGGATGATCACCCCGATTGGCGGCGTGGCTTTTTTGGCGGGCTGGTTGTGCCTGGGACTGGCCGCCTGGCGCCTGAGCTGAGGGCGCAAGATGAATGGCTTGGGTCGACCTGACGGATCGGGCTAGAATGCTGGCCCCCTAAAAATGAAGGCAGCGTCGAGCATGCGCATTCAGTTGAACGGTGAACCTTGTGAACTGCCGGACGGCGAGACCGTCGCAGGCCTTTTGGCGCTTCGGGAGTTGGCGGGCCGTCGGGTGGCGGTTGAGCTGAATCTGGACATCGTCCCGCGCAGCCAACACGCAGACACGGTGCTCAAAGAGGGCGATCAGGTCGAAGTGGTTCACGCCATCGGTGGCGGCTAGGTTTCGGACCGAACGTTTACCCCCGCAGCGCCACTGAGAATTCATATTCAAGAGGTTTACCGATGAGCAATGTTCGTAGCGACAAGCCGTTTATCCTGGCCGGCCGTACCTACCAATCCCGTTTGCTGGTGGGCACGGGCAAATACCGCGACCTTGAAGAAACCCGTCTGGCCATTGAGGCCTCGGGTGCTGAAATCGTCACAGTCGCCGTGCGTCGCACCAACATCGGTCAGAACCCCGGCGAGCCGAACCTGCTCGATGTATTGCCGCCAGACCGTTACACCATCCTGCCGAACACGGCCGGTTGCTTTGACGCCATTGAAGCGGTGCGCACTTGCCGTCTGGCCCGTGAGCTGCTCGATGGCCATAACCTGGTCAAGCTTGAAGTGCTGGCCGACCAGAAAACCCTGTTCCCCAACGTGATCGAAACCCTCAAGGCCGCCGAAGTGCTGGTCAAGGAAGGTTTCGACGTGATGGTTTACACCAGTGATGACCCGATCATCGCCCGTGAGCTCGAAGCCATGGGCTGCGTGGCCGTGATGCCGTTGGCCGGCCTGATCGGCAGCGGTCTGGGCATCTGCAACCCGTACAACCTGCGGGTCATCCTTGAAGAAGCCAACATTCCGGTGCTGGTGGACGCGGGCGTGGGCACGGCCTCCGACGCGACAATCGCCATGGAAATGGGCTGCGAAGCGGTGCTGATGAACTCGGCCATCGCCAATGCCCAGCACCCGATCCTCATGGCCCAAGCCATGAAATACGCCATTGAGGCAGGTCGTCTGGCCTATCTGGCCGGGCGTATGCCGAAAAAACTCTATGCCAGCGCCTCCTCGCCGCTGGATGGTCTGATCAAGTAAGAGCCCCTGATGACTGAACCACTCGATACCCCAACCCCGGAAGAAGGCGAAGATCGCCAGCACCGTCGCATCAAGAGCTTTGTCATGCGCGCCGGGCGTATGACCGAAGGCCAGCAACGCGGCCTCGATCAAGGTGCGCCGCTGTACGTTTTGCCGCTGGCCGATGCGCCGGTCGATTTCGATCAGGTCTTTGGCCGCTCTGCACCGCGCACGCTGGAAATCGGCTTTGGCATGGGGCATTCCCTGCTGGAGATGGCAGCAGCGTCGCCGGAGCAGGATTTCATCGGGGTCGAAGTTCACCGTCCGGGCGTGGGCGCATTGCTCAATGGCGTGCTGACCCAGGGCCTGACCAATCTGCGTGTCTACGATTGCGACGCCATCGAAGTCCTGACCCGCTGCGTCGCGGACAACAGCCTGGACCGTCTGCTGCTGTTCTTCCCGGACCCGTGGCACAAGAGCCGCCACCACAAGCGCCGCATCGTGCAGGCGTCTTTCGCGGAACTGGTGCGCTCCAAGCTCAAGGTCGGCGGTGTCTTGCACATGGCCACCGACTGGGAACCCTATGCCGAGTACATGCTTGAAGTCATGAACGTGGCACCGGGTTACCGCAACCTGGCCGAAGACGGCCGTTGCGTGCCGCGCCCTGCTGAGCGCCCGGTCACCAAGTTCGAACGCCGCGGCGAACGTCTTGGGCATGGCGTGTGGGACTTGAAGTTCGAAAAACTGGCCTGAGCCATTTTTCAATGACTGGCCTCCGCTCGGGGGCCGGTTTCTTTAGGCGACGTCCGTCGCGGTGCATCACAGCACGAACCTGACGCGTTTGCTCAGCAGGATCAGCACCGGCGCGGCCGCCAGCGCCAGGGCGATGACCACCAGCGCCAGCAGGTTGCCGTACGCCATCCCCGCCGCCAGTGCCCCCAAAATAAACATCGGATGGATGTAATACACCGCCGAAGACACCTTGGCCGCCGTGTTGCGGCTGGACGCCCGAACATACACGCACGCCAGCAAAAACAGTGCAGGCGTGAGAACGGGCAACGAAAACATAAAGTCGAAATACACCTGCGGCTTGGCCCGCAGCGAGTAATTGATGTACGACTCGGTCAGCATCAGGGCTGTGCCCGCCACCAGCCAGCCCCACACCCATGGGCGCGTCACCTTTTGCGGGACCTGATGCCTGGCCAACACAAACCCCATGCACATGAACGGGAAACCCATGAACAGGAAGTTACGGGCGGCGTAGTCGTTTTGATTGAAGTGCTGCAGCAAGGGGTCGGGCAGAACGTAATAAACACGCGCATATTGCAATGTCAGCCCGATCGCATAGGCGATCAGGGCCAGCGTCATCAGCGTTGGAGTGGCCGAATTGCGCAGCGCATACAGGATCAGTCCACCGCCCAGCATGCCCACCAGATACCAGAGGTGGAAATAGCCGATCAACAAAGACTTGATGATCCCGAGCACGCCTTTTAGAGAGCCCAGCGTCGCAGGGTCGACGTAAAACGGGCTGTAGACCAGCATCCAGAAGAGGTACATCCACAAACCGCGTTTGAACCACGTGCCGAACGAGTGGCCTTCGCTGAGGGTGTGGAACAGGTAATACCCGTTGATGATAAAGAAGACAGGGACCGCGACCCGAAACAGCCCGTTGCCCAGCATGTAACCGATGGCCGTGTCATTACCGCCCAGAATCTTGCAGTGCAGCGCGACGACGGCTATCGCCAGCGCCACTTTCAGTGCATCGAGATTGCCATTTAAAAGCTTCGGCATGGGCAGTGCTCACGTATCAGGCGATACCCAAGCGTAGCCCACAATCGGCTGCTATCTGCGTGGCCTTTATCCCCCCGGCCAGCACGTGCAGCTACGGGTTAGCGGCGATCAGCCACCACGCCGATCAGCACCAACACCACCAGCAACACCGGCGCCAGGCTGTAGTTGTTGAACTGGCTCAGCCCGCGCTCGACCCACGGCGTGGCGTAGATCAGCGCTGCGCCGCTGCCGATCAGGCACAACAGCGCCATCAGCGGGACGCGCAAGGCGCCGGCGATACTGCCCAGACGTTGCTCGACCCAGCCCTTGAAGTCAGCGCCAAACAGCACCAGCAAACAGCCAATCAATGCCAGGGAGATCTCCGAGAGGTGGCTGCGGCTCCAGCGCGATACCGTGGCAAGCAGGTCGAGTACCAAGTCCATTCGATTTCCTTACGTCAAAAAGTGCTGCAACAGGTCATTGAGAAACAGCTGGCCTCGGGCAGTCGCCGCCAGGCGTGTCGGTTCGACCTGCAATAAGCCACTTTGTTCGGCGGCTTCACGCCCGGCGTTCAAACTGTCGAGGGGTAAGCCGGTGCGCAGTGGATAAAGGGCTGAATCCACGCCGTCAGTCAGGCGCAAGGCGTTCATTAGAAACTCAAACGGCAGTTCTTCGGCAGTCAGAACTTTCTCGCCAGCCTGAAAGCTCTTCGCCGGATTTAGGTAATCCTTCGGTAGGCGGGTTTTCCAGGTGCGCACGATGCGGCCATCGGGATGGCTCAACTTGCCATGGGCACCGGCGCCAATGCCGATGAAGTCGCCAAAGCTCCAGTAGTTGAGGTTATGCCGCGCCGGTCGGCCGGGCAGGGCGTAAGCCGACACTTCGTACTGTGCGTAGCCATGTTCGGCGAGCAGGGCTTGCCCCGCTTCCTGAATGTCCCACAGGGTGTCGTCTTCCGGCAGCGTCGGAGGCTGGTTCCAGAACACCGTGTTGGGTTCCAGCGTCAGTTGATACCACGACAGATGCGTCGGCTTGAGGGCGATGGCCTGGCGCAGGTCGCTCAGGGCGTCCTCCAGCGACTGATCGGGCAAACCGTGCATCAAGTCCAGGTTGAAGTTGTCAAACCCCGCCTGACGCGCCATGCCAGCGGCACGCACGGCTTCGTCGCCGTTGTGGATACGTCCCAGTGCCTTGAGCTTTTCTGGCTGAAAACTCTGGATACCAATGGACAGCCGATTGATCCCCAGCGCACGGTACGCGACGAACTTTTCCTGCTCGAACGTACCGGGGTTGGCTTCCAGCGTGATTTCGATATCGGCGGCAAACGCAATGCGTGCTTCAACGCCTTTGAGCAAACGGCCCAGCGCCGCGGCGCTGAACAGACTCGGCGTACCGCCGCCAAAGAAAATAGAACTCAGCTCGCGCCCATATGCCGCGTGCAGGTCCTGATCGAGATCGGCCAGCAGCGCGTCCACGTAGGCTTCTTCGGGCAGTTCCGGGCTGGCGGTATGGGAATTGAAATCGCAATACGGGCATTTGCGCACGCACCACGGAATGTGGATGTACAGCGACAGCGGTGGCAGTTGTGTCAGGGGGGCGCGGGGCGCCTGCTGAGAAAAGCCAGCCGCACCGAGATAGAGCGGCTGGGGAGGTGTGTCGTGGGTCATTTCAGGCCCAGACGCTGACGCAGCAAAGCCATGGCGCGAGCGCGGTGGCTGAGCTGGTTTTTTTCCGCCGGGCTGAGCTCGGCGCTGGAGCAATTGCGTTCAGGCACCCAAAACAGCGGGTCGTAGCCAAAACCGTGCTCACCGCTGGCGGCAGGCAGAATGCGCCCGTGCCACAAGCCTTCGCAGATAATCGGCAGCGGGTCGTCAGCGTGGCGGACCAAGGCCAGGACGCAGACAAACTGCGCGCCGCGTTCGGCTTGCGGCACGTCTTTGAGGGCATCGAGCAATTTGGCGTTGTTCGCCGCATCGCCTTGGCCATCGGCATAGCGGGCAGAGTAAATGCCTGGCGCGCCGCCCAGAGCATCCACCGCCAGCCCCGAGTCGTCCGCCAATGCGGGCAGGCCGCAAATGCGCGATGCATTGCGGGCCTTAAGAATGGCGTTCTCGACAAACGACAAGCCGGTTTCTTCCGGCTCGACGCTGCTGAACTCTCCAATCGAGCGCAACTGCACCGACTCGCCGAGCATGGCCTGAAGTTCTTTGAGTTTGCCCGCGTTGTGGCTGGCGAGTACCAGTTGCGTGAAGTTCATCATTCGATTGGAGCGACCATTTGAGTAAATTCGATTGTTTCAGCGCGAGCGCCGCCCGCTTTTACATCCACCTTGAAGGTGAAAGTTTGCGGGCCTTTGACCGGGAACTGGGCCAGATAATTGATCTCGCCACCTTTGCCGGTTTGCCGGAAGCTCAGGCGCTTTGGCTTTTCATCCCCGGTTTTAAACGTGCCCTGCACATTGGCCGGTATATTTTTGCCCGCCTTGTTGACGGTGATGTTCAGCACGGCGTTGTTCTTGCTGCGCGAGACCTCAACCTGTTTGGCAATCTTAGGCGTCAGAAAAGTAGACGGGAACGCGTTGTAATACACCGTCATGTCGCCAAACGTCTGCTGCCGTTGGGCAGGATTCACGTCGGCCGCCATGGCCTGCGCGCCCAAACACATTGAAAGCAGTAGTAACCCAATACGACCCATGGTCTTTCTCCTTTGAGCGAACCTGTTAAACCGCGACGTTATGGTCCTGAAGGCCAGGACTGCTGACACGGTAAATGCCAATCTCGCCCAACAGGTTAGGCCATATCTTGCTGGCCCACCCGTGTCGATGTTGTTGATCCACGGCAAGGCGGTTGATGACACGCGCTTCACGCTCACGGCACAGCGCTTCGAAGTCTTCAAAGGTGCAGAAGTGAATGTTCGGCGTGTTGTACCAGGTGTACGGCAAAAACTCGGACACCGGCATGCGGCCTTTGCTGGCCAGGTACCAGCGGCAGCGCCAGTGGCCGAAGTTGGGGAAGGTGATGATGCATTGACGGCCGACCCGCAGCATTTCGTCGAGGATCCGGTCGGGGTAGTGCACGGCCTGCAATGCCTGGGTCATGACCACGATGTCGAAGCTGTTGCTGGCAAAGTTGCCCAGCCCTTTGTCGAGATCCTGCTCAATGACGTTAATGCCTTTGGCAACACATTCGGCAATGTTGTCCGGGTCGTTTTCCAGCCCATAGCCGGTGACTTGCTTGTTGTCGCGCAGCCAGCTCAGCAGTTCGCCATTACCGCAACCGAGGTCGAGCACGCGGCTGCCAGCGGGGATCCAGTCTTGGATGATTTCCAGGTCGGCTCTCATGGCGTTCTCACAGTTCAATTCGGTTCATGTAGTTGCTGAAGGCTTGCAGGTAGCGCGGGATCGGAATCAGGAAGGCGTCATGGCCCTGCGGCGCGTCGATCTCCAGGTAGCACACGTCTTTTTTGGCGGCCATCAACGCGTCCACCAGCTCCCGCGAGCGGGCGGGCGAGAAGCGCCAGTCGGTGGTGAACGACATCACGCAAAAGCGTGCCTTGGCGCCGGCAAAAGTCTTGGCCAGGTCGTCATCGAAGTTCGCCGCCGGGTCGAAGTAGTCCAGCGCCTTGGTCATCAGCAAATAGGTGTTGGCATCGAAACGCCCGGAGAACTCTTCGCCCTGATAGCGCAAATAGCTCTCAACCTGAAACTCGACGCTGTGGAAGTCGTAGTTAAGGTTTTCGTTCTTCAGCCCGCGGCCGAATTTTTCGCCCATCGAGTCATCCGACAGGTACGTGATGTGGCCGACCATTCGTGCCAGCATCAGACCGCGTTTGGGGATGACGCCCTTTTCCTGAAACGACCCGCCATGGAACTCGGGGTCGGTGAGGATGGCCTGGCGCGCGACTTCGTTGAACGCGATGTTTTGCGCCGAGAGCTTCGGCGCCGAGGCGATGGCCAGACAATGGCGCAGACGGTCGGGGTAGCTGATGCTCCATTGCAGCGCCTGCATCCCGCCAAGGCTGCCACCGATCACGGCGGCCCACTGTGAGATGCCCAGGCGGTCAGACAAACGCGCCTGGCTGTGCACCCAGTCTTCAACGGTCAGCACCGGGAACGACGCGCCAAACGGGCGGCCGGTGTCGGGGTCGATGCTGCTCGGGCCGGTCGAACCGTTGCAACCGCCGAGGTTGTTGAGGCTGACCACGAAGAATTTGCGGGTGTCGATGGGCTTGCCGGGGCCGATACAGCTGTCCCACCAGCCGGGCTTGCGGTCGTCGACGCTGTGATACCCGGCGGCGTGATGATGACCTGACAGCGCGTGGCAAATCAGCACGGCATTACTGGCCGACGCATTGAGCTGGCCGTAGGTTTCGTAAATCAGGTCATAGGCTGGCAGTGAGCGGCCGCACGCAAGTGCCAGCGGTTCGCTGAAATGTGCAACGTGAGGCACAACCAAACCAACGGAATCGGGGGGAAAGGCAGCTGGCATCGACCCTGCTCTCATTTAAATGAGGCGTAAGTCTAATGAGCGGGGCAGCGAGCGGCAAGCAATGGTGCAAAACCCTTTGGTCGCGTTTGAAGGCTGCCTTGAAGGCCGTCGTACAGCCTGTCGCAGCCCGCGCAAACGGGAACAGACCCTAGAGGTCGGGACGGGTCAACCCGGGCAGCACCGGCAGTTTTTTTGGGCTGTGCAGGCGTACCCGTTTTTGCCGGTTGAGTTCGCCACTGATCAGGCTGACCTGACTTTTGGCGATGCCAAACGCCTTGGCCAGAAAAGCCATCAAATGGGCGTTGGCCTTGCCTTCGACCGGTGGGGCGGTGAGCCGGATTTTCAGGCGGTCACCGTGCAGGCCAGCGAACTCATCGCTGCTGGCCTTGGGTTGCAAATGACAGTCGAGAATCAGGTCGTCACCGTCCCAGCGGAAATAACTCATCAGATCAGGCCGAACAGCTCAGGTGGCATACGGACATACATGGCCAGTGGCGGAATCACGTAGCTCTGGATCAGTTGGATGATCATGAACGCGAGGATCGGCGAGATGTCCAGGCCGCCCAGGTTCGGCAGAAAGCGACGGAACGGAGCCAGTGCCGGCTCGGTGATCTGGTTGACCAGCTCAGCGCCAGGGCTGGTGCTGCCCGGTGCCACCCACGACAGAATCACGCTGATGATCATGGCGAAGAAGAACACTTTCAGGAACAGTGCCGTCACGCCGATGATCGACCACAGCAGCAGCCCGAGGATGTTGAACGGGATATAGCTCAAGGTCAGCACGATGGCGAACACCACCATTTGCACCAGAATCGCCAGTACCAGCGACGACATGTCCAGGCCGAAAATGCTGGGAATCACGCGGCGCATGGGTTTGAGCAGGGTTTGCGTGGCCTTGACGATGAACTGGCAGATCGGGTTGTAGAAGTTGGCGCGTACCAGTTGCAGGATGAAACGCAACAGCACGACCAGCAAATACAGGCTGCCCAGGGTTTGAACCACAAAAATGGCAGCGCCATTAAGTCCTGACATCATTTGCTCCTTTATTGACCCAGTTGTTCGGCCAATTCGGCCGAGCGGTGCGCGGCGGCACTCAATGCTTTTTCGACCGTGGCTTCAAAACCACTGGCCTGGAATGACTTGATTGCAGCTTCGGTGGTGCCGGCGGGCGAGGTCACGCGACGACGCAATTCGGCCGCGTCGGCATCGCTGTCCACGGCCATGCAGGCGGCGCCCAGTGCTGTGTGCTCGGCCAGTTTTTCCGCGACGTCATGGCTCAGGCCCAACTTCACGCCCGCGTTGGTCATGGCTTCGATCAGCAGGAAGAAATACGCCGGGCCACTGCCCGATACCGCCGTCACGGCATCAATCTGAGCTTCTTGCTCGACCCAGACCACAACGCCCACAGCGCTCAGCAGCTCATCGGCCAGCGCGCGTTGTGCTTGGGTGACTTGCTGAGTGGCGAACAGACCGCTGACCCCTTTGCCCAGCAGGGCCGGCGTGTTGGGCATGCAGCGCACCAGCGGCTGAGTGCCCAACCATTCCAGCAAACTGGAGGCGTTGATACCGGCAGCAATCGACACCACCAGTTGTTTGGGTTGAAGGTGCGGACGCAGGTCCTGGCACACAGCCTTCATCGCCTGTGGCTTGACTGCAATGACAATGACGTCAGCGTCCTGCACCGCTTTTTCGTTTTCAGCGAACACGTCGATACCGTGTTCGGCCGCTACCTTGGCGCGGGTGTCGGCGCCAGGATCGCTGGCGCGGATCTGTGCAGCGTTGAACCCTTTGGCCAGCAGGCCGCCGATCAAGCTGGAAGCCATGTTGCCGGCTCCGATAAAGGCAATACGCGTCTTGCTCATGACCGATCCTTATAAGTGTGAGGCAAGCCTTTTCAGGCCTGACTGTAGTCGCGAGCGCCAAACAGTGCAGTACCGATCCGCACCCACGTGGCGCCTTGGGCAATGGCCGACTCAAGGTCATGGCTCATGCCCATGGAAAGTGTGTCGAGGCCCATGTTCAGGCCCTCTTGCAATTCACGGACCTTCGCAAACGCGGCGTCCTGTTCGGCGCGCTCGTCGGTGGGCTCGGGAATCGCCATCAACCCGCGCAGTGTCAAGCGTGGCAAAGCGCTGATGGCGTGTGCCAGCGCGGGCAGGTCAGCCGGGGCACACCCGGACTTGCTGGCTTCGCCGCTGACGTTCACCTGAATGCAAATGTTCAATGGGGGCAGCCCATCTGGCCGCTGCTCTGACAGACGTTGGGCAATTTTGAGGCGGTCTACGGAATGCACCCACGCAAAATGCTCAGCGATGTCACGCGTCTTGTTCGATTGAATGGGGCCGATGAAGTGCCAACACAAGGGCAGGTCAGCTAATTCGACCTGTTTGGCGCGAGCTTCCTGCAGATAATTTTCGCCAAAGTCGCGCAGCCCGGCGGCATAGGCGTCACGCAGCGCAGCGGCGGGTTTGGTCTTGCTGACCGCCAGTAAGTGAACGCTCGTTACATCGCGTTGCACAGCCAGTGCGGCTGCACGGATGCGCGCCTCAACCTGAGCAATGTTGTCAGCTATCGTGGACATTCAATTAAGCCCGCCGTGGTGAAAGTCTGCGGCATTCTACTGGAATTCGGAGGGGGGGATGGATATCGCCGACCTGTTGGCTGTATGCGTGGCGCGCGGCGCATCGGACATGCACCTGTCTGCGGGCGTGGAGCCGCTGCTGCGCATTGATGGCGACCTGCAGCGGTGCGAGCTGCCGAGCGTAAGTGCGCAGTGTGTACTCGAACTTATCCACAGCATGATGACCGCGTCGCAGCGCGAGGCGTTTGAAACAACCCTCGAAGCTGATTTTTCGTACACCGTGCCGGAGCTGGGGCGGTTTCGGGTGAATGCCTTCAGGCAACAGCATGGCCCCGCAGCGGTGTTGCGCCGTATTGGCGCAACGGTGCCGAGCCTGGCATCACTGGGTTTGGAGCAAGTGCTGAGCCCGCTCTTTAACGTGCCTCATGGTCTGATCCTGATCACCGGCGCCACGGGTTCAGGCAAAACCACCACGCTGGCCGCCCTCATCGATCACCTCAACAGCACGCGTCAGCAACACATTCTGACCATTGAAGACCCGATTGAATTCGTTCACACCTCGCGACGCTGCCTGATCAATCAGCGCGAAGTCCACCGCGACACCCACGGTTTCGCCAACGCATTGCGCTCAGCGTTGCGTGAAGACCCGGACGTGATTGTGCTCGGTGAAATGCGCGACCTCGACAGTATCCGGTTGGCCCTGACCGCCGCAGAAACCGGGCACCTGGTGTTTGCCACGCTGCACACGCCCAGTGCGGCCAAGACCATTGACCGCATCGTCGATGTGTTTGCGGCCGAAGAGAAAGCCATGGTGCGGGCGATGCTGTCCGAATCACTGCAGGCAGTGGTGTCTCAGACGTTGCTCAAGAAAAAGGGCGGCGGACGGGTTGCGGCACACGAAATCATGCTCGGTACGCCTGCGATCCGGAACCTGATACGGGAAAACAAAGTGGCGCAGATGGCGTCTGTCATCCAGACCGGCGCAGCGGTCGGCATGCAGACATTGGACATGAGTGTGAAACGCTTGCAGGAGAGGGGAATCATCGACCTGTAACCGCCGAAGAGCAGCCTTGCGCTGCCCTTCAACGATGTCAGTTAGCGCTGCGCAACCCGCAGGTTGGTTTGCTCTTTGGGCAATACGCGCTTGGCGACTACATAGTGGCTTTGCCAGTACGGCTTTTTCAGGGTGTCGATGGTCACCGACTTGCCGCGGCGTGGCGCGTGAATAAACCGGTCGTTGCCCAGGTAAATGGCCACGTGGTTGACCTTGCGGCTCTTGATGTTGAAAAACAGCAGGTCGCCGGGCTTCAAGTCTTTGCGATCGACTTTCTGGCCGTGGCCGCTGGCCATGGCGCTGGAGCTGCGGGGCAGATTGACCGCCGCCACATCGTTGAACGCGTATTTGACCAGCCCGCTGCAATCAAAGCCTTTACTTGGGCTGCTGCCGCCCCAACGATAAGGGGTGCCCAGCACGTTGACCGCACGGCTCAGCACGGTGCTGCTTTGCTTGTTGGCGGCGACCAGAGAAGCGGTCGCCATTTTGCCGGGAGCTTTGCGATGAACTTTACTGGAGGTCGCACGTGAGACGGTTTTGCTGTTAGAGGCTACAAACGGTGCACTCGCAGATGACTTTGCGGTGTATCCGGTGAAACCCGAAGGAAGACGTTGCTCACGGTTGGTGGCGTGGGCGGCCAGAGGCAGTAATAGGCAAATGGTTAGCCATGTCTTGAATAAAGGACGCATTCGGCAGGGCTCTAAGTGGTTAAGCGCGCAACTTTATAACAGCTTTTTTGTCCTTTCTAAGGCCGTTTGTCGATTGGACCGGGGGGGCAAAAACCCTCAAGGTGGTGGCAAATTGTCACAGTGTGGCGATGCAGGCCTGATGGCATAAGGGTTTGCGCGAAAACCTGCAACAGACTATTACGTGTTGCGAGACAGTAAAAAAGTCACAAAAAAAGTGTAAATTTTTTTCTATCGACTCCCAAGGGGGCATTAATGAGCGGCTATCGAGACGATGTACGACACGATACCCACAGCAAGGTACTGGGTTATCTGCTGTGGATTTTTGGCTTTCTGGGGGCTCATCGTTTCTATTACGGCAAGCCGGTCACCGGAACCATCTGGTTCTTCACCCTGGGCTTGTTGGGCATTGGCTGGCTGATCGACTTGTTCCTGATCCCGAGCATGGACCGCGAAGCGGACTTGCGCTTTACATCGGGTAATACCGATTACAGCGTGGCGTGGATTCTGCTGACATTTTTGGGCGTGTTCGGTCTGCACCGCATGTACATGGGCAAATGGATCACCGGGATCATCTACCTGTTCACGGGCGGTTTGTTCCTGATCGGTGTCTTGTACGACTTCTGGACCTTGAATACCCAGATCTCGATCAAGAATGCCGAGCGCCGTTAAGCGCTAAAAAAAACCTCACCCCGAGCCTCTACCGCAGGCAGGCAGGGGGTGGGGTGAGGGTGTAGGGCGACGCCTTAGCTTTCGTAGCTGATTCGACCGTCCACCAGCGTGTAGCGCACGGCGCCTGGCAGGCAATGGCCCAGGAATGGGCAGTTGTCGCCTTTGGAGTGCCATTTCTCACCGGCCACGGTGGAAGCGCCCGGATCGAACAGCACCAGATCGGCCGCCGAACCCACACTCAAACGCCCCGCTGGCAAGCTCAAGGCATCTGCCGGGCCGGTGCTCAAGCGCGCCAGCAACGTCGGCAAGTCCAGCAAACCGTCTTCGACCAGCGTCATCGCCAACGGCAACAACAGCTCTACGCTGCTCATGCCCGGCTCGGTGGCGCCGAACGGGGCCAGTTTGGCGTCCCGCTCATGGGGTTGGTGATGGCTGGAGATGGCCTGCACCACGCCGGATTTGACGGCTTCACGCAGCCCGTCACGGTCGGCGCGGGTGCGCAGCGGCGGTTGCACGTGGTAGACGCTGGAGAAGTCCACCAGCGCTTCGTCGGTCAGGATCAACTGATAGAGCGCCACATCGGCGGTGACCTTAAGGCCGCGAGCCTGAGCTTGCGCTATCAGCGCGACGCCCCGGGCGCTGGTCAGTTGGCTGAAGTGCGCGCGCACGCCGCTTTGCTCGACCAGCAACAGGTCGCGGGCCAGCGCCACGGTTTCGGCGGTTTCAGGGATGCCGGGCAAGCCACGGAAGGCCGCCATCGGGCCATCGTGGGCCAGGCCGCCTTCAGCCAGGTCACGGTCCTGAGAGTGGAAAATCACCGTCAGGTCAAACGTGGCCGCGTATTCCAGCGCGCGGCACAAAGTGCGCGTGTTGCTGAAACTGCTCAGGCCGTTGCCGAAGGCCACGCAACCGGCATCGCGCAGGGCGATCAGTTCGGCCAGTTGTTCGCCTTCGAGCCCTTTGCTCAGTGCCCCGATGGGGAACACTTTGCAGTTGCCGGCTTCGCGGGCGCGGTCGAGGATCAGTTCGGCCACGGCCGAGGTGTCGAGCACCGGTTTGGTATGCGGCGGGCAGCACAGGCTGGTCACGCCACCGGCTGCGGCGGCGCGGGTTTCGCTGGCAATTGTGCCTTTGCGGCTGTAACCGGGCTCGCGCAGGGCAACGTTCAAGTCCACCAGCCCCGGTGCGGCCACAAGGCCCTTGGCGTCAAGCGTGCGGGCGGGCGAGAAACCCGCCGGGGCCGCGCCCATGGCGACGATTTTTCCGGCTTCCAGGTGCAGGTCGGTGACCTGGTCAAACTGGCTGGCAGGGTCTATTACACGGGCGCCGAGAATGCTGAGCTTCACTGGGCGTTCTCCTGTTCGAATTGGCGCTGGGCCGTTTGCCCGCTCATGGTCATGGACAACACCGCCATGCGCACGGCGATGCCGTACGTCACCTGATTGAGAATCACCGAGTGCGGGCCATCGGCCACGGCGGATTCAATTTCCACGCCACGGTTGATCGGGCCGGGGTGCATGACGATGCAGTCGGGTTTGGCGCCCGCCAGGCGGGCAGTGGTCAGGCCGAACAGGCGGTAGAACTCGCCTTCGCTTGGCAGCAGGCCGCCGGACATGCGCTCACGCTGCAGGCGCAACATGATGACCACGTCGACGTCCTTCAGGCCCTCGGCCATGTCGGTGTACACCTTGACCCCGTATTGCTCGATGCCCACAGGTAGCAGGGTTTTTGGGGCAATGACGCGAATGTCCTTACAGCCCAGTGTTTTGAGCGCGATCATGTTCGAGCGTGCGACCCGCGAGTGCAGGATGTCGCCGACGATGGCCACCGACAGGTTTTCAAATCCGCCTTTGTGGCGGCGAATGGTCAGCATGTCGAGCATGCCCTGGGTCGGGTGAGCGTGACGGCCGTCGCCGCCGTTGATGATCGCGACCTGCGGGCACACGTGCTCGGCGATGAAATGTGCAGCGCCCGAATCGCCGTGGCGCACCACGAACATGTCAGCGGCCATGGCTTCGAGGTTGCGCAGGGTATCGAGCAGGGTTTCACCCTTGCTCGCCGAGGACGTGGACACATTGAGTGTGATCACGTCGGCAGACAGGCGCTGGGCGGCCATTTCAAAGGTGGTGCGGGTGCGGGTGGAGTTTTCGAAGAACACGTTGCACACGGTCTTGCCGCGCAGCAACGGGACTTTTTTCACCGCACGGGCGCCGACTTCAAGGAACGAGTCGGCGGTGTCGAGGATCTCTGTCAGCAGCTCACGGGACAAGCCGTCGAGCGACAGAAAGTGGCGCAGCTGGCCCTGATCATTGAGCTGCAGCGGGCGCTTGGCGTCTGTAGGCGTCATCGCAGTGGTCTCTTAAAGGGCGGGTTCTTGAGATAGGTCTTGGAGTTCGAGTGTCAGTGGCGCGGGGCCGGACAATTTTACCCGCTCGGTCGGTTTGAGCGACAAGGTCGCGCCCACCACATTCGGCCGGATCGGCAGCTCGGCGGCGTCCAGGTCGAGCAGGCTGACCAGGGTCACGCTGGCCGGACGACCATAGTCGAACAATTCGTTGAGTGCCGCGCGGATGGTGCGGCCGCTCATCAGAACGTCGTCGATCAGTACCAGGTGCTGGCCTTCGATCTCGAACGGCAGGTCGGACGGCCGCACTTGCGGGTGCAGCCCGTTCTGGCTGAAGTCGTCGCGGTAGAACGAGACGTCCAGCGTGCCCAGCGGCGCGTCGCTGTCCATGGCCCGCAACAGCGCCTGGGCCACCCAGATGCCGCCCGTGCGGATGCCGATGAAACGGGGCTCGGTGATGTGACGGCGGGCCAGATGGGCCTTGAGATCAAGCGCCATCTGAGAGATCAGTTCAGCGGGAACAGGCAGGATCATGGTGGCTCCTTAAAAGGCCCGCGCAGGATGCGTGCTGCGACGGGCGCAAACAATGAGGTGCGTCAAACAATTAAACGCAATGTCAGGCTTGAGGTTCAGCCGGGTGCTCGTCGAGCCAGCCTTGCAGCACCAGTTTGGCGGCGATGGCATCGACGGGGTTGTCGCGGTAACTGCCCCGTTGGCCCCCTTGGGCCTTGCGTTCGCCCTTGGCCTCAAAGGTGGTCAGGCGTTCGTCGTGGGTAAAAACGGGGAGATTGAAGCGGCCATTCAACCGATTGGCAAATTTTTGCGCGCGAGCACAGAACTCGCTGGGGGTGCCGTCCATATTCAACGGCATGCCGACCACCATGGCATCGGGCTGCCATTCTTTGATCAGTTTCTCGATTTCTTCCCACTTCGGGATGCCGTTCTCGGCTTTCAAATTGCACAGCTCGCGAGCTTGCCCGGTAATCATCTGGCCGACGGCGACGCCGATGGAGCGGGTGCCGTAATCAAAACCCAGCAGTAAACGTAGGTGGGCCATCAGGCGTGACCTGCTTGAGTGCTTAACAAATTGAGGTTAACTCCGAGGTGTTTGGCGGCCGCGTCAAGGCGCAGCTCGCTCGAGGTGTTGAACAAAATGTGGGCAGAGTACGGGCACGTGAGCCAAGCGTTGTCAGCCAGTTCGGCTTCGAGTTGACCGGCTTCCCACCCGGCATAGCCCAGGCAAATCAGGCTGCGTCGCGGGCCATTGCCGTCGGCGATGCTGCCCAGCGCATCCAGTGACGTGCTCAGCGCCAAGCCGTCTTGCAGCTCAACCGTGGCATCGAAACTCATGCTGGCGGGGTGCAGGACAAAACCGCGGTCGGTCATCACCGGGCCGCCTGCATAAATCGGCACGTGCTCGCACAGTTCGGGCACGGAGCGCTCGGGGCGCAACTGCTCAAGAATATCTTTGAGGTTGAGGTCCAGCGGCCGATTGATGGTCAGGCCCATCGCCCCATTGGCCGTGTGCTCGACGATGTACGTCAAGGAATGAGCAAAATTCGGGTCAGCCATGTGTGGCATGGCGATCAGGAACTGATGCTTGAGGTAGGTCGGTGCGCGGTTTTTCATGAGCCTTAGTGTGGCGCTGACAAGTGAAACTGACAAGTTGGCTGATGGCGCGCCTTGACACCTGCATGGGCTACGCGGCGCGAGCGCTCATTTACCCCGGCATTAATTACTGGACAGCCGGTCGCCCTGGGCGAATTTCCAGGTGCGGATGATTTCGAGGCGGTCGATGTCGGCCAGGTCACCGGTGAACGGCGCGAACGGCGCGGCCAGGCGTACGATGCGCTGCGCTGCCTGATCCAGCAACGGCTGGCCGGAAGACTCGAGCACCAGTACTTCATGCAGCGAACCGTCGCGATTGATCGAGACCAGCAGCCGCAGCTTGCCGTAGATTTTTTCGCGGCGTGCCTGTTCGGGGTAGTTGAGGTTGCCGATGCGCTCGATCTTTTTGCGCCAGTCCTCTTTGTACCAGGCGCCTTTGTCGCGCATGGTCGAGGCCGCACTCATGCGGTAGATCTTGGGCCTTTTGGCATACAACTGTTGCTCGTTGGCCAGCTCGGCTTCGAGGCTGGAGATCTCGCTCGACAGTTGGGAGCTGTCAAACGACGCAATGCTGGCCTTGGGCGCGGCCTCGGTGATGACCTTCTGCGGCTCGCGCGTGGCTTTTTTGGGCTTAGGCGCCACGGTGGTAACGGCGGCTTTGGGAGCAGCCTGCTTTTGTTCGGGCCGGGCGGCAGGGGGCGGCGTGACCTTTTTGACTTCGTTGGCCTGAAACGGCGCCACTTCTGTGGTTTTGGGCACGGCTTTCTTGTCCAGTGTGCCGCTGCCTTGCTGATTGTCCTGCGCCAGAAAGTCCGCCTGCTTCGGTGCCTTCTCGCTCTTGAACGTGGACAGGGTGATTTCGAGGGTTTTGCTGATCTGTTTGGGCTCGCTCATGCTGAACCCGACGCCCAGGATCACCGCCAGGTGAATCAGTGCCGCGACAAACAGCGTAAACCCCAGACGATCAGCCGCGCGCACGCCGCCGTGCGTGAGTTCAGAGGGCAGGTCGCTGGGAAGTGTCATGGCAAAAGACCAACATCGCGGGTTTCACAGGCTGCGCATGATAACGCAATGTTGGTCTGTGTCTGGCGGATAGAAATCAGCGAGCGGCCAGTTTGCGCTCAATGGCGTCCATCAGCAGTGCGCCGATGTGGGTGCCGAACGCGTTATCGATCTCGCGGATGCAGGTCGGGCTGGTGACGTTGATTTCGGTCAGGTGCTCACCGATTACGTCCAGTCCTACGAACAACAAGCCTTTTTCACGCAGGGTCGGGCCGACCTGTTCAGCGATCCAGCGATCCTTGTCACTCAACGGGCGGGCTTCGCCGCGACCACCGGCGGCCAGGTTGCCGCGTGTTTCGCCCTGCGCCGGAATGCGCGCCAGGCAATAGGGAACAGGCTCGCCGTCGATCATCAGGATGCGCTTGTCGCCGTCTTTGATCCCCGGCAAGTAGCCTTGCGCCATGATTTGCTGAGTGCCGTTGGCGGTGAGGGTTTCGAGGATCACCGACAGGTTCGGGTCTCCCACGCGATGACGGAAAATCGACGTACCGCCCATGCCGTCCAGCGGCTTGAGGATCACATCACCGTGCAGCGCTGCAAATTCGCGCAGGACATCGGCGCGACGGCTGACGACCGTCGGCGGCGTGCATTGGGTGAATTGCGTGGCGAACAGTTTTTCGTTGCAGTCGCGCAGGCTCTGCGGCTTGTTGACGATCAATACGCCGTCACGCTCGGCCTGTTCGAGCAAGTAGGTGGAATACACGAATTCCATGTCGAACGGCGGGTCCTTGCGCATCAGGATCACGTCGAGATCGCTCAGGGCCGTGTCGGTTTCGGCTTCAAGCTCAAACCATTTTTCCGGGTTGGCGAACACCTTGAGCGGCTTCATGCGCGCCCGCGCCTTGCCTTCATTGAGGTACAGGTCTTGCTGTTCCATATAGAACAGCGTCCAGCCGCGCGCCTGCGCAGCCAGCAACATGGCCAGCGAGCTGTCCTTCTTGTAGGAGATGCTCGCAATGGGGTCCATGACAATCCCGACTCGAACGCTCATGGCAAATTCCTCAACAGTAGTGAGCTAAGCCAATCGCTGTAAAAGCGATCAGCAGGCAATTAAAAGTAGCGCCAGAGTGGCGCCGTGTGGTGTCTCGGTCAAGGAAAAACCGTCTGCGCCAGCAGGCGGCGGGACGTTCGATAGATTGCATGTAGAGACTGTGCTAAAAAGGCTCGCACAGCACCTGCAGCCCTTGTCTACCAAGGACTTGGGCTTCGGGATCGCAACGTTGTAACAAAACGGGTCGCCGTGGCGATGGTAGAGCACATATGGACAAGCATTCCAGCGCCTTGAAGGTGATGGTGATTGACGATTCGAAAACCATTCGCCGCACCGCTGAAACGTTGCTCAAAAACGTTGGCTGCGAGGTGATCACCGCCGTTGACGGCTTCGATGCATTGGCCAGAATAGTCGACCATCATCCGCACATCATTTTTGTCGACATCATGATGCCGCGCCTTGATGGCTACCAGACCTGCGCACTGATCAAAAACCACCGTTCCTTCAAGTCCACGCCGGTGATCATGCTGTCCTCCAAAGACGGCCTGTTCGACAAGGCAAAAGGGCGTATCGTCGGGTCTGATCAATTTTTGACCAAACCCTTCAGTCGGGACGAGTTGCTCAATGCAATCAAGGCGCACGTGCCCGGTTTCACGGTTGTGCAAAACGCTCACTGATGCTCGGTCAACAGGCCGATCACCTTATAAATGGGGAACACCATGGCTCGCATTCTGATCGTCGATGACTCGCCGACTGAAATGTACAAATTGACCGGCATGCTCGAAAAGCACGGCCATCAAGTGTTGCAGGCGGGCAACGGCGCAGATGGCGTCGCACTGGCGCGCAAGGAAAAACCCGATCTGGTCCTGATGGACATCGTGATGCCGGGCCTCAACGGGTTCCAGGCCACGCGTCAATTGACCAAAGACCCGGAAACCCAAGGGATCCCGGTCATTGTGGTGACCACCAAGGATCAAGAGACCGACATGGTCTGGGCCGCTCGACAGGGGGCAAAAGCGTATTTGACCAAACCGGTCGAAGAGGATGCGCTGACCGAGGGAATCAATAAATTTCTGCCAGCCTCCACGCACAAGTGATGGCCGCACCATGCCCGATTCTCTGACCGCGTTTGAGCTGCTGCTCGACATTGACCAGCGCTGTCGCTCGCTGGCGGCGGGGCCTGTAGCCGAGCCCGCCGCGGCGCACACCTGGAGCGGTATTGGATTTCGCATCGGCGAGCAGTGTTTTGTGGCGCCAATGGGGGAAATCGCCGAGATCCTGCATGAGCCGCGTTTCACCTTGCTACCGGGCGTCAAACCCTGGGTCAGAGGCGTCGCCAACCTGCGTGGGCAACTGCTGCCGATCATGGACTTGTGCGGCTTTTTCGGCGTCGAGTTATCCCCGTTGCGCAAACAGCGCCGGGTGTTGGTGCTGGAGTACGAAGACATCTTCGTCGGCCTGCAAGTCGATGAAGTGCTGGGCATGCAGCATTTTGCCCAAACGGATCTGGACACCCACCCACCCGTTTCCCCCGGCTTACCTTTCGCGCCTTATGTACAAGGGCGCTTCGCTGCCGCCCGTGACTGGTGGGTATTCAGCCCGTTTGCCTTGGCGCAAGCGCTCGAGTTCCGGGCGGTCGCGGTGTGAGCAGTGAGCACGTGGAACCTCAAGCATCCATACAGCATGTCAGGGCCTGATCGATGACCGCAGCCAACAACGCTAAACCAATGGAAGGGTCGCGCAGCCGTTCGCAGATCATCGTGCTGTTTATCGCCCTGATCGTGTTCATCATGCTGTTGTTCGCCAATTTTGCTTACCTCAACACCCAGTCCAACTACGACAAGCAATACATCAGCCACGCGGGCGAGCTGCGCGTGCTGTCCCAGCGCATTGCCAAAAACGCCACTGAAGCCGCTGCCGGTAAAGCCGCGGCGTTCCGCCTGCTGAGCGATGCGCGTAACGACTTCAGCCAGCGCTGGGGTTACCTGAAAAAAGGCGACCCGGCCACCGGCCTGCCTGCCGCGCCACCCGCCGTGCACAAAGAAATGCAGGCCGTTCAGCGCGACTGGGAACAGTTGCTAAGCAACACCAACGCCATTTTGGCCAGTGAACAAACCGTGCTCTCGCTGCACCAAGTGGCGGCAACGCTGGCCGAAACCGTGCCGCAGTTGCAGGTCGAATACGAAAAAGTGGTCGAGATCCTGTTGCAGCGCGGAGCGCCGGCCAGCCAGGTGGCGGTGGCACAACGCCAATCATTGCTGGCCGAGCGGATTCTGGGCGCCGTCAACACGGTACTGGCCGGGGACGAAACCGCCGCTCAGGCAGCCGATGCTTTCGGGCGTGACGCCAACCGTTTCGGCCAAGTGCTGAACGGCATGCTCGAAGGCAACGCGGGCATGCGTATTTCGCAGGTCGAAGACAAAGACGCCCGCGCCCGCTTGCAAGAAATCTCGGAGCTGTTCCAGTTTGTATCGGGTTCGGTGGATGAAATCCTCGAAACCTCGCCGCAGTTGTTTCAAGTGCGCGAAGCCGCGAGCAATATCTTCAGCCTGTCGCAGACCTTGCTCGACGAAGCCTCAATGCTGGCCAACGGGTTCGAGAATCTTGCCAGCGGCCGCTCGCTGGACATCATCGGCGGCTACGTATTGGGCTTGCTGGCGCTGGCGTCGATCATCCTGATCGGTATGGTGATGGTGCGCGAAACCAATCGCCAACTGCGCGAAACCGCCGAGAAGAACGACCGCAACCAAAACGCAATCATGCGTTTGCTGGATGAAATTGCCGACCTGGCCGACGGCGACCTGACCGTCACCGCCTCCGTGACCGAAGATTTCACAGGCACCATTGCCGACTCGATCAACTACTCGGTCGACCAGCTTCGCGATCTGGTGGCCACCATCAACCTCACCGCCGGGCAAGTGGCGGCGGCGGTGCAAGACACCCAGGCCACCGCGATGCAACTGGCCGAAGCCTCCGAGCATCAGGCCCGGCAGATTGCCGAAGCCTCGGGCGCCATTGAGCAAATGGCCCACTCCATCGATGAAGTGTCGGCCAACGCGTCAGAGTCCTCGGCGGTGGCCGAGCGCTCGGTGGCGATTGCCAACAAAGGCAACGAAGTGGTGCACAACACCATTCACGGCATGGACAACATCCGTGACCAGATTCAGGACACGGCCAAGCGCATCAAGCGTCTGGGCGAGTCGTCTCAAGAGATTGGCGACATTGTCAGCTTGATTGACGACATTGCCGACCAGACCAATATTTTGGCCCTCAACGCGGCGATTCAGGCGTCCATGGCTGGGGATGCCGGGCGCGGCTTTGCCGTGGTCGCTGACGAAGTCCAGCGCTTGGCCGAGCGTTCATCGGCCGCCACGCGGCAAATCGAAACCCTGGTGCGGGCGATTCAGGCCGACACTAACGAAGCGGTGATCTCCATGGAGCAAACCACCACCGAAGTGGTGCGCGGGGCGCGTCTGGCGCAGGACGCCGGGGTGGCGCTCGAAGAGATCGAAGGCGTGTCGCAAAACCTCGCCGCCCTGATCCAAAGCATTTCCAATGCCGCCCAGCAGCAAACCACCTCGGCGGGCCAGATTTCCTTGACCATGAACGTGATCCAGCAAATCACCAGCCAGACCTCGTCCGGCTCGACCGCCACCGCCGACAGCATTGGCAACCTGGCCAAGATGGCCAGCCAACTGCGGCGTTCGGTGTCCGGTTTTACCTTGCCCGACACCCCTGAACCGCGTGAGCCTCAGTAGTGCGGCGCAATATTGACGGGAGTCGTTATGGTTGACCGGCACGACTACGTAGCCCTTGAGTGGGTCAAAGACGAAATCGGTGAGACCCTCAAACTGGCCCGCGCAGCGCTGGATGGCTATGCGTTGCAGCCTTCGCCCCAGGCGCTGGCGCAGTGCCTGGCGTGCGTGCATCAAGTGCATGGCAGCTTGTTGATGGTCGAGTTCTACGGCGCTGCGTTGCTGGCCGAAGAGATGGAACAGTTGGTGATGGCCCTGCAACACGGGCGCGTCAGCCAGCTCGACGAGGCCGTGCGGGTCTTGCAACAGGCCTTCAGCCAATTGCCGCTTTATCTGGACCGCGTGCACAGCGCCCGGCGCGACTGGCCGTTGGTGGTGCTGCCTTTGATCAACGACCTGCGCACCGCCCGGGGCCAACCCCTGCTTGCGCAAACCAGCCTGTTCAGCCCGCCCTTGCAGGTGCTGGCGCCGCTGGCGCAACTGCCGGTGCAGGACGTGTCCGAGCGGGTGCCTGCCCTGCGTCAACACCTGCAAAGTGCGTTGCTGGGGCTGCTGCGTGAAGACGACGTGCCGGGTCAGTTGGCGCAACTGGCCGAGGTCTTTGCGCAACTGGAAACCCTGTGCCGGGGCGCGCCCCTCAATGCGCTGTGGACAATCGCCTCGGCGTTGGTCGAAGGCATGCTCAAGGGCAAAGTCGCCAACAGCCCGGCGCTGCGCAGCCTGCTCAGAGAAACCGACAAACCGCTGCAACGGCTTCAGGCCCAAGGCATCGAAGCGGTCAATCAGCCCGCTTCCGACAGGCTCGTCACCAGCCTGTTGTTTTACATCGCCAAGGCTGAGCGCCCTACGCCGAAAATGCTCAGCCTCAAGGCCCTGTACGAACTGGACGAAGCCATGCCCGATGCGGCCATGGTCGACGCCGAGCGCGCGCGCCTGGCCGGGCCGGACCGCGATGCCATGCGCTCCGTCGTGGCCGCGCTGTGTGAGGAACTGGTGCGGGTCAAGGAGCGCCTCGACCTGTTTGTGCGCAGCGACCGCACCCACGTGTCGGAGCTCAGCAGCCTGTTGGCGCCGCTGCGGCAGATAGCCGACACGCTGGCTGTTTTAGGCTTTGGCCAGCCGCGCAAGGTCATCATTGACCAACTGGCCGTGGTGCAGAGCCTGGCTCAGGGCCAGCGCGAGCCAACGGACCCGGTGTTAATGGACGTTGCCGCCGCGCTGCTGTACGTCGAGGCCACGCTGGCCGGGATGGTCGGCAGCGTCGAACCTTCGCAACGCGAAGAAAGCCGCCTGCCCACCACCGACCTGATGCAAATCCACCAGTTGGTGATCAAGGAAGCGCGGCTGGTGTTCGACGAAGCCAAAGACTTGATCAACGACTACCTGGCCGCCGATTACGACCGCGAGGCGTTGCAGGCGGTGCCGGGTTTGCTCACGCAAATTCGCGGGGCACTGGCGATGATCCCGCTCAACCGCGCTGCCAGCTTGCTGCAAGCCTGTGACGACTACTTGTGCGAGCACCTGTTGCTGGGCCGCGAGCGGCCCGATGCGCGGCACATCGACCACTTTGCCGACGCACTGGTGAGCATCGAATACTATTTGGAGCGTCTGGCCCTGGACCCCGGTGCGGCAGGCGAGGCCGTACTGGACCGTGCCGAAAACAGCCTGATCGCGCTCGGGTATGCCCCGGCCGAACGCAATGTCCCGCTGCTCGATGACATCCTCAGCCCGACCGAAGTGCTGGTGATGGAAGACCTGCAAGAGTTGCAAGACCCGCAGGTGGTGCAAAGCCTGGCCGACGTGTTGGCCAGCCCGGTGTCGGCACTCAACCCGCCCGCGCAGCACATCCCCGGCAGCCTGTTGCCGCCCCCGGTGGACGAGGTGCCGGTGGACGAAGAACTGCTCGAAGTCTTCCTCGAAGAAACCGATGAAGTGCTGATGGCGCTGCACGAAGCCCTGCCGCAATGGGTGGCCAACCCGGCGGACAGCAACGCGCTGAGTGAGCTGCGACGCGGCTTTCACACCTTGAAAGGCAGCGGGCGCATGGTGCGCGCCCTGGTGCTGGGTGAACTGGCGTGGGCGGTCGAAAACCTGCTCAACCGGGTGATCGAACGCAGCGTGGCGCCGGGGCCGGCGATTCATCAGTTGCTCGAAGACACGCTGGTGATCCTGCCCGAGTTGATTCAGGCGTTTGCCGAGCGAGACCAGCGTCAGCGTGACGACGTCGACGCACTGGCCGCGCGGGCGCATCAGTTGTCCCAGGGCGATCCTTTGCCGCTGTTGATCGAGCAGGACAGCCCGTCCTTTGACCCGCAATTACTGGAGATCTTCCGGCAGGAAGCGCAGACCCACCTCGACACGTTGAACCGCTTCCTCGATCAGGCCAGCGCGCACATGCCGCTGCATGCCAGTGATGACCTGCAACGTGCCGTGCACACGCTCAAAGGCAGCGCACACATGGCGGGTGTGTTGCCCATGGCCGAACTGGCGGCGCCACTGGACCATCTGGTGCGTGAGTACAAAGCCCATCACGTGGCGCTGGATCTGGACGAAATCGAGCTGCTGCTCGAAGCCGACGGCCTGTTGCACCGCGGCTTGAAGCAACTGGACGTTGATCCGCTGGCCGACATCCAGGGCGCGCGCTCCCTGATTGAGCGCACGGAATGCCTGATTGCCGACCGGCTGGATGCGTTGCTCAACGCAACCGGCAGCGCGTTGGTGCCCAAGCGCGACCCGCAGCGCATCACGGCGTTTCTGGAACAGGGCATGGACACCCTGTTTGACGCCGAAGACCTGCTGCGTCACTGGCGTCAGCACCCCCATGAGCGCGAGGGGCTCGATACGCTGCTGGACCTGTTGACCGCCTTTGGCGAGGCCGCGCACGCGCTCGACCTGCCACCGGTCGACGCGCTGTGCGAAGCCCTGCTGGACCTGTATGGGGCGGTTGAAGAAAGCAGTCTGGCCGTTAGCGATCGTTTTTTCGACGTGGCTGATGACGCCCACGAAGCGCTGATTAACATGCTCGACCAATTGGCCGCAGGTCAGGAAATCACCCCGCAGCCGACCCTCATCCACACCTTGAACCAATTACTGCACCAAGGGTTGGCGCCCGACGCCACGGGGTTGATCCGCCGCGAAGGCGGCCAGACCCTGGACATCACCGAGCTGGGGGCTGCCACTGCACAACTCGATGAGATCGCAGGTGAGGACGACGATGACGGGCTGGACGACGAAATAGTCGCCATTTTCCTCGAAGAAGCGGTCGACATTCTGGAGAGCGCGGGCCAGGCCTTGCAGCGCTGGTTGAGCGAGCCCGACAGCCTCGCGCCCCTGTCATCGTTGCAGCGTGATTTGCACACCCTCAAGGGCGGGGCACGCATGGCGGGCGTCGTCCCGGTGGGCGATTTGGCCCATGAGCTGGAACACTTGTACGAGGGCCTGCTGGACCGTCGTGCCAACGAGAGCCCGGCGCTGGCGCAGTTGCTGGTTCGCAGCCACCAGCACCTGGCCCTCATGCTTGAACACCTGCAACAGCAGCAACCGCTGCGCGAGCCCTTTGAACTGATTGAGGCCATTCGCGACTATCGTCATCCCGGCCCGCCGGTTGCGGGGCAGCCCGCCGCTGAGGCGGACCCAACCAGCGGCGCCGATCCCGAGTTGCTGGAAATCTTCCTCGAAGAAGCCTTCGACATCCTCGAAAGCTCGGGCGCCGCGTTGGCGCGCTGGCAAGCCGAACCGCAAAACACCCTTGAAGTCGAAAACCTGCTGCGCGATCTGCACACCCTCAAAGGCGGCGCGCGCATGGTGGAAATTACCGCCATTGGCGACTTCGCCCACGAACTGGAAACCCTGCTGGAGGACGTGTCGGCGGGTGTGGTCACGGCGGATGCCGAGCTGTTTGCCTTGTTGCAGGGTTGTCATGACCGCACCGCGCAAATGCTCGATGCCCTGCGCAGCGGGCAGCCGTTGCAGTCGCCGCAGGACTTGATTGCGCGAATTCGCAGCACCGAACGCTCAGACCCGCAAGCGCCCCAGCCCCCCGCGCCGAGCAAGGCCGAAGCCAGTGCCACGGCGGTGACCGAAGGCGAGCGCACCGGGCTGGACACCGTCAAGGTGCCGGCCGAGTTGCTGGAAGACATGGTCAACCTGTCGGGCGAAACCTCGATGATTCGCGGCCGTATCGAGCAACAGATCAACGATGGCCACGTCGCGCTCAATGAGATGCAAACCACGCTGGAGCGCATGCGCGACCAGCTGCGCCGTCTCGACATCGAAACCCAGGGCCGTTTGCACAACCGTCCGCACAGTGAAGCGGAGGGGCTGGCCTACGACGAGTTCGACCCGCTGGAAATGGACCGGCATTCGCAGTTGCAACAACTGTCGCGTGCGCTGTTCGAGTCCGCGTCCGACCTGTTCGACCTCAAGGCCACGCTCGCCGCGCGCAATCAGGACGCACACAACCTGTTGCAAAAACAGGCGCGGGTGAACACCCAGTTACAAGAGGGCCTGATGGGCACCCGCATGGTGCCGTTCGAGCGCGTCTTGCCGCGCCTCAAGCGGGTGGTGCGCCAGGTGGCCAGCGAGTTGGGCAAACAGGTCGAATTCTGCGTCATCAACGCCGAAGCCGAGATTGACCGCAACGTGCTGGAGCGCATGGTGGCGCCGTTGGAGCACATGCTGCGCAACGCCGTCGACCACGGTCTGGAGCCCGCCGAGGTGCGCCATGCCAGCGGCAAGCCCGAGCAAGGGATGATTACGCTTGAGCTGTCCAACGAAGGCGGCGACGTGGTGTTTGATATCCGCGACGACGGCGCCGGTGTCCCGCTTGAAGCCGTGCGCCGCAAAGCGATCCATCGCGGCCTGCTGGACCCGCTGAACAGCGTCAGCGACCGCGACGTGTTGCAGTTCATCTTGCAACCGGGCTTCTCCACGGCCGAGAAAATCACCCAGATTTCCGGGCGCGGCGTGGGCATGGACGTGGTCCACGAAGAAGTGCGTCAGTTGGGGGGCAGCATGACCCTCGACTCGGTGGCAGGGCAGGGCGTGCACTTTCAGATTCGCCTGCCGTTCAGTGTGTCCCTCAACCGGGCCTTGATGGTGCAGTGCGCCGATGAGCAATACGCCATCGCGCTCAACACCGTTGAAGGCATCGTGCGGGTCATGCCCAGCGAGCTTGAAAGCTATTACCAACTCAACCCGCCGCTGTATCACTACGGCGGCCAGACCTACGAACTGCGGTATCTGGGCGAGTTGTTACAGACCGTGGTCAAACCCAAGCTGGCGGGCGAAACCCATTCATTGCCGGTGCTGCTGGTGCATTGCCAGGACATGCGCGTGGCCCTGCAAGTCGATGCCCTGGCGGGCTCGCGCGAGATCGTGGTCAAGAGCCTCGGCCCGCAATTCGCTGCCGTGCAGGGGTTGTCGGGTGCGACGATTCTGGGGGATGGCCGTGTGGTACTGATCCTGGATTTGCTGGCCTACATCCGCGCGCATCAGGTGCGTCAGCCGTTGCTGCGCGCCCAGCACGAAGCAGGCGGCGGACTCGAATTCATCCCCGCCGTGCGCCCGCCGCTGGTGCTGGTGGTCGACGATTCGGTGACCGTGCGCAAAGTCACCAGCCGCCTGCTGGAGCGCAACGGCATGAACGTCATCACCGCCAAAGACGGGGTCGACGCCATGAGCGTGCTCGAAGAACACACCCCGGACCTGATGCTGCTGGACATCGAAATGCCGCGCATGGACGGCTTCGAAGTGGCCACGCATGTGCGTAACGACCCGCGCCTCAAAGACATGCCGATCATCATGATTACCTCGCGTACCGGGCAGAAACACCAGAACCGCGCCATGGCCATTGGCGTCAACGACTACCTGGGCAAACCCTACCAAGAGTCGGTATTGCTGGAACGCATCGCCTACTGGAGCACCTTCCATGCTTGATCACCGTGTAGGCAGTCTGACGTGCCTGCTCTTGCCGCTGGCCGATCGCGACCTGTTACTGCCCAACGTCGCGATCGCAGAACTGATCGACTACCAGCGTGGCGAACCCAGTAGTGACTCGCCGCCGTGGCACTTGCGCCAGATCATCTGGCGCGACCATCCCTTGCCGCTCATCAGCTTCGAAGCGGCCTGCGGCAGCCCGCTGCTGATTGGCGACCGCGCGCGCATCGTCATCCTCAACACCCTGGGCGGCAACCCGGCGCTCAAGTACATCGCCATGGTGGTCCAAGGCATCCCGCGTTCCTACAAACTCGACAGCCAACTGAGCTTTGTCGACGTGCCCCTCTGCCCGCTGGAACGGGCTGCCGTGCAAGTGGGCGAGCATGTGGCCAAGATCCCGGATTTGTGGGCGTTGGAGCGGTTGGTGTTGGGGGCGCAGTAGCCCGGCCTTATTGAATCAACTCAATCGAAACGGGACGTTAATGAACAGGAGTTGTGTGGGTGAGTGAGTTTGTGTCGCACGCCATAAATATGCCCTACGGCATTGATTTGGTTTTTTGGGCTGTCTTCATGTTCTTGGCCGTGCTGGTGGTCACTAAGTTTCCGCAGGGCATAGGGTGTCTTTTTGCATTCTTAGTGTCGGTGACTGGCGCCGTTACAATCCTGACGCATATGTATTTTGTAGAAGGGGAGTTGAAAAAAAGCTTCGATTATCCCGAGATCATTGTTCAAGCGGCGATTGAAAAATTGTCGGCTGAAAGCATCCAGTGCGGCAAAGATACAACGCGGTGCTCTGACCTCGATCAGTTGAAGTTGAACGTGGAACAAGCTTTGGCCAGCAGGCAGCGCAGCCAGACCGAAGAGGAGCAGCAGTCCACGGCGTTCGCACTGGTCAGCAACTTGTGCATCTTTACGTTGGGCGGGATGTCAGCGGGTTTCATTACCGCAGTCGGGCTGCGTCGGCCTAAACCGGGTGAGGACGAAGCGGAAGAGGCCGATATGCGGGCCAAGAGTCGCGAGGGTGTCATAGGCTTTTGCACGTTTCTGCTTGTCATGGTGGCTGCCGCGATCTCGGCGGCTTATCTGGGGGCATACATGGGCAGTGCGTTCAGCCGAGTGTTAACAGACGCTAGCTTCAAATCGCTTTGGATTGCCTTGGGCCTGTCAGGGTTCGGTTATCTGTGTGCTTATTGGTTCTATGATGCAAGGCCAATAGGGAAATGGTGCATGTATATTATTTTCTTTATAACCGTGAGCGTGATGGGCTTTTATATAAGTGCATTGCATGCCGGTCTCTATATTGTGGTTCGCGAGCACGCATGGCCGATGCTGTTTATAGCAGGCGTCCCTTTAATGTATGCCGTGTGGAAAGTTTCAGTCGCGGTGTATTTACGAAACGCCGAACGCATTTAACAAACAACGGTGAAGCGCGCCTGCTGTCAATCAGGCGCGTGTCTGGATCAGCGGGCCGTGAGGCTGCTCAACGATAGATCGACCTGCGTTCTGGCCATGTCCACCAAGTACAGCACCGACAACACCCAGTCGCGTTGCGTCCCGTCCAGGTTGCTGCTTGCCTCAACAGCCGAGACGCTGGCGCAACGTAACAAGTCCGACGCGTGAACCAATGCGTTTTCTACGTCGATGCTTGGGTGACGGGCGGTGTTGCCGGGCAGGTAGTGACTCAGGGCGCGCTGCGCAGCGGCACGGTCCTTGAGCAACTCATCATTGGACGCCAACACAAACGTCCCGTGGGCGGGTGGATCCGGGGTGATTTTGAGCATGGGTACGAACTCCTAACGTAGTGTGGAGACCGCCAGTTTCGCTGCTAAACGAAGGGTGGCGGCCGAGCGCAGGTTAGCAGGCCGGTACGTTAGGAAACCGGCGCACCCGAAGGTGCCCTGCGCACGACCACCATAAAATTCAGGCAAAAAAAGCGCCTGTATTGAAGGGGCGAAGTACGCCTAACGTGATCCGAGCTGCTAAACCCGATCGCTGATAAGCAGCGACGGAACGAGACTAGGCGCGTAAACCGTCAGGCGCAATGCGTTGGGGATTGTCTCGGAAAGTTCGCGCAAGGGAAAGGGATGCATCCCATGAAACTGCATGGGCAGGGCAGTGTGTGCGTGGAAAGTTGAGTCCTTAGCTTCCAAACCAGTACGCCCCTGACTGAGCGCTCAGCAATCCGAGCCCTACGCCGATGGCGATCAACCAAAGGGGGTTGAGCTTGCTGAACACCACCACGAGCGCACTGACTGTTGTCAGCAACAGGCTGAGGCGATTGAGTTCAAGACTGCCGATCAAAATGTAACTGGCTGCCAGTATCAACCCGATCGAAACAGGCACGAGTGCGCGCTTAGTCATGAGCACCCAAGGTGTATCGGCATGATGCTCCAGCCAGCCTGCGCCAAACCATGTCAACGCAGAGCACGGCAGCAATTTGGCGATCAATGTCGCCAACGCTCCGGGTACGCCCGCCACGTGTTGCCCGATGAATACGAGGAACATCCCGTTCGGGCCCGGCAGTGCTTGAGACAGGGCAAAAAACGACACGAACTGTGCGTCGTTCAACCATCGCATCTCGGCCACCGTGTAACGGTGAATATCCCCCAGTGCCACGGTGTTACCGCCGATGGCCATCAGCGACCACAACCCGCACTGGAGCACCAGATGAAACAGCACCGGCTGCATGGTTGCTCCTCAGGCGTTGCGGTCAATCAGGCGCCAGACCATCGAGACCGTCATGCTGATCAACAGCACGGTCCATAACGGCACCACCAGCACGCCCATCAATATGAAGGTCAAAACGAACACAGTGTAATTGGCGGTAGCAGGTGGCATGGCCTTGAGCAGACGCAATGCAGTGCCGAGCATCAACCCTGTGGCAATGGGTGAAATGGCGCCAAACACGTGCTGGACGGTTTGATGTTGCCACCATGAGGCATACGCCAGGCCCGCCGAAACAGTGATGAGTGAAGGGAAGCAATACAGCCCCACCACTGCAAGGCAGGCCCCCTGCAACCCGTGCTGCTTTCGCGCATAGATAATTGCCACGTTGCAGACATTAGGGCCGGGGAAGAACTGCCCGATGGCCAGTAGTTCATTGAAGGTTTTTTCATTCACCCAGCCACGCCGATCAACCATCATCTGCCGCGCCCACGGCAAAACCCCGCCAAACCCTAAAAGCCCAACCCATGCGAAGTTGTAAAAAAGTTGCCAGCGCGTGGGCTTAACAGGCGCGATCTGATCCAGGTGCTGTGGCATAGCGATCTCCCCGAAAAGATAGGGTTAAACCGTTATCTGGTTGTAGTGAGCAAGACACTCTTGAAACGTTTTGATGGCAGGAGAGATTGCCCAGCCTTGATATCCGCCGCGCAGCGAGCCCGCCTTGATAGAGCCGTATGCGTATGTGTGGCTTTTCGGCAAAGGTCTGCTCACACCAGTGGCCAACCATTGACGGAGTAAATATCGTTGCTGTGAAGGCTTGCTTCCATCCCGAAATGCTTCACGTGCATGGCAGACGACATGATTGTTCAGGCATTGAAGGTCGCCCGGTTGTAAGTCCATTTCGACATTGAGGTCAGCATCCCCCGCTATACGCTGGAAATGGTCCAATGCTTTGAGTGTGAGCGGGTTAATCTTTGGTGCTTGTCTTAATTCTTGCGTTGCCAGGATCCGTGTGCGGTAGAAACGGCAGCTGAATGCATCCGGCATCCTCGTAAATACTGGGCACATGAAGAATCCAGCCATACCGGCTTCGGTTTTGCTGACATCGATAAAGGGGAGGGGTAAAGAAAGGGCTCTGCACTCAAGGGGGTATTGGGTTGAGAGTTGATGATGAATGGTCAGACTGTTTACGACTTTTGAGCGGCCGCCCTCAGCGGCTTTTGAAAGGCAGAGCAGCGTTACCAAATCGCAAGCATCGACATGTAATTCCATTTCCCTGGCTGTGTTATGGCCTCGTATGTTCTGTGGGGACAGATTGTCTTTGTTTCGAACCTCAACTAATAGCGCTTCAGTTTCATTTTGAATTAACGGTACGCCCATATGCAGACCAATGCCCCATGCTAATAAACGAGCAAGTGGTATCGGTTTGTTCGCCACGGGTATGCCTCTTATAAGAAACAGGCCGCACCCGTGTTCGCACTCGACCAGAGCGTGTTGCAGAACAGAGTGTAGGGTCGGTAAGGGGAAGTCTGCCGGTGTGCATTGCAAGGGGCCTTTGCGTGTAGCAATCAAGTGTCGGAGTGCTCGCTCCAGTTCCGCGATTTGATGCTGAGTCAGCTCGTAAAGCCAGTCGTGCGAAATGGCCAGTAGGCTTTTTCGGTTCCAGTGAGGTGATGTCCATGTAGGCGTCAGCTTCATGAGATCTCCCGCAGGCTGTTATTTTTAGTGGGCCTGCAGAGTGATTTTGGGCGTGCATGCCGGGAGGCTATGTCAGGTTGGATGGGTGATTTGTGTGCGAAAAGTGCGGATTTTGTGTGGGTTAGGTCTGAAGCGTTTGAGTTATAGGTCTGAGGATTAAAGGGGAGAAATGCTGTCTTCCTCGACGAACGCCGCATTGCCCTTTAAGTTCGCAACCTTGACCCTTATCTCGAAACAAAGTGACACAGTCGCACTATCGGCTATTGAGGATGTTGCAGATGTATCACGGAGAAAAGCTCAATGCCTGGACTCACTTGCTGGGGGCCGTGGCCGCCGCAGTGGGCAGTGTTTGGTTGTTGGTCATGGCGTGCCTTGACGGCAGCCCGCAGAAGATTGTCAGCGCGGCAATTTATGGGGTCACGCTGGTGTTGCTGTACAGCGTGTCGACCGTTTATCACAGCGTGCGCGGGCGATCCAAGGTGATCATGCAGAAGTTTGATCACCTGTCGATTTACTTGTTGATCGCCGGGAGTTACACGCCGTTTTGCCTTGTGACGTTGCATGGGCCGTGGGGCTGGTCGCTGTTCGGGATCGTGTGGGGCATGGCGGTGATTGGCATGCTGCAAGAGATCAAACCGCGCTCCGAGGCGCGTATTTTGTCGATTGTGATTTATGCCGTGATGGGCTGGATCGTGCTGGTGGCGGTCAAGCCGCTGATTGCCGCGCTCGGCACGGCCGGGTTTATCTGGCTGGCCACGGGCGGTGTGATGTACACGGTGGGGATTATCTTTTTTGCCCTGGATCATCGCCTGCGTCATGCCCACGGCATTTGGCATTTGTTTGTGATCGCCGGCAGCCTGCTGCATTTTGTGGCAATCGCGCATTACGTGATTTAAAGCGCCACTCGACCCGCAGGGGCATCTTGGCCCCTGCGGATGCAGCGATCAGCTTTTCGTGGGTTTCGGGTTGTCGCTGCGAATTTGCGCATGGCTGATCAAGGCAAAGATGAAGCTGCCGCCAATGATGTTGCCCGCCAGTGTGGGGCCGGCAAAGATCAGCCAGAAGTCCTTCCATGGCAGCTCGCCTGCAAACACCAGATACGACACTTCCGCCGTGCCGACCACGATGTGGGTGAAATCGCCCAGCGCCATCAGGTAGGTGATGAGGATGATGATCCACATCTTGGCGCTTTCCATCGACGGGATCATCCACACCATGGTCGCGATCATCCAGCCGGAAATAATGCCCTTGGCGAACATCTGGCGCGTGTCGTTTTCCATGACCTTACGGCCGATTTCCAGAAAGGCGTTGTCGGTCCGGGTGTCGAAAATCGGCAAGTGCAGCATGACGTAGGCCACCAGCAGGGTGCCGAGCAGGTTACCCACCAGCACCACTCCCCATAGCCTGAACAGGCGCCCGAAATTGCTCAACGTCGGTTTGCTCATGATGGGCAGCACGGCGGTGAGGGTGTTTTCGGTAAACAGTTGCTGGCGAGCCAGAATCACGGCCAAAAAGCCTGCGCAGTAGCCGAAGCTGGCAATCACTTTGAAGGCTTCGCCGCTGGGCAGCCGCGAGTTGAGCAGCCCCATGGCCATGAGCGACAGGCCCATGGTCAGACCGGCAGCCAAGGCCGACCAGAACAGGGCCGCGACGCTGCGCTCCAATTCCTGATCGCCCTGCAAGCGGATGATTTCATGCAGCACCGCCGCACGCGGGGGCTGGTTTTTGGTGACGTCGTGCTCTTCTTCAGCCGACAGGTTGGGGGTTTTGCCGGTGTTTTGTGTGTCCATGAGGCTTCATGACCGTTAGCGTGTGTAAGCGTACGACACTGGCGGCATGAAGCTGTTCACTGTGCCGCTGTTTTGCAGGGGGCTCAGCGACGCTTGAGGTTGTCCCGTGCCCAGGCAGCGATGACAGGCGGTGGATCAGGCCTGGTTTTCATCCTGGAACTGGTCTTTGACGTATTTGATCTCGGTACGGCCGTGAGGCGCGGGCAGGCCGTCTTCACCGAGGTTGACGAACACCATCTTGTCGACGGTGAGGATGCTCTTGCGCGTGATCTTGTTGCGCACTTCGCAGGTGAGGGTGATGGAGGTGCGGCCAAATTCGGTGGCGGTGATGCCCAACTCGATGATGTCGCCCTGACGGGAGGCGCTGACGAAGTTGATTTCAGAGATGTATTTGGTCACTACGCGCTGGTTGCCCAGTTGAACGATGGCGTAGATGGCGGCTTCTTCGTCGATCCAGCGCAGCAAGCTGCCGCCGAACAGGGTGCCATTGGGGTTGAGGTCTTCGGGTTTTACCCATTTTCGGGTGTGGAAATTCATGTTCACTCCTGACCGTCTGCCGTTAGATGCCGCGCATGATGTCAGACCATGGCGCCCAGCTCTATTAAGCTTCGACTATGGTCTCGATTAAGCAAATGAAAAAGCCTTGGATAAAGCCTTGGGATCATCTGCCCGGATGGCTATAATCACCCCCGCTTCACAACGGTCATTGTCACCCAGTACCGTTCCCGCCACCTGTCCGAGGGGCGCTGCAGCAGGTCTTACCTGTCAGGCTCGGATGGGGCGTTGTTTGTTCAGGGCTCCCTGGGCAGGCACTCAACGCACAACGGCGCCCATTCGCGATTAAACGAATGGAGGCTCTCTATGAGCGTTGTAAACACGCCTGCAGGTTTTACCGACTACAAAGTCGCTGACATGTCCCTTGCCCCATGGGGCCGTCGTGAAACCTTTATCGCCGAGTCCGAAATGCCGGCGCTGATGGGCCTGCGTCGCAAGTATGCCGCTGAACAACCGCTCAAGGGCGCGAAGATTCTGGGCTGCATCCACATGACCATCCAGACCGCCGTACTGATCGAAACCCTGGTTGCCCTGGGTGCCGAAGTGCGTTGGTCGTCGTGCAACATCTTCTCGACTCAAGACCAGGCCGCTGCCGCTATCGCTGCTGCCGGCATTCCGGTTTTCGCCTGGAAAGGCGAAACCGAGCAAGAGTACGAGTGGTGCCTGGAGCAAACCATCCTCAAAGATGGCCAGCCATGGGATGCCAACATGATCCTGGACGACGGCGGCGACCTGACCGAGCTGCTGCACAAGAAATACCCGGACATGCTGAAGAAGATCCACGGCGTGACCGAAGAAACGACCACCGGCGTACACCGTCTGCTGGACATGCTGGCCAAGGGCGAGCTGATGATCCCGGCGATCAACGTGAACGACTCGGTGACCAAAAGCAAAAACGACAACAAGTACGGCTGCCGTCACAGCCTGAACGATGCCATCAAGCGCGCCACGGACCACTTGCTGTCCGGCAAGCAAGCCCTGGTGATCGGCTACGGTGACGTGGGCAAGGGTTCGGCCCAGTCCCTGCGTCAGGAAGGCATGATCGTTAAAGTCTCCGAAGTTGACCCGATCTGCGCCATGCAAGCGTGCATGGACGGCTACGAAGTGGTTTCGCCGTTCATCAACGGCCAGAACGACGGCACCGCCGCCAGCATCGACGCGGCGCTGCTGGGCAAGATCGACCTGATCGTGACCACCACCGGTAACGTCAACGTGTGCGACAAAAACATGCTGGCTGCGCTGAAAAAACGCGCCGTGGTATGCAACATCGGTCACTTCGACAACGAAATCGACACCGCTTTCATGCGCAAGAACTGGGCATGGGAAGAAGTGAAGCCGCAGGTTCACAAGATCCACCGTACCGGCCCTAACGATTTCGATCCGCAGAACGACGACTACCTGATCCTGCTGGCCGAAGGCCGTCTGGTGAACCTGGGCAACGCCACAGGCCACCCGAGCCGCATCATGGACGGTTCGTTCGCCAACCAGGTGCTGGCGCAGATCTTCCTGTTCGCCCAGAAGTACGCTGACATGCCGGCCGAACTGCAAGCCGAGCGTCTGACCGTAGAAGTGCTGCCCAAGAAGCTCGACGAAGAAGTAGCACTGGAAATGGTTCGCGGTTTTGGTGGCGTGGTCACCCAGTTGACCCAGCAACAGGCTGATTACATCGGCGTCACCGTCGAAGGCCCGTTCAAGCCAGACGCTTACCGTTACTGATTAAAGAAAGGCGGCCAGGCATGCACTGACCGCCTTTTTTTTGTGTGTGAGTTCAGCGTCAGGGGTTGCTGTTGGCCCCCTGCGCGTACGCAAGGGTATTCCCATGTCTCAAGACCGTCGTTTCAGCTTCGAGTTCTTCCCGACCAAGACCGATGCTGGACATGAAAAGCTGATGAACACGGCTCGCCATCTGGCGACCTTCAACCCGGATTTTTTCTCCTGCACTTACGGTGCCGGTGGCTCTACCCGTGACCGCACGATCAATACCGTGCTGCAACTGGAGAGCGAAGTACACGTGCCTGCGGCGCCGCACCTGTCGTGTGTGGGCGACAGCAAAAGCGATCTGCGCGGCCTGCTGGAGCAGTACAAGGCTGCGGGCATCAAACGCATTGTTGCGCTGCGTGGCGACCTGCCTTCGGGCATGGGCATGGCCAGCGGTGAACTGCGTTACGCCAATGACCTGGTGAGCTTCATCCGTGAAGAGACCGGCAGCCACTTTCACATTGAAGTCGCCGCTTACCCGGAGATGCACCCACAAGCGCGCAACTTCGAAGACGATATCAGCAACTTCGTGCGCAAAGCCCACGCGGGCGCTGACAGCGCCATCACCCAGTACTTCTTCAACGCCGACAGCTACTTCCGGTTTGTTGAGCGCGTACAGGCCGCGGGCGTCACCCTGCCGATCGTGCCGGGCATCATGCCGATCACCAACTACAGCAAGCTGGCGCGTTTCTCTGACGCGTGTGGCGCTGAAATCCCGCGCTGGATTCGCAAGCAGCTCGAAGCCTATGGCGACGACGTGCAGAGCATCCAAGCGTTTGGTGAACAAGTGATCAGCGAGATGTGCGAACGCTTGCTGGACGGCGGCGCGCCGGGGCTGCACTTCTACACCTTGAACCAGTCTGAACCGAGCCTGGCGATCTGGAACAACCTGAAGTTGCCACGCTGATTCACGCGCCTGTAACCGCCGCCGCACGTTGCACGGGCGCGAGCGGTTACAGACCGGGTGCGCTCGGTGGGTACAAAACCGTTGAGCAGCATGAAATCGGCGCGTTGTGAATGCTCTGTTATACTCCGGGCTTTCCGCCAGGCTTACGCCCGGCCGCTCGTCCTTGTACAAGGCATTCAACCCCGCTACTGCGCAGCACTTGCCAGCGCGAGCGGTGCGAATGGACCTTCAGGACCGAAGCAGGACCGGACGGGATTGCGTCTCCTATAAACGCCATTCACGCCAGGCAAGACTATCCCTTTGGGCAAAGCCCTAACTAGAACAGGATTACTCATGTCCTTTGCTTCCCTCGGTCTCTCCGAGGCTTTAGTCCGCGCCATTGAAGCAGCGGGCTATACCGAGCCTACTCCGGTGCAACAGCGGGCCATTCCCGCCGTGTTGCAAGGTCGCGACCTGATGGTTGCGGCTCAGACAGGTACTGGTAAAACCGGCGGCTTCGCTCTTCCGATTCTGGAAAAGCTGTTTCCCAATGGCCACCCAGACAAATCCCAGCGTCACGGTCCACGCCAACCACGCGTACTGGTCCTGACGCCTACCCGCGAACTCGCCGCACAGGTCCACGAGAGCTTCAAGCTCTACGCCCGTGACCTGAAGTTCGTCAGCGCCTGCATCTTCGGCGGCGTTGGCATGAACCCTCAGGTTCAAGCCATGGCCCGCGGTGTAGACGTGCTGGTCGCTTGCCCCGGGCGTTTGCTCGACCTGGCGGGCCAAGGCAGTGTCGACCTTTCCCACGTTGAAATCCTGGTACTCGATGAAGCCGACCGGATGCTCGACATGGGCTTCGTCCACGACGTGAAAAAAGTGCTCGCGCGTCTGCCGACCAAGCGTCAAAACCTGCTGTTTTCGGCGACGTTCTCCAAAGACATCACCGATCTGGCCGGCAAGCTGCTGCGCAACCCGGAGCGTATTGAAGTCACGCCGCCCAACACCACGGTCGAGCGTATCGAACAGCGCGTGTTCCGCCTGCCAGCCAGCCACAAGCGCGCCCTGCTGGCGCACTTGATCACGGCCGGTGCGTGGGAGCAGGTGTTGGTCTTTACCCGCACCAAGCACGGCGCTAACCGTCTGGCTGAATACCTGGACAAGCATGGCCTGAGCGCTGTCGCGATCCACGGCAACAAGAGCCAGAACGCGCGCACCAAAGCGCTGGCCGACTTCAAGGCAGGCACTGTGCGTATTCTGGTTGCGACCGATATCGCGGCCCGTGGCCTGGACATCGATCAGTTGCCGCACGTGGTCAACTTCGAACTGCCCAACGTGGATGAAGACTACGTTCACCGTATCGGCCGTACCGGCCGTGCCGGTCGTTCGGGCGAAGCGATCTCGATGGTTGCGCCGGACGAAGAAAAACTGCTGAAAAGCATCGAACGCATGACCAAGCAGAAAATCGCCGACGGCGACCTGATGGGCTTCGATGCCAGCACGATTGAAGCTGAAAAGCCTGAAGTGCGTGAGCGTCCGGATGTGCGTAACCCGCGCAACCCGCCGCGTGGCCCACGTGGCGACGGTCCTAATGGCGGCGGTGGCGGTCGTAAGGACAAAGGCAAAGACAAGGGTAAAGAAAAACCGGCCGCAGCCCGTGGCGAACGCCCGGCCCGTGAGCACAAACCACGCGAAGGCACACCGGCGCGTGAACCGCGTCAGCAAGCGGCCGCTGCCGTCCCGCGCCCGGACGCCAATCGTGCGCCGGACGAGTTCCGTGATGACGACGTGGACAACTTTGGTAACCGCGCTGATTACGTCAGCCCGTACCAGAACAAAAACAACCAGAGCCGTGGCCGTCGTCCGGGCGCTCCGGCGCAAGGCACCGGCGCGGCTCCGGCCGGTCGCACGGGCGGTCGTCAGAACGGTCCACGCACCGGCACAGGCGCCAGCACCGGCACGCCGCCTGCCAAGCGCAGTGGCCCGCGCAACGGCGCTCCGCGTGACGGCCAGGCCCGTCGCGAGAACCGTCCAGCCCGGGATGATCGCCAGGAGCCAGCCGTTAAAGGCCCACGCGAGAATCAGCCGAAGATCATGCACAAAGAGTCGAAAAGCGATCGCTTCCCGACCCCTGAGCAGCTCGATCAACTGCCGAACCGTCCTCGCGGTGAGAAGCCAGCCTTGCTGACCCGCAACCGCTGAGCGACTGACGCATAAAAAACGCCCTCCATCGCAAGATCGGGGGCGTTTTTTTGTGTCGCCAAATATGCCTTCGCCCCTCGCCGTTCGCTCATCAGACGCGGGCCAAGGGGGGAATCCCACGCACAAAAAAACGCCCTGGCTCTCGCAAGCCGGGGCGTTTTTTTAGCCGTGTGTACGCGCTATTACTTGTTCTTTGTACCTTCCAGCGTGATGTCCAGGTCTAGGGTCTGAGACGTAGGGCCCGGGCCTTTGATGCCGAAGTCGTTCAGGTTCAGGGTCGTGGTGGCGTTGAAGCCAGCACGTTCGCCGCCCCATGGATCTTTGCCTTCGCCGTTGAACGTTGCCTTGAATGTCACGGGCTTGGTCACGCCGTGCAGGGTCAGGTCACCGGTGACGTCAGCTGTTTTCTCGCCCGTGGGCACGACTTTGGTCGAGACGAACTTGGCTTCCGGGTACTTGCTCACGTCCAGGAAGTCTTTGCTGGCGATGTGCTTGTCACGTTCGGCGTGGTTCGAGAACAGGCTGGCGGTCTTCAGGGTCACGTCGATTTTGCTGTCAGCAGGCTTGGCAGCATCCCAGGAGAATGTGCCGCTCCAGTCTTTGAACGTACCGTGAATGAAGCTGTAGCCCAGGTGGCTGATTTTCCAGTCGATAAAGGCGTGCTGACCTTCTTTGTCGATGGTGTAGTCAGCAGCCATGGCCTGGCCGGCGGACAACAGTGCAGTACCCAGTGCCAAAGCGGCGAGAGTCTTTTTCAACATGCGTTCTATTCCTTTTGAGTTGAGGTTGAACATCAGGCTTTGCGTCCCAGCATACGAGTCAGGGTCGCATCACGATCGATAAAGTGGTGCTTGAGAGCGACTAGACCATGCAAACCGGCAAAGATCACCACGGCCCACGCCAGGTACAAATGCACGACACCGGCCACATCCGCCTGGTCAGGCAGGTTTGAAATCAGTGCGGGTACTTCAAACAGCCCGAATACCGGGATGCCAACGCCTTCGGCGGTGGAAATCAGGTAACCGGCGATCATTACCGCAAACAAACTTAGATACAAAAAACCATGGCCGAGCTTGGCGCCAATGCGCGTGGCACGGCTGTAGCTGGCCAATGCAGGCGGTGCCGGACTGATCCAGCGCCACACCACGCGAATGACCATCAGGGCCAGTAGCGTCAAACCGATGCTTTTGTGCAGGTCCGGGGCTTCCTTGCGCCAAGGGCTGTAATAGTCGAGACCGACCATCCACAAGCCCAGGGCAAACAGGCCGAACACGGCCAGGGCAATAAACCAATGCAAGAAAATACTGACCGCACCGTAGCGAGAAGAAGAGTTGCGTAGCTGCATTGCCAACATCCTGTAGGAACTTGGGCCTAAGACTAATCGTTTACCTATCGAATGAAAGCGCATTTTTTTGCTGGAAGGTATCGATAAATACGATCTGTAGCCTGGGAGGAAGGTATTAAGAAAACATTAACGATGATTCATGACTCCCCGGCGACGGCGGTCGTCAGCACACCATAGAAGCGATACGCATTGTTGCAAATGCAATGACTTGTTACGAACTCGCGCATTGCATAGGCTTGCGCGATTGTTTGCCCGCACACGCCGGGAGCCAGCGCCAGGAGAGTGGAAATGGGCCTGAATAATCAGTGGATGCAGCGCGATTTAGCCGTTTTATGGCACCCCTGCACCCAAATGAAAGATCACGAGCAATTGCCGCTTATCCCGATCAAGCGCGGTGAGGGCGTGTGGCTCGAAGACTTTGAAGGCAAACGCTACCTCGATGCCGTGAGTTCGTGGTGGGTCAACGTGTTCGGGCATGCCAACCCGCGCATCAATCAGCGCATCAAGGATCAGGTCGATCAGCTGGAGCACGTGATTCTGGCCGGGTTCAGCCATCAGCCGGTGATCGAGCTGTCGGAGCGTCTGGTGAAGATGACGCCAGACGGCCTGACCCGCTGCTTTTATGCCGACAACGGTTCGTCCTGCATAGAAGTGGCGCTGAAAATGAGCTTTCACTACTGGCTCAACCGTGGTCAGCCGAACAAAAAGCGCTTCGTGACCCTGACCAACAGCTATCACGGCGAGACCATGGCAGCGATGTCGGTGGGCGATGTGCCGCTGTTCACTGAAACCTACAAGGCGCTGCTGCTCGACACGATCAAAGTGCCCAGCCCCGATTGCTACCTGCGCCCGGACGGCATGAGCTGGGAAGAACACTCGCGCGTGATGTTCATGGCCATGGAGCAGACCCTGGCCGAGCACCACGCCACTGTGGCCGCCGTGATTGTCGAGCCGCTGATTCAGGGGGCGGGGGGCATGCGCATGTACCACCCGGTGTACCTTAAATTGTTGCGCGAAGCCTGTGACCGTTATGGCGTGCACTTGATTCACGACGAAATCGCGGTGGGCTTCGGTCGCACCGGGACGATGTTCGCGTGTGAGCAGGCCGGTATCACCCCGGACTTCCTGTGCCTGTCCAAGGCATTGACCGGCGGTTACTTGCCACTGGCGGCCTGTGTGACCACCGACGAGGTTTACAGCGCCTTCTACGACGACTACCCGACCCTGCGCGCCTTCCTCCATTCCCACAGCTACACCGGCAACCCGCTGGCGTGTGCGGCCGCCTTGGCCACGCTGGACATCTTCGAGCAAGACGATGTGATCGAGCGCAACAAGGCCCTCGCGCAGCGCATGGCCAGCTCGACGGCGCATTTGGCGGATCACCCGCATGTGTCGGAAGTGCGTCAGACCGGCATGGTTCTGGCGATTGAAATGGTCGAGGACAAGGCCAGTAAAACGGCGTACCCGTGGCAGGAACGCCGAGGGCTCAAAGTGTTCCAGCATGCGCTGGAACGTGGTGCGTTGTTGCGTCCGCTGGGCAGCGTGGTGTATTTCTTGCCGCCTTACGTAATCACCCCGGAGCAAATCGACTTTCTGGCCGACGTGGCCAGCGAAGGCATCGACATCGCGACCCGCAGCGACATCAGCGTGGCCGTACCGGCGAACTTTCACCCGGATTTCCGCGACCCGGGCTAGGGACTGTTCCCGTGTCACCGCGACGCGGCTTGCAATGAAACGGGGAACAGACCCTCGGGTTATTTTCTTCAGATGCGCGCACGTTCGCGCCTGAAGCGCACATTTTTCAGAGAAAACACATGAGATTGTCCCGCTTCTTCATCGATGCGCCGTTGAGCCTCGGTGAGCATGAATTGCCTGAGGCTCAGGCGCATTACATAGGCCGCGTGCTGCGCATGGCCGAGGGCGATGCCCTGCAAGTGTTCGACGGCTCGGGTCACGAGTTCCTTGGGCGCTTGCTGGAAGTTGGCAAAAAACGCGTGCGCGTGCTGCTGGAAGAAACCTTCGCCGGGCAAGTCGAGTCGCCGCTGGCGATCCATCTTGGCCAGGGGTTGTCCCGTGGCGAGCGCATGGACTGGGCCATTCAGAAAGCCACCGAGCTTGGGGTCAACGAAATCACGCCGATCATGAGCGAGCGCTGCGAAGTGCGGCTCAAGGACGAACGCGCCGACAAACGCCTGGCCCACTGGCGTCAGGTGGCGATCAGTGCATGTGAGCAATGCGGGCGTTCACGGGTGCCGGTGATTCATCCGCCGATGCTGCTCACTGACTGGATCAACAGCACGCAAGCCGATCTCAAGCTGGTGCTGCATCCGGTCTCCGCGCCGCTGGCCAGCCATGCCAAACCGTCACGCCTGGCGTTCCTGATCGGGCCGGAAGGCGGCTTGACCGACCCTGAAGTCGACCAGGCCCAGGCGGCGGGCTATCAACCGGCGCGCCTCGGCCCACGGGTGTTGCGTACCGAAACCGCCCCGGTGGTCGCGCTGGCCGTGGCTCAGCAGCTGTGGGGCGACTTCTGACACGCAGGCGTCAAGTGTTTACATCGACACGAAGAAAAAGCTGACGATCAGCCCCATGCCGATGAACCACACCAGCGAACGCAGCAGTGCCCAGTCCGCCAGGTAGCAAATGATGTACAGCAAGCGGCTGGTGATAAACAGCACGGCCAGTACATCAATCGTGACGGGCTGGGCGTTGCCGACGATGTCGGCAATGATCACGGCGGCGGCAAACGCCGGGGTGACTTCGAAGCTGTTGAGTTGGGCGCTGTGGGCGCGTTTGGCGAACCCGTCGAGGGTGTCGAGAAACGCGCGCGGGTCATGGTTTTGTCGAGGCCCGAACTTGCCGCCGCTGAACTTGGCCACCGCGGTACACACGTACGGCAGACACAAGGCAATCAGTACACACCAGAAGGCAACCGTCATTGGAATTTCCTTTTTAGAGTTTCATCACGAGCATGCCGATCAGCACCAGCCCACAGGCTAAGAGTCTGGGCCCGCCAAAAGGTTCTTTGAGGTAGCGCATGCCGAACAGCACCACCAAAATCACGCTGACCTCGCGCAAGGCCGCGGCTTCGGCAATCGAGCCCAGTTGCATCGCCCACAGCACCAGCGCATAGCTGACCAGCACGCACACCCCCACCGCCAACCCCAACCGCCATTGCGTGCGCCAGAACAGCGTGAACGCGGCACGTTTGCGGGTGATTGCCAGCAGCGGGAACGGCCACGCGCTGATGAGCGTCAGCCACACCAGATAATCCAGCGGGTGCGACCAGCGCTGTAGCGCCTGACCATCAAGAAAGGTATAGCAGCCAATGCACAGGCCGATGAGTGCGACCACCGGCAGCATTGACCAGGGCAGACGATCACCGCCGCCGCCCTGCCACAGCAGGCACGCCATGCCGCACGGAATCAGGAGGATGCCGATGATTTGCTGACCGCTCAGTGCTTCTGCGGCAAAAGTCAGGGTCAGCGCCAGCACCACCAAGGGCGAAAGGCCGCGCATCAGCGGGTACACCAGCCCCAGATCCCCCACCCGGTAGGCGCGGATCAGCAGCACGCGGTACAGCAACTCGAAGAGTGCGGACGCCAGAATCCACGGCCAGATAGCCAGCGGCGGGAACGACACAAACCCCACTAGCACGGCGACAACCAGCAGTGCCACGGTGTCCATGCAGGCGATGACCAGCAGGCGCTCGCCGCTGAATTTGATCAGGGTATTCCAGACCGCATGCAACACGGTCGCGATCAACACCAATAAAGTGGCCAGCACCCCGTGCTCCTTAATGCGATGGGACGACGGCTGTTTATACGTCAAACAGCCGTCTGCGCGGGCACCGTGTGTGGGGTCAAACGAACAATCGTGCGCCCGACGCAGGCCGGGGCTGATCCGGCACGGCCTCCAGCAACGGGCTGAAATGCTTGTGACCCTGACACAGCTTGGCGTACCAGTTATTCAGGGTCGGCACATCGACGTGCCCTTCCTGAACCTCGACCCACAGCACCAGATCCCCGGCGCTGTCTGCCGCCACATGCACCGGCGCCAGCGCTGAAAAGGGCCCGTTGGCTTGCAGCAGTTGCAACTGCACACCCAGTAGCATCGGGCTGGGCAGGCGCCCCAGGCGCATTGCCATCAACCAGCCGCCCGGAATGTTCTCCAGCACCAGTTCCGGGTCATCCGCGACTTGCAGGCGACAGGTTTCGGCATTGTTCGCGGGCAGTTGGATGCCCCATTGGTCCAGCCAGTGTTGCACGCTCATGTATGTTTACTCCGCTATCCGCCAGGCCTTGGCCATTTCAATCGTGGTGGAGCTCAACGGCTTGCTCCACGGTTTATTGCGCGCGCCATAGTGGTCGATGATGTCGTCGAGCGCCTGATTGACCTGCGCCGCCGTCGTGGCCCTGGCCAGGCTGTGTTCGGCGCGGCGTAGCAGGGCGACGTTGGAATCCGGCTGGCCGGCGCGGTACAGCGACGGGAAGATGACTTCTTTGCGGATGTTCTCGGCCACCACGGCCACGGTCCGCACCTGCATTTCTTCGATCGCGGCCTTGAGCACCGGCGACTCGACGGCCTGCCCGCGTACGGCGCTGAGCAATTGCTGGTGGTCGACGTTGTCGGCGTGATTCAACTCCTTGGCCAGCCACTCTTTGCGCTCAGGGTTGCTGGCCAGCGCGTCCAGTTGGGTGAAGGCAGTGCGCATCTGATCGTTGAACGTCAGTGCGGCCGGCGTGCCGTTTTGCGCCACGATCGCCACGGTCAGTTCGCTGAACACCTCGCGCGCCTGCTGGCGAAACTGCAACACTTCACCGGCCTGGGCGGAGTTTTGAGCGGCGAGGCTGGTGAGCATGTCATCGTCTAATGCGTTCAGTGCAGCCTCCATCGACCCGAACGTGTACTGCTCACGGGAGTGGGCACGGGTCTCAAGGTGACCGCTGACGGCCTGGTCGAGTCGTTCTTGCAGGTGATTTTTGATATCCCCCGGCATGCTGAAATTCAGCGTGCCGCCAAACGTGGTGCTGAAATCGCCTTTGTCGGTTTTCAGCGGCACGGTCACGGTCTGGTCGTCGTGCGCGGCCAGTGCTTCGTTTTGCAGAATCACCCGGGCGGCCACCGGGGCGCCCACCATCCAGTCCGTGAGCGCGCCGCCGAAACGAGCACCACGGTCAGGCGCCACGCCTTCTTCGCCCTCGAACTTAAGGATCAGGTTGTCTGACTGGCGCAGCGGGCTGGTGCTGAACGCCCGGTCGACCATCTCGGGCACTGGCACGTTAAGCATCACGCCGCCGTCCTTGAATGCCGTGTGTTCACCTTCGGCCTGGAACGGCTGCGCCTGTTCGTCCACCGGCTTGAACACCACCGGGAAGGAGCCGGAAATATGCGCGGCCCGCGCAATGCTCATGTCCGGCGTGAGGCTGGCATTGAACACCACCATCTGTGGGCGACCTTCGTACATTGCGGTGCCGGTGATGTTCAGTTCCTTGATCTGCGGGATGTGCTGGCTCAACAGTTTGAGGTCGCCAAACGTGACCGCGCCGCCCTGCTCCAGTTTGTGGGCAATGGCCGCAACGGCCGGTTGGCTGGCCACCTGCGGGTGGGCGCTGATCTGGTTCAGAACGGCTTTGGACGACTCGTCGCGAATGACTTTTTCCAGCGGCAGGGCTTCGGACTGAACCCGTGGCAACACGTTGAGAATCAGCTGGGTGAAGCTGCCAACCTTGGGCAGGTATTTGTGCGCCAGATTGCCTATCTCTGTGCAGATGCGCTGGAACAGCTTGTGTTTTTTATGGGTGCTGTCGAGCAGTGAAAGCAGGTCCATGCCATCGGACAGGGTCTTGAATTCGCCCGCGCCCATGCCCGATGCCAGCAGCGCTGCCGTGATGCCGCCTGCGGACGACCCCGACATGCTGCGAATGCCGTCGAGTGCGCCGTTGTCTTCCAGCGCCTTGATCGCGCCCGGATAGGCGGCCCCTTTGGCACCGCCCCCGCTGAGCACCAGGCTGGTCAACGGCGGGCGGCTGAGTTCCAGCTGCGCCACGCCATTTTCGAATTCACGCAGGGTCAATTGGCGCTGACCGACCTGTTGCGCCACGGTGTGCGCAGCCCCTTGCGGCAGCGGGGTCAGCAACTTGATACGGCCGATGTCCGGCAGTTGGTCTTTGATCACAATCCCCGACGCGCTCTTCAGTGCGCTGGTCAGGCTTTGGCCGACCGGGTCAGTGGATAACGTGGCTTTGGGCGCTTGCGCGGCAGGGGGTGCAGGTGTGGCGATGGCGGGGTTGAGACCGGCAGGCGGGGTGGACTGAATTTTCATATGCGCTCCTTGGAGGACCTGAGTTCCTGGATGGCGCAAAGCTTAAGTGAATCGTTTGAAGGGCTTTTTTAGTATCAGGCGCATTTTTGTCACTTTGCACGAGCGCCTTAAAAGGAATGACGCTCACCACCTCGCCAGCCGGTGCTGCGCCGGGTTTTCAGCGCTCACGGGATTGTGTCAGGGCCGTTGCCAGCGCTGCCAATTGTCCGTCGACACTGGCGTCGATGATGCCGATTTCGGTCTCCAGAATGCAGCCGCCTTCGTCCAGCCGGGCGTCGGCCACCACGTCCACATACCCCACTTCCGGGAAGTCCTTGAGGATGTGCGAGACGCGCTCGCGCACAGCGCTCACTTGCTCGGGCTGGACGTGCAGGATCACTTGTTTCTGATTGCTGACCAGCGACAACGCTTCGCGGGTCACGCTCAGCGCCAGCTCGGTGTTGTCGTACTGCTTGAGGATCTTGCGCACCGCGTGCAGCACCACATCGCTCATCTTTTGCTCGACCGCGCGGTAGTACTGGTTGCAGTGCTGCAAGGTTTCCTGGATCAGCGTTGCCTGCGAGGTGCGCGCCTCGTCGACGCCCGCTTGCCAGCCCAGGGCCTTTTGTTGTTCGTAGACGTCCCGCGCGCCTTGCTCGATGGCTTGCGCCCGTTCCCGGGCCAGTTCCACCAACTGATTGGCGGTCAGGTAGGCCTGATAGTCGGCACTGCGCAGCACCACTTGATCGGGCGCCAAGAGCACTTGATCACTTTTTATTTCAATAAATGGCAACATTCCGGACTCACCTGTCGAGCAACTTTGAGGCACAGCGCCTGCGCCAGCGCGGGGTTTTCGGCGGGTAACGCGGCGTAACGCGAGGGCGGCCCCGGCGGCAGGCGTACACGCAAGCGGCGGGCACAGCCGCTGTCGATGTCACCGGCTGCACTGAGCCAGAACTCCAGACCGCAGGTTTGCAGATAGCCCCCCAGGTCGCCGTCCGGCAACGTGCCCTGCCAGCCCGTCGGCCATGGGCCGATGATCACGTCCAGCTGTTGCAGGCAATACCGGTGACCGGTTTCACCCAGCGCCGCGCGGACCCGTTGCGCCGCGCTGGCGGTCAACGCCTGGCGCAACGCCTGCCCATGCAACAGGCCGCCCAGGCAACGCAGGGTATGCTGCAGCGCGACCTGCCCGAACAGCGCCAAGCCGCCGAGCCGGGGAGGCAGTTGGTAGTCAGTCGGCAACCCCAGTTCATCGAGCAACCAGGCGTTGATTGCACTGCGCTGGCGCCAGTCCGGCAGCGCCTTGCACACCGCCAGCAAGGCCGTGGGCACGTGCCCCTCGTCAATGTAGCGGGCCGGGCAGAAGCGCAGCTGATAGGGCGTCAGGCAGCGGGTCATGCTTGAGTCCGGTGCCACATGAACTGCGCCGCATTGCTCACCAGCAGCAGGGCGACCATCACGCCAAACAGGCCGATCAGCCGCCCCCGGGAATCTTCGGTGACTTGAATCGAAAACAGGGTGTCGTAATGCGGTGCCAAGGGCACCTGACGCACGTCCGCCGACGGCACCAGCACCACACTGATCCGGTCGTAACTCAAGCCCTCGATGCCGTTGTTGACCAGTTGTTTGATCTGCGGGATGTAGGCGTCGAGCTGGATGTCCGCGGCGTGTTTGATAAACACCGAGGCGGAGGCCGGTGAGGATTTCTTGCCCAGCCCGTCACGTTCTTCTGGCAACACCACATGCACCCGCGCCACCAGCACGCCATCGATTTCAGACAGCGTGCGGGAGATTTCCTGCGCCTTGGCGTAGTTCAGGCGCGCCCGTTCTTCGACCGGAGATGAAATCAGCCCGTCTTTGGGGAACACGTCCTTGAGTGTTGAAAAGCTCTCACGCGGATACCCTTTGCGCTTGAGGGCATCCACGGCTTCAGCGATGTCCGACTCTTCCACCAGCAATTTGATTTTGCCGTCCTTGTCCGGCTGTTTGTCGGCCGAAATGCCTTCGGAGCGCAGCAGGGCCAGCATCTCGTTGCCTTCCTTTTGGCTGACACCGGCGTACAACTCGATCTTGCACCCCGCGAGCGCCAGCACGGCGGCCAGCAGCAGGCCGCGCTGCACGGTTTTCAAAGCGGTTCGAACACGGCGCATCATTGGGTCTTCATCAAGGTTTCGACGTTCTGGCTCATACGTCCGACGGTCTTGGCGATCAGTTCTTCCTGCATGCTGATGCGCATCAACGACCACTGCATCTGCATCAGGCTGTTGGGGTCGTCACCGGGGGTCGACAGCTGCACTTTCAGCGCTTCTTTGGCCTCGGTGAACTGCTCTTTGATGTGCCCGATTTCACTCAAAAAACTGCCGCCCAGGCTGTCGGCCCCGTTGCTCATGGCGTGATCAAAGTCTGCAACCTGCGCGGCATTGGCTTCGGCCGGTTGGAGTTCTTCAAGGCTGGTAACCACCGATTGGCTGATCTGGCTGATGTCCATTACGACTCCAGGTCGGGTTTATGGGTGTAGCGCATCAGGTTGTCGATCATCCCGGCCAGCGGGATGACGTGCCTGAGCTCGGTGTTGATGACGCGGCTCGCGGCGGTGGTGTCCGGCAGCGGTTTGATCTCGCCCAACACCCGCAGCAGCGCGTCTTGCTGTTGCTTGGCAAACGGTGCTTCTTGCTTGATGAGGTCCTTGAGTGCCGCACGCGCCTGACGCTCGTTGTCACGGTGGGCGTCCAGGGTTCTCAGCACCCGCAGCGCCACCGGGCTCACGGGGTTCGCCACCTCGGCGGGCGCGTGCATGGCCTGTTCAAAGGCGTGCGTGTCGGCCGTTTGTGCCGACCGCGCAGGGGGGGCAGCCGGTGGCGACAGACCGCGATTGAGCGTCAGGGGGTCGAGCGGGTTCATGCGTGCTCCGGATGACGCATACCCTCGGCAAACTGCACCAGGCGCGGGTCATCGCTGAGCGCCAGGTGCGCAAGGCGCCGGTCCAGTGCTGACCCCATGCCCAGGCGCCATTCGCACAGCGCCAGCCAGGGCGACAACGAGGGCCAGTCCTGATCCTTGCCTTGGCCTTCAAGCAACGCCTGTTGATAATCACCGCGGTTCATCAGACTGCAGAGGCGGATCAGGCACGCGGCTTCGGCGTGTTTTTCGACCTGATCCAGCCACTCAGCGATGTGCAGGGCCTGCGCATGACAATGGTGCCCGGTGCCCGCCAGCGCGACTTCGGCCAAAAGCCCTTTCAATGAACTGTCCATAATCAAATCTTCTGCAAAATGCTCTGCATGAGGTCTCTCATGGAGCGGGTCACGGTGGAGTTGATGTTGTAGATCACCGACCATTTGTTGAGTTTGTGTTGCAGGTCGGCCAACACCGCCGGGTTATCGCCGTTGTCGTTGTTGAGCGCCGTAATGGCGTTTTTCACGTCCGTGTTGGCGGTGTTCGCCTGCGCTTTGATCTGCTCGGCGACCTGATCGAGTGTGTTGGTGGTGTCGTGGGCAAAAATGGCGGCCATCAGCAGGCTCCTTTGAGGGTGTCGAGGATGCTCAGGGCGGCTTCGAGTGCCTGCGCTTCCTGTTGCCATTGCTGGTACTGCGCAGGCGTCGCGCCTTTTTGCAGGCGCTGTTTGCAGTCGTTTTGCGCACTTTGCAGCGTAGCGCGCACCTGCGCGTGATAGCCCGCGCCTTCACGGCTCAGGCGTTCCTCCAATGCGGTCATCATTGCGTTTGTCCCTTGAGGTGGATGATGAATTGCTGTTTGCCGCGACTGACCACAATCGCTTCGTCTGTGATCGACAACACGCGAACGCCGTTGGGGGTTGAAGCGTTTACCGGGTATTTCTGACTGTCGTTGAGCACCACGTAGGGCACTTTGCCCAGTGACACGCCGCGCACCACGAAGGCCAGTTCTTCAGCGCTGCCACGGCGTGAGCGGTTAATCAGTTCCAGCGTCGGGCTGGCGCCGAACTCGCGGCGGAACGTGCGTTGCAGTTGTGCAAAGTCATTCAACTGGCGCTCATCCAGCTGGCCGCGCAGCTCAATGCGCTCGCCGTGATCGCGATAGCTCAGCGCCGAGGTCAGGTGTGCGTCGCTGAGCAGTTGTTCCAGACGCTTGATGTGCGAACCGGCGAGCCGCACGCGGTTCTCGACGCCCATGAGGCCGGGCACGTCGGCCATCAGCAGGGTGTCGATGTTGGCCCAGTGATCGTCCTGTTCGGCCAGTTCGCCTTCGAGCATGATCCAGCCGGCTTTTGACGAGGGCGTGCTGCGCACCCGCGAGTAGCCGAATTTTTGCAGGATGAAGTCCACGCCCTGACGCACTTCTTCCATGCTGCGTAATTCCAGCCGATAACTCAGCCCGCTTTTTTCAAGGTATTGGGTGAGCAGCAAGCGGCTGCGGTTGTCATCCAGATACCCGGTCAGCAACACACCGCCATCGGCTTGCGGGGCTTCAATCTGCACGTGCTGATACGGCTTGTCGCTCAAGAATGTCTGCAACCCCAGCAGCGGATCTTCATCGGCCGTGCTGCGGTTGACGCTGGACCACGGGTCGCTCATCAAGCCGATCAGCAGCACCACCAGCACCACGCTCAACCCCGCCATCACGCGACCGCTCCAATGCGCAGGGTGGCGTGGGGCCCGACGTTCCTGCGCCCGGCCGATCGCCGGTTGCAGCGGCGCGAAGGCGCGTTCCTGCGCGCAATACGCCCAGCTCAAGGGGCCGCATTGCTGCATGGCCAAGGCGTGCAACACCGTGCCCGGCTGCACGGGCAGGCCGTCCTGGGTCGGCTCACACGCGGCGTCCCATTCCAGCAAGCGCACCCCTTGCGGGTCGACCTCCAGCAACAGGTGCATGGCCGCGATACCGTCGTCCACCAGCACCAGGTCGGCGCTCAGCGGGTCTGAGCCGATCACCACCCGACCGGCGCTCAGGGGCACTTCGGCCCCTTGATTCAAGCCGCTGTAGAACCGGATTTTCCAGCCCATGTCAGGGGCGCTTCAGCGGGCGAACGCAGTGCGTTGCCGCGTCATCGCACGCGCCTTCAATCACGCGCCAGCCGCGGCTTTCGCCGTCCATGCGACACGCGGACAACCGTGAGCTTTTGCCCGCCTGTTGCAGTGTGTTTTGCAGCCATTGCGCGGTGGCCAGCGCCTGGCACTGGGTGGCGCCAATCGCGTTGGCCAGCTCCAGGCTCTGGTTGGACAGTTGATCGACATTGAGCAAACCGTCGAGGTAGCCCCGTTGGCTGCCCAGGGCTGCGTAATGGGCCAGCCCGTCGTCAATCAGGCGCGGTTCGATCAGAAACAGGCGCACCGAGCGCCGCACGGTGTTGGACTGAAACCGGAACAAGGCGCCAAGGTACGGAATGTCCCCCAGTAACGGCACTTTGCGCACGCCTTCGCTGAGTTCGTCGCGGTGGATCCCGCCAATCAACAGGCTTTGGCCATGGCCGACGCGGGCCACGGTGTCGACCACGGTACGGTTGATGGTGGGGATGCCTTCGGGGCCGGAGCTATTGGGTTTTTGGCTGCCGTCTTCGATGTGCAGCCTCAGGCTGATCTCCGGTTTTTCCCCTAACTGAACCACCCGCGGGGTCATTTTCAACAGGGTGCCGTAGGTGATGGACTTCAGTTCAGCGACGCGCTCGCCGGTCACTTTCACGTAATAGGTTTCGCTGTGATCGATCACCGCGAGGGTGTTTTCCTGCGTCAGCAAGGTCGGGCGCGACCCCACCTGAGCGCGGCCCTGACTTTGCAGCAGGGTGACGCGGGCCATCAAAAAGTCGAGGCCGCGGCTGTCGACCAGGCTTGCGCCAGGGGCTTGCGCGCCGGGTGCGCCGGAGCCGCTGGTGCGGATGTCGATGACTTTCTTTGGCCCCAGCCCAATCCCCACATGCCAGTCGACCCCGAGTTCGGCAAGGTTTTCGGCGTTGATGTCGACAATCGACAGCGCGACTTCGATGCGCGCCGAAGGCCGGTCCAGCGCTTCAATCAGGCGTTTGTACATAGGCATGCGTTCGGCGCTGTCGCGCACCACGATCGCGTTCAATGACGGTTCGGCCTGAATCACCGCGCGCCCGGAGCGCAGCGGTGCGCGGCTGCCGTTCGCCTGGCCGTCCACCGACACCACATTGGCGTCACCCAGCACGTTGGCCAGAATGGTGGCCACGCCCGGCGCCTGAATGTCGTCTTCGCGGTACTTGATTTGGCGGTCTTCGGCCGACGCGTATTTGAGTGGGAAGATTTCCACCGACACGTCGCCGGTCTTTTCGCTGCGCAGGGTGGATTGTTGTTCCAGCGCCTGCGCGGTCTGCTCTACCAGTTCCAGGTATCGGGCCGGGCCTGACACATAGACCAGCCGTCCATCGCCGCCCGAACGCCAGCCGAATGTCGGCTCCCACACGCCCGCGGCCTGTAACGCCTCTTGCAGGTCGGACTCGGTGACCTGTTCGAGCTTGATCAGCCGCGACTGCATTTCCGTGCTTTTGAAGACGTACAGCACCGCGCCGTCGTAGTACCAGATCAGGTTGTAGAGCGCGGTCATCTGTTGCAAAAAGGCTTGTGGCGTAGGCAGGTCGAAACGGCCGCTGACTTGATCGTTGACCTTGTCGCTGACAATCACCGGGCTGTCGTAGTTGGCCCCGAAGTTAATCAGTACATCGCGCAGGTTTTCACCCTGCGCCACGTAGTGGTAAGGCACCGGCGCCCAGTCCAGTTCCTGAGCCGTGGCGGGGCAGGCGGCACTGACCAGCAGCCAGGCGGCAACGCGCAGCCACTTCATGGGCGCCATAAGGTGGGTGTCCACTGCGGTAAGCGCTCAGCCTGCTGCAAACCGGGCTTGAGGGACTCAAGAATGCCCACCTGCGCTGCCAGCACACGCTCAAGTTCATCCAGCTCAAGGGAGGCGAACTCAAGGCGGGCTTCGAGCAGCAGGTGGTCGTTCTCGTCCAGCACCAGGGCTTGAGGGTAGTGGCGGCTCCAGCGGGTCACGTGTTCCAGCATGTCGCGCAACACCTCGCGCTGCCCCGCTGCGTCGGCACGGGCTTGCCAGTCCAGCGGGCTATGGACGATCAGGTCTGTCCCCTGGCGGGCCAGAAACAGGCTGTGGCCATCGATGCGCAGGTGGTAGGCACCCGTTTGATCGGCAACAAAAGGCCCTTGGCCGGTTCGCGCGGCCAATCCAGTCAGTAAACGTTCCATGAGTCCTCAGTGCCGCGGTTGGTCAGGCGCCTTGCCAGTAAAAGTGATCCTGGGCCTGACACAGGCTGCGTTCGTGCAGCCAGTGCTGCACGGCGTCGGCAGCGTTGGCGTCTGCGTCGAGCCTGATCAGGGGTTCCCACAGGGAAATAAGCGCCAGCGGCACCGGTGAAAAACCGTCCAGCTTGCCATCGGCCAGCAGCACGGCCACGCCTTGATGCCAGTTGGGCCACGCTGCGCGGGCCTGTTCGGAAATGGCGCCCAGCTTGCGTGCCAGCGCGGCTATTTCGATTTCGGTTTCAGCTTGGCGGCGAGCGACGGCTTGCAGCTCCTCGTCGACCAGTTGCGGGTCGGCATCGGTGGCCTGACGCCAGAATTGCGCCTTGATGCGCAATTGCCGCGACTGGGTTTCGAACTCGATCAACGAAGCGCGCCAGCTGGGAATGGCTTCGTCAAACAGGCTTTCCCACCAGCTGTACACCGGCAGCAATACCCAGTCGATCAGGGTTTGCGGGCAGGCCAGGTTGATGCGGTCGCCCAGCCAGTTACACCAGTTCTCGCCTTGTTCGCTGGCCTTGCGCAACACCAACTGCACATCCCCGCGTTCCAGGGCCATACCGCGGGCCAGACGCTGCTGTAACCAATGGGATTGAAACAGTTGCTCCAATTGCTCGCGGGGCAACAGGCGTTGCATGAGCATCAGTTGCCGGGCGCTGATGATGTCGCTATCACGGTAAATCTTGCCCGAAATACAACCGGCGACACTTCCCCGCGCACGAGCATCCTGGCTCACGACAGAGACGCGCCGGCCGGCGAACATCCCTTGGCGGGGACTTTGATTAGGGTCTTCCTGGCTCATTCTCTGCCTTGACTGTTTTGTTTCGTGACACGCACATCAGGGGCCTGCGTTGCGGGTCAATCTTACGGGTGAGTGGCGCGAGTGACTTGCAATAAACGTCAGTTTTTTTTAGTCCGGGGCTATTCTTTGCCCTGCCGCGAACGGCTGGGGGTACAGCCAAATCGACGACGGTAACTCTGGGTGAAATACGACTGGCTGGAAAACCCGCTTTCCATGGCAATGTCGACAATGCTCATCTCGCTGTTGAGCAGCAAATGGTGCGCGTACAGAATGCGCCGCTCACTGATCCAGGCCCTGGGCGAGACGCCGTAGACCGAACCGAACAACTCCTTGAACGTGGTCAGGCCCATGCCGAACTCGCGGGCGAATTCGCTCAGGCGCCACTCCTGTAAATAATTGGCCTCCATGAACGCCTGCAACCGCTCCACTTGCCGGTTGCCCTGCTGGCGCAACATGGCCATCAAGGCCGGGCCCTGCGGACTGAATGCAAACAGCATCAACAACTCTTCAATGCGCAACACCGCCAGAGCGGGCGGGTGCTCGTGTTCCAGTAATGCTTTGATCCCTTTGACACAGTCGGCCAGCAACGGGGTGCTGGCAAACGCGATCATCCCGCTGCTGGGTTCTTCACAGCGCTCAACTTCGCTGAGCAACGCGCCGAAGCGCTGTATAAAACTTTGCAAGCGCGTAACCGTTAACGGAATCCACAGAATGCGACTCTCCTGACCTTCAGTGCTCACGACGTAATTACCGCGTCGGGCAAATATCATTTCACCGGGCGCAATACGCAACGTGGTGCAGACATCTTGAACAATCAGTTCACCTTCAATAAGTACGGCAATTCCTTCTTCGGGGTTGGACTTGAATTCGAAGGTGGGCATACACCATCGACACTGCGTTATTCGTTGGCCACGTAAACTGGCACCTTGCATAGGTAGTGATCCTGAACGTGTGCGGCGTATTGACGCGTCATTACTGACAGACGTATGAGCACACTCTATCTCCATGCACATGCGGTCATTCGCATAGAGCAAATTCTTGAAAGCAAGCCAGGTCATGAATAAGAGTAATTATTCAAATTTAGAATAATTACTCTTATTCAATGAACCGCTCAATATGATTCGAACTGTTGGTGTTTCGGCTGCGTGCCGAAATCGTTTAATTATTTATAACCAGACTTACAACACGGTGTTACCAAGGTGTGTGTATCCGGCAGTTCGGATAGCACGTTAAAGGGGTCAACTGCAGCTGCGCCGCTTGGCCGGGCACAACCTGCCGCCACCCGCGTGCCTGAACCGAACCGTCCTCGGACCACGCCAACTCACTTCTGATCAACCACTGGCGATCCGTCGCAGCGGGGACGTGAAAACTGAACCCCAGCGGCAGGGCACTGACCCGATAGTCCGACTTCGCGACCATTCGCGGTTGCCCGGCCACCACTTCATACAGGCGAACACGCACATAAGCCGCCCGAGTCAACACCAGGCGGCTGCTCACGTTCCCTGTGAGGTCCAGCGTGTGTGCAGGGGCGGCGGGCTGGCTGATACACCCCGACAAGGCACTGACCAGCAGTGCGCCCATCGCCGCGCGCTTCATGGCAACCGAACCCGGCGCTCATGCAAGGGCGTGATGTCGCCGTCCAGTAACCGTTGCAGCCGTTGCTCGCTGTGAGGGCTGGTCTGCAACTCGGTGCCGAGCCAGTACAGCAGCTCGGCCAACGTGATCTGCGCCTGAGCGGGGTTGGCCCCCGGCGTCAGCGCACGGCCGTTGAAATGTCCCGCCTCTGTCGGGCCTTCATTTGCGGATAACGGCGCAATGCCCGCGCTTTCGATCTTCATCACAGGCTCACACTCGCATGCCTGCAGGCTGGGCCGGCGGCGGCGTGACACACACGTGGCCGGGCAGCAATTGCTGCCAGAACTCGGCGTGGTCAAGCAGGTTGGCCAACGTGCGCTCGAAGTTTTCCAGCGTCAGCTCGGCGGCTGGCAACTGGGCGTACAACTGCACTTGACCGGTTTGCTCGTCAAACCCGAAATGCAGGTCGAACCGATACCAGCGGCGATTAAAACTCGCCAATTGACGGAAGATGCCTTCCCCCAGTGTGTCCAGACCGGCCACATTGGCTTCCATGACCAGCCGATCACGGCCACCCAAAAGCACCAGCGTCACGTGTAACTGTTCATCAAACAGCAACGTCGCGACCCCGTCTGCGTCGAGCGACAAGGCGGGCAACCCACTGCGATTGGCAAATTCGGCCAGCAGCCGATTAACCCTGATCGTTAAATCCATGCTTGTCTCCTCGTACCAGGCGAATGCTAGCACCAGGCCACAACCTGATTTTGTCACTGGTAGACTTATCTTTTAAGAAAAAAGCCACATCTCAGTGGCTTTTTTCTTACTCGCATCAATCGATCAAACAATCGCCGCCGCGGCTTTCCAGGCGGCTACGTAGTTCTGAGAAAGTTCATGAAGTGTCTGAATCAGCTCTTTCATGGAGTTAGAGTTATAACTCAATTGTTCATCAACTATCTGTTTGCGACTTTGTGCAATTGTAGCCTCAACTTCGTCTTCTTTGGCGTTGGCCTGAACTTCACCTTGCCTGACTTGTACCGAAGTATTGGCCATCTGCCCCAGTGACTGATTAACGCTGTTCATCGCCTGGTATGTGGTATTGCGGGTGTCTATTTTTTTCCCGGTTTTAGTCAGCAGGCTGCTATCGAACTCTTGGGCCTGCGCCCAAACAGCGCCGACGGTTTTGCGATCGGCGTCCGACGTTTTGCCCAGCGATTGCATCTTGGCGTCAATCAGTTCGTTGCGTCCGGCAATGGACTTTTCCAGTTGCCCTTCCTGCTTGATGGCCTTGCCATTTTTGCTCGCGCCCACCGCGCCGATGATCGCGGTGCCGACGGCCATGATCCCGGAGATCACTGCCATGGCAATCATCAGGCTGGCGCCCGAACGCATTTCGGCGACCTGGGATTTCTGTGCCTCGATAATCGCGGTGTTTTCGCTGTCGCGTTGCAGCACGCCCAGTTCCCGGGCCTTTTGCGCGATGCGAAACAGCAACACCATCAGCTCAATGGTGGTGTCCAGTTCGCGGGTGACTTTGCCCAACGTGGCCGGGTTGAATTGTTGTGCGGGTTTGACCAGCTCGATGCTGCCCGCCGGTGAGGTGGCAGGGGCCGACACATCGGCGGCCCGGTGAGCCGTCTCGCGGCTCACCGGGGCAGCGCTCTTTTCAACCGGGCCGCTGGAAGCGACGTTACTCAATGCCCGAGGGCTGACACTCATATCAATCATCATGGGGGCTCCTCAAATGGCCGCAGGGCGGCTGGACAAGTTATGCAGCAGGTCGCCCTTGGCGTTGATCATCTGGAAAATCTGTTCCATGACCTGGGTAAACGCCTCGATCATGCGGGTCAGTTCTTCGCGCAGGGTGTCGATCGCAGCTTGAAACGCGGTCAGCTCTGCGCGGTTCTCCAGCACGTCGGCCTGACGCAAGGCTGCGTGGGCCTGATAGCCATTGTTGACGGCCTGAGAGGCGCCGTTGGCCACGTCCAGCGTGACGTCGGCCACTTGCACGCCGAGCTTGGCGCCATGGGACATGGACAGGCTCGCCACGGTGCCGAACTTGCCGCCAAATTCAGTGACTTTGCTGGCAATCGTGGCCGTGAGTTCTGCCACTTTGGTGCCCATCTTGGCGCCCAGTTTGGCCACGCCCGCCACTGCTGTGCCGCCAAAACTGGCCACGGCGGCCATCAGGGCCACGGCGATTTCAATGCCCATCAACGCCGGGCCGAGCTTTTCCATCACCTCTTTACTGATCAAGCCCGCCGCCGCAGCGGCCTGCACGGACTGGGACACCATGCCCATGACCCCGCCGGCGATCATCAAGGCGCCGGCGATTGCGCCCGCGCCGGTGGCGACCATGATTGCGCCCACGATGATCGAGGCCACAGCGCTGATCCACCCAAAAATCTTGGCTGCAAGGCCCGATTTCTGGGCTTCTTTGGCAGCGTCTTGCGACTCTTGAATCTTCTTCTGGTTGTCATCCATCTTCTGCAGGTTCTGCTCGCGCGCCCGCTTGATGTCTTCCAGTTTGTTGGCTTTTTGCGCGCTTTCCAGCTCGCCGGTGATGCGTGACAGTTCAATCTCGAACGCTTGCGGCGAGCTCAGGTGCGCCGCGGCCAGGCGGGGTACTTCGACAAGCAGGTGTTGTGTCAGGCGGCTACTGTCGTGAATGACCGTGCTGACCAACTGTTTGATGTTGGCCAGCGTCTGCGGTTGCAGGCTTTGGGCAACGCCGGGAGCAGGGGCGGGCAATTGCACACCCTGCGACGGGACAGCGGACCAAGCCTGAGCCTGGATCCGGCTGACGGTGACGTCGTGTTCGCGTTCTGCACGTGGGGGCCTGACCGGTTCGGCAGCCGGAACTGCCCCCGGATTAAGCCCGACGCGATCAATCGCTGATGGAATCATGGTGTTGATCCTTTCTGATGAGGACGGCTTCCAGTAATGCGCCTGCACGCTCGGCCAGCGCCGCGTGTGCAGGTTGGGCTGCGGCCAGGGCCCGGGCCGAATAGAAGCCACTTTCGGCTCCGTCGAGATCACCCAGTTGCAGGTGGCACTCAGCAGCGTGAAACGGGAATCGTGGCTCGTTGACGTCAATCACCGCGCCATAGCTGTAACTCTGCAACGCCAGCTCGAACTGCCCCATGGACTGACGGCATGCGCCCAGCCCGAGGAAGAACCGCACGTCGTAATGGTCGAGCATGCACAGCGCCTGAAACACCTTGTGGGCGCTGTCCCATTTGCCGGCCTGATAGTCGTTGAACGCCAGCGAATAGAGTTGCTCCAGGCTGTCGGCCGACACGTCCTTGAGCATGGCGAGGGTGCCGCCGTCGCGCAAAAACGCTTCCATTTCCTGCTCGCAGGCGTCTTGGGTGGGCTGGGTCATGGGCGTTCCTTTAAATGGCATTGAGAATGTCGCGCAGCAGGCTGTCGTGCTTTTGCACAAAGCGGTTGAGCGCTTCGATGGCGGCGTTGTAGCGCGAGCTGACATCATTGAGCAGGGTGGTTTTTTCGCTCACTTTGTCGTTCAGCGGCCGCGCGCGATCACCCACCGTCGTGGCCAGGTTGGCGACCGGGTTGTTGTCTTTTTCGAAGGGGTAGTCGCGCTTCAAATCGACGGCCTTGATGGCGCCGCTTTCTTTGGGCACGCCGCTCAAAAAGTCCTTGATGCTGATGCGGGTCTTGCCTTTGCCGGTGTCCATCCCGGTCAACAAGGCGTACTCGGCGCTTTTCAGCCAGCGGCTGTCCTCGCTGTAGCCGTACAGCGTCTTGTCCAGCAGGTTCAGGCCGGTTGTGGCTGAGGTGTCTTCAATGTTGATGGCGCTTTTGGAGGATAAGCGCGCGTTGATCTGCGCCTGCACCACGCTGTAGATCGACAGCTCGCCGGTCAGCGATGTCAACTCGTCGCGCAGCGTGAGGCGCTTGGCGTCCTGTTGCTCCATGACGGCGACGTACACGTCGATCACGTCATCGTCGAGCGTGTCGGATGTCAGGTCGGCATGGGTCAGCGCCAGAAAATCGCTCAACGGCCATGGCGTGGCAGGGTGTGCCTTGGCGTAAGCGGCCAGGGTCTTTTTCACCGCCTCAAGCCCGCTTTGGGTCTGGCTCGCGTACCAGCCGTTGGCAACCTGCGCCTGGGGTGGCAACAGATACGCCAGCACTTTGGTCATCTGCTCCGGGGTCAGGGGCGTGCCGTCATGGGTGACGCGGATATTCAGCCTGCCCAGTGTCTGTTGCAGGTCGGCCAGCGCGCGGGTGTCTTTGCCGCGCAATTGGTCCAGCGACGTACCGTTCAGGTCGCTGAGAAACGGCGTGGTTTTGCTGTAATGGGAAATGCTCATGCTGAGTCCTTAAACCATAAGCCCGCGCATCCGGGCAGGGCGCCGCACGCGGCTGCCTGCTTGGGCGACAGGTCGTTGGGCGGCGCGCATGCGCTCGACTTCCTTGAGCAGCTCTTGCTCGGCGGCCTGTATCAAACGGTCGTGGCCGGGACGAAAAACCCGGTCACGCACCTCGGGAGACAGCCCCAGGCCTTCCCACATTTCAGACAGCAGGCGGCCGCGCTGGGCATTGTTTTCAATGGCCAGCCGGGCGGCCTGGACGGTCGTGGCGAGGGGGGCAGGGTCTTTGTTCATGCGCTCTATAGTAGGGATAGCGCGCACGGCTTCCTGTCAGGCACGGTCGAGTTTTTGTCGTTTTCGCATGTGCTGTAGCGAGCACACGCGGCTTACGTCCAGCTCGAACCAGCCGGGTTGCGGTTGATGCGCGCCCGCCCAGCGCTGATAGAAACGGCCCAGGCGCGCAGCCGCCAGCGGGCTGTGGGCCAGTACCTCGACATTCCCGTACAGCGAGGCCGGGGGCGGTAGTACGCAGCGCGCCGCTTCGGCCAGCAGATACAAAGGCGCAAAGGGGTTGGCCAGGCCGAGGCGTTCGTCGAGGCGGCGAAACATCACAATCCACACCCGCGCGCCCTCGCAGCGCCACGCGACTTCGCAACCGCCAGACATAAATTGCCAGCCCAACTGAAGGCCTGTGTTGCGCAGAAAATGCGGGCGCACGCCCCGGCCGCTTTGCTCGAACCAGTCACACAGCGGGTCGCGGTTCACAGGGCAATCCTGCCCAAGGGCTGAATGTTGATTTGCTGCGTCAGCTCCTGATACGACAGCACCGGCAACCCGTAATAATCGCTTTCAATCAACTTGCGTACGTAGCGGCGAATGTCCATTGAAACAATCAGCACCGGCTTGCTCTGCATGCCGGACAGGTCGCCCACGGTTTGGCGCACTTGCTGTAAAAATGCCTGGGTCACGGCCGGGTCCAGCGCCAGGTAACTGCCCGCACTGGTCTGGCGGATGCCACCGCGAATCTGTTCCTCCACCTGCTGGTCGAGCAAGTAGGCGGGCAAGATGTTGTTGCCGCTCGAGTACTTGTGGCAGATGTAGCGCTTGAGGCTGCTGCGGATGTATTCGGTGAGCTGCACCACATCCTTTTCCTTCTGTCCCCACTCCACCATGGCTTCGAGGATCGAACGCAGGTTGCGGATGGAAATGTCTTCGCCCACCAGCCGCTGGAGGATTTCGGTCATGCGCTGCAAGGGGATGATGCGCAGGGCTTCTTTCACCAGTTCGGCGTAGCTGTGCTCCATCTGTTCGAGCAGGTAGCGGGTCTCCTGAATCCCGATAAAGTCTTCGGCGTATTCGCGCAGCACGTGGGACAAGTGCCAGGTCAGCACCTGGTCCATGCTCAACACGCTGCAACCCGCCCGCTCAAGGCGTGGCCGGTGTTCTTCGCCAACCCACAGCGTGGGCTGGCCCGGCAGCACCGGGTCGCCTTCTTCGAACGGCACCCCCAGCAGTTCCAACTGGCTGCTGCGTTCCTGCACCAACAGCTGCGCCGGGCGCAGGCGGCCCCGCGCGACAGGCACTTCCTGAAGCTGGATCAGGTAGTCACCGTCCTTCAAACCTTCATTGAAACGCAGGTGAATCCCTGGAAACGGCACCCCGAAATCCAGGTACAGGGCGCGCCGTACCCGCACCAGTTCTTCATTGAGCGAGTAGCCTTCCAGGCTCTGCTGCAGGCTGGCGTCGACGTCGATCAGCAACGGCACGGTCATGGCGAACTCTTCCTTGTCACTCAGGCGCCCGCCCTTGGTTTTGCCGGGCGAAGGCTTGCCGCGAGGCTTGACCGAAGGCGCGCCCGCCCCTTGTGCCAGCAGCGTGGGCAGGTCGTGGGCTTCGCCTGCCGCCGCGGCACGGCGCTGGCGCAGCACCATCCAGTAACCGCCGCCGCCCACCAGTAATGCCAGGGCGAAAAAGGTCACGGTCGGGAAGCCCGGAATCAGCCCGAACAGCACCAACAGCACGCCCCCGATCATCAATGCCTTGGGCTGCGCCACGACCTGATCGCCGATGTCGCTGCCCAGATCGGTTGACGTGTCTGACGAATCGCGGGTGACGATGATCCCCGCCGTGATGGCGATCAACAGCGCCGGGATCTGCGTGACCATGCCGTCGCCCACGGTCAGTACCGAGTACAGCTGCAAGGCATCGGCGGCGGTCATGCCTTTTTGTGTGACGCCGATGGTGATGCCGGCCAGGATGTTGACGAAGATGATGATCAGCCCGGCGATGGCGTCGCCTTTGACGAACTTCATGGCGCCGTCCATCGAGCCGAACATCTGGCTTTCCTTCTCGATCATCGAGCGCCGCTCGCGGGCTTCGTTGACGTCGATGACCCCGGCGCGCATGTCGCCGTCGATGCTCATTTGCTTGCCGGGCATGGCGTCCAGCGAGAAGCGTGCGCTCACTTCGGCCACGCGTTCCGCGCCTTTGGTGATGACCAGAAACTGCACGATGGTGATGATCAAAAACAGAATGCAGCCCACCACGAGGTTGCCGCCGACCACGAAGTTGCCAAAGGTTTCGACGATCTTCCCGGCGTCCGCTTCGAGCAGGATCATCCGCGTGGTGCTGACCGACAGCGCCAGCCGGAACAGCGTGGTAATCAGCAGCACTGCCGGGAACACCGAGAACTGCAAGGGCGAGTTGATGTAGACCGACATCATCATCAGCACCACCGAAATGGTGATGTTCATCGCGATCAGGATGTCCAGCAAAAACGGCGGCAGCGGCAACACCATCATGAACACCACCGCCAGCAGCATGATTGCCAGCATGATGTCTTTACGGGCGCCGAGGCGGGTCAGAAACTCCGTGAGTTCAGGCATGGGTATCCCGCAGGGCAAGGAAGTGCTCGTAATCGGCGCGGGCCTGTTCCAGTTGGCCCTGCAGCTGGCGCGCACGGCTCAGGCAGGCCCAGAGTGCCGGGTCCTGTTCGCCGTCGGCCAGCAATTGCTCGCAGTGCTGTTGGGCCTGGGCGCCCAGGTCCAGTTGCAGCAATGCCACCACCAGCGCCTTGCGCGCGTCGCGTTGGCGGGGTTCTGCACTGAGCAGGGCTTCAAAAAACGTGCGGGCGCGGCCCGGTTGGGCGCATTGCAGTTGCACCCATCCGAGCAGCAACAGCAGGGTTTGCTCAACCGGTTTCAAGCTCATGTCACTCATACCTTGTGCAACAAATTCAGCGCCACGTGCAGCAGTTGCTCGTCGTCACTGCGCGCGGCAATCAGCTGTGCCGCCGCGTGCAGGTGGGGGTCCGGCGACGCTTCCAGGGTCTGGCGTAATTGGGCGAGGGCCTGGCGAAACGCCTGGGGGCGCAGCAGTTCGTGAAAATGCCCGGAGGGGCGTGCCAGATCCAGCCATTGCTGTTCGGCACGACGGGCCGGGTACAAGGCATCGAAATGCGCCTGCACACTGTGGCCGTCCGGCGGCAACACATAGCGCTCGGGCAGCCCGGCCAGGTCATGGGCGCTGTCGACTTCGCTGAGGTGCTCGATCCCGATATGCAGGCCGCTGATGCGACTCACGGGGCCAGCACTTCTTCACGCACGGCGATCAGCGTGCGCAGTGCTTGATGCAACACCGGCACCGTGACCCGCCGCGCCTCCAGGGAGATAAACAGCAGCAGGCGCGATTCGCCCGCCCAGCCACAGCGCAGCGGCAACGGGGGGGCGGCCCGGCTGTAACAGCGCGACAGGGCGCGCAGCATGCCCTGATGCGCCTGATGCCACGGCAGCTCCAGCGCCAGCCAGAGCGTCAGCCCGTGGGCATGCCGCTCCAGTTGCAGGGTGCCTGCGTGCTCGAATTCCAGCTGCACCAGGTCACTCAACGGCGACGGCAACGCCACGCCCATGTCCTGACAGAACCGGGTCAGCGCCTGATCAATCCACTGCATGCTGTGTTCTCATTGGGCTTGCCATTCGTCCTCTTCCTGATCGATGGCCAGATCCATGGCCAATTGACAGGCGTTGAGCAGGTTGTGCCGCTGTTCCTCATCGGCAAATGTTTCGATGGGCAACAGGCGCAGCAGGCGTTTGATTTCACGGTAGAAGGTGATGAGTTCGGCCACGCTGTGCAGCGGCATCGACTGGCCCATGCGCTGAATGTCCTGCACCGTGACCCAGCGTTTATCCACCAGTGAGACCAGATCGCCCATCAGTTCAGAAGGCCCGTATGCCATGCCCTTGCTCTCCCGTGACCAACGCTTTCCATAGCGCATGAACCTGATTTGACAGGCCGCACAGCACTCGCAGCTTGGCCATGTCGCTCATCACCCGCTCCAGCTTGACCGGGTCGAGGTGAGCTTGCTGGCTGTCCAGATCGGCACTCAGGGCTTTCATCATGAACCCCGTCACGCCTTCGATGGCGGAGCTGGCGAAGCGCGTCTGAATGTCCTGCCAGGCCGCAGACAGGCCTTTGTAATCAAGGACGGCATCGCGGTAGGTGTCGCGCAGCGCCTGCACTTCGCCCAGCCCTTGGGCGTGTGCCTCACAGGCCAGCGGGCCGATGCTCAGGCCGGTTTCAATTGCGGCGCCGTGTTCTTCGGCCATCTGCAACAGGGCTTGATCGATCAACGCCAACAGCGCGCGGGCGTCGGTTTTGGCGGCCAGCGTCTGACGCGCAAACGACAGCGCCACAAACTGGTGGCTGACCTCGCCGGAAAAGCTGTTGAGGTAGGCCTTGAGCTGCGCCATGTGGGTGAGCTGCCCGCTGGACAGTTGCGCCACCAGGGTGTCGAGTTTTTGCTGGCGGTCGAGGTCGGGCACCTTGTGCAGGTACTCTTCGAGCATCTCCTGAACTTCGCTCAGGCGCGCTTGCCCGTCGCTGATCTTGCGTTTGGCCAGTGACTTTTCCACCCGCTCGGAAAACGCGAACGTCAGTTCTTCAGCGGCATCGGCCATCGACTGGCTGGTGGACACGTAGTGCACCCGCTCGCCCTGAAAACTGCCGCTCAAGCGTGGGTCGGGGCTGCGCGACGGTTCGACCTCGCGATCCCGTGGCGCGGTGGGTGCCAGCAGGTTCTGGATGTTGGCCATAGAGGCACTCGCTCTCGTGCAGCTGTGAAGAAGAGCGCCATTGTAAAAATGCGCGGCTGGCGGCGGCTGCCAAAATCCGTCGCATTTTTTTAGGCTGCCCGTTTAAACGACTGGCCCAACCAATTTATAAAAACTCTCGGCCGAGACTGAAATTTCCTACAGAAGCTTCTCTTTAAAATGGCGGCCAGCCCCACACCCAAGCCGACCATGCCCCTCTCTTTTGACCCCATCGCCGATCAGATGCAGCACGTCATTGAGCAATGCCGGCTGATTCAGATCCGTGGCCGGGTGACGCAAGTCACCGGCACGCTGCTCAAGGCCGTGGTGCCGGGCGTGCGCATTGGCGAGTTGTGTCACCTGCGCAACCCGGACCATTCGTTGTCATTGATGGCGGAGGTCATTGGTTTTCAGCAGCATCAGGCGTTGCTGACACCGCTGGGAGAAATGCACGGGATTTCTTCAAACACCGAGGTCAGCCCGACCGGCACCATGCACCAAGTGGGCGTGGGCGAACATTTGCTCGGGCAGGTGCTCGATGGCTTGGGTCAGCCTTTGCAAGGCGCGCCCTTGGGCGAACCGGCCGCCTGGTATCCGGTGTATCGCGACGCGCCCGCGCCCATGAGCCGCCAACTGATTACCCGCCCGATTTCATTGGGCGTGCGCACCCTGGACGGGCTGTTGTGTTGCGGCGAAGGCCAGCGCATGGGGATTTTTGCAGCGGCGGGCGGCGGCAAAAGCACGTTGCTGGCGACGCTGATGCGTAACGCTGAAGTGGACGTGATCGTACTCGCGCTGGTGGGTGAGCGCGGGCGCGAAGTGCGCGAATTCATTGAGTCCGACCTGGGCGAAGAGGGCCTGCGGCGTTCGGTGCTGGTGGTGGCGACCTCCGACCGGCCCGCCATGGAACGGGCCAAGGCGGGCTTCGTGGCGACCAGCATCGCGGAGTACTTTCGCGATCAGGGCAAGCGGGTGTTGCTGCTGATGGACTCGGTCACCCGCTTTGCCCGTGCCCAACGGGAGATCGGTCTGGCAGCGGGCGAACCGCCCACGCGCCGTGGCTATCCACCGTCCGTGTTTGCCGCCTTGCCGCGGTTGATGGAGCGCGCCGGGCAATCGGACACCGGCTCGATCACCGCGCTGTACACGGTGCTGGTGGAGGGCGACGACATGACCGAGCCGGTGGCCGATGAAACCCGCTCCATCCTCGACGGGCACATCATCCTGTCGCGCAAGCTGGCGGCGGCCAATCACTACCCGGCCATCGATGTGTTGCGCTCGGTGAGCCGGGTAATGAATCAGATTGTGACCCCCGGTCATCGGCACGCGGCCAGTCAGGTGCGCGAGTGGATGGCCAAATACGAAGAAGTGGAATTGCTGCTCAAGATCGGTGAGTACCAGAAAGGCCAGGACCCGATTGCCGACCGCGCCATCGACAAGATGCCTGCGATCCGGGACTGGTTGCGTCAGGGGACTCACGAACTCAGCAACTTGCCGCACAGCCTTGCCCAACTGGAGGCCCTTGCCCAGTGACCTTGCACACGCTGTTAACCATCAAGTCCTTGCGCGCCCGGCGGGCGGAGCAGGAACAGCATCGCCATCAACTGCGGGTACAGGCCTGCCGACACGCCCAGGCCCTGAGCGTGACCGAGCATCAGCAGTACCAGCAGTGGCGTCAGGCCGAGGAAGCGCGCCTGTTCGAGCAGTGCAAGGAGCAGCCGTTCAACCGGCAAAAACTGGAGCGATGGCAACAACAGGTGGCCCTGTTGCGTGAAGAAGAAGCCCGCCTCGAACAAGCGATTGCCGAGCGCACCCACGTGCTGGTGCAAGAGCGCGAGTTGTGGCGCTTGAGCCAGCGCAAGCTGCTGGACGCGCAGCAACAGGTGGAAAAATTCACCGAATTGAGCCGCCATGCACTGGACGAAGAACGCCACATGAATGAGTTGAAAGAAGAAATGGAACTCGATGAATTCCGTCGTCCGGACGTGGTGTCATGACCCGCATCAGCCCGGTCGAACCTTCGCTGCCGGGTGAGGCGCCAACCCCGATGACCCCTGAAAAAGCGCTGCAACAGCACTTTGAACAGGCACTGTTTGCACCGCGAGTGAACGTGCCGACACCGATGCGCCCGACGCTGTCGGCGCTGGGCAGTTCCTTTCAACAGGCTCATCACGCGTTCGCCCAGTTGCTCAGAGGGCCTGAACCCCAGGCGACACCTGCGCCCCCGGCCGACGAACAGCACAGGCAGCACGCTGCAGAAGCGTTCAATGTTGAGGACAGGGCGCAGCGCCCGCCCGTGCGTGCGATGGAGACCTTAAAACCTGCTGTCGACGTTGCCGAGGGCTGCGAACCTGCAGCGGTACACGCCAAGACGCACGATCATGCTCAGCCCCCCACCGCCGCGCAACTGCCTGCCCGACACCCTGCCATCGACACGTTAAACACCGTTGCGGACGCTGCCGAACCTGCCAGACACGTCATGTCCGAGGGCGTTAGCCTCCCTTTTGCTGCCCAACAACCGGCGCAGATACCGCCCTTTAACACCGCTGCCGTCGCTGCCGAACCGGCGAAGCACGTCAAGCCTGAAGGCGATACCCAGCCGCTCACCGCCGCACCGCCGACGCTGCCGGAGGTGTTGAACACCGGCGTGTCCACCGCCGCAGGTGACGCACCCCCTGTCGATTCCCACGGCGCAGCGACCCCGGTTGCGCCTGCGAACGACAACCGCGCTCAGGATGACGCGCCTCAGGACGAGCCGGCTCGCGACCTGCCCCTGGTGGACGACCCGCCTGACGCGTTCGCCGCTTTGATGACCCCCGGCGACAAGCTGCTCGCCCGTTTACAGCCCACCCCGGCCGTCCCCGTTTTGACGCGGGACGTGCAGCAGTTGCTCAGCGCGTTGCAGCCGCACATCCAGTGCGCTGTCACCCCCACCGGCAGCGCCAGTGTGGTGCAGGTGCATTTGCCGCAGCTCGGGCATGTGGAGGTGCAGTTGGTGACGATTCACGGTCAGTTACAAGTCGATATTCAGGCCAGCCCCGGCAGCCTGTTGCAGTTGCAACTGGCGCGCCATGAGCTGCTGGAGCGTCTGCAACGGGTCAGCCCGGAGCAACCGGTGCACCTGTCATTCAGCAATGCCCAGGACGGCGATCAGCGCTCGCGTCAGCGGCGCAGTGTGTATGACGAGTGGGAGCCGCAGCCATGAACGGCTTGGGACTTAAGGCGGTCGAGCCGCAGGAGTGGGCGTTGCAGCAACGCCTGGCGGTGTGCCGCAGCCGCTACCCGTTTGAGGACGGGCACGCGCAATTGGCGGTCAGCCATCCTGCGGCGGGTCTTGATATGGCGCTGCGGGTTCACTGGCGCGGCGTGCCGCTGCGCTGGTTGTGTCACCGCGCCTGTCTGGCGCAATGGCTGGCGCCGCGCTTGCAGGAGGCGGCTTTCGCCAGTTTGCCCCCCGCCCTGCAACTGGCGTTGCTGGAAGTGGAAGCGGCGTCGTTCACCGGCCTGGTGTGGGAGGCCGTCGAGCCGTGTGTGCCGACCGCACGAACCCCTTGCTTGAGCCTCAGCCTGTCCCGTGGCAGCGAGCAGTTAGTGGGGTGGCTTGAGGGAGATCCCGGCGCGCTGCTGGCCATGCTCGCGCCCCGGCCATTGCGCGAAATGCAGCCTGTGGCGCTGGTGTTGTCGTTGCAGTGGGGCCCCGTGGCGCTGACCCCCGCGCTGTTGAATTCGGTCTGCCCCGGCGATGTGCTGCTGTTGCCCCCGCACCACGACGCGCAAAGCCCGTTGCTGGCCCATATCGAAGGGCGCCCGTGGGCGCACGTTCTTCCTGAAGACTCTCACCTCAAGGTACTCGCCATGCACACACCGCCCCCGACTGACCCCGACCACGCCCTGGCGGGTCTCGATCAACTAGACGTGCAGGTCAGTTTTGAGGTGGGTCGTCAAACCCTCGACCTGCACACGCTAGCAGCGCTGGAGCCGGGCGCGCTGATTGATCTGGCCTGCGGGCTGGAAGGCGAGGTGCGCATCCTGGCCAATCAGCGCTGCGTCGGCACCGGTGAGCTGGTGCGCATTCAGGACCGGTTGGGGGTGCGCGTCACCCGCCTGTTGCCGGGCAGCGCCGCATGATTCAGTTACCGGACGAACTCAGCCTCATCATGGGGCTGGCCTTGCTGGCCCTGTTGCCGTTTATCGCGGTGATGGCCACATCGTTTATCAAAATGACGGTGGTGTTTTCGCTGTTGCGCAACGCGCTGGGCGTGCAACAAATCCCGCCCAACATGGCGATGTACGGGCTGGCCATTATTTTGAGTGTGTACGTGATGGCCCCCGTGGGGTTCGCCACCCGCGACTACCTGAAAACCCATGAGGTGAGCCTGAGTAAAACCGAATCGGTCGAGTTGTTTCTCGATGAAGGCATGCAGCCGTACCGCGATTTTCTCAAGCGTCAGATCCAGACCCGCGAGCACGCGTTTTTCGTCGACAGCACGCGGCAGATCTGGCCCGCCGAATACGCCGACCGTCTGGAACCCGACAGCCTGCTGATCCTGCTGCCTGCGTTCACCGTCAGTGAGCTGACCCGCGCGTTTGAAATCGGCTTTTTGATCTACCTGCCGTTTATTGCCATCGACCTGATCATCTCCAACATCCTGCTGGCGATGGGGATGATGATGGTGTCGCCGATGACCATTTCGCTGCCGTTCAAACTGTTGCTGTTTGTATTGCTCGACGGCTGGGCGCGCCTGACCCATGGGCTGGTCATCAGTTACGGGGTGTGGCCGTGAACAACGCCGACATCCTGCACTTCACCAGCCAGAGCCTGTGGCTGGTGCTGGTGTTGTCGCTGCCCACGGTGCTGATTGCCGCCGCCGTCGGGACACTGGTGTCGCTGCTGCAAGCCCTGACGCAAATCCAGGAACAAACCCTGGGCTTCGTCGCCAAGCTGGTGGCGGTGGTGGTGACCTTGTTTGCCACGGCGGGCTGGATGGGCAACGAGCTGTTCACGTTCGCGGACATGACGCTGCACAAGGTGGCGCTGGTCCGATGAGCATTCAGGACCTGCAACAGCTGCTGCTGGCCTACACGCTGCTGTTGCCGCGCATCCTGTGCTGTTTTGTGGTGATGCCGATCCTGAGCAAACAGATGCTCGGTGGCGGGCTGGTGCGCAACGGCGTGGCCTGTTCGCTGGCGCTGTTCATCTACCCGGCCGTGGCCGGCACGCTGCCTGCGACCCTGACGGGGCTGGAGCTGGCGCTGGTGATCGGCAAGGAAATCCTGCTGGGGCTGTTGATCGGCTTTGTGGCGACCATTCCGTTCTGGGCCATTGAGGCCACCGGTTTCATCATCGACAACCAGCGCGGTGCCTCGATTGCCTCGACCCTGAACCCGACGCTGGGCAGCCAGACCAGCCCCACCGGGTTATTGCTGACGCAAACCCTGATCACGTTGTTTTTCTCCGGCGGCGCGTTTTTGATGTTGCTCGGGGCGCTGTTCCAGAGCTACGTGAGCTGGCCGGTGGCGACGTTTTTTCCGTACGTGGGCGAGCAATGGGTGGTTTTTTTCTACAGCCAGTTCAGCCAGTTGCTCAGCCTGTGCGTGCTGCTGGCCGCGCCGCTGTTGATCGCGATGTTTCTGGCAGAGTTCGGACTGGCCCTGATCAGCCGATTTGCGCCGTCGCTCAACGTGTTCATTCTGGCCATGCCGATCAAAAGCATCATCGCCAGTTTTTTGCTGGTGATTTACCTCAACGTCCTGATGACCCACGCCTATGACAGCCTGTTGCTGGCGCTGGACCCGGTGCAGTTACTGACGCCGGTGCTGGAGGGGCGATGAGCGGCGAAAAAAGCGAACAGCCCACGCCCAAGAAACTGCGCGATGCGCGGGTCAAGGGGCAGGTGGTCAAAAGCCGTGAAGTGGTGTCCACGGCGTTGATTCTGGCCTTGGTCGCGTTGTTCATGGGCGCCTCGTCGTACTACATGGAACACTTGGGCGGCCTGATGCTGATGCCCGCCACCTACCTGAACCTGCCCTTTGGCCAGGCCTTCGAGCTGGTGCTGGAAAACCTCATGCAGGAGCTGGTGTACCTGTGCCTGCCGATACTGGCCGTGGCCGCGCTGGTGGTGATCGCCTCGCACCTGGCGCAATACGGCTTTCTGCTCAGTGGCGACGCGATCAAGCCCGACCTTAAAAAGATCAACCCGGTGGAAGGGGCGAAGAAGATCTTTTCGGTTCGCAGCCTGGTGGAGTTTCTCAAGTCCACCCTCAAGGTTGCGCTGTTGACGCTGTTGGTGTGGGTCACCCTGGAGGGCAACCTCAACGCGTTGATTCGCTTGCCCGCCTGCGGCCTGGGCTGCATTGCACCGGTCATCGGCCTGATGCTTGAGCAGTTGATGCTGGTGTGCGGTGTCGGCTTTGTGCTGATTTCAGCCGCGGACTATGCGTTTGAGCGCTATCAGCACAACAAACAGTTGCGCATGAGCAAGGACGAGATCAAGCGTGAGTACAAGGAAATGGAAGGCAGCCCCGAGATCAAGAGCAAACGGCGGCAGTTTCACCAGGAGCTGCAGACCAGCAACCTGCGCGCTGACGTGCAGCGCTCGTCGGTCATCGTCGCCAACCCTACGCACATCGCCATTGGCATTCGATATGTGCGGGGCGAGACGCCGTTGCCGCTGATTACCCTCAAATACACCGACGCCCAAGCGCTTCAGGTGCGGCGCATCGCCGAGGAAGAAGGCATCCCGGTTTTGCAGCGCATCCCGCTGGCGCGCGCGTTGTATCAGGGCGGTCATGTGGATCAGTACATTCCGGCCGATTTGATCGAGCCCACGGCCGAAGTGTTGCGCTGGCTGGCCGACTTGCACAAAGAACCGTAAATCCGGCTGATCGTGCAACCTGGCACGCCTTTTGTGGTCAATGCTGGCCGGGCGTTGCGTCGGTTTGTCACGCTCGGCAATGTGCCGCTGCACCCGGCTTTTGCATCAAACCAACGCCCGGCCTGATCGGGCCTCCCTCCATCTCGCCACCACAGGAACTCGGATGCTTGAGCTTGTTGCTGCGTTTATCTGCCTGACGTCGTTGCTGACGTATGTGAATTACCGTTTTATCGGCCTGCCGCCCACGATTGGCGTGATGGTCACCGCCCTTTTATTTTCCCTGCTGTTGCAAGGGTTGAGCGTACTCGGCTATCCGGGCCTCGAAGACCGCGTGCAACAGTTGATCGGCCAGATCGATTTTGGCGATCTGCTCATGAACTGGATGCTGGGCTTTTTGCTGTTTGCGGGCGCCTTGCACGTTAACTTCAACGACGTGCGCAGCTACCGCTGGCCAATCGGTTTGTTGGCCACCGTGGGTGTCTTGATTGCTACCACCGTGATCGGCAGCCTGGCGTACTGGATTTTTGGCCTGTTCGGCTGGCACATCAGCTTCCTCTACTGCCTGCTGTTCGGCGCGCTGATCTCCCCCACCGATCCGATTGCAGTACTCGGTGTGCTGCGCACCGCCAACGCCTCCAAACCCCTGAAAACCACCATCGTGGGCGAGTCGCTGTTCAATGATGGCACCGCCGTTGTGGTGTTCACCGTGTTGCTGGGCATTGTCCAGTTGGGCGAAACCCCCAGTGTCAGCGCCACGGCCATGATGTTCGCCCACGAAGCCATTGGCGGCGTGGTGTTTGGCGGGCTGATCGGTTATCTGGTGTACCGGATGATCAAAAGCATTGAGCAGTACCAGATCGAAGTCATGCTGACCCTGGCGCTGGTGATCGGCGGCTCGGCCATGGCCAGCGAGCTGCACGTGTCGGCGCCGATTGCGATGGTGGTGGCCGGTCTGATTATCGGCAATCTGGGCCGTAACAAAGCCATGAACGAGATGACCCGTCGTTACATGGACGGTTTCTGGGAGTTGCTGGATGACATGCTCAACGCGCTGCTGTTTGCGCTGATCGGCATGGAGTTGTTGCTGCTGCCGTTCTCGTGGCTGCATTTGCTGGCGGCCAGTGCGTTGGCCGTGGCGATTCTGCTGTCGCGCCTGCTGACCGTCGCCCCGGCCATTGTGTTGCTGCGCCGCTGGCGCGCCGTGCCCCGGGGCACCATCCGCATCCTGACCTGGGGCGGCCTGCGGGGCGGGGTGTCGGTTGCTCTGGCACTGGCGTTGCCGCTGGGCCCGGAGCGCGACCTGATCCTGAGTATCACCTACATCGTGGTGCTGTCGTCGATCCTGTTCCAAGGGTTGACCATCGGCAAACTGGTCAGACACGTGACCCAAGATGCGCCTGCCCCCGCCGCGGCCGACAGCGCGCATTAACCCCGCCACCCGGCACAGACCCTCTGGGCGCTGACGAGCCGTGCGAGGCTGCCAATGCAGCCTCGCCCCTCAACAGCGACTACGTAAGACCTTTCTTGCATCCTTGTGGGTGCTTCCCTGCACGTTGACTACACTGAATCTCGTTTGGCTGAAGGCGCTTTCGGCAATGGCCTGAGTGCGCCTGTTCGTTCGGGTTTTCCTTACATACCCAATGTGTACATAACGGAAAAGGGGAAAGGGATGAGTACATCTGCTGCTTATGCGTCACCCGCGGCAACGCCCAGGCGTCACGTGGGTGCTTATATTTTGATCGTCGCGGCACTGGTGGCACTGGTCATCACGGCGTGGCGCTTCTTCACCCCGCTGTCGGGCATTGATGGCTCGGGCGGAGCGATGACGGCGATGTTTGCCGAGCTGGTGATGGTTGTACTCGGGCTGTTACTGCTCAAAAGCCATGCAGGCGGGCTGCGAGGCTTTCTCCTGTTTTTGAGTTGGGCGGGGATTATCGGGACCTTTATCGCCGCCCTGTTTTTGCACGGGTGGTGGACTGCCGCCGTGCTGGCAGTGGGCGCGGTGGGTGTCGTGATTGAAACCTTCACCCCGGCAACCAGGAGCGCGTGACATGACTGGAATGAAAAAACACCTTTTGAGCGCCCCTGCCTTGTGCATGCTCGCGGGCATTTCCACGGCCCAGGCCGACACCTACACCGTACCCGCGCCGCTGCTGGCCCCGTCGAACGTATCGGCCGAGAGCGCCAAGCTGCCGACGCCGAACGGCAAGGAATGGGACAGCTTTCACGGTCAGTTGAGTGCGCAAAAGTATTCGCCCCTCACGCAAATCAATAAGGACAACGTCGGCAACCTGACCAAAGTCTGGCAGTACTTCACCGGGGACATGTCCACCGGCACCGGCAAAATCCCGCCGTCTGTCTGGTCGGCCACGCCGATTTTTGCCAATGACACCTTGTACATCGGCACGCCGTTTTACCGAATCATTGCCCTCGAACCCGAGACCGGCAAAGAGAAATGGATGTTTGATACCAAGTCGCCTCTGGTGGCCGAAACCCAGCCCGCGTTGAAATCCCGGGGCGTGGCCTATTGGCAGGAGAAAACCCCGCAAGCGGGCGTGGCCTGCCAGAAAGTCGTGTACCTGGGCAACATGACGGCGCAGCTGTTTGCGGTCGATGCCGACACCGGAAAGCCGTGCGAAAACTTCGGCAAAAATGGCGTCGTAGACATCAACCAGTGGAACACCCTCAACGCCAAATGGCCGCTGTCGGTCCTGCAACCGCCTACCGTGATTGGCGACAAACTGATCGTGGGCTGGGCGGGCAAAGACTGGGAATACGAAGTCGAATCACCGGGCTCGCTGTTCGCCCTGAACGCCCGCACCGGCGAGCTGGAATGGGAGTTCAAACCGATTCCGCCTGAAGAAGAGGGCAAAACCGGTACGGCCAACATCTGGACGGCCATGTCTTACGACCCGGCGCTGGGATTGCTGTACATCCCGGTGTCCTCGCCGTCGCCCAACTACTGGGGCGGCAACCGCACCAAGCCGATCCCGTTGGGCACATCTACCACCGCGCTGGATATCAACACCGGCAAAGTCGTCTGGTCGCGTCAGTGGGTTCACCATGACCTGTGGGATTACGACATCAACTCGGCACCGACGTTGATGGACATTACGGTGAATGGCAAACCGGTGGCTGCCTTGGTGCAAGCGACCAAGATGGGCTTCCTGTTCACGGTTGACCGGCGTACCGGCGAAGACGTGTGGCCGATCGAGGAGCGTCCGGTGCCGCAGGGCGATGCCGATGGCGAAGTGTACTCACCGACCCAGCCGTTCCCGACCAAACCTGCGCCGTTGATGGACCAGTCCAAGAAACCGGCGATCTGGAAAGTCGCGGACATCGTTGGCTTTGGCCAGTGCTCGAAGATGTGGGACGGTCTGGAATACAACGGCATGTACTCGCCGCCGAGCACCAAAGGCAATGGCGTGCTCGCCTACCCGGACAGTGCCGGTGGCGTGCAGTGGGGCGGGGTTGCGTTTGACCCGGTCAACCAGGTGGCCATCGTGAACACCTCGCACATCGTGCAGATGATCAAACTGTGGGACCGCGCCGCGTACGACAAACAGCCCAAGGACGCCGGTAACGAAAACGGCTTCTACCCGCAGATCGGCGCGCCGTATGGCATGTCCTTGCTGAACGCGCAGAACTGGGCCGGCATGCCGTGCTGGGCGCCGCCGTTCGGCGAAATCGTGGCCCTGGACATGCGCACCGGCGACGTGAAGTGGCGTCGCCCGATGGGCGCGGTTCAGCAGTGGGGCTGGTACATGCCGCAAGACATGGGCTCACCCACCATCGGTGGCCCGGCGGTGACGGCGGGCGGCGTGATCTTCATCGGTGCCTCGATGGACGCCAAAGTCCGTGCCTACGCGCTGGATGACGGCAAGGAACTGTGGTCCGACATCGTCATGGCCCCCGCCGTGGCCAACCCTGCGGTGTACGAATACAAAGGCCGGCAATACGTGGCCTTCGTCGCGGGGGGCAACTCGATCCTCAAGGATCAAGTGGGCGATCAGGTGGTGGTGTACGCATTGCCCAAGTAATGCCTGACACCTGCATGCGCAGTGGCTGCCGCCCTGCGGCGGGCTTTGAGGTTTAAAGCCCGTCGCGGGGTGGCAGTACGTCTACAGCGACAAACGCTGCAACTGTTCGCTGGCGTGTTGCGCGAACAATTGCAGCAATCCCTCCAGCGTATGCGGGCCCGGTTCGTCGGCTCGGGTCAGGGCGTACAGCGTGATGGGCAGGGCGGGTGTCAGGGGCCGGATCCTGGTGCGTTCGCGTGATGCCCCCAAAGCGGTAAACGGGTCAATCACGGCAAGCCCGGCACCCGATTCCACCATGGCGCTGGCCAGTGAATAGGTCTGCACCGCCAGCCGGATACGGGGCGGCGGTTCGATGGCTTGCAGGTAACGTTCAAATCGCGCAAACAGCGGGTCTGCACTGCTCAGACCAATCAGTGGTGCATTCGCCAACTCATCCAGTGCCAGCGGCAACCCGAGCTCGGCGTCGGGCCAGTAATCCCGTGGTGCCAGTGCCACCAGCACGCCGTGGGCCAGCGCCTGCGCCTTGATGCCGGGGTGATCGGGTTGTTTGAAGGTCAGGGCGACGTCGAGTTCGCGCATCAGCAGGTTTTGCACCAATTCGCGGGTATGCGCGCTGGCCAGTTCGCACCGTGTGTCGGGGTAGCGCCGGGTCCATTCATTGATGACCGGCGGCATCAGCGACAGGGCCAGCGCCGGGGTGCTGCCGATGCGCAAACGATGCCCCGGCTCGCGGCGCAGGCTGGCGGCCAGGCGCTGCACGCCTTGCAGGCTTTCGGTGACTTTATCAACCTCACGCTCCAGCAGCAGCGCTTCGGGCGTGGGCTGGAGTTTGCCGCGTACCCGCAGGAATAACGCAAACCCCAGTTGTAATTCGGCGTGCTGCAACACCTTGCTGACCGCCGGTTGCGAGACGTGCAGCAACTGGGCAGCGGCACTCACCGAGCCGGTTTGGCGGATGGCCTGAAAAACCTCGATATGTCGCAAACGCATGGCAGTCGTCCATAACCTTTGTTTATGGGGTGAGCATCTTTATTCATTGTTCGTGGCCTGTCACCTGCCCCTAATCTGAAAGCCGCATAACTTTGGGTTAAGGACTGACATGGCACAGCGGGTTTGCATCATCGGCGGCGGCGTTATCGGGCTGGCAACAGCGTATGCGCTGGTGCGCGAAGGTTTTGACGTGACGCTGATCGAAGCCCAGCCCACCCTCGGCAGTCAGACCAGTTTCGCCAATGGTGGCCAGTTGTCGTATCGCTATGTGGCGCCCCTGGCCGATGCCGGGGTGCCGTGGCAAGCCTTGGGGTGGATGCTGCGCGCCGATTCGCCACTCAAACTTCGCCCGCGCATGGACCCGGCTCAATGGCGTTGGCTGGCCTCGTTTGTCGGCGCTTGCCGGGGCTCGGTCAATCAGCGCAACGGTGCGCACCTGCTGCGCTTGGCGCTGCTTAGCCAGGCCACCTTGCAGCAGTGGCGCGAAGAAGATCAGCTCGACGGCTTCGAGTGGCGGCGCAATGGCAAACTCGTGGCCTTTCGTGAACCCGCGCACTTCGATAAGGCCCGGCAAAAGGTTATCCACAGCTCGTTTCAACAGGCGCTGTCAGCCAGTGAGTGCGCGGCGCTGGAGCCGGGTCTGCAAGGCGCTCCCTTTGTCGGCGGTATTTACACCCCGGACGAGGAGGTGGGCGATTGCCATCTGTTTTGTCAGCAGTTGGTGGCGCGCTTGCACGCCTCTGGCCGTTGCACGTTTTTGTTGGGCAAAACCGTGACGCGTCTCGTGCACCATCAGGGCGCCGTGACCGCGGTGGAGATGGGGCATGACGTGTTGCCGGTCAGTCAGCTGGTACTGGCTGCGGGCCATAACAGCCCTGCGCTGCGCTTGCCCGGACTGGACCTGCCGATGTACCCGCTCAAGGGCTACAGCCTGACCTTGCCCTTGGCCGATGTGAAAAAAGCCCCGGATGTGAGCCTCACCGACTACGACCGCAAGATTGTGTACGCACGCATTGGCGACCAGTTGCGTATCGCCGCGATGGTCGACATCGTCGGGTTCGACGCAGCGCCGGACCCCAAGCGCCTGGCTCAAATGCGCCAGTTGGCGCAAAGCACCTTCCCTGAGGCCGGTGACTATGGCGACGCCATCGAATGGGCTGGCATGCGCCCTGCAACACCGACGGGTGTGCCGATCCTGGGGGTCAGCGGCTATCGCAACTTGTGGCTCAACCTGGGGCACGGCGCCCTGGGCTTCACGCTGGCCTGTGGCAGCGGCCGGTTGCTGACGGAATTGATCGCGCAGCGCCAACCTTCCATCGACATGCAGGGCCTTGCGCCCCATGCCGCTTGAATCTGTACCCACAACAAGGAATCACCCGATGACGATTCACCGAATTAACAGCAATGACCGTTTGAGCGCCGCCGCGACGTTTGAGGCGTTGGTGTTTTTGTCCGGGCAAGTTCCCACGCACACTCAGGACATTGCCGCGCAAACCGAAGAAGTGCTGGGCAAGATTGATGCGCTGTTGGCCGAAGCAGGCAGTGACAAAGACCACATTCTCAACGCCACTATTTATGTGCAAAACATCCAGCGTGATTTTGCGGCCATGAATGCGGTGTGGTCGGCCTGGCTGTCGGCTGGCAAGGCGCCGACCCGTACCACGCTGCAAGCCGAGCTGGCGCGGCCCGAAGTGCTGGTGGAAATCAGCGTGATTGCTGTACGTCGTTAATCTGTTTTAAAGGGGAAATAAGAAGATGAAAAAACTCACCTTGATCAGTTGCACGCTGGGCCTGTTGATCAGTCAGGCAGTATCCGCCAATGACGCACCGTTGCAGGGCACGTTGAAAAAGATCGCGGATTCGGGGCGCATCACCCTCGGCTATCGGGACGCTTCGGTGCCGTTCTCGTATGTCGGCGACAATTCGGGCAAGCCCATGGGCTACTCCGTGGATCTGGCGAATAAAATCGTCGAAAACGTGCAAAAGAAGCTGGGCGACAAGCCCCTGAACATCAAATACAACCTGGTGACGTCGCAAACCCGCATCCCGCTGGTGCAAAACGGCACGGTGGATCTGGAGTGCGGCTCAACCGGCGTTACGGCTGAACGCCAGAAGCAGGTGGCGTTTTCCTACGGGTTTATCTACGTCAAAGGCCAGTTGCTGACCGCCAAGGACAGTGGCATCAAGGGGTTTGATGACCTGCGCGAGAAAAACGTAGTGACCACCGCGGGCACCACCAATGAGCGTTTCATCAAAAGCTACAGCGCCGATCACAAAATGGGCATGAACGTCATCAGCGCCAAAGACCATGGCGAAGCGTTCAAAATGCTCGAAACCGGCCGTGCCGTGGCGTTTTATATGGATGATGCATTGCTGTACGGCGAACGCGCCAAGGCGCGTGACCCGCATAACTGGGTGGTGGTCGGGGACGAACAATCGCGGGAAATCTACAGCTGCATGGTGCGCAAAGATGACCCGCAATTTCTGGCGGTGGTGAATCAAACCCTGGCCGACCTCTACAGCTCAGGTGACATCACGGGTATTTATCAGCGCTGGTTCGAGCAACCGATCCCGCCCAATGGCTTGAACCTGGAGTTCCCGATGACCGCAGAACTCAAGCAAATCATTGCCAAGCCCGTGAGTGATCCGGTGGAGTAACGCCGATCTGTCGCTGTCGAGCGGCATCAGCGAGTGCTCGACAGCGATACAGACGGTGGGTCAACGCCGGTTTCACTCCGGCAGCGCTGCACCTTTGGGCCACAGTAGCCAGATATTGCCTTTCTGCTTCATGTCGCCCGCCAGTTTGCCCGCCTCGGGGCCTGTGCCGACGAAGAAGTCGGCACGTACTTCACCTGCTATCGCACCGCCGGTGTCTTGTGCGGCTACCGGGCGCACGATGGGCTGGCCATCTGGCTGAGTGGTGGAGAGCCACAACAGGCTACCCAGTGGAATCACCTTGCGGTCCACCGCCACGCTGTAGCCTGCGGTCAGGGGCACGTTCAGCGAGCCGCGCGGGCCTTCGTTGCTGTCGGGGTTTTGGGTGAAGAACACGTAGCTCGGGTTGCTGGCCAGCAGTTCGTTGACGCGCTCGGGGTGCGCCATGGCCCAGGCGTGAATGGTGCCCATGGTCACGTCTTCTTTCTTCAATTGCCCCTGTTCCACCAGCCAACGGCCGATCGGTTTGTAGGGATGGCCATTCTGGTCGGCGTAGCCAATGCGCAATTGGCGGCCGTCATCCAGTTGCACGCGGCCCGAACCTTGGATCTGCAGGAATTGCAGGTCCATCGGGTCGGTCAACCACGCAATCACAGGCGCGTTCAGGCCTTGGGCATTGATGGTGGCCGCGGTGTCGTAGGGTTTGATCACACGGCCTTCAAGGCGACCGCGCAGACGCTTGCCCTTGAGTTCCGGGTAGAGGCTGTCGAGGTTGACCACGATCAAGTCGGACGGCACGCCGTAAACCGGCACCTTGGCGACCTCGTTGGCTGTCAGGCTGCCGGGGTAGACGGGTTCGTAATAACCGGTAATCAGGCCGTCGCTGCTGCCCTGCGCCGAACGCAGGCTGTAGACATCCAGGTGGGTTTGCAGAAAATCGCTGATCTGGGCCACGCTCGGGCTGGCCGGTAATTGGGCCGCCTCGCTGCAAATGCGACCCCAGTTGGCGTCGGCCTTGAGCCGGGTGCAGGCGCTGCGCCAAGAGGCGAACCCGCCTTGCAGATCCGTACCGGTCACTTCGGGCAATGCACTCCAGTCAGCTTTGCTGTACGTGGTGTGAGGGGCTTCAGGCTGTTTGGCGTCCTGATCGGTGCCGTTGCAGCCGGCCAACAACATGACGACGGGCAAGGCCCACACCCATGGCTTTAAAAGACGACTCATCTGCGATGTTCCTTTGCGGTTGCCGGGGTTCGAGAACCGTCAGGGCAATCCTTATATTCATTAGGGGTATTGGTCTTTACAGGTGACGCGAGGATACTGGCGACCGATTTTCGTGATGTGAAGCGACCATGACTCTGAAACGATTGACTGTTGTACTGCTGGCCTGCCTGACGCTGTCGGCGTGTGGTGGGGTTGATCCCAATTCGCCGCTGGGCCAGCGCAAAGCGATTTTCAAACAAATGCTCAAGACCAGCGAAGACCTGGGCGGCATGTTGCGTGGGCGAATTCCGTTTGATGGCCCGCGTTTTACCGAGGGCGCGATCAAGCTGGATGCATTGGCCCATGAGCCGTGGAAGCATTTCCCGCAGGTGAAAGAGTCCGACCAGACCAGCGCGACCGATGATGTGTGGCAAAAACAGGCACGTTTTCAAGACCTGGCCCGTCAACTGGAAGCGGCCACGGGGGAGTTGGTCATTGCCAGTCAGGTTCAACCGTACAAGGCCAGCAACCTCGCGCCTGCGGTGCAGAAAGTCGAAGACACGTGCAGCGCGTGTCACAAGGAATTTCGCAACCACTGATCACGCCTTCACATTCCCAGCTTGCCCGGCCCTCTCATTGCGTGAAAGGGCCGTGCGAGGCTGGCGTGAGGCTTACTGGTCCAGTTGATCCAGCGCTTCTTGCAATTCTTTGCGCGACTCAGCCAGCTTGTCTTTGCGCTTGTTGATTTTTTCCGGGTCGCCTTTCTTCATGGCTTTGTCCAGATCGGCCTGACGCCGGCTGACTTCATGCTTGGCATCGAGCACCTTGCTTTCGCGCTCCTTCTTCAAGCTTGAATCGGTGCAATACTTTTTGACTTTTTCCAGGGCTGTTTCAAGACCGGCAATCTGCCCGCTGTTGTTGTGAGCGCGGGCGTATTCCAGCTGAGTTTCAATGTTTTTTATCTTGGCGGCACATCCCGTCAACTCAGGCGCTTGATCCGCAGCCATCAGCGGGGCAGCCATCAGGCCGCAAACAGTAAACAGGGCGAGCGGTGAAAGAAATTTCATGAATAGCTCCATAACAAAAAGTGACAATACACACAGTTCAAAAATGCGAAACGCAGCATGGGTGTTGAATAAGTCTGAAGCAGGCTAGTCGAAGCCCGGCACTGCAGCAGCCCGTAATGTTTCGCTTATTGCCCGTACGTTCGGGTCTTGCAGGAACGCACTCAATTGTTCGGCACGGCGTGGGCCAATGCCCGGCTCTGCCCGCCAGGCGTCGGTATCACGCGCAACCAGCGCCTGCCACGAGTGGCCCAACGCCGCGTCCCCCGTGGGTGGCAACCCGATTGCTTTGACCCAGCGCTCGAACGGTTGTTGCCGGGCGCGCTGAAAACTGGTCAATAAACGTTCACTGCTGCGCTCGCCGAAGCCCGCAATCTTAACAAGCCGGGAAGCATCCAGGGTCAACCAATCGGTCAGGCTGTTGATTTGTCCGCTCTGGATCAACTTTTTCCACGTTCCGGGCCCGACAAACGGTAGGGCCAGACCCTGCTTGCTGCTCAACCTGTTCAGTCGCGCCAAAAATTGGCTTTCGCAGCCCGGCGTCGGCTGCCAGCAGCTCAGGCTGTGGAAGTTTTGGGGGTTGGGGGCGTTGACTTCAAGGCGCTCGGGTGCGCGCAGCACCACGCTGTCCAGGCGTGGAATGGTCATGCCTGCGAGGCTGATAGCCACGTGGTCTGCGGGGCGAATATCCAGGGTTTGCCAGCGTTGCAGTGAGCCGACGCTGATGCGCTGGATGCGCCGGTCGTCGAGTGTCACGGGGGCCAGCGTCAGCATCGGCGTGATGCGCCCGGTGCGGCCGATATTGAACGTCACGCTGCGCACTTCGGAGATGGCTTGGGCGTGGGGGTATTTCCAGGCGACGGCCCAGTTCGGGGGGGTTGCCTGCCAGCGCTTGGCGTCGGGGCGTTCGCTCTGGCGTAACACAACGCCATCGGTGGCAAACGGCAACGCCGTGGTGTGCCAGCGCTGGCGCCAATCTCGCGCCTGTTCGAAGTGTTCGACCGGCTGGCTGTAGGTCTGGCTGTCGACAAACCCCAGGCGGGTCAGGTGCTGCAAACGCTCGATCAGCGTGGCCGGGCCGTCGGGCCAGTCCCAGACAAACAGGCCAATACGCTCGGCATGCTCAGGGGCGAGGGTGTGGCGTGCCATCAGGCCTGCAACCAGGCTGCGCGCATTCAGGCTGCCAGAGGTGGCTTGGACATGGCCGGGCAAGCGCCAGTAGAGTTCGCCGTGCAGCACCAGCGTGACAGGGTGCGCCAAGGTGCGGGGAATGGCATTGAGGGTAAGGGCCGAGGCGGTCCAGTCCTGACCTTTCTCTCCGTCCCCCCGGCTGATCACGTGTTGCAGTTGGCCTTCACGATAGGTCAGCGTCACGGCCACGCCGTCGACCTTGGGTTGCACCCAAATCCCCCGGCGGTTGGCCAGCCAGCGTTTAACGGCCTGGTCGTCGGGCAGTTTGCTCAGACCGGTGTGGGGCACGGGGTGCGCCACCTTGCCCCGTGCTGTGTGCAGCGGGTCACTCGCAGGCGTTGCGCCGACGCAACGTTGCCACTGTTCCAGGCGCGCTCGTGCTTGATCGTATTGAGCATCCGTCACGAGGGAAACGCCTAGGCGATGGTAGCTGTCATCCCAGATCTGCACTTGTTGTTCGAGACGGCTGATGGACAGGTTGGCCTGGGCCGGTGACCCGTCGGGGCAGGCGGCGGCGCCTGCAGAGGTCGTGAGAAACGCGAGCGCAAGCCCGCTTAGAAGACGAAGTGTGACCAGCATCATGAGCGTCCTTGCCCGGTAAGAATGCTTAAGGCTAGTGCAGGTTCTCAGTCGGACCGTGCCGCAGCTTTACCGCATGTTTCGCGGGCAACACGTTCACCGGGCGCAGCACCAAAAAAGCCCCGGACAGTTGCCTGTCCGGGGCTTTTGGGTGCAGCGGGGCGCGGTTACACGCCAGCGGCAGCGCGCAGCTCTTCAGCGCGGTCAGTGCGCTCCCACGTGAACGTGGTGAAGGTGTCGTCGCCGACCGTTTTGGTCTGCGGCGTGCGGCCGAAGTGGCCGTAAGCGGCGGTTTCCTGGTACATCGGGTGCAGCAGGTCGAGCATCTTGGTGATGGCATAAGGACGCAGGTCGAACACGTCACGCACCAACTTGATGATTTTTTCGTCAGAGATTTTGCCAGTGCCGAAGGTGTTCAACGAGATCGAAGTCGGTTGAGCGACGCCGATTGCGTAGGAAACCTGAATCTCGCAACGCTCGGCCAGACCGGCAGCCACGATGTTCTTGGCCACATAACGACCCGCGTAAGCCGCCGAACGGTCAACCTTGGAAGGATCTTTACCCGAGAATGCGCCACCGCCGTGACGGGCCATGCCGCCGTAGGTGTCAACGATGATCTTGCGACCGGTCAGGCCGCAGTCACCCACCGGGCCGCCAATGATGAACTGGCCAGTCGGGTTGATGTGGAACTGGGTGTCTTTGTGCAGCAGTTCGGCAGGCAGTACGTGCTTGACGATCAGCTCCATCACGCCGTCGCGCAGGTCGGCAGCGCTGACGTCCGGGTTGTGCTGGGTCGACAGCACGATTGCGTCGATGCCCACCACCTTGCCATTGTCGTAACGGCACGTGACCTGGGATTTTGCGTCCGGACGCAGCCAAGGCAGCAGGCCGGATTTACGGGCTTCGGCCTGGCGCTGAACCAGCTGGTGCGAGAAGGTGATCGGCGCTGGCATCAGCACGTCAGTTTCGTTGCTGGCGTAGCCGAACATCAGGCCCTGGTCGCCGGCGCCCTGATCTTCAGGCTTGGCGCGGTCAACACCCTGGTTGATGTCAGGGGACTGCTTGCCGATGATGTTCATCACGCCGCAGGTAGCGCCGTCGAAGCCGACGTCAGAGCTGGTGTAGCCGATGTCGGTGATCACGTCACGAACGATCTGCTCCAGGTCAACCCAGGCCGACGTGGTCACTTCGCCGGCGATGATCGCTACGCCGGTTTTCACCAGAGTCTCGCACGCCACACGGGCGAACTTGTCTTCAGCAATGATGGCGTCCAGCACCGCGTCAGAAATCTGGTCGGCGATTTTGTCCGGATGCCCTTCAGACACGGACTCGGAGGTGAAAATGGAGTATTCGCTCATCTCGACGGTTTCCTAATATTTACCGATGGTGAGTGTCGCCAGAAGGTCGCTGAAAGTGGCGGACCTGAATCTGGAAACCATTACGTAAGCCTACATAGAGGCTTTCCCCGGGAACGAGTCCCGCAGCGGTGGCCCAACGGGCCAGATCATCTTGTTCAAAACCTAGCCACAAATCGCCGCACGCCTCGCGGGCCCACGCCTGATTATGGCTGCACAACTCTGTTACCAGCAGGCTACCGCCAGGTTGCAGCAAGGTGGCCAGTTGCTTCACTGCTTCGGCCGGTGCGGCGAAATGGTGCAGGACCATGTTCACCACCACGCAATCGACTTGAATCTGCGAACCGTTGAGCGCGTCGGCCAGGATCAGGCTGACGTTGTTCAGTGATTCGCGCTCACACACCTGACGCGCCAGTTCAAGCATCGCCGGGCTGTTGTCCAGTGCCGTGACCTGGTCAAAGCGTCGGGCCAGATCAGGCAAGAAGCTGCCATCGCCGGGGCCGACCTCCAACGCAGTGGCGGGCGCAGTGAAGCTCAGTTTGTCGAGCAATGCCAATACGCTGTCCCGGTACTGCGGCAAGCCTGCAATCAGGTCTTGCTGGGCGCGAAATTTCTCGGCAATGCGCGAGAAAAAGTCTTGGCTCGCGGCAGCGCGTTGCCCGTGTACGGCGCTGATGCGTGCCTGTACGTCGGCGGGCAGGGTCAGGTTGTCGACCTCACCCAGTAACGCGGCGTGCAACGTGCCGCCCAATTGTTCGGTGTGGGGCAGGGCGCGGCGATAAAAGATCGCGTTGCCTTCACGCCGTGTAGCCACCAGCCCGGCCTGGGACAGCACCTTGAGGTGATGGCTCATGCCAGATTGGCCGGTCGCGAAAATCTGGGTCAGTTCCAGCACACCAAATGAATCGTTGGCCAACGCGCGCAGCACATTCAGTCGCAGCGGGTCGCCTCCAGCCTTGCACAAGGCGGAGAGCTCATCGCAATCGTCATGGCGAATTGAAGGCACGCGTAAGTTCATGGGGTCGCAGTCTAGTTACCCCGTTCTGTCGTCGCAAGGCCAATATCAAAACATTTTGATATTGGTCGATAACTGGCACGTTGGTCGGACGGCTTAAGTGTAATGACGAGCGCAGCGGTCCAATCCTCAACAGATTGAACGGTTAAGCACAGGAAAAATGATTCAAGTGACTATCTGTCATTGCCCGAGGGCGCTGCCTGAGGGAAAATGCTCGCCTTTTTCCGATTCGTTTTTATTTACCCATTCCCAGGAGAACAGCGATGCCCAGCCGTCGTGAGCGTGCCAACGCCATTCGTGCACTCAGCATGGATGCCGTGCAAAAAGCCAACAGCGGCCACCCGGGTGCCCCGATGGGCATGGCGGATATCGCCGAAGTACTGTGGCGCGATTATCTGAAGCACAACCCGAGCAACCCGTCGTTCGCTGACCGTGACCGCTTCGTGCTGTCCAACGGCCATGGTTCGATGCTGATCTACTCGTTGCTGCACCTGACCGGCTACGACCTGTCGATCGACGACCTGAAAAACTTCCGCCAGTTGCACAGCCGTACCCCGGGCCACCCGGAGCTGGGCTATACCCCGGGCGTTGAGACCACCACCGGTCCTTTGGGTCAGGGTTTTGCCAACGCCGTAGGTTTTGCACTGGCTGAAAAAGTCATGGCCGCGCAGTTCAACCGCCCAGGCCATACCATCGTTGATCACCACACCTACGTGTTTATGGGTGATGGCTGCATGATGGAAGGCATCTCCCACGAAGTCGGCTCGCTGGCCGGTACGTTGGGCCTGAACAAGCTGATCGCGTTCTATGACGACAACGGCATTTCCATCGACGGCGAAGTCGAAGGCTGGTTCACCGATGACACGCCAAAGCGTTTCGAGGCCTACAACTGGCAAGTGATCCGTAACGTTGACGGTCACGATCCGGAAGAGATCAAGACCGCCATTGAAACCGCTCGCAAAAGCGATCAGCCAACACTGATCTGCTGCAAGACCACCATCGGTTTCGGTTCGCCGAACAAGCAGGGTAAAGAAGATTGCCACGGTGCTCCGCTGGGTAACGACGAAATCGCCCTGACCCGCCAAGCGCTGAACTGGAACCACGGCCCGTTTGAAATCCCGGCTGATATCTACGCCGAGTGGGACGCCAAGCAAGCCGGTGCTGAAGCTGAATCCGAATGGGACAAGCGTTTTGCTGCCTATGCGGCCGAGTTCCCGGCGCTGGCCAATGAGTTTGGCAGCCGTATGAACGGTGACTTGCCCCTCGATTTTGATCGCCGTGCGAACGAATACATTGCTGAGGTCGCGGCCAAAGGCGAAACGATCGCCAGCCGTAAAGCCAGCCAGAACGCACTGAATGCCTATGGCCCGATGCTGCCAGAACTGTTGGGCGGTTCGGCCGACCTGGCCGGTTCTAACCTGACCCTGTGGAAAGGCTGCAAAGGCGTTACGGCTGAAGACGCCAGCGGTAACTACGTGTACTACGGTGTACGTGAGTTCGGCATGAGCGCGATCATGAACGGCATCGCCCTGCACGGCGGTCTGGTGCCTTACGGCGCGACTTTCCTGATGTTCATGGAATACGCCCGCAACGCCATTCGCATGTCGGCCTTGATGAAGCAGCGCGTGATTTATGTGTTCACCCACGACTCCATCGGTCTGGGCGAAGACGGCCCGACCCACCAGCCCATCGAGCAACTGACCAGCCTGCGCACCACGCCGAACCTGGACACCTGGCGCCCGGCGGACGCGGTGGAATCCGCAGTGGCCTGGAAGTTCGCACTGGAGCGTAAAGACGGTCCGTCGGCGCTGATCTTCTCGCGTCAGAACCTCAACCACCAAACCCGTGATGCCGCGCAAATTGCCGACATCAACCGCGGTGGCTACGTGCTCAAAGATTGCGCAGGCGAGCCTGAGCTGATCCTGATCTCGGCCGGTTCGGAAGTCGGTCTGGCGGTTCAGGCTTACGACAAACTGACCGAGCAGGGCCGTAAGGTACGTGTTGTGTCGATGCCGTGCACCAGCGTGTATGAAGCGCAGGACGCAGGCTACAAGCAATCGGTTCTGCCGTTGCAGGTCAGCGCGCGTATTGCCATCGAAGCGTCCCACGCAGACTACTGGTACAAGTACGTTGGCCTGGAAGGTCGCGTCATCGGCATGACCACCTACGGCGAGTCGGCGCCTGCGCCTGCCTTGTTCGAAGAGTTTGGTTTCACCCTGGAAAACATCCTGGGTCAGGCTGAAGAACTGCTCGAAGACTAAACGCCCGACGCGGCGGCCCTTTGGCTGCCGCGCTTCCCGTCGTCGTTGCCCACGGTTGTGAAGGGGCGCTGTGCAACCCTTTGCTGAAGGCCTGCGGGCCTGATCGCAGCTTTGGGCAGCGACTGCAGGTTTTGAAGAATAAGAGAACCCCATGCCTCAACCGCGTCCTTACAAAGTTGCACTCAACGGCTACGGCCGCATTGGTCGTTGCGTCTTGCGTGCGTTGTGTGAGCGGGGAGCGGCTGCCGGGTTTGAAATTGTTGCCCTCAATGACCTGGCCGATATGGCCAGCCTCGAATATTTGACGCGCTTCGACTCCACGCATGGCCGGTTTCCCGGCGAGATACGGATCGAAGGCGACTGCCTGCATATCAATGGCGACTGCGTGAAAGTGTTCCGCAGTGCCACCCCTGAAGGAATTGACTGGGCCGCGCTGGGCGTTGATCTGGTTCTGGAATGCTCCGGTGCCTACAACACCCGTACGGACGGCCAGCGTTTTCTCGACGCCGGGGCCCCCGCTGTATTGTTTTCGCAACCGATGGCCAGCGAGGCCGATGCCGACGCCACCATCGTGTACGGCGTGAACCAGCACAGCCTGACCGGCACCGAGCGCCTGATTTCCAACGCGTCATGCACCACCAACTGCGGCGTGCCGCTGTTGCGTCTGCTGGATCAGGCGTTTGGTCTGGAGTACGTATCGATCACCACCATTCACTCGGCGATGAACGATCAGCCGGTGATTGATGCTTACCATGACGAAGACCTTCGTCGTACTCGCTCGGCGTTTCAGTCAGTGATTCCGGTGTCCACCGGTCTGGCCAAAGGCATTGAACGTTTGCTGCCGGAACTTGCGGGCCGAATTCAAGCCAAAGCCGTACGGGTTCCGACCTTGAATGTGTCGTGCCTGGATATCACGTTGGTCACCGCGCGCGACACCACCGCGGTGGAAGTGAACCGGATGTTGCGCGAGGCCGCGACCAGCGGCCCGCTCAAAGGCTTGTTGGCGTATACCGAATTGCCCCATGCCAGCTGTGACTTCAACCATGACCCGCATTCGGCGATTGTCGATGCCAGCCAGACCCGCGTGTCCGGCCCCCGGTTGGTCAACTTGCTGGCCTGGTTCGACAACGAATGGGGCTTTGCCAATCGAATGATCGATGTGGCAGAGCACTATCTGCATGTAACTCACCCAAAAACCGTTCTCTCACATTAGAAACTCAGGAACTGCGACCCATGACCGTGTTGAAGATGACCGACCTCGATCTGCAAGGTAAGCGCGTACTGATCCGCGAAGACCTCAACGTCCCAGTCAAGGACGGTGTTGTCACCAGCGATGCGCGCATCCTTGCTTCGCTGCCGACCATCAAGCTGGCGTTGGAAAAAGGCGCGGCGGTCATGGTCTGCTCGCACCTGGGCCGTCCGACTGAAGGCGAATTTTCGGCCGAAAACAGCCTCAAGCCCGTGGCTGACTACCTGAGCAAGGCGCTGGGCCGTGAAGTGCCGCTGGTGAGCGACTACCTCAATGGCGTCGACGTGAACGCCGGCGACATCGTGTTGTTCGAGAACGTGCGCTTCAACAAGGGCGAAAAGAAGAACGCCGATGAACTGGCCAAGCAATACGCGGCCTTGTGCGACGTGTTTGTGATGGACGCTTTTGGCACCGCGCACCGCGCCGAAGGTTCGACCCACGGCGTGGCCAAGTTCGCCAAGGTTGCAGCGGCAGGTCCGTTGCTGGCTGCCGAGCTGGAAGCGCTGGGCAAAGCCCTGGGCGCCCCGGCCAAACCCATGGCTGCGATTGTCGCGGGCTCCAAGGTGTCGACCAAACTCGACGTCCTGAACAGCCTGAGCCAGATTTGCGACCTGCTGATCGTGGGCGGCGGCATTGCCAACACGTTCCTCGCGGCGGCCGGCCACCCGGTGGGCAAGTCGCTGTACGAACCCGACCTGCTGGACACCGCGCGCGCCATCGCCGCCAAGGTCAATGTGCCGTTGCCGACCGACGTGGTGGTGGCCAAGGAATTCGCTGAAAGCGCTGAAGCCACTGTCAAACTGATTGCTGACGTGGCAGAAGACGACATGATTCTGGACATCGGCCCGCAGACGGCTGCGCACTTCGCCGAGCTGCTGAAATCATCCAAGACTATTCTGTGGAACGGTCCGGTCGGCGTTTTTGAGTTTGACCAGTTCGGCAATGGCACCAAAGTGTTGGCCCACGCCATCGCTGACAGCGCTGCATTCTCGATTGCAGGCGGCGGTGACACACTGGCCGCCATCGACAAGTACGGCGTTGCTGACAAAATCTCTTACATCTCGACCGGTGGCGGTGCGTTCCTGGAATTCGTTGAAGGCAAGGTATTGCCTGCCGTGGACGTTCTGGAAAGCCGCGCGAAAGCCTGAACGTGAATCAGGCCCTGAAAGGAAGCATGGACATGCTCAAGTTGTTACCGCTGTTGATGATTGCAGGCTTGGTGGCCGGGTGTTCCGGCTCGAACAAGCCCGCGCCTGAAGCGGCCACGCCTGAAGAGAGCGGCTGTTACCAGGCTGACTGGCAGGCGCAGAGTGTGCCATTGGTCAATAAACGATCAGGGCCTGAGGCACTGGAGAAATACGAGTCACCCACGCCTTCTAAAGAGCGCGGGTGCCCGTGACGCTTTGAGCTGTAGGCGTGGCTGATTCAGTGATGGGCTTTGAGCCGACTGCGGCAGCGACTACAGATGATGCTAATGACGCGCAGAGCGGTTACCCCCGATCTGCAAAAACTTGAATAGCAGCCGCCGCTCCGGCAGGCTTGCACGATTAACGACCCTCGTCCGGGAGAGACACGCACAATGGCACTTATCAGCATGCGCCAGATGCTGGACCACGCCGCCGAATTCGGCTACGGCGTTCCAGCTTTTAACGTCAACAACCTTGAGCAGATGCGCGCCATCATGGAAGCCGCTGACAAGACTGACTCCCCGGTGATCGTTCAGGCTTCGGCCGGTGCGCGCAAATACGCAGGTGCTCCGTTCCTGCGTCACCTGATCCTGGCCGCGATCGAAGAATTCCCGCATATCCCGGTGTGCATGCACCAGGACCACGGCACCAGCCCTGACGTGTGTCAGCGTTCGATCCAGCTGGGTTTCAGCTCGGTGATGATGGACGGCTCGCTGGGTGAAGACGGCAAGACCCCGACTGACTACGACTACAACGTGCGCGTGACTCAGCAAACCGTGGCCCTGGCTCACGCCTGTGGTGTGTCGGTAGAAGGCGAGCTGGGCTGCCTGGGTTCGCTGGAAACCGGTATGGCCGGCGAAGAAGACGGCATCGGCGCGGAAGGCGTGCTGGATCACAGCCAAATGCTGACCGATCCTGAAGAAGCCGCTGACTTTGTAAAACGCACCCAAGTGGACGCCCTGGCGATTGCCATCGGTACGTCCCACGGCGCGTACAAATTCACCAAGCCGCCGACTGGCGACGTGCTGGCGATTGATCGCATCAAAGAAATCCACAAGCGCATTCCGAACACTCACCTGGTGATGCACGGTTCGTCCTCGGTGCCGCAAGAGTGGCTGAAAATCATCAACGAGTACGGCGGCGACATCAAAGAAACCTACGGCGTGCCGGTTGAAGAAATCGTTGAAGGCATCAAGCACGGCGTGCGCAAGGTGAACATCGACACCGACCTGCGTCTGGCATCGACGGGCGCCATGCGCCGCCTGATGGCCACCAACCCGAGCGAGTTTGACCCGCGCAAATTCTTCGGCGCCACAGTAACGGCCATGCGTGATGTCTGCATCGCCCGTTACGAAGCCTTCGGCACCGCCGGTAACGCTTCGAAGATCAAGCCGATCTCTCTGGAAGCCATGTACCAGCGTTACCTCAAAGGTGAGCTGAACGCCAAGGTCAACTAAGACCTGCGCGTCCTGCTGTTGAGTGAAGGCCGGTTGGTCCGTGCTCAGTCAGCAAAAACATCCGGCGTCTCTCAGGGGCGCCGGATTTTTTTTGCCTGTTGTTCGGGTTTTACCCAACCCGTAGCGTTTCATCAGCGGCGTTCTGGCCACTGCCTCAAGTCACCCTGCCATCAAATGACCCTTGCATAATCAGCTTGTCATCACGACAATGCGAGCGATTACCATTTACGCATGGGTGGCATGTTCATGTCGGCGCTTGATCGCTCAGCACTTCATCAGTTGTACAGCGACCACAACAGTTGGCTGAAGGGCTGGTTGCGGGTTCGGTTGGGCAATGCGGCCGATGCCGCCGATCTGGCGCAGGATACGTTTGTGCGGGTCATGACTGCCCGGATCGACACGCCAATCCGCGAGCCACGCGGTTATCTGAGCGCCATCGCGCGGTCGCTGTTAATCGATAAATCCCGTCGCCGCACCATCGAGCAGGCCTATTTGCAGGCTTTATCGCTGCGCCCTGAACCGGTCGATGTTTCGCCGCAAACGCGGCTGTCGATCATCGAAATGCTGGTCTCAATCGATACGCTGCTCGATGAACTGGGCAGCCGGACACGGGATATTTTCCTCGCGGTACAACTTGAAGGACTCAGCTACGTGGCGACGGCCGAACGCTACGGCGTATCCGTCACCACAGTGAAAAATCATTTGATTCGGGCCATGACCCGCTGCCTGTTGCTGATGGAGCACGAATGAGCGGTGCTCCGGACCTCAAGGTCCTTGAGGCCGCCGCAACGTGGTACGTGCAATTGAATGACGACACATGCTGCGACGCCACGTCCCGCGCCTGGCAAACCTGGTTGCACGCCAACCCTCAGCATGCGGCGGCGTGGGCACGTGTCGAGAAACTTCAGCAACAATGGGCCCGCGTGCCCCGTCAAACGGCCTTGTCCAGCCTTAGTGCAGCCAAGGCGCAGCGCCGGGAGGTCTTGAAAATACTCAGTCTGCTGCTGGCCGCAGGTGCCTGTTCCTGGCTGGCGGTTGAAGAGCTGCCCTATACCGTTCGATGCTCGCCGGGCAACGTACGGGCAGCCGCGAGCGGCGTTCGCTGCGCCTGGACGATGGCTCGCAGGTGCAGATGAATGCCCACACATCGCTGGACATCCGCTTCGATTCAACCCAGCGCCTGATCCAGCTGCACGGTGGGGAAATTCTGGTTCAGACCGCCAAGGACTCGGCCCTGCGGCCTTTTATTGTGGATACCGGAGAAGGGCGCGTGCGGGCACTGGGCACGCAATTCAGCGTGCGCCAACTGCCCGGGCGCACCCGTGTCGGCGTGTTGCAGGCCGCTGTTGAAGTGACGGCCCGTCGGTCATCCGGTCAGCCTGTGCGGGTGGAGGCTGGGCAGCAAGTGACGTTTGATCCCGAGGCGATCGAGGGCATTAGCCCTTTAGCAGCAGGGTCGACGGCCTGGGTCCACGGCATGCTGCGTGTGGACGACTGGCGGCTGGGGGACTTTGTCGAGGAACTGAACCGCTATCGGCCCGGCGTGTTGCAGTGTGCGACAGCGGTTCAGGACCTACGTATATCGGGCGCTTTTCGTATCGATGACACCGAAACCGTACTGGAGAACCTGAGTAAAACCCTGCCGGTAAAGGTGCGTTTCATGACCCGCTATTGGGCCAGCATCGAGCCCGCTTAAAAGGTTTTCTGTTGAACCTTGCTGATTTTGATTCTCATCCGTCAATGACATAAGCCGCGATCGCAGCGAGTTACTGCCATGACAACGCAAGGATCACCCAATGCACCCGCTCCCCCTCACTGCCACCCATAAAATCACCCGCGCTGTGCGCCTGTCGCTGCTGGGCGCGTCCCTGGCCAGCCTGTCTGCGCTGGCGATGATGCCCGCGCTGAGTTATGCGCACAGCCAAACGACCTACCAGATACCGGCTGGCCCGCTGGGCAGCGCCTTGACCCAATTTGGCGTGCAAGCGGGGGTGACGATTTCGTTTGATACCGAGCAGGCTCGTCAGCTCACCACGGCCGGGCTTGAAGGGTCATACAGCATTGAAGAGGCGTTGGACCGCTTGCTGGCCAGCAGCGGGTTGCACGCCGAGCGTCAGACGAACGGGGGCTATGTGCTGGTCGCGCGCAGCCTTCAGTCCGGCCTGGAGCTGGGTGCCACTGAAGTGGTGACCAACCAGTTGGGTTCAGTGACCGAAGGCACTGGCTCTTACACGCCGGGCTACATCGCCACGGCCACGCGCATGGTGCTCAAGCCCCGCGAGACACCGCAATCGATCAGCGTCATCACCCGCCAGCATATGGATGATTTCGCGCTCGACAACGTTGACGATGTGATGCGTCACACCCCTGGCATTACCGTCTCGGCGTACGACACGGACCGGACCAATTACTACTCGCGCGGTTTCTCGATCAACAACTTCCAGTACGACGGCATTCCTTCGGCGGTGCGCAACGTTGCCTATTCGGCGGGCAACACCCTGAGCGACATGGCGATCTATGACCGTATCGAGGTGCTCAAGGGGGCTTCCGGATTGTTGAGCGGCGCCGGTTCGCTGGGCGGCACCATCAACCTGGTGCGCAAGAAGCCCACCCATGATTTTCATGGCCATATCACCACGGGCGCCGGCTCCTGGGACAACTACCGCACGGAAGCGGACGTCAGCGGACCGTTGACCGACAGCGGCAACGTACGTGGCCGCGCAGTGGCGGCCTATCAGGACCGCCAGTCCTATATCGACCGCTACTCCAACCAGAGTTCGGTGTTCTACGGCATCCTCGAAGCCGACCTCACGCCTGACACATTGCTGACCGTGGGCGCCGACTATCAGGACAACCGGCCTCAGGGGTCAACCTGGTCGGGGAGTTTTCCGCTGTACAACTACGCTGGCGAGATCAACGACGCCAAGCGTTCATTCAGCAATGCCACCGACTGGAGCAGTTGGCAGCAATACACCCGCACCGTCTTTGCCACGCTGGAACAAGACCTCGGCGGTGGTTGGGTCGGCAAGCTGCAACTCGATCACAAGCTCAATGGCTACGACGCCCAGTTGGGCGCCATCCAGTTCAACCAGCCGGCAGCCGATGGCACAGCGACCATCAATGCGCAACGCTACAAGGGTGAAACCACCAGCGATGCGGCTGACCTCTATATCAGTGGCCCTTACAGCATGATGGGGCGTGAACACCAACTGGTGCTGGGCGGCTCGATCAGCAAAGCAAACTGGCAAGGCAAAGGTTTCTGGGACGTTAAGTTCTCCACGCCCAACCTGGTCGATTACTTCAACTGGAACGGGCACCTGGCCAAACCTGATTGGGGCAGGGCATCACAAATCAGCGATGACACGGTGCGTCAGACGGGCATGTACGGGACCACCCGGCTCTCTATCACCGACGACCTGAATGTGTTTCTCGGTGCGCGAGTGGTGGACTACACCCTGACCGGCACCACCACGACCTACCATGAATCTGGCCGCGTGATCCCCTATGCGGGCATCACGTATGACCTGACCGACTCCCTCACGGCGTACGCCAGCTACACCGACGTGTTCATGCCGCAGGAGTTCTACAACCTGGATCGCCACAGCAAGATGCTCGACCCGGACCAGGGTGAAAACTATGAAATCGGCCTCAAGAGCGAAATGTTCGACGGCCGCCTGAATGCCAGCCTGGCGTACTTTGAGATCAAGGAAAGCAATCGCCCCATCCCCGACGACGCCTGGAACAACCTGTCGCCCACGCCACCCAACTATGCCTTCAAGGGCACTGCCGCGAGGACCAAGGGCTATGAGCTGGAAATATCCGGGGAGCTGAGCCCCGGCTGGAGCTTGCAAGGTGGCTACACGCACAAGGTGGTACGCGATGACACGGGCAAGAAAATCTCGACGTTTGAGCCCGAAGACCAGCTCAGCTTCTACACCATTTACAAACTCAAGGGCGACCTGAGCAAAGTCTCCGTGGGCGGTGGTGCCCGTTGGCAGAGCACGGCCTGGCAAGAAATGTACAACGGCCCGAAAAACCGCTACGAGGATTTCTCGCAGAAGCCCTATTGGCTGGTCGACCTGATGACCCGTTATCAATTCACGGAAAACCTGTCGACCACCCTTAACGTCAATAACGTGTTCGACAAGTACTACTACACCAACATCGGGTTCTATAACTCGGCGATTTATGGCGAGCCACGCAACTTTATGGTGACCACGCGCTGGGACTTCTGAGCCTGACGGTCAGGGGCTCACCTTGCCCCTGACGGCCGAAAAAAAGACCCAATGAGTGACGGTCAGTGAGCAGAGGGTGATCGTTGCTCAAGGTTGACAGCACCGCCAGCGCAACTGGTTTTGAGTTGAGGCTAAAAGGCTCTGGATCTGCCTGCCTACAACGAATCAGGGTCCACGCCATTGCCCCTGAGCAGTGCGTCCACCAGCGAGCGGGTCATCTCGACGGAATGCAGCATCGACCAGATCAGCCCTCGCTCTATGCCGCTGGCGCGCTCGGTGATCTCGTCCGAAACCTCCTCGGTGCTTTTGAGCATGATCGACATATGCTTCAAGGCTTCCAGCGCCCGCACGTCACCGCGCACGGCGAAAGGCGAGGCCGGGCTGACTTCGGCGGGTTGAGTCGGTTTGAGTTCGTCCAGCGGGGCGGGTGCAGCGTTGAGGTCATCAAGCAGGCGTCGCGTTTTTTCATCGTGCTGGTGATCGTCGCGCTTTTTCTTCATGTCGATTCCACTGGGAGCATCAATTGGGCCAGGCCGCTTGGCGACTCAAGAAGATAGCCCTGTGACTTTCAGGGCCGCAAGCAGTGCCTGCCGGGGGATCGTCATCTCAGAAGTGCCCTTCACTTACATACGGAAACATCCCACTTTTGACCGGGGATGGATCCGTTGACTCGCATCATCTGGCCATCACGTTACGTAACCCATAGTGGTTAAAAAACCATAACGTGAAGGAGAACACCGTGATTAAACCGTGGGTTGCACTGTGCAGTTTGATGCTGGGGGTGCAGGCGTGGGCCGCCGCGCCGATCAATGAACCGATACAGCCGATACAACCGGCAAAAATAACTGACCCGGCGAAGGTGGAACTGGGCAAGCAGTTGTGGTTTGACCCGAGGTTGTCCAAGTCCGGATTTATTTCCTGCAACTCGTGCCACAACTTGAGCATGGGCGGTAGCGATAATTTACCGACGTCCATTGGTCACAACTGGCATCAAGGGCCGATCAATTCGCCCACGGTGCTTAACTCGAGCCTGAACGTCGTGCAGTTTTGGGACGGGCGCGCCAAGACCCTCAAGGAACAGGCGGGCGGGCCGATTGCCAACCCCGGTGAAATGGGGTTTACCCACAACCTGGCCTCTGACGTGGTGCGCTCGATCCCGCAATATCGCGATTCATTCAAAGCGGTGTATGGCGATGACACGGTCAGTATCGACCACATCACCGATGCACTGGCGGCATTCGAGGAGACGCTGGTCACACCCAATGCGCCGTTTGACCGGTGGTTAAAAGGTGAAAAAGACGCCATCAGCCCGGCCGCGGTTAAAGGGTATGAACTGTTTAAAAACACGGGCTGCATTGCTTGCCATAACGGCGAGGCCGTGGGCGGAGCATCGATGCAGAAAATGGGGATGATCGAGCCCTATGTCACCAAGAACCCATCCGAAGGTGTCGCCGGGCTGACGGGAAAAGACACCGACCGCATGCTGTTCAAGGTGCCCACCTTGCGCAACGTCGAGCTGACTTATCCGTACTTCCATGACGGTGCGTACTGGAATCTGGAGGAAGCGGTGGATGTGATGGCCCGTCTGCAATTGGGTCGCAAACTGAGCCAGGAGGAAGTGGGGCAGATAGTGGCCTTCCTTAAAACCCTGACGGGCGATCAGCCGAGCTTTATGTTGCCGCAGTTGCCGCCGTCCTCTGCACACACCCCGCACCCCGTGCCATTCGGCCAGTGATGCATTGAAGACAGAGCCGCCAGTGCGGCTCTGCGCTTTACTCAGGGCGCGTTGTGGTCGATGTCCAGCTTGCTGAACGTGACTTGCCCGCCTTCTTTGCTATTGCCCGTGTTGTCCTGCACGTACGCCCCGGCCTTGAAGTACAGCGGTTTGTCGCGCCATGTAGCGCTGATGGGCGTGTTCCAGACTTTATTGGCGCCCTTGACGTTCAAGGTGCCGTCGGGTGTCAGGTTGATGACATAGGTGAAGCTCTTTTGCAGAGGCACATTCTCGGCCACCGTTACGGTCTTGATGGTGGTGTCGTTGGGCCGTATGCGCACCTTGGCCACCAGGTTGCCGCTGAGTTTGCTGGTCTTGTATTGGTATTCCAGCTTGAGCAGGGGCTGCTGACTTTGAAACGCATGGATCTGCCCGATCACGACCTTGCCGGAGGAGGGCACTTGATTGACGGCCAGCGTGGCGTTCAAAAAATGGTTGGCGCTGGGGTATAGCCAATTGCGCAAAGAGCCATCGGCGCGGGTTTCACGTAATTCGCTGCGCGGGTAAATGGCGTTGACGGTGGTGCTTGCGGTCACCGGCGCCCAGAAAAAAAGCGTGCCGGAATCGGCATGGAAATACACATTTTTGAAACCCTTAAGCAGGCGGGGAGTGTCGATGGTCGTCGGTGTGGAGCCGACAGGAACGCTCAGGTTCCAGGTTGACAGATCGATCATGTTTCGGGCCTTGTGCTGCTGCGCTTACAGGCCACACACACCGGAGTGGTGTCTGGACCAAGGCTTTGACGGGAGGTCTTTATAGGACGAACGGTATGGCCAGTTAAATGATGGCACTTTTATTTGACGTCAAAAAAACCTTATAACCGTAAAGCCCGCATTACATGTGGCGATAAACGGGCATACCGTTAGTCGGTTGGATCCGATTATGTCTAATTGTGTGGCGCAAGGTCGCTTCTGCTTTGCAGTGCCCGGGTTTAGAGTTGAGTTTCAGTTTTTGTCCGGTTTTCACCTGAGTTCAGGACAGTCAAATAGAGAAGCAGCATGGAATGCGTGCCCGAGAAACCGGCTGAGGCTGGTTCAGTTCTTTTGGTAGTGGATGATTACCCTGAAAATCTGATCAGCATGCAGGCGTTGTTGCAGCGCCCCGACTGGCACATTCTGACCGCCGCTTCAGGTGTTGAAGCCCTGGATATGTTACTGCGCCACGAGGTCGACCTGGTGTTGCTGGACGTTCAGATGCCCGTCATGGACGGGTTTGAAGTTGCACGTTTTATGCGCGGCAGCCAGCGCACGCGTTTTACCCCCATCATTTTCCTGACCGCCAACGCGCTATCCCGGGATGCCGTCCTGGAGGGCTACGCATGCGGTGCCGTGGACTACCTGCTCAAGCCTTTTGATTCCCAAATTCTCAAACCCAAAGTGCAGGCGCTGCTGGAGCATCAAAGCAATGCCAGGGCGTTGCGTCGCCTGAGCCGCGATCTGGAAATTGCCCAAGCGTTCAATGCCTCAGTGCTGGAAAACGCGGCCGAAGGGATTTTGGTGGTCAACGAAGACGGCTGCATCCGCTTTGCCAACCCGGCCATTTCGCGCCTGCTCAAGGTTTCGGTGGCCGGGCTCGAAGGCGTGCCCTTGCTGGATTTTCTGCAAAAGCCCCACGTGCCGCGCTGGTATGAATCTGCCATTTATCACGGTTATCAGCGGGGCGAAACCTACCGGGTGCATGACGCCATCCTGCGTTCGGCCCACGACCAGTTGCTCCCCGTGACCTTGTCCTGTGCGCCGCTTTCCGGGCAACAACACGCCATGGTGGTGACGGTGCTGGACATGTCCGAAGTGTGCCATCTGCATCAGCAGCTCGAACTGCAAGCCATCACCGATTCGCTGACGGGGTTGTTGAACCGGCGCGGCTTTCAACGGGCCGTCGAAGCGTTACTGATGCGCGATGACGTCGATGCGCAACTGCGCGTGTTGTTGTACCTGGACCTGGATGGGTTCAAGCGCATCAACGACTCGCTTGGGCATGAGGTCGGGGACCACGCCCTGAGCTGGGTCTCCGAACAGCTGGAGCAGTGCGCACGCCCCGGCGATATTCTGGGGCGCATCGGCGGGGATGAATTCACCCTGTTGTTGAGCGTCGATGAGCCGCAGGAAGCCGCGCAGATCGCAGAGCAACTGATCGAGCGTATCGCAGTGCATCAGCTCATCCAGGGGCTGGATGTCAGCCTCGGCGTCAGCATCGGCATTGCGGTTGACCCCGGCGGCGGCACCGGCCTTGAAACCCTGATGCGCGCAGCCGATGCGGCCATGTATGAAGCCAAGCGGGCAGGGCGTCAGCAGTACCGTTTTTATGACGCGCTGATCAGCACCCAGGCGCTGCTCAGCCCTGTTCACTGGAAGTAAGGGCTGGTGCGCCGCTACACTGGCGCACTTTTACGCGTCGCGCGGGCCCCATGACTGTTCTCAAATACCTCCAGGCATACCCTCAGACCTTGCAGGATCAAGTGCGGCAATTGATCGAACGCGATCAGTTAGGCGCGTACCTGAACGAACGCTACCCCGGTAAACATGCCGTGCAGAGCGACAAGGCCCTGTACGCGTACGCGCTTGAACTCAAGCAGGAACACCTGCGCAATGCGCCGTCCTTCGACAAGGTGCTGTTCGATAATCGCCTCGACCTGACCCACCGCGCACTGGGCTTGCACACCACCATTTCACGGGTGCAGGGCGGCAAGCTCAAGGCCAAGAAAGAGCTGCGCGTGGCCTCTTTGTTCAAGGACACCGCACCCGCATTCCTGAAGATGATCGTGGTCCACGAATTGGCCCACTTGAAGGAATCGGACCACAACAAAGCGTTCTACAAGCTGTGCGAGTACATGCTGCCCGACTACCACCAGCTGGAATTCGACTTGCGGGTGTACCTGACGTGGCGTGACATGCAGGGCAAACCCTGACTTGACCGGCGGCCGCGCACCGGTTCGCGCAGTCGGCAATCCAACGTGTGACAGGAGTGATCAATGGACGTCAGTAAAACCAAAAGCAGCTTTTACCGGCGCCTGTATGTGGCCTGGTTGATTGATACCCAACGGGCCAGTAATGTGCCGGCGCTCACCGAAGTGACCGGCATGCCCCGTCGCACGGCGCAGGACACCCTTGCAGCGCTCGCTGACCTGGACATCCTGTGCGAATTCGAACAAGAGGACGGCGCCCGCAATCACGCTGGGCGCTATGTGATCCGCAGTTGGGGCCCGATTGATAAAAGTTGGGTCGCCCGGCATGTGGAGCAGATCAAGCAGGTATTGAATTACCCCTGAGCGTCTACGTTCAGGCGCATGCCGATATGCGGGATGTTGTCTTCGAAGTAGGGCTCGCCCACGGCGTTAAAACCGTGCTTGGCGTACAGCGATTGCAGGTGCGCCTGGGCGGACAGAAAGACAGGCTCCTGCGGCCAGTTTTCTTTGATGTTATGCAGCGCTTGGTCCATCAAATCATGGCCCAGGCTATGCCCACGTGCCTGCGGTGCAACAATCACCCGGCCAATCACCACGTCCCCGGCATGGGACTCTGGGTCGAGCAAGCGCGCATACGCCACCAGTTGATCGTTTTGCCAGCCCATCAGGTGCAGCGTGTCACCTTCCAGATCCTGTCCGTCGATGTCCAGATAGGCGCATTCCTGTTCAACGATGAACACTTCGCAGCGCAGCTTCAAAATGGCGTACAGCTGTTCTTTACCCAGGTCAGAGTGGTGTTTACAGATCCAGTCAGTGGTCACGGTGTTGTCCTGAAAGAGTGGCGATCGCCAGATACTAGGCGCGAATGGCAAAGCAGGCCAAGCGTAAAAGTGTCAGCAGATAAGGCTTTTTGATATCAACCTACTGCGATTGGGAGTTATCTTTAAGTGGCCCGGGCCTTCATCCCTTGACGCTGATCAGGATGGGCCCCAATAAATGGCAGCTAAATAATAGTGGGCAGCCCCTTAAGGATCTTGCATGTCTCGCTTGCGCAGAGCTTTGATTGTGTCCGGATTGACCTTATGGGCTCATCACGCCAGCGCCGACACGCTGCGTCTGGTGGGCGATCACTGGCCGCCGTTTACCGATGGCACGCTGGTCAATGGCGGGCTGGCCACCGATCTGGTCAGCACAGCCCTTGCGCGGGCCGGGTACCCCAGCGCTTTTGAGCAAGTGCCGTGGGCCAGGGCGTTGCAAGGGATACAAAACGGTCGTTACGACGTGCTGGTTAACGCCTGGTTCCATGAAGATCGTCAGAAAATCGGGCAGTTTTCAGCGCCGTATCTGCAAAACCGCCTGCGTTTTATCCGCCGCAAAGACTCCCCCGTTGAATACGACACGCTAGGGCAGTTGACCGGTTATGCCATCGCCTATGTGCCCGGTTACGCCTATACCCCCGCGTTCGACAACAGCACCCAGCTCAACAAAGTCCCTGTGCATAACTTTGCGATGGCCGTGCGCATGCTGGTGGCGGGCCGGGTGAGCCTGACGCTGGAAGACGAGTATGTGGCGCGCTATCGGCTGTCGCGCGAATCGGCGCGGGTGCGCAACGCGGTGGAGTTCATGCCCAAGGCCTTGAGCGAAAACCAGCTGCATATTCTGGTCAGCCTGCAAAACCCCGATCACGCCAAAATCGTCTCGGATTTCGACCGTGAAATCACTGCCATGAAAGCCGACGGCAGTTTTGAACGCCTGCTCAAAGCCCATGGCATGTAGGCCGTATTAATCGCCCGAGGCGCTAAACGGCTTTACGGGGTTTTGATCAAGTGCGCGGCCAGTGTGCGCAAAGGCCCGAGCTGGCGGCAGATCAGCGCCAGTTGGGTTTGCACCAGTCGCTGGCTTTCGTCGATGTCATCCGGCATCTGCTCCAGCGCGCTGGCCAGTGCTTCCTCGTCATCGCTCTGCACCGCCACCGGTTGACGGTTGACCAGCCCTTGGGCGATCAGGTCAATGCTGTCGGCTATCGTGCGCCCGGCCCCTTCGATCAACTGTTCGCGCACCTCGGCCGGTAACTGCGTGTCGCGGTGCGCACCCAGCCCTGACAGATAACTGAGCAGCGTGTGCGACAACACCAGAAAGCGGAAGCCCATGTCCGCATCCTTACGGAAGTGCCCCGGTTCCATCAGCATGTTGGCCAGCGTGGTCGACAGCGCGGCATCCGCGTTGTGGGCGTTGCGTCGGGCCAGCCGATAGGCCAGGTCGTCGCTCTTGCCCTGCGCGTATTGCTGCAAGATCTGGCGCAGGTACTGGCTGTTGCAGCTCAAGGTGTTGGCCAGCACTTTATTCAGGCGCCGCCCTTGCCAGTCGGGCAGGAACAGGAACACGGCGGCAGCCGCAATCACGCTGCCCACCAGGGTGTCGAACAGGCGTGGCAGGAACAACCCGTAGCCGTCGCCCACCTGATTGAAGCAAAACAGCACCATCAAGGTGATGGCCGCGGTGCTCAAGGTGTAGCGCGAGGTGCGGTTAATAAAGAACACCACCCCGGCCGCCACTGCAAACATTGACTGGATCAGCGGGTTGGGAAACAGATCGAACAGCGCCCAGCCCACCGCCAGGCCGATGGCCGTGCCGATGATGCGCTGGCTGAACTTGCGCCGCGTAGCCCCGTAGCTGGGCGAGCACACAAACAATGTGGTCAGGATGATCCAGTAGCCTTGGGTCGGGTGAATCCAGTGCACCATGGCAAAGCCGATGCACAGTGCCAACGGCAGGCGCAGGGCGTGACGAAAAATCAGCGACGTGGGCGTCAGGTTCTGGCGCAGACGCGACCACACATCCTTCAGGTTGCGCGGCGAGCGGTCCAGCAAGCTGCTGTCGGTGGCGTCCGCCAAGGTGTCGGGGTTGCTGGCGTCACTCAGCAACCGGTCGAGGGTGCCGAGGTTGGCGGCCAGCGCCCGCAGGGAGCGCAACAGCCCGCGCCAGGCCGGATTGCTCTGGATGCGCAAGTGTTCGAGCGAGGCATGCAAGTCGCCCAGCGCTTCGGCAAAACTGTCGTCATAGACAAAGGCTTGGCGCAGCTTGATCGATTCGGACAACCGCTGGCAGGCGACCCCTTGCTGGCGCAGCAGGCGCTGACAGCGGAACATTACGTCACTGTGGAAGAAGGCATCGGCCAGCGCGTTGTAAGGGTAGTGCGAGGAGCTGGCGCGCTCGTGAATGTCTTGGGCCAGGAAGTACAGCTTCAAGTAGCGACTGAGGGTGGAGCCCGGCCGCGAGTTGCCGACCCGGTGCAGGATAATTTCCTTGGCGGTGTTCAGCGCTGCCACCACCTTGCCGTTCTGACGGGCCAGCTCAAGGCGGCCGGCTTCCACGTCCAGCGTGCGGATCGGTTCGAACAACGACGATTTGAGCTTGAGGTACAGCCCCAATTCCCAAAACAGCCGCGCCAGACTTTGCTGCACCGGCTGATTGGAAAACAGCGCCTGCCACAGTACCGACAGCACGCCATACCAGGCGGCGCCCGCCACCAGCAGCAGCGGTTCGTGCCAGAAGTCGGTCACTTCGCCGCCACGCTGATCGACACCGATCATCGTGTACACCGCCAGAATCAGCGTGGCAGAGGCAATGGCGCCATAGCGCTCACCCAAGGCCCCGAGCATGGTCAGGCCAAAGCTGGCCAACGCCAGCGCGCACACCATCAACAGCGGGTAGGGGAATAACAGTTCAACCGTGGTCGCAGCGGCGGTGAAACACACCAGCGTCACCAGCAAGGCATTCAGACGGCCTTGCCAGCTGTCATCGGTTTCGGACAGGGCGCTGGCGATGATCCCCAAAAACAGCGGGATCAGCAGCTTCATTTCATTCTGATACCAGCAAAAGGCCATGCTGCCGGTCAGGGCGATAAACACCCGCACGCTGTAACTGAACTTGTCCTGTGCCCACAGGCGGCGCAGAGACTGTCGAACGGTTTTCGATGACATTGAAGTGGCGTTGCCTTGCGAGTCGTTTCGCTAAATTGAGCCAGTTATGACGACAGTGCAATGACACTGTTCACATCGCCCCCAAAAAAATTCAGGGGCTGTCAACGCGGTCAGACGTATTGCGCTGCCGCGTAGCCCGAAGCCCAGGCCCACTGAAAATTGAAGCCGCCCAAGTGGCCGCTGACATCCAGCACCTCGCCCACGAAATACAGGCCAGGGCTTTTCAGCGATTCCATGGTTTTGGACGACACTTCGCGCGTGTCCACACCCCCCAGCGTCACCTCGGCGGTGCGGTAGCCTTCGGTGCCCGCCGGTACGACCTTCCAGCTCGCCAGTTTGTCCGCCACGTCCGCCAGCTCACCGGGCGTGTATTGCTTCATTGGCTTGGACACAAACCAGTGTTCGGCCAGCAGGTTGGCCATCTTCTTGGTGAAAATCTCGCCCAGCAGGGTTTTCAGCTCGCTGTTCGGGCGTTCGGCCTGCTGGCTGTGCAGCCAGTCGAGGGCGTCGAGGTCGGGCAGCAGGTTGATTTCAACCGTATCGCCAGGGTTCCAGAACGATGAAATCTGCAAAATCGCCGGGCCGCTCAAGCCACGGTGAGTGAACAGGATGTTCTCGCGAAAGCTCTGATCGTTGCAGCTCACCAGGCAATCCACCGAGGTGCCGGACAGTTCGGTGCAGATTGCTTTCAACTGGTCGGTGATGGTAAACGGCACAAGCCCGGCGCGGGTCGGCAGCAGGGTATGCCCGAACTGCTTGGCCACTTGATAGCCGAAACCGGTCGCACCGAGGGTCGGGATCGACAAGCCGCCGGTAGCGATCACCAGCGATTGGCACTGCAACGCATCGAGCGTGGTGTTCACGGTGTAACCGGCTTCGGTTTTCTCGATCTGCTCGACGGACGTGTCCAGGTGCAGGCTGACCCCCGCGTGCTGGCATTCGTCCAGGAGCATCTCAAGGATGTCGCTGGACTTGTTGTCGCAAAACAGTTGGCCGAGTTTTTTCTCGTGGTACGGCACGCCATGCTTGGCCACCATCGCGATGAAATCCCACTGCGTGTAACGGGCCAATGCCGACTTGCAGAAGTGCGGGTTCTGCGACAGAAAATTGTTGGGTTCGGTGTACATATTGGTGAAGTTGCAACGTCCACCGCCGGACATGAGGATTTTTTTGCCCGCCTTGTTGGCGTGGTCGATCAACATCACCTTGCGCCCACGTCCGGCAGCGGTCAGCGCGCACATCAAGCCTGCGGCGCCAGCGCCAATGATTACAACGTCGGTAGAACGCACAGCGCAGTCCTCACTAAAAGCTACCCTCACCCCGGCCTCTCCCGGTGGGGGAGGCCTGAGATGAGACGATCTTGAATTCTGCCCCCTCGCCCTCCGGGAGAGGGTTGGGGCGAGGGAGTTTTTTAAAGCGTTTTACAACACCCGAACGCGCAGCGAACGGCCTTTGATCTTGCCGTCGCTCAGGCGCTGAGCGGCCTGCTTGGCGATGGTGCGATCCACGGCCACGTACGCCTGGAAGTCGAAAATCGCAATTTTGCCGACCTGAGCGCCCGGGATTCCGGCGTCGCCTGTCAGCGCGCCAAGAATATCGCCCGGACGCACTTTGTCTTTACGACCGGCACCGATGCACAACGTGCTCATGGCCGGCAGCAGCGGCGCGCCACCCTGCGAGGTGAGGGTGTCGAGGGTGTCCCAGTTCAGCGGGGCTTTCTGCAATTGTTCGATGGCCTGGGCGCGGTGCGCTTCGGACGGGGCGACCAGGCTGATGGCGATGCCTTTTTCACCGGCACGGCCGGTACGCCCTACACGGTGAATGTGAATTTCGGAATCGCGCGCCAGTTCGACGTTGATGACCATGTCCAGGGCATCGATGTCCAAACCACGGGCGGCTACGTCCGTGGCCACCAGCACCGACGTCGAGCGGTTGGCGAACATGGCCAGTACCTGATCGCGGTCGCGCTGTTCCAGATCGCCGTGCAGGCCGACCGCCGAAATGCCTTTGGAGGTCAGGTGGTCGACGGTTTCCTGAACCTGCTGCTTGGTGAAGCAGAAGGCCACGCACGATTGCGGGCGGAAATGGCCCAGCACCTTGGTCACGGCGCTCATGCGTTCTTCAGGGGAGATTTCGTAGAAACGCTGCTCGATCTGGCTGTCAGTGTGCAACGCCTCGGCCTTGACCTGCTGCGGGTTGCGCATGAACTTGGACGACAACTGCTTGATGCCAACCGGGTACGTGGCCGAGAACAGCAAGGTCTGACGGCGCTCCGGGGTTTGCACGATGATGTCTTCGATGGCGTCGTAGAAGCCCATGTCGAGCATGCGGTCGGCTTCGTCCAGCACCAGCGTGTTCAGGCCGTCGAGGACCAGCGAACCTTTGCGCAAGTGCTGCTGGATGCGGCCCGGGGTGCCGACGATGATGTGCGCGCCGTGCTCCAGCGAACCGATCTGCGGCCCGAAGGACACGCCACCACACAGGGTCAGCACTTTGATGTTGTCTTCGGCGCGGGCCAGACGGCGGATTTCTTTGGCGACCTGGTCAGCCAGTTCGCGGGTCGGGCAAATCACCAGCGCCTGACAGCCGAAGAAGCGCGGGTTGATCGGGTTCAGCAGGCCGATACCAAAGGCGGCGGTCTTGCCGCTGCCGGTCTTGGCCTGAGCGATCAGGTCCATGCCTTTGAGGATCACCGGCAAGCTCTGCGCCTGAATCGGCGTCATCTGGGCATAACCGAGGGAGTCGAGGTTAGCCAACATGGCGGCGGACAAGGGCAAAGTATTAAAAGCGGTGGCGATGGTGGTCACGGGACTGGCCTGCAAAACAAAATGTCGCGCAGTGTAACAGCCCAAGGCCCTTCGCCTGAAGATTCTGGACGAGTTGTCGCCCAGAACCTGCGGCAACGATCAGTGTTCCAGTTCGTGCTCGGAGTGGGCTTTGGGCTTACGGCCATCCTGAGGCGACAGTTGCAGGAAGATCGCCGCCGCCAGCATGGCCATGATGCCCACTGTCAGGAAGGTCAACTGGAACGCCCCCAGCACCGTGTCGACCCCATCCCCGCCGCCATCGCCCGTGAAACCGCCGAGCAGCGCGCCGGCACAGGCCACGCCCAGGCTGAGCGACAATTGCGCCACCACTGACAGCAAGCTGTTGCCACTGCTGGCGCTGGCGTCGTCGAGGTCGATCAGGGTCACGGTGTTCATGGCCGTGAACTGCAACGAGTTGATGGCCCCGAGCACAGCCAGCATCGACAGCAACAGCGGGTACGGCGTATGTGCCGTCACCAACCCCATGCTGGCCAGCATGATGCCCAGCGCGAAGGTGTTGAAGGTCAGTACTTTGCGATAGCCGAGGCGCTCGATCAGCGGCCGCGCGACCCATTTGGCCAGCATCGCGGCGCCTGCCAGCGGCAGCATGCTCATCCCGGCCTGAGAAGGCGAATACCCCAACGCCACTTGCAGCAGCAACGGCACCAGAAACGGCAGCGCGCCACTGCCCAGACGCGCAAACAGGTTGCCGAGGATGCCCACGGCAAAGGTCTTGGTCTTGAACAGCCTGGGGGAAAACAGCGGGTTGGCGATGTTACCGGCGCGCAGCCAATACGCCGCCAGACACGCCATGCCCGCGAACAGCAGCAACATCACCCGCAAGTGCGGCATGTGCAGTTCGCCCAACCCCTCCATGGCAATGGTGATGAACACCATTGCCGCGCCAAACAGCAAAAAGCCCAGGCCATCGAAGCGGGTGCGTTCGTCGCCGCGCAAATCCGGAATGAAGTGCCAGACCGCCCAACAGCCGAACGCGCCGACCGGCAGGTTAATCAGGAAGATCCAGTGCCAGCTCAGGTACTGCACCATCCAGCCGCCCATGGTCGGACCGATCAACGGGCCGAGCAGGCCGGGAATGGTGATGAAGCCCATGATCCGCACCAGCTCCGAGCGCGGATACGCCTTAAGCACCACCAGCCGCCCCACCGGCAGCATCAGGGCGCCGCCCAGCCCTTGAATCACGCGGGCGCCGATCAGTTGATTGAGGGTGCCGGACAACGCGCACAGCAAAGAGCCGAGGCTGAACAGGAGGATGGCACTGAAGAAGATTTTCTTGGTGCCGAAGCGGTCGGCAATCCAGCCGGAAGCCGGGATCAGCAAGGCCACCGTGAGCATGTAGGCGACGATCACGCCCTGCATGCGCAAGGGGTTCTCATCGAGGTCGCGGGCCATGTCGGGCAACGCCGTGTTGAGGATCGTGCCATCGAGTGACTGCATGAAGAACGCGATGGCGACCACCCACGGCAACCAGCGCAATGTTTCAGGACTGAGAACCGGGCGAGCGGGCATAAGACCTCGTCGTGTGAAAAGTCAGCGGTTTCGTCGCTGCCGCAGGCGGCATGGGCCAGCGGCAGCGATGGCGCGGAAGGTTACAACGTCAACGTGAGTGTTTTGACCAGTGCGCCGGGCAACAGGTTCGATGCCGTCTGGCGTTGGTCGTACGTGCTGGCCGACACCAGCCATTCGCGCTCCACCGTCAGCGCTTCCAGTTGCGAACCCAGCAGACTATAGACGCTGTCATCAAAACGCATGGTGTTCACCGGGGCGATGATCTGGCCGTCTTCGACCCAGAACGTCGCGAAACGGGTCATGCCGGTCATGCGCGCGGCAGGCTGGTCCGAGTAGTTCAAGTACCACAGGTTGCTGATGTACAGCCCGGTGCCCAGTTGCGTGAGGATATCGGCCTGTTCCAGCGTGCCCGGCGCCATCGTCAGCGCACTCGGGGACTCGCCCGGCAGTGCACCGTTAACCTGCAAGCCATACTCGGCCGCGCTGCGTGAGCCCACCAGTTGTTGATCGGCCATGCCGTGCCTGACCAGTGACAAGTCCTGGCGCGGATACCCTTCCCCGGAAAACGCCGGGCTCAGGGATTGGCTCACCTGTTCGTCCAGCGACACCAGCGGGCTGAGGCGGGCGTCACCGGCGTAGAGCTTTTGCAGCGGGCTGGCCTTGCTGGCCAACGCCTGCGCCGAAAACCCGCCCCAGCTCAGCATGCTCATGACTTCTTCCAGCGCCGCCGGGGCCAGGTAGGCACGGTATTGGCCGGGGGCCAACACGTGGGCCGGGCGGCCAAGAAACGCCAGTTGCTCGCGCGCCAGTTGCATGCGCCGGGCGAAGCGTTGGCTGTCCCATTGGGCGCCCGCGTAACTGGCTTTCACCGCCTGACCGTTGCTGTGGAACAGGCTCCAGTCGAAATTGAAGCTGTTGGCCTGATGCCAGCCAAACGCATCTTCGGAGCTGGCATAGCCATAGCTGATCGGCCCGCTGGCGTAGAAGCCCACCAGGTCGACACCGTGCGAGGCGCTGCGGATTTCGTCCAGCACCTGTGCGGTGTCCGGCAAAGGCGAGTCTTGTACGTTGCGGCTCTGCCAGGACTCGGCGCTGAGCAGCAAATACGGGTCCACCGGCAGCAGCGGCAAGGTCTCGCGCAGTTGCTGCAACGCCAGGGCCAGACGCGATTGGTCAACCTCGGCCTCACCGCTGAGGGTCACGCGGATATCGGCATGACGGCCGTCGTTAATCAACTTGAGGCTCAGGCTGGCCTGTTGCACGTTTCCGGCCTGTCGCACCTTGCCCTTGTTGAAACGGATGAACGTCGAAGTTTCGGCGTTGTAGTTCAGGGTGAACCGCTCAGGGCCGCGCAACGCTGCCCGTAACCCGTCGACCAGCCCTTCGAAATGCCCGGCTTCACGCATTGATTGATCCATCAGGCATCCCCTCCAAAGACATCGATATCACTGAATACACACGCTGGCGAAGCATGCCCGACGCGGATGACCTGATTGGGTTCGCCTTTGCCACAGTTGGGGGTGCCCAGCACTTTGAATGTGCTGAGGTCGCCCACCGCGCTGAGGCTGCGCCAGAACTGTTCGGAAATGCCCCGGTAGTTGGGGTTTTTCACCACGCCCTTGAGTTCGCCGTTTTCGATCAACTGGCCCCATTCGCAGCCGAACTGGAATTTGTTGCGGGCATCGTCAATCGACCACGAGCGGTTGGTGGCCATGAGAATGCCGCGCTCAATGCCACCAATCAGTTGGGGCAGGCTTTGGTCGCCGGGCTCCACGTTGAGGTTGGCCATGCGGTCAATCGGCGGTCGGTTCCAGCTGCAAGCGCGGCTGTTGGCCACGCCCTCCAGCCCGGAGCGGAACTGCGACAGCGCACCGCCCAGCGGGCGCAGCAACAGCCCTTCGCGGATCAGGAATGCCTTGTGAGCCGGGGTGCCGTCGTCATCGTGGCTGTAGCTGGCGAGTTGCTCCGCCAGGGTGGGGTCGAAGGTCACGTTCAACAACGGCGAGCCGTATTGCAGTTGCCCGAAGTCGCTGGTTTTGACAAAGCTGGTGCCCGCGTAATTGCGCTCGTCACCCAGGATGCGGTCCAGTTCCAGCGGGTGGCCGATGGATTCGTGGATTTGCAGGATCATTTGGTCTGGCATCAGCAGCAGGTCACGTTTGCCTTGAGGCGCGTTGGGTGCCAACAGCAGTTGCAGCGCTTGATCCGCCACGTTGGGCGCAGCGCCCACCAGCCCGCTGCGGTGGATGACATCGGCGCCGCCCTGCTGGCCAAAGTTCTCGCGGCCCAGGCTGCGGGTCTGGCTGTCGTGGCCGTCGAACGCCGTGACTGACATCCCCGGATAGACAAACCGCTGCGCCTGGCGCACCTCGGCCCCCGCACTGTTGAGGTAGATCTGCTCGACGTGGGTAAGCCCCAGGCTGACGTCCCAACTCACCAGTCGCTCGTCCTTCGGCACCGCAGCGGACTCGGCGCCCAGCAGCGCGTAGCAATCGCTCAGGGAAGGGAAGGGCTGATGGAGGTCGGGCGAGCAGTAATCGGCGCACTCGCTGGAAACCGGCTCCTGCGTCAAATCGAGCAGGGCGTGGCTGGCGATCAGGCGCGCCAGTTGCTCGGCGCGTTCGAGCGCTGCCTGCAACCCGGCGGGCGTCAAGTCATGAGTGGCCGCATAGGCCTCGACCCCGTTGACCCGCGCCGTGAGCATCACGCCCTGGTCCTGACTGAAGTAAGGAGGTTCTGCGACATTCTTGCGCACCGACAAAAACTGCCCGGATTCGCGCACATACCGCAACGAATGGAACTCGGCCCGGGTGTGCAACGCGGCAAAGCATCGCTTGAGCTGAGGGTAGAAATCGAACATGCACAGAACTCCTGACTGAGCGCGAACCGGCCTTCACCCCGACCCTCTCGCGCCGGCGAGGGTCAGGACAACGCAGCGTAGCGTTTTAAACCGGGCAGCCCTTGGCGCGCAGGATGGCGTCGAAACGGTCCGGGTCCAGGGTGCCTTCTTCGATGGCTTTGAGCGTGGCTTGCTCACGCGCCAGCAGGTCATGGCAGCGGATCAGCAGTTCAGGCAGTTCGCTGCGCGACGCGGCAACCACACCGTCGCCATCGCCAATCATCAGGTCGCCAGGCATCACCAGCATCCCGGCACACGAGATCGGCACGTTGATTTCGCCGCCGCCGTCGGTGCTCGGGCCACGGTGTACGCCGCCGATGGCGTAGGCGGGCAATTCGCCGGTTTGCCACTCGTCCAGGTCACGCAGGGCGCCGTTGATGACCACCCCGACGATGCCAGCCTTGAGTGCCATGGCGCGCATGATGCCGCCGAACACGGCGCGGGTCAGGTCAGCGCTGCCGTCGATCACCAGCACATCGCCGGGACGCGCCATTTGCATGGCCTTGAGGATCATCAGGTTATCGCCGGGGCGCACGCGCACCGTCAACGCGCTGCCCAGCATCGGGCGGTTGCCGTGGAAAGACTTGAGGCCCAGACCGCCGACATTGCGGCCCAGGCAGTCGCTCACGGCGGCGGCAGGGATTTTGCTGAACTCGGTCAGCCACTTCGGATCGAGAGGTTCTGCGTTTGGATTAATCAGGAAGCCGGTTGGCCATTTGCTCGAAGAAACAACATCAAACATAGAAAACCTCGTGGCCAGGCAGGTGCTGGCATGTCGGGTGGGGCGGGGGGGTGTGGCGCGAAACGAGGCACTAGAGTAGGCCTGCGTTGAGGCCGGGGCAAGCGGGGGAAGATGAAACACATGCGGGAAAAAACCTGCAAACGCTGGCACAGGTTGCGCCAGCGGTTGCAGGTTCAGGCTTGCTTACTGCGCCGTACGGCTCACGTCACGCAGCGGCTTGCCACGCACTGGTGCGTCGCCTGCCACGTAGTAATCGGCGGTGCTGCGTGGCAACGGTGCGCGGCCACGGATCTTGTCGGCGATTTTCTCGGCGATCATGATCGTTGGCGCGTTCAGGTTGCCGGTGGTGATCAGCGGCATGATCGAGGCATCGACCACACGCAGACCTTGCATGCCGTGCACGCGGCCTTCGCCGTCTACAACCGCCATCTCGTCGGTGCCCATCTTGCACGAGCACGACGGGTGGAACGCGGTCTCGGCGTGTTCGCGGATGAACGTGTCCAGCTCTTCGTCCGTCTGCTTGTCGATACCGGGGCTGATTTCGCGGCCACGGTACGCGTCCAGTGCCGGCTGCTGCATGATTTCACGGGTCAGGCGGATGCCGTCGCGGAACTCCTGCCAATCCTGCTCGGTGGACATGTAGTTAAACAGGATGCTCGGGTACTCACGCGGGTCCTTGGACTTCACGTTGATCCGGCCACGGCTTGGCGAACGCATGGAACCCATGTGTGCCTGGAAACCGTGTTCTTTCACGCCATTGCTGCCGTTGTAGTTAATCGCGACCGGAAGGAAGTGGTACTGAATGTTCGGCCATTCGAAATGTTCGCGGGTGCGGATAAAACCACCGGCTTCGAACTGGTTGCTCGCGCCAATGCCTTTGCCCATGAACAGCCACTCGGCACCGATCGCCGGCTGGTTCCACCACAACAGCGACGGGTACAGCGAAACCGGCTGCGTGCACGCGTATTGCAGGTACAGCTCAAGGTGGTCTTGCAGGTTGCGGCCAACGCCCGGCAGGTCATGCACCACGGGTATGTCGAGGCTGTTCAACAGCTCGGCGGGGCCCACACCGGAACGTTGCAACACGGTCGGGGAACCAATGGCGCCGCTGCACAGCAGGACTTCTTTGCGTGCCTTGGCTTCAATGCGCGTATCGCTGTCGCCCACCATGTACGCCACGCCCACTGCGCGCTTGCCTTCGAACAGGATTTTGTCGGTCAGGGCATGGGTGACGATTTTCAGCGTCGAACGCTGTTTGGCCGTGTCCAGGTAGCCGCGTGCGGTGCTGGCGCGACGGCCGTTCGGCGTCACGGTACGGTCCATCGGGCCGAAACCTTCCTGCTGATAGCCGTTCAAGTCTTCGGTGCGCGGGTAGCCCGCTTGCACACCGGCTTCAACCATGGCGTGGAACAGCACGTTATTACCGGCTTTTGGCGTGGTCACGCTCACCGGGCCGTCGCCACCGTGGTAGTCGTTCGGGCCGATGTCACGGGTTTCTGCCTTGCGGAAATACGGCAGGCAATCCAGGTAGCTCCAGTCTTCCAGGCCCGGATTTTTCGCCCAGCCGTCGTAGTCCATCGCGTTGCCACGGATGTAGCACATGCCGTTAATCAGCGACGAGCCGCCCAGGCCCTTGCCACGGCCACATTCCATGCGGCGACCGTCCATGTGCGGCTCTGGATCGGTTTCGAACGCCCAGTTATAGCGACGGCCTTGCAACGGGTACGCCAGTGCCGCAGGCATCTGGGTACGGAAGTCGAAACGGTAGTCCGGGCCGCCCGCTTCAAGCAGCAGCACGGTGACGCCCTGGTCTTCCGTCAGACGGGTCGCCAGGGTGTTACCGGCAGAACCGGCACCAATAATGATGTAGTCGAATTCTTGGGACATAAAATGCACCCTCTTTGAAATAGATAAACCGAAGTCGCTGCCCAAGGCTGCGAAGGGTTGTGCGCCAACCCGTTTTTGCAGAGGCCGTACAGGCGTGCTCGCAGCCTTGTGCCAGGCTTAGAACACCGAAACGTAATCGCCCAGCTCGACCTGTACCGATTTGATCTGTGTGTACTGCGCCAGCGAGCTGATGCCGTTTTCGCGGCCAATGCCCGACTGCTTGTAGCCGCCTACTGGCATTTTTGCGTCGGACTCGCCCCAGGCGTTGATCCAGCAAATACCGGCTTGCAGCTGATGAATCACGCGGTGCGCACGGTTCAGGTCCTTGGTCACCAGACCGGCGGCCAGACCGAACTCGGTGTCGTTGGCGCGACGGATGACTTCCTCTTCGGTGTCGTACGTCAGGATGCTCATCACCGGGCCGAAGATTTCTTCTTTAACGATGGTCATCTCGTCGGTGCAATCGGAGAACACGGTCGGGGCCACGTAGGCGCCTTTGCCCAGTGCGCCTTCGGTCAGACGTGCGCCGCCGCACAGCAGACGGGCGCCTTCTTCTTTACCCTTGGCGATGTAGCCCAGCACGCTTTCCATGTGAGCAAAGCTAACCAGCGGGCCGAAGTTGATGTTCTCGTCTTCCGGGTTACCGATGCGGATGCGCGCAACGCGCTCCAGGATTTTGGCTTCGAAGGCGGCTTTGAGCGCCGTCGGTACGAACACGCGAGTGCCGTTGGTGCAGACCTGACCCGAGCTGTAGAAGTTGGCCATCATTGCGGTATCGGCAGCGCGGTCCAGATCGGCGTCGTCGAAAATGATCAGCGGCGACTTGCCGCCCAGTTCCATGGTCACTTCCTTCAAGGAAGAGCTGGTGGCGCTGGACGTTACTTTTTTGCCGGTGTCGGTGCCGCCGGTGAACGAGATCTTCTCGATGCGCGGGTGCTCGGTCAGCCAGGTGCCGACTTCACGGCCGCTGCCGGTCAGAACGTTGAACACACCGTTCGGCAGGCCGGCTTCGGTGAAGATTTCAGCCAGTTTCAGGGTGGTCAGCGACGTCACTTCGCTTGGCTTGAAAATCATCGCGTTGCCCGCGGCCAATGCCGGAGCCGATTTCCACAGGGCGATCTGGATCGGGTAGTTCCACGCGCCGATACCGGCCACAACGCCCAGCGGCTCGCGACGGGTGTAGACGAACGAGGTGTCACGCAGCGGGATTTGCTCGCCTTCAATGGCTGGGGCCAGGCCTGCGTAGTATTCCAGTACGTCGGCGCCGGTCACGATGTCGACGTAACGGGTTTCGGAGTACGACTTGCCGGTGTCCAGGGTTTCCAGTGCGGCCAGTTCATCGTTGCGCTCGCGCAGGATGTCCACGGCACGGCGCAGGATGCGCGAACGCTCCATGGAGGTCATGGCGGCCCAGATCTTCTGGCCTTTTTCAGCGCTGACAACGGCGCGTTCGACGTCTTCTTTGGTCGCACGCTGCACTTGGGCGAGGACTTCGCCGTTAGCCGGGTTGATGGCATCGAAGGTTGCATCGCTGCTGGCGTCGGTGTAGCCGCCGTCGATGTAAAGTTTTTGCAGTTCGAAACGGGCCATAAAATCCTCGCAAGTGCATAAGTGGTTGGCGTTGATCGTGTCACTGGATGCCATCTGATTGGGGCAACTCAGATTCACGACAGTTCAGGGGTTAAGCAGTCATTGAGGCCTAACTCACCTGTTTCGCCAGTTGTAGATCCATGTATTCGTAGCAGATGCGTTGCGCCTGCTCGGTGTCGAAAGCGTCTCCCGACAGGGCACCCCGCAACCAAAGACCATCGATGAGAGCCGCCAGTCCGCGGGCTGCCGAGCGGGCTTGCGCCAACGGCAATACACGACGGAACTGGCAGCACAGATTGGAATACAGGCGGTGATCGTTGATCCGCTGCAATCTGCGCAACGACGGCTGATGCATGCTGGCGGCCCAAAAGGCCAGCCAGGTTTTCATTGCCGGGCCACTGACCTGGCTGGCGTCGAAGTTGCCTTCAACGATGACCTGCAAGTGCGCCCTGGGGCTGTCGTCACCCAACGCTTGGCGGCGCTCGGTGACGTTGTCGATCAAGACGTTCATCAAGTACCGCATGGTGGCGGCAATCAGACCGTTCTTGTCTCGAAAGTAGTGGCTGATGATGCCGTTCGACACGCCGGCCAAACGGGCAATCAGCGCAATGCTGGCATCCGCCATACCAACCTGATCGACGGCCTGTAACGTGGCTTCAATCAACTGCTGACGGCGTATGGGTTGCATACCGACCTTGGGCATTTTTGCTCATCTCCTTGGGCCGGCGGACAGTGCAGGGAAGCTCACTGAACGGCGGCCAGTCTATTTTGTTTTGATTGAACGTTCAATCAACAAAGAATACTATCTGCGACAATTCGTCGCGATTGATGCCGGTTTCCTACGCATGAATGGCGCAATTCGGCACGGCAAACATCACCAAACCCCCTGATTTTGCTGGAGCACACCGGCTCGCGAAGGTCATGACCGATAGACGCGCCAGAGGCACAGGCGCGGCGCTCTTGGGATTTTCGCCAGCCTGCGTGCTGCGACAAAGGCTGTGTTCACAGGGGCCGGTTTTTTTGCGGTGTCTTTATATCACCCGACCGTTGGTCGCTATCTAAGCGAATAGTCGGGTGGTGCGTTGTTGATCGTTCTTCTCTCGCACTGCCTGGAGCATCCGTGCAATGAGTTCTGCCTCTCTTATAAAGACCCCACCGCAAAAGGTGACGGTCAACGGTTGGGTGTTTTACACCTCCACTGCCTTGATACTGTTGTTGACTGCCATCCTGATCGCCGCTCCCGAAGAAGCCGGCCGCGTGTTGGGCGTTGCCCAAGAGTGGCTGTCGCGGACCTTCGGTTGGTACTACATGGTGGTGATCGCCGCTTACCTGATTTTTGTGGTCGGGCTGGCGTTCTCCTCGTACGGCAAACTGAAACTGGGGACCAAGCAAGACACCCCGGATTTCAGCTACGGCGCCTGGGCCGGGATGCTGTTCTCCTCGGGCATCGGCATCTCCTTGCTGTACTTCGGCGCCTCCGAGCCGCTGGACCACTACTTCAATCCGCCGCAAGGCGTGTCGGGCAGCCATGAAGCGGCGCGTCAGGCGCTGCAACTGACCTTCCTGCACTGGGGCCTGCACGGCTGGGCGATCTACGCGTTGGTCGGGTTGGCCGTGGCGTACTTTGCGTACCGTCACAACCAGCCACTGGCCTTGCGTTCGGCGCTGTACCCGTTGATGGGCGAGCGTTGGGTCAAAGGCGCTGCGGGCCACGCGGTGGACGGTTTCGGCATGTTCGTCACCTTGCTCGGCCTGGTGACCAACCTGGGCATTGGTGCGATGCAAGTGTCCTCCGGGCTGGAAAACCTGTTCGGCATGGAACACAGCAACACCAACCTGCTGATCGTCATCATCGTGATGAGCACCGTGGCCACCATCGCGGCGGTCTCCGGTGTTGAAAACGGCATTCGTCGCCTGTCGAACCTGAACATCGTGCTGTTCAGTGGCTTGCTGATTTTTGTGTTGTTGTTCGGCCCGACCCTGCACCTGCTCAACGGCTTTGTGCAGAACACCGGTGACTACCTCAACGGGTTGATCATGAAAACCTTCGACCTGTACGTGTATGCAGGCGACACCGGCAAAACCGAAGGCTGGCTGGGCCTGTGGACCCTGTTCTACTGGGCCTGGTGGATTTCCTGGGCCCCGTTTGTCGGCATGTTCATCGCGCGTATTTCCCGTGGCCGCACCGTGCGTGAGCTGGTGGCGGGCGTGCTGCTGATCCCGCTGGGCTTCACCCTGGCATGGCTGTCGATCTTCGGTAACTCGGCGCTGGATCTGGTGGTCAACCAGGGCGCAGTGGAACTGGGCAAAACCGCGCTGGAACAGCCCTCGATGGCGATTTACCAACTGCTTGAGCATTACCCGGCGTCGAAAATCGTGATCGGCGTGTCGATCTTTGTCGGCTTTGTGTTGTTCCTGACACCCGCCGACTCGGGCGCCGTGATGATGGCCAACCTGTCCTGCAAAGGCGGCGACGTCGACGAAGACGCCCCGCACTGGCTGCGAATCTTCTGGTCGGTGGTGATTACGCTGGTGACCATCGGCCTGTTGTTCGCCGGTAACTTTGCGGCGATGCAAACCATGGTGGTGTTGGCGGGCCTGCCGTTCTCGGTGGTGCTGATCCTGTTCATGTTCGGCCTGCACAAAGCGATGCGTCAGGACGCCCAAATGGAACTGGAACAGGCCGAACTGGCGGCGCGTGGACGTCGTGGTTTCTTCAGCGAGCGCTTGACCGCCCAAGAGCTGCAACCGACCCAAGCGGTGGTTCAGCGCTTTATGGACAAACACGTGACGCCCGCGCTGGAAGAAGCGGCCGTGCATTTGCGCAGTCAGGGCCTGGACGTACAAACCCTGCTGGGCAAAGCCAAGCGTTGCATGGGTGTGCGGGTTGAAATGGACGAGGGCAACCCGTTCGTTTACGAAGTCAGCCTGGACGGCTACCTGGCGGCCCCAAGCGAGTCGGAGCAAAACGCGGCGAGCAGCGAAGAAGTGCGCAGCCGTTACTACCGTGCCGAAGTGTATTTGCACAACGGCAGTCAGGAGTACGACTTGATGGGCTTCACGGATGACCAGATCACCCGTGACGTGCTCGACCAGTTCGAAAGCCATCGCCAACTCCTTGGCCGGGTGTATAGCTGAGTGGAGCGGGGTGCAAGGCAGGGTCGGCCGTGTTGGCCCTCACCCCAACCCCAACCCCAACCCTCTCCCGCAGGGAGAGGGGGCTGATTGAGGCGTTCGCGAGAGCCCGTTCATTCAGTTAAATCGTCTGGCCACCCCAGCCCTTTCTCTTTGGAAGAGGGCTGGGGGTGAAGGCCCGCGTCTAACCTAAATTCTTGCCTAACAACGCGTGATACAGCTCCGTATCCCCCAAAATCCCCACCACTTGCTGATTGTCATGCAGCACCAGTTTGTTGCCCGTCTGGTAACGAATCTGCAATGCGTCACGCATGCCAATGTTGCTGTCCACCAGCGTCGGGCCGCGGCCCAGTCCTTCCACGGCCTGCCCGTGCTGCCACTGCTGCAAATTCAGTGACGTCGCCCCCTGGCGCACACCCTTGATGGTGTTGCCCTGCGCCAGGTCAATCCAGGAATCATCCCCCGGATCAATGCACACCGAACCATTGACCCGTTTGCAGTTGTCCAGCGAACGCATCAGGCTGCGCCCGCACAACACGTTCAGCGGGTTGGTATGGGCGACGAAGGTGCGCACGTAATCATCCGCCGGGTTGAGGACGATCTCTTCAGGTTTGCTGTACTGGATGATGCGCCCGTCTTTCATGATCGCGATGCGGCTGCCCAGCTTCAGCGCTTCATCCAGGTCATGGCTGACAAACACAATGGTCTTGCTCAGCTTGCGTTGCAGCTCCAGCAGTTCGTCCTGCAACCCCTGGCGGATCAACGGGTCGAGCGCTGAAAACGGCTCATCCATCAGCAAAATGTCGGCGTCCATCGCCAAGGCGCGCGCCAGCCCGACCCGCTGCTGCATGCCGCCACTCAGCTCATCCGGTTTTTTATTGCGCCATTGGGTCAGGCCCACCAGCTCCAGTTTTTCATCCACCAGCGTGCGCCGCTCTTTCTCCGGGCGACCCTGCATCTCAAGCCCAAAACTGATGTTCTCGCGCACGGTCAGCCACGGCATCAACGCGAACTTCTGAAACACCATGGCAATCCGTTGAGTGCGCATCATCTTCAGCTCGGCCGGGCTGCACGAGGCGATGTCGATTTGCTTGCCTTCATGCTCCACGTACAAATGGCCACGGCTGACCGTGTTCAGGCCATTGATACAGCGCAGCAAGCTGGATTTGCCCGAGCCGGACAAGCCCATCAACACGCAAATTTCACCCTTGTCGATGTCCAGGCTGGCCTTTTCGACGCCCACAATCTGACCGGTTTTTTTCAGGATCTGGTCACGGGTCATCCCCTGATCCAGCAAACCCAGCGCCTCACGCGGGTCTTTGGCGAAAATCACGTCTACGTTATCGAAGCGAATAATGCTCATGCGTCGGCTCCTTTCTTGGCGTCCGGCTGCTTGCAGATCCGGTCGAGCATGATGGCCAACAACACAATCGCCAGCCCGGCTTCAAAGCCCAGCGCGATGTCAGCGGTGTTGAGCGCGTTGACCACCGGCTTGCCCAGGCCGTCAGCCCCGACCAGCGCGGCGATGACCACCATCGACAACGACAACATGATGCATTGCGTGATGCCCGCCGCGATGCTCGGCATGGCATGGGGCAGTTCGATGCGGGTCAGCAGTTGGCGTCGCGAGCAGCCAAACGCCTTGCCCGCATCCAGCAGTTCGTGTGGCACGTCGCGAATGCCCAGATAGGTCAGGCGGATCGGCGCCGCAATGGCGAACACAACGGTTGAAATCAACCCCGGCACTACCCCGAGCCCAAACAGGGTCAAGGTGGGGATCAAGTAAACGAACGTAGGAACGGTCTGCATCAGATCCAGTACCGGTCGCATAAAAGTGTAGAACATGGGTTTGTGCGCCGCGAGAATCCCCAGCGGCACCCCGATAATCACGCACACGAACGTGGCAAACAGCACCTGCGCCAGGGTCTCCATGGTCTCCTGCCAATAGCCCAGGTTCAGGATCAGCAGAAACGACAGCGCCACAAACACCGTCAGCGCCCATTTGCGCTGGATGACATGCGCCAGCAGGGCGATCAGCCCGATAAAGACAAAAGGGTTGAACCAGGTCAGCGCAAACGTCACGCCGTGGATCATCGTTTCCAGCGACGTCGCGATGGCATCGAACGTGCTGGCGCCGTGTTGCGTCAACCAGTCGACAAAGCCCGCAATGTACTGGCCTAAAGGGATTTTTTGATCGATCAGCATGGTAGTGAACGTCCGCATGCAGGGGGAATGGAAACGGCGCCCGGCAAACCCGTTGCCCGGCGCCCGCAGTTACTGCGCAAGGCTGGCTTTCACGGCCTCCAGACCCGGTTTGCCATCCAGCGTTGTCACGCCCGCCAACCACGTGTCGAGCACCTGCGGGTTCTGTTTGAGCCACGCCTTGGCGGCCACGTTTGGCTTGATCTTGTTATCCAACACCTCGCCCATCAAGGTGCTTTCCATGTCCAGGCTGAACACCAGGTTTTTCAGCAACTGACCCACGTTGCTGCACTCCTCGGAATAGCCCTTGCGGGTATTGGTGTAGATGGTGGCCTGCCCATAATTGGGGCCAAAGAAATCGTCACCGCCGGTGAGGTATTTCATTTTGAAACGGGTGTTCATCGGGTGCGGTTCCCAGCCCAGAAACACCACGTCAGTGCCACGGCGCTGCGCGCGGTCGACCTGCGACAGCATCCCCGCCTCGCTGGATTCCACCACTTTGAACCCGGCGTCTTTCAAGCCGAACGCGTTCTTGTCGATCATGGTCTGGATCATGCGATTGCCGTCATTGCCGGGCTCGATGCCATAGATCTTCGCGCCCAGTTCCTGCTTGAACTTCGGCAAGTCGGCAAAGTCCTTCAAGCCCTTGTTGTAGAGCGCTTCAGGGACGGCAAGCGTGTACTTGGCGTTCTCCAGGTTGGCGCGCACGGTCTCCACCGTCCCGGCGTCGCGATACGGCTTGATGTCGTTCTCCATGGTCGGCATCCAGTTGCCCAAAAACACGTCCATGTTCTTACCGTCCGCCAGCGACTTGTAGGTGACCGGCACCGAAATCATGGTGGTTTTAGTCGTGTAACCGAGTGCGTCCAGCAACGTGCTGGCGACGGCGGTGGTGACGGTGATGTCTGTCCAGCCGACATCCGAGAAGTTCACCGTGGCGCATTGCGCAGGTTCGGCGGCGTGGGTGATGACCGGCAGACTCAACAGTGCAGCCAACAACACTGATCGGGTGTGGTTCATGGTTCGACTCCTGGCGTTCGTGGGGCGGTTTCGAGCGTGAAACCGTACGTATCAGTTGCGGTTGGGCAATGCCGGGCTGACCGGGCATCGTGCAATCGAGTCAAGAACGATCATGTAACAGTCAAATTCAAACGCCTACAGGGAGCGTCGCATCCAGTACAGGGAGGGTCGTATCTGATGCCTGCGAGGTCGTATCTGGAAATTTATCGCCTGAAAACCGCGTCTTTGGCGCCGCGCCCGCGTTTAAAACGGCGAAGGCGCTGGCGGGCAACCGTGGGTCGCAGGTGGACGTTTTGCGCGGCGCAAGAGGGCTGATGATGGGCGCACTCATCCCCCGAGGTTTGTGCACATGGCTATCAGCGTGTTTGACCTGTTCAAGATTGGCATTGGCCCCTCCAGCTCCCACACCGTAGGGCCGATGCGGGCGGCGGCGTTGTTCGTGCAAGGGCTGCGCGAGCGCGATCAACTGCAACAGGTGCAACACGTCGAAGTGCAGTTGTACGGCTCGTTGGCCGCCACCGGCGTGGGCCATGGCAGCGACAACGCCGTCATCATGGGGCTGATGGGCGAATGGCCGGACACCATAGACCCGGCCTGCATCGCCCCGCGCATCGCGCACGTGCGCGATTGCAACACCCTGTTGCTCAACGGCGACCTACCCATTGCCTTTGAATGGACGCGGGACATGCGCTTGATCGAGCAGAACCTGCCGTTTCACCCCAACGCCATGACCCTGATCGCGTCTACCCACCACGGCGAACTGCACCGCGACACCTATTACTCGGTGGGCGGCGGTTTTGTGGTGGACGCAGCGCAAGCCGCCAGCGGCCTGGCCGATGCCGACCGCAGCCAATTGCCCTATGACTTTGACAGCGCCGTGGCGTTGCTTGAGCTGTGCCGCACGCACCACCTGAGCGTGGCCGCCCTAATGATGGCCAACGAACGCACATGGCGCAGCGAAGACGACATCCGCTGCGGGCTCATGACCCTCTGGCGCGCCATGCAAGACTGTGTCGAACAGGGCCTCACCCACGAAGGCATCCTGCCCGGCGGGTTAAACGTGCGCCGCCGCGCCGCGCGGTTGCACCGCAGCCTGCTGGAGCTGGGCAAACCCAACGTCATCGGCTCAACCCTCAGCGCGATGGAATGGGTCAACCTGTTTGCACTGGCGGTCAACGAAGAAAACGCCGCAGGCGGGCGCATGGTCACGGCACCCACCAACGGCGCGGCGGGCATCATCCCGGCGGTGTTGCACTACTTCATGAAATTCAGCGAGGACGTCAGCGAGGCCCACGTGGTCGACTATTTATTAAGCGCGGCGGCCATCGGCATTTTGTGCAAAAAGAACGCCTCGATCTCCGGCGCCGAAGTGGGCTGCCAGGGAGAGGTCGGTTCGGCCTGCGCCATGGCGGCGGCGGGGCTGGCGCAGATCCTCGGCGCGACGCCCGAGCAACTGTGCAATGCCGCAGAAATTGGCCTGGAACACAACCTGGGCCTGACCTGCGACCCGGTGGGCGGGTTGGTGCAAGTGCCGTGCATCGAGCGCAATGCCATCGCGGCGGTGAAAGCCATCAATGCGGCGCAAATGGCCTTGCGCGGGGATGGCCAGCACTTTATTTCACTGGACCGGGTGATCCGCACGATGCGCGACACCGGCGCCGACATGCACGACAAATACAAAGAAACCTCACGCGGCGGGCTGGCGGTGAGTGCCGTGGAGTGCTGAATGCCCCGGCGGCGGGGCCAAGGACGGTTTGACGCGCCTGTCGCCAAGCAGGCGCGTGCGGCTTAGTGCGTCACCAGACAATCCAGCGATTTATCGACATACGCTCTGGCCAGCTCCGCCAGGTGCACAATCGACAGCACCACATCGCGCTGCGCCCCGTGCAAACCATTCCCCGCCTCGTTCGCCGTTGCCCCCATGCAGCGCAACAAGTCTGACGCTTGGGCCAAAGCCGCTTCTAAATTAACGCCGCTGGGGATGGCATACGTGCAACTGCCCGCAATACGAACAGGCCGATGGTCGGTGAGGTAGTAGTCGAGCGCGCGATTGGCGGCTGCACGGTCCAGTGACTCGGGCGTGCACCCAGCCGCATCCGGCAGGGTGAAAGCGGGCGGATCGGGAACAATTTTTTTCATGAACAACTCCGTGTGCATTAGTGGAGCTGTCACCGTTCGCTACTAAACGAATGGGTGGCAGCCGTACGCAGGTTAGTAGACCGGAGCACACGGAAACCGGCGCGCCCGAAGGCGCCCTGCGCACGGCCACCATAAAGCGGAGGCCGAAAAAAAGCGCCTCGCGGAGGTGGCGCATTGCGCCGTGTGATATTCAGGCTACTAAACCGGGTCGCTGATTTGGCAGCGACGGGGCGAGACTAGACCCCGAATGTGAGCGGCGCAAGCGAGCGGGATTTTCTCGGAAGTTTCCTCGGAATGAAAGGGATGCGTCGTACGAATCGCCTGATTTCACCCGCCAGCAACCCCCGCCAACCTGTCAACGTTGCCAGTGTTCAACGTGGGCGAGCGAGCGCAATCTGATGGTCTCCCTGAACCGAGCCTAAGCCGATGGCAACCTACCATTACCACTACGACCCCCTCGACCGCCTGATCCACACGGCGGGTATTCAACGCTTCTACAATCAATCGCGAATAACGACAGAGATTGAGGGCACGCAGCGTTATAGCGTGTTCCAACAGGACGGGCGGTTATTGGCTCAACAGCGACGTGACCGTACGAAAGATGAGTGCCACTTATTGGGCACGGATTTACAGCAGTCGGTGTTGCACGCAGTGAGTGCCGATAAACGGCACGTAATGGCTTACAACCCTTACGGCCATCGCCCGGTAGAGAATGGCTTAATCAGTGTGTTGGGGTTTAATGGCGAGCGTGCTGACCCGGTGACCGGGCATTATTTATTGGGCAATGGCTACCGGGCCTTTAATCCGGTATTGATGCGGTTTAATAGTCCTGACAGTTGGAGCCCATTTGAACGAGGGGGGGTAAATAGTTATGGGTATGTTGGCGGGGACCCCGTTAATCGAATAGATCCCAGTGGGCATTTTTTTTGGGCTGCGTTGAGGGGGGTTGCGAACATGATGTGGGGGCATAAAAATGCACTATTAGGAAGGCATATCAAGTCGATTTCTAACGTGAAGAAGATCATGGCTGACCTTGATGTGTATGCGTATGACCTATTTACAAAAAAAGGTGAACGTAAAATCGTGCTGGATGCTCATTCTTTCTTCGTAAATAGTAAGTTGATGGTGGGGTCAAAAATAAATCCTGTTGATTCTGAGCGGTTAGTTAACTTGGCGCGTGAAAGTGGCGTTAAATTTGAATTGTACGACTCAGTAAAATTAATGATCTGTCGCAGTGCAGAGAGGGATTTTGCTCAACAAGTAGCCAACTTGACAGGGCTTAAGACTAAAGGATTTAGAGGGACGGTGGCAGCAAGCCATCTTCATGCGTTAATCCCTAATATGGAGATCAATAAGATTTATCAGCCAACCGTTGAAATGGCTGTTTATCGTAATACCGGCATGCTTAGGATGATTCCAGAACTTCGGCGAAATTACGATCCTGTGACCTTTTTCCCCACCCGTCAGGCCAAACATATAGATATCAGGCGTGCATGAAAGTGGGGGCGACAATGCCTGCGATGAGACGATGCGGATAAGCCAAACTTAAGGGTGATGGCGTCGCAGATCGGCCCGTAGGAAGTTTGAATGTAACCGTTCAATCGCTAGGTTCGTGCCAGAGTCAATAGGAAATAAAAATGACTATTTTCCATTACCACTACGACCCCCTTGATCGCCTGATCCAAACGGCGGGTATTCAACGCTTCTACAATCAATCGCGAATGACGACGGAGATTGACGGCACGCAGCGTTATAGCGTGTTCCAACAGGACGGGCGGTTATTGGCTCAACGGCGACATGACCCTACGAAAGATGAGTGCCACTTATTGGGCACGGATTTACAGCAGTCGGTGTTGCACGTAGTGGGTGCCGATAAACATCATTCGATGGCTTATAACGCTTATGGCCATCGTCCGGCAGAAAATGGCGTGGTCAGTCTATTGGGGTTTAATGGCGAGCGTGCTGACCCGGTGACCGGGCATTATTTATTGGGCAATGGCTACCGGGCCTTTAATCCGGTATTGATGCGGTTTAATAGTCCGGACAGTTGGAGCCCATTTGGAAGAGGCGGGATTAATAGTTACGGGTATTGTGGGGGGGAACCCATTAATAGAGTAGATCGTAATGGGCATTTTTTTGGCTTGGGTTCCCTGATTAAAAACCTGACGTTTGCCCTGGACAAGAGGGTTTTCAGGATAATGGGAGCTAAAGTGAAACGGGCTTTTAATGTGCAGAAGTTGGCCGAGGGAATGTATCAGTATGAATATCCGTCTAAGCGGGGCGCTACGTTGGTAGTACAAGCGCATGGGGATAAACTTCCGAACGGTGATACAGCTATGTTTTCAGGTAAAAACCATTTCGGTGCTGAGGATCTGGTTAGGAAGTTGGAGGGACGTGGAGTTGATTTTCGGAAGTTCGATGAGGTTGAGTTGATAAGTTGTCACTTGGCGGAGGGTGCATTTCCTCAGCAAATGGCTAATTTAACAGGGCTGCCTGTCAAAGCTTACAAAGGCATGATCTGGTCTTCAGATGTTGGTCTAGCTTTAAAAAGTGCGGGCTTTAAAGGCGATGTCGGCTCGAAAATCACGGTAAACCGTGTCAAGAAACCTGGCTTGATTACACTAGTACCTGAAAGTGAGCTGACTTATCACCGCGAAGTGTTCTTTCCCCAAGCATCTGCCTCTTCACGAATACGCGATTCTTGAGCCGTAGGGGAGCGGTGTGCATGGTTTAAGGGCACCCGCCCTGTTTCAGCGCACATCCCTCACCTGCATTTTGGTTGGCATGGCTTCGTCTTTGGTGTTTCGCGCACGTGCTACCGATTTGCTCAAGACCACAGTTCGCGTTGCGCCACGTCTGTTCACCCCGTTTGCGTCACCGCCCGCCCAGCCTCATTGCGACGTCGTTTTCAGGCTTTATTGAATGGCTATTCAAGTTTAGGCATGGCATTTGCGTTGTCTTCGCCAAGCCCCCAGCCAAGTGGGCAATAACAAGAGCCTGCGCCTGGGCCATTCTCTGCATTGTGTGAGGAGATACTGCGATGACGTCGTTCAACTCCGGGGCTCAACCCCAGAACCGTGCGCCTCAATCCATCGGCTTTTTGCTGCTGGACAATTTCACGCTCATTTCCCTGGCCTCCGCGATAGAGCCCTTGCGCATGGCCAATCAGTTGTCCGGCCGCGAGTTGTATCGCTGGTCCACGCTCACCGCCGATGGCAGCCAGGTGTGGGCCAGTGACGGCCTGCAAGTCACGCCCGATGCCAGCATGCACAAGGCCCCGGCGCTGGACATGGTGATTGTGTGCGGCGGTATCGGTATTCAACGCACTGTTACCCGCGAACACGTTTCATGGTTGCAAAGTCAGGCGCGTCAGTCGCGCCGGTTGGGCGCGGTGTGCACCGGCAGTTGGGCGCTGGCGTACGCCGGTTTGCTCGACGGGTTTGATTGCAGCGTGCATTGGGAGTGCCTGGCGTCGATGCAGGAAGCCTTCCCGCGGGTGTCGATGAGCACCCGTTTGTTCACCCTGGACCGTTGCCGGTTTACCAGCTCGGGCGGCACGGCGCCGCTGGACATGATGCTGCACCTGATCAGCCGCGATCATGGCCGCGAGTTGTCGGCGGCGATTTCCGAGATGTTTGTGTACGAGCGTATTCGCAACGAGCAAGACCATCAGCGCGTGCCGCTCAAGCACATGCTCGGCACCAATCAGCCCAAGTTGCAGGAAATTGTGGCGTTGATGGAGGCCAACCTTGAGGAACCCATCGACCTTGACGAGCTGGCCGAGTACGTGACGGTGTCGCGTCGCCAACTGGAGCGGCTGTTCCAGAAATACCTGCATTGTTCGCCGTCGCGTTATTACCTCAAGCTGCGGCTGGTCCGGGCCCGGCAACTGCTCAAGCAAACGCCGATGTCGATTATCGAAGTGGCGGCGGTGTGCGGGTTTGTATCAACGCCGCACTTTTCGAAATGTTACCGCGAGTATTTTGGCATTCCGCCGCGCGATGAGCGAGTAGGCTCCAACACCGCGCAACAGACCACGCTGGTGCCGATTCCGCAGTCGTTGCTGCTCAGCCCGCTGGCGGGGCCGCTGTCGGCGTTGAACCAGGCGCGCAATGAATCGACGTTTGCCAGCGTGCGGCTGTAACCGCACGCCTGGGTCGGGGGCAATCAGGTGCGTTTGAAACGCACCAGCCCCGGTAGCAGTTGTTGGTCGATGGCTTGGCGCACCGCTGGCAAGAGTGTGGCGTTGCCGGTGTAGAGTTTTTCGACCATCTGCTTGAGTGCCTGCGCGCCGGTTTCACTCAAACCGCACACCGCGCTCTTGCAGGCCTGCTCTGCGCTGCCCGACACCTCAAACCCCAGCGAGCGCAACTGGTTGACCAGGTCCACTTCATCAATCAAGTCTGCGTGCATCATATTTTTATCCTTGTGCAGGGCATGAACGTGAACAGAGTCTGGTCGTGCTCATAGCGATGGGCAAGCGCACGCTGAGCGGATGTCTGGTTTGCCTAAAAGCAGGTCGTTTTCAGGCTTTTAACAAGGCGGCGCACGCGGTTTTGTAAGCATCATGTTGGTATTTGTTGAGCGACGCGGGCAGGTCGAACGCGTGTTTTTTGAATTGGGCGCTCAGGGTTTGCGGCGAGAGCAATTGCACCTCGCAGTTGTTCAGCAACTGGATGATGCCTTCGATTTTGAACGTGATCGGGCCACCGGCAAACTCGCCTTTTTTACTGCGTTTTTTAATGGCGATGCGCGTGATGGCGTGGGTGTTCACGAAGGCCGCGATCGAGGCAGCAAACGCTTTGACATGAGCGGCGTTTTCATCGTCGTCCAGGGCAATCTTTTTAGTGGCAATGGCCACGTGCTCCAGACCGTGGGCGCCTTGGGTGGCCACGGCGAAAATGGCTTCACTGCCTTTGATATCAATGCCGCAAATAGTCATAAAAAACCTGTGTTGAGTGAGTGACGTGAACCAGTCGTCGAGACTGTTATTTCTGACAGTATTTAAGGGGGCCGTATTCACGGATAAGTGCTGAGCAGTGCGTGAGTGTCAGCGTGCACGTTGAACTTCCTGATGTATTAACTCAACACAAAGGATGTATTGATATGAGCTCTAAACGTCAAAATCTGCCAGCGCCCACCGTTCAAAACTCTCAAAATATTGAACTGAAGGAAATTTCCATAAAAGGCAACGGGACCCATGTGAATGTGGTCATCGCGGGTCTGCCCGACAAAACCGAGCTGACCGCCCACTTTCTGGTAGAAGGGCATGATCGGTCTGTTAAAGACACGACGAGCGGCACTACGCCACTGAGGCTACGTCTGGAGTCAGGCTGGTACAGCGAGTTTTCAGGCAAAAAGGCAACGGTGATGTACACGGTCGGTCAAGAAAAATCGGCTGAACTGAACATCGAGATTGTTGACTAAGGCTCTCGCTACAGCTTGCGCCTTTGCGCTGTGGCCAAGGGGTTGGCTGTTGTTGTTCACTCCTGCCCAATCGATTCCAAAAACTCCGACCGATCATCGCTGACGCGGGCAATGCAGTCGTTCTGCGCAATGTTGAACGCCTCGGTGCCTGCCGTGGCCGGGAACACGGCAACCGCGCAATCGGCGTCGCGCTGGTGCAACCACAAGGATTGGGCGGTTTTGATTTTGCTGGTGATGTTGTTGAGTTGGGTCGGGTTGCTGCCATACAACGAGGTCATGCGAGCTTGCAGGGCTTCGTAGTTATCGGTCAGCAACTGCTCGGCAGCGTTGCGGCTGAACACCGAACACGCCAGGGTTTGCTGGTCGTTTTCGACCGCGTCACAGGGGTTGAAGTCGGCATCATCGGCCGCGTAGGCGCCGCTTGTGATCAACGCCAAGGCCAGGAGAATCGATTTCATTGCGCCTTCCTAATCCAGAGTTGGGACCGATTCTGGCTGAACCGCCCCCTAAATAACAGTCAGGCAGCATAGGCCATCAAGCGGCGGCGATGCGCTTTGTCGTGGATTGACGCTTTCGGCAATCGCGCTGTCGCTTTTGCACCCGGCCGCTTTCAACCCCCGGCCTATGCTGGCCCCACAGCGCCGGCAGACGATTCGGCGCCGCAATCGCCACCAAGGGGACGCCTGATGAGCCCAGCCGAGTTGCACGCCGACAGCATCGTTATCGACGGGCTGATCATTGCCAAATGGAGCCGCGACCTGTTCGAAGACATGCGCAAGGGCGGCCTGACGGCGGCCAACTGCACCGTGTCAGTGTGGGAAGGGTTTCAGGCGACGATCAATAACATCGTCGCCAGCCAGACGCTGATCCGCGAGAACAGTGACCTGGTCATCCCGGTCAAGACCACGGCCGACATCCGCCGCGCCAAGGAGCAGGGCAAGACCGGGATCATTTTCGGCTTCCAGAACGCCCATGCGTTCGAAGACCAACTGGGCTATATCGAGATATTCAAGCAGCTCGGCGTCGGCGTGGTGCAGCTGTGCTACAACACGCAGAACCTGGTGGGCACCGGTTGCTACGAACGCGATGGCGGGCTGTCGGGGTTCGGGCATGAAGTGGTGGCCGAAATGAACCGCGCCGGCATCCTGTGCGACCTGTCCCATGTGGGCGCCAAAACCTCTGAAGAGGTGATCATGGCCTCCACCAAACCGGTCTGCTATTCGCACTGCTTGCCGTCCGGTCTTAAAGAACACCCGCGCAATAAATCCGACGCAGAACTCAAGTTCATTGCCGACCATGGCGGCTTTGTCGGCGTGACCATGTTCGCGCCGTTTTTGGCCAAGGGCATCGATTCGACCATCGACGATTACGCCGAGGCCATCGAATACACCCTCAACCTCGTGGGCGAAGACGCCATCGGAATCGGGACCGACTTTACCCAGGGCCATGGGCAGGATTTTTTCGAAATGCTGACCCACGACAAAGGCTACGCCCGGCGCCTGACCCGCTTCGGCGAAATCATCAACCCGCTGGGCATCCGCACCGTGGGCGAGTTCCCCAACCTCACCGAAACACTGCTCAAGCGCGGCCACAGCGAACGCCTGGTGCGCAAGATCATGGGGGAAAACTGGGTCAACGTGCTCAAGGACGTGTGGGGCGAGTGACGCGCGCTCACACCTGCTGCGCTCACCGGTAAAGGCGCCAGCGCCACGCAACACTGTGAATCAATTTCTGGAGTGGTACCCATGGCTAAAATCGCCCCGCAACTGCCCATCGAAGTCGACAGCGAAACCGGCGTCTGGACCTCCGACGCCTTGCCGATGCTGTACGTGCCGCGCCATTTTTTCGTCAACAACCACCGGGGCATTGAGGACGTGCTGGGGGCCGAGGCGTACGCCGATATTCTCTACAAGGCCGGTTACACATCCGCCTGGCATTGGTGCGAAAAAGAAGCCCAATGCCACGGCCTTGAAGGCGTCGCGGTGTTCGAGCACTACATGAAACGCCTGTCGCAGCGCGGCTGGGGGCTGTTCAACATCCAGGCCATTGACCTCGACACGGGGACGGCCACGGTCGCGCTCCAACACTCGTGCTTCGTGTACGTGTACGGCAAGGTCGGGCGCAAGGTCGACTACATGTTCACCGGTTGGTTTGCCGGGGCGATGGACCAGATTCTGCACGCGCGGGGCAGTCAGTTACGCACCGTGGCCGAGCAGGTCTACAGCGGATCGCAAGAAGGCCATGACCACGGCCTGTTTACCGTCAAGCCGTTGTAAGTCGAGGATCGGGATATGGCGTTCGAAGCGATGTTTGAGCCGATTCAAATCGGCAAGTTGACCATCCGTAACCGTGTGCTCAGCACGGCCCATGCCGAGGTGTATGCCACCGACGGCGGCATGACCACCGAGCGCTACGTGCAGTACTACGAAGAAAAGGCCAAGGGCGGCATCGGGCTGGCCATTTGTGGCGGTTCATCGGTGGTGGCCATCGACAGCCCGCAAGCGTGGTGGAGTTCGGTCAACCTGAGCACCGACCGCATCATCCCGCACTTTCAGAACCTGGCCGATGCGATGCACAAGCACGGCGCCAAAATCATGATCCAGATAACCCACATGGGCCGTCGCTCGCGGTGGGACGGTTTTAACTGGCCGACCCTGATGTCGCCGTCAGGCGTGCGCGAACCGGTGCACCGCGCCACCTGCAAAACCATCGAACCCGAAGAAATCTGGCGCATCATCGGCAACTACGCCAGCGCCGCGGGCCGGGCCAAGGCAGGTGGGCTGGACGGCGTGGAGCTGTCGGCGGTGCACCAGCACATGATCGACCAGTTCTGGAGCCCGCGCGTCAACAAACGCACCGACGAATGGGGCGGCAGTTTTGAAAACCGCATGCGTTTTGGCCTTGAAGTGCTCAAAGCGGTGCGTGCCGAAGTCGGCCCGGATTTTTGTGTGGGCATTCGCCTGTGCGGCGACGAGTTTCACCCCGATGGCCTGAGCCACGAGGACATGAAGCAGATTGCACAATATTACGACGACACCGGCATGCTGGACTTCATCGGCGTGGTTGGCTCGGGCTGCGACACCCACAACACGCTGGCCAACGTCATCCCGAACATGAGCTACCCGCCGGAGCCGTTCCTGCACCTGGCGGCGGGCATCAAGGAGGTGGTCAAGGCGCCGGTGCTGCACGCACAAAACATCAAAGACCCGACCCAGGCCACGCGCATCCTGGAAGGCGGTTATGTGGACATGGTCGGCATGACCCGTGCCCACATCGCTGACCCGCACCTGATCGCCAAAATCAAAATGGGCCAGGTCGATCAGATCAAACAATGCGTGGGTGCCAACTACTGCATCGACCGTCAGTACCAGGGGCTGGACGTGCTGTGCATCCAGAACGCCGCCACCTCCCGTGAATACATGGGCGTGCCGCACCTCATCCAGAAGTCCACCGGCCCCAAACGCAGTGTGGTGATTGTGGGCGCTGGCCCTGCGGGCATGGAAGCGGCGCGAGTGGCGGCCGAACGCGGGCACCACGTGACCCTGTTTGAAAAACGCGAGGCCATGGGCGGGCAAATCAGCCTGGCCGCCAAAGCCCCGCAGCGTGACCAGATGGCCGGCATCACGCGTTGGTTTCAGCTGGAACTGGCGCGCCTGAACGTAGACGTGCGGCTCGGAACGGCGGCCGATGAGGCCACGATTTTAGACCTGCGCCCTGACATCGTGGTGCTGGCCGTGGGCGGGCACGCGTATGTGGAACAGAACGAACACTGGGGCGCCGCCCAAGGGTTGGTGGTCAGCAGTTGGGACGTCCTGGACGGCAAGGTGGCGCCGGGTAAAAACGTGCTGGTGTACGACACCATTTGCGAATTCACGGGCATGTCGGTAGCCGACTTTTTGGCCGAGAAAGGCGCGCAGGTCGAGATCGTCACCGACGACATCAAACCCGGCGTGGCGATTGGCGGCACCTCGTTCCCCACCTACTACCGCAGCCTGTACCCCAAAGAAGTCATCATGACCGGCGACATGATGCTGGAGCAGGTGTACCGCGAAGGCGACACGCTGATTGCCGTGCTGGAAAACGAATACACCGGGGCCCGGGAAGAGCGCGTGCTGGACCAGGTGGTGGTGGAAAACGGCGTGCGCCCGGACGAAGCGTTGTACTACGCGCTCAAGCCCGGTTCGCGCAATAAAGGGCAGATCGACGTTGAAGCGTTGTTCGCGATCCAGCCGCAGCCGTGCCTGAGCGAGGCGGGTGATGGGTACTTGTTGTTCCGCATTGGCGACTGCGTGGCGCAACGCAATGTGCATGCGGCGATCTATGACGCGCTCAGGTTGTGCAAGGACTTCTGAGGTAAACCCCCGGGCCTCCACCTCCCCCGGAGGGAGAGGTCGGGGGTGAGGGCATGTGCTCAAACCGAATCTTGATGGGAGCCACCCATGCTGAACATCCTTCTTCCCCTCCTGATCTTCGCGGCACTGGGTCTGACCCTCATCGGCGCGTTTCGGCGAATCCACCTCTGGCGTCAGGGCCGCCCATCCCGCGTCGATCTGTTGGGCGGCCTGCTGGCCATGCCCAAGCGCTACATGAGCGACCTGCACCACGTCGTGGCCCGCGACCGCTACATGGCCAACACCCACGTGGCCACGGCGGGCGGCTTTGTGCTGGCGGCGGTGCTGGCGATTCTGGTTCATGGGGTGGGCGTGCATCAGCGCGTCCTTGCCTACGCCTTGCTGTGCGCCACGGCGCTGATGGGTGTGGGGGCGCTGTTTGTCTTCAAACGTCGCCTCAACCCGCCGAGCCGTCTGTCCAAAGGCCCGTGGATGCGCCTGCCGAAAAGCCTGCTGGTGTTTGCCGCGAGTTTTTTCATCCTGACCCTGCCCGTGGCGGGGGTTTTGCCTGAAGGCTTTGGGGGGTGGTCGCTGGCGGCGCTGTTGGGCGTGGGCGTGGTCTGGGGCCTGGGTGAATTGTTCTTCGGCATGACCTGGGGCGGGCCGATGAAGCATGCGTTTGCTGGCGCCTTGCACCTGGCCTGGCACCGCCGCCCCGAGCGATTTGGCGGTGGGCGTTCCACCGGCTTGAAAGCCCTGGACCTGTCCGATCGCCGCGCCCCTTTGGGCGTAGAAAAACCTGAAGACTTCACCTGGAACCAGCTCCTGGGGTTTGACGCCTGTGTGCAATGCGGCAAGTGCGAAGCCGCGTGCCCGGCCTTTGCTGCAGGCCAGCCGCTGAACCCCAAGAAGTTGATTCAAGACATGGTGGTGGGCATGGCGGGGGGCACCGATGCTCACTTTGCAGGCAGCCCTTACCCCGGCAAGCCCCTCGGTGAGCACGGGGGCACTGCGCATCAGCCCATCGTCAACGGCTTGGTGGACGCTGACACGTTGTGGTCCTGCACCACCTGCCGAGCCTGTGTCGAAGAGTGCCCGATGATGATCGAGCACGTGGACGCCATCGTCGACATGCGGCGCTTTCTCACGTTGGAAAAAGGCGCCACGCCCAATACCGGTGCGCAGGTGCTGGACAACCTGATCGCCACGGACAACCCCGGCGGGTTCGCACCAGGCGGGCGCATGAACTGGGCCGCCGATTTGAACCTGCCGCTGATGCGCGACAAGCGTTCGGCGCACGTGCTGTTTTGGGTCGGTGACGGCGCGTTCGACCTGCGCAATCAACGCACCCTGCGTGCTTTTGTCAGCGTCCTGAAGGCGGCGGGTGTTGATTTCGCCGTCCTGGGGCTTGAAGAACGCGACAGTGGCGACGTGGCCCGGCGTCTGGGCGACGAAGCCACGTTTCAAGCGTTGGCCACGCGCAATATCCAGACCCTGGCGCAGTACGCCTTCAGCCGCATCGTCACCTGCGACCCCCACAGCTTTCACGTGTTGAAAAACGAATACGGCGCCTTGGGCGGTGATTACCGGGTGCAGCATCACAGCACCTACATGGCCGAGTTGATCGAGGGCGGGCTGCTTGAGCTTAAACCGGACACCGGAGGCCGCGTGACCTACCACGACCCGTGTTACCTGGGCCGCTACAACGGCGAATACGAGGCTCCGCGTCAGGTGCTGCGTGCACTGGGGCTTGAGGTTCAGGACATGCAACGTTCGGGGTTCCGTTCCCGCTGTTGCGGCGGCGGGGGCGGGGCGCCGATTACCGACATCCCCGGCACACAGCGCATCCCTGACATGCGCATGGCCGACATCCGCGAAACCGGCGTCGAACGGGTGGCCGTGGGCTGCCCGCAATGCACGGCCATGCTCGAAGGGGTGGTCGCGCCGCGCCCGCAGATCAAAGACCTGGCCGAACTGGTGGCCGATGCATTGGTGGAGCGAGCCACAGCGCCCCGCCTCGCGAAGCACAACACCCAGGAGGTGATCGCATGAGTGACGTGCTTCGTCGTGACCCGCGTGCCGAGTGGATTGCCCGTAATCGTCTGCACCCGCTGCATGCGGCCTTGCAACCGCGACCTGAACGCTGGATGGGGCCCAACGGCGTGCTGCGCAAAAATGTCCACGGCGTGGGGTTTATCGGCCCGCAGGGGCTCAAGCGCATTGACCGCAGTGGCGGCCAGCAAGGCGGGTCGACCCGGCGTGCGGTCAGTGTGCAGGCTCAACGGCCGTTGCATCAGGTGCCGAGTCCTGCGTTCTACATCGCCGTCGTGCCCGACCTGCCTGGCGGCCGGTTGAGTGCTCACGATCGCGACGTGCTTGGCTTGGCGCATGTCTTGGCAGGCAGCGAAGGCGCGGTGTTGGCCGTGGTATTCGGGGAGCATAAGGAGCGTGCTTTTGCAGAGGCCGGGGTGGATCGATTGCTGATGCTCGACCATCAAGGTTATGCACCGGAGCAGCTAGTGTTGGCGCTCCAGGCTGTGGATAACCAATTTTCCCCCCGGCATTGGGTGTTGCCCGACAGCCGCGAAGGGGGCGGTGAGCGGGGTCGGCGGTTTGCCGCGCGCATCGGTGAGCGTCCTGCAACACGGGTCTGGCAGGTCAAGGACGGTCTGTGCATCGGCCGTGCGGGCGCGGGTGTGCAAGACCTGCAACAACCCGTGCCCCGGTTGATTTTGGCGGCGGCCGAATGCGCCGATGCGGTGAGCGAGACCCGCCACCAAGCGTTGGTCGTTGAGTTATCCACACCCGTTGTCGCCAACTTGCCGCGCATAGAAGACTTGGGGCCGGTTGAAGTCGATCCGTCGGTGATCCCGATGGCTGAAGCGCCGTTCATTCTCAGTGGCGGCAATGGGGTCAAAGACTGGGGGCTTTTCCACAGGACCGCTGCGGCGTTGGGCGCCACTGAAGGTGCATCCCGGGTGGCTGTGGACGCAGGCTTTATGGCGCGTGAGCGGCAAGTTGGCGCCAGCGGCACTTGGGTGACCGCCCGCGTGTATGTGGCGGTCGGGATCAGTGGCGCCATTCAGCATCTGCAAGGCATGGGGGCGTGCGACAAAGTCGTGGCGATCAACCTCGACCCGGCTTGCGACATGATCAAACGCGCCGACTTGTCGGTGATTGGGGATGCGGCGTTAGTGCTTGAGGCGTTGCTGGCGGCTGTGGATAAGTGGCGGCAAGACAACGTGCGGGATGCAGCTTAACCGCGCCCACACCCCCAACCCTCTCCCTCTGCGAGCGGGCCAGGGTGAGGGCTTTTGATTTGGAGTGTGATTCATGACCATCCCCACCGTCGTATTGGTATCCATCGGTATCCACCCCGCCTCACAGCGCCCACGCCGCGCCGAACAAGATGCCCGCGCGGTAGAAATGGGCCTGCAACTGGCCGGCGATGACCTGCACGTGCTGCACGCGGGCAACCCCCATGAGCCCGCATTGCGCGCGTATCTGGGCATGGGGCTGGCGCAGTTGCAGGTGCTCGAACAACCCCCACAGGCCGATGCCGTGCCCGTGCTGCGCGACTATCTGCGTGAGGCGGGTGTGCAGTTGGTGCTCACCGGCAATCAGGCAGAAACCGGCGAGGGCTCCGGCATGCTCCCGTACCTGTTGGCTGAGCAACTGGGCTGGCCGCTGGTGGCAGGGGTGGCGCAGATCGAGTCTGTCCACGACGGCGTGGCCAGCGTGTTGCAAGCCTTGCCCAGTGGGCAGCGTCGACGCCTGCACGTGCGCTTGCCCTTTATGGCCACTGTGGATAATGCCGCACCCACTGGCCGACAAAGCGCTTATGGCCCGGCCATGCGGGGGGAGATTGACGCGCAAGACGTTGAGGTGGTTGACGATCAGTTATCCACAGCAGCCACGTTATCGCCTGCCAAGCCCCGACCCAAACGCCTCAAGGTGATCAAGGCCAAGAGCGGCGCCGACCGCATGAAAGCCGCGACAGCCAAGGCCGCAGGCGGCAGCGGACGCGTCCTCAGCGGCGTGAGTGCTGAAGAAGGCGCGCAAGCGATTTTGACGTTGCTGATCGAAGAAGGGGTGGTGCGGTGAGACTTGCCCACAAAGTCTGTTAGCGCTTGTGTGGATAACATGTTCGCTATCCGCTGCAAGCCTTGCAAAACGTGGCTTGCAGGATTTTGGTCAAAAAATAGCCAAATATCGGGTTTATCCACGGCTCGCTCGCTAAAGCCTTGAATATCGGCGCTTTGAAGGGCTTTTCCACAGCCGCAGGCACCGTGCATAAGTTGCGCACATTCTCTGTTGGCGGATGTGTGGATAACGTGTTCGCTTTCCGCTGTAGGCCACGCAGGACGTGACGTGCAGGATTTTGTACAAAAATTGATCAATGGCCGTTGGGTGGATGATGTGTCCACTTCCCCACAATTGCTGTGGGTGTGCCTGTGGATAACGTGTTCGTGCTTGGCTACGCGCCTTTGTAGGCACGGGGTGCGTGCGCTTGATCAAATAATGATCACTGGATGGAAATACCTCGTTATACATAGCCTGCAAGCAGCCGTTGTGACAGCAAACGTCGTGGGCTAAAAAAACGGTCCACTCCAGGCGCAAGAGACACCCATGACTGTTTTATTCAGACCGGCTCGACGTGACGACGCGCGCGAAATTGCCCGTTTTTTCCAGATCAGCTCCGAAGGTGGGGCGGATTACATCTGGAGCCTGATTGCACAACCCGGTGAGGACTTACTGGAGGTGGGCGCGGCGCGTTACGCCCGTGAGGGGGTGAACTTTTCGTACGAGAACTGCCTGATCGCGGAGCAACAGGGGCGCGTGATCGGCATGATGCACAGCTACGTGACGCGCCACGACCCGCACGCCGAGCCGGTGACGGACCCCGTGTTAGCGCCCTATGCCGACATGGAAATACCGGACACGCTCTATATCTCAAGCCTGGCGCTGGACGATGGCTGGCGCAACAAAGGGCTGGGGGCGACATTTTTGCAAGCGGCCCAGGCGCGTTGTGAGGCGCTGGGGCTCAAAGGCCTGAGCCTGATCGATTACGCCGCCAATACCGGGGCTCGACGCTTTTATGAGCGCCACGGTTTTAGCATTGTCAAAACCTGCCAGATAACGCCTCATCCGCTGATTCGCGTGACGGGGAAGGCCTTTCTGATGAGTAGGCCTGTTGCCCGGTAACGGTTGCTTTGGGCTGGATCGACAGCCTCGACGGCGCGTGCGCCGAGGCTGTCGAAGGCGGGCGTCAGGGCGCGCTCACTTCTTTAAGGTAAGGCGCAGGCGCGGCACCGAGGTTGCTGAGCATCCGTTCGCTGTACCAGTCCACAAAGTTGATCACGCCAAATTCGTACGTTTTGGAGTATGGCCCCGGCTGGTAAGCGGTGGAGTTGATCCCGCGCTGATTTTCTTCGGCCAGTCGCCGGTCCTGATCGTTGGTGGCGTCCCACACGGTGCGCATGCGCTGCACGTCGTAATCCACACCTTCGACTGCCTCCTTGTGCACCAGCCATTTGGTGGTGACCACGGTCTCCTGCGCGCTGATCGGCCAGACGGTGAACACGATGATGTGGTCGCCCATGCAGTGGTTCCACGAATGCGGCAGGTGCAGGATGCGCATTGAACCCAAGTCCGGGTTTTTGATGCGCCCCATGAGTTTTGCACAGCCTTGTTTGCCATCCAGCGTCATCGACACCGTGCCCTTGAGCAGGGGCATGCGCACGATGCGGTTGCGCAGGCCAAAACTTTGGTGGGCATAGGGGATGTGTTCGGCATCCCACGCAGCGGCCGAGGCGCCAACGTGGTCCTTGAACGCCTGATCGGCGCGCGGGTCGGTGACGTCGTCCCATTCCAGCAAGGTTTTGAGCAGTTCCGGGTGCGAGGCGTTGCAGTGGTAACACTCGCGGTTGTTTTCCAGCACCAGTTTCCAGTTGGCTTTCTCCACCAGCGTGGTCTGGATCGCCACTTTGGTGTTTTCCATGTCGTAGGGTTCCATGTAGTGATCGAGCGTGGCGAGGAACTCATCAATGGCCGGCGGGTGCTCGGCCAGGCTGATAAAGACGTAACCGCCCGCGGTTTTCACGTTCACCGGTTTGAGGCCGTACTGCTTCATGTCGAAGTCAGCGCCCATTTCAGTGCCTGCAAACAGCAGGCGCCCGTCCAGCTCGTAGGTCCACTGGTGGTAATGGCACACCAGCTTGGCGACTTTGCCTTTCTCGCTGGTACACAGCCTGGACCCCCGGTGGCGGCACACGTTATGAAAGGCATGCACCTGGCCTTCGGCGCCGCGAATCACGATGATCGGGTTGTTGCCCACTTGCAGGGTCAGGAAGTTGCCCTTGCTCGGGATCTCGCAGGTCATGCCTGCGATCAGCCATTCCTTCTGAAAAATCTCCTGCATGTCGATGGCGAACAACCGCTCATCGTTGTAGAACGGCTGGGGCAGGGAAAACGTCCGTTCGCGGGTGTGCAGCATTTCGGCGGTGGCCTTGCGTGCGGGTTCCAGTGGATCGCCCAGGCTCAGGGTTGCGGTGACGTCCATCGTGTGGTCCTCATGGCCATGGGAGGCGGCCTTCAAGTGGCGGGTCAAGGGTGCGACGCAAGGTCAAGCCATTGGCGCTGAGTGTGCGTTTCAAGCGCGCGGCGGCCCTGTCTGTGAGCGACATGGCCCAATCTGTTCCCGACGCCCGGGCGCCCGTTTTCAGGGGCTGGTCGCGATAAGCATGTGAATGTCGCGAATAGATAAATGGCGCTCACGGTGCATGCGCAGAATCGCCAGCAAGAGGCCGGCAGTCGGCCGTGGAGAAGCGCATGTCCAACAGCTTTCTGAACCCGGTAACCACCCAGACCTGGGCCAACGGCCGCCACACCGTTCGCTGCGTGAAAGTGATTCAGGAAACCTGGGACGTGCGCACGTTCTGTTTTATGGCCGACCAGCCGATCCTGTTCTTTTTCAAGCCGGGGCAGTTCGTGACGCTGGAACTGGACATCGACGGCGAGCAAGTGATGCGCTCGTACACCATCTCCAGCTCACCCTCGGTGCCGTACAGTTTTTCCGTCACCATCAAGCGCGTCCCCGGCGGGCGGGTGTCCAACTGGCTGCATGACACCTTGCAGGAAGGTCAGGAGCTGGCCGTGCATGGCCCGGTGGGCCTGTTCAACGCCATCGATGCGCCGAGCCCCAAAGTGCTGTACCTCAGTGGCGGCGTGGGGATTACCCCGGTGATGTCGATGGCGCGCTGGTTTTACGACACCAATGCCAATGTCGACATGGTGTTTATCCATAGCGCGCGGTCCCCCAAAGACATCATTTACCACCGCGAGCTGGAGCACATGGCCTCGCGCATCGACAATTTCAGCCTGCACCTGATCTGCGAAAAGCACGGCCTGGGCGAACCCTGGGCGGGGTATCGCGGGTATTTGAATCACAAAATGCTGGAACTGATGGCCCCTGATTTTCTGGAGCGTGAAGTGTTCTGCTGCGGCCCCACGCCGTACATGACGGCGGTCAAACGGTTGCTTGAAGCCAACGGGTTTGACATGAGCCGTTACCACGAAGAGTCATTCGGCGCGACGCCGCCCGGCGTGCGGGCCGATGCGCAAGAGCAGGCCGAGCAGGCGGCCGATGCCCCTGAACTGGACGCGTCCGAGCTTAATCAGGTGGAGTTCACGGCGTCGGGCAAAAGCATCCGCGTGGGCCCGGCGGAAACCGTGCATGCGGCGGCGGCCAAGTTGGGGCTGATGATTCCCAAGGCATGCGGGATGGGGATCTGCGGGACGTGCAAAGTGTTGAAGCTGGGTGGGGACGTGGAGATGGAGCACAACGGCGGCATCACCGATGAAGACGTGGCCGAGGGCTACATCCTGTCGTGTTGCAGTGTGCCGAAGGGGGATGTGCGCATCGAGTTTTAGGGTGGCTAGGCCCCTCTCCCTTTGGGAGAGGGGCTTTTGGCGTCTGGCTTACAAACTGAAGCGCGAAACCATGCTGTTCAGGTCCACCGCCAAGCGCGACAGCTCATTGCTCGCCGAGCTGGTCTGGCTGGCACCCGTCGCCGATTGCACCGACAAGTCGCGGATGTTGACCAGGTTTCGGTCCACTTCGCGGGCCACTTGGGCCTGTTCTTCGGCGGCGCTGGCAATCACCAGGTTGCGCTCGTTGATTTCCACAATCGCCGTGTTGATGGTGTCCAGCGCCAGGCCCGCGCCTTTGGCTATGTTGAGCGTCGATTCGGCGCGCTCGGTGCTGTTGCGCATCGAGTCCACGGCCTGTTCGGTGCCGCCCTGAATGCTGCCGATCATGCGTTCAATTTCGCTGGTCGACTGCTGCGTGCGATGTGCCAGTGCCCGCACTTCGTCGGCCACGACCGCAAACCCGCGGCCAGCCTCACCGGCACGCGCCGCTTCGATGGCCGCGTTCAAGGCCAGCAGGTTGGTCTGATCGGCCAGGCCGCGAATCACATCCAGTACTTTGCCGATGTCCCGCGACTCAGCGGCCAGGTTGCCAATCAGGGTCGCGGTGCTCTGCACATCGCCACTCATGCGTTCGATGGCGCTGACAGTTTCCAGTACCAGGTCGCGGCCATCACCGGCCGAGGCGGTGGCATTTTTCGAGGCTTCGGAGGTGCTGACGGCGTTACGTGCCACTTCTTCTACGGCACTGGTCATTTCGTTGACGGCCGTTGCGGCTTGCTCGATCTCGTTGTTCTGTTGGGTCAGGCCTTTGGCGCTTTCGTCCGTGACGCAGTTCAGCTCTTCAGCCGCAGACGCCAATTGCGTGGCCGAGCCCGAAATCCGTTGCAGGGTGTCACGCAGCTTGCCTTGCATCTTGGCCATCGCTTGCAACAGACGACCGGCTTCATCGCTGCCATCGACCTTGATCGGGCGAGTGAGGTTGCCTTCGGCAATCGCTTCGGCCGCCTCAAGTGCCTGCGCGATGGGCTGAGTGATGCTGCGGGTCAGGAGCAGGGCGCACGCGATGGTCAGTGCAGTGGCCAGTAACAGCAAAAACACCACCAGCTTGATCGCGGCCGAATACATGTCGCTGGCAAGCTGGTTGGCTTCTGCAATTTGCTGACCGTTGATACGCATCAGGCTGTTGAGTTCTTTGTTGATCGCTTCGGAGTTTTCCAGCAGCTCGGTATTGAGCAACGCACGCAATTGATCAATGTCGCCATTGCGCGACAGGCTGCGCATGCGGTCCTCCAATTGACGGTAATTGCCCATCAGTTGCTGGTAGCGCTCGTACACCGCCCGCTCTTGCGGGCTACTGATGTACTTTTCGTACTCGGTTTGCGCTGTACGGATCTCTTGGTTGCGCAGGTCCAGCAGTTCCATGGTTTTTTGCTGAACGTCAGGCTCGCGGTTGATCAGCAAACGGTACGACAACACGCGCAGGCGCAGCGTCAGTTGGGTGAACTCATCCAGGTTCTGGATGCTCGGCACGCTATTGGTGCTGATGTCCTCGGCTGCCGAGCGGATCTGGCCCATCTGGAGCAGTGCGCCAGCCCCCAGAATCAGCATCAGTGTGCCGATCAGCGCAAACCCTAAAAAGGCGCGCGGAGCGATATTCATATTGCGTAAAGACATGATGTTTCCTGAGGGATGAGGCGCGGTCCGTGCGACGTCAATGCGGGGTGTATATGACCTATCGGTCATAAGACTAAAGTCTTGAATGCCGTCCGCGAAATTGTTGCGCCGCAGGCTTTGCCGACCGGGGGCGGGAACCTAGTTGGCCTGCCACAGTCTTTAGGGGGCTAAATGAACGGCGCCCCTAGCTAAATCGGGCCTTTGGGCCTGAATAACCCTGGCTTAGAGGGTGACTTTTCTTTATCGTACGCGCCCTCTGAAACTGCTTGAGACCTTCCCCATGATTGAGTCATCCCTTAGCAAACTTGAACAACTGGTCAGCGACCTGGTTCAGCAAAAGCAAGAACTGCTGGACGCCAACTCTCAGCTGACGGCTGAACTGGCCCAGGCCAAAGACGAAAACGAAAGCCTGCAACTGAGCCTGATGGAACACGAAGAGAAGCAAGGCGCCACCGCAGCACGCATTCAGGCACTGGTTGAGCGCGCGAGCGTGAGCCCTGTCAACGCATGAGCGTGGACAGAGACGGTGTAAATGTCGTCTCGATTCTGGGTAACGACTACACGATCAAGGCACCTGAAGGGGAGCAACAAACCCTGATGGCCGCCACCGTGATGTTGAAAGCCGCCCTGGCCGAAACGAAACGCAAGTACCCGAGCCTGATCGGGGACAAACTGTTGGTGCTGGCAGCCTTGAATCTGTGTTCGCAACAGATCGAACTGCAACTGAGCCACAAACAGGAGCTCGACCGTTATCAAGAGCAAGTCAGCGCCACGGTCGATGTGATAGAGCGAACACTCGGGCAATCCTGACGATTCGCCATGCTGTGCACAGCGCTCGTAACCCCTGAGCTGCCGGTGAGGGTTACGTCGCCGACCGCAGCCTCGCGGCACTCGTGCACGACCACAGGCATTCCTGACCCTGTAGCCGTCCCGAGACACGAGGCTGCGATCGATTGCGTCGCAGCCGCGGCGCTTATCCCGCCATCACTTCCCGAATATCCGCCGCCAGCTCCCGTACGCGGGCTTCTTCGGTGTCCCACGAGCACATGAAGCGGGCGCCGCCTTTGCCGATGAAGGTATAGAAGCGCCAGCCCTTGGCGGTCAGTGCCGCTACGGCCGGTTCCGACAGTTGCAGGAACACGCCATTGGCCTGCACCGGGAACATCAGCTCAACCCCGTCAATGTCACTCACCAGTTCACTGAGCAATTGCGCGCAGTGGTTGGCGTGTTTGGCGTGTTTGAGCCAGGCGCCGTTTTCCAGCAAACCGACCCACGGCGCCGACAAAAAGCGCATCTTCGAAGCCAGTTGCCCGGCCTGTTTGCAGCGGTAATCGAAGTCCACCGCCAGGGCGTGGTCGAAAAACAGGATCGCTTCGCCCACCGCCATGCCGTTTTTGGTCCCGCCAAAACACAGCACGTCCACGCCCGCTTTCCACGACAGCTCGGCCGGGGTGCAGCCCAGGTAGGCGCAGGCATTGGAGAAACGCGCGCCGTCCATGTGCAGCAACAGGCCGAGTTCTTTGCAGGTGGCGCTGATGGCACGGATTTCTTCAGGGGTGTAGACGCTGCCCACTTCAGTGGCCTGGGTGATGGTCACCACGCGGGGCTTGGGGTAGTGGATGTCTTTGCGCTTGAGAGCGATCTCGCGGATGGATTCAGGGGTGATCTTGCCGTTTTCAGTGCGGGCGATCAGCAGTTTGGAGCCGTTGGAGAAGAACTCCGGGGCGCCGCATTCGTCTGTTTCGACGTGGGCCGTTTCGGAGCAGATGACGCTGTGGAAACTTTGGCACAACGCCGACAGCGCCAGCGAGTTGGCCGCCGTGCCGTTGAAGGCGAAGTACACCTCGCAGTCGGTTTCGAACAGTTTGCGAAAGTCGTCCGCCGCGCGCAGGGTCCATTGGTCATCGCCATAGGAACGCTGGTGGCCGTGATTGGCCTTTTCCATCGCAGACCAGACTTCGGGGCAGATACCGGAGTAGTTGTCGCTGGCGAATTGTTGGCTCTTGTCAGTCATTTCCCGGTTCCATGGTCAAAGTTGTCGTGCACTTTAGCCAAGAAATCTGCGGGTGCACAGGCACTGCTTAAGTCGCGGAAATCTCTTACGCCAAAACCGGCGAATGACCGGTCAGGCTTGTAGGAGCACGCCTGCCTTGCACGGTGCGTCGCGGGTTCGCCAGGCAATCTCACCGGCATGTCGTAAACGCACCACTGCGTGGCGCGCGTGGGCATTTGATCGCCCCGCGCCGGCCCTACCATCGGTCTCACAGGGCAAGCCCTCATCCAGACCAATGGCGCGCTGGCGCCGGGAGAACGCGATGTTCAGCAAGCAGGATCAGATACAGGGGTACGACGACGCCTTGTTAGCGGCCATGAATGCCGAAGATCAGCGTCAGGAAGATCACATCGAGCTCATCGCGTCCGAAAACTACACCAGCCAGCGCGTCATGCAGGCCCAAGGCAGTGGCCTGACCAACAAGTATGCCGAGGGCTACCCGGGTAAGCGGTATTACGGCGGCTGCCAGCATGTGGATAACGTCGAGCAATTGGCCATCGACCGCGCCAGGCAACTGTTCGGCGCCGATTACGCCAACGTCCAGCCACACTCGGGCAGCCAGGCCAACGCGGCGGTCTACCTGGCCTTGCTCAATGCCGGTGACACCGTGCTGGGCATGAGTCTGGCCCATGGTGGCCACTTGACCCACGGCGCCAGTGTGAGTTTTTCCGGCAAGCTCTATCACGCCGTGCAGTACGGCATCGACACCGCGACCGGGTTGATTGACTACGACGACGTGGAGCGGCTGGCCGTCGAGCACCAGCCCAAAATGATCATTGCCGGTTTTTCGGCTTACTCCAAAACCCTGGATTTCCCACGCTTTCGGGAGATTGCGGACAAGGTGGGCGCATATCTGTTTGTCGACATGGCCCACGTCGCCGGGCTGGTGGCCGCAGGCTTATATCCCAACCCGGTGCCGTACGCCGACGTGGTGACCACCACCACCCACAAAACCCTGCGCGGGCCACGGGGCGGGCTGATTCTGGCCCGTGGCAATGAAGCTCTGGAGAAAAAACTCAATGCCGCCGTGTTCCCCGGCGGGCAGGGCGGGCCGCTGATGCACGTGATTGCGGCCAAGGCCGTGTGCTTCAAGGAAGCCCTGGAGCCTGCGTTCACCACCTATCAACAGCACGTGATCGACAACGCCCAGGCGATGGCCGAGGTGTTTATCAAACGCGGCTATGACGTGGTGTCCGGTGGTACGGACAACCATTTGTTTCTGGTCAGCCTGATCCGTCAGGGCTTGACCGGCAAAGACGCCGATGCCGCGCTGGGCCGCGCCCACATCACCGTCAACAAGAACGCAGTGCCCAATGACCCGCAGTCGCCGTTCGTGACCTCGGGGTTGCGCATCGGCACCCCGGCGGTCACCACCCGCGGTTTCAAAGTGGCGCAATGCACCGAGCTGGCTGGCTGGATCTGCGACATCCTCGATCATCTCGGCGATGCCGACATTGAGGCGGACGTGGCGCGGCAAGTGACGGCGCTGTGCAAAGACTTCCCGGTTTATCGCTGAGCGCGGTTTTGGAGTAGATCCTATGCAACGGTATTCAGGCTTCGGCCTCTTCAAGCACTCCCTCAGCCACCACGAAAACTGGCAGAAGATGTGGCGCACACCGACGCCGAAAAAGGTCTACGACGTGGTCATCGTCGGGGGCGGCGGGCACGGGTTGGCCACGGCGTATTACCTGGCCAAGGCACACGGCATCACCAATGTGGCCGTGGTCGAGAAAGGCTGGCTGGGGGGCGGCAATACAGCGCGTAACACCACCATCGTGCGTTCCAACTATTTGTGGGACGAGTCGGCGCACTTGTATGAACACGCGATGAAACTCTGGGAAGGCCTGTCCCAGGACCTCAACTACAACGTCATGTTCTCCCAGCGCGGCGTCTACAACCTGTGCCATACCCTGCAAGACATGCGCGACTCGGAACGCCGGGTCAGCGCCAACCGCCTCAACGGCGTGGACGGCGAACTGCTCAACACGCAGCAGGTGGCCGATGAAATCCCGTACCTTGATTGCTCAAAAAACACCCGCTACCCGGTCCTGGGCGCCACCGTGCAACGTCGCGGCGGCGTGGCGCGTCACGACGCCGTGGCCTGGGGCTTTGCCCGGGCAGCCGATGCGTTGGGCGTGGACTTGATTCAACAAACCGAAGTGCTGGGCTTTCGCAAGGAAAACGGTGTGTGCATCGGCGTCGAAACCAGCAAAGGCTTTATCGGCGCCAAGCGCGTGGGCGTGGTCACGGCGGGCAATTCGGGGCACATGGCGCGTCAGGCCGGGTTCCGCCTGCCCATCGAGTCGCACCCGCTGCAAGCGCTGGTGTCCGAACCGATCAAGCCGATCATCGACAGCGTCATCATGTCCAACGCCGTCCACGGCTACATCAGCCAGTCCGACAAAGGCGACCTGGTGATCGGCGCGGGGATTGACGGCTGGGTCGGCTACGGCCAGCGCGGCTCCTACCCGGTGATCGAACACACGATCCAGGCGATTGTGGAAATGTTCCCGGTGTTGTCCCGCGTGCGCATGAACCGCCAGTGGGGCGGCATCGTCGACACCACGCCCGACGCGTGCCCGATCATCTCCAAAACCCCGGTGCCCAACCTGTTTTTCAACTGCGGCTGGGGCACGGGCGGCTTCAAGGCCACCCCAGGCTCGGGCAACGTGTTTGCCGCCAGTCTGGCCAAGGGCGAGATGCACCCGCTGGCCGCCCCGTTTTCCCTTGAGCGCTTCCACAACGGCGCGCTGATCGACGAACACGGCGCTGCTGCCGTCGCTCACTAACAGGAGAAAGACCTATGTTGCATATCTTCTGTCCCCATTGCGGCGAGTTGCGCTCTGAAGAAGAGTTCCACGCCTCAGGGCAAGCACACATCCCGCGCCCGCTGGACCCCAATAGCTGCACGGATGCCGAGTGGGGCGATTACCTGTTCTTTCGCGACAACCCGCGCGGCCTGCACCACGAGTTGTGGAACCACGTGGCCGGGTGCCGTCAGTTTTTCAACGCGACCCGCAACACCGTGACGTACGAAATCCTTGAGACCTACCGCATCGGCAGCCAGCCGCAGTTCACTGAACAGTCGCCTGCGCCAGCCTCGACAACGGCCCCCCGCGAGCTGGGAGAAAAGGTATGAGCCAGACCCATCGCTTGGCCCATGGCGGCCGTGTTGATCGCACGCGCGTGCTGACCTTCACCTTTAACGGGCACACCTACACCGGTTATGAAGGCGACAGCCTGGCGGCCGCGTTGTTGGCCAATGGCGTACACATCATCGGCCGCAGTTTCAAATATTCCCGGCCACGGGGCATTTATGCCGCAGGCGCCGAAGAGCCCAATGCCGTGCTGCAAATCGGGGCGACCGAGGCCACGCAAATCCCTAACGTGCGCGCCACACAACAAGCGCTGTACCAAGGGCTGGTGGCCACCAGCACCAACGGCTGGCCCAACGTCAACACCGACATGATGGGCATCTTGGGCAAGGTGGGCGGCCAACTGATGCCGCCGGGGTTTTACTACAAAACCTTCATGTACCCCAAGTCGTTCTGGATGACCTACGAGAAGTACATCCGCAAGGCGGCCGGGTTGGGCCGTTCACCGACGCAAAACGACCCCGACACCTATGACTACATGAACCGTCACTGTGACGTGCTGATTGTCGGCGCCGGGCCTGCCGGGCTGGCGGCAGCGCTGGCGGCGGCGCGCAGTGGTGCCCGGGTGATCGTGGCCGATGAACAGGAAGAGTTCGGCGGCAGCCTGCTCGACAGCCGCGAAAGCCTGGACGGCAAACCGGCCATGGACTGGGTCGCCAGCGTGGTGGCCGAGCTGCGCGGCATGCCGGACGTGGTGTTGCTGCCACGGGCCACCGTCAACGGTTATCACGACCACAACTTTCTGACGATTCACGAACGCCTGACCGACCACCTGGGCGACCGCGCACCGATTGGCCTGGTGCGTCAACGCATCCACCGGGTGCGGGCCAAACGTGTGGTGCTGGCCACGGGCGCCTGCGAACGGCCACTGGTGTATGGCAACAACGACGTGCCGGGCAACATGCTGGCCGGTGCCGTGTCCACCTATGTGCGGCGTTACGGCGTGGCGCCGGGGCGCACGTTGCTGCTGAGCACCAATAACGACCATGCCTATCGCGTGGCGCTGGACTGGCTCGACGCCAGCCTGCCAGTGGTGGCCATTGCCGATGCCCGCAGCAACCCGCGTGGTGCGCTGGTGGAAGAAGCCCGCGCCAAGGGCATCCGCATTCTGACCGGCAGCGCCGTGATTGAAGCCCGTGGCAGCAAACACGTGACCGGTGCCCGGGTGGCGGCGATCGACCTCAACACCCACCGCGTCACCAGCCCCGGCGAACTGCTCGATTGCGACCTGATTGCCACCTCGGGGGGCTACAGCCCGGTGGTGCACTTGGCGTCGCACTTGGGCGGCAAACCGGTCTGGCGCGAAGACATCCTCGGGTTTGTGCCCGGTGACGCACCGCAAAAACGCGTGTGCGTGGGCGGGATCAATGGCGTCTATCGCTTGGGCGACAGCCTGGCGGACGGCTTTGAAGGCGGCGTGCGTGCGGCCTGTGAAGCCGGGTTCAAAGCCGTGGAAGGCGTGTTGCCCAAAGCCCTCAATCATCACCAGGAACCCACGCTGGCGCTGTTTCACGTGCCCCACGAAAAAGGCACGGCACGGGCGCCGAAACAATTTGTCGACCTGCAAAACGACGTCACGGCGGCCGCCATCGAACTGGCCACCCGCGAAGGGTTTGAGTCGGTCGAACACGTCAAACGCTACACCGCGCTGGGGTTTGGCACCGATCAGGGCAAGCTCGGCAACGTCAACGGGCTGGCCATTGCGGCGCGTTCGTTGAACGTCAGCATCCCGCAAATGGGCACCACCATGTTCCGCCCCAACTACACGCCCGTGACCTTTGGCGCGGTGGCGGGGCGTCATTGCGGGCACATTTTCGAGCCCGTGCGCTACACCGCGTTGCAGGCGTGGCACGTCAAACAGGGCGCAGCGTTTGAAGACGTCGGGCAGTGGAAGCGGCCGTGGTACTTCCCGCGCCCCGGTGAAGACCTGCACGCAGCGGTCAAGCGCGAGTGCCAGGCCGTGCGTGACAGCGTCGGCATGCTGGATGCCTCGACCCTGGGCAAAATTGACATTCAGGGGCCGGACGCGCGGGAGTTCCTCAACCGTATCTACACCAACGCCTGGACCAAACTGGACGTGGGCAAGGCGCGCTACGGGCTGATGTGCAAAGAAGACGGCATGGTCTTCGACGACGGCGTGACCGCCTGCCTGGCCGACAACCATTTCGTGATGACCACCACCACGGGCGGCGCGGCGCGGGTGCTGCAATGGCTGGAGCTGTACCAGCAGACCGAATGGCCGGAGCTGAAGGTGTACTTCACCTCGGTCACCGACCACTACGCGACCCTGACCTTGTCCGGCCCTAACAGCCGCAAACTGCTGAGCGAAGTGACCGACATCGACCTGGACCGCGACGCCTTCCCGTTCATGAGCTGGAAAGAAGGCCGGGTGGCCGGCGTGCCGGCGCGGGTGTTCCGCATCTCGTTTACCGGCGAATTGTCGTACGAGGTCAACATCCAGGCCGACTACGCCATGGGCGTGCTGGAAGCCATCGTCGAGGCCGGCAAAGCCTACAACCTGACCCCTTACGGCACCGAGACCATGCACGTGTTGCGGGCCGAAAAGGGGTTCATCATCGTCGGCCAGGACACCGACGGCTCCATGACCCCGGATGACCTGAACATGGGTTGGTGCGTGGGCCGCAACAAGCCATTTTCATGGATTGGCTGGCGCGGCATGAACCGCGAAGACTGCGTGCGCGAGGCGCGTAAACAACTGGTGGGCCTCAAACCGGTGAACCCGACTCAATGGCTGCCTGAAGGGGCGCAACTGGTGTTCGACCCCACGCAGGCGATCCCCATGAGCATGGTCGGCCACGTGACCTCCAGTTACACCTGCGGCTCGCTGGGGTATTCATTCGCCATGGGCGTGGTCAAGGACGGTCTCAAGCGTATGGGTGAACGGGTATTCGCCCCGTTGGCCGATGGCAGCGTGATCGAAGCGGAAATCGTGTCTTCGGTGTTTTTCGACCCCAAAGGCGAACGGCAGAACATTTGATGGGTGATCACATGACGAGCGCAAACGTATACCAACAGCGTCCGGAGTCGGGCGCTAAAGCTGAGTCATCCTTGCACCACGCCCGGTTGTCGGCGCTCATCGGCCAGGGTCGGCAAAACCCCGGCGTCACGGTGCGTGAGAAAAAACTGCTGGGCCACCTGACCTTGCGTGGCGACGCGCGCGATCCGGCGTTCAGCGAAGGCGTACACCAGGCGCTGGGCCTCGAACTGCCGGTGGCGCTGAGCCTGGTGGCCAGCGGCGAAACGTCCTTGCAATGGATGGGCCCGGACGAATGGCTGCTGATCGTGCCGGGCGGTGAAGAGTTCAAGGTGGAACAGGCGTTGCGCGAGGCGTTGGCGGGTCAGCACATTGCCGTGGTGAACGTCAGCGGCGGGCAACAACTGCTGGAGCTGCGCGGGCCGAACGTGCGCGAGGTGCTGATGAAATCCACCAGCTACGACGTCCACCCTGACAACTTCCCGGTGGGCAAAGCGGTGGGCACGGTGTTTGCGAAATCGCAGCTGGTGATCCGGCATACGGCCGAGGACACGTGGGAACTGCTGATCCGCCGCAGCTTCTCGGATTATTGGTGGCTCTGGTTGCAGGATGCTGCGGCGCAATATGGGTTGAGTGTTGAGGCCTGAGTCGCGGCTGGCCCTCACCCTAAGCCTCTCCCTGTGGGGAAAGGGTTAGGGTGAGGGGCTTTTGCTTTTCACATCAGAACACTAAAAGGAGCCCTTCATGAGCCGCGCCCCGGACACCTGGATTCTCACCGCCGATTGCCCCAGCAGGCTGGGCACGGTCGACGCCGTGACGCGTCACCTGTTTGAACACCAGTGCTATGTCACCGAGCATCACTCCTTCGACGATCAACGTTCCGGCCGGTTCTTTATCCGGGTCGAATTTCGTCAGCCACAAGGTTTTGACGAACCGGCCTTTCGCCGCGGGCTCAGCGAGCGCGGTCAATCCTTCGGCATGGCCTTCGAACTCACCCCGCCGCATTACCGGCCCAAAGTGCTGATCATGGTGTCCAAGTCCGACCACTGCCTGAACGATTTGCTGTATCGCCAGCGCATCGGGCAGTTGTCGATGGACGTGGTGGCCGTGGTCTCCAATCACCCGGACCTGGAGCCGCTGGCGCAGTGGCACGGTATCGCCTATCACCACTTCGCCCTTGACCCCAACGACAAACCCGCGCAAGAGGCGCGGGTCTGGCGCGTGATCGAAGACACCGGTGCCGAACTGGTGATCCTTGCCCGTTACATGCAAGTGCTCTCGCCCCAGCTGTGCCGCAAGCTCGATGGCAAGGCGATCAACATTCATCACTCGTTACTGCCCGGCTTCAAAGGCGCCAAGCCGTATCACCAGGCCTACGAGAAAGGCGTGAAACTGGTGGGCGCCACGGCGCACTACATCAACAACGACCTCGACGAAGGGCCGATCATCGCTCAGGGCGTCGAGGTCGTGGACCACAGTTACTACCCCGAAGACTTGATTGCCAGAGGCCGCGACATTGAAGCCCAGACATTGGCCCGGGGTGTGGGTTATCACATAGAGCGGCGCGTTTTCCTAAATGGAGGTCGTACCGTGGTGCTGTGACACGCCAGCGCCCACTAAGCTGCAAGCAGATCGGCGGGCGGCTGGCCGGTCATCCCGCTCCATAACAACAAGGGTGAACTCAATGGCGGACAATCGCGGTGTGGTGTACCTGGGCAACGGCCAGGTTGAAGTGCAGAGCATTCCGTTTCCCAAGATGCAAAATCCTCAAGGCAAGCCCATCCACCACGGCGTGATCCTGCGCGTGGTGTCGACCAATATTTGCGGCTCAGACCAGCACATGGTGCGCGGCCGTACCACGGCGCAAACCGGGCTGGTATTGGGGCACGAAATTACCGGCGAGGTGATCGAGGCCGGGCGTGACGTGGAACATTTGAAGGTCGGGGATTTGGTATCGGTGCCGTTCAACGTGGCGTGCGGGCGGTGCCGCAGTTGCAAAGAGCAAAACACCGGCGTGTGCCTGACCGTCAACCCGGCCCGTCCCGGCGGCGCATATGGTTACGTGGACATGGGCGACTGGGTCGGCGGTCAGGCGGAATATGTATTGGTCCCTTATGCGGATTTCAACCTGCTCAAACTCCCAAACCGCGACGCCGCGATGGAGAAAATTCGCGATCTGACCTGCCTCTCCGACATCCTGCCCACCGGTTACCACGGCGCCGTCACGGCGGGCGTTGGCCCCGGCAGCACGGTCTACATTGCAGGCGCAGGGCCGGTAGGGCTTGCGGCGGCGGCGTCCGCGCGTTTGCTCGGCGCCGCCGTGGTGATCGTGGGGGACGTGAACCCGATTCGCTTGGCGCACGCCAAGGCGCAGGGCTTTGAAATTGCCGACCTGTCCAAAGACACCCCGCTGCATGAACAAATCGCCGACTTGCTGGGCGAGCCCGAAGTGGATTGCGCGGTCGATGCCGTGGGCTTTGAAGCCCGAGGCCACGGGCACGACGGCGTAAAACACGAAGCCCCGGCCACGGTGCTGAACTCACTGATGGGCGTGGTACGGGTGGCGGGCAAAATCGGTATTCCGGGGTTGTACGTGACCGAAGACCCCGGCGCTGTGGATGCCGCCGCCAAAATGGGCAGCCTGAGCATCCGCTTTGGACTGGGCTGGGCTAAATCCCACAGCTTTCATACTGGGCAAACCCCGGTGATGAAATACAACCGCCAATTGATGCAAGCGATCATGTGGGACCGGATCAAAATTGCCGACATTGTCGGGGTCGAAGTCATCAGCCTCGATGAGGCACCTCGCGGCTACGGCGAGTTTGATGCGGGTGTACCGAAGAAGTTTGTGATTGATCCGCATCGGTTGTTTAGTGACGTGTGAGTGACACACACCTCCAATGCCTCAATCGACGCCTTGGAGGTGGTTTTAATTGGCGTTATTTTTAATGCTATTACTGAGTTCTGATGCCGCGATGTGTCGCCGTTATACTTAAAACCTTATAGGTTGACTCTAACAAATCTACTGCCTGCAACTTTTTTCTTTTGATAATGTTTTTAGGTCAGTAGCTCCCCGAGCCTCTTGAATAGGGTCGACATCTATGCGTGGATTTTTTGCGGTTCCTCTACCCTTCTTAAGGTTCGGTGGAGAAAAAAAGTTTCTCTTGGGAGACATGTACTGTCTTTGCATGAATTGCCTGCTCTCTGATATTAGATCATCGGCTTTTGCAAGGTTGGCGCGGCTACGCTTAATTAATTGGCCAGTGGATAGATTATTTGCTTGATCAAATGCCTTGCTCCCCATTACTAAATCGAATGTGTGATTTTTATTTATGTTGTTCATTGTTGTAACCACTGTATTTTGGAGATCGATAATTATTTTATTAGTTTGTTTTGACGTTTTCATAATCCCTAGCCCCCTTCCAAACGCTTTCACCCATTGCCACATATGCCCGGTTGGGTCTTGCCTCATCATCGGCTCATTATCACAATACGCATACGCATTAATCCCCCCCTCGCCAAACGGGCTCCAACTGTCCGGGCTGTTAAAACGCATCAATACCGGATTAAACGCTCGATAGCCTTGGCCCAATAAATAATGCCCGGTCTCGAGCTCGGGTCGTTCGCCGTTAAACCCTATAGCGCTCAGTAAAGCGTCGTGGACGTGATACCCAAAGGCCGTATACACCTGCGCGTGCTGAGTACCGTCGGGGCTAACGCCACTGAGCACTGACGCTTGTTGATCGGTCGCCAACAACGTGGTGCTCACGCCGCTGCCATGCTGTTGCAAGGCTAGCGGTTGGGAGTCGGTTTCAAAAAAACGGGTTTTACGTTCGCCTTCAATTTCAGTGGCAATGCGCTCATCTTGATAAAACCGACGCGTGGTGGTGTTGCTGCTCAGGCGGTCCAGTGCGTCGTATTGGTAACTGCCTTGAAGCGTGGGGGGGGACTTTTTCATGCTGAATACCGAATCAGTGGTTGGATACGTTTTCAGCATCCACACGCGCGTGGGGGTTGTATAGCTGGCAGAAGTGATAGGTATGAGGCCTCACGGGGGGGCTCAAGTGCTACAGGCGCGTGCGCTGCTCACCCTCGGGCGAGCAGCGGACATCCCCTATTACCCGTGCGCACCACCCCAGTCGGCGGTGGCAGTTATATACATCGTCTGGACTATTCGTCGTTCAGCGCTTGCTGATCGAGGGCTGAGGAATGAGTTTGTTTAATGACCGTAGAATGACTGTCTGATGTCGCTGATTGCTTTCCGTATAGCTGTATACTGATCGCCTTTTCCTGCAATGCGGTGACTTAATATGGAATCATATGCTAAACCTAGTTTGTGTCTGTAATTTAATTCTTCGGTCTTCAAGTTTCTTATATCAGATTTATTCTCGAATCTAATGCGCTCAAATTGGGCGTTGTAGTCGCGACGGTAATTATTGAGTGCTGCTTGTTCCTTTGGTGTTATACCATCATAGTCGTAGTTCTTAGTATGGGGGGGCTTTTATTTTGGGTTCTTGGTATGTCAGGATTCTTATCTGATTTCGAGTGTCGGCCACTTGTTTTTTGTAATTTTTTATGGCGCTCTCAGTACCCCCCTTAAAGTTATGGGGAAGGTATTCAGGTGACGTTGGCCGTTGTATGCCTTGTTTTTCTAATTCTACTGCGCTTAGCCAGTTCTTTTTATGTTCTAAAAATAGTCTGGCGGTTTTGGTTTTTGATTTTTCCACGAAGCCCAAAGCCCTTAGCAGCGATTTAAATGGGAAGTGCCCAGAGGGGTCCACTTCGTCAAGCGGCTTATTACTGTACGCATACGCATTAATCCCCCCCCTCCCCAAACGGGCTCCAACTGTCCGGGCTATTAAAGCGCATTAATACCGGGTTATAAGCCCGATAACCCTGACCCAACAGATAATGCCCGGTGACGGCTTCCGGGTGCTCGCCATTGAAAGCCAGTAGCCGGGTGATGCCATTTTCGGCCGGGTGATGGCCATAGGGGGTATAGGCATAGGCTTGTGTGCCGGCCGCGCTGACGTGTTGCAGTACCGAGGTTTGCAGGTCGGTGGCCAGCAGGGTGGTGGTTTGCCCTTGTTGTACGGCCAAGGGCTGTGCGTTGAACGCCATGAAGCGGCGGGTGTTGGCCCCTTCAACCTCGGTGGCAATGCGCTCATCTTGATAAAACCGACGCGTGGCGTTGCGGGTGGTCAGGCGGTCCAGTGCATCGTACTGGTAAGTGCCTTCAAGCGTGGGGGGTGATGTTTTCATCGTGAATGCCGAATCAGTGGTTGGATACGATTCAAGCATCCATACGTATTCGGGGGGTGTATAGCTGGCAGAAGTGATAGGTCAGCAGCGCCCGTTGCCGGGCACTGCGTGAGTCACGGCCTGTCTTGAATCAGGTTGACACGTGCAAACGCCGGCCCAGTACGTCCAGCAGGTCGCAGCCGTCGCGCAGCAAGAGGGCGCAGGCGTGGGTGAGGTGTTTGAGGTCGACGCTGTCAGCGTCGTTGAGTTCGAGCCGGTCAAGGCTTTCGAGCGCCTGGGTCACGGCCAGAATGCGCGCCGCCGCATTGGCATGCAGCACGTCGGGCGGGCTTTGGGTGTCTATCAGCAGGCTGGGGATCAGGCAGTCGATGGCGGTCAGCGGGATGTAGCGGTTCATGGACAATGCTCTTTGTGTGTTTGATAAAACTCCCACCTATCCGTCGCCAAACGAATAGGTGGCAGCTGCGCGCAGGTTGGCGAACCGGAAACACACCACCGGCAGACCCGAAGGTCTCCCACGCGCAGCTGCCATAAAGCAGCTTTGCGGGTGCAAAAAGTCCTGCAATTAAACAAGAGTTTTCGCATGGTGGTAGTCAGGTCGCCAAACCCGGTCGTCATGAGGACGACCGGCGGACTATAAGCCGCTGGCCCGCAACCGGCAAACCTCAATTGCTGTAGGCCGTAGCGCTTTTGCATTAAGCTTGCCGGCCGTTGGACCGGCGACGGGCGTTGGGAACAACGGCCGGGGCGGCAGGTCTTACACACAGTTTCACTGCTCCGCCGGGAGTGGTCTTTGGCTTTTAAGAGGTGGACGCAATGAAGAAGTTGAGCGCCGTAGCACTGGCAACATGGATGACCGTGGCCGCGAGCCCGGTGTTTGCAGGGGGCTTTAGCCTGAACGATGCCGCAGGCATTTTGAATCAGGTTCAGGGCGGCAACAGCGCGAAGTCCGACCAGACCGTTCAGGCCTTGGCTCTGCTGAATAAAGCCCAACAGATGGGTGTTAAGCCTGAGCAGGCAGCCGGTGGCGTGGGCGCGATGTTGAGCCTGGCCAAAAACCAGCTCACCACCAATGATTACGCAGCCTTGACGCAACAAGTGCCGGGCATCAACAAAGTCACCGGGGCCGGTGCCTTGACCCAACTGAGCCAGTTCAGCGCCAAGAACCCGCAGCTTCAGGCCCTCGTGGGGCAGATCAACCCGGTCAGCAAAGATGCCAAAGTGGCAGTGAGCAACGTGACGAATCAGTCGCAGCTCAACAGCGCGTTCGAAGCGCTGGGCATGAACAGCAGCCTGATTCAGGAGTTCGCGCCGTTGATCACTCAGTACTTGGGCCAACAGGGCGTAGCCAGCCCGCTGTTGACCACGTTGAGTGCGCTGTGGGGCGCTTAAAGGTCAGTTGCGCTCGGCACGCAAGGTGCTGATGCGCTGGTCCTTCTTGATCCAGAGCTGGTTGACCCAGCTCTGGACAACCTCACGAAACACCGGGTCGTTTTCGTAATCACCCTGCCACAACGCCGGGTCCAGCTCACGGGTCTGGATGTCGACAATCACTTTGGGCACTTGCCCGCTGATCAACTCCCAAAACCCCGGAATCCTGGCCTGTGGGTACACCACGGTCACGTCGAGTACGGCATCCAGTTGTTCACCCATCGCCGCCAGCACAAACGCCACGCCGCCCGCCTTGGGCTTGAGCAGGTAGGTGTAGGGCGAGTGTTGCAGCGCGCTTTTGGCCGGGGTGAAGCGCGTGCCTTCCAGGTAGTTGACCACCGTCACTGGCTGGCGCTTGAACAGTTCGCAGGCGGCGCGGGTGATTTTCAGGTCTTGCCCTTTGAGCTCGGGGTGCTTGGCCAGGAACGCTTTGCAATAGCGCTTCATGAACGGGTAATCGAGCGCCCACCAGGCCAGCCCGAGAAACGGCACCCAGATCAGTTCCTTCTTTAAAAAGAATTTGAAGAACGGCGTGCGGCGATTCAGGCCCTGCATCAACGCCGGGATGTCGACCCACGATTGGTGGTTGCTGATGACCAGATAAGAGGTGTCGCGGCTCAAACCCTCGGCGCCGCGGATGTCCCAGTGCGTGGGCAGGCACAGGGCGAAAATGCGCTTGTCGATGTCGGACCACGTTTCAGCGATCCACATGACCGCCCGCGAGTTGTAATCGCGCAGACGCCCTGGCGAGATCAGCTTGAGCAGGGCAAACAGCATCAGCGGACCAAATAAAACCAGGGTGTTGCACAGCAGCAAAAACGTGACCAAACAGCCGGTGAGCAGGCGGCGCATAAGCGACTCTTGACGATGTGAGGGTCGCCAATGATAAGCAGCACGCCATAGAACGCCAAATTGGAGTGTGGACAAATGTTTCACAGGCGATGAAATAAGCTGCGCGCACACCTGAACACGTGCCGCCCAAACGCGCTGCGTGCGATCGCCAGCGACCACGCCCAACGACCGGATGCCCTTTGCCCGCGGGAACCAAGGCGCAAACCGGGGTCTAACCCGCAACCTCTACAGGAAACTGCCACCATGAAATCCGTTTTCGTTTTGTTGTCCGTTCTGGCTTTGCCGGTGATGGCGGCCGAGCCCACGCTGTACGGGCGTTATGAATACATCAAGCTCCCGGAAATCGGTGAAACCTTGCAGGCCAAGATGGACACGGGCGCGCTGACGGCGTCGTTGTCGGCCAAGAACATCGAAACCTTCACCCGCGATGGCGAGTCATGGGTGCGTTTCCAGCTCGCGACCAAAGGCGCGAGCGACAAGGTGTACGAGCACAAAGTGGCGCGCATCAGCAAAATCAAAAACCGCGCCGATGAAGACGACGATAAGCAAGAGCCCGCGAGCGCCAAGCGCCCGGTGGTTGACCTTGAAATGTGCCTGGGTAACGTCAAGCGCACCGTGGAGGTCAACCTGACCGACCGCAGCAGTTTCAACTACCCGCTGCTGATCGGCGCCAAGGCCCTGCGTGAGTTCGGCGCGGCGGTCAACCCGGCTCGCCGGTATACGGCGGACAAGCCGGGGTGTTAAGGGGGCGTCACTCTTGATCTAATTCTTTCGGATAACGGCAGCTATTTTAGTGGCTGTGCTGGTGCGGGGAGCGAGTACCCAGGAGTTTTCTTTCAATGTCACGGGGCCACGCAAAATTTTTTTAGCTTCACTTTCTCCTACGCGGAATACCCAATCTGGATCGTTGGGGTTAGCTACGAGACCCATTCTTTTAACGGGTTGAGTCGAGGTAAGTGTCCAGGTTCCCTCTTTGAGTTCCACGCTGCCACCTAAGGTTTTTCTGGCGGTAGCGGGCGATACATCGATTATTCTGTCTGGATTTAACGGATCCACAACCCAGCCACTCTTTTCAGTGGGTTGCGCAGGCTGTCTTGAGTGGGGGCTATTTGTTTGATGAGAACGCGAGGGACGCGATTGTTTGGGCTGCACGTTATTCTTGTCGGGGAGAACTGATAAGTTTTTTTGCGACCCCGGTGTACTGGGGGTGCGGTGAAATAGGCGTCTTAGCCATTTCCAAGGCATGTGCCCGGTCGGGTCCTCCCGGTTCACCGGATCGCCCGCACAATAGGCATACGCATTAATCCCACCCTCACCAAACGGGCTCCAACTGTCGGGGCTGTTAAAACGCATCAGAACCGGGTTAAACGCCCGGTAGCCATTACCGAGTAAGTAATACCCGGTGAACGGGTCAAAGCGTTCGCCATTAAAGCCGAGCAGCTGTGGGGTATCAGCTTCTTGCAGATGATGGCCATAGGGTGTGTAGGCGATTAAATGTTGTTGGCTGTTGTTCAATACAGTTAGCGTTGATCGATTTTCTTCACCTGCAATAAGTAATGCCTTAGGCGTGCCGTTCTGGTGTACCTGATAACTCAATACAGCCTCTTCACATTCGAAGATCCGAAGCCCTACGTTACCTCGGTGCTCAGTTGCGACACGGTCTCGACAATAGAACAGCTGGGTATTATCTGCGTTCGCGCCTTGACTGATTACGTGACGGTCCAGCGGGTCGTACGCATAGCTGTGAGTCTGTGTCTTCTTTTTTTTTGACATGGCGTTAACCCTTTTCTCATTTCACCGGTTCAGGTGATTAATAAAGGTCTAACGGGCAGGCGGATACTCTCAGAACGAATAGGTTTCAGACCTCTGATCGGAAAATACGCCTTTCAACGCTTAAGCAACCCGCGCACGCTGAGCCACACCGGTATGCCCAGGCCGATCCAGCTCAGGGCATCCCACGCGCCGTCGTCCAGCAATGCGCTGAACAGGCCCATGGCGCTGAGCAGGCCGATGGCCAGCGGGATGGAGAAGACTTTCCAGAAACTCGACTGACGCGGTTTCATCACGTGTTCTCCTTCGCGGCGGTGCGCCGAACCCACCATAAATACAGGCCGCTGCCGAGCACGATGAGGGTCAAGACGTCGAGGGCCGCCCAGAGTATTTTCATCGGCATGCCGCCGTAGTCACCGAAGTGCAAAGGCTGGGACATGCCCATGGCGTCCATGTACCACGGTCGCGTACCCACGGCCGTTACGTGCAGGGTGCTGGCGTCGATCAACACCGGCGTGAGCAAGTGCGAGGTCAGGTGCGTGCTGCCTTTCATGAACACCGCGTAATGGTGCTCGCTGGAAAAACGCGTGCCGGGGAAGGCGATGAAGTCCGGGCGCATGCCGGGGGCGGCGGTGGCGGCGATGTCCAGCAGGTGCGTGGCCGGGGCCAGTTGGGTCAACGGGGGTGCGTTGCGGTACGGCTCGACCATGGCCGTGAGGCTGTCGGTGCGCCAGGCGGCAATGATCAAGTCGGCGCAGGCGCTGATCACGCCTGTGACGCCGACCACCAAGGCCCAGGTCAGCGTCACGACGCCAATCAGGTTGTGCAGGTCGAGCCAGCGCAGGCGCGTGGATTTGTCGGTGCGCACGGTGGCGAAGGTGTGTCGGCGCATGAACGGCAGGTACAACACCGCGCCCGAGACAATCGCCAGCACGAACAGAATGCCCATGAAGGCCAGCAACAGCTTGCCCGGCAGCCCGGCGAACATGTCCACGTGCAGGCGCAACATGACCATCATCAGGCCGCCATTGGCCGACGGCATTTCCAGGGCTTCGCCGGTACGAGCGTCGAGCATGAACGTGTGCGAGGCATTAGGCTCGGTGCCCGCCGTGGGGGCCATGATGGCGATCACCGCGTTGGGTTCGTCGTCTTCACTGCCGAAGTACTGCATGACCTCGCCGGGCCGGTGTGCCTCGGCGGCCTTGACCAGTTGTTGCAGGTTCAGGCGCGGGGTATCAGCGGGCATTTCCCGAAGCTGCGGGCTGTCACCCAGCAGGTGATCGATTTCATGATGAAAAATCAGCGGCAAACCGGTCAGCGCCAGCAACAGCAAAAACGCGGTGCAAATCAGGCTGGTCCACGTGTGGATAAAGGACCAGCGACGGATGGTTTTGCTTTTCATGACATTCCAAAAATGACGCAGGCTGCGAGGGGTGGGTTGCGGTTCCGATATAAAAATTGCTGAACAACCTTTCGCAGCCTGCGGCAGCGATTACAAGTGGTTACCACTTGTAATTAACGCTGGCGAGTATGCTTCGGCGATCACCGTAATAACAGTAGAATCCATCACAGGTAGAGATGTATTCCTTATTAAAAACGTTATTAGCATTGAGAGAAACCGATGCTCCGTTGAGGCTTTTGTTCAACTTCCCCAAGTCGTAATGGACGGCTGCGTCGTAGACAGTGTAAGCCTCACTATGGCCGTAGGACTTGTCTGGAACAAACGCCATGCTCCCTATAGCAATGTTGTCTGTTTCACCAATGTAACGAGCGCCGAAGCCGACGCCAAAGCCCTCGAGCACGCCGTTATGCCACGTGTAATCGGCCCAAAGGGAGGCTTGATGTTCTGGAGTAAGTGGCAATGGACGATTTTTGTCCAGCGGATCGCCTACTTTGGTCATTTTGCTATTGGCATAGGTGTAAGCAGCCGTCAGCTTTAAGTTGTCGGTCACTTTACCTACAGCTTCTAACTCCAGTCCTCGCACGTTTGCCTCCCCCAGAGGACGGCTGACGCCAAGAGTGTCATTTAGCACAATATTCTTGCGAGTCAGGTCATAGACCGCGGCTGTGAACAGCATTTCGCTGCCGGGAGGCTGGTATTTGATGCCTAACTCATATTGTTTGCCGGTGCCGGGTTTGAACGCCTTGCCCTGAAATCCCCCTGCTTCAGCCTGAAATGACTCGGCATATGACACATAAGGCGTAAAACCTGAGTCGAACACGTAACTGAGTGCGGCGTTGCCCGTAAATGCACTATCATCGCGTTTGTCTTGGGCATTGCTATAGTTATAAAAAATTGTGTTGGTATGCAGCCAGTCCTGACGGCCACCCAAGGTTAAACGCCAGTTATCTAAAGCCATCTGATCTTGCAGATAAATACCCGTGTCACGGGTTTTTTGGTTGTAATCGTTATAAGCCGTGAACTGGACGTTGCTGAAGTCTTGCCCGTAGATAGGATTAGTGATGTTGCTGGTCGGCGCCGCTCCGTAATCCCATTTGTAATTAGTGTTGATGCGTTGATGATCCAGCCCGATCAGCAGTGTGTGCTTGATTAGCCCGGTATTGAAATCAGCCTGAAAGTTGTTGTCCACAGCAAATTGGCTAATATCCTCATCAACCACATTCGCCCCGCGCTGTAATGTTCCATCGTCCGCCACAGAACCATAAAAACCGCCAGCCGTTATGCCCTGAAAAGCTAAATCACTTTTGGTGTAGCGCACATTTTGTCGAAACTGCCACACGTCATTAAAGTTGTGTTCCAACGCATAGCCCAAGGCGTAATAAGTTTTGTCATAGAATTCCCACGTCGGATCACCCAAGTTCTTGTGATATTTCACTTGGCCAGCGGGTGTGGCTACTTGAGTCCCTTGCAATGGCAGGAATTGGCTGGTGATACCTGTATCGTCACGATTGAACTGGCTGAGGAATGTCAGCTTTGTGTCTTCATTGATATTCCAAGTCAGGCTGGGCGCGATGTTGTATCGCTTGTCTTCGTTATGCTCAATGGTCGTGTTGCTGTCTCGTACTACACCGCTGACGCGATACAGAAAATGGCCTTCATCATCGATTGGACCCGTAGTGTCAAAACTGATTTGCTTACGTTGATAGCTGCCGATTTGAACTTGGAGCTCATGAGCCGGAGCGTCTTCAGGACGACGGCTGACCATGTCGAGCAGCCCTCCAGCCGGCGTCTGGCCATAAACCGAAGACGCTGGCCCGCGCAAAAGCGCTACACGTTCCAAGTCCCAGGTTTCCAGTTTTGGCATGGCATATGTGCCTTTTGGTAAAGGCAACCCATCAAGGAACTGGGTCGGTTCAAACCCGCGTACCTTTAACCACTCTGCACGGCTATCGCTACCATAACTACTTGCAGTAACTCCCGGCATGTAACGCACTGCATCGTCAAGGTTTTGCACTGCCCTGTCTTGCATCTGACTGCGTGTGGCGATCGATATTGAGCGCGGGGCTTCACGCAGGGCAGTGTCTGTCTTTGTTCCTGAAGCCGTACGTTGGGCAAGATATCCACTTGTTGGCCCCCAAGCCGTTTCGTAGCCTCCTTGACCTGAAATCGTAGTGGCATCAAGGGCTAACGTACCTTGGGGGAGTTCTATCAGGGTAAAACTGCCGTTAATGCCGGGCACCAACTGCAAACCGCTGCCCTGTAAGGCCTCGCGCAGTGCGGTGGTCGGCTCGAACTGGCCGTTGACCGGCGCCGAGGTTTTGCCTGCAAGCAAGGACGAGTCGATGGCCAGCGTGATCCCCGCCTGACTGGCGATCTGGTTCAGGGTCGAGGCCAGTGGGCCGGCGGGCAGGTTATAGCTGCGGGCGGTTGTGCTGTGTTCGGCGGCCACCAGCACGCTGCTGGTCAACGGGACGCTGAACGCAATGGCGACGGCTAGCAGGCTGGGGCGCAACAACGTGTCGAGGGTACGGGACATTCGGCAGATTCCTGAATGGAAATGTTTCTCAATGCCTGTATGCCGAACGAGTCTGGAAAAGTGATAGGGCTAAGTGAAATAAATGTGCATCGCGTGTGCGCGCACCGGTTGGCGCAGGCTGCAAAGAATCTGCGCCAGCGGGTGTGCCTATGGTTCAAGTGAGGGATCGGACCGCAGGTCAAGGGCGTTTTGGGTAGGGCCAGTTATTTGAGCCCGTAAGGCAGCGCGGTGCCGGTGTCCGGGGTGAGCAACAGCGCGCACGCGCTTAGCCGCAGAGGCGAAACCTGCTCTAACGCGTGGCCTTGGGGCGATAGCCGGTAGCCGTTACCCGATCACCGGGCTTCCGGTTTGCCGCTGACCGTGACCCACCACGGGGTGCGTTGGGTGATTTGCACCGGCAGGGTCGGCAGCAGTGCGTTGAGTGCCAGTTCAATGTTGTTCAACGGGAAGCTGCCGGTGATGCGCAGGTCAGCGACGTCCGGGTCAACCCCCAGGTGGCCGCGCCGGTAGCGGTTGAGCTCGCTGACCATGTCGCTCAGGCGCACGTTGTCGAGCACCAGCATGCCGCGGGTCCAGGCGTCTGCGCCGGGGTTGAGCGCCAGCCGCTGGCCCAGACCGTCGCGGTGCATCACCACTTGCTGGCCTTCGGCGTAGACAGTCTCGTCGGCGGTGTGTTCGGGGTGCGCAGCCACTCGCGATTGCAGGACGCTGAGGCGGGTGCCGTCGTCTTCGCGCTTGACCATAAACCGGGTGCCCAGGGCGCGCAGGCTGCCATCTCGTGTTTTGACGATAAACGGGCGGGCGTCGTTGTGGCCGGTTTGCACCATGATTTCACCCTCGTACAGCACGATCAGGCGCGTGGTTTCGTCAAACCGCACGTCCACCGCGCTGTGGGTGTTGAGGTTGAGCAGGGTGCCGTCGGCGAGTGTTACCACGCGTTGCTCGCCCGTGGCGGTGCGTTGATCGGCCATCCAGTAATCCATCGGCAGGTGGTTTTTGCCCACCAGTAAGGTCAACCCGACCACCAGCGCAAGGCTGGCCAGCCCGCTGCCGATTTTGCGCATCCGGTGGTGGGCGCTGTCACGGGCCTTGAGCAAGGCATTGCGCGCCGGGACGCTGGCGGTGCTAAAACGGTGGTCGAGCATGCCCAACTGCAGCCATGCGCGGGCGTGTTCTTCACTGGCGGCGTACCACTTGGCGAATTCGGCCTGTTCAACCTCACTGCCGTTGCCGCAGTCCAGGCATAACTGCCAGGCAATGGCGGCGTCGAGCACGCGAGCGGACACCGGCTTGCTGTTGGCCTGGCTCATGTCGGTTCGCCATACAGCGCGATGTAGCACTGGCGAATGCCTTGGGCCAGGTACTGGCGCACCCGGGGTACCGATACGCCCAGGCGCTCAGCGATGTCGGCGTGGGTCAGGCCGTCGAGGCGGCTGTACAAGAAGGCGGCGCGGGACTTGCTCGACAGCTTGCCCAGCAAGCGATCAATGGCCTTGAGGTCTTCGAGGATCAATTGCTGTTCTTCAGGCGAAGGCTGCTCGGCTTCGGGAATCAGCCTCAATTCGTTGAGGTAGGCCTGTTCCAGTGCGGCGCGCCGGAAGTAATCGAACAGCAGGCCTTTGGCGATGGCCGCCAAAAAGGCGCGCGGCTCGCGGGGGGCTTGCAATTGGGGTCGGCCCAGCAGGCGCACAAAGGTGTCCTGGCTCAAGTCTTCAGCCCGCTGCGGGCAGGCGACATTGCGCCGCAACCACGCCAGCAGCCAGCCGCGATGGTCGCGATAAAGCGATCCAACCAGCTCACTGTGGGGATTTTGGACTGACGACAAAGGCATCACCGAATGCAAGTTTTAACTAACGATAATTATTCGCGATTGTGTCAGAGCCAAAAGCCATGCGCAATTGACGCTCATCGGATGAACGCCCTCACGCTGACCTTCGCGCAACGGGAAAGAAGAGAGGCGGCGTCAGTGCAAGCGCCCCCGACATCAGGCTTGGGCAGGGGGGTTAGAAGCTGTGCATCTGCTTGCGCCGCTGCCACTGATTGAGCCGCTGTTGCAGGGCCAAGGGGCTGTCGAGGTGTTGAGCGCGGGCGCGGCTGAACAGGATCAGCGCCAGCTCGGCGGTGGCCAGTGCATCGGCACTGGCGTTATGGCGGTCTTCAACCTGCAAGTTGAAGTGCCGGACCCAGTGGTCCAGCCCCGCATCCCGCATGTCGGCGTGCGGGCACAACAGGGGCGCCAGGGCCGCTACGTCCATGAACGGGTGCTGCAAGCGATACCCCAGGCTGTCTTTCAAGGCCCGCCCCAGCATGTGCTGGTCAAACGGGGCATGGAACGCCAGCAGCGGGCTGTCGCCCACAAACGTCATGAAGTCGAGCAGGGCATCAGCGGGGTCGCACCCGGCGGCAATCGCTTCGGGGCCCAGGCCATGCAGTAACACGCTGGGGTTCAGCGGGTTGTGGGTGCGCAGCAAAGTGCGCTCAAACGCCTGGCCCAGATCAATCGCGCCATCCTCAATCACCATGGCGCCAATCGACAGCACTTGGTCGCGGTTGAGGTTCAGCCCGCTGGTCTCCAGATCCACCACCACCCAACGCTGGCGGCGCAATGACGCCTCACCCAGCCCCGGCGCGGGCGGCAGTTGCAGCAGGCGCTGTTGCTGTTCAAGGCTCAAGACCGGGGTCTTGCGTGGCAGCAACCAGGAAAACAGGCTCATAGCTGATACCGCAGCGCCAGACTGCTTTGCAGACGCTGGGCCTGACGCAGCGCTTCGCGCAGGATGCGTCGGTCAAGCTGGTTGAGGTTGTCCGGGTCGACCCGGTTGGAGTACGGGCGGTTTTCCCGCGTTTGCAATTGGTGCTGTTGCATACGCGTTTGCTGAATGAAGTGATACGCCTCTTCGTAGGCCGCGCCGTCCAGCGTTTCGATCACGCCGAGCGTCACCAGCTGGCGCAAACGCTCCAGCGTATTAATGGCCTCGACGCCATGGGCCAGCGCCAGTAGCCGGGCACCGTCCACAAAGGGCGTCAGGCCCTGCACTTTCAGGTCGAGGGTGGCCTTGTCGCTGCCTTTGCGTTCCAACACAAATTCGCGGAAGCGCCCCACGGGCGGGCGATGGCGCAAGGCGTTGTCGGCCATCATGCGCTGGAACAGGCGATTGTCAGCCACCTGCTCAAGGATGCCGCGCCGCAGTTGCCGGCAGCCGCTTTCGTCGCCCCACACCGCGCGCAGGTCGAAATAGATGCTCGATGCCAGCAGGTTTTCGGGCGTGGCTTCGCGGATAAACGCGGCGAAGCGGCGCGCCCATTCGGCTCGGGATAAACACAGGTCGGGGTTGCCGGCCATGATGTTGCCTTTGCACAGGGTAAAACCGCAGGCCGCCAGGTGCGTGTTGATGAGCTGGGCGATGGGCAGCAAGCGCTGACGTATCTCGGCCGCCTGCGCCGCATCGGCCGCTTCGAACAGGATGCCGTTGTCCTGATCGGTGTGCAGTGTCTGCTCCCGTCGCCCTTCGCTGCCGAAGCACAGCCAGGTAAACGGCACGCCGGGGTCGCCTTTTTCGGCCAGCACCAGCTCGATGACACGGCACACGGTGTGGTCGTTGAGCAGGGTGATGATGTGGGTGATTTGGGTCGATGACGCACCGTGGGCCAGCATGCGCTCCACCAGTTGACCGATTTCGCCGCGCAGGTTGATCAGGTTGTCCAGTCGCGGGGCATGGCGAATGGTGCGCGCCAGGTGCACCAGGTCGACCCGTTGCAGGGAGAACAGGTCACGTTCGGACACCACGCCGCACAAGCGGTGTTCTTTGACCAGGCACACGTGGGCAATGTGGCGTTCGGTCATGGCGATGGCGGCATCGAACGCGCTGTGGTCGGGGGACAAGTAGAACGGGCCGGGCGTCATGTGCAGTTCGATGGCTTGCTCAAAATCCTGCGTACCGTCGGCCACCACTTGGCGCAAATCGCGCAGGGTGAAAATCCCCAGCGGTGCTTTGTCCTCGTCCACCACCACGATGCTGCCCACCTGTTGTTCGTGCATCAGCCGCACGGCTTCGCGCAGGGCTGTGCCTGGCAGGCAGGTCACGGGATGGCGCATGGCCAGTTCGCCCAGGCGGGTGTTGAGCGAGTATTGCGTGCCGAGGGTTTCGACGGCCTTTTGCTGAACTTGCTGATTGACCTTGTCGAGCAGGCTGCTGACCCCGCGCAGGGCGAAGTCACGGAACTCTTCGGACAGGGCGAATAACTTGATAAACGCAGGCTTGTTTAATTGAAGACAAAACGTGTCTTCGGCCGCGCGATGCTCGGTGCGCGTGGCGCGCTCGCCCAGCAACGCGGCGAGGGGGAAACACTCGCCGGCCGTGATTTCAAACGTGGTCTCGGCCTCCTGACGCCCCACATGGGTACGTTCGCCCACCACGCGGCCTTGCTTGACAATGTAGAAGTGTTCGACCGGGCCATCGGCGGGTCGAATGATGCTTTCACCGGGGCCATAGAAGCGCAGTTGGCACTGCTCGACCAGAAACGCCAGGTGAGTGTTTTCCATTTGGTTGAAGGGCGGGAATCGCTGCAAAAACTGCATGGTGCCGTGAATGTTCTGCAACACCGCGGTTTTTCCTGCCTGGAGAAACGCATCCGATTTACTCATTGACCGTTACCGCATGTCTGACCGTTGTTGTTATGGCGGGGTCGTGCCCCCTGTCGTCTTGATGCGCTTCATGCTCGGTTGTCTGTGCTCACGTGCCCATTGGACGTAAGTCTATGGCAGGCCTTACAGGGTAATGGCCTATTAATATTTTTGAATCACCTCACAGAAAACAGGTCCGTTTATTGTGTTGCAAAACTTGGAATTACAGCTCTGCGAGTGCACATTGGGCGCAGAGCTTAGGGAAAGCTGACTGCACCGGTGGGATAAACGACTTTCACAACGCGTTTGAGAACCCTATGACCGAACACGACATCTTGAGTGACGCCGAGCGGGAGGCCCTGAGTGAGGTCATGAAAGCGCCTGCTCCGGTACAGCCTGTGCAGTGTGTATTGATTGTCGAAGACGATCAGTTTGCACGCGATCTGCTCAGTGAATTGCTGCAGATGCATGGCATCCCCTCCATCAAGGCGGCCAGTGCCCGACAAGCCATTCGCGCGTTGATGACGGAAAAAACCATTGGCTTGATCCTCACCGATTTACGCATGCCCGAGCGCGACGGTTTGCACTTGGTTCGCAAGGTGCGCAGGTCGCAATGGGCCAATTTGCCGGTGATTATCATGTCGGGCGATGCCGAGGTGCGCGACACCATCGCCGCGATGCATTTGAGCGTGGTGGATTTTCTGCTCAAACCCATTGATACCGATCAGTTGCTCAACCTGATCAAGCGCGAGTTGCGCATCGAATGAACGCCCACAAAAACCCCGGCACGTGGCCGGGGTTTTTGATGACGCGCCGTTAACGCTGATTCACAGACCCTGTTTGGCCTTGAACTCGCGACGGCGACGGTGCAGCACCGGCTCGGTGTAACCGTTCGGCTGTTTAGTGCCTTCGATCACCAGTTCGACCGCCGCCTGGAAGGCGATGTTGCTGTCGAAGTCCGGGGCCAGCGGGCGGTACAGCGGGTCGTTGGCGTTCTGACGGTCAACCACCGGCGCCATGCGCTTGAGGCTGGCCATCACTTGCGCTTCGTTGACAATGCCATGACGCAGCCAGTTGGCGATGTGCTGGCTTGAAATACGCAGCGTGGCGCGGTCTTCCATCAGGCCGATGTCATTGATGTCCGGCACCTTCGAACACCCCACGCCCTGGTCGATCCAGCGCACCACGTAACCCAGGATGCCCTGCGAGTTGTTGTCCAGTTCGTTCTGGATCTGCTCGGGCGTCCACTGCGGGTTCACGGCCAGCGGGATGGTCAGAATGTCGTCCACCGACGCTTTGGCGCGCTTGGCCAGTTCGGCCTGGCGGGCGAACACGTCGACCTTGTGATAGTGCAGCGCGTGCAGGGCCGCGGCCGTCGGCGACGGCACCCAGGCGGTGTTGGCGCCTGCCAGCGGGTGAGCGATTTTCTGTTCCAGCATGGCGGCCATCAGGTCCGGCATGGCCCACATGCCTTTACCGATTTGGGCGCGGCCTTGCAGGCCTGTGCTCAAGCCGACATCGACGTTGTTGTTCTCGTAGGCCGAGATCCACTTCTCGGCTTTCATGTCGGCCTTGCGCACGACCGGGCCGGCTTCCATCGAGGTATGAATTTCGTCGCCAGTACGGTCCAGGAAGCCGGTGTTGATGAACACCACGCGCTCGCTGGCAGCCTTGATGCAGGCCTTGAGGTTGACCGTGGTGCGGCGCTCCTCGTCCATGATCCCGACTTTGAGGGTGTTGCGCGGCAGGTTCAGGACTTCTTCGATACGGCCGAACAGCTCGTTGGTGAACGCGGCTTCTTCGGCACCGTGCATTTTAGGTTTCACGATGTAAACCGAACCGGTGCGGCTGTTGCTGCGCGAGGTGTTGCCGTTGAGGCTGTGGATCGCCGCGAGGCTGGTGATCAGGCCGTCGAGGATGCCTTCTGGCACTTCGTTGCCGTTTTTGTCGAGGATCGCGTCGATGGTCATCAAGTGACCCACGTTGCGCACGAACAACAGCGAGCGGCCATGCAGGTTCACGGTGCCGCCGTTGGGGGCGGTGTACTCGCGGTCCGGGTTCATGGTGCGGGTGAAGGTCTGGCCGCCCTTGGACACTTGCTCGCTGAGGTCGCCTTTCATCAGGCCCAGCCAGTTGCGGTAGATCACCACTTTGTCGTCGGCATCGACGGCGGCCACGGAGTCTTCGCAGTCCATGATGGTGGTCAGCGCGGCTTCCATCAGGACGTCTTTGACGCCCGCGGCATCGGTCTGGCCGACGGGGCTTGAGGCGTCGATCTGGATTTCAAAGTGCAGGCCGTTGTGCTTGAGCAGCACGGCGGTCGGTGCGGCGGCTTCGCCGTGGTAGCCGATCAGTTGCGCCGCGTCGCGCAGGCCGCTGCTGGCACCGCCCTTGAGGGCCACGCGCAGTGCGCCATTGACCACCGCGTAACCCAGCGAGTCGATGTGGGAGCCGTTGGCCAGCGGTGCGGCTTCGTCGAGGAAGGCGCGGGCGAAGGCAATTACCTTGTCGCCACGTACCTTGTTGTAGCCTTTGCCCTTTTCGGCGCCATCGGCTTCGCTGATGGCATCGGTGCCGTACAGCGCGTCATACAGTGAACCCCAGCGGGCGTTCGACGCGTTGAGGGCAAAGCGCGCATTCATCACGGGCACCACCAACTGCGGACCGGCCATGCGAGCGATTTCGTCATCGACGTTTTGCGTCGTTGCCTGGAAATCCGCGGCTTCTGGCTGCAGATACCCAATGTCTTGGAGGAAGGCTTTATAAGCCACGGCGTCATGGGCCTTGCCGGCCTGAGCCTGGTGCCAGGCGTCGATGCGCGCCTGCAAATCATCGCGTTTGGCGAGCAGTGCTTTGTTCTTGGGTGCCAGGTCGTGAATAACCTTGTCGGCACCGGCCCAGAACTGGTCGGCATTCAGACCGGTACCGGGGATAGCTTCGTTGTTTACGAAGTCGAACAGGACTTTGGCGACCTGCAGGCCACCGACGTGAACGTGTTCAGTCATTGCTTGCCTCACTCATTTTTATTTAAAGCCTGGAGCGCTTCTCAAAACACCGCGTGGCTCATGCTTGCGGGGTTGTACGGGGTATTGCAGACGCTTTGGCGAACCGTGTTACGAATTATGTAGTGCTCGCCGTGGCATACTACATGATCAATTGCAGATGTGAAAATCAGACTAATCACGTCGTTCCACGACCATTTTTAAGGGTCTGGTCATGTAGAAGAACAGGATGTTCTCAAGAAACACACAGGTTGTTCCAGATAATTCTAAAAACAGTACACAATTTAATGTGCAAACCCTGTGTCCGCGCCACGGTCGTTCGCGCTCCGCACGTGTAAACAGCCGCTGCGCAGCCAACTGTAGTCGGCCAGGCGGATGGTGTACTGTTGCCTATACTCAGTCGATCCCTTTTCAGAGTGCTGGCGCCATGAACCATCTCGTGATTACGGTTTTTGCCCCGGACAAACCCGGTCAGGTCGAGCGCATCGCCCAATGCATTGCCGAACATGGCGGCAATTGGCTGGAGAGTCGCATGTCACGCATGGCTGGACAGTTCGCTGGCATTTTGCGGGTTGGCGTGTCAGCCGAAACCTACGAGGAGTTGGTGGATGCGCTTAAAAGGCTGGAGACCGAAGGCATTCGGGTGCTGGTGGCTGAAAGCGGGATTGAGCAAGCCTGCACCTGGAAACCCATTGCCATGGACCTGGTCGGCAACGACCGCCCTGGCATCGTGCGCGATATCACCAAGGTGCTGACCGATCATGAGGTCAGCCTGGAGCGGCTGGTGACGGAGGTGCGGCCCGCGCCCATGAGCAATGAGCCGTTGTTTCATGCCGAAGCCATTCTGGCCGTGCCGCTGACGCTGTCGCTGGAGGTGCTGCAAGAGCGGCTGGAAAAACTCGCCGATGAGATGCTCGTGGAACTGAAGTTACGCACAGACGAGTAAAGCCAAAGGTTATCCCATGAAACGCTGCACCTGCCTGTGGATAACCGTTGGAAACATCGTTGCAGGCCACAGGGGGTATGGCCTGCATTGGAATGTACGTTTTTTGATCAGGCGCGACGGCGCAGGTTGACCCACGCATCGATGCTGTAGACCAGCAACCCCGCCCAAATGAACATGAACGCGATCAGTGTGCTTTCAGACAAGTGTTCGCCGTACAGCGTGACGGCCAGAATCAGCACAATGGTGGGCGCCAAGTACTGCATGAAACCCAATGTGGTGTAGGGCAAATGCCGTGCGGCGGCGTTGAAGCACACCAGCGGGATCAGCGTTGCCGGGCCTGCGGCCACCAGCAACCAGGCTTCGGAGCTGGCCCAGAATTCGGCGTGCGCGCTGTTGGCCTCCGGGTGCATCAGCAGCCAGCCAATGGCAATCGGCACCAGAATCCAGGTTTCAACCACCAGGCCGGGCAATGCCTTGACCGGCGCCTGTTTGCGGATCAGTCCATAAAAGCCGAACGTCAGCGCCAACGCCAGCGACACCCAGGGCAGGCTGCCCACCTGCCACACTTGCTGCGCCACGCCGACCGCCGCCAGCCCGACGGCGACCCACTGCAACCGACGCAGACGTTCGCCCAGCAGCAACATGCCCAGCAGCACATTAACCAGCGGGTTGATGTAGTACCCGAGGCTGGCTTCGAGCATCCGGTCGTTGTTGACCGCCCACACGTAGGTCAGCCAGTTGGCCGCAATCAGCAGGCCGCTTACGGTCAGCACAGCCAGGCGTTTGGGGTTGTCGCGTAACTCTTGCCACCAGCCGGGATGTTTCCACACCAACAACAGTAACGAGCCGAAGAGTGCAGACCAGAGCACGCGGTTGACGATGATTTCTGCGGCGGGGACGCTGGCCAGCAGCTTGAAGTAGATCGGGAACAGGCCCCAGATGATGTAGGCGCTCAGGCCCAGAATGTACCCGTGGCGCGGGTTGGCGGCTTGCATGCGGAATCCTTGCGTGAACAACTGTCAGACACTGTGAAGGGCAAGAGTGTAAGCAGGTTTTACGAAGGTGTCGTGTGAAAGGCGGGGGCAGACAGCATTTTTGCGGCCGACGCCCGAGGCCGCGAAAACGTGCTCCCGGGCCTCAGCAACGCGGTGTCAGGGTGTTCAGAACAGCTTCAGCGGTTCTTCATTTAACGCGGACAGTTGCTCGCGCAACGCCAGCACTTGGTCGCCCCAGTAACGTTCGGTGCCAAACCACGGAAAGCTGTGGGGGAAGGCCGGGTCGTCCCAGCGCCTTGCCAGCCAGGCGCTGTAGTGCATCAGGCGCAGGGCGCGCAGCGGCTCGATCAAGGCCAGTTCACGCGGGTTGAAATCATGGAACTCGCTGTAGCCGTCCATCAATTCCGACAGCTGGCCCAAACATTCCTGACGATCCCCGGCGAGCATCATCCACAGGTCCTGCACCGCAGGCCCCATGCGACAGTCGTCCAGGTCGACAATGTGGAACACCTCGTCGCGGCACATCATGTTGCCGGGGTGGCAATCGCCGTGCATGCGGATCGTGGTGTGCGGGGTGGCGGCATAGACATCTTCGACGCGCTTGAGCAGATCGCGTGCCACAGACTCGTAGGCCGGGAGCAAGCTGCGGGGTATGAAATTGCCTTCAAGCAAGGTCGTCAGGGAGTCATGGCCAAAGTTTTTTACGCCCAGGGCCTCGCGGTGTTCGAACGGCTTGGTAGCGCCGACCGCGTGCAGACGGCCGAGCAGTTGGCCGAGGCGATAGAGTTGATCGAGGTTGCCCGGCTCCGGCGCACGGCCACCCCGGCGCGGGAACAGGGTGAAGCGGAAACCGGCGTGTTCGAACAGGCTTTCGCCGTTGTGAATCAACGGTGCGACCACCGGCACGTCGCAGTCGGCCAGTTCAAAGGTGAAACGGTGTTCTTCGAGAATGGCTGCGTTGGTCCAGCGCTGTGGACGGTAGAACTTGGCGATCAGCGGTTCCGAGCCTTCGATGCCGACTTGATACACGCGGTTTTCATAGCTGTTGAGCGCGAGCACGCGGGCGTCGCTGAGAAAACCGATGCTTTCAACGGCGTCGAGCACCAGATCTGGGGTAAGTGTTGCAAACGGATGAGACATGCTGACTCCTGCGCGCAGCAGGCTGCCGCGTCCGGCCCCGCATGTTAGCGCAGACAGCTGAGCAGAGGGCGATAGATATCCATCGCCCTGCGGGTGTTGGCCTTACGCGCCGACGATTCCTCCGTCTTCTCGGCTGATGGCCATTACCGAGGAGCGCGGCTTGCCGCCGGGCAGGTGCTCGGGGAAGGTCGAACCGCCGTTTTCGCCCGGGTGCTGGATGCCCACGAACAGGGTTTTCTGATCCGGGGCAAAGCTGATCCCCGTCACTTCGCAACCGACCGGGCCGACCATGAAGCGACGGATTTCACCCGTGTTGGGGTCGGCGCACAGCATCTGGTTGTTGCCCATGCCAGCAAAGTCGCCGGTGTTGCTGACGTCGCCGTCGGTCAGGATCCAGAGCCTTCCCGCCTCGTCAAAGCCCATGCCGTCGGGGCTGTTAAACATGTTTTGCGGGGTGATATTGGCCGACCCGCCCTTGGGCTGCTGGGGATGCACGGCCGGGTTGCCCGCGACGACGAACAGGTCCCAGTCAAACGTGGCAGCGCCAGGGTCATTGCCTTGTTCGCTCCAGCGCAGAATTTGCCCGTACACATTCTTCTCGCGCGGGTTGGGGCCGCCGACGGGCTGACCGTCTTCACCGCGTTTAACGTTGTTGGTCAGGGTGCAATACACCTGGCCGTCCTTGGGGCTGACGACGATCCACTCCGGGCGATCCATGCGTGTGGCGCCGACCATGCTGGCGGCCAGGCGGGCGTGGATCAGCACTTGAGCCTGATTGGCGAAGCCGCTGCCCGGGTTGATGCCGTTTTTGCCGTGGGTCAGTTCGATCCATTGGCCTTTGCCCTTGGGCCGGTCGGGGTGGCTGTCGCCGTTATCAAAGCGTGCGACATACAAGGTGCCGTGATCCAGCAGGTCGCGGTTTGCCTTGGGGGTTTGGTGGTCGATCTTGTCGCGGCTGATGAACTTGTAAATGAACTCCCCGCGCTCGTCGTCGCCCATGTACACCACGGCATGGCCGTCGCGGGTTTCAGTCAGTGCGGCGTTTTCGTGTTTGAAGCGGCCCAATGCCGTGCGTTTGACCGGCGTTGATTGCGGGTCGAACGGGTCGATTTCCACCACCCAGCCGTGACGGTTCAATTCGTTGGGGGTGTGCGCCAGGTCGAAACGCGGGTCGTGCAGGTGCCAGTTGATGTCTTTACTGGCGGCGACCACGCCGTAACGCTTTTGCGCGGCATCAAAGGTTTGATTCGGGTCGGTGCTGCCAAAGCAGTCAGTGAAGTTTTCTTCGCATGTCAGGTACGTGCCCCACGGGGTTTTACCGTTGGCGCAGTTTTGAAACGTGCCCAGCGCCCGGGTGCCGGTGCTGTCGGCCTGGGTGCGCAGCAACGCATGGCCGGCGGCGGGGCCGCTCAGGCGAATCGGCGTATTGCCGTGAATGCGCCGGTTGAAGGGCGATCCTTGGACAAACTGCCAGCGGTCGCCCTTGCGCTGAATTTCAATCACCGACACGCCTTCACTGGCCTGCGCCTTGTGCGCGTCTTCGGCCGAGGTCGGCTGTCCACCGTGGGGGTAGAGGTAGCGGTAGTTGGTGTATTCGTTGTTGATGGCCATCAGCGCGCGGTCGGGGTCGTCGGGGAATGCAAACAGGCTCATGCCGTCGTTGTTATCGCCGAATTGCACTTCCTGTTGCGCCGCCGTGCCGCTGCCGTCGGGCATGAAGGCCGGGCCGTGCGCGTGCAGCGGTTGGCCCCAGCTGATGAGCACCGAGGCGCGGTAGCCGGGCGGCAGGGTGACGGTGTCGGTGGTGGCGGCGTCGATACTGTTAAAACCCAGTAACGGGCTGGACGCTGCGCGTACCCCGTCGGCCAGCACGCTGCGGCTCAGCAGGCTGCCGCCCAGAAACATCGCCGCGCCGCACAAGGCGCCCGCGCTGATGAAGCCCCGACGGCTGAGGCCGATGATCTGTTCAAGATCGGTGGTTTGGTCTTCTTGTAATAGGTTCATGTCAGGCTGCCCCTCGCAACGGTTTTGGCAGCCACCTTAATCAGAGGGTGTGACAGGGATGTTTCAGAGGGTGGCGGGCGACGTGTTAAAGCGGCGTACCCAACAGCACCAAGGTCGGCGCGAACTGCACCAGGGCTTCACTGCCCTCCACCAAAGCGAGTGTTTCGAGGTGTTGCGCTTCGCTCAGCGCACACAGGGTCTGGCCATTGGGCAGGCCGATGCGCACTTCGCTCGGGCCGTCGTGCGCGTGGAAAATCTGCTCGATCTTGCCGTGTAACCGGTTGTGACCCGCCACCGCAGCTTCGGGTTTAATCAGCTGCAACCAACCGGCCTTGATTAACGCCACCACCGGCGTGCCGGGTTCAAGCTCCAGGCGCTGCGTGCTGTCGCGGGTGATGTGCGCTTGCAGGGTCAGCCCACCTGCCAATTGCAGATCGATCAAGTCGTAATGGCCGTGGCCGTGAATGCGCGCGACGGTGCCGTGCAACTGGTTGCGGGCGCTGGTGCGCAGCATCAGGCGGCCCATCAGCTCAAGGTCTTGGGCTTCTTCGGCGGCGTCCAGTACCTGGCTTTGCAGCACTTGCAGCCGTTGATAAAGCCGCAGCACACGCTCGCCCGCTACCGACAACCGGGCACCGCCACCGCCCTTGCCCCCCACGCTGCGTTCTACCAAGGGGGTTTGTGCCAGATTGTTCAGTTCATCAATGGCCTCCCACGCGGCCTTGTAACTGATGCCGGCGCTTTTGGCGGCTCGGGTGATCGAACCTTGCTCGGCGATGTGCTGCAACAGCGCTATTCGCTGTGGGCGGCGGACGATGTGCTGCGTCAGCAAGGTCGGCAAATGCATGTCGATTGATTCGTTTGGCAGGGGGCTTGGCAAAGTGCCCACTTGCCGGGGCGTCGTCAAGCCGGGCCGTCCGGTTTTGGCGTGCGCGCCAGGCAGTACACATCCACCCGTTTCGCCCCGGCCTTGAGCAACAGCAGGGCGAGGCTTTGTGCCGTGGCGCCGGTGGTCAACACGTCATCCACCAACGCCACATGCAGCCCCCGGACTTGAGCGTCGGGCCCCAGCGCGAAGGCGTTGAGCAAGTTGCGTTTGCGGGTTTTGGCGTCGAGCGCCTGTTGTGCCGGGGTGTCCTGGGTGCGCAATAGCCAGTGGGCCTGGCAGGGAATATCAAGGTGGTCACTGAGCCACTGACCCAGCATGACGCACTGGTTGTAACCGCGTTGACGTTGCCGGGCGGCGGACAGCGGGACGGGCAGCAGCACATCCGGCCGGGGTTGAGCCTGCTGGTAGCGATCGAGCAGCGATTGGCTGAGCAGTGCTGCCAACAGGCGGCCAAAAGGCCAGCGACTGTTGTGTTTGAACCGCAGGATCAAGCTGTCCACCGGAAAGTCATACAGCCACGGCGCATGCACCCCCGCAAACGCGGGCGGGTGTTTAAGGCAGCCCCCGCAGGTCAGGCCCGGCATGGACAACGGCAGGGCACAGCGCTGACAGGGGTTTTGCAGCCACGGCAGTTCGTGTTTGCAGGGCCCGCATACCGGTTGTTGCGTAGCTGAAGGCTCATCACACAGTAAGCAGGTTTGTACATTAAGTAACCAGATGTAAACCTCCATTTCTATCTGGGTTGACAGCGTAGGTAACATCCTTAAACATACCGGCCATCCGTGCCCTGCCTGAAAGACCGAATTCAGGTTTAAACCAAAGCATAAACAAGAGAGACGCCGATGAGCGCCAGCACCTTTAACACCATGCGTCATGATTGGTCTTTAGCCGAAGTGCGGGCGTTGTTCACCCAGCCCTTCAACGACCTGATGTTTGCGGCGCAACAGGTGCATCGCGCGCATTTCGACGCTAACCGGGTGCAGGTCTCGACGCTGCTTTCAATCAAAACCGGCGCCTGCCCGGAAGATTGCAAATATTGTCCGCAGTCGGGCCACTACAACACCGGGTTGGCGAAAGAAAAGTTGATGCAGGTACAGGCGGTGCTGGAGGAAGCGGCGAAAGCCAAGGCCATCGGCGCAACGCGCTTTTGCATGGGGGCCGCGTGGAAGCACCCGTCGGCCAAAGACATGCCCTATGTGCTGAAAATGGTTGAAGGCGTGAAAGCGCTGGGGCTGGAAACCTGCATGACACTGGGCAAGCTCGATCAGGAGCAAAGCGCCGCGCTGGCCCAGGCGGGGCTCGACTACTACAACCACAACCTCGATACATCGCCAGAGTTCTACACCACCATCATCACCACCCGCACTTACAGTGAGCGCCTGCAAACCCTCAGTTATGTGCGCGAGGCGGGCATGAAGATTTGTTCGGGCGGCATTCTGGGCATGGGTGAGTCGCTCGATGACCGCGCCAATTTGCTGATTCAACTGGCCAACCTGCCGGAACACCCGGAATCCGTGCCGATCAACATGCTGGTGAAAGTGGCGGGGACGCCGCTGGAAAACGCTGACGATGTGGACCCGTTTGACTTCATTCGCATGCTGGCCGTGGCGCGCATCATGATGCCCAAGAGCCATGTACGGCTGTCGGCCGGCCGTGAAGCCATGAACGAACAAATGCAGGCGCTGGCCTTCATGGCCGGGGCCAATTCGATTTTTTACGGCGACAAACTGCTCACCACGTCCAACCCGCAGGCGGACAAGGACATGCAGTTGTTCAGTCGCCTGGGCATCCTCCCCGAGGCCCGCGAAGATCATGCTGACGAAGTGCATCAGGCGGCCATCGAGCACGCGCTGATGGATCAAAAATCCAGCGAGCAGTTCTACAACGCTGCGGTTTAACGCTACCCACCGCACAGGTAGGCGCGGGCGCACGCTGCGCTCAGGTCTGTAACGGCTCGGCTTTGCCCGCCGTGCAGCCTGTCGCAGCGTGCGCCGGTGGCTACAAGAGGGCTCGCCTAGCATGTCTTTTGATTTAAGTGCCCGTCTGGCTGCGCGCCGGGCGGACAATCTCTATCGCCATCGCCCTTTGCTTGAAAGCCCGCAAGGCCCTCAAGTGGTGGTCGACGGGCAGCCGTTATTGGCGTTTTGCAACAACGACTACCTGGGCCTGGCCAATCACCCGCAAGTTATTGAAGCCTGGCAGCAGGGCGCTTCGCGCTGGGGTGTCGGGGGCGGTGCATCGCATTTGGTGATCGGTCACAGCCGCCCGCACCACGCACTGGAAGAAGCACTGGCCGAATTCACCGGTCGCCCGCGCGCACTCTTATTCAGCAATGGCTACATGGCCAACCTGGGGGCCGTCACGGCGCTGGTGGGGCAGGGCGATACGGTGCTCGAAGATCGCCTCAACCATGCGTCACTGCTGGATGCGGGCTTGTTGAGCGGGGCGCGGTTCAATCGTTATCTGCACAACGATGCCGCCAGTTTGGCCAAGCGTCTGCAGAAAGCCGTCGGCAATACGCTGGTGGTCACGGACGGCGTGTTCAGCATGGACGGCAATGTGGCCGACGTGCCCGCGCTGGCCCGCGAAGCCAAGGCCAAAGGGGCCTGGCTGATGGTCGATGATGCCCATGGTTTTGGGGCGCTGGGTGCCACGGGCGGCGGGATTGTCGAGCATTTCGGCTTGGGGCTGGACGATGTTCCCGTGCTGATCGGAACCCTCGGCAAAGCCTTCGGCACCAGCGGTGCGTTTGTGGCGGGCAGTGAGGCGTTGATCGAAAGCCTGATCCAGTTCGCCCGCCCTTACATCTACACCACCAGCCAGCCCCCGGCCTTGGCGTGCGCGACGTTAAAGAGCCTTGAGCTGCTGCGCAGTGAACACTGGCGACGTGAGCACTTGAACCGGTTGATTGGTCAGTTCCGTCAAGGGGCCGAGCAGATGGGCCTGCAACTGATGGACAGCTTCACGCCGATTCAACCCATCCTCGTGGGTGACAGCGCGCAAGCGGTGCGTTTATCGCAGCAATTGCGTGCGCGCGGCCTGCTGGTGACCGCCATCCGGCCGCCGACGGTGCCGGCTGGCGGTGCGCGTTTACGCGTCACCTTGTCGGCCGCGCACACCGAGGCCCAGGTGCAGCTACTGTTAAACGCATTAAACGACTGCTGGCCAACCGTGGAGTCGAACCATGCGTGACCGCTTGATTCTGTTGCCGGGCTGGGGGCTTGGCGTGTCGCCGTTGGAGCCTTTGGCGGCCGCCTTGCGAGGGCTGAACGAGCACTTGCGGGTTGAGATCGAACCGTTGCCGGTGCTTGCATCGGCGCAGTTGGACGACTGGCTGGATGAACTGGAGGCTGCGGTGCCTCAAGACGTCTGGCTGGGCGGTTGGTCTTTGGGCGGCATGCTCGCCAGTGAGCTGGCTGCGCGCCGGGCAGAGCGCTGCTGCGGGTTGGTGACGCTGGCCAGTAACCCGCGTTTTGTCCGCACCGACGACTGGCCGGGCGCCATGCCGGGTGCCACGTTTGACGCGTTTATCAACGGGTTTCGGGAGGCGCCTAACACAACGTTGAAGCGTTTTTCTTTGTTGTGCAGTGACGGCAAGGCCATGGCCAGTCGGCTGCTCAATGGCGCACCGCACGCGCAGCCGGATACCCTGCTGGCGGGGCTTGAGCTGCTCGCTACGCTGGACACCCGTGGGGCGCTCAAAGCGTTTAACGGGCCGCAATTTCACGTTTTCGCCGGGCAAGACGGGCTGGTGCCCGCGCAGGCCGCCAGCGATTTGCTGGCGTTATTGCCCGATGTTCAAGTGGGCCTGATGGAACAGGCCTGTCACGCGTTTCTTCTGCAAGCACCCCACGAACTGGCGGCGGCGATCCAGAGTTTTTTAAACGAGTTGGGAGATGACTGATCTGAGTGTGGGCAACCTGCCGGACAAGCGTCTGGTGGCGGTGTCGTTTTCGCGTGCGGCTGCCAGTTATGACAGCGTGGCTGAATTGCAACGTGCAGTCGGTCATGAATTGATCGGGCGATTACCGCCTGATGTGAGCCCCCGACGCTGGCTGGATGTGGGCAGTGGCACCGGCTATTTCAGTCGCGTGCTGGGTCAGCAATTTGCGGGCAGTGAAGGCGTGGCGCTGGATATCGCGCAGGGTATGCTCACCTATGCGCGGCCGCTGGGCGGCGCGCAGCACTTTATTGCCGGGGACGCTGAGTGCTTGCCGCTGCAAGACAACCGCTGTGACCTGATCTTTTCCAGCCTGGCGTTGCAGTGGTGCGAGCATTTTGACGGGGTGCTCAAAGAAGCCCAGCGCGTGCTCAGGCCGGGCGGGGTGTTGGCGTTTGCCAGCCTGTGCGTCGGCACGCTGAGCGAGTTGCGCGACAGTTGGCAGGCGGTTGACGGGCAAGTCCATGTCAACCGTTTCCGGTCGTTCGCCGCGTATCAGCAACGCTGTGCCGACAGTGGTTTTCAGGTGCTCAGCTTGCAGACTCAGCCCCATGTGCTGCACTACCCTCAGGTGCGCCACTTGACCTATGAACTCAAAGCCCTGGGCGCGCATAACCTTAATCCGGGACGGCCCGAAGGCTTGACCGGCAGGGCGCGGCTTCAGGGGTTGATGGCCGCTTATGAACACTTCCGTCAGCCCCAAGGGTTACCGGCGACGTATCAGGTGGTCTACGGCATTTTGGAGAACCCGCGATGAGTCCTGCTTATTTCATTACCGGTACGGACACCGATGTCGGCAAAACCACGGTCGCGGCGGGTCTGTTACAGGCCGCGCGTGCGGCGGGCTTGAGCACGGCGGCGGGTAAACCGGTGGCCTCCGGGTGCGAGGTGACGCCCGAGGGGCTGCGTAACGCAGACGCGCTGGCATTGATGGCTCAATGCACCCTTGCATTGAGCTATGGAGAGGTTAACCCGGTCGCGTTTGAACCCGCCATCGCGCCGCACATCGCGGCCCGTGAGGCAGGCGTGGCCCTGACGGTGCAGGCATTACTCACACCGATGCAGCGCATCCTGAGTCAGCGCGCCGATTTCACCCTTATAGAAGGCGCAGGCGGTTGGCGCGTGCCGTTGTCGGGGCAGGACAGTTTGTCGGATGTGGCTCAGGGTCTGGATTTGCCGGTGATCCTGGTGGTGGGGGTGAGGCTGGGGTGCATCAGCCATGCCTTGCTCACGGCTGAAGCGATTGCTCAGGATGGCCTGCAACTGGCTGGCTGGGTGGCCAATATCATTGACCCGAAGACCTCGCGTCTTGAAGAGAACCTCGCCACCCTGGCCGAACGCTTGCCTGCACCGTGTTTGGGGCGAGTGCCCAAACTCAAGTCACCGACCCCCGAGGCCGTCGCGCAGTACCTTGAATTGGACCTGCTGGACTGAACCTGACGCTATTGCCGGGGCCTATCGACTGGCCAACAGCCATGAGCTTTTTTGACGGGCCTTTTGCCATCAGGTCTGCTTGAATGAAGGTCGATTCCCTCTTCAAAGGATGATGCCGCCATGGAAATCTCAGGAAGCACTGCGTTTTACGCGGGTCTGAGCACCGTTCAGGCCGGGCAGAACCGGGTCGACCAAGCCGCGGGGCAGATCGCCAGTGCGACGCTTGATCGCGCGGTGGGTAGCCAATCCTCCGACACTCAAGTCAACCGCATGCGTGCCGTTGACCGTAGCCAGCTTTCTGATGTTGCCAGTGATGTGGCTGATTTAAGCGTAGGCAAAGCACAAGTCGAACTCGGCGCCAAAGGGGTACGCACGGCTGACGAAATGGTCGGAACGTTGATCGATACCTACGCCTGATCTGCGGGTGTTGACCTCGACGCGGCTTCAGGCCGGGTCGATGTCCACTCTGGATTTTCCCAAAGGCTGCCCGGCGCAGCCTGACGCCACCCCGGCATTGTCGCGCTTAACTGTTTTCAACGCTTTTTCACAGGCAGGTCGCCGTGTGTCCGTCGGGACGAACGGCGTATTGCGGCTGCTTGACAATAAATGGGCGTAAACGTATGTTTCAAACACCTGTTTGACCGCAATAACAAATTCTACGCGGTTGTTCATTCCCGGATTCATCAGCAGAGGTTTATCGCTATGCCTGATTACAAGGCCCCCTTGCGTGATATTCGCTTCGTACGTGACGAACTGCTCGGTTACGAAGCGCACTATCAGAGCCTGCCGGCTTGCCAGGACGCTACTCCAGATATGGTTGACGCCATTCTTGAAGAAGGCGCCAAGTTTTGTGAACAGGTGCTGGCACCTCTGAACCGTGTGGGTGACACCGAAGGCTGCACCTGGAGCGAGTCTGGCGTTAAAACCCCGACCGGCTTCAAAGAAGCCTACAAACAATTCGTTGAAGGCGGCTGGCCAAGCCTGGCTCACGACGTCGCGCACGGTGGTCAGGGTCTGCCTGAGTCGCTGGGTCTGGCGGTCAGTGAAATGGTGGGCGAAGCCAACTGGTCGTGGGGCATGTACCCCGGCCTGTCTCATGGTGCGATGAACACCATCTCCGAGCACGGCACTCCCGAGCAGCAAGAGACGTACCTGAGCAAACTGGTCACGGGCGAGTGGACCGGCACCATGTGCCTGACCGAGCCGCACTGCGGCACCGACCTGGGCATGCTGCGCACCAAGGCCGAGCCTCAGGCTGATGGTTCGTACAAAGTTTCCGGCACCAAGATCTTCATCTCGGCCGGTGAACACGACATGGCCGACAACATCGTCCACATCGTTCTGGCGCGTCTGCCGGATGCACCGGCGGGCACCAAGGGCATTTCGCTGTTCATCGTGCCCAAGTTCATGCCCGCTGCCGATGGCACCATCGGTGAGCGTAACGCAGTGAGCTGTGGCTCCCTTGAGCACAAAATGGGCATTCACGGTAATGCCACGTGCGTGATGAACTTTGACGGCGCGACCGGTTTCCTGATCGGCCCGCCGAACAAAGGCCTGAACTGCATGTTCACCTTCATGAACACCGCCCGTCTGGGCACTGCGCTGCAAGGCCTGGCCCACGCCGAAATCGGCTTCCAGGGCGGCCTGAAATACGCCCGCGATCGCCTGCAAATGCGTTCGCTGACCGGCCCTAAATTCCCGGAAAAAGCCGCTGACCCGATCATCGTCCACCCGGACGTGCGTCGCATGCTGTTGACCATGAAAGCCTTCGCCGAAGGCAACCGTGCGATGGTTTACTTCACTGCCAAGCTAGTCGACATCGTGAAGTACGGCGTTGATGAAGAAGAGAAGAAGAAGGCCGACGCACTGCTGGCGTTCATGACGCCGATCGCGAAAGCGTTCATGACCGAAGTCGGTTTTGAAGCCGCCAACCACGGCGTTCAAATCTACGGTGGTCACGGCTTCATCTCTGAATGGGGCATGGAGCAAAACGTTCGCGACAGCCGTATTTCGATGCTGTACGAAGGCACCACCGGCATTCAGGCGCTCGACCTGCTGGGCCGCAAAGTGTTGATGACCCAGGGCGAAGCCCTCAAAGGCTTCACCAAGATCGTGCACAAGTTCTGCCAGAACAACGAAGGCAACGAAGGCGTTCAGGAGTTCATCGCACCCTTGGCGGCGCTGAACAAAGAATGGGGCGAACTGACCATGAAGGTCGGCATGGCCGCCATGAAGGACCGTGAAGAAGTGGGCGCGGCTTCGGTCGACTACCTGATGTATTCGGGTTATGCCTGCCTGGCGTACTTCTGGGCTGACATGGCGCGTCTGGCGGCTGAGAAACTGGCTGCTGGCACCTCGGAAGAAGCGTTCTACAAAGCGAAATTGCAGACCGCCCGCTTCTACTTCCAGCGCATCCTGCCACGCACTCGCACTCACGTGGCCGCCATGCTGTCGGGTGCCGCCAACCTGATGGACATGAAAGAAGAAGACTTCGACCTGGGCTACTAAGCCCCGCCGCTGTCCCCTTCCAAAAGCCGCTTCTCCTTCGGGGGAAGCGGCTTTTTTTGTGGTTGGCAAAGTGATTCATCGTCTACGCCGTGCGCTGCGCCCTGCCTGTCTCGACCTGCAACATTTAAACCCGACAAATCCCCTAAGACTTTCGCCTTATCAGCCGTTAAAACCTATGGCCGAGGCGAACGGGACGTCGCCAAGTGTGCTTAACTGCGGAAAAAGCAGGCACAATGCCACTACTTGGTTGTTCAGGTTGGAGCCTTACTTTTGTCGCGTCCTTCTGCTGCACGTTTCACTCACTTTTTGCCGTCTATTGTGCTGCTGACAGCGGGCCTGGCGGCTGCGTATGTCAAAGACCTCAATGTGTTTTTTACCTCATTGTTCAATGTGCTCCCCACTCTGGTGCTGTTGTTGGGCGGTGCTTACTGCGCGGTCTACCGGCGTCAGCGCGAACTGTTTTTGATGCTGACGGTGTACATCGCCTACTTTCTGCTCGATACCCAGACCGATTACTACCGTGACAACGGACAAGTGCGCACCGATGCCGCCGTGGTTTTCCATTTGTGTTCACTGTTATTGCCGCTGCTGTACAGCCTCTACGCGGCCTGGGAGGAGCGCACTCACCTGTTTCAGGATTTGGTGGCGCGCTTTGCTGTGCTGTTGGCGGTCGGCAGTGTCGCGCTGGGGCTGGAGCAAAGTTACCCACAGGTGCTGCTGAACTGGCTGGCAGAAATTCGCTGGCCCGCCTTGCATGGCGCCTGGATGAGCCTGATTCAATTGTCTTATCCGGTGTTTTTTATCGGTTTTGTACTGCTCGGCTGGCAGTACTGGCGCAACCCCCGGCCGCTGCATGCGGCCCAATTGGTGGGGTTGCTGGGGCTGTTCTGGATGTTGCCGCAAACGTTCATCCTGCCGTTCACGCTCAACATCATGTGCAGCCAGGTGATGTTGATGATCGCCGCCGCTGTGGCGCACGAGGCCTATCAAATGGCTTTCCGTGACGAGCTGACCGGTTTGCCGGGGCGTCGCGCACTGAACGAACGCTTGCAACGGTTGGGGCGTAATTACGTCCTGGCCATGAGCGACGTCGATCATTTCAAGAAATTCAACGACACCCACGGTCACGATGTCGGCGATCAGGTTTTGCGTCTGGTTGCCAGCAAGCTGTCCAAAGTCGGTGGCGGCGGCCGGGCCTATCGCTACGGCGGCGAGGAGTTCGCGCTGGTTTTCGCAGGCAAAACCTTGGACGAATGCATGCCGCATCTTGATGAGTTGCGTGAGTCCATTGCCATTTACAACATCCAGTTACGTAATCAGGAAAGCCGCCCGCAAGATGACCAACAAGGTCGACAGCGCCGTGCAGGCACGCGGGCCAGCAGTGTGTCGGTCACGGTGAGTATCGGCGTCGCCGAGCGGATGCCGGAGCAGCGCACGGCCGAAGAGGTGCTCAAGGCGGCGGACAAGGCGCTCTACAGTGCGAAGAGTGCAGGCCGCAATTGCGTCATTGCCTATGGCCAAACCCGACGGGGCGCCGTCCGGACCACTGAAGCCCTGGCCTGAGGTGACTGTATCTATCTATTCAGTCACTAGGCGACCCTATGTATCGCTCTCGTTGTTAAGTTAGACTGTGCCACTTCTATCCGTGGCCCGTCCGGGCTTTGACCGTTAGCGATTACGAGGTTTGCTATGGCTGATTACAAAGCGCCCCTGCGCGATATGCGCTTCGTCCTCAATGAAGTGTTCGAGGTCGCATCCCTTTGGGCAACACTGCCGGCACTGGCCGAGACCGTGGACGCCGAAACGGTTGAGGCCATTCTTGAAGAAGCGGGCAAAGTGACAGCCAAAAGCATCGCGCCGTTGAGCCGTAGCGGTGATGAAGAGGGTTGCCATTGGAACGATACGGTCGTGACCACCCCCGCCGGTTTTGTCGAGGCTTATAAAACGTACGCCGAGGGCGGCTGGGTCGGCGTCGGCGGTGATCCTGAGTTCGGCGGCATGGGCATGCCCAAGGCGGTGTCGGCTCAAGTTGAAGAGATGATCAACTCCTCCAGCCTCGCGTTCGGCCTGTACCCGATGCTCACGGCCGGTGCCTGCGTGTCGATCAACGCCCATGCCAGCGATGCGCTGAAAGCCACCTATTTGCCGAATATGTACGCCGGGGTGTGGGCCGGTTCCATGTGCTTGACCGAGCCACACGCTGGCACCGATCTGGGCATTATCCGGACCAAGGCCGAGCCTCAGGCCGATGGCTCATACCGGGTCAGCGGCACCAAGATTTTCATCACCGGTGGTGAGCACGACCTGACGGAAAACATCATCCATTTGGTGCTGGCCAAACTGCCGGACGCCCCGGCGGGGCCTAAAGGCATTTCGCTGTTTCTGGTGCCCAAGTTCATGGTCAATGCCGATGGCAGCCTCGGCCAGCGCAACCCGGTCACCTGCGGCTCTATCGAACACAAAATGGGCATTCAGGCCTCGGCCACGTGCGTGATGAACTTCGACGAGGCTGTCGGCTACCTGGTGGGCGAGCCCAACCGTGGCCTGGCGGCCATGTTCACCATGATGAACTATGAGCGTCTGGGGGTAGGCATTCAGGGGCTGGCATCGGGCGAACGCTCGTACCAGAACGCGGTGGAATACGCGCGTGATCGCCTGCAAGGCCGGGCAGCCACTGGCGCTCAAGCCAAAGACAAAGCCGCCGACCCGATCATCGTCCACGCTGACGTGCGACGCATGCTGCTGACCATGAAAGCGTCGAACGAAGGCGGACGGGCCTTTTCCACCTACGTGGCCAATCAGCTGGACATTGCCAAGTTCAGCGATGAACCAGGCGCCCGCGAGCGGGCCGATGCCCTGGTGGCATTGCTGACACCGGTGGCGAAGGCGTTCATCACCGACCTGGGCCTCGAAACAACCGTCCACGGCCAGCAGGTGTTTGGCGGTCACGGTTACATCCGTGAGTGGGGCCAGGAGCAACTGGTGCGTGATGTGCGTATCACGCAAATCTACGAAGGCACCAACGGTATTCAGGCGCTGGACTTGGTCGGGCGCAAGATCGTGGGTAATAACGGCGCGTATTACCGTTTGTACGCCGATGAAATCCGTCAGTTCATCGCGTCGGCTTGCGGCGACCTGCATGAGTTCACGGCGCCTTTGGCGTCAGCTTTGGACACACTTGATGCGTTGACGGCCTGGGTTCTGGAGCGTGCGAAATCCAACCCTAACGAGATCGGCGCTGCCTCGGTCGAGTACCTGCACGTTTTTGGTTACATAACGTATGCCTACATGTGGGCAATGATGGCCAAAGCCGCTAAGGGCAAGGAGGCGGAAGACGCGTTCTATGTCAGCAAAATGGGCACTGCACGCTTCTATTTCGAGCGTTTGCTGCCCCGTATTCATTCTCTGAGTGCGTCGGTCAAGGCGGGCAGCGAGTCGTTGTATTTGCTCGATGAAGCACATTTTTAACCTGTTTAGGCATATGTAAGCATTTGCTTACACAACGCGCTGCCAATCGTCCATATCGCAGAATTGGATCCAGCGGTAATCTACTTCACATGGACGTCGAGCAGGAAGCTCAAAGCAACAACAGGGACACGTAGGATTCTGCCAGGAAGGCGGAGTGAAAAGGATGTCAGGGAAACAGTCTGCAAAACCCCGCTTCGGCGGGGTTTTCTTTTTGTGGCGCAGAAAGATGTTTACGACGTGAACTGCCCCCAAAAAGTTGGACACCCATCCAACTTTTTGGGTTTTCAACATGAACAAGTACACAGAGCAATTTAAGCTCACCGCCATCAAGGCCTATCTCGAGGGCAGCAAGGGGCTGCGTACGG
>NZ_JYKY01000050.1 GCF_001042985.1 Pseudomonas lundensis
TTCTTTTCGGTCACTTGTTTGACCGCCTGGATTTTGAATTCTTCGGGATATCGCTGGTTGCTCATGGCACCTCCTAATGGGCCTCATTTTAAGGCTTGGAGGTGTCTACGAAACTAGGGGCGATTCACCTGGTGAAGCAAGCATCTCGGCAAATGCGAACGACATTGTGCCGTAATACAGATTGAGTACACGTTGACTGACATTTCTTCGATCAATGGCACTGAAATAATCGGTGGCATTTCGGAGCGCGAAAGCAACGCCCTCTCCCTTTGACACAATGGTCGACGGCTCAAGACTTAGGCTTTCAAGTTGAGCGCGACGGTCGACCATCTTTCGAGCAAGAGTTGCACTTTTTAACTGAGCAAGCCTCGCCCAGACTGCTTCTATCGGAGTCTCTGAAAGCAGCACTCGCCGCGGTGCTTGCAACTCTTCAAGGCTCGTCTCTTCTGCTTGCGTTGTCGTAGGAGCAAACTTTCCAGTGCTGCTTTCACGGTTCCATTCGATGAGAAAGGGTTGAAAATCGTCAATCGGCTTCACGGGAATGGATACCCCCATAGCGAATGACTCAACCATGTACGGCTGTCCGTTAAAAAAGATAACGGACACCTCTCCAGCCAGTTGCTTGTATACATTGTTGCTCGTCGCTGACGAATAGAGTACTGCGGCCGAACGCTCCGCCCCGCCTCTAGACGCCTTTACGACCACATACTCTCCTGCGGCAACCTCACGGACTATGGACGCTTCCCAGCCATGTCCGACTAGCTTATCAAGCATATTTCTTTTCACTGCGTCCCGCAGAATATCTAAGCGCGCCTTCCATCCGCTGTCTTGCATATGCCTTCTCCTTGCTCTGTCTCTCTACCAAACACTATCGCAGCTTCATTCATAGCATTGATCGATCGAATCCACAGCCAATAGCGGCCATACACGCTCCGTTACTGAATAATTGGTTTTCGTAAAAAGCGGGTGGCAGAAGCCGACGCGACATTACGCTCCGGCTACTTCCATTACCGCCATTTCACTTTTTGATGGATACAATCGTGGCTCGGCCACCCTCTAACCGGAATGAAAACGACACTCGGTCTCCGGCCGTCAGCCCTGTCAGCTGATCTTCCGTTACGGAAAAAGCCATGGTCATAGCAGGCCACTGCACGGCTGGCACGGCGCCATGAGCGATAGTCACTGTCTGCTTCTCGGAGTTAATTGACTTGATCGTGCCCTCCGCTTTGGCTATCGGAGCCTGCTTTACGTCCTGCTTCATCTCCATGCCCTCCATACCGTCCATTTTCATGCCCGGCACGTCCTCTGCCAGGGCAGAAAGAGACAGCGCAAATACGGTGCTTGCAACTGCAATCAGGGTCAGTTTCATAGGACGTTTCCTTGAGAGTTAATGGGTTCAACTGAGAGGTGCCGGCGACGCATCAGGCGATAGGCTGCCGGAATGACAAACAGCGACAGCAAGGGTGCGGTGATCATGCCGCCCACCATGGGCGCGGCGATGCGACTCATCACCTCGCTGCCGGTGCCGCTGCCCAACAGGATGGGTAACAGGCCGGCAATGATCACGGCCACGGTCATGGCCTTGGGTCGAACGCGCTGCACGGCCCCTTCACGAATGGCCGCAATCAGCCCACGCTCAGTGTTGTCACCGAGGTCTTCACGTTCGGCCCAGGCGTTTTTCAGGTAGAGCAGCATGATCACGCCAAATTCGGCAGAAACACCGGCCAAGGCGATAAAGCCGACCCCGGTGGCGACCGACAGGTTGAACCCCAACAGATAGAGGAACCATGCCCCGCCAGTCAGGGCGAATGGCAGAGTGGCCATGATCAGCAGGGCCTCGTCGAAGCGGGCAAACGTCAGGTAAAGCAATACGAAGATGATCAACAGCGTGGCAGGCACCACCAGTTTGAGTCGTGCGTTGGCCCTTTCGAGAAATTCGAACTGTCCTGAGTAACTCAGGCTCATGCCGGGCTGAAACTTGACCTGCTCGCTGACGACCCGGCGTAGATCGGCGACTACCGAGGCAATGTCCCGGCCACGCACGTCGATGTATACCCAACCAGAGGGCCGTGCATTCTCGCTCTTGAGCATCGGCGGGCCGTCGCTGACCTTGACCTTCGCCACTGTGCCGAGGGTGATCTGGCTCCCTAGCGGGGTGTAGATCGGCAATTGCTCCAGGGCGCCGAGCGAGTCACGCCACTCCCGAGGGTAACGTACGTTGATCGGGAAACGTGCGAGCCCTTCAATGGTCTCCCCGACGTTCTCACCGCCGATAGCACCGGCCACGATGGATTGCACATCGGCGATGTTCAGCCCGTAACGAGCGGCTGCCTTACGATCGATATCCACATCGATATAGCGACCTCCCGTCAGACGCTCGGCCAGCGCCGAACTGACGCCGGGCACATCCTTGGCCACCCGCTCGACCGCCTGGGTAGCGGCATCAATCTCGGTCAGGTTGGTGCCGGCAACTTTCACCCCAATAGGACTCTTGATCCCCGTGGCCAGCATGTCGATTCGGTTGCGAATCGGTGGTATCCAGATATTGGTCAGCCCAGGAACTCGCACCACTCGATCCAGCTCTTCCACCAGTTTTTCCTGAGTCATACCTGGGCGCCATTGCTCCTGTGGCTTGAACTGGATGGTGGTTTCGAACATCTCCAACGGCGCCGGGTCGGTGGCAGTTTCAGCACGACCGGCTTTACCAAAGACATGTTCGACCTCCGGCACGGTCTTGATCAGGCGGTCGGTCTGTTGCAGCAGTTGCGCCGCTTTCTGCGCCGACAATCCCGGCAGAGCCGAAGGCATATAGAGCAGGTCGCCCTCGTCCAAAGGCGGAAGAAACTCGCCACCCAAGCGCGACATTGGCCATAGTGCGCTGATAAAAACCAGCAACGCGACCAGCAGCGTGATCTTCGGTCGTCGCAAGACTGCATCCAGAGCCGGCTGGTAGATCCGGATTAGCCAGCGGTTCAACGGGTTCTGTTGTTCACTGGGAATTCGTCCCCGAATCCAGTAGCCCATCAACACCGGCACCAAGGTCACTGACAATCCCGCCGCTGCGGCCATGGCGTAGGTCTTGGTGAAAGCCAGCGGGCCGAATAGCCGCCCCTCTTGGGCTTGCAGGGTGAACACCGGAATGAACGACAGGGTAATGATCAACAAACAGAAGAACAGTGCTGGTCCAACTTCAGCCGCCGCTTCGGTCATCACGTGCCAATGACGTTCACCCTTCAGTTCCTCCCCCGGATTGGCCACGTGCCAAGCCTCAACCTTCTTGTGCGCGTTTTCAATCATCACCACGGCAGCGTCGACCATGGCACCGATGGCGATGGCAATTCCGCCCAGGGACATGATGTTGGCGTTGATCCCTTGATAACGCATCACGATGAAGGCGATCAGCACCCCCACCGGCAGGGAGATGATTGCCACCAGAGATGAACGCAGGTGCCAGAGGAAGATGCCACACACCAACGCGACGACGATGAACTCTTCGAGCAGTTTGTGGCTGAGATTTTCCACCGCGCGGTCGATTAGTTTGCTGCGGTCGTAGGTGGTGACGATTTCCACCCCCGCCGGCAAGCTGCTTTTCAACTCGTCGAGTTTGGTCTTGACCGCCGCAATGGTTTCGCGAGCGTTCTTGCCGCTGCGCAGAATTACCACACCGCCAACCGTCTCGCCTTCGCCGTCGAGTTCGGTGATGCCACGCCGCATTTCCGGACCCAACTGGATCGTGGCGACATCGCCAAGGGTCACAGGCACACCACCCGATCCCAGCTTGAGTGGGATCGCCCGAAAATCATTGAGCGTTTTCAAGTAGCCGGAAGCACGCACAATGAACTCGGTCTCTGCCATCTCCAGGACGGCGCCACCGGTTTCCTGATTGGCCTTGCCGATCGCTTCGGTCACCTCAGCCTGAGTGATACCGAGGCTGGCCAGTTTGAGGGGATCAATCTGGACCTGGTACTGCTTGACCATGCCGCCCACGGTGGCCACTTCCGCAACGTTGGGCAGGGTCTTGAGTTCGAACTTGAGGAACCAGTCCTGAAGTGCGCGTAGCTGCGCCAGATCGTGTCCTCCACTGCGATCCACCAGTGCGTACTGATAGATCCAGCCCACTCCCGTTGCATCCGGCCCCAACGCCGGTTTGGCGCTGGCCGGCAAGCGACTTTGTATTTGGCTCAGGTACTCCAACACCCGCGAGCGGGCCCAATACAAGTCAGTACCGTCTTCGAACAGCACATAAACAAAGCTGTCACCAAAGAAGGAGTAGCCGCGCACGGTCTTGGCGCCAGGCACCGAAAGCATGGTGGTGGCCAACGGATAGGTCACCTGGTTCTCGACGATCTGCGGTGCCTGTCCCGGATACGGGGTTCGGATGATCACCTGAACATCGGAGAGATCCGGCAGCGCATCGATGGGCGTGCTCTGCACCGACCAGATGCCCCACGCCGTGACAAACAGTGTCGCCAGTAGCACCAGGAATCGGTTGGCTACTGACCAACGAATCAGGGCAGCAATCATAGCTGGCCCCCTGATTTCTCTAGACGCTCAACACGCAAGCCATCGTCGGTTTGACTCACTGCAATCCGGACCTTGTCGCCCGTTTTGAGGCCCTGCATCAGCGCCGGATTGGCGAGCGGGAACGTCATCGTCATGCCAGGCATGCCCAGCGTTTTGAAGGGGCCATGGGCGAGTGTGACTTCTTTGTCGTTGATCTCAACGATCTGCCCATCCGCCTCATGAAAACTGGAGGCTGTCGCGTTGATTGGTGACTGTTCCTCTGAGTTTGCAACGATGCCCTTAAGACTGGCCTCCGAGTCGAGCAGGAACTGGCCAGAGGAAACCACCTTCTGGCCCTCTTCCAGACCTTTCAAGATCGCCGTCTTGCCATCGTTTTCCTGCCCAATCAACACTTCAACAGGACGATAGCGGCCAGCGTCTTCAGCGAGCATCACCAGGGCACGTCGACCGGTGCGAATGACGGCCTCGCTCGGCACCCACAACACACTTTGCTCCGTTGAACGATTGAGGCTCACTCGTGCGGTCATACCCGGCCTGAGACGGCCTTCTGGGTTAGGTAACTCGACGCGTACGCGAAGGGTGCGGCTATCCGGATTGGTTTCCGGAAGAATCGCGCCGACGACGCCCTTGAGCACAACCCCAGGGAACGCGGGCAAACGCGCCTCTGCCGCTTGCCCCATGAGGATTGATCCAGATTCAGTCTCCGGAACGGCCAGGGCCAGCCAGACGCTACTCAAACCATTAACGCGTGCCAGTGTCTCGCCGGCGGCCACCGTCATACCCTCGCGCACATTGAGCTCTTGCAGCACACCACTAATAGGGCTGGTGAGGGTCAGGTTTGGTTGGACTTTGCCACTGCGCTCTACTTGAGCAATTAATGCCGCCGGCATCCCGGTGAGCCGCAAGCGCTGGCGAGCCGCTGCCAGCAAGCCCGCATCGCCACTGCGCTTGAGTGCGAGAAACTCCTCCTGAGCCGCAGCCCACTCAGGTACAAGGATATCCGCCATGGCGGCATTGGCTTTGATCACGTCGCCAGGAGCATGGGCATACACGCGCTCGACGAAACCCGCCGTACGGGCTTGAATGACGGCGACGTCCCGCTCGTTGAAAGCCAACACACCGACAACGTCCAGACTCGAAGCAAACACACCTCGACTGACGGTAGCCAGTCGCACACCGAGATTCTGAGTCAGGCTTGGATCAATGCGAACGGCTGCGCTGTCCCCTTTGATGTCGGCGTACTGAGGGACCAACTGCATGTCCATGAAGGGCGACTTACCCGGCTTATCGAACTTTTGCTGCGGGGACATAGGGTCGTACCAATACAGCACTTTGCGTTCGTCCAGAGAGGGGAGGCTCTGCTCCGGGGCTGCCCCAGGTACTTCGCTCATGCCCTGCTGAGCGAACCAGTAACCACCGGCAACACCCAATACCAGCGAGAGGCCTACCAGCAATGCCCCGTTCCACTTTCTAAGGTTCATTGGCTGGACTCCCCGTAAGCAAAATACAGACGCGCACTGGTCAGCGCTCGCTGCTCTTCCACGTCAATCTGTTTGAGGCGGGCTTCGATGAGCTCGCGCCGAGCGGCCACGACGGAGCTCAAATCGCCTTTGCCGGCGCGGTAGCTGGCCATGCTGAGCTCGACCTTCTCCTTGGCCAAGGGCAGCAAACTGTCCTGGGTTCGATGGACGGCACGATTCAAGCGTTCATAGTCGGCCAGCTCGTCCTCCAGTTGCTGGGTGTGCTCGCGTGACAGGGCTTCACGCTCAGCCTCAAGCTGGTTGAGTTCAGCGTGCTTGGCCGCAATTTTGGGGTTTTGCCGAGAGTCAGGAAACAGTGGTAGATCCCAGGAAAATTGCACGCTGACCATGTCGCCGAACTGTCGGCCGCGATTCTGATAGTCGACTTCCCAGCTCCAATCCGACTGTTTTTCCGCTTCGGCTTCACGGACCTTGGCTTGCGCTTCGCGGGTCATTGGCGCAAAAGCAGCCAATTCTGGGTGGTGTTGCAGCTTATGAGAGTAGTCAGAGGCTTCGACAGGCCATTCAGGCAAGCTGCCCACAGGTTTGTCATTGGCGGCTGGTCCAATCCAGCGCTTCAGGGCCGCTCGGGCCTGTGCTCTCTGACGAATCAGATCGTCCTGCTGCTCTTCCAGTTGTGCCGCTTCCTGTTTGGGCGTTACTGCATCAGCAGGTTGAGCGCGGCCGCCGGCAATTTGTGCCCGGACGGTATCGGCCAGCAGACGGTTTTCTTTGTAGAAGTCCTGAAACAGCGCGTCTTTACGCTCAACCGAGTAGCTGTTGATCCAGGCCAACGCCGTGGCCTGACGAACCTTTAGACGTTCGACCCGGCGCTCAGCCGCGGCGCGGTCAATGGCCGCATCAGCGACCTCGATTCGGGCTTTGCGCTTGGCGCTGTTGGGCATCTCCTGACTGACTCCGACCATTCGCATAGTCATGAAGTCCTGGTCGATGCTCCAGCGATCCGGCCCCCCAATGGGGTAGTTCTGTACGCCTAGCAGCAACTTGGGATCGGGTAGTTCACCAGCGGGGATGGCCGCACTACTGGCAGCCTGAATTTTCGCGTCTTGTGCAGTCAGCGACGGCGCATTGTTTTCAGCCAGCTGCAAAGCTTCATCGAGTGTCAATGCGGCAGCGAGACTCGGCAATGCCAGTACGCTTGCCGCCAGGCCGGCCACGAGGGACCACCCTGTGCAATAGCACTTGGAGTTCATGTTCACGATTCCTGTGATGATCCACTGCGCGCTTCATCAGAGATGCACGCAGATATGCCATCCCGCTAACGCGGAATGAGGCTCAGTGTGGTACAGGAATCAAGTGCGGGGCGGTCGCCATACCCCTGACGGGGTTTGTACTGGATGGGAGTCTAGGGAGAAGGACAGTACGAGGGGGCTGGATAAGGTGATAGGAGGCTTGATGATGGAGACTTGCAGCATGCCACCAGTCTTGCACTCCTGACCTGACTTACAGGGTTTGCCGTGCTCGGTGGGACTTTTCATGTCCTGGCAGCAGTCTTGCTCCATGCCGTGCATCATCGCCATGCCCATGGTTTTCATGGGGCAGGGCTCAGTCGGCGCCTGAACACCCGCCATCCCGCTGAGGGGGAGCGCCAGGCTAATCAGGAAAATCAGGCAAAACCGTAGGTAGCGTTTCATGGGCTGGAGTGTAGCCGGTGGAAATGGCCCTTACAATTCACCTTCTAGACTCCTTCGTCGGCTGTCACCAACCTCTATTCCGCGCTCATTTCCATTTCCGGACTTAAAGTGCCTAAGGATGCTCCGATCAACTTGTCGTGCAGCCGCGGCAAGTTGCAATTTTCCAGGCACCTACAGCGTCATTGGACGAAAAGTGACCGAAAAATCATGTACGGAGAGCTTTTTCGACCGGTTCTCCG
>NZ_JYKY01000051.1 GCF_001042985.1 Pseudomonas lundensis
TTGGTTGGTCAATGAAGTCGCAGATGACCAGCGACGTAGCCATTGATGCACTGCTGATGGCGGTTTGGAGACGTAAGCCGAAGCAAGAGGTGATGATCCACTCGGATCAAGGCAGTCAGTACAGCAGCTCAGACTGGCGAAGCTTCTTGAAAGCTAACAACCTGGTAGCCAGCATGAGTCGTCGAGGTAACTGCCACGACAACGCTGTAGCGGAGAGCTTTTTCCAGCTGCTAAAGCGGGAGCGGATCAAGCGTAAAATCTACACTACACGCCAGGATGCTCGGGATGATGTGTTCGATTACATCGAGATGTTTTACAACCCAAAACGACGCCACAGTTTCAACAATCAGCTGTCACCGGTAGAGTTTGAAAAGCGTTACGCAGCGAGCCTGGAGAGTGTCTAGGAAACTAGGGGCGATTCACTACGCTCTTTTGATAGATGAGTCTGGGCGAATGACTATGGATGATATTGCTGCTTTTCCTGGGGCAATTCGCGAGATCATCCAAGTTTCGTCTAGGTCATCAGCAAGCCATTTCCGTGTGGCAATTGATCATCCGGAGTCGAGTATTTGGTGGGATGCACTTCAGCTACATCACAGTCCATTTAAAAGACATGCGCTAATGCTGCCTCTCTTTGGAACGATAAATGAGTATCGAGCGACATGTTTGGTGTTGCTCTATGCGTTGTCCATTCTGGTTCGCTATCGTCCAAGCCTATGGCGGCAGATACAGGAAGGGGAGCTTGATCATTTCAGGTCACTGATCGAGACGTTTCTCTCAGCAGTTGAGCGCATTCTTCCAGAACAGTTTCTGGAGAAAATTACGGGGCAGTCGATCTCTGTCCATCAACCCGGCTCGTTTTTTTCCTAGGATGGTTGAAGACCCTGAGCATTCCTCCGTCCGTTTTTAGTTGGAATCTTCGGGAAACCCACTTTGATTATCCGATTGAGGGCGTCTGGGATCCATTGGCGGCGTAGTCTGGAAAAGACATCATCGACTCAGTCGGTGTGTGCTCATAGGTTGAGGACAGCACTGCACTGAGGCGATCACCCAATAGGTTCCAGGCGCGCTTCTTTTCTTCGGCATAATCGTGATGCAGGTAGTGGCGTCTCACCCGAGAGCCGGCCAACACATGGTTTTGGCAGCGATCGATGACGTCCAGGCTGACCCCCAAAGCCTGCATCATGGTCGCGCCCGTGCGGCGCAGATCATGCGGCGTCCAGTCGCCGTTTTGGCCGTCGGCGAGGACCAGCGTGTCGTCGTGACGCCTTCTTGAGAGGGCCTTGCGGTTTTTGAACCGGGCCTGGCGATCACCGACCTGTTTACTCACCACTTTCACGTCCACATGCCCATCATCCTGCTTGTTCGGAAAACACCATTGTGAGTCTCCCGTCAGGGTCTTGAGTTCTTGAAAGAAATGCAGGGCGAAGGGGGAGAGGAAGACATGGTGGTCCTGCTTTTTGCCGCGAGTGCCTTTGACGTTTTCGCTGGGGAGAAACCAGGTCTGCCGGTCCAGATCGATATTTTTCCATTCGGCCTGCAGCAACTCGCCGATCCGGCACAGGGTGCCCAAGCTGATCCAGAGCGCAAGTTGGGTTTCCTTCTTTAGCGGCCGAATGCCGTCGTACTTTTGACCCGCGGGGAGGGCGTTGTAGTCGGCGGTCATTTGCTGGAAGCGGTTGTGCAGTTCCAACAGCTCAGCCGACGAAAGGATCCTGCTTCTTTCGGCCTCGTAGTCGGCCGGGATCAGGGGGGAGATGTCGACCAGCTCAGTTGGATCACCCTCGATCAATAAGGCCCGCCAGGGTTGGCGCTTTCTAGCCCAGCTGAACATCTGGGTGAGGTCGGCGAAGAAGCTGATGGCTTGCCGGTGAGCGCCGCGGTTGACCACGGCCCGGATCAGCGCCCGAACATCGTGTTCGGAAACATTGTTCACCGCTGTCTTGCCGAGTGCCGGAAAAAGGTCCTTGTTAAAGCGTCGTTGCAACTCGGCATTTCCGTCTTTACGCGCCACGCCATCCAACAGCCAGGCCTTGGCCAGATCCTGGACGGTCAGTATTTGCACCTTGCGCGTCCTCTCCTGTTCGGCCTCAACGTTAGCAGCGGCATGCGCCTGTGCCTTGGCGGTCTTCTTGTGCTCGTTGGGATTGATCTGCTCATCGATGAGCGCACGGGCCTGGTTGCGGGCCTTGCGGATGTCCGTCAGGGATTTGCGCGGCCAGGACCCGCAGGAGTACTCTTTGTTTTGGTCGCCCCACCGATAGCGATAGAAAAAGCTGACCGACACGCCGTTCTTGCGCACTGAGATTCGACCGGCCAGATTGCCATCCTCCCTGAGTATTCGGCCGGCATCTTCAACGGTCAGCGACTCGAGTTCTTTGATGGTGATTTTAACCATAAAATAGGTTCCCCCTACTTTTACCCCCACAAAAACGCCGGCTCTTGATGGACGTTCCTGGACTCTCGTAGAGCAGAACACCGCTGGAGCTCAAGTAAATACTAGCTTAGAAAAATCCAAAGTAAAATTTTGGAGTCTTTCAAGAAGTATGAAAAAGGAGATGGGGTGCTAGGGGTCGAGTGTTCGAATCACTCCGTCCCGACCATATTTTTCAATGACTTAGCCACCTTTTGGGTGGCTTTTTCATTTCTACCCCAGTGACTTTTCGAGTGACCTTGGGTTTTCCTGCTATCCCTGCCTCCTCTTCAGGATCGTCAGCGCTGGTGCGCGTGAGTCGGTTACTGATACCTTATTTGCAGCCTCAATCAGTTGGTCCAGCTCTGCTGCTGAGTAATGACTGGTGATGCTGCCGTTCTTATGGCCGAGCAATGCTTTGCGATCCTCCTCAGTCACGCCTGCTGCACGCAGCCTTCTACCAAAGGTGTGCTTCAGGTCGTGAATGCGGATCCGGGCAAAACCATCATGTGCCGGCCGCAAATACTTCTCTTGCCATTTCTTCGCCGCCCTGACCCTGGCCTTCTTCCAGGCTGAGTCGTTCATGCGGTGAACCATCGTTTCGTCCCCGTCGCCGTCTGGCTTGCCGAAAGGGAAGACATACAACTTGTGCTGGCCGCGCTGCTTCTCAATAACTGACTTAGCCACCGTGTTGAGAATCACCAGACGTTCGTCCCGGTTCTTCACACCAGACCTTGCGCTTCGTCCGCCGAACCCGGCCGGAATCAAAAACACCGTAGTATCCAGCTCCGGTACCGCGATTTCCCAATCCCATTGAAGCTTGCAAACCTCCTGCTCGCGACACCCCGTGTTGACCTTGAACATGGCCATGGTCTGCAGGTGTGCCGGCAGCTCAGCGAACAAGATCGATTGCTCTTCCCAAGAAAGCGGGTAGGGCTTGCGGCAGTTCGTCTTCTCATCCAGCAGTGAGATCATCGGCACAACATCGAGCCATGGTCTGCGCTCGTCATCACGCCATTTGCGCGCGCACAGATTCAAAACCCGGATCACTCGCTGAAGAGCGATGTTCACTGTCCGATTAGTCACTGGCTTGCCCGTCATCGGCTTCAGCTTGGAGCTGATGTAAGGGGCCAAAGCATCATCATCAATATGTGTGATTGGCATGTCCCCAATGAACGGATCCAGCTGTGCCATGTACGTTGCCGAAATATGGATTGAGGCCTGATCCTTTACCTCTAGCAGGAAGCGAGTCGCCGCTTCCCGCCACGTTCTCACCTTCCTGACCCCGTACACCTTCTCCTGTCGGCGCTGTTCCAATAAATAAATCAGGTACTGCTCCGCTTCGGCGCGGTCACGAGTGCCAGTGCTTTCTTGAATTCGTTCACCTCGGTATTTCTTGTCGATCTTCCAGATGCCGCTCGGCATTTGCTGGAGCCCAGTGATTGCTTTTTGTGCCATTGCGTATCTCCTTTGGATCCGCCCTGGCGCTCGCTGCGGGGCCGATTGTTGTCCTGATTCGCTCCTTTTTCAATTGCCGTGGCCTGAACGTAGGCGTCGGCCCAAGCTTCAAGCTCCAATCGGTCGAAGCCAACACCCTGTTTTCCGATCGGGAATTCCCGTACGTGTGGCCGAACGGTTTTATTGAATTCGTCCCGGCACATGCCGAGATAGCCGTATGCCTCACCGGCGCGAATAAACCGCGGGAGGATTCGTGCAGTTTGAGCGGGTCTTTGATTTGCCATAACTTTTTCCATACCGTCCGGGGCGGCAGAAGTTGGGGAGGGTGGTTTCAGGCTGTCTGAAACATCCAGCACCGAACGGTTTTCGCTTTGTTGGCGGCGTCGACATCCCATGCCGAGCAAACATTTCTGTTCGTCTCTATGAACTTGGGACATTTGCTTGTTTTAAGGTGGCGTTTCAGTTCTGTCAGATCCGGCACTTTTTGGCGCTTCTCTGCGGCTTCCTTGGCGAAGTCGTTGAGGTTCACAGCAATTAGGCCGTCATTTCGGGAGTGGTTGAGTCCGCCCGCAGCACTGTTCAAGTACTCGTACAGTTCCCAGAATTCGACGACGATCGGGTGATCGGCGTTGATCGCCAACTGACGTTCTTTGGCCATGCTCTGGATCTCGCTATGGGCCGCGTCTATCTGATGCTTTTTCAATGGAATAACGTGAACCAGGGCGTCTATCAAAGCGTGTAACTGAGCGTGGTTTTTTGCGATCCGGACGGTGCGTATCTCCGGCAGGGCCAACAGCTGTTGTTCGTAGACTGGCACTTGCTCACGGACGGTCTGCATCACGATGCTTTCTTTCATCGTTGCTTTGATAAGGAACCCGCTCACGCGGTCGACCGGCATGCGCTCCAGTTTTTCCACCATTAATTTGGTTTGTGGCGTCTGACCTTCCTTCGTCATGGCGATATGCACCAGTCGTTGCAGGATGGGTTCGGATGCATTCACCGCATGGTTCTGGCCGATAACAACCGCCCCTCGGAAAGGGGGTTCACGGGTATCGTTACCGTTGTTTTTTACGCCAGTAGAGCGAACGCTCCGGCCGTTATAGGCGGTCTTGAGTTCGTCCCAGTCGTATTGCTTGGTCTGGCTACCGTCCGTCTTTTCCCGCTCTGACTCGATGAGTACAACCGGCAGGTTGCCTACCTGGGCGAAGTTCCGCGCCCGAGCAACTGGCGTGCCTTTGGTTGGGTCAAAGCCCTCATAGTCGATACGGCCACACATTTTCCACAGGAACTCGATCAGCGTGGACTTGCCTGCGCCTGGCTCACCGATGATTTCCATGAAGGGGTAGCTTTTCTGGTGCTGGCGGATCTGTTCAGCAAACAGTGACCCGAACCAGAACGCGAGTGCGACCAAACCTTTGGCACCGAAGCACTGCCAGATGATGTCCAGCCATTCTGTGTCGAACTTCTCCAAGTCCGTGTTCAGGTTTAGAATGACCGACTGGCTCAGGGTCTTGATGCTCAACCGATCCATATCGAAGAAATCTTCTTCGTTCAGTTTGAACACTTTTCCATCGCGTACTGCCACGTCGCCGTAGATGTACGCGCCGTGTTCACGGGTGTAGCCGGTGAAGTCGATGGTTTGCACGGTCTTGAGCGCGTCGGTCTGTTCTTCAATGAACGCATCCAACTGTTGAGTGGTGCCGGTGAACATGCCGCCAGGGGCAATGCCAAGCAGACGCTTTTTAAACTCTGCTGAGGATGCGATTTGTGAGCTGGTAAAGGTGTTTTTTATCGGCGCCGCGTCGTGAGCGAACGTGATCCGGAAGTAATACCAGGACTCGTCGGTTAGCTTGTTCTCTTGGTAATACAGTGCCTTCGGGTTGCAGGTAGCAATGCGTTGTAACGCGCCGCATTGCTGCATTGCCTTGGCCCGCATCTGTTTGTTGTTCAACTGCTGATCGTCGTGGTGTTCGCTGTCTTCCAGTTCCTGAATCGCTTTGTTGTACTTCTCAAGATCGAGCTTGAACCAGTACAAACGATTGCCGAACTCCAAGTGAAATTCGCTCCGACGCTTCCAGTCGAACATCACCAAGGCTTTCTCAGTTGCGCTTTCAGCAATTAAAAGGGCTCCATGATGGCGAGCAATCGTCAGGTCTTTGTCTACCTGAACATCACGTTTCTCACCCTCATCGAGAAACTGCCAACGTTGGTGTAGATCATTCCAGTCAGACTTTTTGTTATCCCGCTGTGGGATTTGCGCAGCTTCACAGCTAAAGCCCAGCTCGCGAGCCATCCGAACCCAGCGCTTGGTATAGGCATGCGCGCCTGGTTCGTTATCAAGTGCCCACACAAGCTTGGGCAAATTGCCCGGTCGTGCGGCTGCGAGCGCTTGCAGCGAGTCGGCTGGGAAGGCATTCGAAGACATTGCGGATACAGCAGCAATGTTGTGATGAGCCAATGCGATCGCGTCGAATATGCCTTCGACGATCCATAACTCTTTTGCTTCTAGGACGTCCACGCAAGGTGGGCACCACCAAACGCCTTTGTATGACTCGCCCGGTTTGAATCTAGCTTTCATTTTGCCGAAGCGTGCTGGCCTGTCTATCAGTCGCTCCCAGTACCCACCTTTTTCAAGGGCAAAGCGAACTGTGGCGCTACCTGCTTCATGCTGAGTGGAGTAATAAGTTTCCTGCGTGAACCAACCGGCGATCATTGAAATATCAAAGCCGCGGGCGAACTCAAGATAGGCACGTGCAGTTGCTGTTGGTGCGTTTTCAGTCGCAGGTACGCGCTTGCTCCAATCCTCAAAGAGGTCGTCGTAAATCTCTTTGACGTGCACCGTGTGGCCACACTTTTCCTGCCGGCCACAGATGAGTTGCCACGGACTGTCGAAGCGGGTGTATAGCTCTTTTTTGTTGCACTTGGGACAGGTTTGTAGTGGTCAACTTATCCCGGACACGACTTTAAGTTTTTCCTCGGCCCGCGCTGGAGCCAACCCATCGTTGAATTGATGAGGCCTAATCCAATTGTAGCGATGCATCAAAAAATGGCTGATATCGC
>NZ_JYKY01000052.1 GCF_001042985.1 Pseudomonas lundensis
TTGGTTGGTCAATGAAGTCGCAGATGACCAGCGACGTAGCCATTGATGCACTGCTGATGGCGGTTTGGAGACGTAAGCCGAAGCAAGAGGTGATGATCCACTCGGATCAAGGCAGTCAGTACAGCAGTTCGGACTGGCGAAGCTTCTTGAAAGCTAACAACCTGGTGGCCAGCATGAGTCGTCGAGGTAACTGCCACGACAACGCTGTGGCGGAGAGCTTTTTCCAGTTGCTAAAGCGGGAACGGATCAAGCGTAAAATCTACACTACACGCCAGGATGCTCGGGATGATGTGTTCGATTACATCGAGATGTTTTACAACCCAAAACGACGCCACAGTTTCAACAATCAGCTGTCACCGGTAGAGTTTGAAAAGCGTTACGCAGCGAGCCTGGAGAGTGTCTAGAAAACCCGGGGCGATTCAGATTGCCCTAAAGCAAAACGGTTGTCAGCGAATTTTTGAAGAAAAGGTCAGTGGGGCTAAGCAAAACCGTCCTGAACTGATTCGGCTGCTCGATCATTTGCGACCAGGTGATGTACTGACCGTAACGCGGTTGGATCGATTGGCTAGGTCAACAACCGACCTGCTCCACATTTCAGAACAACTCAAAACTTCAGGTGCAGGTCTGCGTTCACTTGCTGAGCCATGGGCCGACACCACCTCTCCAGCTGGGCGCATGGTTTTAACGATATTCGCCGGGATTGCTGACTTCGAGCGCTCTCTCATTGGCGAGCGAACCAGTGCTGGCCGAGCTGCTGCGAAAGCCAAAGGCGTTCGATTTGGGCCAAAGCCTGTTTTGACTTCTGAGCAGATAACCCATGCACGTAGGTTGATTAATGAAGGTCAATCAGTGGCCGAGGTTGCACGTCTTTTGGGGGTGCATCGAGCCACGCTATACCGTGCGTTGCCTCAATAGATTGAACGGGACATTCGTTAAATGACCCCCGTCATCCAAGCCCACTCCGGTGGGCTTTTTGCTGCCGGTTGGACGCCAGAGGGGTGGGGTCTGGCCTACCATCCCCCTAGTGAGGGGTTTTACGCGCATTCAGCCCCTGTCCTTCATGCCCAGAGGCCTGCTTTTTAATGTTCGTGCCCTATTTGCCGCTGCAACTTTGGAACAAGTGCTGGAAGCTCGATGGCCCTTGGGTGGGCTGCCGGCGCTGTGATTGTGTTCAGCACTTCACCGCCCCAGGGGCGTTTAACCATGCTCTGGGTTGCCCAGCTCACCGCGTGCATGGCCAATATCCCTTCCGAGACTTAGGGATGATCGTGGAACAGAAAATCCAAGAGGAGTTGTTTTGATGCGAGCCGGCATTCAGGAAGACGCGCTGCGGGCCATGCTCGAGGGCGGCGCGGTGCGCGAGGTGCTGGTCAGTCGGCACGGCGAAAAATGGGGGCTGGCGATTCGCTTGGGCGGCGCCGGTAGCCGTTGGCTGCCGGTGCGCTTGGGCGGCGCCGGTAGCCGTTGGCTGCCGGTGCGCTCGCGGCGTGAAGCGCTGCGCACCTGGGCCAGCCTGACCGCGGTCGGTCGGTTTGCCGACGCTCAGGGCATCAAGGGTTTTGCCGTCGAGCTGTGAGAGCTGCTCAAAGTCTCTTACAAGGGACTCCCATAGGCCCCTAGCTTCAGCATATGCCTCCAACCCAACGATTAGCACGGATTGAATCTCCAGCGTCCTTCGCAGGGGGGCCGGGTCAACCCCTTCATTGCGTACATTACCCATGCCTCTACTAAAACTTGAGGGGCCACTGACACTTGTGGGGCTACAGGATGAACAGCATGGATTCGGTACCGCGATTTATTGAGCCGGGCGACGACCAGGACGAGGCCCTGGCGCTGCCGCTTTACGTCAGCCGGCAGGTGGATGATGAGACCCGTCGCGCTCAGGAGGCGCGCAAGTGGCTGTTGGCCGCGGTTGTGCAGCAGCAGAGGACCGACTCCTTAAACAACGGCTGAGCGCGCGAAAAACAACGCGAAAAAAACGGTAAAAAAAGATACGAGAACGGAAAAAGAACAGCCGACGCAACGGATTAAGTCTGCTGAATAGGGGGGCAAGATAGGTGAAGTAGGCCTACCGGCCCACTCCACAGCTTGCCCATTCGCCTGCGGCTCAAGGGAAAGTTTCGCGTCCGCGAAACTGTTAGTCGTCCAGGGCGCTAAACAGACTTGACCAGGTGGCGGGCTCCTGAGGCTTTTCAGAGGCTAAGGGTTTGGCCACCGGTGGAGATTCGGGTTTGTGCTCGATGAGTAGAACTGTGGCACGTAGTTCTTGGATTTCTTTACGGAGAGCCTGTAGTTCAGCTATTACCTGGTCCCATTGCTTGTTTGTGCCAAGGTGTGCCATCTCGGGTGTGTCAGGTTGTGCCACGGATACCAAAGCGCCATAAGCGCGCATCAGTTCGGATGTTTCAAACTGACGATTTCCGGAAGCGTCTAAACCATATGAAACAAGGCCTCTATCCATATCTCTATAGATGGATCGTCGACTTCTGCCGGTTAGTTTCACGGCTTCGTTGAGGGTGTGCCATGCCATGTTTTAGTGCTGTGCCAGAGTGTGCCAAAGAGCTGGAATCTTAATCCAAAAGCTCAGGACAAAAATCACGTCAAACCCAAAGACAATTGAGTTAGGCGCGAGCGAGCAGCCTCCCAAGTTTCACCAGGACGTGCTTGTTTGGCGATATCGTCATCTGACAGTTTGCTGCGCTTGGTTTTGGTATCCGCATTTTTTGAGGGTCTAGCAGTGCTTTTGGGACTGTAGTCGAACACTAAGTGTGTGACCTTGCGACCTGTTTTACGCTGGCTCCACGTAAGCTTCAAAGGGCTATGCTCGTTGATCTGTTCAACAGCTGGATCAAGTACCCGGCGCTTTAAATCCTTGATCGAGGGGTAACGGTCTTCGAGCTGGAGCCAGCGGCGCAGATCATCTAGTGCTACTTCGCGATGGCCTTCTGGCCATTGAGCTAGCAACTCATAAAGACGGATGCCATAAGCACTGGTCATCTTAGCTACGTCAGATAGCGCGTAGCGTGTGAATTCTCGCTGGAGGCCGGTCAGGTACGGGAGGATGTCTTTGCCAAAGCGCATCTCAATGCGGCCTTCCTGATCGATGTAATCGACCGTCTGAACCCAGCATGTGACGCGACGGCGCTTGGATCGGATTGTTATGCCATCCGGCTCTAGGACAAGGCTCACGCGCCTGGTTTGTAAGCGTTCAGCAGCATTCTGGAGGTCACGATAGGCTGTCTTGGGATCTGTACCGCATAGTTGTGCAAGATCGCTTGCAGTGACGCTGTACATCACTTCATCGGTTACCGGTTTATCGCGGCGTACCTGACTGATCGCGGAGAGGATGACACGTTGTTCGGCAACACTCAGACGGTACGATGCTTCGATAATGTGATTCGACTTTACGATGAGCTGACGGTCTTGAATCATGCATCCTCCCTTATTTAGGACTACTCTAGACTTGTCCTTTAATACCGTCAATCCGTCCCCTTTAAACCGTCAATCCGTCCCCTTTAAACCGTCAATCCGTCCCCTTTAAACCGTCAATCCGTCCCTTTATTAGGTCTGTAAGTCACGTAATTCGTGGCCTCCAGCCACTCTAAAAGGGAAAAGGGAAAAGGAAAAATAGCGTCGAAGCGAAAAAACGCGCTCTGGCACAAATGTAAAAAAGCGCGGCTCTGCCGGGGCACCCCTACGGGGTTCCCCCACTTCGTGGCTCCCCCTCCCCAATAATGCCCAGCCATAGGCTGGAGACTTTGTTTAAGCGCTCCATGGAGCGCAGTGGTGCCACTTTGCGGCTAGGAGCATCCAAGTGTCTCTAGTGGGCTCACAGCCGATAAAAACGAGTAATCAGTGACGGTGGTGAACCGGAGCTCAGCGCCATTCAGGGAATGGTGATGGTGCTCTTAATTTCGCGTGTGAAAGCATTCGTTTTGGATCTGATCCCAGAGAGTGGGGGTCCCCCTTTGGGGGTCGAGCTGGTGAGCGCGTAGCGCGAATGCTTTTGGCGTTTTGCCCTTTTGTACCTTTTCACCTTTGTACTCTTCCTATGGGACTCCTATTGCTGAAGCCATAGCTGCAGCAATAGAAGGCCCAATAGATCAGACAATAGATAATCCAAGACAAAAGCAGAACCACAGCGCGCCATCCCTTCGGTCTGTCGTGGCCGCCCTGCGGGACGCCCAAACCTTCCGGGGGAGCGCCCCGTCAGGCTTTCAGGGCTCCGACTCGCTGCGCGAGCCTCCACCCTCTTTCCTCCCCTGTGCCCTGGACGGGCTTGTCTCGAAAATTCACCCGCGTGCGCGCCCGGCAAAGCCGGACCAACCTACTTTCTGAGACTGTGCGACGCATCGGTGCGGGACTTCGTCCCTTCCTCTGCTGCTTCGGCTCGTAACCAGGTTGGTCCGGTTTCACCTGACGCGCACGGAAGCGGTGCTGCCGGATGCTGCGCACCCTGGTTTCGCCCTGAACGGGCTGCACCAGGGCAGAACGGAAAAATTCGGCCTGGGGGCCATTTTTCCTCCCTCCCTCGTGGGCTCGGGTGGCGTCTGTCCGGCTGTTTTCCGCCGTCTTCGCCGTCGGTTTATCAGAGCGGCTTTTGGCCGCTCTGGGTGCGCTACCATGCGATTTTCGCCTGGGAGCAAACCTCATGCAGCGTTTAGCAAAACCTTCGGACTACGTCCGGCAAGAAGTTCTCGGCCAATCGACCTTCGTGCTTCCTTGGGAGCCGCGGCTGTGCCCGGGAAATCCTGCGGATGATCCCGAGCTTGGCGCGCAGATCTACAACGAATTTGCCTGTGCTTCCGCCCAGGGCGTCACGCAGCGATCACCAGGCGAACAGACAGCCGACATCATTGATTGGACCATAGCGACGCCTGGAGAAGCCGCGCGCAGCTTGGCTGCTGACCTTGCTGCTACGTACCAGGGTAAGCATCAGTTTCGAATGGAAGATTTAGAGCTGTGGGACGAGGAAACCAAGTCGCATCGAGCGCACCTGATTTTTCATAATGAGGATATTCAGGCGTTTTCAGCTCAGGTAATCATGGCCTTGCGCACACGTGCCAACCGTGAGCAGAAGCCGTAGGCCTCGATTTCAACGAGATTGACATGAGGTGTGACAGCCCTATAATAAGCGCACGGATGCAGCAGACTGGTTTTCCAGACATCCCGCTACCGATGCAAATCGGTCAGGCCAAGCCCTGGTAAATGCGTTCTGAATACCAGAAAGAAATTTTCTGGCGAGGCCCGCTTAAGCGGGCCTTGTTATTTCTGAAATATAATTATTTTATTTGTGTGGAGTTGGTAGCTTTTTGCCAGTCTTCAAACAATGAGCTATTGTAAAGAATCCTACTTTACCGCCTCCACTATTAGTCATTTCAGGATAAGCACTAGTAACGTGTATCCTGAATTTCTTAAATTCTCGATAAACTCTAAATGGTACAAAGTACCATAATTCTTTGCCGTCTTCGGTTATTATTTTTGAAGTCGCATAGCTTTCATATCCCGCATGTCTAACTATGACACCTGGAGAACCCAAATTTTCTATAATCGCCTTCAAATACTGTTTTGCTAGATTGTACCGTACATAGCAAAAAGGTCTTGAGTCCTTAGGTGCGTGGTACATTAGTATAGCTCTTTCAGCATCAGTCAAATGGGTATAGTCTTTCGCAAAACAGTGAAAAGAATACGTTACCCAAAAATCATAGGTAATCGTAGGTTTTCCAGCCGCTTCATGCTTATAAGTGACCTTGTGTGCATCCAGGAAGGATAGGTCTTCAGGGGCGCCACCTGCTGGGGTAAAGGGTGTCCATTGTGTTACTTCATCAAGTTTCAATTTCTATCCCTTAGATCAGCATGTGCCGAAGCTACCGGTTAGTTACTTAAGCTATTTAAATGCAACAATTTTCATGAATTCAACCCATTCATCGTATAATGTAACATACGCATGGTATTGGTCTATCCCACTTGCGGCAGGCCAAGATATATACTTACTAATGATGTATATATTATCTTCTTCATCGACGTAATAGTTTGTAACTATGTTTCTCCCATAAATCCCAGGCGTTGGTTCGCCGGATATTGTTACAGGATGCTCACTGTTTTTTGTCCAGATTTTTTGTTCGGTTATCCAGTTTTCAATGTTCTTTATTTTTTTTAAAAACGTCCCCTTATCATCCCTTTTCTTCATAAGCATAGTGTGTCTATGCTCTTGAATATTTTCCGATAAAGGAGCTTCACCAAGAGAATTTTTTTTCAAATATTCAATAAGTGCTTTGTTAATAATAGAGTTCTTACTTTCACCCGTCCGCATTGATAAATAGTCAAGCTGGTCTTGGGTATCGCCTGTTAATCGCACTGAAAGCATAGCTCTATCCGCATACTGTGTATGCGCATACTATGTATTCGTTTTTGGAGGTAAGCAAGCCCTGTGATGCTGTTTTCCTACAGGATAAGGAGCCAGTCTAAGGGATATGCGAGGTTAACAATTATTTGTTGGTGTTTTCTTTCTTGAAAAATGCCTGTTGTTACCAGAATACCTTTTAGGTAAGATCCAAGAACGGGCGCGAATCCGTATTCTCTACAAACCTAAGGAAGGTCTGAAGTACCCACCGATTTTTGAGGCCCTCGCTGCTTGAGGTTCAAAAAATCCAAGTCGGCCGAAAAACAGACCCTTCTTGTCTTTAATTCACGGCTCTTTCCTCTGATCGTGCTGTTTC
>NZ_JYKY01000053.1 GCF_001042985.1 Pseudomonas lundensis
GAGCACCAGACAGGCTGCTTCGCGCTTGAACTCAGGGGTAAAGGTACGGCGTTGCTTGGTCATCAGACACCTCTTTGGGGCGAGCATTCTCGCCTAAATGAGTGTCCGGTTTCATTAGACCACTACACTCCTTTAGTGAATCCCTCTTGGCCCGCTTCCCCCAGCGGGCCTTTTTTTGTCGCGGATTTAATCCTCCAGGGCTTTGACCGGTTTTGCAGGTTTTGCGGGCTTGCCGGATTTGTTCGGGGTGCCCGGTGTGCCTGCTGGCTCGGGCTGAGCTTGCGCTTGTAGGGTCTGTTCAGCAGGCGGCAAGGCATCGACCGTTTTGAACAGCGTGTCGAGGTCCGCTTCCCCCTCTGACTTGTATTTGATCTCGCCGTCCTTCCCGATCAGAAACACCTTGGCTTTATCAATGATCATGCCCGGTTTGAGCCCCCGGATCAGAGACATGGTGGACTGCGGCTCAAGGTCTTTGCCGTCACGCTGACCGGTGATGCCGACAATGGTGTAGAGCACCATGTTGCGTTCATCGAAGGCCTTTTTTTTAGCCGGGTCTTCAAGGGATTTTTTCAGGGTGAATAAGGTGGGGTCACGCTCTGTGCGCGCCACAATTACCAGTGGCCTTGCCTTTGCGCGCTCCTGATCAAGGGGGTTGGGAACTTCAACGGCGTGTGCTATTCCCGTGACCAGCACACTGGCGAGGATCATTGAGCGTATCAACATGCGGACCTCCTTTCTTGTCATCGGACCGGCGCGCAACCCTCGCCAACACGACATGAAACCTGCCCTTCGACCTGCTGAACAAGAGTCTAGGTTAAGGGGGGCGTCACGCAACCGGGTAGCCGGACTTTGCCTTTCAGGATTATTTTTTGCAACCGCGCACCCGCCATGGTGCGCTGCACACTGTGCATCGCATTTGACTAAGCAGCTTTGCGCTTTGCTCTGAAATGACGGATCAACCCCACGGCCACCACCAAGGCGACCACGCCCAGCGCAATCGGCAGACGATAAGGTTTCAAATCACCCAGTGCTCGTTGCAGGAACTCCCCTGCCCAATACCCTGCGCTGGCAAACAGCGTGGCCCACACCACCGCGCCCACCAGGTTGATGCACACAAACTTGAGGGGGGACACCTTGCTCGCGCCGATCACCATGGGGCCTACCAGGCGCATGCCGTACAGAAAGCGCACCGAAAAAATCGATACCGTGGGATGGTGTTGAATCAATGACGTGACCTTGTCGATGGCCGCCTGTTGTTTATGCAAGCGCGGCAGCAGGCGCTCGCCAAAGTAGCGACCCGCCCAGAACAACAGCTGATCACCCAACATCCCCGCCAGACTGGCGTAGCCGATGACGGGCAGCAGCTTCAGGACATGCTGATGGGCCGCCATGCCGCCCAAAATCAGGATGGTCTCGCCTTCGAGCAGGCAGCCGATAAAGATGGCCCAGTAACCGTAGGTGGCCAGCAGGTAGTTAACGTCGACGTGTTCAAACATGCGCGCTCATGTGCTCCGTTTAAGGCCGGGTACTTCAGGGTCAGTGCCGGTGCCTGTGATGAATGTCCGGGAAGTGAGGATGACTGTGGCGTACAGGCAAATGGACATGTGCATGGGTATGGGGTTCCAGAGCCGGGTCATCGGCGTCATGAACGTGTTGGTGGTGCTCATCATGGCGATGGCGATGAGTGTGCTCCAGACGCGCATGCTGGTGGTCATGTGCATGCACCTCAGTCAAGTGCAGCCATACACCCAGGCCCATGAACGCCGCCGCGAGCCAAAACAGCCACGAGACCGATTCACCCAGTATCACGATTGAAATCACAGCCCCCAAAAACGGCGCGGTCGAAAAAAACGCCCCTGTTCGCGCCGCCCCCAGCCCGCGCAAGGCCAACACGAATAACACCAGGCTCACGCCATAGCCCAAAAAGCCAATCAATAATGTCGGGGACAGCACCTCCACCGAGGGCCATTGGGCGCCCAGTGATGTGGCCAGTACGCAATTCACCAGCCCGGCAACCCCACCTTTTGCCCCGGCAATGTAGAGCGCATCAGACGCCGACACTTTGCGCGTAAGGTTGTTGTCCACCGCCCAGCACAAACAGGCAAACGCCACTGCCAGCGGGCCCAGCCACGAGCCCATGCCACTGGCCCCCTGCCCTGACGGCAAGGACAACACCACGCCCCCCGCAATAATGGCCAGCATTCCCGCCACGATACGGCGATCGGCGTTCTCCCTGAACACCACCCATGCCAGCAGTGCGGTCAGTACGGGCTCCAGATTCAGCATGAGCGATGCCGTGGCGCCTGAGGTCAGCGTCAGCCCGTACATAAGCGCCACAGGGCCTAATACGCCACCGAAGGCAATCGCTCCCGCCAGCCATGGCCATTCACCTGCATTCAGGCCTGAAGCCTTCCACCCGCGATCCCGCAGGCAGCGCACACACAGCAAACCCGCCCCGCTGCCCAAATACAACAAGCCTGCCAGCAGCACGGGCGACATGTCGGCCCCCAGCAACTTGGCCAGCGGCGTGCTGGCGCCGAACAAGGCTGCCGCCGAGAGCGCATAGAGCACACTTGAATTCATTTCACCCACTTCTGTCTCAGACCTACAGACACCCTAGCCTAGCCCTCCCAAAAAACTTACGCATTAACCTGAAACTTTCATGCATCGATCAGGATAATCCCCTTCGAACAAACTCCCCGAAACCCTAGGCACCTGATTTTTCGAAGGTTTTGTTGAGACTGAGGATAAAAAATGTGCCCTCTCCAACTTGCTTCATCCCGTAAGCCTCTATATATTCATCCACCTGTCACGCAGGCCTGGGTACTTCGATTCAGCAAGACCCGCCGGTTTGACGCGCTACACCGCGCTACCGCCCGAATGGCGAAATTGGTAGACGCATGGGACTTAAAATCCCCCGTTCGAAAGGACGTGCCGGTTCGATTCCGGCTTCGGGCACCAAACAAATCAAGGGCTTGCATGAGATTCTTCATGCAGGCCCTTTGTTTTTGCTCCGCAACTCTGAAAGCTGTTCCGCAATTTTTCATTTTTGCCCCTCCCCTTGCGTACTGCCAAAGCACGAAAATTCAAGACATCCCAGCCACAGCCAAACCTCTAGCACCCCATGCCCGAAGGCACATGGCAACTCCTTTAAACATTGCTGCTTTCTCTGGCGCTCGCTGCAATCGAATAGCCATAGATGCCCATAGTGTTGTTGGCGCGGCCCGTGATCTGGATCAGGCCACGGCCGCGAAACTTGGGCCGTCGCCCGGGTAGGTGTTGCCGAGCTCAGCGCGGCCTTCGTAACGAGCTGCGCTTTAGTCGGCCCCCAAATCTCTTTCACGTATTTGAGCTGGCCGGACTCATGACCGATCTGTGCGATAAACGCCGCAACGCGCTTGGCGCCGACGATCTGATAGCGGTTCATGGCGGTGTTCAGTACAGGTGCAAGAACGCCGGCAACGTGGCCGGCGTTCGGGAGGATCTGCAGCAGTTGCTGCGTGGTGATGGGCATTCTCAATCTCCAGATATGAAAAAACCCGCACAGGGCGGGTTCTCTTTAGGTGAAGCCTTTATCACAACGTGTCAACGCCGTTGATTTTCTTAAGGTGCACCGGGTGAAGCGGGAAATACTGGCTCGATCTCATCAGCCATTGCTGACCCACTTGTAAAGGCGTTTAACGACTGACGCATAATCCCAAGCCAACGCCGCGCCCACGATCGCACCCACCAGACCAAGCTTGAAAGCTGTCTGCTGCCACTGATCGGAGCCATCGAAAATCAAATGCGCAAGCCAATAAAAACCAATGTCGTAATAGGTTTTATAGGTAATCAGGAAGGCGACTAGGCAAAGGGCCGAAGACAAACAAAAAAATGACGAATCCAAGTCGTTTCATCGGACTTTCAAATTTTTTCACTTTCATGCTCGCCACATCCATACCTAAAAGTCGGGCATTCAACCAATCACAGCTCGTAAAAAGCAAGCAGTTCTGCACTAGACGTCTTTCCTTGAGCTTTCCCGCGAGCACAAAACACACAAAATACTCCCCCCCCCCCGCATGATAAGGGCCTTCTCAGATATGTTGGTTATCAGCCTGGCCGTGCAGGTCTTTTATCTGAATCGGGAAAGCCTTCCGCGCCCTGTTTCCAGGCCCGTACCTGAATGCGGTAGTCACGCCATTCCGGTTCAGGAGTACCGCTGAACCGGACACCGTTTTGATGGGGGATTGCGTGATCTATCAAGCGTTGAGGATGTTGGTTTTTTTGGGGGGTGAACAACGAGACATCCACACCAGCAACACCATCATGGCCGCCGGGCAAAACGTGACGGCCAATAGCCCGATATGCAAGTCAGAGTACGCAGCAATAATCCCGACGATCCACGGCACCAGGCTGCACCCGGCATTGCCGGAAGCGGTCAGTACAGAAAACATCGTAGCCCCGCCTTGTGGGTAAGCCTCTGACGTGATGGCGAGCATTGTCGGCCACAGGCAACTTCCCGAGAATCCTGCAGCAATGGCAGCGGCCAAAGCGAGGGCCGGACTGGACGAAAAGCTGATCACGAAGAACAGCACCACGGTGACGGCACAGCACCCCAACATCAGTGAAATGGCCGGTACGCGCTCTTGCAACAATGCGGCGCCTATGCGACCCAGCGCCATGCCGACAGAAAAAGCGGCGAGCGTATAACCGCCCACTTCTTTTGAGTACCCCAAACTTTGTTCGGCAAAAGCCGGCAGCCATTGGGACAACCCCACTTCTGTGGCCCCTCCAAGAAAAATCGCAAGCAGGCACGCGATGAAATAAGGCTGTTTGATCAGCGTGGGCATCGACTCACGTTGGCCGCCTTCTTTAATCAAAGGAGGTAAGGTTAAGCCCAAGAACAAGAGCAGTGTGGCCAGGGGAGCAACCATCAGAATCAGCGCAACCGTTCGCCACGAAATGTCCCATTGCAGCGCAACGCTGGCAATCAGCACGGCCGCTACAGCCCCAATACAGAAATACGCGTGCAGCCAGTTCATCGCCGCGCTGCGCCGTTCGGGTTGCAACGCGGCGACGATGGGGCTGAGTATCATGTCCAGCATCCCGGCACCAAACCCCATGACGGCAACGGCACACAACAGCAACGTATAGGACGGAGCCATCGCCACCCACCCTAGCCCCACCAAGGTGGTGCCCAGGGCAAACCTGATGATCAGCGCAATACGTACTCTGTCCGCCAACGGCCCCGTGATCAGGATGGCAACGATGAAACTGAGAAACATCACCGCCGGGATGCGCCCAAGCTGCTCGGTTGTCAGCCCGGACGCGGCTCCGAACGTATGACTGAACATAGTCAGGAAGACCGGTAAGAAGTTGAGCGCCATCGCCAAACACATCATGGCGGCATAACACGCATACAGCGCGCGACGCTCAGGTCTGCATAAAGACATCATGAAGAAAGTAACTCTAGGCTCTGTACGTAAAGTATTGTCGCAAGCACCGCATAGCGCAGGCCAATGAGACCATCGCCGCAAAACTTGTTGCGAGCTTGTCGAAGCGCGTCACGATGCGACGGTTCTCCTTCAGCCAGCCA
>NZ_JYKY01000054.1 GCF_001042985.1 Pseudomonas lundensis
TCGCAGCGTCTGTCGTTGAAAGAGCATCACCATAATGGTGACGCGCTCCTCGGTACTCAGGTGGTTGTATTGGGTAGACATGGCAACACCTTACATGAGGTGTTGCACTTGCTCCTTGAGACCGCCCATCCAGCAGCCAATAGTTGTATAAATCTTCAGGGGTGGAGCGGGGGGCCGACTCGATGGGGGCTTTATCTGTTTTAAGAGGATCGAAGGTGTACAAATAAAACGCCAGAAGCGCATCGCGGAATGTTTCGTTCACTTGCTGACTGAGTAATGACGACATGATAATTCCTTGTGCTCAATATTGTTGAACGAGACTATTTAGACAGACGCCGCAATCAGCGCCTCACCGACCTGTTTCCATTGAGGTCCCGATATATCAGAATTCAGATTTGTTGCCGCCAATATCAGCGATGCCGGAAGGCCTGTTTTATGAGATGTTTGATGGCAGCGTACAACCCAGTCAAGTTGAGCGATCGACTTGACGCGCGTGAAAGGTACATTTTCCAACAGCACCTTTATTTCTCCCGCGTCCCAGCCCAATAGCCGGCCAAGCAACATGGCCATCTGGTCATCATTGAGGGACTCGACACGATTGACCTGCGCCAAGTAATTAAAAAGACTGGCTTCACTCACACGGTAGGCGACCAGCATCAACTGAAACTGCGTCATTAAGTAAAGCGTATTCAGCGACAACTTTAAAAAGCCTTCAGGCAGGCTGCGTGAATCGAGCCAATGCGGATGGTTGATAAATGTCTGCAGAGCAGCTTGGCTAATGGGTAGTTTCAACGATGCAGCTGCATTGGGCACAGCCAGCATATTATTCTTCAACAATCGCCTGCTGTCTTGATTCCCCAGCGCAACCGTTATGCCGTGAACGATATGTTTGATTCTCTTTTCTTGGACCGAGGCAGGTTCTGCAGCCGTACCGCCCTGTGGAAATACGTCCAGCAAGGCCGCTTTCCAGGGCAACAATCGTTTATAAGCGGTATCCAGATAGGGTGCCAGTAACGACGCCATCTCTAAAACCGTTTCATCTTGAATTTTTTCAAGAGCAGAAGGGCTGATGTAGGCCTTGACCAACTTCTTGAGCGCGCTGTTCAGCTTGGGTAAATCAGGTGTTTCAGGAAGTAGCGGATGGACCTTTAAAATCGTTTTAATCAATACGTGACCTTTGGTGAATTTCAACAGTTCCAGCTGAAGTGCACCTTGCGTTGTCAGTTGAGAAAAATCAGCGTCGACCAAGACATAACGTTCAGTCTCAGCAAGCAGCTTTTCAAATGTGCTCAACTTTTCTTGCAACTCTCCATCCGGATCCATGTCATCCAGCAAGAGCTGACGTCGAATGGTTGAAAGACGAATGGCAGCACTGTTAAACCATTGGACGGCCCACTCCATTTGCATCAACACATCCAGAAAGTCAGGCGGTGTATTGCTGCCGCTCATTCTTAAAGAAGGGGTCACTAGCTGTTTGCTGTAATCCTTACCCCCCAACAACTCTGCACGCTGATACATTTCTGCCAACGATAGATTGAACAGACGAGCAATCCGAACTTGCCGATAAAAAGCACTAAAGGTGGCCACGTCCTTTTTTGTTTCTGGGCCATATTTGTGTAGCTGAGCGGCCATGACCCCGAAAGCATCACGCGTATTAGGGACACCCAAGCTTGCACATATCAGATAGACCACTTCCAGTGACGCATCATCTTGCGAGTCAGGTGTGAAAGCGCTGCCATCGAGTTTAAATGAAACGTTGAATGCCTCTTTACGGTTATAAACCCGGTCATACAACGAACGCGTGGTGCCAGATTGATGGACGGGCAGCTGATGCAGGAGTGCCGAAAACTCTTCAATCGACAGCGTGTAGTGCTGTTCAAGGTAGCGGTACACGCCCAAGGCTCGTAGCGTATTGTCATTGAGCATGACCTTATCGTTTTCCAGGTCTGCCTGTTTGACGCTGTAGACAAAATGCTTGACGTCGTTGAATGAGCATTTCATCCAGCGCTGCAATCGAATGATGCGTTGCGCCAGGTCGAGTTGCTCAGGTTTATCAAAATCCAAAGTGGCGACATTCCCCTCTTTTTTAATCGTGGGTAGTTTCAGCTCTGCATGAACATCCGACTGTTTACCGGGTAACTGTGTCGATTGAACTGGAAGGTACTTACCCAGCGAGAATAGCGCTTGCATGTGCTCGTCATTAAGATCTGTACTTTCCATAAACCATGAGGGTGTCTTTAAAGATTCATACGTGCTCCCAAGGACTTTTTTTGCGAACGCATCTTTTTCCTTCGCGGTTGCACCGAGATCTTTATTATCGGTTATCAATACCTGTTGATGAGGCCCGAGGTGAGCCAGCAAGCGTTGCGCTTCATAACTTTCCTGTTGAACCTTGCCGTAGGCGGTACTGGGCTGTTGAGTAACCGGCAGTGCCAGGCTGATTTTGTAATTTAACTCACCCAGTTTTAAGTGGTGAGCCCCGAGCGCTGAAACACACTGTTCATAAGGAAGATAGAAGGGCAGTTGCAAAGGATAACAATGTGTTTTTAACACGTATTCAACAGTGGCATTGCTGTATATGTCCTTATTGTCACGCAACGCTTTGGTTATGCCCTCATGGAGTAACTCATTGATGATATTCAACAGCGGGGTTTGCGCGTACACAGCGTTCGCATCAATCTTCAGATTCTCTAAAGAGGCACGGCGTGTAGAAAGTGTTTTTTTGGTTTGGTTTCCCGTACCGGTCTTTTCCAATTGCAGGGCAAACAGGTACAAGGCTCGCAGATACGCCACAGGCGAATCCATGGCCGCCAAGGACTGCGGGGCACATACCTGATTCGATTCCTGAGGAAACAGTGAGCAGTAAGTAGCACCTTTGGCAGATTGAGCTGACATTTGGCGTTTGACACGCTGATCTTCAGTCAGCGAATCGTTTTGCTGGCGGTGGAGAATTTCAAGTTGCACTGCATAGCTCAGCGCTTGATCGTAGATTTTTCCAGCCATTTCCTCAGCCGTGAACTCCGTCAGAATATTGCAAAACTCTTTTTTGGAAACACGCGCAATGTCGAAGACAGAGAACAGTTGGGCATCGACCATCTTTTTATTGAAGTTCTCCATGCCACTCATCGAAGAATCTGCAATAGCCGCCAGTGAGAGCACTAAATCAGTTGGCGAGTTGTTTAGCGCAGGAGCAATTATTTGCGACATATCAATAAATTCCAGAACGCCATGCAGGGAATCCGCAGGGCGTTCCGAAGCTAACATCGGCAAATGCTGGCCTCGGTCAGACCGTACCGTTTGATCGGTTAAGACTGATCGTTGAATGAGTAAGGGAACAGGCAGGATAAACAGAGTCGTGTAAGGCCGCGCAGAAGGACAATGACACGCAAAGCACGCACAGCAGCAGGAAACGGTAAAGCGAGCCAAAGATTGCTATACACGATTTAACAAGTGGGCGATGTAATATGTTCATAAGAAGCTCACAGCCCCGGGACTGCTGTCTCAATGCTTTAGAAAATAAAGCGATTGTTCATCGTTTGGCGTTCATAGGCCTTGTTTCACCACTCGCATCAGCCTCGTTGTCCAGACCTCTGACAGTCATCACCGCTTTTACGAATCTGAAAGCCAGCACAAACGTTTCCTCACCGCGTCTTGATGTTTGAACGTCTTGCTTGGTGAGAACACATCCAACGAGGAGCTAGGTCAACGTTCCTGCGTGGGCTAAAGCGCATTCGTCGCATTCTGAGATGGCGCTGAGCTATCATTGCAGTCCACTGTACAGATACGTGGAATTGGCTGTGGATTAAGAAGTGATTATGGGCTTCAAGCCTCTTCAGCCTTTCTCGGCAATCAGTGAAGACGTCTCTTGCCACCAGTACTTGGTTTGGCAGAGCAGATGCCAGGCTTCGGTGAGCGCGAGTCTCAACGGATCAGCAACAAGGGAAAATTTTGACGATGGAAAGTAACATCAGTAAGCAAGAGTTCGATGTGACAGCGGCGGGCGGTGTCCTAGGAGACTGCGCGCTGTGTGATAACAAAAATATCTTGCTGAAAGAGTCTCATAGCATCCCCAAATTCGCGTATGACTGGCTTAAAAAAACGTCAGCCACGCAATTCATTCGGGACACTCGAGACGTCAATATCCGACACCAAGATGGGCCAAAAAAACACCTTTTGTGCGGAGGTTGCGAAGGAAAACTCTCTATTTGGGAGAAAAAACTTGCCGAGGGTCTATTCAGAAAAATAGCGAACTACCAAAAGCAAAGCTCAATAGTAGTGATTAGCGATGAAATCCAGCTAGCTGTTTTGTCTGTTTTCTGGCGAGCGTTGCTTACTACTAACGACGATGAGAATAATCGAACAAGTGAAGATAAGGTTGTGGTAGATGCGTTTTTGGACGCGTCTAAACAAGACATATTAAACAATCGATGCAGCACGACTATTTATTTTGCGCCCTTCTACGGAGAGCCACCATTTTATGGCCTTCCAAAAGCTTACACTTATGGTATAGATCGTTCAATCGGATCTCAAGACATCCGATTCACTGATCACCCTCATCGGTATTTTGCAGTTTTTAAACTGCCTTTCATGTACTTCTACATCCTGAGCCCTGGCTGGCCCTACGAGGAAACAAGCCCGGCGACGAAACTTGAGGTCGGCGAGCTTGATGTCGGCAAGATTCAAGATGTACCGGGCATTTTGAAGCTCTACATCAAGAGGGGATATGAGGAGTTTTTGAAATCAAAAGCTGCGATGGACGAGGTTAACCAAGAGCAAATTCGACGGGAAGTCGAAAAGAGTGGAGGAAAAATTACTGGGTCGGATAAATCACTGCGCCGATCTGGTCAATAGCATACGGATCCGGAGAGGAAGCTGATCAGGGTTCTAGGCTCTGTACGTAAAGTATTGTCGCAAGCACCGCATAGCGCAGGCCAATGAGACCATCGCCGCAAAACTTGTTGCGAGCTTGTCGAAGCGCGTCACGATGCGACGGTTCTCCTTCAGCCAGCCA
>NZ_JYKY01000055.1 GCF_001042985.1 Pseudomonas lundensis
CAGCGGGAACTGGGGTGCGGCTTCACGTTATTCGGCTGGGACGGCGACACCCTCGCTTGGGAAAGCAGCCCCGCGCAGGCCGATGGCGCGAGCGGCAAAACCGTCCACTACCTCTACGAACCCGGCAGCTTCGTCCCCGTGGCCCAGGCCCTGCGCCACCAACCGATGCGCCTGCTGGCCCAACCGAGTTACACCGGCGCCTACGACATCGACCAAGACCCGCTGTGGACCCACACCCCGCAAGCGCTACCGATTGACGTACTGGCCTGGTACCAGTGCGACCACCTCGGCACGCCGCAGGAACTGACCGACCACAACGGCCAGATGGCCTGGAGCGCGCACTACAAAGCCTGGGGTGAAGTAAAAGAGCAGCGCTCGGAGTGGGCGCAACGTGTAGGCCTGAAAAACCCGATCCGCTTTCAGGGCCAGTACCACGACCACGAGACCGGGCTCCACTACAACCGCTATCGGTACTATGATCCTCAGGTCGGGCGGTTTATCAGCAAGGACCCGATCAGCTATGCGGGTGGGTTGAATCTTTATGCGTATGCGCCGAATCCAACGGGGTGGGTTGATCCAAATGGGTTAGCCAAGCTCCCTAAAGAGGGTCGATACCACGGCCCAAAACCAAAATATGAAAATCCAGGGCACCATGATCCTTCATCTGGAAAATTTAGAGGTGGAGGAACAAAAACTTCAATTCTTCCCAAAAATGCAGAGGAGTTGTACAAAAAAGCGATACCTGATGCAGAGGGTAAGCATTGGTATACGCGAGATGAACATGGCGTAGTTCATCGTTTTGGCAATAGCAATGATGGAAAAGTGCATTGGAATGGAGACTCTATGCAGAATCGCGGGATTCCAGTGCCACCTGAAGTTGCTAAACGGTTTGCAGCAAGGACGATTACTTGTAAATGTAAGGGGACAGGGAAATGAAAGAGCCAATAATTAAATTGGAGGTAGAGCTCTCAACTGACAGGCAATACGTTTTTTCGCGCTGTGAATTTGTTTTTGGTTCAGTAAGTGTTGGAGATTACGAGCAGCTTATGCTTGCAAAGAGTCTTTTGTTGGCGTTAGAGGATTTAGTGGTCAGAATGAATGATTTTGAGCCGATAGAGTGCGCTATGGATAATTTGGAAAACGTCCTGTCTAATGCTATTCGAGAAAATATAAGAAATTCTTGCTTGCCGTTAGGTGTTGAGGCTTTTGATGGTGATGAGGCGGTATTCGTTGATGTGCATAAGCAAAGTTTTATTGTCATAAAACCTTGGGCAAGCACTACATGCTTTACTGAGGAACTCAGTATTTCTCAGTATTGCTCTATGATAGAGGCGTCTATTTATGAGTTGAAGGAGAGATTAAAAATGTTCGCGTCAATATCTAGCATATAGATGTGCAGATATGATTTTGTGGCTTGTGGAGTTTTTAAGTCCGCTTGCATCACTTACATAGTCATTTGACTCATATAAGATGCTGCAACGATTATAAAATAGCCATGCATGATCACGAAATATGGCTGCACTATAATCGGTATAGGCACTATGATCCACGGGGCGAACGGTTTATCAGCTAAGACCCCATCAGCTATGCGGGTGGGTTGAATCTGTATGCGTATGCGCCCAATCCGGTGGAGTGGGTTGATGCGTTTGGACTTGCTAAGCGAAGCCCTAAAACCAATGGAGAGGGTCCACATAATCAAGTTATTCAAGCTTGGGGCCAAGAGGTTGAAGCTACTGGGGGGAGAGTCATTGCTGGGGGCGGGGTCAGGAAAGAGCAGTTAGTCCTCACGCCAAGAGGTAATAAAGACGATCGTCGCCCAAATATAATTTACGAGGATGTAGAGGGAAAACTCATCTACGGCAATGTCGGTAAAAATCGTGCAGACCAAACAACTCCGATTGTTCGAGAGAAACAGGCACTTGATGATATAAGAACAAAAATCAAGGGAGAATTTGCTCCTGATGACGTGCAATTCCGGCCATATAATTGCACCTGCCAAAGGAAATAGTTAATGGATAAAATCATTTTTTTGATGTTTGAAGAGTTTGTAAGCATTAATTCGGAGCTCATGGAAAATACAGGGTTTTGCTTGTATTTTTGGCACAAGATAGAGAAAAAATTCGCGCGCTTAGATAATCTTAATCTAAAGGACTTTAATGAAAGTGATTTTTCTTTTTGTGATTGGTTTTTTGGTGAAAGAAAGGATGAGGGGGTAATCGCTTTGCATACAAGAGAAACATTCAGGCGTGAGCAAAGAAAGGGCTTCGTTACTGTATCTTACGGAGGGGAGGATGAATATGCTATTGGGGCAACACGCTACAGCGCCGACAGTTCAAGTGTTGAAAAAATAGTCAATCGAGAGTTGAATAAATTATTTAAGAAGTACGCTCGGAAAGGAGTCATAGCAAGCGACGGTACCACTTACAAGATTTTAGATAACTACTACTGGACCGAAAAAGCAGTTAGCAGCGGCAAAAATTGGCGATTATTTATAGGTCGCGGAGTTCGTAAGGAATCTAACAAGACGCCAGGATTTATCCCGAAACCATAAACTATTGCTACGAACGCGACGACCTGCACCGCGAAGTCGCCCGTCATCAGGGCAACTGTCTTCTACAAACCCAACAATGGGACCCGGCCGGGCGCCTGCAAGAACAGCTTTTAGGCCGCAGCGACGACAAAACCACCCTGCTCAAACGCACCTATCAGTACGACGCAGCCAGCCAACTGACCGACATCCACGACAGCCGTCGTGGGCCGCTGTCCTACCGCTACGACCCGGTTGGCCGACTGCTCAACGCCACCAGCCGCCTGGGCGTCGAAACCTTCGCCTTCGACCCGGCCAGCAACCTGCTGGACGAACAAAATCAACAGGTGCAACGACCGCTGGAGCAAAACCCCAAACGCAACAAACTCATGGACAACCTGCTGCGCGAATACGCCGGCAGCCACTACGACTACGACGAACGCGGCAACCAGATCCGCCGCTGGCACAACGGCCAGCAAAGCCGCCTGCACTGGGACCTGTTTGACCGCCTGGTACGCTTTGAAAACAGCCAACTGAGCGTCGACTACGCCTACGACCCGCTGGGCCGTCGTCTGTACAAACACTCCAACGCCCACCACCGCAACCGCTCCGAAGCGGGCTCGCAGTGGAACCGCAACGAACAGGCGCGCAAACAGCGGGAACTGGGGTGCGGCTTCACCTTATTCGGCTGGGACGGCAACACCCTCGCTTGGGAAAGCAGCCCCGCGCAGGCCGATGGCGCGAGCGGCAAAACCGTCCACTACCTCTACGAACCCGGCAGCTTCGTCCCCGTGGCCCAGGCCCTGCGCCACCAACCGATGCGCCTGCTGGCCCAACCGAGTTACACCGGCGCCTACGACATCGACCAAGACCCGCTGTGGACCCACACCCCGCAAGCGCTGCCGATTGACGTGTTGGCGTGGTACCAGTGCGACCACCTCGGCACGCCACAAGAACTGACCGACCCCACCGGTCAAATCGCCTGGAGCGCGCAGTACAACGCGTGGGGGGAAGTTAAAGAACAACGCTCGGAATGGGCCCAGCGCCAAGGCCTGACCAACCCGATCAGGTTTCAAGGTCAGTACCACGATCATGAAACAGGGCTGCACTACAATCGGTATAGGTACTATGATCCACGGGCCGGACGGTTTGTCAGCAAAGACCCGATCAGCTATGCGGGTGGGTTGAATCTTTATGCGTATGCGCCGAATCCGGTGGAGTGGATTGATGCGTTGGGGCTCAGTTCCTGCCCTTGTAAAAGTGATTGCGATAAAATTCTTGCCGATGCAGGGCTAGACGTGGACACCCATGGCAATCTCACTAAACGAAACAAAGGCACTCAGTATGACTCTCACCATATTTACCAAGACAATACTGTGACCTCCGTGCCAGGTTATAAACATCGCGAAGCGATTGCCATAACATTACAAGGCAGAAATATGGACGGTACAACGAGAGGTACGCAGCATTACAAAGCCTCTCAGGCCCAAAACAATAGTGCCAGTGGCGGGATATTAGGCTCCGAAACTACTATAGCTTTTAAGGCCCTACGTTCGGCAGGCATTGGTAGTAAAGAATCAAAGTGTGCAGTTCTGAAAGCGCGTGGCTACTTAAGTGGTCTCGGGGCAAATTCCGGAACCACAACAAACTTCCCAAAAAATAGAAAGGCCCGGTAATAATGAAGCTTAAAAAAGAAAAAATATATGAGACTGCTTACAATATGATTGAAAACTTCATAGATGCGTTTAATAAAAAAAAATATACTAAGCTCGAGACCGACTTTGGTATGATCCCGGCTATATATAATGAGGCGCGCGAATACCTAGATGACTATTTTGATACTGACCAATACCTGCTGAAGCCCCCCCCAAAAAAAACCACTTCCCCGCATCTTCTAGAACCTAACCTTTTAGATATCTACGGTGCCGATGAAGAAACTGATTGTTGGAGAATAAATTGCAGGCTGTTTAGCGAGCAGGGTGAAGAGGAGATCTCAGCAAACTTTGATCTTTTCTATAGTAAAGGAGAATTTAAACTTAAATATCTATATACAGCATCCTGATAGGCTTGATTGAAATATGCTAATAGCTTGCCTTAGATATGCCGCCGAGTACGACGGTGTGGTTACCGACAATCACCCCTCTACACTAACTTAGACGGCAGTCGATGGCGGATTTGTCTCACGGTACAGCCATTGTAACCGCTCCATGAACCCCACATTCAAAGCACTAAGCTAATGCCAGATGCTGGGCTCCCGATTCTCTCAGGAGCCCTGAGATCATGATGCGACCCGACGCCAAAGTCGAAAAAGTGTACCTCTACC
>NZ_JYKY01000056.1 GCF_001042985.1 Pseudomonas lundensis
GCAACAGCATCAGCGTGCTCCAGGCCGAAGAACAGCGCACCGTCAGCGCGGACCGCAAAGTGCAGATCCTGGGCAGCGATCATCTGCACATTGCAACCAGCGCCCATACCCGTGCCGGACAGAGCGTACTGGTCGAAGCCGGGCAAGAAATCCACCTCAAGGCGGGCGCCCTGGTGGGGCTGGAGGCGGGCGCAGCACTGACGCTGAACGCGGGCGGGCAGCATATCGTCATCAGTGCGGCGGGGATTTATTGCAGTTCGCCGATTCAACCGGGAGGCGTGCCGATACCGGGCACGCCTGCGATGCCAGCCATACCGAACCCTGTCGAGCCTTTGATCGCGCTGGCACCAGGCCCGCAAATCGAAGCACTGATGGCGGCCGCGCGTGGCGCCAAACCCATTTGCCCTGTCTGCGAAAAAATGCGGAGCACACCCGCATGAGCCGCGCTTACTTGTTACTCGACAGTTGCCAGATCGACAACCTTCAAGCCCGAGTGTGTGAATTGGCCCCCGGATCAAGGCCTCATTTTTTGTACCTGATGACCCAATACGCCGAGCTGGCATTTTGCGGCCCTTTGTTAGTTGCCGTGCAGGCCCATAGCCCGTTGGCGCAGGCCTTCGACGCGCATTGGCAAGCCACAGCAGGCATCTGGCTTGAAAGTGATGCAGACGAAGAACGCTTGATCAAGCACTTGCGCAGCCTGATTCATGTCCGGGTGGAGGGCGATGTCAGCGTTTTTTTTCGTTACTACGACCCACGAATTGCCCGTTTATGGTTGCAAGACCTGGCCGTCGGTGAGCGTGACAGGTTGATGGGCCCCGTGAGCCTGATTCGTTTGCCAGAGGGTGATTTACAGCGTAAGGGCCCTGCCCGGGTGGGGGGCGAGTATGCGCATGTCCCCTGGCTAACCCTGGATGCGCAACAGCTTGAGCACCTTGGCCAAGCAGGGCGAGAGGCTGTTCTGCAGCGCGTACAGGCGCACTGTCAGCAGTTTTTTCCGACGTATTTAGACGGCCTGGATTCAGCCGCGCAGAAGCAATGGGCCAGCGCTTGCTGTTGCAGTGCCGAGCGTCAAGGGTACAGCGCAGTGGATGACGTGATGCGCTGGGTCAGTGTGTACGGCCATTTCGGTGACACCTTTCCTGATGGACCTGATCACACGGTGTATCGCCAGTTATTGGCCTCTCGTGATGGTTCACCCAAAGAGCGCCTGGATAAGCTTCTGGCTGAATTTAAACGCCAGCTTGTATGCGCAGAGATTGCCTCATGAGCCACGAACAATTACTCGCCACACTCTCACGTCTGGAGGCGGCTGAGCGGGCCGCTTGTGGTCATGAATCTATCGATGTCAACAGCGTCGCGGGCCAATGCCCCGCCTACCAACCTTATGTTTTTGTGCTGCCCGTTCGGTATGCGTTGAGCGAAGAGGCGTCCACACACGCGGCGGCTCAACCGGGTGTTACGCCTCAGAGCCACCCCATGGCCGCACGACTGCTACGCGAAGGGTTTGTGTATGTGTGGCAAGGCAGTGCAGGGCTAAAACGCTATGCCGTGGCAATCAACCACTGCCTCCATGAACAACCGTTGGAGGCCGATGACACGCGGGTCGAGCGTGGCGAACTGTTTGGACTGACGCTCAGCAAACATGAGCCTGCCTGGATGCTTTACAGCGAATACCCGCTTACCCCTGAGGCATGCCAGCAGTTAGCGGATCCACAAGCACGCGCCCAACACATGCGCGTTATTGATTTGCGCCAGCTCGCCAATGAACTTCGGACCCCCCATTGCGTGCCGCTGAATGAGGCGGATCAGCTCATGGGCGAATTAATCCCTGAAACCTATGCGCGAGCCGTGACCCTTGACCATCTGCACAACGGTAAAGCGCATAAAGCCCACGAACAGCAATGGGCTCAACGAGTGTTCAAAAACCGTCCGACGGACAACCTTACGCACAACATCACCCAATGGCTGGACGCTCAGCGCTGGAATAACGAGCGCATCCGTGTGGCGGCGAGCCACCCTGAGATGACCGCCGAGCACACCGTGCCTGGTGAGTGGAGTGCGGTGCAGTGGGCGCCTTTCACTGTGCAACAAGTGCTGGAGGGCGCGCATCAACAGGCTCAAGGCCTGTATGCCGTACTGGCATGCCTGGATGATGATCTGGGCGTACTGCGTGACATTAATCACGAACAGGAACAAGTCGAAAGCCGCCATGAACAATGGCAGCAGGACCACCAACTTCGCTTGAGCATTGGCGGCTTCATACGCAGCCTGATCACCGAGGACGGCGCTGAAGTGGCGGGGCAGGTGAGTTATCGCTACCGCGAGCATGAGCTTGAGCTGACCCCGGAGCAGGGTGAGCAACTGCTCAAAGCGGATCGCGATCTGGAAGAGCTGTTTCGCGAAGAGGCGCGGTTGAATCAACGGCGCGGGCGTATTTCAAAATATTGGGCAGGTGCTGCCAGGCTGGCAGAAGTGCATGATCAAATAAAACGCACGGTCGCCTCGGTACGTGAATTCATTCCGGCTCAATTGCACACCGAAGTTGAAGCGTTGGTGCGCGATTACCGAGCGTCAAAAGTGGCCAACCTGGAAAACCGTTTCGTCAGTGAAAAGGTTGAGCAGTACATTGACTTGCCGGCCATGAATACCTGGCTGGACCACACGGCCCCCAACCATTTCGCTCAGGTTCAACAGCGCCACACCCATCTCTATGCCGACCGGGGTGTGTATTTGCTTCGGCACCATAGCGGCACGTGGTTTGTCGATTTCCACAACCCCGCTCACCAGACATGGCTTGGCCACTTGGCCATGGCCTGCCTAAGCGCGCAATGCCTGCGCAAACAAGGTGCCGAGCAATACGCCGACTACGTGCGCAGTGCCGATCAAGGCGCCTTGCGTCAGTTGTTCTACGGCTGGAGCCCGACCCTGGAAGCGGCTGTCATCGGCATTAGCCGGTCCGCAGAGTTGATGGCGGCATTGAGTCTGGAAAACCAGGCCAACGCCGAACAGGCATTGATCAAAATACTCGGCCCGCTGGGTGCGCCGATCCTTGCCAACCTCGCCGAACTCGCTCGCGAGGCTGACAGTGCGTGGAATAGCCTGATCAAACGCTTGGGGGCTGCATTGCTGTTACTGGGCGGTGAGCCCGGCGCGCCGTTAAGCGGGGCGTGGTTGAGCATCATGGTTGCCGCGCGCGTGGGCAGTGAGACCGGCTTGCGCCTGATCAATCAGAGCGGACGGCAGGTGTTGCAGTTGGTCGGTAAAGCGGCCGAAGACCTGATCCAGTGGGCAAAAATAACAGGCAAAGCCATCGGCACAGGGCACGTCGCCCATATCGTTAACTCACCTGCGGTACAAAAAAGTGGCGGCGTGATTGCATTGGCGGCATTGCTGCTTAATAGCTGGAATGCGGGGCGTTATCTGAGCCAGGCGCAGGTGCTGGAAGGGGTGGATCAACAGCGTCAGTACGAGACAGCGTCCGCGACGTTATATGCCGCAGCCGCGTTGGTGGCGGTGATTGATGCGCAGGTCAGGAAGGGGTTTTGGGGAGGAGGTGGCGTCGAAAGGCTCAAAGTTGGAGCAAAATTTGCGTCGGTGTTGACGATGTTTGGTGGGGTATTCGGCCTGCTATCGGCAGTCGCAGCGTTGAAAGAGTACAAGTCACTTCAATTGCAGCTCGACAATGCTGGTGGGCAAATTGACCCATGGATGCGGGGTCAAAAAATAATAGTTGGGGCGCAGGCTTTAACCTCTGGGGCACAAGCTTTACTTGGATTTACCTATACGTATAAAAATATTGTTGCTGGCTTGGATGTGGCCTTATCGAATATTCGATATTTACGACTCATGGTGCCGTTAAATTACTTGCTTGCAATGTTGGGGGTGCTGTACATAGTCGCTTGGTTGATGCGGCAGACACCGTTACAAAATTTTCTTGATAATTGCTGCTGGTCAAAAGGGAAAGCAGGGGATGTGTCAGCTATTCCTTCAAGTGTCCAAGTGCATGAGTTAACACGTCTTTACGATATACTTTACGCCCCTAGAATTAGCTTTGTCGGTGCTGAACGAAGAAGGTCTGCTGATAATCGCATGGGTTTTATTTTTGTACCTGCCGTGAGTGCCTTGACTATCGACTTGCCAGGGGCAACCCCCTCAAACGCTTATTTAGAGCTATCAATAGTAGGAGATCCAATTGATACGCAACAATGGATTGCGCGCGTTAAAAGTAATAATTCAAGTGTGCGCGTTCATCCACCACGACCGCTACAAGATATAGGTAAGTATTGGATTGAAACCAGTCAGTGTGAATGGATTCCTTATCGTGAAGGGCAGGGGGTCCGTTTGACAGGGCTCTTTCACATCATTCCAGGTGTCTTTGAGTCTGAGCCGAGCTCAGTTTCTGTTCGTGTGAGGTTTAAAAATCCAATAGCCGACTTATTTAGCGGGATTGGATACGTGGGTGGCAAACAAGGTTTGGTCTTTACCTATACAGTCAGCGAGGGACTTATTGCGGTTAAAAGTGCTCCAACCCCCGAGCTGGATAAAGCTAAGGAAACTCTGAAAAAGGCTTCCAGATTTGGTGAAATACCCGCCTCACAGGAATCGAACGGTTGAGTCCCGATGAAACAGATGTCCTTCGCCGATGCTGAGTACGCCGGCAAACGTAAGCAGACCCGC
>NZ_JYKY01000057.1 GCF_001042985.1 Pseudomonas lundensis
AAGCGGCCGAACGCATCGCCCGCGTGCTGCACAACGACCCGGCCACCGGCGTGATGCGCCATGCCGACGCCGGGTATGAAATCGCCATCGACTGCGCCAACGAACAGGGCCTGAACCTGCCGATGATCAACGGCTGAGCCGCCCCCACACCTGATAGTCGCTGACGAAGGTCGGGATAGCGCGTACGTGGGCCACACAGGCTGCACGGTGTACGCCTGCCTGCGTCAATGGCTGACCTGACGACCCTGTGAGGCAACAACCATGAGCAACAGTCCGTTTACTCAACAACTGCAAGGCGTGCGCGTGCTGGACATCAGCCGCGTACTGGCGGGCCCGCATTGCACCGCGATGCTGGCGGACCTGGGGGCTGATGTCATTAAGTTCGAGGTGCCGCAAGAGGGCGATGACGCACGGCATCTGGGGCCTTTTCTTGCGGGCGAAAGCGTGTACTTCGACCTCATCAATCGCGGCAAGCGCAGCGTCGAGATTGATTTCAAAGACCCGTCGGACCGTCAACGCTTTTACGAACTGGTGGCCGACGCCGATGTGCTGGTGGAGAACTTCCGCCCCGGCGTCACCCGGCGTCTGGGCATTGATTTCGATACCCTGAAGCAGCACAACCCGCGACTGATCTACGCCAGTATTTCCGGTTTCGGGCAGGACGGCCCCCTGTCGGGTCGCCCGGCCTACGACATTGTGGCCCAGGCCATGTCGGGCTTGATGAGTGTCACCGGATTTGCAGCCACGGGGCCTACCCGCAGCGGCGAGTCCATCGGGGACTTGTGTGCCGGGGTCTACGCCGCCTGGGCCATCAGTTCGGCTTTGTTTGCCCGCGAGCGCCATGCGCCGGGCGCGCAATACATCGATGTGGCCATGTTCGACGTGTTGTTCAGTCTGCAAATGACCGGTTTGTCCAACCTGTATGCCAACGGTGTGGCACCGGGGCTGGTGGGGAACCGACATCCGGTGTCCACCCCGTTTGACACCTACCGGGCTGCCGACGGGTTGGTAGTGATTGCGGTCGCCAGCAACCGGCTGTTTGAGCGCCTGTGCCAGTGCATGGGCCAGCCTGAGCTGGCAATCGACCCGCGCTTTATCGACGACGCCAGTCGTACCCGGCACGAACCGCAACTGCGGGCTGCCATTGAGGCATGGACCGCGCAACACAGCGTCGAGCACCTGTGTGACGGCTTGCTGGAGGCAGGGGTGCCGTCCTCGCCGGTGTGGGATTTGGCTGAAGCCGCCAGCAGCGAGCATGCCCGCGTGCGTCAGTTGCAGTTCCAGCCACCCGGCGCGGCAGTGCCTTGTGTGCCGCAACCGGTGTTCTTCAACGGTCGCAAACCCCACGCCCTCACTGCAGCCCCGCGCTTGGGGGCTGACAACGCCATTTTTGGTTTGAGTAAAACAGGAGTGAACCCGTGAATTTCAACATGAATGCAGAAGAACTGGCGGTGGTTGAGAGTGCTGAACAGGTCGCCCGCGAAGTGATTCAGCCCTTGGCGCAGCACTACGACGAGAGCGAAAGTTTTTGTCTGGCCAGCATCAAGGCGTTGGGTGACTTGGGCTTTATGGGCATTAACCTGCCAGAAGCCTACGGCGGCCTGGGCATCGGCAGCCTGGCGATGAGCCGCGTGGTGGAAGCGGTCGCGGGTGCCTGTGCCTCGACGGCCTCGGCCATGACGGCGCACTTTTTGGCCACCGATTCGATTCTGCTGGGCGCCACGGAACAGCAAAAGCAGGAGTGGTTGCCCCGGGCGGCCAGCGGGGAGTGGTTGGGCGCATTCGCCCTGACCGAGCCGGCCGCCGGTTCCAACCCGGCCGACATGCGCAGCCGTGCCGTGCGCGAAGACGGTGGCTGGCGTGTACGCGGCAGCAAGCACTACATCACCAATGCCAAGGAAGCCGACTTCATTGTGCTGTACGTGAAAACCGACGCGGAGGCCGGGCACAAAGGCATCAGTGCATTCAGGGTGCCCAAGGGCACGGCCGGGATCAGTTTCTCCAGCCCGGAGAAAACCATGGGTCTGCGCGGCAGCACGATCTATGAGTTGGCGCTCGATTGCTGGTTGCCAGAGACTGCGCTGCTGGGTGTCGAGGGGCAGGGTTTCAACACGGCCATGGCGGTGCTGGATCGTGGGCGGGTGGAGGTGGCGGCCATGTCGCTGGGGATCGCCAGCGCAGCGTTGCACGCCAGTTTGAACTGGGTGCGTGAGCGTCAAATAGGGCCTAAACCCCTGGCGGCGTATCAAGGTACGCAATGGCGCCTGGCGGACATGTATGCGCAGCTCGAAAGTGCCCGCCTGCTGACCATGAAAGCCGCTGCCCGGCGTGACAGCGGCGAGCGTTTCAGCCTTGATTCTGCGACGGCCAAACTGGTGGCGGCGGAGTGCGCCGGGTTTATCACCGATGCTGCGCTGCAATTGCACGGCGGGTACGGCTACAGCCGTGACTTGCCGTTGGAGCGTTACGTGCGCGATGCGCGGATCTTGCGGATTTTCGAAGGCACTTCTGAAGTGCAGAAAATCATCATTTCCCGGGCGTTGCTCGACGCCCGCCCGTAACGCGCACGTGGCAGGTGCGCAGGCACCTGCCCAGGGTTGCAAGGATGCGGTGAAGGTCAGGTCAAGGATCGGAAAAGTCATTCCAAAAACAATGGGCGCACCGACGGTGACAGCCCCAAGGAACTGCTTATGTCCACGCACAACGAAGATTCACCGCGGGCCTCGCTGGTCGAACAGCGCTCTATTGATTACATCCCCGAGTCCGAGCGACACGGGCGGTTGTTCAGTCAGTTCACCCTGTGGTTCGGGGCGAACCTGCAAGTCACGGCCATCGTCACGGGCGCCCTGGCCGTGGTCTTGGGCGGTGATGTGTTTTGGTCGCTGATCGGTTTGCTGATCGGGCAAGTGCTGGGCGGCGTCATCATGGCACTGCACGCCGCTCAGGGCCCGAAGCTGGGGTTGCCGCAAATGATCTCCAGTCGTGTGCAATTCGGGGTGTACGGGGCCGTGATCCCGATTGTGCTGGTGTGCCTGATGTACGTGGGGTTTTCGGCCAGCGGCTCGGTGCTGGCGGGGCAGGCGGTGGGGCAATTGGTCGGCGTGAGCGATTCGTGGGGCATCCTGATTTTTGCGGCCCTGATTGTCCTGCTGACCATCCTGGGCTACCGCACGATTCACATGATTGGCCGCGTGGCCAGCGTGGTTGGGGTGCTGGCGTTTTTCTACCTGTTCTACACCTTGCTGTCGCAAAACGATGTGGGCCTGTTGTTGAGCAATAAACACTTTTCGCTAAGCAGCTTTTTATTGGCCATCTCGCTTTCGGCGTCCTGGCAGATTGCGTTCGGGCCGTATGTGGCCGATTACTCGCGCTATCTGCCGTCTACCACCTCGTCGCTCAAAACCTTCCTCGCGGTGGGGCTGGGCTCGGTGGTGGGGTCGCAGATCTCGATGGTGTTTGGCGTGTTTGTGGCTGCATTGGCCGGTGACCGGTTTGCCGGGCATGAGGTGTCGTACATCGTGGGGCTGGGGGCGAGCGGGGCTATGGCTGCGCTGCTGTATTTCTGTGTGGTGTTTGGCAAGGTGACGATCACCACCCTCAATGCCTACGGCAGTTTCATGTCGCTGGCGACCATCGTCAGCGGGTTCCGTGGCAATCACCGGATCTCCAAAACCCTGCGTCTGGTGTACATCCTGCTGATGGTGGGGTTTGCCACCACGCTGGCGTTGCTCGGGCAGCATTCATTCCTCAAGGATTTCTCGGCATTCATCCTGTTCCTGCTGGCGTTTTTCACACCGTGGAGCGCCATCAATCTGGTGGACTTCTACCTGATCAGCAAAGAGCGCTATGACGTGCCGGCGCTGTCTAACCCGAATGGCCGATACGGGCGCTGGAACCTGCGCGGTATTCTGGTATACGCCTTTGGGGTGCTGATTCAGCTGCCGTTTATCGCCACCAGTTTTTACACCGGGCCGCTGGTGGCGTCGCTGGGGGGCACGGATATTTCCTGGATCATCGGTCTGACGCTGCCCGCGTTGGTGTATTACCTGGTGGCACGCAATAGCGCACATGCCGTGCCCGATCAACTGATATTGCCGGTCGAACCGGCCACGGTTTAACGGTTTTTCTCAATCGCAGACGTGGACGGCCCGGTTGCGCGGGGCCGTCCTCAAAGGAGCAACCATGAAGGTGCTGGCTTGTATCAAACGCGTTGTCGATTACAACGTTAAAGTTCGCGTCAAGGCGGACAACTCCGGCGTTGACCTCGCCAACGTCAAGATGTCGATGAACCCCTTCTGCGAGATCGCTGTGGAAGAAGCCGTACGCCTGAAAGAGAAGGGCGTGGCAACTGAGATCGTCGTCGTCTCCATCGGCCCGACCACGGCTCAGGAACAGCTGCGTACCGCGCTGGCACTGGGTGCAGATCGCGCCATCCTCGTCGAATCCGCCGAAGACCTGACCTCGCTGGCCGTGGCCA
>NZ_JYKY01000058.1 GCF_001042985.1 Pseudomonas lundensis
TCAAGCACCATGCTGGCAGCATGCAGCTTGAACTCGCGGGTATAGACCTTTCTTTCGTTCATGGAACCTCCAAGTTGGCGAAATCATATCGCCCTAAAGAGGTGTCCGGAATTATTAGGCCAGTTCACGATGGCGTTCGAGGTGAAATGCGGGAAGGCGCAGTACCTCTATTCGCAGATGGATCACATGGTTTTCCAGTCCCAAGGACACAAGCAGGCGGATGCGCAATGCACGCTTTGCTCGCGAGATATCCAGGACCTTTCACCAGAGAAGCAGAAAGAATTGCGCGATACCTTGCGCGAAGCAGGTTCGCCGATGGTGGGAATGTTGCCCAGTAAGAACGAAATAGATAAGTCCTGCCTTGATTTCATCCGCCCAAACGAGGAGGAGCAGCCATGAAAGTGCGATTCGCAATTATCAGTCCAGACACTCTCGCCCAAGTCCGGACGGAGATTGAAAGACTTCAACAAGCGGTCAACGCCGGGGATATGGACGGCGTGGATGCGGCCACGGAGCAATTATTGGAATTGACGGCGCACTGTCAGTCGATCGATTTGTCCGAGGAAGATTGGCGAGCGTTTCTGACTCGAGTCAGGAGCATGAATCCTGAGTTTAAATCCAACTATCTATTGCCAGGCGAAGTTTGCGCCTCGATTTTTCCTTCCATCACCGCTGACGACTCTGTACTCGAGCTTCCTATTGATGGTGATACGGCGGAGGAAGAGATCGATGTTTGACGATGTTTTTGGAATGGCGATTTTGTGCGCCGAAAACTTTCGCGAAGCAGCACACGATTCATTTGGTCTTTCCATTTCCACCGAGGTGCTCGAGCCGATTCTCAAGGAAATCGATTCGCTGCGCATTTTCAATGAGGAATTCCAGCGCCAGGCACTCAATCTTGATAAGACCCTGGAGAGCGCGCGACTCATCCAGAGCACAAATCCTGGGAATGAAAAATGAATGGAACTCAGCGATTGTCCAAAACTACGATGACCGCGATAAATAAAGCTGTCGCTGATTATCAAGAGGGTCTGGCGCGCATTGACCGCGAGTTCGATGCCCTCTCCCACCGGATAGAACAATCGATTCTGGACTTGTCTGGCGATGCAGCGAACCATCGAAGCAAATTGAACGAAGAGGCAATGCAGCACCTCGCGTACGAAAGCAAGCAAGCGAGCGGCAACCGGGAAAAGAGGACATTGAATTGGCAATCGACCTTCGCTCGAGAATGGGAAAAAATCGCCGCTGAAACCGGACGTTGGGGTTTTCAGCTTCGCCGACAACAGCCCGCGTTTGTGGATTTCGGGCCAAATTGCCCTTTGATGGCATCGGATATTCCGACACATCTATCGTTTGGTTCGCATCGAGTTGCCTTTGAGGAACTCTCCTGCGTTGTCCCGCACACCCCTACATTCCCCCTCGCACGCGCCCTTGTCCTATCGGAGGGCAACGCAGCACACAAGCACTTGATACATCAACTCCTGTTACGGTTACTGTCAGCCCTGCCGCCGGGCCGGTTGGAGTTAACGCTCATTGACCCTCTGCAATTGGGACAATCGATCGGACCGTTTCTGCCGCTTCTGAAAGTGCCGCAATTGGTGCCGCAACAACGCGTGCTGACTCGCGCAGACGAAATCGAAGCAGCCCTTGGCAAACTGCAAGACGAGGTCGAGGAGCTGATTCAACATCGGTTCACCGACCAGTCACCCAACTGGTTAGAGTACAACGCGCACAACGTCGACAATCCCCTGCGTTACAAGGTCGTATTGCTTTTTGACGCTCCAGAACAACTTTCGGACAAGAGCCTCTGGTTCCTTGAGCGGCTCTGCGTGAACGGTCCACGCTGCGGTGTACTGCCCATCCTCGCGATTGACGGGCATCGCATGGAAGACCGGCGATATGAAAAATTTCGCACCACGCTGGAAACATCGACCATGGGCACTGACGCACTGTTGCGTGGTGCTGACTACGGATGCAACGGGCTGTCGTTGACCTACCAGCCAGAACAATGGCTCGCGCAAGACTTTTTGGCCGGATTCATCTCCACGGTTGCCGAGCATTACGCCGCGACGGCACGCTTGCGCAAATCAATGCCTGACCTCTGGACGAATTTCGGGAAAGGCGCGACCACCCGCAGCGGCTTCAGTATTCCAATCGGATGGACGTCCGTCGGTGAGCAGGTGCCACTGATCCTGGGTGCAACGACCTCCGAGCATCACGCACTGCTTGCAGGTAAAACGGGCTCTGGCAAGTCCAACCTGCTCCATGTGCTGATTCAAACGCTGTGCGAGAAATACTCGCCGGCAGAAGTTGATCTCTACTTGCTGGATTACAAAGAATCTACGGAATTCAATATCTATGCAGACCCACCACTTCCTCACGCCCGTTTGGTCGCCACGGAAAGCGATCCCGAATACGGCGTAACGGTGCTGAGGCATCTCGTGGATGAGCTGGAAGAACGAGCGCGTATTTTCAAGAAAGCGGAAGTTCGTGATTTTGCTGAATACCGCGCGGCGAGCAGCGAGCGACTACCACGGATTCTTTTGGTCGTAGATGAGTTCCAGGTTCTCTTTGCAGGGCAGCGCCAGGTCGCAGAGGCGGCAGAACAACTGCTCTCACAGTTGTTAAAACAGGGCCGCTCATTCGGCATCCACATCCTGCTTGCGACGCAAACCCTGAAAGGCATTAATGCACTGTCAATCGCAAGCATAATTACCCAACTGGGATGCCGTATCGCGCTGGCGTGCGGTCAGGAAGATTCCGCGATGATCCTCGGTGCAAACAACTGGGCGGCGGCTGAACTCAAGAGCCCTCCCGAGGGCATCATCAATAATGCCAACGGTGCGAAATCCGGCAATGTAAAGCTGCTGATTCCACTGGCAGAAAACACACTCTGCCGCGAACACATTGCAACATTGGCGGGATATGCGACACAGCATGGCATGGCCGGCAAGACGCGAATTTTCAGCGGAGCCAATCTGCCGCAGCTGCCTTCATCCAGTGAATATCAAACGATTTGCGGACAAGACGACACCCTGCTTTTAGGTGAGCGGCTGACATTCGATGCCCAAAGGCTGACGATCCCGCTCACCCGACGCTCAGCGTTCAATGTCCTGTTCAGCGGCTACAACGACCAAATTCACGACGGGTTGTTGGCCGCTACGCTTTGCAGCATTACGTTCCAAGACAGCTTCGATGAGATTGTCTATTTCAATGGGCGTGGCGTTGCACCAGGCGGTGGATTTTCCGCCGCAGCGCAGGCGCTCGGCGCACGTCTAAAGATGTTTGACGACATTGCCGCGCTACCACTGCAGGCGATAGCCGACGGTATCGGGACGCGCCGCGTCGCGTTGATCATCGATGGTCTCGACGCCGAGAAAGCACTTCATCCGTCATCCGCATTCAGAGCCCCCAAACCTGGTGACCCCCCTTCACCCGCTGACCTGCTGAAGCGCCTGGCTGAAGAAGGACCACGCAAGGGGATATTCGTATTTGCATTCGTTGATCGTTGGCAACGCTGCGCTGGTGCTTGCAAGGATCTCTTCGCATCTTTCGAGTTACGCGTGGCGTATTGCATGAACGAGGACGATGGGGGATCACTCGTGAGTGGTGGTATTGGCAAGTTCAAAGGCATCGAAAAGCCAAATCGCGCCGTTTTCGTCAACAGAATGACAAACGAAATCGCATGGTTCCGGCCCTACATTCAAAAGAACTCTCAATGAAAAAGTTTCTGCTCACTTGGTATGGCATCACGGATTTTCGCGCATCGTTAGGCTTTGAAAGCACAGACGGCCCAATCGCCGCGGCACTCGCTGCGCAGGACTATTCTGATGTCGTTGTTCTCTGCTACACACGGTCGGACGAGACAGACAGACAGAGTCTGGAGACCCAGGGCGCCTTCAACGTAGCGTTAGCATCAATCCATGACTCGAATCAGCAAAAAGACTGGAAGTCGACCAGCGATTTCGTTTCCAGATTCGCCAATACTGCAGCAGCGCACGAACATTTCGTCCGCTGGTTAAACGGCAAGTTTCATACTGCCGGCAGTAGTCCGAAAATCAGCTTCAAGAGCGAAAAACTACGCGAACTCAACGACAGTGAGGGGATCTACGCTTGCGCTATGCGGGCTCTGGATTCTGTTGCAAAAGCGGCCGGCGAGAAGCTTGTCACGCTCTATTTGAGCCCTGGTACCCCTGTGATGGCCTTTGTCTGGGCCTTGGCGGCACTAGGCTCTGTACGTAAAGTATTGTCGCAAGCACCGCATAGCGCAGGCCAATGAGACCATCGCCGCAAAACTTGTTGCGAGCTTGTCGAAGCGCGTCACGATGCGACGGTTCTCCTTCAGCCAGCCA
>NZ_JYKY01000005.1 GCF_001042985.1 Pseudomonas lundensis
GAAGCCCACAATGAGCACTCAGCAAAACCATTCAAGTGGAACAAAACGGCTGAAACCATCATCAGCTCGGTGCATAAAGCAAAGCTGGGTGCGATTAAAAATAGATTTTTGAATTAACCGCTCAGGATACTAGAATAGGCGCATTCATTTTCAAGCCAGAGACTCCTTATATGCCAGATCCGGTTGACGCCCGCAGGGTGTCAGATTTACCGCTGGACGAGTTAGTGGCCTGCCATGAGTGCGATCTGTTGATGCGTAAGCCGCATCTCGCCCTCGGTGAAAAAGCTCAATGCCCGCGCTGTGGTTATGAGCTCTACGCCCATCGCCATAACGTCGTAGAACGCAGCCTTGCACTTGTTATCGCCGCATTGCTGTTGTACGTCCCCGCGAACTTTTTGCCCATCATGCAACTCAATCTGTTGGGCCAAGCGACTCAAGACACTGTCTGGAGCGGTGTGGTCGGCCTGTTCGACACAGGCATGCAAGGCATCGCCGTGGTTGTGTTCTTATGCAGCATGGGGATTCCGTTGCTCAAGCTGCTGTGCCAACTGGCAGTCTTACTCAGCATTCGCTTGAATATCGGTCGCTCCTACGGATTGCTGATCTACAGGATTTATCACCACTTGAAAGACTGGGGCATGCTCGAGGTGTACCTGATGGGCGTGTTGGTGGCCATTGTGAAGTTGGCTGACATGGCAGAGTTAAGCCTGGGCCTTGGCTTGACGTGCTTTGTGAGTCTTTTGCTGGTACAGGTCTGGTTGGAGGTTGTCATGTCACCTCATCAGATCTGGCAGGCCCTTTTAGGGGAGGACACTCATGCGTGCGATTGATGCGGGCATTTTGATATGCGCCGAGTGCCACGAGTTGAATCGGCAAGACGCGCAAGCTGACGAGCAAACCTGTACCCGTTGCGGGGCATGGGTGCATGCACGTCGCCCAGACAGCCTGATGCGCACTTGGGCGCTACTGCTGACGTCCGCCATTCTGTACATCCCTGCCAACCTGCTGCCCATCATGACCGTCAGTTCGCTCGGTCAGGGATCTCCGAGCACCATCATGTCCGGCGTCATAGAGTTGGTGCAGCACGGCATGATCCCGATTGCCGCTGTGGTCTTTATCGCCAGTATTCTGGTGCCAACGTTCAAACTGGTGGGCATTGCCTTGCTGCTGTTCTCGGTGCAGCGCCGCCAGCCTTTATCGGCCCGCCAACGCATCATCATGTACCGGTTTATCGAATTCATTGGCCGTTGGTCGATGCTGGATATTTTCGTCATCGCCATCCTGGTGGCGGTGGTCAACTTTGGGCGAATAGCCAGCGTCGAGGCCAATCTCGGCGCTGTGGCCTTTGCCAGTGTGGTGATATTAACAATGCTTGCTGCTGTTACTTTTGATCCCCGACTGATTTGGGATAACACGGAGTCGGACGACGACCATGAGTGATTTACCTACCGCAAAAACCCGCCCGGCTTCTAACTGGTCGGCCATCTGGATTCTTCCCCTGATCGCGCTGGTTATCGGGGGCTGGTTGGGATGGCGTGCCTACAGTGAAACCGGCATCAACATCCAGGTGCGATTCGAAAGCGGGGAAGGGATCGTCGCCAATAAGACCGAAGTGGTCTACAAAGGCATGCCTGTGGGTAAGGTAAAAACCTTGGCGCTCGATGAGGATGGTCCTAGCAAAGGGGTGATTGCCACCGTTGAGATGGACAAGGATGTTGAGCGTTACCTGAGAACCAATACCCGTTTCTGGCTGGTCAAACCCAGCGTCACATTGGCTGGTATTACGGGCCTTGAAACCCTGGTATCGGGTAACTACATCGCTGTCAGCCCCGCCGATGGCGAGCCCACACGCAAGTTCAAGGCCCTGTCGCAAGAACCGCCTCTGTCGGATGCCAAGCCGGGTCTGCACTTGACCCTTAAAGCCGAACGACTCGGGTCGCTGAACCGTGGCAGCCCAGTGTTCTACAAGCAGATTCAGGTCGGCCAGGTCAAAAGCTACGTGCTGTCTGAAGACCAGAGCACCGTGGAGGTCAAGGTTTACATTGAACCGACCTACGCCAATCTGGTGCGCAAACACACGCGTTTTTGGAACGCCAGTGGCATCAGCATTGACGCCAACTTGTCCGGGCTGAAGCTGCGCAGCGAATCGCTGGCCAGCATCGTCGCCGGCGGGATTGCCTTCGCCACCCCTGAAAACCGCCAGGACAGCCCGCCAACGGATCCCAACCTGCCGTTCCGTTTGTATGAAGACTTCGACGCCGCTCAGGCCGGTATCAAGGTCAAAGTTAAACTCAGTGACTTTGAAGGCCTGCAAGCTGGCCGCACGCCCGTTATGTACAAAGGTATCCAGGTGGGCAGCCTGAAAGGCCTGAAGGTCGACCCAGATCTCACTAGCGCAAGCGCAGAACTGGCCCTGGATCCGCTGGCCGAAGACTATTTGGTCGAAGGCACTCAGTTCTGGGTCGTCAAACCTTCGATTTCGCTGGCCGGTATCACCGGGCTTGAAGCCTTGGTCAAAGGTAACTACATCGCGATTCGGCCGGGCGACAAAGGCAGCAAGCCGGAGCGTGAGTTTGTTGCACGCCCCAAAGCGCCGCCCCTGGACCTGCGTTCACCGGGCCTGCACATGGTGTTGTTCACCGATAACCTCGGCTCACTCGATGTAGGCAGCCCAATCCTCTACAAGCAAGTCAAAGTCGGTTCGGTGCAAAGCTACCAGTTCTCGCGCACGAAAAAGCAGCTGATCATTGGCGTGCACATCGAGAAGGAATATGAAGGCCTGGTCAACGGCTCCACCCGTTTTTGGAACGCCAGCGGGGTCACCTTGACAGGGGGCTTTACCGGCGGCATTCAGGTTAAAAGTGAGTCCCTGCAAAGCTTGATGGCAGGTGGCATTGCCTTCGAAACCCCTAAAGCCGCGGCCCCCCTGCAGAAACGTATCCCGCGTTTCCGCCTGTTCAAAGATCGCGACGCGGCCATGGAGCAAGGTGTGCCGGTCACCATCAAAGTCGCGCGGGCAGACGGCTTGAGCAGCGGCTCGCCCATTCGTTTCAAAGGCCTCACCGTGGGTAAAATTGAAAGTGTCGACCTGAGTGATGACTTGCAGTCAGTCCTGCTTCAGGCCCGCATTACTGAAGTGCCCGAGCGCATTGCACGGGTGGGGACCCAATTCTGGGTGGTCAAACCCGAGTTGGGCCTCATGAAAACCGCCAACCTCGAAACCCTGGTGACAGGTCAATACCTTGAGGTGCAACCCGCGCCGAAAGACCGTGGCCCGCAAAGTCATTTCGTCGCCCTCGATCAGGCGCCTGACGCCACCGTGCCTGAAGCCGGGTTGCGCCTGGTGTTGAGTGCCGCACGTCGAGGCTCCCTCAAAGAAGGCGTGCCCGTCACCTACCGGGAAGTCACCGTGGGCAAAGTCACGGGCTATGAGCTGGGCAACACGGCAGACCGCGTGCTGGTTCATATCCTGATTGAGCCCCGTTATGCACCGTTGGTGCGCAGCGGCAGCCGGTTCTGGAACAGCAGTGGGTTCGGTGTCGACTTCGGGCTGTTCAAAGGGGCAACGATTCGTACGGAATCGCTCGAAACCCTCGTACAGGGTGGTATCGCGTTTGCCACACCGGACGGTGACAAAATGGGCAACCAGGCCCGCCCGCAACAGACCTTCCCGCTCTTCGACAAATTTGAAGAGGAATGGCTGCAGTGGGCCCCCAAAATACCGCTCGCAAAGTGACCTTATAAGCTAGCCGTTTAACTAGGCTCCCTCCAAAAGGCCGCGATCATTCGATGATCGCGGCCTTTTTGCATTGTGCGTTTCCTGCTGTCTGCTGCTTCCTCTACCTATTTGAAATTGTTCAGAGAATTCCTACGTCAGATTTAAGTACGGTGCGGTAACTTCATATCAGTTTTCACCGACGGGGGTTTTAACTTGGGAATATAAAGAAACGGAGTTCTTGTGTTTTTCCTTTGTTTTAGAAGTGCGGTAAAACTCGCAGGTCTGGGTGAGCAACTTCACGGTTGTTTAATCTGAAGTGCGTTATATTTTTGCCCGGTATTAATAAGTAAGGAGACTACGGGTAAAAGGCCGGCCTTTCAATAAGAGCTGTTTCGGTTCTTTTATTAATTAAATGGGAATACACGAATGAAGTACGTACTTAAATCTGCTTTGGCTTCTATGGTCTTGCTGGCGGGCTCGGCCTCCATTGCACAAGCAGCAGGCGCGGGGTCGGGCACTGTCACGTTCGAGGGGGCGATCATTGAAGCGGCGTGCTCTATCAAGCCAGAAAGCGTTGATCAGACCGTCAGCCTGGGTCAGGTCGCCAGATCGCAGTTGGCAGATGGCGGTTACGCTGATCCAGAACCCTTTTACATCAAGCTTGTAGGCTGTGACACCAGCACCCTTAAAACCGTGACCACCACCTTTACCGGTGCCGAGTCAGCTGCGGTTCCTGGCGCGCTGGGGATTGTCGGTACAGCCAGTGGCGCAGGCATCATGATGCGCGACGGTACCGGTACGCAAATCGTGCTCGGTACAGCGACCAAGCCACAAGCCCTGCAGGATGGAGACAACCAATTGTCCTTCGGCGCTTACTTGCAAGGCAGCACCGCAACGGATGCTGTCAAACCTGGCAAGTTCACAGCCGTTACTAACTTCTCATTGGCTTACCAATAAGTACTTGCCCTGCCACCGCAAGGTGGCAGGGCTAAGTTAATGGGATCAACAACGTGAAAGCACTTTCACCGGCAGCTCTTGCAACGTCACTTGTTCTTTTAACGCTGTCTGTTAATACGGTGCTCGCCGCAGGACAAGGCAGCGGTATTGTCAGGTTGGGTGGAGAAATCATTGATACGGCCTGCACCCTGGATACCGGCAGTGCCTTTCAAGTTATAGAAATGGATCCGGCACCTGTAGGGCGACTTATTCGTGAAGGTGAAGGCGATCCGCATCCGTTTACCTTGCGCTTGGTGGGCTGCTCGCTGACCCGCTACGACCCCGATCACATCGGTGAGCGGCTGCCCGACTGGCAGCATGTCAGGGTGACTTTTGAAGGCGAGCCCGATCGAGAAGGGCGTTCGTTTGCGGCGACAGGGACCTCGCAAGGGGTTGCGCTGCACATCATCGATGCGCAGGGCCGCGAAAGTTTGCCAGGCGTGCCGATGCCGCTGGTTCCATTCTCTGCCACCAAAGATCAGGTGCTTCATTACACCCTTCGCTTGGTCGGCAATGACCAACCCATGTCTGTGGGTAGCCACAGCGCGGCGGTGCGTTTCAGGCTGGAGTATTACTGAATGAATGGGTTGTATGCCCTGCTGAGTCCTTCAGCAGTCAAGGCATTGTTGCGCCCGGGTTTTGTGGGCGGCCTGATGTCGATAACAAGCGCAGCGTTGGCTGCGGAGATTCAATTCAATACCGATATTCTGGACTTGAACGATCGCACCAATATCGACTTGTCCCAGTTTTCCCGCAGTGGCTTCATCTTGCCGGGTGTGTACCCGATGACTGTGCAAGTGAACGCGCAACACCTGCCCGAGCAACGCGTGGAGTTTTTACCGCCCGACGATGACCTCAAAGGCAGCGCAGCATGCCTGACGCCCGAGTTGCTGGATCAGTTTGGCCTCAAAGAAGAAAAACTGGCCCAACTCACGTGGTGGAAAACGGCCAAGTGCCTGGACCTCAGCAGCTTGCCCGGCCTGGAAGTCAGTGGCGACCTGAGCACCTCAACCTTGCATGTCTCTTTGCCCCAGGCGTATTTGCAATACACGCACCAAAACTGGGACCCGCCCTCGCGTTGGGATGAAGGCGTGCCCGGCCTGTTGGTGGATTACAACCTCACCGCGCAATCCATTCATCAGGACGACAGCGAGTCGCGCATGGGCTTGAGCGGTAACGGCACCTTGGGAGCCAATGCGGGCCCATGGCGGCTACGTGCCGACTGGCAGGGAAGGGTCGATAACGACAGCACCCGGCGCACTCAGAATCTGGAATGGAGCCGCTTTTATGCCTACCGGGCATTGCCTGCACTCCAGGCGCGCCTGACGGTGGGTGAAAACTACCTCTATTCGGATGTGTTCGACAGTTTCCGTTTTACCGGCGTGGCCTTGACGTCCGATGACAGCCAACTGCCTCCCAATTTGCGGGGGTACGCCCCGGAAGTGGTCGGTGTGGCTAAAACCAACGCCAAAGTCATCATCAGCCAGCAAGGCCGCGTGTTGTATGAAACGCTGGTAGCGGCCGGGCCGTTTCGCATTCAGGACCTGAACGATGCCGTCACGGGCACACTCGATGTGCGGGTCGAGGAGCAGGACGGGTCGGTGCACACCTTCAAGGTGGACTCGGCCAGCATTCCCTACCTGACGCGTCCCGGCACCGTGCGCTACAAGTTGGCCAGCGGGCGGCCGTCTGCGCTGCACGGCGGCAACGAAGGCGACTTCTTTGGCACAGGGGAGTTTTCATGGGGGATCAGTAACGGTTGGTCACTGTATGGCGGCGCACTGGGCGACAACAGCTACCGGGCTCTTTCACTGGGGCTCGGCCGTGATTTATTGGCGTTTGGTGCCGTGTCGCTGGATGCCACCCGTGCCAGCACCCAATTGCAGGATGAAACGCTGTCGGGTGCGTCCTATCGCCTGAGTTACTCCAAAAGCTTTGCCGAATACGACAGCCAGATCACGTTTGCCGGCTACCGCTTTTCCGAAAAGAACTACATGAGCATGAGCGAATACCTGGACGCGCGTCATTACGGTGGCCCGGTCGGTGGCAGCAAGTCGCTGTACACCGCGACGTTCAACAAGCAGTTCCGGGACGCGGGCGTATCGGTATTTCTCAACTACAGCAATCAGTCCTATTGGGACCGCCCTGACCAGAAACGCTGGAACCTGTCACTGGCGCGCTATTTCAATGTGGGCGCGATCAAAAATGTCAGTTTCTCGCTGAACATGTTTCGTACCCAGGAGCGCGATCAGCCCAGCAGTGACGGGGTTTACCTCTCACTCAGCCTGCCGTTGGGGCGCACGGGGTCGCTGTCCACAAGTGCCAACCGGTCACAAAACAAAAACAGTTATTCGGCGCGCTTCAGTGATCGCCTGAATGACCGCACCCACTATCAGCTCTCGGCCAGTAACACGTCGGTTGGTGGGTATTTGAGCCATACGGGTGATCTTTCCGATGTCGATCTCACCGTCGGTCTTGAGGAAGATAACTACACCAGCTTCAGCCTTTCCGCACGGGGCGGAGCGACAGTCACTGCCAACGGTGGAGCGCTGCATCGTAGCAGCAGCATGGGCGGCACACGCTTGATGGTGGACACCCAAGGCGTGCCAGGCGTACCGGTTCGCGGTTACGGCAGCCCGACGCGCACCAATGCCTACGGTAAAGCCGTGATAGCGGACATCAGCAGTTACTACCGAACCGGTGCCAGCGTTGACCTGGAAAACCTGCCCAAGAATGTCGAAGCCACGCAGTCCGTGACCCAACTCACCCTGACCGAAGGGGCGATCGGCTACCGCTCGCTGGATGTAATCGCCGGCGAGAAAGCCATGGCCGTACTGCGCATGCCCGATGGCAAGGCGCCGCCTTTCGGCGCCACGGTGAAGAACGCCCGCCAACAAGACACCGGCATTGTGAATGACGGCGGCAGCGTCTACCTGAGCGGCATTCAGCCGGGCGATCAGATGATCGTCAGTTGGGGGGCGGACGAGCAATGCACGCTCACGCTTCCGGCATCTCTTCCAACGGACGGCCTGAGTTCTGAACTGAAGTTGCTCTGCCAGACCGGCACCGCCAAGAACGCTGTTGCGCCTCCCCCTACCGTGGGCACCCCTGACGACATGGAGAAGAAAAACTCATGAGTAACCCAACACGCTGTATGCCGCTGGCTCTGGCCGTTCTGACCGGGTGTTTGACGCTCCCGGCGCAGGCTGCCATTGGTCTTGACCGAACCCGGGTGATTTTTGACGGGGCCAAAGATGCGGTGAGCATGAACATTGCCAATAACAACACCGAGCTGCCCTATCTGGCGCAGGGTTGGATCGAAGATGAACAGGGCAACAAGATCACATCGCCCCTGACAGTACTGCCGCCTGTGCAGCGTCTGGAGCCGGGCAAGCACAGTCAGGTCAAAGTGCAGGCGTTGCCGGGGGCCAAGTTGCTCGCTCAGGACCGGGAAACGGTTTACTACTTCAACCTGCGAGAGATTCCACCGCGCAGCGATAAAGCCAATACGTTGCAAATAGCGTTACAGACGCGCATCAAACTGTTTTATCGCCCCGCGGCCATCATTCCGAGCCAGCAAGAACTGGCCAACCCCTGGCAGGAAAAACTGACCCTGACTCGCCTAGGCAACCAGTATCAGGTCAATAACCCGACGCCTTACTACGTCACCCTGGTGGATGCGCGCAGCAGTAAAGAGGGTAAAACCGCTGAAAACTTTGAACCGATCATGGTGCCGCCCAAGGGTTCATTGACGCTGGGGCCAAGTGCCACTGCGCTTGGCGCGACCCCCTATCTGACCTACATCAATGACTATGGCGGTCGCCCCACACTGGCGTTTTCCTGTAATGGCAATAATTGCGCGGTCGACCTCAAAGCGTCGCCGGGCAATGAATAACCGCAGCGACAGGAGACCCTCATGAGACCTTGTTCAATCATGGCCTGGGTGAGCCTGGCGCTGAGCGCACAGGTTCAGGCCGTCGATGAAGAACCCGCGATGACCTTCGACGGCATGTTGGACATTCGGGGGTCTTTGCACCATGCCCCCTGCATTCTGGAAATGTCATCGGCCTATCAAACCGTGGATTTGGGAAACGTCCCGCGCAGCTACCTGCAACGCCCTGGAGACATGGCGCCGCCCGTTGCGTTTCAGCTGCGTTTTATGGAGTGTCGCCGCATTGCCGGGGGGCTGCCCGATGCCCGCACCTCCACATTGGTCTGGAGCCCCTATGAGCCGGTGCTGTCCGTGGCATTTGTCGCGCCCGCCGACCCGGACAATCCAACACTCGTGCAGGTAAACGGCGTCACGGGCATGGGGTTACGCCTGACCGATGAACGCGGCCGCGACGTGCGCTTGGGCGCTTGGGGCGCGCCGTTGTTCCTGACCCATGGCAGCGATGTCGTGACCTGGCATGTACAACCCACTCGAACCTCCGCCCCCTTGACCAATGGCGCCTTCAAGGCTGTGGCCGATTTCAGGCTCAACTATGACTAATCGACCCCTGATGCCTAACGCCGCATCCGCCTGTGCATTGTTAATGTGCAGCGCACTGTTATTGACCTGTGGGCAAGCGGTGAGGGCGGACGTCAATGTGACCATTCGAGGCACCATCGTGGCCCCGCCGTCCTGTGTGATCAACGGCGGTAGCACGTTGACCGTGCCGTTTGGCGACAACTTGCTCACCACCCGGATCGACGGCATCGAGTATCGCCGCGCGGTGCCGTACACCGTGACCTGCACTGGCAGCCCTTCAAATGCCATGACGCTGACACTCACCGGTTCAGGCGCCGCATTTGATGCGCAGTCCTTGGCGTCCAACAACCCGGATCTGGCGATCAGGCTGTACATCAATGGCGCGTCCTGGCCGCTCAATACAAGTGTGAAATTTACCTACCCGACCCTGCCCGTGATGGAAGCAGTGCCTGTCAAAAAGACCAACAGCACGCTTAAGGGCGGGGCGTTTTCTGCGGTGGCAACCTTGGTGGTCGCGCAGCAATGAGAAGGAATGTGTGATGAGAATCTGCAAACAACTTTCACTCTTGGTGGTCTGCGCCGCCGGGTTTAACGCCGGTGCCTCAGCCAACCTCGCCTTCACCGGCACCTTGGTTGAGCCTCCGCTGTGCACCATCAATAACGGGAACACCCTGACCATCGACTTCAAGGATGTAGGCGTCAATAAAGTCGATGGCATCAATTATCGGCAACCGGTGAACTACACCATCACCTGTGCGGGCAGCACACTGCCCTGGGAAATGATTTTGACCGTCAAAGGGACCGCCACCTCATTTGAACCCTCAGCGGTGCAAACCAGCGTGACAGACCTTGGTGTGCAACTTCTGCAAAATGGCCAGCCCTTTACACTCAACACGCCCATGGTCATCAATCCTGCTTCACCGCCCGCACTGGAAGCCGTGCCGGTCAAACGCCCCGGCACGACATTGAGCGCAGGCGGCTTCAGCGCAGCGGCCACGTTGCTGGCTGAATACCAGTGAGGGGAAGGAGCATGATGTTTGTACGCCCGGCCAGCGGTTGGCGGCTGGTTGCTGCTGCATGGGTGTGGGGGCTGTCTATGATGATGGCCGATAAAACGCCCGCGGCGGATAACCTGAACTTCGTTGGCAATCTGGTGGCACAAGCGTGTTCGATTCGGCCCGGTGACGAGGCGATTGAACTATTGTTCGATGACCAGTCCAGCCACTACCTTTACCTCAATACCCGTACCCAAAGCGTGCCGTTTTACATTCACCTTGTCGGCTGTGATACCAGCATTGCCAACACCGTCACCGCCCTTTTTAGCGGGGTTGAAAACACTGAATTGCCCGGCCTGCTGGCGCTTGCAACAGGCAGCCGCGCGCGCGGCATTGCAATCGGGCTTGAAAGCGCTGCAGGCCAGTTGTTGCCGTTAAATGTGACCAGCGATCCGTTTGTGTTGGCCGATGGCGATAACGTCATGAGCTTTCAGGCGTATGTGCGCGGCGAGCCCAAAGCGATAGCCAACCACACGATCCGGGCAGGGCGCTACAGCGCTGTTTCAACCTTTACGCTGGTTTACCCTTAACTTTCTAATCACGCATGCTGTTGGTTCAAATGAAGATAAATAACGTCACGATCCGGTGTTTGGGGGCTGTGTGCTTGCTGGGCATAACACCGTTCTCGAATGCCTGGAACTTGGTGAGCAAAGCCAATTCCGATCCGCATCCTATTGCATGGGATTTCATCAGCATTTCAGGCCCCGCCAGCGTCTTTGATAATGGCGTGCCCAATCAATATGTGGGCAATGTGAACTGTGGCTCAGGTTATTCGCAGTGCAGGTTTGGGCCAATGATCCTCAGTTTGCCGGGTTCTTACTTTCCTTTAGGCTGTGAACCTGTCTCGGGGGGTGGGCCGGCTTGTTATAACAATGCTGACACCGGTGTCATCGTAAAAAATGGCATACCTTGGGACGAGGCAATCAGTGCGTGGAGCAAGCGTTTTGGTTCGACAGTGTCTCGACCAAATGCTTACGCCTACTACACGTTTTCAAAGTCGCTCTGCACGCTGTGGGGCAATTATTCAACGGCGTATATAAATGTCACGTCCGGCTCAATGAGTTGTGGCGGTATCCCCTCACTCCCTAATCAGTGCACGATCAGCGGTGGTGCCGTGGATTTGAATCATGGGCTTTTAAATACGGGCGAAATTACAGGTAAAAACGTAGAAGTTGCCCGACAAGTTAGCTGCACGCGGCGCACCTCGATTAAATACACGGTTTCGCTCGGTAATCCGGTTGATTTGGGCAATGGCATCAGCAGTTTAATTACCGTCAACGGGGTTGCGGCGGGGCAGTCCATTACGCTGCCTGGGGGATCATCTTCACTGCGGATTGCTTCAACACTGACGGATAAAGGGGCTATCCCCGGTGCGTTTTCCAAAACGGTCGTCTTGATTCAAAGTTTTTTGTAAAGCTGTCATGGCGGGGTTGTCGCACACTCTTTATTTGAAAGCGGGTTGATCTGTTTACTGACGTCAGCAACGTTTATGCCTTGCTCACTGCTTATGTATGAAGTTTCAGACAGATTTATCGGAAGTTTATGCAGCGGGTTGAAAGTGTAGTGCAGGGGTGAGTAAAAATACTTACCGTAATGGTTGGCGCGAGTATCGTGTGCTTCTATAGTCTAAACAGTGCGCTGCGTGGCAATGGTTCGGCACCGACGAGCTATTGTATTCAGACATTTTAAATACAGAAGCCTAAGCAGTTGTTTAGCTTATTAATAAGATCGAGTGGTCTTCACTGCTTTAAAAGAAGCACTGTCTGGATCTTTGGCGCACGACAAATAGAGCGTGTTCAACCAGATGAAACTGAACATTTTTTTAGCGTTTTTGTTAGGCCTGAATGCGCCTTCAATCGGCGCGTGGAACCTTGTCAGCAAGGTCAACGCTGACGCTCGTGGCCTGCCAGGCGCCGAAACCCTTGTCTCGGTAGCATCCGGTACCGCGAGTGCCTATCCGACAGCAGGCAACCCGTATCCGGGAAACGTTATATGCCTGAATGCCACGACGTGTCAGTTCGGGCCAATTTCTGCCAGCAGGCTCTACAACAGTCAGCGAACAATGACGGTGATGGGCTGCACCTCGTATTACAACTGCGGCGGGCAGATTACCGACACCAATGTGACGGTAAACACAGGCATGACCTGGGAAGAGGCAATTAAAGCGTGGGTCGACAAGCATGGAACGAGTGTCACCCGAACTCACGCCTATGCCTACTCAACCGCGACGGGATGGACGACGCAAATTTGCGCCGCTTGGGGCACCTATGGCGCCGCCTATTTCATGATGCCCGGGACAGATTCTTGTGCCACGCCACCCATACCGCCCAATCAGTGCGATGTTCTGGGCGCCAGCGTGGATCTGAATCACGGCGTGTTGAAAGTTGGAGAAATCACCGGCTCTACAGCCCAGGCGACACGACAGGTGACGTGTACGCAATCAGCGAATGTGCGCTATCTCGTGTCTGAAGGCAATCCAGTTGCTGTAGGGCTGGGCGTCAGTACAACGTTGACGGTAAACGGCGTGAAAGCAGGTGACATGATAAAGCTGCCAGCGGGCACTTCGAGCCTGAGCATTGCCTCAACGCTGACGGACAACGGCGCACAAGCCGGTGAGTTTTCAAAAACAGTGGTGTTGATTCAAAGTTTTATGTGAGCGGGTTCCGTCGCTCCCTTAGGGCGCGTCACATAATCTGGCGCAATGCTGGATGCTTTCAAAGAAGGGCGCTTATCAAGGTCAGACGTATATCGCTGCTCATAATCTTGATGGGGTCTTTCACGCGGTATTTACGATTTATCTACAGCGGTTCACCTTGGGTGAGCGGCCAGCAGGAGCAACGATGAAATATATAATCGGTGTATGTTTGACGTTTTTCATGCAAACACTCTTGGCCTCGGATTGTCGAGTCGACGGCGGCCGGTGGATATGGATACCGACCCACAAAGTCGTCGACGTGCGCGTGCCCGTTAAAATCACTCCCGGTTCAAGGCGCATTCTGTTGGATGGCTATACTCTGGAGTGCATCTTTTCTTATGACAGTGGTCTTCCCGCTTCGGCCAGGGATTATTGGCATACCACCTTGAATGGTGTTGAGCCGGGCCCAAAACTAATGGGCCATACATTAGGACTTAATATTCATAACGTCGACTACGATGCCCCCGTTCGGCCGGGGATTCATATTGCGACCATGTATAACAATCATGTGCCCGCCAATATGCGCACGTATATGTACATTCTCAACCGGGGCGACCCCTCTAATCCCATTAATATTCGATATAACGATCTCATCGGAACCATACTCTTGAGACAAACCAATAATACGGGTAAGCCTCCGGTGCCGGTGGTGCGCATTAATTTGATTGCGAACAACAGCCTGATCATTGAGCCCTCAACGTGTACGATCAATGGCAATCGGGCAATTGATGTGAACTTCAATCAAGTGGACCCCGCCGCCATCGGTGAAAGTTCTGCCAGCACATCGGTCACCAGAGTCGTGCGTTTAAATTACTCTTGCCCCAACCCAGGCATAACAATGCCCATCACCATCACCTTCAAAGGGGCTTCATCGGCTTTCAATTCCGGGCTGCTGCACATGAGCAACCCGAATCTGGCGACGGGCTTGTTACGGGGCGGCGTGCAAATAGGGCCCAATCAAGCTTTCCGAACCAACCTCTACAACAGTTCAGGCGCGGACGATGTGACCTTCGCCCTGGTGCGTAAAAGTGCCACCACCCTGGCCACCGGGAGCTTCACCGGCAGCGCCACACTGGTGATGGGGTTGCCCTGACAGGCGCCTCAAACCCGATACACCTCGATCACTTCCAGCACCTGGGCCATGGCCTCGTATTGTTCATCCACCCGTTGGGCCAACTGGCTCCATTCAGGGCTGAGGCAGGCCTTTTCCAGCTGCTCGCAGCAGTGGGCCAGGTGGGTGGCCTTGATCATGCGGGCGCCACTTTTAACTTTGTGCGCAATTTCGCTCATGCCCGGCAGATCGTTTTTGGTGAACGCATTCAATAGCCCGCCCATGTCGTCTTCCAGGCTGTCGATCAAAGGCTCAAGCAAGTTTTTCAGGGCGTTCGCATCTCCGCCGGTCAAATGCTCCAGCGCTTCAAGGTCAATGAGCGGTGTAACCCCCGCATCATCTTGCTCGTTCTGCACATTGATGGGCGCCCGCTCAGCGCTGGCCAGACGGGCCTCCAGGCTGTGCAAGCTGATGGGTTTGAACAGGCAGTCATTCATACCCGCCGCCAGACAACGTTCGGCTTCTCCAATCTGGGCGTTGGCGGTGAAGCCGACAATCAAGATGGGAGCGTTATTGGCTGCCGCTTCTTCGGCCCGGATGGAACGGGTCATCTCGTAACCATCCATGACGGGCATGGCGCAGTCGGTCATGATCATGTCGAAATGACGGCTACGCCAGATTTTCAAGGCTTGCGCGCCGTCTTCGGCTTCTACCGCCGAGTGGCCCAAATACCCCAGTTGTTGGGTCAGTAACTTGCGGTTGGGCGGGTAGTCATCGACCACCAAGACGTTGAGCGGCCGCGCATTGCTTGACGGCAAGCGCGGGGCTGGCGCGACAGGTGTTTGCGACAGCAGCGTCACAATGTCGAACTGCATCGTGATGCACGTGCCTTTGCCCACGGTGCTGTTGAGCGACAAGGTGCCGCCCATCAAGTCGCAAAGTTGACGGCTGATCATCAGCCCGAGCCCCGACCCGCCCGGTTTTTGCGCGCGGGTGTTGACTTGGGAAAAGGGGCTGAACAGGCGTTTTTGATCGCTGATGGAAATGCCGATGCCGGTGTCTTCAACTTGCACATTGAGTCGCAGCCGTTCGCCGTCCTCCGATCCTCTGGCCCGTACGCTCAGGCGCACCTGACCGGCATCGGTGAACTTGATGGCGTTGCTCAGCAGGTTGGACAGAATCTGTCGGAAACGCAGCGGATCAATCAATACGTCGAGGTTGATTTTGGGGTCCAGCTCGGCACTCATCTGTATCCCTTTTTGTTGCGCCATGCCCTCAAACACGCGCACGGTGGATTGCACCAGCGTCATCAACTGCGTGCGTTGCTGGTTGAGCGACATTCGTCCGGATTCGATTTGCGCGATGTCCAGAATGTCTCCGATCAGCTCAAGCAAGCCGTGTGCGGCTTCGGAAGCCACATTGATGGACGCTTTGTCCGCCACGCCTTGTTCGGCTTTTTTCATGGCCAGCTCCAGCATGCCGATCACGGCGTTCATTGGTGTGCGGATCTCGTGGCTCATGGTGGTCAGAAAATCGCTTTTGGCCAGGTTCGCCTGGTCGGCATGGTTCTTCGCTTCTTTGAGTTGTTCGACCAATTGCTGGCGCTCACTGATGTCGATCCAACCGCCGATGATGCCCATGATCGCACCATCGCTGCCGCGGTAGGGCAACACCCAGTGATAAATGGTCAGCACCTTACCGTCGGGCAGGGTCAGCGAATGATCACGCAGCACCGGGCGCCCCTCTTGCATCACCTCCAGGTAGTCGGTGTGGTAAACCCGGCGCTGGTCTTCGGGGTTGAAGGTGGACTCCAGCAGATTTTTGCCGATCACGGCTTCGCGGCTCACGCCGAAGGCTTGCAGATACACCTCATTGCAAATCAGCAAGCGTCCCTCGCGGTCGCGCACATAGATCGGGTGCGGGGTGCCGTCGATCAAGGTGCGCATGAACGCCAGTTGGTCATTGAGGGCACGCTCGGCCTGATCGCGTTTTTGCACCAACCCCCGCAAGTAGGCAATCCACACCACCCCCACAGTCAGCACGCCCAACAGCATTAGCGTCACTTTGATCACCGTCGAGCGATTGCGTACCCAGTAGCGATTGTCCAGCACCACAGCGCTTTGCCAGCGGTTGGTCAGGGTGTCCATTTCCTCGGGGGAGATACTGGTCAGTGCTTTGCCCAGAATCGAGTACAGCTCCTGCGCGTCGGGGTGGATGGCCAATGCGAACTGGGCAGGGGCGACCCCGACGGTGCTACGGATGCGCAGGCGTCCGCTGTACTGCTGCTTGATCAAATAACGGGCACTGATCAATGAGTTGATGGCACCGTCCACCTCACCTTTGGCGGCCATGGCCAGCGCGTGCGCCGAGTTGGGCGCGGACACCAGATTGACCTTGGGAAAATTTTGCTCAAGGTAGGTCTGCATCAGGCTATCGGTCACCAGCGCCACGCGTTTGCCTTGCAGCTCATCGAGGGTGGCAGGGCTCCCGGGTTTCAATGGCGTGACCAATACAAAGGGCGTGGTGAGATAGGGTTTGGTAAAGCGCAGCACATCTTGCCGGTTGCTGCTGGGGGTAAAGGCCGGTGTCAAATCGGCTTCACCCCGGCTAATCAGTTCGGTCAACTGGCTGACGGAAGGGCTGCGCACCAGATCAAACTTGAGCCCGGTGCGCACACTGATCTTGGCCAGCAAGTCTGCCGCCAGGCCGCTGAACATGCCATGTTCGTCATAAAAATTAAACGGCAGAAAATCCTCTGTAACGGCGACTTTCAGGCGCGGGTTTTGGTCAATCCAGCGTTGTTCGGCGGGTGAAAAGTGCAGCGGCCCGCGGCCTTCGAATTTCATGCCGCTGACGCCCCAGCGGCTCAGGATCGCGTACTGCTCATCGCTGGGGATGCGCGCCATGGCCGCATTGATCAGCCGCAGCAAACGCGGGTTGGGGTGATGCACGGCAAACGAAAAGGGATGGCCTTCAAGGCTGGAGAAATCCTTGAGGTACACGTTGTTCAAGTAGTTTTTGTTGATCAGGTAATTGGTACTGATCGCGTCCCCCAGATACAGGTCGGCCTGACCAAACGCCACGGCGCCGATGGCGCTGAGGGTTGAGGCGTATAACTGCACGTCGGCTTGCGGGTAAGCGGCTTTGACCTCCTCAACCGGCTGGTAGTGATACAGCATGGCCAGCCGCAGGCCATTGGGCAGCGCTTTGGTCCTCGGGTCATCGCCCATCCGGGTGACCAATACTGGCGTGTCCAGCGCATACGAGGAAGAAAAGACCAGTTGTGGATCAGCCATTTCATACCCGTTGGCGGTCCCCAGCAGGTCGATTTCACCCCGTTTCAACGCCGAGATCACGTCGCCCCGGGACGCGTAGCGACGCACCTTGAACGGGACTTGCAGCAAGTGGCTGAGCAGGCCGGCATAGTCCGCTGTCACCCCTTCAAAGTAATCACTGCCGGTGGAGATATCGAAGGGGGCGTAGTCCGGGGCGGAAGTGCCCAGCGTCAGTGCCGCTTTACCGGTTAACCATTGCCGGTCGCCTTCGCTCAGGTCCAGTGGCAGGACGTCGATGTGCGAGCGGGCCAATAACTGCAAATCAACAGGATCGGCCTGGCAGACAGACGTTATGCACAGCGACAAACAGAAGAAAGCATATCGCCGGGCTGACACGGTTTTCATTCGACCAAGTTATTGCGCTTGGCAAACTCGGCCAGGTACACCACCGATTTAATGTTGAGTTTGTTCAGGACGCGGGTCTTATACGTACTGACCGTTTTTTCGCTCAACAACATGGTTTCAGAGATTTTTTTATTCGAGTAACCCGACACTAAATATTGAAGTGTGCGCAGCTCACGGTCAGACAGTTTTTTTATAAGTTGTAGGTCGCTGGGTTTGTCATTGTCAGCAGTTGCGACATTGGCATCGGGGTCATTTAAATAAATACGGCCACTCATCACATGATTGATGGCCTGGGTCAGCGCATCGACATCTTCTGTTTTTTCAATGAAGCCGATGGCCCCCGCGCGTATACACCGATCTGCGAAAAACGCAGAGCCCTTGGACGTCAGAACCAATACTTTGATGGGCAAGCCGAGAATATTTAATCGCTTCAACACTTCGAGCCCATCGAGCTTGGGCATCGACAGATCAAGCACGATCAAGTGCGGTACATGAGAGCGCGCCAGGTCTAATGCTGTTGCACCATTGTCGGTTTCAGCAGCGATCTGGAAGTTAGCTTTTTCAAGTACCAATCTGACTATTCTTCGAATAAAGGGATGGTCGTCTACGATAAGGGCTTTACGCATGATTTCTCCTACAACCTCTCAAGAGTTCCTTGTAGGCTTTTGTCTTCAATGCTCACAAGTTGTGAAAGCAAAGCGCTTTTTAATGTTGCAAAGTTTAAACGTTATTTCAAATCATAAACATAGTTAATATTCGTGAGATGCCATTTTGAGCGTGCGCTGGCCTGTGGGTGAATGCGTTGGCACGCGAGTTTCCAGTTGTTGTTTTTCCTTTGTGTTTCAGAGAGTTCTTAATGATTTTTTAGAGTTTGCCGTTTGATTGCGCTGTAGTTGGTAGGAATTTTCTGAAATTTAAAATATATTTTTTATTTGCCTCAAGACTGATCTAAAAGACGGTTTAAGGGCGCTAGGTTTGCGCCCGATTACTACGGGCGGGCATAAAAAAACCGCGATCGGTGATCGCAGTTTTCAGGGGTTAACGCTTGGGGTCAGGCTTCGTCCAGCTCGGGCAATGCCGTGTCAATCGCCTTGGCAGGCTGTACTTCGTCATGGCGGCGAATGTACTTCCAGTCGTCCTCATCGATATAAATACCGTTAGGCCCGCTGCCGCCCTCAAGGTCGATGGCCACATGCGCACAGACCTGCGGTTTCACGCTCGCCAGAATCGGTACAAACCCCAACTGCAAGCTGGTTTCGAGCAGCGCGGTCTGGTTCTTTTCATCGATGTCCGCCGCCTCATCCAGGTAGTACGGCAAACGGATGCGCCCGGCCTGCTCGCGGTCCATCAAGTGCAGCAACAAATACATGTTGGTCAGCGCCTTGATGGTCATGGTGGTGCCGTTGGACGCAGCGCCGTCAATGTCGGTATGGATCACCGGCTGGCCGTTGACCTTGGTGATCTCGAACGCCAGTTCGAACAAGTCCTTGAGGCCCAACTGGTTATGGTTGGCGGCCACGAGGCGAGCCAGATACTCCTTGGCTTCCTCGTTTTTTGTGTCCTGTTCGGCGCTTTGGCTGAGGTCGAATACCGAAAGGGTTTCGCCTTCTTCGTACTGGCCAGCGCTGTGGATAATTTGATCGATGTGCTTGAGGGCTTCCTTGTTGGGGGCCAGCACGATGCGGAAACTTTGCAGGTTGGACACCTGACGCTTGTTGATCTCGCGGTTGAACAGCGCCAGTTGATGCTCAAGGCTGTCGTAGTCACTGCGAATGTTGCGCAACGTGCGGGCGATATCGGTCACCGCCGCACGACGCGCTTTGCCCAGGGTCAGGGCTTCTTCGGTACGGTGCGCGTAAGCGTTAATCAACAGTTGCAGGCGGCGCTCCATGTCGTCTTCGCTGTCGAACTTGGCCACGCCCTTCAAGCGCACTTGAGCATAAAGGGCTTCGATCTGGCCATCACAGCGCAGCAGGCCTTGCCACGTGTCCTGGTAGTCGTTGAGCAGCGGCAGCAGGTTGTCCATGGAGTCGTCGACCGGGTCCATGAACGGCGTACCGAACGGCAGGTCGGCGGGCAATAATTGACGGCGGCGCAGGCTGTCATCCAGCGTGCGCTGTTTGGCTTCCATGTCGCCCAGTTGACGGGCGACCAGTTGCAGCTTGGCCGACAGCTGTTGAACGCGCTCGGTGAACGCATCGCTAGAGCGCTTCAACTCGTCCTGGGCGGCTTCGGCCTGAGCCAGTTGTTCCAGTTTCTCGCCTTCCTCGGCACTCAGCGTCTGGCTGCGGCGGAAGTCTTCCAGCGCTTTTTGCGCGTCCAGTACCTGTTGGTAAAGCGACTCGGCTTCACTCTTGCTCGCCGCCCGATCAGACGTCACGGCTTGCTGGGTTTTGAGCTGCTTGAGTTCTTTGTCCAGACGCTCTTTTTGATCGCGTAACGCGGCCCGGTCTGCCAAGGCCTGCAAGGCAGGTGGCTCGATGTGGCTGAGGTCAATCGACAACCCCGGTGCTTCAAAGCGCTCGCCTTTGAAGCCGTCGAGGATCATCTCCAGTGATTTGACCCACGCGTCGCTGTCGTCCAGTGCAATCCCGTGTTCGCCCAGCGGCAGGCTGAACAGGGCGCTGTTGAACAGGCGCATCAGGCGCTCTACATCCTGCTGCGAAAACTCTTCGCGCAGGCGTGCGTAGCTGTTGTTGTCGGCGTGATCGAGTTGCTGCTTGACCGACTTCAGGCGTTTTTCCAGATCCCGGACCCGTTCGTCCAGGTCCTCGGCGCTGAACTGCCGCGATTGCGCCAGGGCACCGGCCAGTTCGTCGTGGGCGTCCTTGGCGGCGAGCAACTGCTGCTCCAGCACCTTCACATCGTCCACCAGGGCAAACCGGTGCTTGAGCACGGACAGCTCGCCCAACCAGCGCTGGATGCCGGAGATTTCACGCTCCAGGCGCATCAATTCCTGAGTGCTGCTGCGCTGATCGTTTTGCAGCGCGTCTTGCTCGTGACGGTAGTGCTCGGACTGGGCCAGCAGCTCTTCTTTGCGAGCCCCCGAATAGTCCTGCCATGTACCGAGCAATGAGTCGAGCAGGGGAGACAGGCGGTGCAACTTGCCGCGCAGCAGATCGCGCTGGCGCACCCCGGCCGCCAGCGACTCAACCAATTGCCCGGCACCGACCAGGGCGTTGTAGTCCTGCTCCATGCGGCGTACGTCGCGGAAGGCCTCTTCACAAGCGGCAATGTAATCCACACTGCCCGAGCGCAGGCTGTGCTCGAAGGCATCGAGGAACAGCTGCTTGAGTTTGGCGGCGGTGATTTCGCGCATGTGCAGCAGGTTGATAAACAGCGCGCGGAAGGTCTTCAGGCTTTGCTCGCTGGTGGAGCGCAGCGGGATCAGCGTCAGGTCCAGCGGGATGGACGTGTGGCCGCCCACCAACAGGCGCCGCAGTTCATCGGGTTTGAGTTCGTAGGCTTTAAGGCCGTTGCGCTCAAGGTTGTTGAACAGCTCTTTTTGCCGCAGGCAGGTGTCGTCTTTTTGGTAATGCGCCAGGTCCAGTTGACCGGCGTAGGCAAAAAACTGGTGCCCGAAACCGCCGCCCGGGCCACGGCCGACCACGCCAATCACGTGCGGGCCATGGGGCAGCGACACTTCGACGAGGATGTAGCTGGTGTCGGAGGCAAAGTAAAAACGCCGCGATTGTTCGAGGCTGTACTTGCCGAAGCTCATGTCCGACATGCGCGCCAGAATCGGGAACTGCAAGGCGTTGATCGAGGCCGATTTGCCCAGGTTGTTGGCCCCATACACCGACAGCGGGTGTTCCAGCGGGAACAGCCCGAGGCTGTAACCGGCAGTGTTCAACAAGGCAAAACGGCGTATTCCGTAGCGTTCCTGGCTCATGCATCCATCTCCTGTTGCTCGGCGGCAATGGCACGCGCCAGTGCGGCTTCTTCGTCTTCTTCCTCGACCTCGGGGTCGTCACCGGCCAGTACGGGCGTCGGCAGCGGCAAGATGCTGTGCAGGCTGGCGGCCAGATCGCGGTCTTGTTGCACCGACAGGCACACATCCAGAAAACGGTGCATCGGCGGCAGAAAGCGGTAAATGCCGTTTTCTTCACCGGCAAAGCCGAGCTGGGTCATGCGGCGCATGATCTTCTCTTCCAGCTCGTCCTGAGTGGTGACCTCGGCCTGTACGAACAGGTCGCGGTATTTTTCCAGCAGCGCGGGCAGTTCGTCGCGGCCCAGGCTGCCGCCATCGAGCACGGCAATCGGGTCGCGGCCCTGATCGGCCAGGTGCTCGACAATGATGAACGTGAACAGCGCCAGACGCTGTGCGGTCTTGTTCACCTGGGCGGTGGCCGTGTCGGGGACGAAGTAATAAAAACCGCGGGTGTCACACACCAACTCAAAGCCCAGCGCCTTGAACAGCGCGCGGTATTGATCCTGGAAATTCGACAACTGCGCGTACAGCTCGGGGTCGCGCCGGCTGACGTGATAGCCCTTGAACAGTTCGCGAAAAATCGGTGCCAGTTGGGACAGTTCAGACAGATCAAGATGCATGGAGAGGGCTCGCAGTAGGCTCGGTTGCGTCTTCGCTACGTGACAGCAGGGCGAAAGAGCGCAAGCTGACCACGTGTTCGTGGGTGTGATACTCGCGGCGTTCGAGACGCTCGCGCACGAAGCGTTTTTCCCGCGACAGGCGCGAGAACCAGTACAGCAATTCGTCGGTGTCGCCGTCGGGCTCTTGTGCCAGCAACCAGTTCATCAAGTCCGGCATGGGCAGTGCATCGCTGCAGCGGTCGAGCATTTCTTTGACCGTGCGCGGCGCCTTCGGGGCTTCGCCGCCTTTTTGGGTTTTGTGCGCCTTGGGGAACCGCGCAGGTTTTGGCTCGAAGCGCGCCAACGCATACACGTACGCTTCCACTTGGCTGGCGCTGCCCAGAAAGGTGCTTTGCGGGCGGGTGAACATCGGCATCGCCGCTTGTGGCACGGCGTCCAGCCCTTTACGGCGGATCGCGGCCAGTGCCAGCGCCGCGCCGCGGGTCACGGCATTGTGGCGGCGGGCTTCTTCGCGCAACGGCAACAACAGCTCGCGCGCATGGCGCAGGGTGAGTTGAGCGCTGGTTTGCATTTCGAGGATCCGCGCGTGGGTACGCAGCAGCATGTCGTCGTCGACCAGGTGGCCGAGGCGCTGCTGTTCGCTGAGCATGCGCAGCAGCACGTTTTCAACCTTGCGCACACCTTGCTCGAAGGCGCCGTCGGCGTTGACCAATTGAATCATCGGCTCAACGTATTCATCCCATGTCGCCAGCACTTCGGCATACCGCTGGCGCAACGGGATTTGCCGGTCGCTGGTCTTGGCACGTTCTGCCACGGCCACCAGCGCCTGCTCATCGTTGGCCAGTTTTTTCAGTACGTCGCGCACGCGCATGTCCAGCAGACGCAGTTGACGCGCCAGATCGTTGCCGTCGCGGATGTCGAACGCATCCTGGATATACCCCGCCAGACGCTCAAGGTGGCGCAGGTAGGCTTCGATTTCCAGGCACAGGCCGAGGCGGTGTTCGCGCCGCAAATAGGCCAGGAAGTCATGGATTTGCGCATTCAGCTCGAAGCGGTTCGGGCTTTTGGCGACCGGCACCAGAATGTCGAGCCGGATCCAGCTGTCGAGCACGTGGGTGATGTCTTGAGGGGTGCTGTCCAACTGATGCGCCGCCAATTGCAGGCGCAGTTCGCTGAGGCTCAACGTGCCTTGGTCGAAGTGTTCGCACAAGGGCTCAAGGAGTGCCCAGTGCTCGGCGAGGGCACGTAAAACGCGCTTGGGTTCGATCATGGGAAGGCCGGTCGATTGGCAATGAAAGGCGGCGATTGTACTGCGCACATCTTCCCTTGGCGATCTGCCGCCCGAGCGCCTGCCCACCGTTTAGCGATCAACTGCGGGCGGGAAGGGCAGAAGGGCGGTAGAATCCCCGTTCTTTTGTTATCCACAGATGGCCGACCCTTGTTGAACGAGTCCCGCCGCCGCGCTTATTTGACTGCCATGCAGGTGGTCACCTGGTTACCGCGCACCGAATTGCCGTTCGCCGCCCCGTCGCGGCCTGAACTGCTGGTGGTCCCCGAGCCGCCCGCAGTGCCGGTCATGGCGCCGCCTGTTGCCCAGGTGGCGGCGGTGCCGAGCAAGCCTGCCGAACGCCCGAAGATCGAAGTGCCACGCCCGTCCGTCACCCCGCGTGCAGCGAGCAAACCGGTCGCCGAAGCCGACACTGCGCCCGTGGTGGCCAAAGTAGTGCCCTTGCCGACGCCGCGTTTTGCGTTGCAATTGCTGCGCGCCGGTCGCTGCCTGGTGCTGGTGGAGTTACCCACAGGCGGCGCGTTCCAGAGCCGCGATCCGGCTTACCTGTTGCTCAAAGACATGCTGCGCGCAGCCGGACTGCCGGACAGCCCGCAAATCATTGGCGAGCCGATTCGCTGGCCTTTGCTGCGCCGGGGCAATGTCGATCAGGGCCCGGAGGCCGCACGGGAATTTGTACAGGGCTTTTTGATGGCGCGCCTTGAAGACATCGAGTGTGCGTGTTTATGGCTGATCGGGCTGCCTGCCGTGCGTTTTGCGGGCCAAGCCAATGCCGAAGCCTATCACCGCGATCTGGACATTGAAGGGCTGGGCTGCGTCTGGGCGCTGCCGGGTCTTGAATTATTAATGGATGAGCCACACCGCAAAGCGGATGTGTGGCAAGCCATGCGCCGGCTGATGGCGCGCTGGAAACCAATCAATGAGTGACGCTGTAACTTTTCGCCCGATGACCGAGGCGGACCTCGATGCCGTGTTGAAAATTGAATACGCCGCCTTCAGCCACCCCTGGACGCGCGGGATATTCCTCGACGGGCTGGGCAAGTACCACATCTGGTTGATGTTTGAAGGCGAGCAGCAAGTGGGGCACGGTGTGGTGCAAATCATTCTCGATGAAGCGCACCTGCTCAATATCACGGTCAAACCCGAAAGCCAGGGCCGCGGCCTTGGGCTTAAATTGCTGGAGCACTTGATGTCCATTGCTTACCAGCATGACGCCCGCGAGTGTTTCCTTGAGCTGCGCGACAGCAACACCGCCGCGTTCAAGTTGTACGAGCGTTATGGCTTTAACGAAATCGGCCGCCGCCGCGACTATTACCCGGCCGTGGGCGGGCGCGAAGATGCCGTGGTCATGGCGTGTACGCTGGTTGACTGACGGCATCCCCCTGGCAACAACCCGTTCCATAAAGGCACCCGTACAAGACCCGGCGTCAACCGCCTGTTCACGGGAGCAATGCCCCCTCTCCCTTGGGGAGAGGGTCAGCCGAGGGGCGTTTAATCCTTGCGGCCCACCGGATCAATATCCGCCAGCTCAGCTTCATCCAGGCCACGACCTGCGCCGATCTCGTCTTCATTGACGACGCTCAAATCCCAGTCTGCCGCGCCACCCTCTTCTTCAAGGGCTTCGTAGGCATCCCGGGCACCGTCTTCAGGTATTAGCATGTCGGCGTCCAGATCGTCCGGGCTGGAATCACGCCCCGGCAGCGCCGCGCCACTGATTTCGCGGTTGCGCGGTCGATGCTCGCCCACATGGCGCGTGTACTCTTCATCGGTCACCAGATCGTCCAGTGATTCATGTGTGTCCACAGGGTCGTCAAAGTCGAGCGGTTCCACCGAGCCCATGCGGTCTTCGGTGTCGTCGATGTCCAATGGTTCTTCTGCCCCGAACGGGCGACGTGAATCGGTCATGGTAAATCCTCATACTGTGGGGCCTTGCCAGGGGCTGTTCGCGTTGCATTGCATGCCGCGTTGCTGGGTCACAGATAGCCGGGCAAGGTTCAGAGCGGCGTTGCTAGACGCTGATTGGGAACACCCAAACCCCGTGGGTTTTCATCGCGGCTACTATGAAACGGCAACAGACCCTAGGGTGGACTGTAGTCAAGCGTGAAGATTCCACCCGATTGATCGCCGGATTTGGCATTTGCCCACGTGACGTCGACCGCCGGTCGGCTGTCAAAGCTGAGCATCAACTCTTGAGGCCTTACCGCATGAACGAACTACAAGACCTGATTGATAACAACGCGCGCTGGGCCGATGCGATCAAGCAGGAAGATCCCGAATTTTTCGCCAAGCTGGCCCGCCAGCAAACGCCGGAATACCTATGGATTGGTTGTTCGGATGCCCGTGTACCGGCCAATGAGATCGTCGGCATGTTGCCCGGCGATCTGTTTGTGCACCGCAACGTGGCCAACGTCGTGCTACACACCGATTTGAACTGTTTGTCGGTGATTCAGTACGCCGTGGATGTATTGAAGATCAAACACATTCTGGTCACTGGCCACTACGGCTGTGGCGGCGTGCGTGCCTCGATGAAGGACCAGCAGCTAGGGCTGATCGACGGCTGGCTGCGCTCGATCCGCGACCTGTATTACGAAAATCGCGACGTGCTGGCGCTGTTGCCCACCGAAGAAGAACGCGTAGATCGTTTGTGCGAACTCAACGTCATCCAGCAGGTGGCCAACGTGGGTCACACCAACATTGTGCAAAATGCCTGGCACCGCGGGCAGAGCCTGTCGGTTCACGGGTGCATCTACGGGATCAAGGATGGTCGCTGGAAGAGCCTGAACACGACCATCAGCGGGCTTGACCAATTGCCGCCGCAGTACCGTTTGCGGCCGGTCAATCCCGTTTAACGATCGCGGTTCATCCTGCCCCTCTCCCACAGGGAGAAGGGCAGGGCGAGGGGTTAGGGCATCACCGGCGCCACATAAGTCAGCGTCGTGCCCAACGCCCACAGCAAAAACAGCACCAGTGGCGTGTGCACCAGCAATTGCACGAACGAGAAACCGATCAGGTCCCGTGCTTTCAAGCCCAGTACACCTAGCAGCGGCAGCATGTAAAACGGGTTGATCAGGTTCGGCAAGGCTTCAGCCGCGTTGTAAATCTGTACCGCCCACCCCAAGTGGTACTCCAGATCATTGGCGACTTGCATCACGTAAGGCGCTTCGATAATCCATTTGCCACCCCCCGACGGGATGAAGAACCCCAGCACCGCCGAGTACACGCCCATCAACACGGCGTAGGTATCGTGGGACGCAATCTGCACAAAGAACGTGGAGATGTGATGCGCCAGGGTTTCGCCGTTTGTGCCCTTGACCACGGTCATCAGGGCCGCAATCGAGCCGTACAGCGGAAACTGGATCAGCACCCCGGTCGTGGTCGGCACGGCGCTGGCCACGGCATTCAGAAAACTGCGCGGGCGCCAGTGCAGCAATGCACCGAGCATCAGAAACAAAAAGTTGTAGGTGTTGAGGCCTGAAATGGCGCTGATTGCCGGTTTGGTCGAGAACTCGTGGAACAACCAGCCCGCCGCCAGCAACACCAGCAAAAGGGTCAGCACCGGACTGTATTCCAGCCACTCGCCGGGTCGTGTGCGCGCCGGCAGTTTGGGGAGGCTGAAGGCCGGATCAACGCCGCAGGCCGCCGCATCCCGGGCCGATTCCGGCCCCGGCGCCGTGGCGTAGGCAACGATCAGCGACACCACCACCAGCGCTGCCAGCAACACACCGGATTGCCACAGAAAGATGGTTTCAGTGAACGGGATCACCCCGGTGATTGCCAGAATCGAAGGCGGCAGGCTGGCGGGGTTGGCCTGCAACTGCGCGGCCGAGGATGACAGCCCCAGCGCCCACACCGCCCCCAATCCCAGATAGGCGGCTGCACCGGCGGCGCGATAGTCCATGCGCAGGTTCGTGCGGCGGGCCAGCGCCCGCACCAGCAACCCGCCGAACACCAGCGACAACCCCCAGTTGAGCAACGACGCCACCATCGAAATCAGGGCGACCCAGCACACCGCCTGTCGGCCGTTTTTCGGGACGTGTGCCAGTTTGTCGATGAGTTTGACCGCAGGCGGTGAGCTGGCCACCACGTAGCCGCCAATCACCACGAAGCACATTTGCAGGGTGAAGGGGATCAGGCTCCAGAAGCCGTCACCGAACGCCTTCGCGGCATCCGTGGGTTTGGCACCCATCGCCAGGGTGGCCAGTGCCACGGTGATCACGGCGACGGCGGCAAACACCCAGGAGTCAGGGAACCAGCGCTCCGCCCAATTGGAGCAGCGCAGGGCAAAGCGGGCATAACGGCTGGATTCAATCTCAGCGGCCATGGGAAATACCTCGTTGTTCTTATGATTATGGTGACGCCTGCGCGCAGCCTTTCAGAGCGTCAAGGCATCAGCGGCGGCGGGCCAATACAGTAAATCAATCGACGGGGATTTCCGATGGGCAGTCGCTTTGAACCAACTCGCGAGGTCTACAGTCACTGCCTGTAAGCGGCAATGGTGCCGTTGTGTAACGACCTGACTACAAGGAGTTCACGATGAAAGAGCAAACGTGTGATTGTCCGGACTGCAACTGCAAAGTGGGTGCCCAAGGCGTGGAGCGCGACGGGAAACAGTACTGCTGCAAGGCGTGCGCCGATCATCACCCCGACGGTCAGGGGTGTGCGTCATCCAGCGGTTGCCATTGCGGCGATAAACGCTAAATGAGCTGAGTGCAGACTCGCGCAGTCGTGGACTGCGCGTTTGCGCCACTGCCCTTCATGTTGAAGCCAGGCGCCATTTCACGTTGGCAATGCCTTTTCGTTCCATTTGCGCGCGATCGAGCTTTTTGGCGGCTTCGCGTTCATTGCGGGCAATGCGTTCAACCCCAGCGTCACAACCCGCCCAGTACCAGGCCGTGAGATTGTCCAGCGCGGCGTGGCGGATGATGAATGACTTGGGCTCGCCATGCAGCGTGTAATCAATAATGAATAATTTTGCCGAGTTCATGATTCAGACATTTCTCCCTGTGTTGAGTAAGTGAGTCTGTGGCTTTCAAAAAATTCACTCCAATTGACGGTCGCCGCCATCGGTTCAGGACTATCTGCCAGTGGACTGATGTGGATCCATTAAAAGGTGAATTTTTTTGATGAGCGGTCGTCTCACCCTCTCTAGAAAATCGGCCTGACGCCGATGTCGTGGTATGCAGCCCCCATTCCCTCAGGTATCCCATGTTTAACAAACGCATGAAGCAAGAGCTAGCGGCTCTTCGTGAAGAATTGTCCAGCCTGCAGCAAGTCAGAGAGAGCCTGGACAGCGAAATGCTGGTGCTCTCGCTGGGAGCGGATGGGCGCATCGAGACGGCGAATCACAACTTCACGCAAGAAATGCAGTATGCAAACAGTGCGCTGGTGGGGCGGCACATTGATGAGCTGGTGCCTGCGCACCTGAAAAACGACGAACATTACCGTCGGTTCAAAACGGCGATGACCCGCAACGAGCATTTCAGCGGCACCGTGCGTTTGTTGCGCGGCAATGGCCAGGAGGCATGGCTGCGCTCGATCATGCAGCCGATTCTGGATTCCAGCGGGCGTGTGCTGCGGATTTCGATTTTCTCCAGCGACCTGACGCGCACCATCGAAACCTCCCGCGACCACGAAAACCTGATGAGTGCCCTGTTGCGTTCCACGGCCGTGATCGAGTTCAACCTCGCTGGCGAAGTGCTGACGGCCAACGATCGTTTTCTGCACGGCATGGGGTACACCCTGGCGCAAATTCAGGGCAAGCATCACAGCCTGTTTTGCACGGCTCAGGAGCAGAACAGCGCTGAATACGAGGCGTTCTGGAAGCGGCTCATTGCCGGTGAATTTGTTGCCGGGCGTTTTCAGCGCGTTGACAGCCATGGCCGTGACGTCTGGCTTGAAGCCTCGTACAACCCTGTGCGTGACGCCAATAACACCCTGTACAAAGTGGTCAAGTTCGCGACGGTGATTACCGATCAGGTCCACCGGGAGCAGGCGGTTTCAGAGGCGGCGGGTATCGCTTACAGCACGTCTTTGCAAACCGATGAAAGCGCCCAGCGCGGCACCAAGGTGGTGACCCAGGCCGTTGAGGTCATGCGGGATCTGGCCAAACACATGCAGCAGGCCGGCGATGGCATCGAAGCCCTTAACGACCAGTCGCAAGTGATTGGGAGCATCGTCAAAACCATCAGCGCGATTGCCGAGCAAACCAACCTGCTGGCGCTCAACGCCGCGATTGAAGCCGCCCGCGCCGGGGAGCAGGGGCGCGGTTTTGCGGTGGTGGCCGACGAAGTGCGGCAATTGGCCTCGCGCACCAGCAAAGCCACGGAAGAGATCATCAACGTGGTGCGTCAAAACCAGGACATGGCGCGTGACGCCGTGACCCTGATGGCCGACGGCAAATTGCAGGCCGAACAGGGGCTGGCATTGGCGGCGGAAGCGGGCACGGTGATTGTCGAAATTCAGGACGGCGCGCAAAAAGTGGTGGATGCGGTCGGGCAATTCGCCAACCAACTGTCGACCTGAGTCGTGATGCACGAGGGTTGCGCATAAGAAAAGTAACCTTCGAGTGACGGAAAAAGAACGTCTGGGAGTAAACTCTGCGCTTTCCAAAGGAGTTTCTATGAGTCTCTACCAGTCGAGCATTCTGGCTAAACCTATCCCTTCGCAAGCGCGTTACCTGTTTTTCGCCCTCAAGTCAGTAGAAGCATTGCCGGCTGCACTCGACGTTCTGTCGCAGTGGGTGGACGGCAAAAGCGTGGTGGCGGGGTTTGGCTCGCCGCTGGTAATGGCGTTGGGGGCTAAGGTTCCAGGCTTGCGCGTCTTTCCGGCACTCAATGCCATGGTTGAAAACCCGTCGACCCAGCACGCCCTGTGGCTGTGGCTGTTGGGTGATGACCGTGGCGAGCTGCTGCATCGCAGCCAAAAAATCGAGACGGCGCTGGCGTCAGCCTTCAACCTGCTGCAAGTGACGGAAGGCTTCCGCTACGGCACCGACCGCGACCTGACCGGCTACGAAGACGGCACGGAAAACCCGGTGGACGATGCAGCGGTCGAGGCCGCCATCGTTGCCCATGCAGGCCCGGGCCTGGACGGCGGCAGCTTTGTTGCGATCCAGCAGTGGCAGCATGATTTGAACGGTTTTGCGGCGCTGCCGTCCGAAGAGCAAGACAACATCATGGGCCGTCGCATGAGCGACAACGAGGAACTGGACGACGCGCCAGCGTCCGCCCACGTCAAGCGCACTGCGCAGGAAAGCTTCACACCTGAGGCCTTTATCGTGCGCCGCTCCATGCCGTGGACTGAAAACGGCAAGTCGGGCCTGATGTTTGTCGCCTTCGGTCGCAGCCTCAACGCCTTTGAAGTGCAACTGCGCCGCATGAGCGGCATGGAAGACGGCATCATTGATGGCCTGTACCGCTACAGCCGACCGCTCAATGGCGGCTATTACTGGTGCCCACCGATGAAAGACGGCCGCCTGGACCTCGCAGCGGTGTGCGCGGGCTAACTCTTTTTGGTGTTCTCCCCCTGCCTTGGCTGAACCGTTTTTTTAAGGTTTGTCTGATGTTTCACATGCTGCTGGCTCCCTAGGCTGGCAGCATGAAGCTCAAACAGTTTTTCCGTCCGTTAGATGCCTCGTTCTCGACCTCAATCGCAGCGCGTACGTTGCTGCGTTCTTTTTTCGTGGCGTTGCTGCTTTCGTTGTTCGGCGGGCTCTATGTCTATGTGAATTCCAGCTTTGACCGGGAGATATCCAAGCGTCGCGGCTACATGAGCGGCGCCATTCTCGAAGCCCAGCGCTTTTTTACCGGCCATGAAATTCTCCTCAAGAACTTGAGCTTGTCGGCGGTGCGCAACACCAGACCCGCCCCCCCTGAAGCGCAAGCAGACAGCGACGAGTTCCAGCTGGTGTTGGGGCAGGGCGTCCATTCGTGGAGTCTGTGGCAAAAGTCCCGCGAACTGGATTACCTGCGCAGCCAAAAAATAAACCTGCTGTACGTCAAGGCGGGCAACGCTTTGCAGGCCGAGCGCCTGACGCAGGCGGCACTCAACCCCGTGGCAGTGAACCAAGACGTATTGCGTCAGCTCAAGGCGCTTGAGCACTCGCAGGCGACGGTCACCGGTGAGCATTGGTTTAACGCCACGCCGAATCTGGTTATGACAGAAAGCTCGGCGCTGTACCTGTTTACCTTGCTCGACAAGCGTGACCCGGCGTCAGGCTGGCTCGGACTGGAGATCGAAGGCGCGGATATTTCCGCGGCCATGGACCGCAAGCACGCGGGTGACTTTGTCGTGCTCAATGCACGGGGGGAAGAAATCTTCGCCAGTGCCTTGAACCCTGGCCTGCGACAGGCCCTGCAACGGTTTCCCGGTGATCGGCATTTTGGTTTTACCGGCGACGGGCTGTTGCCCGATTACCTGATCATGCGCAACCAATTGGGGTATGCCGACCTGCACGTGGTGTACTCGATGGAGTTCAGCCACTTGCTGCTGGCCATGCGCGAGCCGTTGTTGATTGCCCTGCTGCTGGGGTTTGGCAGTGCGCTCGGGATGGGCTTGCTGGTGCGGCGCATTGAGCGGCAGTTAATCACCCCGGCGATTTACCGCAAACAGGCCCTGATCGAAAGCGAGGCGTTCAGCCGCGCGGTGATCCAGACCGCCCCTGTCGCGTTGTGTGTGCTGCGTCGCGCCAACGGTGCCGTGGTGCTGGAAAACACCCTCGCCCAGCATTGGCTGGGGCGCGGCCGTGAACGCGATGAGCTGTGCCATGAATGGATCGATCACGCGTACAACAACGACGGCATTCACCGCATCGATGAATTTTCGGTGGCGGGGCGTCATCTGCACATCAGTTTTGTCGCCACCCGTTACAAGGGTGAAGACGTGTTGCTGTGTGCATTCAGCGATATCAGTGCGCACAAGGAAGTCGAACTGGCGCTGGAGCAGGCCAAGCGAGAGGCTGACAAGGCCAATGAAGCCAAAACCCTGTTCCTCGCCACCATGAGCCATGAAATCCGCACACCTTTATATGGCGCGCTGGGCACCCTGGAATTGTTGGGCCGCACCCAGCTCAACCCGCGGCAACAGGAATACCTGCACGCCATTCAGAATTCGTCGTCGACCTTGTTGCAGTTGATTTGCGACGTGCTCGACGTGTCGAAAATCGAGGCCGGGCAATTGGCGCTGGAAGTCAATGAATTCGCACCGCTGGACCTGATTCAAGAGGTGGTCAACGGCTATTCGGCCGCTGCGCAAAGCAAGGGGTTACAGTTGTACGCACACATCGACCCGCACTTGCCCGATCAACTGATCGGAGATGGCCCGCGGATCCGGCAGATCCTCAACAACCTGTTGAGCAACGCGGTCAAATTCACCGAAAGCGGGCAGATCGTGGTGCGGGTCAACGTGCAAAGCCGGATCGACGAGCGCGTCACCGTGCTGTGGCAAGTCACGGACACCGGGCAGGGGATCGCGCAGCAAGACCAGCCGTTCCTGTTCGACCCGTTTTACCAGACCGGCAACCGCGCCAATGTGATTACCGGCACCGGGCTGGGCCTGTCGATTTGTCAGCGCTTGACGTACCTGATGAGCGGCAGCATGCGGGTGGTCAGCGAGCCGGGGCTCGGCAGCAGCTTTACCTTGAGCCTGCCCCTTGAGCAGAGCAACGCGACGCCCGTGAGTGCACTGGTCGAGTTGTTGCCAGAAACGGTGTTTGTGGTGTCGTCGATGCAGGAAATGGCCGAGAACATCTGTGGCTGGTTGCGCCGCTGGGGCGCGAGGGCGCAAGTGTTGCGGGCGGGCATGGACATCAGCGACAGCAGCGCCGTGCTGGTTGAACTGCACCCCGGCGAATACCAGCAGCACCTTGCGCCCGACTGGCCGGGGCCGGTGATCGTGGCCTGCGGCAATGTCTGCTTTGCCCCGCCCGAGCAAGAAACACCGCAATGGCACGTCAACTTGAGCTACTTGCAAGACCTGCGTCGCGCGGTCAGCCAGGCTCAGGGGTTGAGCCCCTATGCGCGGCCTGTCGGGCCGGGCACCCGTGTCTACAAACCGCTGGGCCTGCATGTACTGGTGGTCGAAGACAACGCCATCAGCCAGTTGATTCTCAAGGATCAGCTTGAAGAGCTGGGCTGCACGGTGGATCTGGCCTCGGACGGGCTGGAGGCGCTGGCGCTGTGGCAACAGTCGACCTTTGACCGGGTGCTGACCGACGTCAACATGCCCCGCATGAACGGCTATGAACTGGCCACGCAATTGCGCCAACGCGATAGCAGCGTGCCGATCATCGGCGCGACCGCCAACGCTCAGCACGAAGAGCGCGAGCGCTGCCTGGCGGTGGGCATGAATGAATGCCTGGTCAAACCCTTTGGCCTCAGTGCCCTATTTACCTGCCTTGAGCAAACCGGGAGAAAGTCTCATGCCGTATAGCGTTCTGATTGTGGAGGACCATCCTTTCCAGCATGAATACTTGCTCAACTTGTTCCGCGACCTGGGCAACATTCGTGTCGAAGCCGCCCGCGACGGCAATGAAGCGTTTGAGTGGCTGCAAAAACAACCGTTTGATCTGGTGCTCACCGACTTGCTGATGCCGGGCATGGACGGCGTGCAATTGATTCAGCGGCTGGCGTCTTTGCCACACAAACCTGCCCTGGCGATCATGAGCGCGGCTTCGCGGCGGATGATTGTCAGCGCCAGTCTGGTGGCGCAAAGCATGGGGTTGAGCGTGGTGGGGCAGTTGTCCAAGCCGGTCGTGCCGCTGGCGGTGCGTACGTTGATGACCACGCTGGATAAATTGATCACCACCGATCAACCCGTCGCCCGCGAGCCACTGGTGCTGGAGCGCGAAACCCTGCGTGACGCCATGCGCAGCGGGGCGTTACAGGCGTGGTTCCAGCCGAAAAAATCCCTGCACGACGGGCATATCGTGGCCGCCGAGGCGCTGGCGCGTTGGGTCCATCCTGAACTGGGGTTGCTGATACCGGCTGATTTCCTGCCCTCGCTGGTGAGCCTGGGCCTGGAAAAAGAGCTGTTGCTGCTGTTCATCAAGCAAACGATTGCTGCCCAGGCGAGCTGGACCAGTCAGGGGTACGACATCCCGGTGTCGATCAATTTGCCCACCCATTTGCTCGACGACGATGACCTGGCGGATGCGCTTCATGATTACGTGCGCGCGCAAGGCGGGATCCCGGCGAAACTCGCTTTTGAGCTGATGGAGTGCTCGACCACGCAGGACATCAGCAAGTATTACGCGGGCGCCTGCCGGTTGCGCATGAAAGGGTTCGGGCTGGCACAGGACGACTTTGGCCAGGGATTCAGCTCGTACTTCAACTTGGTGTCCACGCCGTTCACCGAGTTGAAAATCGACCGGGCGCTGGTACACGGGTGTGTGGAAAACGAGAACCTAGCGTCGGCGCTGGCCAGTATCGTTGCGCTGGGGCGGCAATTGGGGCTAGAAGTGGTGGCCGAAGGGGTTGAAAGTCAGGAAGAGCTGGCCTTGTTACGCAAGCTCAACTGTGACCGGGTGCAGGGTTTTCTCATCTCGCGTGCCGTATCATCGGGCCACTTCGGCCACCTGCTGCACGAAGACGCACCGCCGCGACTGCACTGACCTCACCCTCGGCATCCCGTTGTTTCTAAAAGGTGAAGACCGCACGCATCGGCCGGCTTGCGCTCGACTAAGCTTCGAGCCAGCGCCGGTCAGACCCTCACGTAAATTACAGGACGTACCATGACCACCGACAGCACCTCACTGGGCAAACTCGCATTGAGCTCCATGCGCTTGAACCGTGGCGTCCTGATTTTGGTCGGGGTGGCGGTCGTGCTGGTCGGCACCTGTGCGTGGGCGTTGCAGCGTTTGCTGGACGTGGAAGTGAACAAGGTCGATTACCATTTTTCACGGCTGGTCGAGAGCCTGAATGAAAACCGTCTGTTTTTAAGCAACGTCAACAGTGCGGTGAATGACGCCCAGGATGTACTGACCAAGAACATCACCCCGCTGCAAAGCACGTTGGTGTTTCATGGGGCCGGGGTGAACATTTACGAAGGCAAAGAGTTTTCGTTTTCGACCCCCTTCAACCTGGCACAAAGCGACGCGAGCGAGACGGTTAGCCAAACGGCCTTTTCACTGGGCATGCACTTGGCCAACTTCTATAGCGAGTTTTGGTCAGGCTCGGTGGTCACTTCACCACAATTGTTTCTGTTGCCGTCCGGGCATGAATTCACCCTTGCCGTGCCCGCCATCGGCGCCCGTCGCGGGCATGCGGCGATCCTGAGCCTTGAGTCGTATCTGGAAACCAGCAAAGGCCTGTTGCAACTGTTCAAGGAGCGCCAATCCGCGCTGCAAGAAGGGCAGGTGTATTGGGCCAATACGGGCAATGTCAGTGAAGGCAACGCCAAGGTGTTCGGGTTTATAAAAATCAATTTGCCGACCCGGTTTCTGCGGGTTGAAGGTGATGATCGCGAAGTGCTGCTGGCCGCGTTGATCAATGTGCGGCGCCTGTCGGAAACCCCCACCAGTGTGGACACCCCGGCGTTTGATGATTTGACCCTGATTGCACCCTCGGGCGAGGTGTTGCTGGGGCGTCGTGATGAAAACAACACGCGGCCCGACGGCATGCGCTTCACCTCCAGCGGGCTGGAAATGAAAGTCGCCAGCGACGGTGACGAGCGTTGGACGGCGGTGTACCGGATCAGCTATGACAGTTTTTTTCATTACGCAAAATGGCAGTTGTTGAGCATTTTCGGCGTTGCCTTGCTCTGCGTTTACGTGGGCTGGCTGGTGAACCGCTGGTATCGGTTACGCGTGGTGCGCCCGGCCGAGCAGGCGCATCGGCGGGTGATTGAAAGCGAAATCTTCAGCCGCGCGGTGATCGACACCGCGCCCACCGGTTTGTGCGTAGTGCGTCAGTCCGATAACCGGATGTTGCTGGCCAACAAACGGGCGCAAGCATGGCTGGGCAACTCTCAGTACATCTCACGCTTGATCCGCGAGCAGCAAGCCGATATGGGGGAAGCGTGCGTTGAGGTGGGCGGGCGCTACTTGCACGTAAGCTTTAGCAGCACGCGCTACCAGGGGCAGGACGTGATTGTGTGCGCTTTCAGCGATGTGACCGGGCACAAGGACGATGCCGCCGCGTTGACCCGCGCCCGGCAACAGGCCGAAGAGGCCAGCCAGGCCAAGACTACCTTTCTGGCTACCATGAGCCACGAAATCCGCACGCCGCTGTATGGCGTACTGGGCACCCTCGAATTGCTGGAATTGACACCACTGGACAAGCGCCAGCAGGTGTACCTGAACACCATTTCGCGTTCGTCCTCCACCTTGTTGCAGTTGATCAGCGACATCCTGGATGTGTCGAAGATTGAGGCGGGGCAAATGGCGCTGGAGCCGGGGCGGTTCTGCCCGCTCGACATGGTCGAGGACGTGGTGGATGCCTACGCTGCAGCGGCCGAAGGCAAGGGGCTGCAAATCTATGCCTGCATTGACCCCCAGGTGCCCGATCAGTTGGATGGCGACCAGTCGCGCATCCGCCAGATCCTTAATAACCTGCTCAACAACGCGATCAAGTTCACGGACTATGGCCGCGTGGTGCTGCGCCTCAAAGTGGTGCAGCGCGACACCCAGCACGTGACCTTGCAATGGCAAGTCACCGACACCGGCGTGGGGATTTCCGAAGCCCAGCAGCAGCGCTTGTTCGAACCGTTTTATCAAGTGTTCAACGGCCACTCGGCAGGCGGCACAGGGCTTGGACTGTCGATCTGCATGCGCCTGTCCGAGTTGATGGGCGGGCAACTGCGCGTGGTCAGTGAGCCGGGCCTGGGCAGTAGTTTCAGTTTGCTGCTGAGCATGCCGATTCTGGAGGGAACATTACCGGCCGTCAGTGACTTGCAGTTGCGTCCGACGCCGGTGTACGTGCGCGCACCGGTCACCGAGCTGGCCGAAACCACCTGCGGCTGGTTGAACCGCTGGGGCGCACAGGCCTTGGTGGCGTCTGCCGGGCCGATCAACCTGTCGCCGGGCGCGGTGTTAGTGGATTTGCTGCCCGGCCGTCATGGGTCGCTGGAATGGGACGGCCCGCGCGTGATTGGCGTGCCGGGTGCCGGGCAGCCCGAGCACACGCCCCAGGGCTGGCAAGTGGGTGTGCACATGATCCGTGGGCTGGCACGGGCGGTGATGCTGGCCCAACTCGGGCGGGTCGCTGCCGACACCGGGCGGGTGCCTTTGATCCGCGAGAAGCTGGCGCTGCGCGTGCTGGTGGCCGAAGACAACCCGATCAACCAGACCATCCTCAAAGAGCAACTTGAAGAGCTGGGCTGTCGCGTGGTGCTGGCGTCCCACGGGCAGGAAGCGCTCAGCCTGTGGTCACCGGACGCCTTCGACGTGGTGCTGACTGACGTCAACATGCCGATCATGAACGGTTACGAACTGGCCGGTGCCATTCGCCAGCAGGATGCCCACATCCCCATCATCGGGGTGACTGCCAACGCCATGCGCGAGGAAGGCGAGCGGTGTATCGCCGTCGGCATGAACGCACGGATGGTCAAACCCATGACCTTGCAAACGTTATGGACCGAGCTGAACCGCGCGTGCGACATCGGCACGCCAGACGCGTTGCCGGAGGCCAAAACCGTTGCAATGGGGCATGATCACGCGCCCGCCGACGCCCCGATTGTGGTCAGTGCGCGCATGCGTGACTTGTTTATCAACACCATGGGCGCGGACATCACCACCGCGCAGCAAGCGTTGACGGGGCGTGACAGTGACGCACTCAAAGCGCGGCTGCATTGCATCCGTGGTGCGCTGGCCGTGGTTCAGGCCCATGCGCTGGCCGAAGGTTGCGGCGAACTTGAGCGCCGCCTCGAAGGTCATGTACTGGATGAGTCTTTGCACAATCAGATCGAGGTGTTGTTGGCGCGTATCAAACGCGCCGTCGCCGCTGTCTGATATTTTCGTTTTCCCACGCCACCGATTGAGCCGTTCACCGTGTGATGGCTCTTTTGACAGGATGTACCTGTGCCAAAAATAAAAGTCGTATTAGCAGATGACCATCCGATTGTGCTGATGGGCGTTAGCGAGCTGATCGAGCGCGACGAGCGTTATGAGATCGTGGGCCAGGCTCAGACCTCCACAGAGCTGATCGAGCAGTTGCAGCGCTTGCGGCCCGACATTGTGGTCACCGACTACAGCATGCCGGGGGATGAAACCTACGGTGACGGGGTCAAGCTCATCGAATACCTGATCCGGCACTTCCCCGAGGTCAAGATTCTGGTGCTGACCATGCTCACCAACAACCTGATCCTGTCGCGACTCTATGACTTGGGGGTGGGCGGGATTATTTTGAAAAACGGCGACTTGAACCAGATCCCGCTGGCGCTCGGTGCGTTGGCCAAAGGCGATAAATGGCACAGCAAAGCCGGTCAGGGGGCGGCCAGCGTGGTCGAGCGCTCAGATGCGGTGCAGGCACGGATTGCCAGTCTGTCAGTCAAGGAGTTTGAGGTGCTGCGCCGGTTTGCCTCGGGCATGAATGTGCGTGATATCGCTCACTCGCTTAACCGCAGCGTGAAGACCGTGAGTTCGCAGAAGGTCTCCGCCATGCGCAAGCTGGATGTGGAAAACGACCACGCCTTGCTGACCTTCTGCATCAGTATGAATCTGATTTGAACCGTGGCGGTTTCAGGGGTGGAGCACCGGGGCGGTGCCGGTGTGGAAGTGGCCGCCGTCATCGACCCAGGTAAAACTGACGTTGAGCCCTTGAGGGTTAATCTGGCTGCCGGAGGCCATGGGGTAACGCTTTTCACCAAAGGGCGGCGCCATCATGTCGAGGGTTTGCGGCACCGCCATTTCTTGGTGGCGGTCGACCAGGCGCAGTGAGGCCATCGATGCGTGATAAGGGGTCGGATTGCGCAGCACCAGCACCCAGTGTTCGCCCTGCTGCTCCAGCGTGAAGGTCAGCTTGGCGGGCATTTCATCCGGGGTGGAGGGCAAGTTTTTCGGGCGATAAAAAATCTTCATCTGGGTGTTCATGGCCAGCGCTACAGCCGCTTCAGGGGCGGGCGTGGCACCGGATTTCGGGGCGATTTCATAGAGGTTGAGCCAAAACACCGATTCGCGGTCCTTGGGTAACGCATCGCCGTTATAAAGAATGCGCAACCCCTGAACCGCCCCTGGTTGCATGCGAAAGACCGAGGGCAAGGCAATCATCGGTGACGTGCTTTTCTCGGGGGCTTGCTGATCTTCGCCATCATTGACCCAGGTTTGCACCACCACCGGATAGGGGTTGATGTTGGCCAGCATCAGCGAACGTTCGGTTTGCCCTTGTTCGTAAATCACCCGCGTGCGGGACGCCATGACGCCCGCCTGCGCCGGGAGAATGAACACAAACAGCAGGCCGATCAGCATCAGGCGCGTGAGGATGAGGGTTATTTTTTGAGTCATGATTACTGCACCTTAACGAGAACATAGGCGGTGGCATTCACCTTGCCCGGTGTGGCTTTGCGGCCCGGCAGGGTTTTGAGTACCGCGGTCAGTGTCTGTGTGTACGTGGTGTAACCCGAGGCTGCGCTGCCGTTGGCGCTGGCTCCGTCCTTGACCGGGTACCAGCCGCTGGCATTTCCGCCCCCGGCGATCCCGGTGCCCAGAAAATTCATCGCTTTGCCGTCCTTGTTCAGGGCAATGCCTACCCCGGTGGCGATGGTGGGGTCGGTGCCGTAGCCGTTGGAAACCAGATGCGTCACCCCTTGTGTCCCGGTCAGCAACCCCAGCTCCACGGCCTTAGCATATGCAGCTGAAGAGACTTGCACGCCCAGCGCGGTCTGATTGGTGTTGACCCCCGACACCGCCTGATCGCTGCATTCAATCTCGATGCTGAAATCGCTTTCGCGGGTCATGTTGTCGTTCAGTTCCTGGGCCGTGACCGGCGGGAACACCACCAGCGGCGTGACATTGCGCGCGACGCAGGTGGCGGTGTAGCTGATGGAGGCCGCGCTGCGCATGCCAAAGCCGATGCCGTTGTACTGGCCCCAGAAGGAATAATGGGTATTGGAGTCGGTGCCCACGGTGTCGGACTTATAGCCAGGCCCCTGAAATTGCACATAACCATTGGGCTGGGTGCAGGTGTAGCTGTAGGTGCCGCTGCAATAGTTACTGCCGCTGCCGGATGTGGGCGGCAGGCTGGAGACGCGGGCCAGATCCGCTTGCACCATGCTCAGGTGCTTGGGTTTGATTTGCAGCTTGGTGCCGACCACGTCGTATTGAGTGATTTTGCTTTGCTGCCAGTAGCGGGTGAACACTTTGCCGGAGTTGAGGTGCGTCAGCTTGAGCCCGACATAGGGGAAGTAGGTGGCGTAGTAGCCGGGCAACCCGTCATTGGTCGCGGTACCGGCGCCGTTGCCGATTTCCCAGTAGCCACCGACCCGGTCATCGCCGTTGGTGGCAAACACTTCATACAGCTCGTCCTTGTCTGCCAGGTCGCATTCCCACAGCACCGTCTCGCTGTTGAGGCCCGTGGCGGTGGCGCTGTCCACAATCGTCGTGCCCAACGGCGTCCCCACCGGTTGCAGGTAGGTGCTGGTGAGGTTGACCCGGCCAAAGTTGATTTGCGCCGAGTAAGGGTCAAGCACGGTGATGCCGTTGTAGACCCGTCGGCACGTGGCCTCAGCCGTGGGAAGCAAGCCGAGTGTCAGCGCCAGCAGCAGTAACTGATTCAATCGTGGGCGTAAGGTGAACATAAGAAAGCCTCGATTTTCGGGGGTGAATTAACGCGATGAATCCACTGGGCGGCAGTCGCTGGTCACACGCAGCAAGGGCTGGTCCAGATCGCGTCCGGAGACGTCGTAGTGCAGGGCGCATTGCTCTTCAGGGCGATCGCCCCAGCGCAAAGTCAGTGCGCCTGCTGGCTTCTCGCTGCGCAAGTAGGCCTGGCTGCCCTGGCCCACCATGCCGATCACGCTGCCGGTTTCATCGAGTACATCCGCGCCCATCGGTACAGCCTGGTTATCGGGCAGCAGGGCCTTGACCAGCAGGGCGTTGCCGCTGCGGGTCTTGAACGTGATCTTGACCGCGGCACCGGCGTACGGCGCCACCCGGCGTTGGCCATCGTCGAGTTCGGTTTTCTGGTTCATGCCTTCCGGGGTGATGGCCACGGTGTTGTAGCGGTAAGGCGTGAGGGCTGGCACCAGGGCATAACCCGAATCATCAATGGTCGTGCCTTGGCTGTTCATGACTTTTGCACCGCTGGCGCCTTTGGCTTCAATCAGCGCAAAGGTATCGCCCAGATAAGGGCCGAAGGTCACGCCGCCGCTGTGCAGTGCCACCGCGCCGCGGGCGCTGCCGGACGCCTGCCAGTAGTCTTCACCCTTGGACGCGCTGAGGGCGAGGCTGGTCTTGGGCAGGCGTTTTTGCAGGTTGCCGCTCCAGGTGTTCTGTTTTTGTTCGGCGTCGCGGGACACATCCACGCCGTAGCTCAGGGTCTGCTCGGCCCCGGCGGTGCCGGACATCGAGGTCTGGTACACGTTGCCGTACGTCGAGCTGTGGCTGACGGAACTGCTCAACGTCGGTGTGTTGCTTTTCGACGGGCTGCCCAGCGGGAACGAGACCGAGAGCAACGTGACTGTTTCAGTCGTGCCGGGGGAGGCCGGGTTCCAGCGGCCTCCGTTGACGTTATTGCCCGCGTTGTGGCCGTCATAGCCGCCGTTACGGGTGTTCTCGACATTGCCGGTGGACTGGCGCGAGACCGACAGGTTAAAGCTCACCGAGTTTTGCAGGGTGTTGGCATAACCCAATTGCAGTTGCGTGTCGCGCTCGCGGCCGTTGCGGTAATCCTGAGTCGAGCCCGACACATAAATCGAACCGTAGGATTCCAGGCTCTGGTTCACGGATACTTCGAAGCGCGAGCGTTGCAGGTAGCTGGCCGAGTCCCAGGTCTCACCTTTGTTCAGGGATTCGCGCACACCGAGCACGTCGCCCAGGTCGCGATACCCGGCGGTTGAGTAGCGGTAACCGGCAATCGACAGCGTGGTGTTGGTCGGTGCGAAGGTGCGGCTGTACGACAGGCGTGCCATCCAGCCATCGACCAGCCCTTCTTGCGGCATGTCGGCGCGCGAGTAGGTGGCATCAAGGCCGAACGCCCCCAGCCAGTTGGCATAGACGCCACCGAACACCAGCGCCTGGTAGCCGTCCGCGACCCGCAAGCCGGTGTTGGCCGTGAGGGTGTTGGTCAGGCCGCGTTGATAGGTGAATTCGCTGAACAGGTCGTTATCGCCCACGTCGCTGGTCTTGCCCACGGCCGCGCTGTAGCGCGAGGTGCCCGGGCGCAGGGATTCCGGCACTGCCGAAAACGGCACGCTGAAGCGGCTGATGCTGCCGTCGGCTTCCTGCACCGTGACGTCAAGGTCGCCGTTGTAATTGGTGGCGTACAGGTCGCTGATTTCAAACGGCCCCGGCGCGACGGTGGCTTCGTAAATGTCATTACCATTCTGGCGCACAGTGACCTTGGCGTTGGTCTTGGCAATGCCGCGCACCGTCGGCGCATAGCCGCGTACCGATTCGGGCAACATGCGTTCGTCGGAGGTGAGTTGTACCCCACGAAACCCCAGCCCGGAGAAGAAACGCCCCGAGGTGTAACCTTCGCCCGCCGTCAGTTCACTGCGCAGGCTGGGCAGAGCACGTTGCACATACGTGCGGGTAGCGTTCCAGTCGCTGCCGTTTTTCGAGTCATAGCGCAGGGACGCTTGCTGGCGCAGGCGCCACATGCCCAGGTTCAGGCCACTGTTGAGCGCCACATAGCTGGAGTCCGAGTCCTGGGCATGACTGGCGCTGCGGCTGACGTGGTACTGGTTGGCGCTGTAGTTGATGAACCCGATGGTGTTGCCCGCGTCCAGGTTCTGCGGCGACACATAGCCGCGCGGCACCTGCAGCATCAGGCTTTGCGGCATGCTGATGTCGAGGCGCAACTGAGCGAAATCGAAATGGCTGCTGGCGCCTTTGACCGTGTCCCCGAGCAACGGGCATTGGCTGCCGGGGGTGTCGGTGATCGCCGTGGCCAGCACGCCCGCGCCTTCCAGCAGCGCCCGTGGCAGGCAAGGTTGCACATCGCCCTGCGCCACGGCGACAAACTGCACCGGCACGCGCTCGACAAAACGGTCATTGAGGTACAGGTCGACCGTGTAGTGGCCGGGATCAATGGCGTTGATGGTGTTAAAGCGCGACAGGGAGCCGCCGCCAAACATCATGTTGTCGTCGAATTGGTAGTCGTCGCTGGTGCTGGCTGAATCGGTTTGAGCCTGTGCCGTGCCCGCCGTCAATGCGCCACACAGGATCGACGACGCCAGCAACATGGCCCACAACCAGCGGCTATGCGGGGCGCGGGTGCGGATCCGGCAGGGGATGTATTGAGCCACGGACATGTGTAGTTCCCGAGGTTACTGAACAGGCTGGTCGGTGGTGACGTCGGCGCCGTAATCGTTCACCAGCGTCAGGCGCAGTTGATTGCCGGCGCTGGCCCCTTTGACCGGCCATTGCACCTTGGAGAAGGGCGGGACCATCACGGCCTTGGCCACGTTGACCGGCTTGCCGCCCACCAGCAGGTTGGCCTGGCGGATAACCGCGTGATAACCGCTGTTGTTTTCAGCGCTCAGGTGCTGGTTCGAGCCGCTGCCTTGCAGGGTGAAGGTCATCGACCTGGCGATGTCTTCGGGGTTGCCGCGAATGCTTTGCGGGCGATAAAAGATCTTCATCCGGCTGCTCACGGTGAGCATCAGCTTGTTGGCTTCCATGTCGTGAGCCTTGAGCGCGGGCATTTGCATGAAGTTGATGTAGAACACCGACTCACGGTCTTGAGGCAGGTCCTTGCCGGTGTACACCAGACGCACGATTTGCCCGGCCTTGGGGTTCATCCGGAAAATCTGCGGGCTGGCGATAAAAGGGGCGTCAGCGGTTTGTGGGGTCGACGCCGGGTCGCCTTTATCCACCCAGATCTGCACCAGATTGGGGTATGCGTCATGGCTGGTGAGTTGCAGGGCTTTTTCGCGAATGGCGGCGGGGTAGATCACCCGCGTGCCGCTCATGACCACACTGGCCATCGCGCTCTGGGCAAGCGTTACGCCGATCAGCAAACCGACGGACAGGGCTAAGCGTTTCAGGCAGGTCATGGCCAACTCCTTCCGAAAGGCTGGGAAAACAGAAAAGGACAAGCGAGGTGCGGACCCGCCGCTTCGCAAGGCGCGAAGACGGCAGGTCAGGGGGTTACGCTTACAGGTAGTCGAGGGCGTATTGAGCCGATGCTGAAACGGTACCGGCCGTGGCAGCGCCGGTGCTGATGTAACGCGCAGCGAAGTCGTGGCTGGTGGCGGTTTCGTCTTTTTTCAGCACCAGGCCTTCAACCGACGTCATGCCGCTCAGGGTGATCGGCGTGCCACCGCTGGCATCCAGCAACTGGATTGCAACGTTTTGCGCCGTTCCCGTGTTGCCCAGGTTGCCGCCCGTGTTGACGTTGGCACCCAGGAACGTGGTGCGAATGTTCAGGTCGCCCGTGGTGGGGGCGGTGCAACCCGTCACGGCGATGGTGAAAGGCGTTTCACCGGCGAACTTGCCTGCGGTGTCCAGATCACTGGATGCCACGGTGGGCAACACCACGATCGGGCTGCCAGCGTTACCGTTGACCGACACCTGGCACGTCTGGTCAGACACCTGGCCTTTGAAAGTGATGGTGTTTTGGCTGGCGGCGAACGAGATCGCCGGGAATGCCGTCATCGCGATGAGCAGAGCAGTACGCTTCATAGTAATAATCCTGATAACTGGAGATGAGGCTCGAGCCCAACCCATTCTTCGTGGAGTCGGTCAGGAGCAGATTCAGCCAGTGCAGGTTATCGGGGGCAGGACCGGGCTTTAATCAGACGATTCTTAAAAGGCCGTGGCGGGCGATTGAGGCGGGGGATTTGCCCCAGGCAAAAAAAATGGCTGACCGTGCGGCAAGCCATTTTTCGGTACGGGTACACGGTCTTTATCAACAGGGGTTTGACGCGACGGTCACCTCTGAGGTCCAAGGGCAAGCGATCGCCCAAACCAGCGAAAAACGCTCATCCGCTCACGCGCGTCGACTTCGTGTTCACAGCGGTGTGGAGAGCGAAAACGGAATGCGCAGTTCCCCGACAGGCCCAGTATCGCGGCCGCACATTTCGTCGTGCACGCAGTGCTGCACCAGCACGCACGGAAATGCCGGCACGGTGTGCAGCACCTGCCGCAGGTGGGGGATTGAGCGCAGGTGCATCGGCTGGGCCGCCTCGTCAAGCAAGGTGAACTGGCCGTGATCCAGGCGGATTCGTGCCAGATAAACACCACCTTCGAGTGACAGCAGCTCCAGCTCGCGTATTTCGCTGTTGGCCGCATGTTGGGTGAGGGTGTGCAGGTTCATGCTTCACTCCTTGCCTACCAGGGCAGGCGTTGTCCATCGTAAGCAAAGAAATGGCCGCTGTCGGCCGGAGTCAACTGGTCAATCAAGGTCAGTAATCGGGCCGCGGCAACGTCTGCGGGACGGGCGGTGTCGGCGACGCGGAAAGGATGCGACAGCCCCGAGATGACCGTGTCCGGGTGCAGGCTGAGCAAGCGGCTGTGCGGACGAGTGCGCGCCAGTTCGATGGAGGCAGTCTTGATCAGCATGTTCAGCGCGGCCTTGGAAGCACGGTAGGCGTACCAGCCGCCCAAACGGTTGTCGCCAATGCTCCCGACTTTTGCTGAGAGCATCGCCATCGCGCCGCGCGGTGCGAGCAGTGGTAGAAAGTCGCGCAACACGATGGCCGGCCCCAGCGTGTTGACTTGAAACACAGCCTGCAGCGCCTCGGGTTCGAGGGCGCTGATGCTTTTTTCCGGTTTGATCCCCTCGCGATGGAGCAGGCCGGCCGCGTGTACGATCAGGTGATACGGCGCTTCGGCTGCCAGTTCGGTGGCGGCGCTGGCAATCGTTTCGGGACGTTCAAGGTCCAGCTCGGGCACGGTATGGCGCCCTATCGCACGAACCCCGGCGCAGCGCGGATCTTGCCTCAGGTGTTCGCAAAACGCCGTGCCGAGGGCGCCGCTGGCGCCGATCACCAGCGCGCGATAGCCGTCGTCGAGGGAGGTCATGGTCACGACGTGGTTCATTGGCTCACCCCGGCGCCCTGACGGCGGAAGAATATCGTCACCTGACCCACCTCAACCCCGAACTTGGACATACGGGTGCGGTTGATTAACGTGTCTTCGTCCATCAAGTACATCCAGTCGTCCATGCTCATTTCGTAGGTCGAATCATCGACCGGCAGGTTCAGGCGGTACCGCCAGTGCAACGTGTTTCCGGCGATTTGGCCGTTGGCGATACCCACCACATCCTCGGCGCGGCCGCTCCAGCGTCCCTGGCCCTCGGGTGTGAGGGTCCAGACGCGGCGTTGGCGGGTGCCGTCGCTGTAGAGGAAGCGCTCGTCGAGAATCAGGTTGTTGCCCTCGCGACGGCTGACGATATTGACCTCGAAACGCTTGACCACCTCACCGCTGCGCTTTTGAAACATCCCCCAGGCTTTGACGGGCTGGCTGAAAAACTGCTCCAGATTCAACGCCGGTTGCTGATCCGCGTACCGGGCGACATCCACACCGGTACAACTAGTGATGCTGAGGGCCAGCGCCAGTAACAGCAGTAATCGTTTCATTGCCTTTCTCCCTGAAGCACGCGGCTCACGCGTACGAAGCATCGCGCCATCGGTGCGTTCGGTGGGCAGTCCCGGTAGAGGGTTCTGCGTCGGCCTTTTGGGTCAGTATCAACCCTCATCTAAATACTTGTACAATGTCAATCGACTTGTATAGGTTTTATTCAAGATAGGCTGAAAAAAATCAACTGACAATCCATCGGCAATCTTTTTATGCAGAGGCGAAAACCTCACCTTGCTGAGCACGAGGCTGCCTGCGGCTCACCAGTGCGGTGGGGGCATGTGCGATAGCTTTGGGCACGTTATTCAAGGGGACTTATCAGGCCAGGAAGCGGTTAGTGCTGATGGAGTAGCGATTGTGATGCGTAGGTGTTTTGAATGGGGGGTGCTGGATTGGCGGGTGTCACGTCGATTCGAGTTCGTAACGAAGGAGGAACACGGGGGATGCACGGAGGGGGAGGTATGGAGAGAGACAAGGAGAAACCCCCAGACACAAGAAAGCCCGCACTAGGCGGGCTTCTTGTACTGTTTATAGACTCATGGAGACATCTGTAAACAAGCGTTTGGTGGCTACACAGGGACTTGAACCCCGGACCCCAGCATTATGAATGCTATGCTCTAACCAACTGAGCTATGTAGCCAATGGCGCGCATTATTCCTTCGAGCCGGGCATGTGTCAAGCAAATATCTTAAAAAATTCTTTGTTCAATCAACCGCTTAAGGATTTACGGCGTTTGGATGGCAATACCCTGTTAAAAAATGGCACATTGACCGACCTGCAAGTGCGCATTCACCTGATGTACGGAAAGTCTCATGGCCCTTAGCAACGCTCAAACAACAACAACGACTGCCTCACAAACGCCTCAAACCAGCCCGTTGGTGCTGCGCATTATCGGTGCAGTGGCGCTGGCGCATCTGATCAATGACTTGATTCAAGCCGTTCTGCCTTCGATCTATCCGATGCTCAAGGCCAAATATGACCTGACCTTTACCCAGATCGGCCTGATTACCCTGACCTTCCAAATGACCGCCTCGCTGTTACAGCCCTGGGTAGGTTATTACACCGATCGCCATCCCAACCCGTTGCTCTTGCCTGCGGGCATGGTGTGTACGCTGGTGGGGATTTTGATGTTGTCCCAGGTCGGCAGTTTTCCCTTGATCCTCCTGGCCGCCGCGCTGGTGGGCATCGGTTCGTCGACCTTCCACCCCGAGGCTTCACGGGTGGCGCGTCTGGCCTCAGGCGGGCGCTACGGTTTTGCACAGTCTACGTTTCAGGTGGGCGGTAATGCCGGTTCTGCGTTTGGTCCTTTGCTGGCAGCATCGATCATCATTCCATTCGGGCAAGGCAATGTGGCCTGGTTTGGCCTCTTTGCGCTGTTCGCCGTTGGCTTGCTGTATGCGATCAGTCGTTGGTATCGCAGCCACTTAAACCTGTTCAAGCTCAAAGCCGGGCAAAAGGCCACCCACGGGCTGTCTAAAAATCGGGTGTTGAGCGCGTTGGTCGTGCTTGGGCTGCTGGTGTTCTCCAAATATTTCTATATGGCGAGCCTGACCAGCTACTACACGTTCTTCCTGATCGAGAAGTTCGGCGTCTCCATCGCCAATTCGCAGATGTACTTGTTCCTGTTCCTCGGTGCGGTGGCGGCCGGTACGTTTTTTGGCGGTCCGATCGGCGACCGCATCGGGCGTAAAGCCGTGATCTGGTTCTCGATTCTGGGTGTAGCGCCGTTCACTTTGCTGCTGCCCTATGCGGACTTGTTCTGGACCAGCGTGTTGAGCGTCATCATCGGCTTTGTACTGGCCTCGGCGTTCTCGGCGATTGTGGTGTATGCGCAGGAATTGGTGCCAGGCAATGTGGGCATGATTGCCGGTATCTTCTTTGGCCTGATGTTTGGTTTTGGCGGGATCGGTGCGGCGCTGTTGGGCCATCTGGCGGATATTCACGGTATCGAATACGTGTACACCTTGTGCTCATACCTGCCGCTGCTGGGTGTGCTGGCGATTTTCCTGCCGCGGACCAAAAAGGTCTGATCCGCGCAGGTAATCAGCCTCAGCGCTTAAACAGTGGGTTTGTCGTTTTGGGTGGTGAAGCCAAACGTCAGCAGGGCACTTTCAACCGTGCTCATGTGTTGTAGGCACAGTTGCCACGGCGCGGACACCGCATCGGCCACTTCATTGGGCGCCACGGGAAGCAATACCGGGCGCTGGTTGTCGCTGGCGATGGCCGCGCAGCCTGACGCCACACTGGCCAACCGTTCGTGCAATGACGCTGGAGGCGGGCCTTGTTCCTTGCGCAAGGCATCGGCAAAGGCCTCGGCGAACAGTAGCGAGCTGGCGTACAGGCGCACGGCATGGCGTTCGTAGCGGCTGGCAATGTCTTTGACTTCCCGTGATACAAAGCGCCCGCGTAACGTCCAGCGCGCCGTATTACGGGCGCTGCTGATGCCGGTTTCCAGTGCAATCAGGCTGTCATGGGCGGCCGAGAAGATCAGCACGGCATTTTTGGCTTTGTTGGCGTCGTTCTCTTCCAGTGATTGCAGGCTTTTACCGAAACCTTTCGCCAGCTTTTCCAGCAAGTCCTTTGCCGAGCTGTCGATGATCCCGATGGGGTTCGGGGTCAGCAGGATCTGACTGAACACCAGCCCGACACCCGCGCCCACTAGCACGTCCATCATGCGCACAACACCGGCGCTTTCTGGCCCCACAGCCAGCATCAGCACGGCCGAGACGCCCGCTTGAATCGGTACGACAGCGCCCAGGCCATACAGCGCTGCAATGGCGATGGCGGAAAACGTGGCAAATCCGATCCGCAGCAGGGGATAGCCGTCAGGCAGCCAAAGCGCGGCTTCCCCCACGATGATCCCGGTGGCCACCCCGACCATCAGTCCTACTGCCTGTTTGCCATGGCTGGGCAGGCCGGGCGCCAGGCACACGACAGCGCTGATGGCTGCAAACACCGGGTGTTCATGCCCCAGGAAATGCACCGCCAGAATCCACGCCAGCGCGGCGGCAATGGCTGAGGCCAGCGCATCACGCCAGCCGGAGGCCCAGCGGGTTTTGATTTTTTCGACCAGCGAATCGATAGAGCGAGTCAGGAAATTGGGGCGGGCGATCATTCAGGCTCCTGAAGTTGAACAATGGTGGTGATAACCATAGACCTTCGCGCGCCGATAGCGTGCGCCAAGGTGCCGGTGTCCAACTCAGAGCCAAAAAAAACCGCGCCTGAGCGCGGTTTTGTACGTGTGGTGTTTACACGTTGAAGCGGAAGTGCAGAACGTCACCGTCTTTAACGATGTAGTCCTTGCCTTCCAGACGCCATTTGCCAGCGGTTTTGGCACCGGCTTCACCCTTGTACTGGATGAAATCGTCGTAGGCGATGACTTCGGCGCGGATAAAGCCTTTTTCGAAGTCGGTGTGAATCACGGCGGCGGCTTGCGGGGCCGTTGCGCCTACTTTTACAGTCCAGGCGCGTACTTCTTTAACACCTGCCGTGAAGTAGGTTTGCAGGTTCAGCATCTGATAACCGGCACGGATAACCCGGTTCAAGCCCGGCTCTTCGAGGCCCAGCGCTTCCAGGAACATGTCCTTTTCTTCGCCTTCTTCCAGTTCTGCGATTTCCGCTTCGATCTTGTTGCAGACCGGAACGACCAGTGCACCTTCTTCTTCGGCAATGGCCATGACCACGTCGAGGAACGGGTTGTTCTCGAAACCGTCTTCAGCGACGTTGGCGATGTACATAACCGGCTTGGTGGTCAGCAGGTGGAAGCCACGGATGATAGCTTTTTCGTCTGCCGACATGTTCTTGATCAGGCTGCGGGCTGGTTTGCCTTCGGTGAAGTGGGCGATCAACTGCTCCAGCAGAGCCTTTTGAGCCACGGCTTCTTTGTCGCCGCCTTTGGCGTTGCGCGCCACTTTCTGCAACTGCTTTTCGCAGCTGTCGAGGTCAGCGAAGATCAGTTCAAGGTCGATGATTTCGATGTCGCGTTTCGGGTCAACGCTGTTGGAAACGTGAATCACGTTTTCGTCTTCAAAGCAGCGGACTACGTGAGCGATGGCATCGGTCTCACGGATGTTGGCCAGGAACTTGTTACCCAGGCCTTCACCTTTGGAGGCGCCAGCTACCAGGCCCGCGATATCGACGAACTCCATGGTGGTCGGCAGCACCCGCTCCGGGTTCACAATGGCAGCCAGCGCGTCCAGACGCGGATCGGGCATCGGCACGATACCGGTATTCGGTTCGATCGTGCAGAAGGGGAAGTTCTCAGCCGCAATACCGGATTTGGTCAGGGCGTTGAACAGGGTGGACTTACCGACGTTAGGCAGGCCGACGATGCCGCAATTGAATCCCATGGTGTTTTCCCCGAGGAGTAGAGTCAGGCCTTCTGGCTGTGCAGGTTTTTCATCGCACGGTTCCATTCCCCGGCGAGGATATCCGGCAGCACGCCGAGGGCAAAATCGATGCTGGCATCCAGTTTTTCCTGTTCGGCGCGCGGCGCGCGACCCAGGACAAAATTGGAGACCATGCTGGCGACGCCTGGGTGGCCAATGCCGAGCCGCAGACGGTAGAAATTATTGTTGTTCCCCAGTTGCGCGATGATGTCACGCAGCCCGTTGTGACCTCCGTGGCCGCCGCCCAGTTTGAGCTTGGCAACACCTGGCGGGAGATCGAGTTCGTCGTGGGCCACCAATATGGATTCCGGCGCAATCCGGTAGAAACCGGCAAGCGCCGCAACGGCCTGGCCGCTTCGGTTCATATAGGTGGTGGGAATCAACAGACGAACATCCTGACCTTGATGGCTGAATCGACCGGTCAGGCCAAAATACTTTCGGTCTGCAACGAGGTTAACCCCGTGCGCGGACGCGAGACGCTCAACAAAAAGGGCCCCTGCGTTATGCCGGGTCTGTTCGTATTCGGTGCCTGGATTTCCCAGGCCAACGATCAGTTTTATGGCGGTCACGACAAGGGCCCTTCTATGGAGTTGTGGATAACATCGCCGCTGACAGCAGCGGCGAAAACGGACAAAAAAGCGGGTTTACATGAGTAAACTTCGCGATCTTGTCCGCTTTACTCGCTGCGTGTTAGCTCGCGATGTTCCTCAAAACTCCAGACAGAGTAATGAATTACTCTGCTTCAGCTTCTGGTGCAACACGTGGAGCGTGAACGTTGGCTACTGCCAGGTCGTTACCGTGTGCCAGTGCTACGAACTCAACGCCTTTAGGAGCGGTGATGTCCGACAGGTGAATGATCGAGCCGACTTCGGCGTTAGCCAGGTCAACTTCGATGAATTCAGGCAGGTCTTTTGGCAGGCAGGAAACTTCGATTTCAGCAACAACGTGCGAGATCTCGCCGCCTTTCTTGATCGGAGCAGCTTCACCAACGAAGTGAACTGGAACGATTGCAGTCAGCTTCTGACCGGCAACAACGCGTACGAAGTCAGCGTGCATCACGTGGCCTTTGGCCGGGTGACGCTGCAGCGCTTTGATGATTACGTTTTGCTTGGTGCCGCCAACAGTCAGTTCGATAACGTGGCTGTAAGCCGCTTCGTTTTCGAGCAGTTTGGCAACTTCTTTAGCCAGCAGGCTGATGGATTCAGGGGCTTTTTCGCCACCGTAAACGACAGCTGGAACCAGGCTTGCGAGACGACGCAGGCGGCGGCTCGCACCTTTCCCCAGGTCGGAACGCACTTCAGCATTCAGAGTAAATTCGTTCATGTTGTATCTCCAAAATAACCACATCCGGCCTAGCGTTTGCGACCAGCGCTATGGACGGTATGGGCAAAAAAGCCCCACCCCAACAGGCTGTTGGGGCGGGGCGCTTTTCGTCAACGAGGCATTCGAGAAGGGCTGGGCCCTTATCGGAACATCGCGCTGATCGATTCTTCGTTGCTGATGCGGCGAACCGCTTCAGCCACAACCGGTGCGATATCCAGTTGACGGATACGCGAACAGGCTTGTGCGGCAGCGGACAGCGGAATGGTGTTAGTCACCACCAGCTCATCCAGCATGGAATTTTCGATATTCTCGATTGCCCGACCCGACAGCACAGGGTGTGTGCAGTAGGCGAACACTTTGGCAGCGCCATGCTCTTTCAAGGCTTTAGCCGCGTGGCACAGAGTGCCGGCGGTATCGACCATGTCATCAACCAGAATGCAGGTACGCCCTTCGACATCACCAATGATATGCATCACTTCCGAGTGATTGGCTTTCTCACGGCGTTTGTCGATGATACCCAGATCAACGCCCAGGGATTTGGCAACAGCACGTGCACGCACGACGCCGCCGATATCCGGGGACACGATCATTAGGTTTTCAAAGCGCTGATCTTCGATGTCATCCACCAAAACTGGGGAGCCATAGATGTTATCTACAGGAATATCGAAGAAACCCTGGATTTGGTCAGCATGCAAATCAACCGTGAGAACACGGTCAATGCCGACAACGGTAAGCATGTCAGCCACAACTTTTGCGCTGATAGCCACACGTGCGGAACGCGGACGGCGATCCTGACGGGCATAACCAAAGTAAGGAATAACAGCAGTAATACGAGTCGCTGAGGAGCGGCGGAAGGCATCAGCCATCACGACGAGTTCCATCAGGTTATCGTTGGTCGGAGCACAAGTCGGCTGAATGATGAAAACGTCTTTACCGCGGACATTTTCATTAATCTCAGCGGTAATCTCGCCGTCGGAAAACTTACCGACAGAAATGTCACCGAGTGGGATATGCAGCTGACGTACGACACGCCGAGCCAGATCGGGGTTAGCGTTCCCCGTAAAGACCATCATCTTGGACACGCGCAGTACCTGAAGGCTGAGGGTAACCTGGATGAGTATAAGAAATGGCAGGGGCGGCTGGATTCGAACCAACGCATGGCAGGATCAAAACCTGCTGCCTTACCGCTTGGCGACGCCCCTGTATCTGTTGCTACGAGTACCGTGTACCCGTTTCCTTTGACAGATCTTGTAGCTTGCGATGCAACATCGAAACGTTGCTTCCTTTCGCTACAAACCCTGTAAGGGTGTCTGCAAGAAGGTGCAGGACTTTATCAGCATCTGCTTCGTTTGGGAAGGCCCCAAATATACAACTTCCAGTTCCAGTTAATTTTGCTTCGGTATATTTACCTAACAAATTCAAAGCCTTACGTACATCTGGGTAAAGCTCCGTTACTACTGCTTCGCAGTCGTTTCGGCTGTTTCCCTTGGGAACGGGGCGCACTTTAATGGGCAAAGAGTTACGTGTCAACAAAGGATGCGAAAAAATTTCTGCTGTGCTTACAGAGACTTGCGGGACGAGCACGACGTACCACGGTTCTTCCGGGTATTCGGGTGACAGTTTTTCGCCAACCCCTTCAGCGAAAGCGGCATGCCCGCGAACGAAAACCGGTACATCCGCGCCCAGGTTCAACCCCAGTGCCGCCAGTTGATCCTCGCTCCAGCCCAGCCCCCACAGATGATTGAGGCCCAGTAATGTGGTGGCGGCATTCGAACTTCCGCCGCCGATTCCGCCCCCCATGGGCAAAATTTTATTGATGTGGATATCGATGCCCAGCGTGCAACCTGATTGCGCCTGAAGTTGTCGAGCCGCTTTCACGATCAGGTTGTGGTCGTGTGGCACGCCTGCAAACTCAGTGAGGAGGCGAATCTCACCGTCCTCTCGCACTGAAAACGTCATTTCATCGCCATAGTCGAGGAATTGAAACAACGTTTGCAGTTCGTGATAGCCATCTTCACGGCGGCCGAGAATGTGCAGCATCAAATTCAATTTTGCCGGGGAGGGCAAAATCAGTGGATCGTTTTGCATGTCATTGTCCCAACTGACGGGGTTGCCAATCTTTCACCACCAGGGTGACGTCCAAATCTTTCCCGTGCAGTTTTACGCGCTCAGGGAGCCAGAAGCCGTTCTGCTCGACGTAACTCAGGTATTCGATTTTCCAGCCGTCCTGTTCCAGTTGGCCCAGGCGGCTGTCTGCATTCAAGGCAACGCGGCTTTTGCTGCCCGGCGCCGGCAAGCCGCGAACCCACCAGACCAGGTGCGACACGGGCAGGCTCCAACCCAGTTGTTCGCCGAGCAACTCTTCAGGAGAAGAGGCTTCGTAGCGGCCCTGATTGGCCACTTCCAGCGTGACATTGCCCGGGCGCCCGGTCAGGCGGGCAGCGCCACGGCCTAGCGGGCCTGACAAGCGAATGTCGTAATAATCCTGGCGTTGCAGCCAGAACAACGTGGCGCTGCCCGAGTCTTTCGGGGCGCGGATGCCGACTTTGCCGTTGATCTGCCAACCGTCGAGTTGGGTCAAATGCTGTTTATGTGCTGACCACAATGCCGGGCTGCCATGGCCTTCGACCGATTCACGGGCGCCAAACATGGAACAGCCGGCCAGCAAGGCGATCAGGCTAAAGGCAATAAGGTGTCGCAGGGTGCGATAACGCATGATTTAAAGAGTCTCGGATCCGGTCAAACGCAAAACGGTTTTGCGCAGGATAGGGCTTTCTGGGTTGTCTTTAAGGAACTTGGCCCAGATTTGCCTGGCTTCACGCTGTTTGCCGTTGGCCCAAAGCACTTCGCCCAAATGCGCGGCGACTTCTTGGTCCGGGAAGCGATCCAGCGCCTGACGCAATAACCGCTCGGCTTCATTCAAATTGCCGAGGCGGTAATTGACCCAGCCCAAGCTGTCGAGCACGGCAGGGTCGTCGGGGTTGATGTCATAAGCCTGTTGAATCAGCGCTTTGGCTTCGGCGTAACGTGTTGTCCGATCTGACAGGGTGTAACCCAGCGCGTTCAATGCCATGGCATTGTCAGGTTCGCGGGCGATGATGGCGCGCAGGTCCTTCTCCAGTTGAGGCAGGTCATTGCGCTTCTCGGCGAGCATGGCGCGCGAGTAGAGCAAGTTCAGGTCATCCGGGTACTGTTTCAGCGCTTGCTGAAGGACATCCCATGCGCGGTTTGTCTGATTATTCGCACTCAGCGTTTCTGCTTCGATCAAAAACAGCTGAATGGCGTAATCGGGTTGCTCGTCGCGGGCCGCCGCCAATTTGGCAGAGGCTTCTGTGCCGCGACCGTGGCTGATCAGGATGTCGGCCTGTCGCAGTTGGGCGGGCAAGTAGTCATTGCCGGGGCCGACTTGAGCGTATTCGATCAACGCGCCTTGGGGGTCGTTGCGCTCTTCTGCGATACGCCCGAGGTTCAAGTGCGCCGCGTCGACATGGCTGTCGCGTTCGATCAGCGTTTGCAAATACCCTTCGGCTTCATCCCAGGCTTTGCCTTCGAGGCACACCAGCGCCAGAGAAAAACGCAGTTCGTCGTCTTCTGGGTATTGCTGGACCAGGCTGGCGAATTGCGCCTTCGCTTCATCCATGCGGTTTTGCTCAACCAGCGCGCGGGCGTAGGTGAGCGCCAGGCGCTTGTCTTGCGGGTATTGCTGAATGCTTTTCTTCAGTAGCGGCAGGGCTTCATCACCGCGATTGAGGCTTTGCAGAATTCTGGCACGCAACAGCACGGGGGCGACTTCACCGGCTTGCGGCGGATTGTTCTCCAGTAACTTGAGTGCGCCTTCGGCGTCTCCATCCTGCTGCATGAGCAAGGCTTTACCGAAAATCAGCTGACCGTTGTCCGGATGCCGGGCGAGCAGGCTGTTGAAACTTTTCAACATGCCGCTGCGGGTTTCGGGGTCTGATTCAGAGGCTGACAACGCTAAAAAGTCGAAGTGAGTATCGCCTTTGGCTTGCAGGACTTTTTCCATGTACACGATGGAATCGTCGTAACGGCCGTTGCGCGCCAGCTGAATGGCGGCGGCGCGTTGGGCTTCAAGGTCATCCGGGGCGTTTTTTGCCCAGATCAGCGACGTGTCGAGTGCGGCCTGATCGGCGCCCAGGTACTCGGCGATGCGAAATGCGCGCTCGGAAATGCCCGGATCCTGAGTATTGATGGCCTGGGTCACGTAGTTGTCCAGCGCAATGTCCAGACGATTACGTTGCCCTGCCAGTTCGGCACTCAACAGGCTGTACAGCGTGTCTTCGCTGAAAGAGCTGTAGACCTTTGGCTTTTCGGGCACAGAAGTGGTGTCTTCAACCGCGGACGATTCATCCGGCGACGTGGGAGCCAAGGCCTGGCAGCCACTGAGGAAGACAAGAGCAAGGAGCAACGCGGAGGATCTATTCATATAAGAGAAGGGCGACTTACCTGCGGTCGGGGCATCATGACACATGCGAAAGGGCAAACCTAACGGCTGCGACTATCGATATCAGGATGCAGATGATGGCTAATTGGGCGTCAACAGACCTTAACTATAGAGACAATAGTCAGCAATGGTTGTTCTGAATCTGGCGAAGTAGGACAATTGCCGGCTTCTCGTCATCATCAGCGATCTTGAATGGCCTTCCTCGCACTCGGTATTAACCACAAGACTGCTTCAGTAGACGTCCGCGAGCGCGTGGCTTTTACCCCGGAGCAGTTGGTTGAGGCCTTGCAGCAGCTCTGCCGACTGACCGACAGTCGTGAAGCTGCGATCCTCTCAACCTGCAATCGCAGTGAGCTGTATATAGAGCAAGACCAGATTTCAGCCGATACCGTCCTGAAATGGCTGGCCGATTACCATCAGCTCGACCTTGAAGAATTGAAGTCTTGCGCCTACATCCATGAAGACGATGCTGCCGTTCGTCACATGATGCGTGTGGCCGCAGGCCTCGATTCACTGGTGTTGGGCGAGCCGCAAATTCTCGGCCAGTTGAAGTCGGCGTATGCCGTGGCGCGTGAGGCGGGCACCGTCGGGCCGCTGCTGGGGCGCCTGTTTCAGGCCACGTTCAACTCGGCCAAGCAAGTGCGCACCGACACGGCCATCGGCGAAAACCCGGTTTCCGTGGCGTTTGCCGCGGTCAGCCTGGCCAAGCAGATTTTCAGTGACTTGCAGCGCAGTCAGGCATTGTTGATAGGGGCTGGCGAAACCATCACCCTGGTCGCCCGACACCTGCATGACTTGGGGGTCAAACGTATCGTGGTTGCTAACCGTACGCTGGAGCGTGCCAGTCTGTTGGCCGAACAGTTCGGCGCGCATGCCGTGTTGTTGTCGGACATTCCTCAAGAGTTGGTGCACAGCGACATCGTCATCAGCTCGACGGCCAGTCAGTTGCCTATTCTCGGTAAAGGCGCGGTTGAAAGCGCGCTGAAGCTGCGCAAGCACAAACCCATCTTCATGGTCGATATTGCTGTTCCTCGCGATATCGAGCCAGAAGTCGGCGAGTTGGACGACGTTTACCTCTACACCGTCGACGACTTGCATGAAGTAGTGGCTGAAAACCTCAAGAGCCGCCAGGGCGCCGCTCAAGCCGCCGAAGAGCTGGTCAGCATCGGCGCCGAAGAATTCATGGTGCGTTTGCGTGAGCTGGCGGCCGTGGATGTGCTCAAGGCCTACCGCCAGCAAGGCGAACGCCTGCGCGATGAAGAGCTGCAAAAAGCGTTGAAAATGCTGGCCAATGGCGGCAACCCTGAAGACGTGCTGGCCCAATTGGCGCGCGGTCTGACCAATAAATTGCTGCACGCGCCCAGCGTGCAGTTGAAAAAGCTTTCCGCCGAAGGCCGCCTCGATGCGCTGGCCATGGCACAAGAACTTTTTGCCCTCGGTGAGGGCTCATCGCATAGCTCTGCGGATAAAAAATCGTAATGAAAGCGTCATTGCTTAATAAGCTGGACATCCTCCAGGACCGTTTTGAGGAACTGACCGCATTGCTTGGCGATGGCGAAGTTATCTCCGACCAAACCAAATTCCGCGCTTATTCCAAGGAATACGCAGAAGTTGAGCCCATTGTTGGCGCGTACGGCCAGTGGCTGAAAGTTCAGGGCGACCTGGAAGGCGCTCAAGCCTTGCTCAAGGACAGCGACCCCGACATGCGTGAAATGGCTGTCGAGGAAGTGCGCGAAGCCAAAGAGCGACTGATTGAGCTCGAAGGCGACCTGCAGCGCATGTTGCTGCCCAAGGACCCGAACGATGGACGCAACGTCTTCCTCGAAATCCGGGCGGGCACCGGGGGCGATGAGGCCGCGATTTTTGCAGGCGATCTGTTTCGCATGTATTCCCGTTATGCCGAACGGCGTGGCTGGAGGCTGGAAATCCTGTCGGAAAACCCCGGTGAGCATGGCGGCTATAAAGAAGTCATTGCGCGGGTTGAAGGCGAGAACGTGTACGGCAAGCTGAAGTTCGAGTCGGGCGTTCACCGTGTTCAGCGTGTCCCGGCGACTGAATCCCAAGGGCGTATTCACACCTCGGCCTGCACCGTCGCGGTATTGCCTGAGCCTGACGAACAAGAGGCGATCGAGATCAACCCGGCCGATTTGCGCGTCGACACCTACCGTTCTTCGGGCGCGGGTGGTCAGCACGTCAACAAGACCGACTCCGCTATCCGCATCACGCACTTGCCGTCGGGCATTGTGGTGGAGTGCCAGGAAGAACGCTCCCAGCATAAAAACCGTGCGCGGGCGATGTCGTGGCTTTCAGCTAAATTGAACGACCAGCAAACCAGCGCCGCCGCGAGCGCGATTGCCAGTGAACGTAAACTGTTGGTGGGGTCGGGAGATCGCTCCGAGCGCATTCGCACCTACAACTTTGCCCAAGGCCGGGTGACTGACCATCGCGTCAACCTCACGTTGTACTCACTGGATGAAGTGCTCGCAGGCGGCGTCGAAGCCGTGATCGAACCGTTGTTAGCGGAATATCAGGCTGATCAACTGACAGCCCTGGGTGAATAAATGACCATCATTGCCAGCTTGTTGCGCGCCGCCCAATTGCCCGATTCACCGACGGCGCGTCTGGATGCAGAGCTGTTGTTGGCAGCCGCCTTGGGCAAGTCGCGCAGTTACCTGCACACATGGCCCGAGAAAATTGTCAGCAGCGAAGCCGCACTGACCTTTGCCGACTTCCTGCAACGCCGCCGCGCGGGCGAACCCGTGGCCTACATTCTGGGGCAGCAAGGTTTCTGGAACCTCGATCTGGAAGTGGCCCCGCACACGTTGATCCCGCGTCCGGATACCGAACTGCTGGTGGAGACGGCCCTGCAATTGCTGCCTGCAACCCCGGCCAGTGTGCTGGACCTGGGCACCGGCAGCGGCGCCATCGCCTTGGCCCTGGCTAGTGAACGCCCGGCCTGGAAGGTCACGGCCGTTGATCGCATCCTCGAAGCCGTGGCGCTGGCAGAGCGCAACCGGCAGCGCCTTGAATTGAATAATGTCACCGTGCTCAACAGCCATTGGTTCAGCGCGTTGGCCGGCCACCGTTTTGATTTGATCATCAGCAACCCGCCTTACATTGCGGCCGGGGATGTGCATCTGGATGAAGGCGACGTGCGTTTCGAGCCCGAAAGTGCGCTGGTCGCCGGTGCTGACGGGCTCGATGACATTCGTGAGATTGTCGCCGCAGCCCCGCACCACCTGAATGCCGGGGGCTGGTTGATGCTTGAACATGGTTACGATCAGGCGCCTGCCGTGCGTGACCTGTTGCAGGGCGCGGGATTCGTCGAGGTTGAAAGCCGCAAAGACCTGGGCACTCACGAACGTATTACGTTGGGTCGCCTGCCGTGCTGACCGATCAGGAACTGTTGCGCTATAGCCGACAGATCCTGTTGCAACAGGTCGATATCGCCGGGCAGTTGGCCCTCAAAAACAGCCGTGTATTGATCGTCGGCCTCGGCGGGCTAGGCTCGCCGGTGGCGTTGTACCTGGCCGCGGCGGGGGTGGGCGAGTTGCACCTGGCTGACTTCGACAGCGTCGACGTCACCAACTTGCAACGCCAGATCCTGCACGACACGGCCAGTGTCGGTGAGAGCAAGGTCGAATCGGCCCTGACCCGGCTTACCGCGATCAACCCGGCGATCACCCTGATTGCCCACCGTACGGCGCTGGACGAAGACTCATTGGCCGATGCAGTCGCCGCCGTGGATCTGGTGCTCGACTGTTGCGACAACTTTGGCACCCGTGAAGCCGTGAACCGGGCGTGTGTGGCGGCGCGCAAGCCGTTGGTGAGCGGGGCTGCCATCCGCCTGGAAGGCCAGTTATCGGTCTTCGATTCGCGCCAGCCTTCCAGCCCCTGTTACCACTGTTTATACGGGCACGGCAGCGAAGATGAATTGACCTGCAGCGAAGCCGGCGTCATCGGCCCGCTGGTGGGGTTGGTGGGCAGTTTGCAAGCCCTTGAAGCCTTGAAGCTACTGGCCGGTTTTGGTGAACCGCTGGTCGGTCGACTGCTGTTGATTGATGCCCTCGGCACGCGTTTTCGCGAGCTGCGGGTCAAGCGTGACCCGGCGTGCAGCGTGTGCGGTTCAGCCCATGAGTGAAGCACCGATTGGCGTCTTCGACTCGGGTGTCGGCGGCTTGTCAGTGCTCAACGAGATTCACGCCTTACTGCCCAATGAGTCGCTGCTGTACGTCGGTGATTGTGGGCATATTCCGTATGGCGAGAAATCCCCGGAATTTATCCGCCAGCGTTGTGCGGTGATTGCCGACTTCTTTCAGCAACAGGGCGCCAAAGCCATCGTGTTGGCCTGCAATACCGCCACGGTGGCGGGTGTGGCAGATTTGCGCCAACGCTATCCGCACTGGCCAATCGTTGGCATGGAGCCTGCCGTCAAGCCTGCTGCGGCCGCGACCCGAAGTGGCGTCGTGGGGGTTCTGGCCACCACGGGCACGTTGCAGAGCGCCAAATTCGCCGCCTTGCTGGACCGGTTTGCCAATGATGTGCGCGTCATCACCCAGCCTTGCCCCGGGCTGGTGGAATTGATCGAAACCGGCGACCTGCAAAGCCAGGCCTTGCGCTCACGGTTGCAAGGCTATGTCGAGCCGCTGCTGGCTGCCGGGTGCGACACGATCATCCTGGGGTGTACCCACTATCCCTTCCTCAAGCCTCTGCTCCGTCAGATGCTCCCGCCGTCGATCTGCCTGATCGATACCGGTGCGGCTGTCGCCCGTCAATTGCAGCGTTTACTCCGTGAACGTGGGCTTTTGGCCACTGGGCCGGCTCAAGAAACCCAGTTCTGGACAAGCGCCTTACCTGAACAGATGAGAAATATCCTACCTGCACTGTGGAATAAGTCTGGCGTTGTGCGAAGCTTTGCCCTGTAGAAAAATGTGTGTCCGTTCAAATGGGTTGAACTTTCACGTTGTGATCGGATTCATAACGCCTGCCTGATGGGGCACACAACAAATGACCTATGCATACGAAAATAGGATTTTCTTATGAAGCGCTTTTTAGGCTTGGCTGCTCTCGCAGCAACGGTTCTGGGGCACAGTTACACGGCACAAGCGGCCGGTATCGAGTTTGGGGTAGGGCATACAAGCCAATCGAGCATGACCTATCGCCTGGGTTTGAAGTCCGATTGGGACAAGAGCTGGCTACAAAGTGATGTCGGTCGCCTGACCGGCTATTGGGACGGTGCTTACACGTTCTGGGATGGCAAGAAGTCATCCAGCAGTAACAGCCTGTCGTTCTCCCCTGTATTTGTGTACGAATTTGCCGGCGAAACGGTGAAGCCTTACATCGAAGCAGGGATCGGCATGGCGTTGTTCTCCAAGACCGAAGTGGAAGAGCAAAAGCTGGGCACCGCGTTCCAGTTTGAAGACCGCATTGGTGTTGGCCTGCGTTTCAACGGTGGTCATGAAGTCGGGATTCGTGCGACGCATTACTCCAACGCCGGGCTTTCCAGTACCAATGACGGGGTTGAGAGCTACGCCCTGCATTACACAATGCCGCTGTAACCTCAGCGATACGCGGTGGCAATGCCTTGACGCTCGTTGAGGCATTCAACCTCACCCATTTCGAACTCGCGGCAAATCAGCGGACGCTTTTCGTAAATGGTGCACATCATGGTGTTGCGGTCCAGGGCTGCACACCAGCCATCGTCCAGGCGCAACATCACTTCGCCTCCCCAGTCATCGGTATCGATAAAACGCTCGGGCACACCCGTGTCGGTGATCAGCATCACTTCGAGCTGGCAACAGCACGCCGCGCAGGTCGAGCACGTGACGGCGGGTTCGGTTATTTCAGTCAACGGGATGGTGGTCATAGGCGCGCAGTGTAAGGCAGTGCCGCATCAAGGTGTGAAACAGCTGACAGCTGCACCTATCCGGCCGGGTGAGAAAATTTACCTGCCAGCCATTGCAGGGTTGGGAACAACGCCCCCCAAACAACCCCCAGCCCGATCAGGGTAGGCCACAGGCCCAATGGAAACGCCACGGCGTCCAGGCGCTGCCCTGCATAGTACGAAATCGGACCTGCCACGGCGCCCAGCACTGCGCAAAGCCAGAGCGGTTTCGCGGTCCACGCCAGGCAATGATTCAAGGTAGTGGCCAACAGGGCCCACAGCAGCATCAGCCAGAACGGGATGATCTTTCCTGGACTGTCGAATGCAAACACGCCCACGTTCAACAGAACGCTGTCGATGACGCTGCCCAGCACGCACACCAGCAGCACCAGGCGGATGTCAGCTTTTATCCACAGCACTTGAATAACCAAGGCCGCGCCTGCCAGCAGGAGCCAGGCGCTGTGGCCGCCCAGCACGCAGGCAAACCAGCCGACCTGAAACAGCGCGGCGTTGGCCAGCGTCTTGTTAAGCATCGAGTCGGCCCAACAGCGGTTCGAGAGTGGCGCCCGGTTTGGCCAGCAGCAATTGCGCGGTGCCAATGCTGCGCTCCAGAAAGCCGCCTTCGCAGTAGCACAAGTAAAACTCCCACAGCCTCAGGAAGTATTCGTCGTAGCCCAACTCAGTCAAACGGCCATGGGCGCGTCGAAAATTCTCGCGCCACAGGTGCAGGGTTTTGGCGTAATGCAGGCCGAAGTCTTCCATGTGCATCAAGTTCATGTCGGTGTCCTGGCCGACAATTTCGAGCATCTTCTGCACGCTGGGCAAAGCGCCGCCGGGGAAAATGTAGCGCTGGATAAAATCCACACTGCGTTTTGCCTGCTCATAGCGTTGTTCGCGGATGGTGATGGCTTGCAGCAGCATCAAGCCGTGGGGTTTGAGCAAGTGGGAACACTGTTTGAAATAGCTGGGCAAAAAGCGGTGACCGACTGCTTCGATCATTTCGATGGACACCAGCTTGTCGTACTGCCCTGTCAGATCACGGTAATCCTCAAGCAGCAATGTCACTTGATCTTGTAGGCCAAGTGCATGGATGCGCGCGAGGGTGTAGTCGTACTGCTCCTTGGACAAGGTCGTGGTGGTGACTTTGCACCCGTATTGCTGAGCGGCAAACAACGCCATGCTGCCCCAGCCCGTGCCGATTTCCAGCAAATGGTCGTCGGCAGTCAGCCCGAGTTTCTGACAGATACGCGCCAATTTATTGAGCTGCGCCTGCTCCAGCGTGTCGTCGGGCGTAAGGAACTGGGCGGCGGAATACATCATGGTCGGGTCGAGAAACTGCTCGAACATCTCATTGCCCAGATCGTAGTGCGCGGCAATGTTTTTCTGCGAACCCTTGCGCGTGTTGCGATTGATCCAGTGCAGGCCCCGAATGAATGGGCGGCTCAGACGCGCCAGTCCTCCTTCCATGGCATCCAGCACTTCCATATTGCTGACCAGCACACGGATCACTTTTGTGAGGTCCGGGGAACTCCAGTAGCCATGGATAAAGGCTTCTCCGGCGCCAATCGAACCGTTGCTGGCGATCATGCCCCACACGCTGGCGTCGTGGATGTGAACCTCCGCCACAAGCCCCGCGCCATGGTCGCCGAATGTCCGGCGCTCGCCTTTTTCGACGACGGTCAGGTGGCCGTTTTTCAACTGGGCCAATTGGCGCATCACCCCGCGGCGCAATAGCGCGCTGGTCAGATTATGGGTACTCGACGATGACGATTTGCTCACCAGGCTAGGGCTTTTCATGGCGTTGTTCCTTGTTATGCGCAGTAGCAATGCGAAAGGCGCCATCGGCGGCCTGATGGGAAAAAATCGGTGTGCGCTTGAGAAAAAGCCGCATGGCTTGCCAGTAAATCGCCACGCACGTCTTCGCCGTCATCCATGGGAACTGGCGCACATAGCGATGCAGTCCCGCACGGTCCAGCGACGTGCGTTGCAGATTGAGGGTGGCATCAAACAGTTTTAACTCACCTTGCCAGTCGGCCATGTGGACACCGAGGCGCGCGTCGGGCGCGCTGAAGCTCATGCGGTATTGCAGATCGCGCGGCAGAAACGGCGACACATGAAAAGCCTTGGCCACGGCGACGTGCTGAAAACCGTCACCTTGCGCCGGGAGAACATAGTGATAGCGCTCGCGCCAGGGCGTATTGGTCACTTCGCACAAGACAGCAGCCAAGGTGCCGTCAGCCTCAAAGCAGTAAAAAAAACTCACCGGGTTGAATGAAAGCCCCCAACTGCGCGGTTGCGTGAGCACGCGGATTGCGCCTTGCGGGGTGCGCCCCAACGCGATACCGACTTGTTGGCGCACCGCGTCGATCAGGCGCATGCCCGTCTGGGTGTACGTTTTCAGGTAATCGGTTTCACGGAAAGAGAAGGGCACCAGTCGGCTTTTTCCGGCCAAAGGGGAGAGGCCCACGACCGCCTCTTGTTCATCCAGGTCGAGATAAAGCAGCCCGATGCGGTAACGAAATGCATGGGCGGTGGGCGCGAAGCGCCGGTGGGCGATCCACCCGGTATACAGGGCGCTGTTCATAAGCGATGCCCGAAGGCGTTGGCCACACGCAGTGCGCTGACCACACCATCTTCATGGAAACCATTGGCCCAGTAGGCGCCGCAAAAATAGCTGTTGTTCGCGCCCAGCAGTTCTTGCCAGCGCGCTTGTGCGGCAATGCCCTGCAAACTGTATTGCGGGTGGGCATAGGTAAAGCTGGCCAGCACTGTTAGCGGGTCGATGGCTGAAGTTTGGTTAAGACTGACGCAGAACGTGGTCTCGCTCTGAATACCTTGCAGGATGTTCATGTTGTAGGTCACGGCAGCGCGTTTTTGTACGGCTGACCCCAGGCGATAATTCCAACTGGCCCAAGCGAGTTTTCGGTCAGGCAACAGGCGCGTATCGGTGTGCAGCACAACATCGTTGTCAGCGTAGGGCAGCGCGCCGAGGATTTCCTTTTCGGCCGTTGAGGGCTGGGCCAGCAAGGCGAGGGCCTGATCGCTGTGGCAGGCAAAAATCACTTTGTCGAATCGCTCAACACCGGCTGCCGTGTGGATCAGTACGCCTTGCTCGTAGCGCTCGACCTGAGTCACTGGGCAATTAAGGTGAATTCGATCAGCAAAGCCGGCACTCAGCGGTTTGACGTAAGCACTTGAGCCTCCTTCAATCACACGCCATTGCGGGCGATTACTGACGCTGAGCAGGCCGTGGTTCTTAAAGAAACGTACGAAAAATTGCAGGGGAAACGTCAGCATGTCGGCCAGTGACATGGACCAGATGGCGGCGCCCATCGGCACGATGTAGTGCTCAATGAAACGTTCGCCATAGCCGCGCTGTTGCAAATAGTCGCCGAGCCGGGTGTCAGCAGCGATACGCTGCTCGTCCAGGTCGCGGACGGCTTCGCGGTTAAAACGCAAAATGTCGCGCAACATGCCCCAAAAAGCAGGCGACAGCAGATTGCCGCGCTGGGCAAACAGGCTGTTGAGCGTATTGCCGTTGTATTCAAGCCGCGTGTCCGTATCGTGCACGGAGAAGCTCATTTCAGTGGCGTTGGAGCGCACCCCCAGTTGGTCCATCAGTTTGATGAAATTGGGATAGGTCCAATCGTTGAAAACGATGAATCCCGTGTCGACCGCATAGGATTGCCCGTTGACGTCAACAGTGACGGTATGGGTGTGGCCTCCGACCCAGTCGCTGGCTTCAAACACCGTGATGTCGTGGGTCTTGTGCAGTAAATAGCCACAGGTCAGGCCTGATATGCCGCTGCCGATAATCGCGATTTTCATGGGTGTGGTTGCTCGCCATTACGCGCAAGACGTTTGCCCAGCGCCACTTGCATGCGCTTGGGCAGGCTGGACAACAGGCGCAACAGCGCGATGAAAGGGGTTGGAAAGGCGATCTCCAGCGGGCGTTTCTCCAGACGCTGGGCAATATGGTTGGCTGCTTTGTCGGCAGACCAGCGCATGGGCATCGGAAAGTCATTTTTTTCAGTCAGCGGCGTGTCCACGAAGCCCGGGCTGACGAGGGTAACGTCCATCCCTTCATGGGCAAGATCCAGCCGCAGGGATTCCAGCAAGTAACGCAGCCCCGCCTTTGACGCGCCATAGGCGCCTGCCCGTGGCAGCGCCCAATAGGTGACGGAGCTCACAACGCCCACCAGATGTGGGCGCGAGCCGGCGCGCAGCAAGGGCAGCGCCGTCTCGATGCAATAACTGGTGGCCAATAAGTTGGTGCGTACGACGCGCTCGATCAGGGCGGCATCAAAGTGGTCGACGTCGATGTATTCGCAGGTGCCCGCATTGAGAATTACGGTGTCCAGCGCTCCCCAGGTCTGGGCAATGTGCATGCCGATCTCACGCACCTGAGCGCAGTCGGTCAAATCGCCGGGGACAACCAGAACTTGTCCGGGATAGCGCTCAGACAGGGCTGTAAGCGGTTGCGGGTTTCGTGCGCTGACGGCGAGCCGGGCGCCTGTTTCAAGCAGCACCTGAGCCAGATGCGCACCGATACCGCTGCTGGCTCCTGTGAGCCAGATTCTGCGCCCGTCAGTCATGACTCATCTCCAACATGTGCCTGGTAGGAAGATTTTTGAAGGCGCTGAGCGCGCGGTCGCGGCTTTGGCTCAAGTTCACGATAGGAGCAGGGTAGTTGACTGCGCCGAACAGGCCGCCCACTGAGGCCGGGTTATGCACCTGTTTTTTATTCAAATCAGCCAATTCGGGGAGCCAGTGTTTGATGAAGGTGCCTTCGGGATCGAAGCGCTCAGACTGACTCAACGGGTTGAAAATTCTGAAGTACGGGACGGAATCGGTACCGGTGGAAGAACTCCATTGCCAGCCGCCGTTGTTGGCTGCCAGATCGCCGTCAATCAAGTGCTGCATGAAAAAGCGTTCGCCTTCGCGCCAGTCAATCAGCAAGTTTTTGGTCAGGAACATCGCCACCACCATGCGCAGACGGTTGTGCATCCAGCCGGTTTCCAGCAGTTGGCGTATGGCGGCATCAATAATCGGGAAGCCGGTGCGGCCCTGTTTCCAGGCCGCCAACTCCTGAGGGGCCTCTCGCCACGGCAGAAATTCGGTCTCGGGGCGGAAGGCGCGATGCCGTGAGACGCGGGGGTAACCGACCAGAATGTGTTTATAAAACTCGCGCCACAGCAACTCGGTGATCCAGGTGGACGCGCCGGGGCTACCGCTTTCGAACTCGCCGTTGTTGCTCATGAGTGCTGCGTGCAGGCATTGACGCGGGGAAATTACGCCCGCCGCCAAGTAGGCGGAAAGCTGGCTGGTCCCCGGCTTGGCCGGCAGGTCGCGCTCATCCTTGTAATAGTGGATGTGTTCATCAGCGAAGCGCGCCAGGCGTGTTTGGGCTTCTTGCTCTCCGGCGGGCCACAGCGCACGCAGCGCGTCATCGGGCGTGGCAAACCCGTCGACTGCAGCAGGCACCGGGTCGCTTTGGATATTCAAGGGCGCTTGAACCGCAGGGGCGGCGAGTGTCTGCGGCAGGGCCATGTGCAAACGGTTGTAACAGACTCGGCGGAATTGGCTGAACACCTGAAAGTACGAGCCCGACTGGGTGAGGATGCTGCCCGGTTGAAACAGCAGTTGGTCGAGGTAGCTGTGGAAGGCGATGCCGTGGGCTTCGAGGGTTTGAGCCACCGCCGTATCGCGGCGGGTTTCATTGATGCCGTATTCCTGATTGGTGTGCAACGCTTGAATGCCTTGCTCTTGGCACAGCGTGAGGAGCACTGAAGGGACGTCTTCCCACGTGGCGGCGGTGCGAATCAAAAGAGGAATATTGAGCTGGCGCAAACGCTCGCTCAAGGTATGCACGTTGCGCAACCAGAAGTCGACTTTGCAGGCCGCGTCATCGTGCATCAGCCATTGTTGCGGGCTGATCACATAGACCGCCAGTGTGGGGCCACGCTCTGCGGCGGCGCTCAGGGCGGTGTTGTCCATGTGACGCAGGTCGCTTCGTAGCCAAAAAAGTTGCATGTCAGTTCCTTGAGCCCCTTGCAGAGCGTTACAAAAGCCCGAGTTGGTTGAGACGTAGATGCGCTTCGACGGGGTCGTTGGCCAGGCACAGCCCTGCGATCTCGGTTGTGCTAACGGACAACACGTCGTAATGAATGCGTACCGCCGGACCGGCAATCAACGTCGGGCACTCGATGCCGTTGAGTAATTTGTTCAATGCCTGGGTGTTAATGGTCTTGCTGGAATACAGCACCACCGCACGCGGCTCCAGCCGCTCAACCGCCAGGCCCAGCTCGCCCACCGGCAAAGGCGCATCGAACATTTCAACCGGGCAATGACTGCTGCTGATCAGCAAGGCGGTGAGCCACAGCTGGGGTTCGAAGGGCAGGTCCGAGTGGTTAACCAGCAGCACGGGCTCGCCTTTGAGCGAACGGTTGTTGTGATAAATGCGCGCGCCCAGCTTGCTGCGCAGCCAGGTGTGAAAGAACACCCGCTCCAGTTGGGCGCCGAACTGCCCTTGCCAGCGCTGTTCCAGCTCATCGAGCAGCGGCATCAACAGTCGCTCGCACAAGGGGCGTGTGGGGTAGAGCGACATGACTTGGTTGAAGCAATCATCGAGGCGGCGCTCGGCCAATTCACTGATGGCTTCAATCAGGGTATGACGCCAAACCTGCCAGTCGCTGCCGGGTGCTTCGTCAGACGGACCGGGAGCATCAAGCAATGGCTTGATTTGGCTGACAGCCACGCCGCGGTTGAGCCACAGCACAATCTGCTGGATCCGCTGAATATGCTCTGTGGAAAACAGCCGATGCCCCTTGGCGGTGCGATGGGGGACGATCAATCCGTAGCGACGCTCCCAGGCGCGCAAGGTCACTGCGTTGACCCCCGTAATACGCGAAACATCACGTATGGGCAGCCAACCTTGTGCCAGTGCCTGGCTGTAGTCCGTATCAGGTGTGTTGGACATAATCAGGTCGTCGTTCATGGTCAGATGGCATTGCGCAGGCTGAGGTTTTCCGGGTGCGGCTGCAGGTACACCTGACGCGAGATGTAGGGGTCCGGGTGCTGACGGAAGTGGTGCTTGAGCAGGGTCAGCGGCACCACTAACGGCACGATGCCCTGCAAGTATTGGCCAATGATCTGCTGGATCTCTTGCTTGTCGGCACTGCTGATGGATTGTTTGAGGTAGCCGCTCAGGTGTTGCAGCACATTGGTGTGCGTGCGGCGGGTGGCACATCGTTTGAGGGCTTTCATCAGCTCGCTGAAGTACTGCGGTGCAATAGCGCGCGGGTCTTGTTTGCCAAGGCTGCCCAGTAAATTGCCCAGGGTTTTGTACTGGACCGGATGGTTTGCCATCAGTTGATATTTATACCGGGCATGGAACTCAGTCAGGCTGCGCCGTGTGATGCCTTGTTTGAGCAGCGCTTGCCAGTCCCGGTAGGCGTAGACCCGGGTCATGAAGTTCTCGCGCAATACCGGGTCATTTAAACGACCGTCTTCTTCCACCGGCAGGTTGGGGTGCGCGTCACAGAAGGCGCGGGCGTATATGCCGCGGCCACTGAGTTCGGCCGGGCGGCCACCGTCCTGATAGACCTTGACCCGCTCCAGCCCGCAGGACGGGGACTTCTGCATAAAAATGTAGCCACAGATGTCGGTGTGTTCGGCCGCCATGTCCACCCCGTAGTCATGCAGGGGGCCGGTGACGTCCAGCGCGCTGTCGACACTGCCGACGGCCAGGGGCTGTTGCGGGTTGCCAATCAGACGGATGGGTTGACGGGGAATGCCAAGACCGATGGCGACCTCGGGGCACAGCGGCACAAATTCGAAATGTTCACTCAGGGCCTGGCTGCATAGGCGCGACTCTTTATGGCCGCCGTTAAAGCGAACTTCAGCTCCCAGCAGGCAGGCGCTGATGGCGATTTTCGGTTTGTCATGAGCTGAGACGGCGCTGGCCATGTGATGAACCTCCAAGAATTACTTGTACATCTTTTGTTTGATGTACAACTTAAGGTCATCATAGGCTTGATCTTGTACAAGTAAAATAGCTTGTACAGGTATTGGGTGTTTATGGGGGTATCGCATCCCGAGTAGGCTGCCCACGCCAAGGCCGTGTAGGCAGACGCCGCACGAGGCGGCGTCCGGGGAGCGTGTCCTGCGGGGCGTTATTCCAAATGCTCAAGCAACTTGCGGGCGGCGTCCTGGCCGCTGAGCCAGGCACCTTCGACCCGGCCAGACAAACACCAGTCGCCGCAGGCATATAAGCCCAGGTCTGAGTCTGCCAAAGCGCCCCATTCATGGGCCGTGGCGGGTCGTGCATAGAGCCAGCGGTGGGCCAGCGTAAAAATCGGGGCCGGTGTGGGGAAGTGCATCAGCTCGGCAAAGGCGCCGTGCAGTTGCTCAATGACCGCTTCTTTGGGCAGGTCGAGGTTTTGTCGGCTCCAGGCGCTGGTGGCATGCAGCACCCAGGTGTCGGGCTGGTTGTCACGGCCCGGTTTGCTGCTGTTGCGTGCCAGCCAGTCCAGCGGGCTGTCTTGTACAAAACAGCCATCCATTTTGGTCGCCAGAGGGGTTTCAAAGGCCAGCGCCAAGGCCCACGTGGGGTCCATCTTCACGCTGGCCACCATGCTGGCCAATTTAGGGGCCACGGCCAGTAACGCCGTGGCCTGTGGCGCGGGAGTCGCGATGATCACATGGCTGAAGGGGCCATGATCCTGACCGTCTGCGTCTTGCAGGTGCCAGTGTGCCTCACCCTTGATCAGGTCGGTGATCCGGCAGGAAAAGGTCACGTGGGATTTGCCCAGCAGGCCGCGGGTGATCGCACTCATGCGCGGGCTGCCGACCCAGCGCGTTTGCTCGTCGGGGGAGGGAGTCAGCTGGCCATGTTTGTGGTTGTACAGATGCGGTTCCCATTCACTGGCCCAGCCTTTGGCTTGCCAGCGTTGCACTTCTTCGACGAAACGTCGATCGCGGGCAGTGAAGTACTGCGCGCCCATGTCCAGGTTGCCCGCTTCACTGCGTTTGCTGGACATACGGCCACCGCTGCCCCTGCTTTTATCGAACAGGTGCACCGTGTGACCTGCTGTTTGAAGGGCGTGCGCTGCTGAAAGACCGGCAATGCCGGTGCCGATGATTGCGATGGGTACAGTCATAGTGGCCTCGATTCCTGTTTGCACAGACTACGCCGACGGTAATACCTGTACAAATCTATTTATTGGTATAAGTTTTAGCGTGCTCGCTGGGTCCATCTGGCCTATTCTTATACACAGCCGACGGCGCGACGAATTGGGGCTTTCTCTAAAAATAGACCAGTGCTTGCGATAAAACTTCCTGCGAGGTTGAACAGATGCACATATTGCTGACAGGCGGTACAGGCTTGATAGGGCGCCAGCTTTGTCGTCACTGGTTGGCCCAAGGTCATCGTTTGACGGTGTGGAGCAGACGCCCCGCGCAGGTGAGTGAACGCTGTGGAACAGGCGTCAGGGGCATCGCCACGCTCGAAGAGCTGGGGCAGGACCCCGTGGATGCCGTGATCAATTTGGCGGGGGCACCGATTGCGGATCGGCCCTGGACGCGCAAGCGCAAGATGTTGCTCTGGAGCAGTCGGATCACCCTGACCGAAACCCTGCTGGCATGGCTCGAAAGCCGCGAGCAGAAGCCTTCAGTGCTGGTTTCCGGGTCGGCAGTGGGGTGGTATGGGGATGGCGGTGAGCGCGAGTTGACCGAAGACGCCGCGCCGGTCAGTGAAGATTTTGCCAGTCACCTGTGCATCGCCTGGGAAGAGACCGCGCTGCGTGCGCAGGCACTGGGGATACGTGTGGTGTTGGTGCGCACCGGGTTGGTGTTGTCAGCCGAGGGCGGCTTTTTGTCACGCCTGTTGCTGCCCTTCAAGCTGGCGCTCGGCGGGCCGATAGGCAATGGTCGGCAATGGATGCCCTGGATTCATATCCAGGACCAAATCGCCCTGATTGATTTTCTTGTGCATGAGAATGCGGCAACCGGTCCTTATAATGCCTGCGCCCCGCACCCGGTGCGTAACGCCGAGTTCGCCAAAACCCTTGGCCGCGTGCTGCATCGCCCGGCCGTGATGCCCATGCCCGCGTTTGTATTGCGCGTATTGCTGGGTGAAATGTCGCAGTTGTTATTGGGCGGGCAGCGGGCGACCCCCGCACGCTTGCTCGAAGCCGGTTTCACTTTTCAGTTCACCGATTTGCGAGCGGCACTCGATGATGTGTCCGCCCGCCTCTGAAATAGGATGTTGCATGACCGACCACGCGCTGTTGCTGGTAAACCTGGGTTCACCGGCGTCTACGTCGGTAGCGGATGTTCGCAGCTACTTGAACCAGTTTTTGATGGACCCGTACGTGATCGACTTGCCATGGCCGGTTCGACGCTTGCTGGTGTCGCTGATCCTGATCAAACGCCCCGAGCAGTCGGCGCATGCCTACGCGTCAATCTGGTGGGATGAAGGTTCACCGTTGGTGGTGCTCAGCCGTCGTTTGCAGCAGGCCATGACCCGCGAGTGGAAGCAGGGGCCGGTGGAATTGGCGATGCGCTATGGCGAGCCGTCCATTGAAACCGTGCTGACCCGGCTGGCCGCTCAGGGCATCAAGAAGGTCACCCTTGCGCCGCTCTACCCGCAATTTGCGGACAGCACCGTGACCACGGTGATTGAAGAAGCCAAGCGGGTGGTCAAGGCTAAAAAGCTGCCGATTCAGTTCTCAATCCTGCAGCCGTTTTATGACCAGCCCGAGTATTTGGAAGCGATGGTGGCCAGTGCCAAACCGCATCTGGCGCAGGAATACGACCACCTGCTGCTGAGCTTCCACGGTTTGCCCGAGCGGCACCTGCACAAGCTCGACCCGACCGGTAATCACTGTTTCAAAAATGAAGACTGCTGCCAAAACGCGTCCCCTGCGGTGATGGCTACCTGCTATCGCGCGCAATGCCTGCGTACCGCTGAGTTGTTTGCGCAGCGAATGGGCTTGCCGGATGGTAAGTGGTCGGTGGCTTTTCAGTCCCGTTTGGGGCGCGCGAAGTGGATCGAACCCTATACCGAAGCGCGACTGGATGCGCTGGCCAAAGAGGGCGTGAAGAAAATTCTGGTGATGTGCCCAGCCTTTGTCGCCGACTGCATCGAGACGCTGGAAGAGATTGGCGATCGCGGTCGCGAGCAGTTTATCGAGGCGGGGGGCGAGGAGTTGGTGCTGGTGCCGTGCCTCAACGACAACCCTGAATGGGCGGCTGCGTTGAATACGTTATGCGAAAGGGCGCCGCTGGCGCTGTGAAATAAAAAACCCTCTCCCGAGGGGAGAGGGTTGCAGGTGACGCAGGCCGGTTTAGATAATCGGCTCGTCACCTTTTTTCTTTTTCCAACTGTCGTTACCCGGCAGGAGCAGGTTCAGCGCTATCGCCACAATGGCGCACAGCGCGATGCCCTTGAGACCGAAGTCTTCAGGTCCCATCCCGGTGCCGATCAGCACACCGCCAATACCGAACACCAACGTGACCGAAACAATCACCAGGTTGCGTGCCTCGCTCAGGTCGACCTGATGACGGATCAGGGTGTTCATCCCCACCGCCGCAATCGAGCCGAACAGCAGGCACAAAATCCCGCCCATGACCGGCACTGGAATGCTTTGCAGCAGTGCGCCGAACTTGCCGATAAATGCCAGGCTGATGGCAAAGATGGCCGCCCAGGTCATGATTTTCGGGTTGTAGTTCTTGGTCAGCATCACGGCGCCCGTCACTTCGGCGTAGGTGGTGTTGGGTGGGCCGCCCAGCAGGCCGGCAGCCGTGGTGGCAATACCGTCACCGAACAGGGTGCGGTGCAGGCCGGGCTTTTTCAGGTAGTCGCGACCGGTCACGCTGCCCACGGCAATCACGCCGCCAATGTGCTCAATGGCCGGGGCCAATGCCACCGGGACGATAAACAGAATCGCCTGCCAGTTGAACTCCGGCGCCGTGAACTGCGGCAAGGCAAACCAGGGGGCTGCGGCAATTTTGGCCGTGTCGACCACGCCAAAATAGAAGGCCAGGGCAAACCCCACCAACACACCGGCAATGATCGGAACCAGACGGAAAATCCCTTTACCGAACACCGCCACGATCAGGGTGGTCAGCAAGGCTGGCATCGAGATCATCATGGCGGTCTGGTAGTGGATCAGCTCGGTGCCGTCTTCAGCGCGGCCCATGGCCATGTGCGCGGCAATCGGTGCCATCGCCAGACCGATGGAGATAATCACCGGGCCAATGACCACGGGCGGGAGCAGGCGATCAATGAAACCGGTGCCCTTGAGCTTTACCGCGAAACCGAGAAAGGTGTACACGAAACCGGCTGCCATCACGCCGCCCATGGTCGCCGCCAGGCCGAATTGACCCTTGGCGAGAATGATCGGGGTAATGAAAGCGAAACTCGAAGCCAGAAAGACCGGCACCTGGCGCCGGGTCACGATCTGGAACAGCAGAGTCCCGAGACCCGCCGTGAACAGCGCAACGTTAGGGTCCAGGCCTGTAATCAAAGGCATCAACACCAACGCGCCAAAGGCCACGAAGAGCATCTGCGCGCCAGAGAGGATCTGGCGCCAGAGCGGGTCGTTGAACTCGTCCTGCATGTTATGCGTCCTTTTGCTTGGTGCCGAAGATCTTGTCGCCGGCATCGCCCAAGCCCGGAATGATGTAGCCGTGTTCGTCCAGACGGTTATCGATGGACGCTGTGTAGATGGTGACGTCCGGGTGAGCGGCTTCTACCGCAGCGATCCCTTCGGGGGCGGCAACCAGCACCATGGCGCGGATCTCTTTGCAGCCGGCTTTTTTCAGCAGGTCAATGGTTGCAACCATCGAAGAACCGGTGGCCAGCATCGGGTCGATGATCATCGCCAGACGCTCGTCGATTTCCGGTACGAGTTTTTCCAGATAAGTGTGGGCCTGCAGGGTTTCTTCGTTACGGGCAACGCCGACGGCGCTGACTTTGGCGCCCGGGATCAGGCTCAGCACACCTTCGAGCATGCCGATGCCGGCGCGCAGGATAGGCACGACAGTAATTTTCTTACCGGCGATTTTCTCAACGTGAACAGGGCCGCTCCAGCCTTCAATCTCGTAGGTTTCGAGCGTCAGGTCGCTGGTGGCTTCATAGGTCAGCAACGCGCCGACTTCCTGAGCGAGCTCGCGGAAGTTCTTCGTGCTAATGTCGGCACGGCGCATAAGGCCGAGCTTGTGACGGATCAGCGGATGGCGGATCTCACGGATAGGCATAGGGAAAAGCTCCGGGGGCAGGCAAAAAAACCGGCCTAGATTAATCTAATCCGGGGTGATGTCCTATAGACATAACAGCACGTTAGTCCATAAATGCTTGATCTGAGCCATGCGGATGCGTACCTTTGCCCGCTTTTCTTGAGCAACCCCCCCTGGAGAGCGTCATGTCTGCTGATCTCGAGCATATCCGTCAAGTCATGCGAGAGGCTGACTGCCTGTACACCGAAGCTGAAGTCGAGGCGGCCATTGCCCGTGTTGGCGCGCAAATCACGGCCGACATGGCCGAGATGAATCCAGTGGTTTTTTGTGTGATGAACGGTGGGCTGATTTTTGCCGGCAAGCTGCTCACGCATTTGAAATTTCCGCTTGAGTCGTCTTACCTGCACGCCACGCGCTACCGTAATCAGACCAGCGGCGGCGATCTGTTCTGGAAGGCCAAGCCGGAAGTGTCGTTCATGGACCGCCATGTGCTGATCATCGACGACATTCTGGATGAAGGTCACACCCTGAGCGCCATTGTGGATTTCTGCAATCACGCTGGCGCACGTCAGGTGCACACGGCGGTGTTGATCGACAAAGAACACGACCGCAAGGCAAGTGCTGGCCTCAAGGCCACTTACGAAGGCCTGCCGTGCATCGACCGCTACGTATTCGGTTATGGCATGGACTACAAAGGCTACTGGCGTAACGCCGCCGGCATTTATGCCGTTAAAGGTTTGTAAACAAGGACGTTGAAACCATGACTACCCCCAGCTTTCTCGATCAGACACTGTTTAACGAACTGGCCGAGAAGGCTGCCGGTAACCCTCGTGGTCGCCAGCACCACAACCTGCATCAGATGCAGGAGCCTTGTCATCGCATGGTGGTGGGCCTGCAACCCGCCACGTACATCCCGCCCCACTGTCACCTGAGCAGCGACAAGGCTGAAACCCTGTTGGTGCTCAGGGGCAAGCTGGGGGTGCTGATTTTTGACCGCAACGGTCAGTTGCTCGAAACGCGCGTGTTGATGGCCGGGGGCGAAAGCCTCGGCGTAGACCTGCCGCCGGGAGTATTTCATGGCCTGGTAGTGCTTGAGCCTGACAGCGTGATGTTCGAGTGCAAAGCCGGACCCTACCGGCCTGTCGGGGATGGCGAACTGGCACCTTGGGCGCCTCGCGAAGGTGAGCCTGAAGTGGCCCAGTACCAGGTCTGGATGCGCGCGCAGTTCGATTGATCCGGGCAATAATGGCTTTTCAATATTAGGTGTTGCTCCTGTCCCTGGCATAAGATTCGCGGTCTGACGATTGCAATCGGAATTGCTTGGCATGCTGGCTATCTTCCTTCAGACCCTGACCATCACTGCGCCCGTGTTTGCCATGCTGTTTGTGGGGGTAGTGCTCAAGCGTGTCGGCTGGATCAATGACAGCTTCATCCATACCGCGTCGGCTCTGGTGTTTAACGTCACCATGCCGGCGTTGTTGTTTCTGGGCATTGTGCACGCGGATCTTAATGCCGCCTTGCAGCCTAAAGTCTTGGGCTACTTCACGGTGGCGACCCTGGTGAGCTTCGCGTTGGCCTGGGGCTGGTCGATCTGGCGGTGCCCACGCGAAGACCGTGGCATCTACACGCAGGGCGCCTTTCGCGGCAATAACGCGGTGATCGGGCTGGCGCTGGCCGCCAGTATGTACGGTGCCTACGGCATCTCGTTGGGGGCTGTGCTCGCGGCGCTGGTGATCCTGCTGTACAACACGTTGTCGACCATCGTGCTGGCCGTGTACAGCCCGGTGATCAAATCCGACCCGTGGAGCATCTGCAAAAGCGTGTTTCGCAACCCGCTGATTATCAGTGTGCTGGCAGCCGTGCCGTTTGCTGCATTCAAGATAGTGTTGCCCGGCTGGTTGCAGGCATCCGGGGAATATCTGGCGGCGATGACCTTGCCGTTGGCGCTGATCTGTATCGGCGGCACGTTGTCACTCGCGGCCCTGCGCAAAAGTGGCGATCTGGCCTTCAGCGCCAGCTTGCTGAAGATGATTGGCCTGCCGCTCATCACCACGTGGGGCGCATGGTTGTACGGTTTTCGCGGGCCGGAACTGGGCACGCTGTTTCTGTATTTCGCCAGCCCGACTGCCGCGGCCAGTTTTGTCATGGCGCGCGCCGCCAATGGCAATCATGAACTCGCGGCTGCCATCATCGTGATCACCACGGTGATGGCGGCGGTCACGACCAATATCGGGATTTTTGTCTTGCAGTGGGGCGGCTGGATTTAAACGTCGTAGCTGTCGATGACTTCCTGCGCTGCCCGAAACGCATCAATGGCCGCCGGAACCCCCGCGTATACCGCGCAATGCAGCAGGGCTTCGCGGATCTCCTCTACGCTGCAGCCGTTGTTCAGCGCGCCGCGCACGTGGCCTTTGAGTTCCTGAGGGCACTTGAGCGCGGTCAGGGTGGCCAGGGTGATCAGGCTGCGGGTCTTGAGGGGCAAGCCCTCTCGGTTCCACACACCGCCCCATGCGTGCTCGTTGACGAAGTCTTGCAACGGCTGCGTGAAGTCAGTGGCGTTGCCCAGGGCGCGGTCCACAAATTCATCGCCCATCACCTGGCGGCGCATTTCAAGTCCGGTCTTTTTATTATTCAAGGGAAGACTCCTCAGTGTTGTCGACGCCATGCGCGCAGGGTACTGAACAGCACATACACCAGCAGCGCCGGCAGGATAAAAAACAGCATCAGGTGTTCGAGTTTTCCGGCCAGCGGCATGCCGGTGGTGAAGGACACGACATGCAGCCCGTAGACGAGATACAACCCCAGAAGCAACACGCCTTCTGCCCGCGTAACGCGGTAGCCGCTGTAGAAAATGGGCAGGCACAAGGCCGCGACCCCGAGCATGACTGGCAAGTCAAAGGCCAAGGCGTTCGGTGAAACGGACAGCGGCGCGGGGGACACCAGTGCGGTGATGCCCAGCACGCCCAGCAGGTTGAAGACGTTGCTGCCGATCACGTTGCCCACGGCAATTTCACGTTGCCCGCGAAAGGCGGCAATCAGCGAGGTGGCCAGCTCCGGCAGCGACGTGCACACGGCAACGATGGTCAGGCCGATGATGCGCTCCGACAGCCCGAGCTGCGTCGCGACATCAACCGCCGCGCCTAGCAATAGCCGACCGGCAAGCCCGAGCAGGAGCAGGGCGCAGAGCATCATCAGCACATTGCGCAGCCAGGAATGCTGGGGTTGGTCGTGACTGACATGATGATGGCTGCCATGGCGCGACTGGCGCAGCAACAGGCCTAGGTAGCCTGTCAGGCCGCACAGCAAGATCACGCCGTCCAGCCGGTCGAGTTCCGTGTTGAGGGCCAGGGCGAGCACCAGTGCGCTGGCAATCACCATCAGCGGGATGTCCAGGCGTACCAGCTGGCGAGAGACGCGCAACGGGATAATCAGTGCGGAAAGCCCCAGGGTGACCAGCACGTTGAAGATGTTGCTGCCGATCACGCTGCCGACGGCAATGTCCGGGGTGTCATTGAAGGCGGCTTGCAGGCTGACGGTCATTTGCGGGGCGCTGCTGCCCAGTGCGACCACGGTCAGGCCGATCAGCAGCGGGCGGACTTTGAGCGTGGCTGCCATGCTGACGGCGCAGCGCACCAGCAGTTCTGCACCGGCGACCAGCAGGCCGAGACCGCAGAGCAATTGCAGCAGGTTCCATGTCGATAACGCGTTCAAGCCCAAATCGCAGCCACTCCCTGATTAATCGCTCAAGCCCTGGATTCGGACATTGGCGGTGCCGCTGCGCAGCATACCCAACTGCCGGGCGGCCTGGCGCGAAAGATCAATCAATCGGCCACGGGTGTGAGGGCCGCGATCATTGATGCGCACCACAACCGATTTGTTATTGCTCAGATTGGTGACCAGGACGCGGCTGCCGAAGGCCAGTTGGCGATGGGCGGCGCTGAGGGCGTGCTGATCGAAAGGTTCGCCGCTGGCAGTACGTTTGCCATGGTGGCGGGCGCCGTAATAAGAGGCAACGCCGGTTTTGTCATAGCCGCGCGGGTCTATGTCGTGACTGGCACAACCCGCGAGCAGGCTCAGCAGGGCGCAGGCGCCGAGTAGCTGCTTCATGGGGGGGAATCCTCGTAAGCGTGTTAACCGGTGTAGCCGCTGACGAGGTGCCAGGCTGCGACAAGGCCGGGTGAGGCCTTCCCGATAAAGGGGGGGCTGCTTCGCAACCCCTCGCAGCCTGAGGCCTCGTCCGTGACCACAGGTATCGTGTGTAGCCGGTGCGTTAGCCTTCGAGCTTGCTCTTGAGCAGTTCGTTGACTTGTTGCGGGTTGGCTTTGCCTTTGGAGGCTTTCATGGCCTGGCCGACAAAGAAGCCGAACATTTTGCCGCGCTTGGCTTCGTCTGCCGCACGGTATTGCTCAACCTGCTCGGCGTTGGCCGCCAGCACTTCATCCAGCACTTTTTCAATCGCGCCGCTGTCGGTCACTTGCTTGAGACCGCGTTTTTCGATGACGTCGTCTGCGCTGCCTTCGCCGTTGGCCATGGCTTCAAGCACCACTTTGGCGATCTTGCCGGAGATGGTGTTGTCCTTGATGCGCTGCAACATGCCGCCCAGTTGTTCGGCCGTAACCGGCGACTGGTCGATGTCCAGGCCTTGTTTGTTGAGCAGGCTGCCCAGCTCGACCATGACCCAGTTCGCGGCCAGTTTGGCGTCACCGCTGATGCTGACCACTTTTTCGAAGTAGTCCGCTTGCTCGCGGCTGGAAGCCAAGACGCTGGCGTCATAGGCCGACAGACCGAACTGCGACTGGAAACGCTCGCGCTTTTGCGGCGGCAGTTCCGGCAGGGTGGCGCGTACGTCTTCGATGAACGAGTTTTCGATGACGACCGGCAGCAAGTCCGGGTCCGGGAAGTAACGGTAGTCGTTGGCTTCCTCTTTGCTGCGCATGGCGCGGGTTTCGTCTTTGTTCGGGTCGTACAGGCGGGTTTGCTGAACCACCTTGCCGCCGTCTTCGATCAGCTCGATCTGGCGTTGTACTTCGCTGTTGATCGCCTTTTCGATAAAGCGGAACGAGTTGACGTTCTTGATCTCGCAGCGGGTGCCGAACTCGGCCTGACCCACCGGGCGAATCGACACGTTGCAGTCGCAACGCAACGAGCCTTCGGCCATGTTGCCATCGCAGATGCCCAGGTAGCGCACCAGGGCGTGCATGGCCTTGACGTAAGCGACGGCTTCTTTGGCGCTGCGCATGTCCGGCTCGGAAACGATTTCCAGCAGCGGGGTGCCCGCGCGGTTCAGGTCGATACCGGTCGAGCCGCTGAAGTCTTCGTGCAGGCTCTTGCCGGCATCTTCTTCAAGGTGCGCACGGGTAATGCCCACCCGTTTGACCGTGCCGTCTTCCAGTGTGATGTCCAAATGACCCTTGCCGACGATCGGCAATTCCATCTGGCTGATCTGGTAGCCCTTGGGCAGGTCCGGGTAGAAATAGTTTTTACGGGCGAAGACGTTGTGCTGACCGATCTCAGCGTCCACCGCCAGGCCAAACATCACGGCCATGCGCACGGCTTCTTCGTTGAGCACCGGCAATACGCCCGGCATGCCCAGGTCAACCAGGCTGGCCTGGGTGTTCGGCTCCGAGCCAAAAGTGGTGGCGCTACCGGAGAAAATCTTCGATTGGGTGGCGAGCTGGGAGTGAATTTCCAGCCCGATCACAACTTCCCATTGCATATGTTTCTCCTCAGAAGCCGGCAGGTGAGCGCGTGTGCCAGTCAGTGTTCAACTGGTACTGGTGAGCGACGTTGAGCAGGCGACCTTCCTGGAAGTAAGGTGCCAGCAACTGCACGCCCACTGGCAAGCCGTCGACAAAACCGGCTGGCATCGACAGGCCTGGCAGGCCCGCGAGGTTGGCGGTGATGGTGTAGACGTCTTCCAGGTAGGCCGAGACCGGGTCGCTGTTTTTAGCGCCGATTTTCCAGGCCGGGTTAGGCGTGGTTGGGCCGAGGATGATGTCGACTTCATTAAAGGCAGCCATGAAGTCGTTTTTGATCAGGCGGCGGATTTTTTGCGCTTGCAGGTAGTACGCATCGTAGTAACCGGCCGAAAGCGCATAGGCGCCCACCAGAATCCGGCGCTGCACTTCAGGGCCGAAGCCTTCGGCGCGCGAGCGCTTGTACAGGTCGGTGAGGTCTTTCGGGTCTTCGCAGCGATGGCCGAAGCGCACGCCGTCAAAACGCGACAGGTTGGAAGACGCTTCTGCCGGCGCGATCACGTAGTACGCAGGGATCGCGTGCTGCATGTTGGGCAGGCTGATGGGCTTGATCACGGCGCCGAGTTTTTCGAGTTCTTTGATGCTGGTGTGCACCAGCTCCGCGATGCGCGGGTCGAGGCCCTCGCTGAAGAACTCTTTCGGTACGCCAATGCGCAGGCCTTGCAGCGAAGTGTTCAGGTTGGCGCTGAAGTCCGGCACGGGCTCATCGATGCTGGTGGAATCTTGCGGGTCGAAACCGGCCATGCCTTGCAGCAGGATGGCGCAGTCTTCAGCCGTGCGCGCCAACGGGCCGCCTTGGTCGAGGCTGGAGGCGTAGGCAATCATGCCCCAGCGCGAGACGCGACCGTAGGTCGGTTTCAGGCCGGTGAGGTTGGTCAACGCGGCGGGCTGGCGGATCGAACCGCCAGTGTCGGTGCCGGTAGCGGCTGGCAACAGGCGGGCGGCTACTGCGGCGGCCGACCCTCCGGACGAACCGCCGGGCACGTGCTCAAGGTTCCACGGGTTTTTGACGGCGCCGTAGTAGCTCGATTCGTTGGCCGAGCCCATCGCGAACTCGTCCATGTTGGTCTTGCCCAGGCTCACCGCGCCGGCAGCGGCCAGCTTGGACACTACCGTGGCGTCGTACGGGGCCTTGAAGTTGTCGAGCATCTTCGAGCCGCAGCTGGTGCGTACGCCGAGGGTGCAGAACAAGTCCTTGTGACCGATTGGCGCACCCAGCAGGGCGCCGGTTTCACCGTTGGCGCGACGTGCGTCGGCGGCCTTGGCCTGCTCCAGGGCGAGGTCTTCGGTGAGGGTAATGAAGCTGTTGAGCTGCGGGTCCAGTTGGGCGATTCGCGCCAGCAGGGTTTTGGTCAGCTCTTCAGACGAAAACTTTTTATCGGCGAGTCCGCGGGCGATCTCGGCCAGAGTCATTTGATGCATGCAGGCTCTTCCTTTTACTCGATGACCTTGGGAACCAGATAGAGGCCGTTTTCGACCGCTGGCGCGATGGACTGGTAAGCCTCGCGATGATTGGTTTCAGTCACGACGTCTGCACGCAGGCGCTGGCTGGCTTCCAGGGGGTGGGCCAGCGGCTCGATACCGGTGGTGTCGACAGCCTGCATCTGGTCAATCAGCCCCAAAATGCTGTTAAGGGCTTCGGTGGTGCGTGGCAGATCGGCATCATTCAGACCCAGGCGGGCCAAATGAGCGATTTTTTCCACGTCGGAGCGTTCAAGCGCCATGGGATTCTCCAGTGGAAAACAAGACGGATGCTATCCGTGTGTTAGATTGTCGGAACACTACCGCATTTCTACGGTCATATGGCCGCGATTGTGGGGGCTGGTGCTCGGAAAAGCGGCCAATTTAACATATTGGCGCCTTGCCCAAAATCCCTGTCGTTGTTAGAGTTTGCCGCACTTTTTTACCCACGCGTTGCCTAGGGTCCCTTTCCCATGTTCAAGAAACTGCGTGGCATGTTTTCCAGCGATCTTTCCATCGACCTGGGCACTGCCAACACCCTTATTTACGTGCGCGAGCGCGGTATTGTCCTGAATGAGCCATCGGTTGTGGCTATTCGGACACACGGTAACCAGAAAAGTGTCGTTGCCGTCGGCACCGAGGCCAAGCGCATGCTGGGCCGTACACCGGGCAACATTGCAGCCATTCGTCCGATGAAGGACGGCGTGATCGCTGACTTCAGCGTGTGCGAAAAAATGCTGCAGTACTTTATCAACAAGGTTCACGAGAACAGCTTCCTGCAGCCAAGCCCTCGGGTTCTGATTTGCGTGCCGTGCAAATCGACTCAGGTTGAGCGTCGCGCCATTCGTGAGTCGGCACTGGGTGCCGGCGCCCGTGAGGTCTTCCTGATTGAAGAACCGATGGCCGCTGCCATCGGCGCCGGCTTGCCGGTTGAGGAAGCCCGCGGCTCGATGGTTGTCGATATCGGTGGCGGTACCACTGAAATCGCGCTGATCTCCCTGAACGGTGTGGTTTACGCCGAATCCGTACGGGTTGGCGGCGACCGCTTCGACGAAGCGATCATCACCTATGTGCGCCGTAACTACGGCAGCCTGATCGGTGAATCGACCGCCGAGCGCATCAAGCAGGAAATCGGCACGGCCTATCCGGGCGGTGAAGTGCGTGAAGTAGACGTGCGCGGCCGTAACCTGGCTGAAGGCGTTCCACGTGCCTTCACGCTGAACTCCAATGAAGTGCTTGAAGCCCTGCAAGAGTCGCTGGCGACCATCGTTCAGGCGGTTAAAAGCGCGCTGGAACAGTCCCCGCCAGAGCTGGCGTCGGACATCGCCGAGCGTGGTCTGGTGCTGACCGGTGGTGGCGCATTGTTGCGTGACCTCGACAAGTTGCTGGCCCAGGAAACCGGTTTGCCGGTCATCGTTGCCGAAGACCCGCTGACCTGCGTTGCGCGTGGTGGTGGCCGTGCGCTGGAAATGATGGATAAGCACACCATGGATCTGCTCTCCAGCGAATAATATCGGTGGTTGCAGTTCGGGGGTTATCACCAAAAGGTAGCACTTTGCTGTGCTGCCTTTTGGCGTTTATCTTTTGTCAATCTTCATCCAGGCCGCTTGAAGCCGTATGAATACATTGAATCCTTGCCCCGGAGGAGCGGCTTATTAAACCGCTCTTTTCCAAAGGCCCCTCTTTGGGCGTGCGCCTGTTGGTGCTGGTCGTGCTATCGGTCGCGCTGATGGTGGTCGATGCCCGTTTCACGTTGCTCAAGCCGGTGCGCAGTCAAATGTCGCTGGTGCTGATGCAGACCTACTGGATTACCGATCTGCCGCAACGTCTGTTCCAGGGCGTCGCCAGTCAGTTTGGTAGCCGGACGGAGCTGGTCGCCGAGAACGAGAAGCTCAAGACTGAAAACCTTCTGCTGCAAGGGCGCATGCAAAAACTCGCCGCCCTGACCGAGCAAAACGTTCGCCTGCGCGAGTTGCTTAACTCCTCTGCGCTGGTCAACGAAAAGGTTGAAGTGGCCGAGCTGATCGGCATGGACCCCAACCCGTTTACTCATCGCATCATCATCAACAAGGGTGAGCGCGACGGCGTGGTGCTCGGTCAACCGGTGCTCGATGCCCGCGGGCTGATGGGGCAAGTGGTTGAGTTGATGCCCTACACCTCGCGGGTTTTGCTGCTGACCGACACCACCCACAGCATTCCGGTACAGGTCAACCGCAATGGGCTGCGTGCAATTGCCAGTGGCACGGGCAACCCCGAACGCCTGGAATTGCGCCATGTGGCCGACACGGCGGATATCAAAGAGGGCGACCTGCTGGTCAGCTCGGGTCTGGGGCAACGCTTCCCGGCGGGCTATCCGGTCGCAACGGTCAAGGAAGTGATTCACGACTCGGGCCAGCCATTCGCTATTGTGCGGGCCGTGCCGACAGCCGCTCTGAACCGCAGCCGTTACTTGCTGTTGGTCTTCAGCGACAGCCGCACCCCTGAAGAGCGCGCCAACGACGCGGCTCAAGCCCAGGAAGCCGAAAACAACGGCGAGCCGCAGCCCATTATTCCGGCGACTGTGCCCAAGCCCGTGCCTGCATCCGTGCCCGCCGTGCCCGCCGTGGCCCCGGCGCCCGCTGTCACCACGCCAGCAACGCCTGCGCCCGCCGCCGGAGCGGTCAAAAAACCTGCGCCAGTTGCAACACCCGCCGCAGCCAAGCCGCCAGCCGCTGCGCCGGCCACCACCCGGGAGAGGCAATAATGGCGGGTATCCGTTCACGTAATGGCTGGATCATCTGGCTGACGTTTGCCATTGGCGTCTTGCTCAGCGTTTCGCCAATGCCGCAGTTCATGGAAGTGTTCCGTCCGCTGTGGCTGGCGTTGTTGCTGGCTTTCTGGGCGCTGTACATGCCGCACAAGGTGGGCATGGTCACCGCGTGGTGCCTGGGCCTGGTTGAAGACGTGGTTTACGGCACGCTGCTGGGGCAGAACGCTTTGATCCTGACCCTGATCACCTTCCTCGTGCTGTCCCTGCAACAGCGCCTGCGCATGTTCCCGATGTGGCAGCAAAGCCTGGTGTTGCTGGTCATCTTTGGCCTGGCCCAGTTGGCGCAATTGTGGCTCAGCGCCTTGACCGGGAACCGTCAGCCAACCCTGGCGCTGGTGCTGCCTGCACTGGTCAGCGCCTTGTTGTGGCCTTGGGTCAGCTACGGGCTGCGCGGGCTGGTTCGACGTTTCAAAATCAATTGATGGAAGCGTGAGCCATTTCCTGGTTTGCGCACACTGACAGGGAGATGTCTCGATGACTTCGCTTTATCTGGCCTCAGGCTCACCCCGCCGACGCGAGTTACTGACTCAAATCGGCGTGCCCTTCAGCACCGTCAGTGCTGCCATCGACGAAACCCCTTTGGTCAATGAGGCCGCCACGGCGTATGTCGAGCGGCTGGCGCGCGAAAAAGCGCGTGCAGGTTATAAGCACGTCACGGCGTCGCCTCCGGGCGATGATTTTTGCGTGTTGGGCGCTGACACTGCCGTGGTGCTGGACGGACAGATTCTTGGCAAACCCGTCGACGAAGCCGATGCCTTGGCTATGCTCATGGCGTTATCTGGCCGCGAGCATGAAGTCTTGACCGCCATTGCCCTGATTGATGCAACCCGCTGCGAAACCCGTGTGGTGCGCAGCGCGGTGCGTTTCAGAAACATCAGCACACAAGAAGCTGCGCGTTACTGGGCCAGCGGCGAACCGCTGGATAAAGCCGGTGGCTACGCGATTCAGGGGCTGGGCGCGGTATTTGTGTCCGGGCTTGAGGGCAGCTATTCCGCTGTCGTGGGCTTGCCCGTGTGCGAAACCGCAGAACTGCTGGGACATTTCGGCATACCCTGTTGGCAAACCCTTTCCGTGCGCTAACTATTGCACCCATGAAACGTGGCACTACTGTGATGACGCCTGAACGAGACCCAGCCATGAGTGAAGAGATCCTGATCAACATCACGCCGATGGAATCGCGCGTGGCGGTGGTAGAAAACGGTGTTTTGCAAGAGGTGCATGTCGAGCGCACCCAGCGCCGAGGCATTGTCGGCAACATTTATAAAGGCAAGGTCGTTCGTGTTTTGCCCGGCATGCAAGCGGCATTCGTGGACATCGGCCTGGACCGTGCGGCATTCATCCATGCTTCCGAAATCTCCCTGCGTGAAGGTCAGGCGGTCGAAAGCATCAGCTCGCTGGTTCATGAAGGCCAAAGCCTGGTGGTGCAGGTCACCAAAGACCCGATCGGTTCCAAAGGCGCACGGTTGACGACCCAATTGTCGATTCCTTCGCGTTATCTGGTGTACATGCCGCGCACGGCCCATGTCGGCATCTCCCTGAAGATCGAAGACGAAGCCGAGCGGGACCGCCTCAAACAGGTGGTCAGTGATTGCGTGGCGCAGGAAGGTATCAAGGAAGCGGGCGGTTTCATCCTGCGTACAGCGGCCGAAGGCGCTGGCGCGGATGAAATCCTGATGGACATTCGCTACTTGCGTCGCCTGTGGGACCAAATCGGTGCCCAGATCAAAACCGTCGGCGCTCCGACGGTCATTTATGAAGACCTGGGCCTGGCCTTGCGTACCCTGCGCGACCTGGTCAGCCCGAAGATTGAAAAAATCCGCATCGACTCCCGCGAAACCTTCCAGAAAACCACGCAGTTCGTGGCTGAGCTGATGCCAGAAATTGCGGATCGTCTGGAGCATTACCCCGGCGAACGGCCGATCTTTGATTTGTACGGCGTTGAAAGCGAAATCCAGAAAGCCCTCGACCGCAAAGTGCCACTCAAGTCGGGCGGCTATCTGGTGGTGGACCCGGCTGAAGCCATGACCACCATTGACGTCAACACCGGCGCGTTCGTGGGGCATCGCAATCTTGAAGAAACCATCTTCAAGACCAACCTCGAAGCGGCAACGGCCATTGCGCGTCAACTGCGTCTGCGCAATCTGGGCGGCATCATCATCATCGACTTCATTGACATGGAAGACGAAGAGCATCAGCGGCAGGTGCTGCGCACGCTTGAAAAGCAACTCGAACGCGATCATGCCAAAACCAACATCATCGGCATTACCGAGTTGGGGTTGGTGCAAATGACCCGCAAGCGGACCCGCGAAAGCCTCGAACAGGTGCTCTGTGAACCCTGCGTGTGCTGCCAGGGCCGGGGCAAGTTGAAAACCCCGGAAACCATCTGCTACGAAATATTCCGTGAAATCCTGCGCGAAGCCCGTGCGTATCAGGCCGAGGGGTATCGCGTGCTGGCCAGTCAGCGCGTGGTTGACCGGTTGCTGGATGAAGAGTCGGGCAATGTGGCGGAGCTGGAAGGGTTTATCGGGCGTACGATCCGCTTTCAAGTGGAAACCATGTACTCCCAGGAACAATACGACGTGGTGCTGCTCTGAAGCTGCACGGGATGTCCGGATTTAAAAAGGGGGCTGCATTCAGCCCCTTCGATCATTACTGAAGGGGCCACCTGACATGGAGCGTCTGACACGCTTTTTTGCCGCGCTGACCCGCTGGGGATTAAGTCTTTGTGCGTTATTGCTGGTGCTGACGGCGCTCTACGTCAGCCTCGGGCGAGAACTCACGCCCCTGATTGCCGAATACCGGGCCGACGTGCAAACCAAGGCCCGCGATGCCTTGGGCATGCCGTTGACCATCGGCAGCCTCGAAGGGCGCTGGCGCGGCATGGCGCCGGTGTTGCTGGCACATGACGTGATGGTGGGCGAAGGTCGCAGCGCCTTGCGCCTGGATGAAGTGCAAGTGGTGCCTGATGTCTGGGGCAGCGTGCTGGCCCGCGAAGTACGTATCGCCCACGTGCAGCTCAATGGCTTGCAACTGAGTGCGCGCCAGGACAAGGACGGGCACTGGACCCTCGAAGGTTTGCCAGTTCAGGACGACAAGCCTCTGGACCCCGAGCAGTTACTCAATCAGCTGCAAAAGGTTGCGCGTCTCTCCGTGCTCGACAGCCAGTTGACCCTGGAACCCTATAAAGAAGCGCCGATGACCCTGACGTATGTCGGCCTGACCCTCGACGTGGGGTCTTCCGATCAACGCCTGGATGCGCGGTTGACCTTACCCGATGGCCAGCCGGTTGCGCTGAGTGTCAAAAGCCAGATTCGCGCCAGCCAGTGGCGTGACGGCGCGGCGCAAGCGTATGTCAGCCTGCCGCAAAGTAATTGGGCCAAATGGCTGCCGTCCAGCATGACCCAAGGCTGGACCCTCAAGACACTCAAGGCCGGTGGTGAGTTCTGGTTCAATTGGGGCAACGGCACGGTGCAAAGCGCCACAGCCCGACTCAACGCCCCCACGTTCACCGGTGCCTACGCCGACCGCAAGCCAGCCACTATCGACAACCTGGCCTTGCATGCCTGGCTGGAACGCGGCGAGCAGGGTTACAACCTGGTGCTGGATTCCCTGGCCATGAGCCTGGGCGATACGCGCTGGGAAACCCGCGCGCAAGTGCAGCAGTTCAAGGGCACAGACACAGCGCAGGAGCGCTGGCACCTGCAAGCCGATCATGTGAACCTGACCCCGATCACCCCCTTGCTGGACGCGCTGGCGCCGTGGCCGGAGGGCGTGGCCAAAGTGGTCGATCAACTCAAGGCGACTGGCACGCTGCGCAATGTGCTGGCTGATTTTCGCCCTCACGTGAGCGGCGATCAAAAGCTCAGTTTCGCGGCCAATCTGCAGCAAGTCGGTTTCAACGCCACCCACGGTGCACCTGCGGCGCGCAATGTCAGCGGCCTGATCAGCGGCGACCTGGGCAAGGGCGAGCTGCGGCTGGACAGCAAGGATTTCATGCTGCACCTGGACCCGATCTTCGCCAAACCCTGGCATTACCAGCAGGCCAACGCCTTGCTGACCTGGACCCTGAGCAAAGACACCTTCACCCTCATCGCGCCCTACATCAAGGTGCTGGGCGAAGAGGGCAAGATCGCTGCCGACTTCCTGATCCGCATTCATCTGGACCATTCGCAGGAAGACTACATGGACCTGCGCGTCGGGCTGACCGACGGCGACGGCCGTTTCACCCCTAAATACCTGCCTGAAGTCTTGAGCCCGGCCCTGACTGAATGGCTCAGCACTGCCATCATCAAGGGTGACGTGGAGGAGGGCTTCTTCCAGTATCAGGGCTCGTTAAGCCATGATGCGGTCGCGGCCGCGCGCACCCTCAGCCTGTTTTTCAAGGTGCATGGCGCCGAGCTGGCTTTCCAGCCGGGCTGGCCCCATGTACGGAATGTATCGGGTGACGTCTTCATCGAGGACAGCGGCGTGCGGATCATGGCCAGCAAAGGCCAGTTGCTCGACACCGAGGTGCGTGATGTCGCAGTCAATATTCCCCACGTTCCCAGCGGCAAGGTCAGCCACTTGCTGTTGCAAGGGGACTTTGCAGGCGGTTTGGGCGACGGCCTGAAAATCCTTCAAGAAGCCCCCATCGGCACCGCTGACACCTTTGCCGGTTGGCAGGGTGATGGCCCGCTCACCGGGCGGGTCGACCTGGATATACCGCTTGAGCACAGCGTCGAACCGAACATCGTGGTGGATTTCAAAACCGACAAGGCGCGGCTCAAAATCAGCGAACCGGAGCTTGAACTGACGCAGCTCAAGGGTGATTTCCGCTTTGACAGTGCCAAAGGCCTGAGCGGCAAAGGCATCACCGCCCGCGCATTCGACCGGCCGGTCAACGCGCAGATTTTTGCCGACGGCAAACCGGGCCGCATCAGTACTCGCGTGGTTGCCAATGGCCAAATCGCCGTAAAAACCCTGACCAGCTGGCTGAAGTTCAACCAGCCGATTCCTGTTTCCGGCAACCTGCCCTATCAATTGCAACTGACGCTCGACGGCGCGGACAGCCAGTTGCGTGTCAATTCCAGCCTCAAAGGCGCGGCGATTGATTTGCCCGCACCGTTTGGCCTGGCAACCAATGAAAGCCGTGACAGCGTATTCCGCATGACCCTGCAGGGGGCCGAGAAGCGGTACTGGTTTGACTACGGCAACCTGGCGAGCCTGACGTTCGCCGCGCCGGACGGCAAGCTTGAGGCAGGCCGCGGCGAGTTGTACCTCGGCGCCGGAGCGGCCTCGTTGCCCACCAGCAAGGGCTTGCGTGTTCGCGGCGTACTCTCGGAACTGGACGTTGCGCCGTGGCAGGCAGTGGTGGAGCGTTATGCGGGCAAGGATGTGGGGGGCAGCGCACAGCAATTGCTCAGCAGTGCGGATTTCAAAATTGGCAAACTGATTGCCATGGGCACCCAGCTCGACCAGGTCCGCTTGCAGATGAACCGCTACCCGGCGTCGTGGGGGATGAAAATCGACAGCAAACAGGCAGTCGGCTCGGTCACGCTGCCTGATGCGAAACATGCCCCGATTGCCATCACCATGCAGATCGTTCGTCTTCCGGCGACCGACCCTAAAGCTGTGGCTGATGAGAATGCGCCTGACCCTTTGGCATCGGTTGACCCGCGTAAAATTCCGGCGATGGACATCATCATCCGCCAGCTCTACCAAGGCCCAGACCTGATCGGCGCCTGGTCGCTCAATGTGCGGCCCACCAATCGTGGCGTGTTGCTCAACAACCTCAACCTGGGGCTCAAAGGCCTGCTGCTTGAAGGTTCGGGCGGCTGGGAGGGTTTTGCTGGCGCCAGCAACAGTTGGTACAAGGGCCGCCTGGGCGGGCGGAATCTGGCGGACGTGCTGAAAAACTGGGGCTTCGCACCGAGCGTCACCAGTGACAACTTCCGACTGGACGTTGATGGCAACTGGCCAGGTTCGCCGGCGTGGATTGGCCTCAAGCGCTTCAGCGGCACACTGGACGCGTCCTTGAACAAAGGCCAGTTTGTGGAGGTTGATGGCAGCGCGCAGGTGCTGCGCATTTTTGGGCTGCTGAACTTCAACTCCATCGGTCGACGCTTGCGCCTGGACTTCTCCGACCTGTTCGACAAAGGATTGAGTTACGACCGCGTCAAAGGTCTGCTACAAGCCAATCGCGGGGTGTACCGCGCGAACAAGCCCATCACCATGACCGGCCCTTCAAGCAACCTTGAGCTGAGCGGCACGCTGAACATGGTGACCGACCAAGTGGATGCGAATTTGCTGGTGACCTTGCCCGTGACCAATAACTTGCCGATCGCGGCTTTGCTGGTGGGCGCCCCGGCCGTCGGCGGTGCGTTGTTCCTGATCAACAAGTTGATCGGTGATCAGGTGTCGCGCTTTGCGAGTGTGCAATACAGCATCAAAGGGCCATGGCAGGATCCGAAGATCACCTTCGACAAGCCATTCGAGAAGAAGTAAGCGCGACCGAGGAGCAGGGCATGTCGTTAGCAGTGATTCAAATGGTCAGTCAAAGCGATGTGCTGGCCAACTTGGCTCAAGCCCGGCGTTTACTTGAAGACGCGGCAGCCGGTGGCGCACAACTGGTCGTGCTGCCGGAGAACTTCGCGGCCATGGGGCGCCGGGACATGGCCGCCGTGGGGCGGGCCGAGGCGTTGGGCGAAGGTCCAATCCTGCCCTGGTTGAAACAGACCGCTTGCGACCTCAAGTTATGGGTGGTGGCGGGCACGTTGCCATTGCCGCCTGCCGGTCAGCCCGATGCCAAATCCCGTGCCTGTTCGCTGTTGATCAACGCAGACGGTGAACAGGTGGCGCGCTACGACAAGCTGCACTTGTTTGACGTAGACGTGTCTGACAATCGTGGCCGGTACCGTGAGTCTGACGACTATGCTCAAGGTGAGCAGGTTGTCGTGGCAGACACGCCGGTCGGCAAGTTGGGGATGACGGTATGTTATGACCTGCGCTTCCCCGAGCTGTACAGCGAGCTGCGTGCAGCCGGTGCCGAACTGATCAGCGCGCCGTCGGCTTTTACCGCTGTGACCGGGGCGGCGCATTGGGACATCCTGATCCGTGCCCGGGCCATTGAAACTCAATGTTACGTGTTGGCGGCGGCACAAGGTGGCGTACATCCGGGGCCACGTGAGACTTTCGGCCACGCGGCCATCATTGACCCCTGGGGCCGAGTGCTGGCTGAGCAGGCGCAAGGTGAGGGGGTATTGATCGCCCCACGCGATGCAGCAGAACAAGCGGCCATCAGGGCACGCATGCCGGTGGTCAGCCACCGACGATTTTTTTCGCAGGGCGCACAGCGACCTGCCACGCAAGGCTAATTCAGGCCCATGGGTTCGGCACTCAAAGATGCTGAAGCACGGGCCAAGACGGAGTGAATATGAGCGAGTTGTTGACCTCAGTCAGCGAACACCTGTTGGCACCGGGCGGTGTCACCCTTGAGAGCCTGCAGACCGTGCTGGGTGACCTGGCCGGGCCGGGGATCGATGCGGCGGATTTGTACTTTCAGGGCCAGATTTCCGAATCCTGGGCACTGGAAGACGGCATCGTAAAAGAAGGCAGCTTCAATTTGGATCAAGGCGTAGGTGTACGCGCCCAGTCTGGCGAGAAAACCGGATTTGCCTACAGCAACGCCATCACCCTTGAGGCATTGGGGCTGGTCGCCCGTGCAGCGCGCTCGATCTCTCGGGCCGGTCAGCACGGCACCGTTCAAGCCTTCACCACGCAGGATGTAGCGCAGTTGTATGCGCCGGACAACCCGCTGGAAGTCATCAGCCGTGCGCAAAAGGTCGAACTGCTCAAGCGCGTCGACGCCGCCACCCGCGCCCTCGACCCGCGCATTCAACAAGTCACCGTGAGCATGGCCGGGGTATGGGAACGTATTCTGGTGGCTTCCACCGACGGCGGCCTGGCGGCCGATGTGCGGCCGTTGGTGCGTTTCAACGTGAGTGTCATCGTTGAGCAAAACGGCCGTCGTGAGCGGGGCGGACATGGCGGCGGCGGGCGTACGGATTACCGTTATTTCCTGACTGACGACCGCGCCATGGGCTATGCCCGCGAAGCCTTGCGTCAGGCGCTGGTCAACCTCGAAGCCGTACCGGCACCGGCCGGTACCCTGCCTGTCGTACTGGGTTCCGGTTGGTCGGGCGTGTTGTTGCACGAAGCCGTGGGCCATGGTCTGGAGGGGGATTTCAATCGCAAGGGCAGTTCAGCCTACAGCGGCCGCATGGGCGAGCGTGTGGCTTCGAGCTTGTGCACCATCGTCGATGACGGCACCTTGCCAGGGCGTCGCGGCTCGTTGAGCGTGGACGACGAAGGCACCCCGACCGAGTGCACGACGTTGATCGAAAACGGCGTACTCAAGGGTTACATGCAAGACAAACTGAATGCACGCTTGATGGGCGTGGCCCGCACCGGTAACGGTCGTCGCGAATCCTATGCACATTTACCCATGCCACGCATGACCAACACCTACATGTTGGGCGGCGAAAGCGATCCGGCTGAAATCATTGCCTCGGTGAAAAAGGGCATCTACTGCGCCAATCTGGGCGGTGGTCAGGTTGACATCACCAGCGGCAAGTTCGTGTTTTCTACCAGCGAAGCGTATTTGATCGAAGACGGCAAAATCACCCGTCCGGTCAAGGGCGCGACCCTGATTGGCAACGGACCCGAAGCGATGAGCAAAGTGTCGATGGTCGGTAATGACCTGTCGCTGGACAGCGGCGTGGGGACATGTGGCAAGGACGGGCAGTCGGTGCCGGTGGGCGTCGGTCAGCCAACCTTGAAGATTGATGCAATTACAGTCGGAGGTACGGGCAGTTGACGGGCTGCGGGCGGGTTGCAGGGCAACCCGCCCGCGTACGGGACTTAACGCAAGCCGCGTTGAGTCTCGTCCAACCCACGAATGTACTTGAACAATTTGCGGCTGGAAGCCGGGGCCTTGTTATGAGCCAGTTCGTGTTTGGCCTGACGCACGATCGAACGCAATTGCTGACGATCGGCTTCGGGGAACTCGATGACAAATTTTTCCAGTACATCGTCATCGCCTTCGATCAGGCGATCACGCCAGCGCTCGAGGCCGTGGAAACGTTCGTTGTATTGGCGCGAAGAGGCATCCACTTGATCGAGCATCGCCAGAATTTCGTCGATCGGTTGATCGCGCATCAGCTTGCCGATGAACTGGATGTGCCGCTTACGGGCAATATGAGCCGTATGTTTTGAAGCATCTACCAGTGCCCGGCGCAAAGCGTCGGTCAAAGGCATTTTGTTCAGCAAGTCAGGCTTGAGCGTCGTCAGACGTTCGCCCAGATCAACCAGAGCATGAAGCTCGCGTTTGACCTGTGATTTGCTTTTTTCGCCGTCGAAGGCGTCGTCGTAAGAATCAACCATGGTGGCAGTCCGCAAAGAAACGCCGCCATGATAACCAGTCGGGGGCCGCTTGTCCGGCCCGGTCGCTCGGCGGCCCTTCCGAAAACAGAATTTGAGTGGAGAAAACCATGAGTGCAGTAGAAAGCGTCGGCCCGCAGGCCTTGCCGGCACTGCAAGAGCAGGTCGAGCACATTATTGCCGAAGCCAAGCGTCAGGGCGCCAGTGCCTGCGAAGTGGCCGTGTCGCTGGAGCAGGGCTTGTCGACTTCGGTACGTCAGCGTGAGGTTGAGACCGTTGAGTTCAATCGCGATCAGGGCTTCGGTATCACCCTTTACGTGGGGCAACGCAAAGGTTCGGCGAGCACTTCGGCCACCGGTCCTGATGCGATTCGCGAAACGGTTGCTGCTGCGCTGGCGATTGCCAGCCATACGTCCGAGGACGAAAGTTCCGGCTTGGCCGACCCGCAGTTAATGGCCCGGGACCTGAAGGATTTCGATCTGTTCCACACGTGGGACATCACCCCCGAGCAAGCCATCGAAAAGGCACTGGCTTGCGAAGCGGCTGCTTTTGACGCCGACAGCCGCATTAAAAACGCCGACGGCACTACACTCAGCACCCATCAAGGCTGCCGCGTGTATGGCAACAGCAACGGGTTTATTGGAGGCTCGGCCTCTACACGCCATAGCCTGAGCTGCGTGATGATCGCCGAAGGCGACGGCCAGATGCAGCGCGATTACTGGTATGACGTGAACTGTCAGGGTGAGTTGCTGGCCGACGCTGCCGTCATCGGCCGACGGGCCGCGGAGCGCGCAGCTCGTCGTCTGGGCTCGCGCCCGGTGCCGACCTGCGAAGTGCCGGTGCTGTTTAGCGCCGAGCTGGCCGGAGGGCTGTTCGGCAGCTTTTTGGGCGCCATTTCGGGCGGCAACCTGTACCGCAAATCGTCGTTCCTGCTCGATGCCATGGGCCAGCAGATTTTCCCTGAATGGCTGACCCTGGACGAACGTCCGCACTTGATGCGTGCCATGGGCAGTTCGTCTTTCGACAACGATGGCCTGGCCACTTACGCCAAACCGTTCATCAAGGACGGCGAACTGGTGTCCTACATCCTCAGCACGTATTCCGGCCGCAAATTGGGCATGCCCAGCACGGCGAACGCGGGCGGCGTGCACAACCTGTTCGTGACCCATGGCGATGAAGACCAGGCTGCCTTGATTCGCCGCATGGGCCGCGGGTTGTTTGTGACGGAATTGATGGGCAGCGGCCTGAACATGGTCACAGGCGACTACTCACGGGGCGCGGCGGGTTTCTGGGTCGAAAACGGCGAAATCCAGTTCCCGGTGCAAGAGGTGACCATTGCCGGCAACATGCGCGATATGTTCAAACAGATCGTTGCCGTGGGCAATGACCTTGAGCTGCGCAGCAATATTCGCACCGGTTCTGTGTTGATTGAGCGGATGAAAATCGGCGGCAGCTGATTTCTCAACTGTTTTAAAAAGGCGTATCACGGTTCAAGTGATGCGCCTTTTTTTATGCAGGTGAGCCATTGCGTCAGTCACTAGGCCATCCCGCCGGCATACGTCCGCAGAGCGCATTTCCCTTATAGTGTGCTCCTAACTTGGCGAAGTGCATCAAGGGGCCACAGCTATAAAAATCGGATGTTAGTTCAGTATCAATTTTGCAAACCGGTAACATCAACGGGACGGGGAAAAAGACGAGCCACAGGCTTATCCGGCACCATTTGTGCCCCTCTCGTGGTTCGCGAGCCTGTTCAACCTGGCGAGGATCGTTTTTTGGCACAATGACCGAAGCGCCTATGCATCCGGTCAATACACTTGTCATTGCAATGCATGCAATAAATCGCTTCATGTTCAATGGCTTACTTCAATTGGTTCAATGTCGTTTTCAGCGTTCTGATCGTGACCCAATGCCCTTGGAATCAGGTTCTTGGGCAAGATGAAGGCTTGGCGTTATTCGAGCAGCTCCCTCTTCTAATCATCCGAAAAGCAATCATTGATGCGTCGCTTATCAGGAAGTGAGAAGGGTGGTTTACGCCAAGAGTTAGCAGGTTTGAGTCGGGTTGTTTGACCTGCGAGAACATGAGCTTATCCTTAAGCAAATATGAAGTTTAAATAAAATATCCTGCGTATCCGATAGGGCGTAGAGCCTGTTTGTTGGCGCAACTTAACATGTATTTGCATCTAAGTAAGTGGGTTTATTATTTAAAGAGAAATATCCACAAAGTGCGCAAGAAGTTGCGCACTACTATTCAGGGATTCAACTGACTCATTGCAGTCCGGTTTTTCGTGTTTAACCTGTGCTCGCGTTTTTGAACCTCATGGGGCCGAGTTTTGCGTGCAAACTGAGCGCCTGCGCTTCCCCGCCTTGAAAGCGTGACGGACGTTTTTGTCCGGGAGGTACCTCCTTTCGCAGGCTTGTTTTGATAATCAATATCGCTTAATAATGAATCTCATTATCGAGCGAGCCTGGATCATGAGTTCTGTGTTGCACGAAAGCCCTTATCAGGAAAGCTGGCGCTGGATGAGTCGCCAGATCCGCTGCGGGCTGGCGCCCGATGAGCCGCGCCTGATTGAGCATTATCTGGCCGAAGGCCGTTACCTGGCCTGTTGCACGTCAACGTCGTCCTGGACGATTGCCCTCACGTCGTTCCGGCTTTTGCTGGACACCGCCACCGATACGGCGCTGCCTTGGCACTGGCGCAGTATGTGCCTTGACCATGCGTGGCGACCGCTGCGTGACCTCGAAACCCAAGCCTTGTGCGGATGTCGACTCAAACGCTGGCAACGCTGTGCCTGGCAATTGGCGACCTGTGAACTTGAACCGTCCATTTCTTTAATCGAACTGATGCAAGGATTTCACGATGAGTAATACCCGTATCGAACGCGATAGCATGGGCGAACTGCACGTGCCTGAGGCCGCGTTGTATGGCGCGCAGACCCAGCGTGCGGTGGATAACTTTCCCGTCAGTCATCAGCGCATGCCGGCGCAATTCATTCGCGCATTGATTCTGGCCAAAGCGGCAGCCGCCAAAGCCAACGTGGCGTTGGGGCAAATCTCGGACGCTCAGGGCAATGCCATTGTCGAAGCGACGCAGATCCTGCTGGCAGGCGATTTCATGGAGCACTTCCCGGTGGACATCTTCCAGACCGGTTCAGGCACCAGTTCCAACATGAACGCCAACGAAGTGATCGCCACCCTGGCCACCCGCGTGCTGGGCGAAACAATCAACCCGAACGATCACGTCAACTGCGGCCAAAGCAGCAACGACATCATCCCGACCTGCATTCACGTCAGCGCCGCCTTGGGCTTGCATGAGCGTCTTTTGCCAGCGCTGACGCATCTGGTGGAGACCATTGAACGCAAGGCTTTACAGGTCCACAGCCATGTCAAAACCGGACGCACCCACTTGATGGACGCGATGCCGGTGCGCATGAGTCAGGTGCTCAACGGCTGGGCGCAGCAGCTCAAGGCCAATATCGGGCATTTGCAGGACCTGCAACCTGCGCTGCAATCCCTGGCGCAGGGCGGCACGGCAGTCGGTACCGGGATCAACGCGCACCCGCAATTTGCCGCGCTGTTCAGTCAGCAACTGAGTGCCTTGACGCACGTGCAGTTCACGCCGGGTGAAGACCTGTTTGCCCTGATCGGCTCGCAGGACACTGCCGTCTCGGTATCGGGCCAGCTCAAGGCCACAGCCGTATCGCTGATGAAAATCGCCAACGACCTGCGCTGGATGAACTCCGGGCCGCTGGCGGGTTTGGGTGAAATTGAGCTGGAGGCGTTGCAGCCGGGTTCTTCGATCATGCCGGGCAAGGTCAATCCGGTGATCCCGGAAGCCACTGCCATGGTCGCTGCGCAAGTCATCGGCAATGACTCGGTGATTACGGTCGCGGGCCAGTCCGGCAACTTTGAGCTGAACGTGATGCTGCCGGTCATTGCCCAGAACCTGCTCAGTAGCATCGAGCTGTTGGCCAATGTCAGCCGTTTGCTGGCCGACAAGGCAATCGCCACGTTCAAGGTCAACGAAGCCAAGCTCAAGGAAGCGTTGTCGCGTAACCCCATTCTGGTGACGGCCCTGAACCCGATCATTGGCTATCAACAGGCCGCTGAAATCGCCAAGACCGCCTACAAACAAGGGCGCCCGGTGATTGACGTGGCGCTTGAGTTCACCGACCTGCCACGCAGCCAGCTTGAGGTTCTGCTGGACCCCGAGAAGCTGACCGCAGGCGGCGTCTAACCCCCCGACACTGCTTTGGAGGTGCACATGGAACACTGGAAACGCACGATCGAAAGAGCCAATCGCTGTTTCGCTGAAGGCGAGCTGGTGGATGCGCGCGAGCACTACTTGCAAGCGCTGGCGCTGGCTCAAGTGTTGTTTGAGCGCTGGAGTGATGCTGACGAAGCAGTGGCGGCCTGCGTGATTTCGCATCACAACCTGGCGGACGTGCATTTACGCCTTAATCAGCCGGAAGAGAGCGTTGAGTACTTATGCTCGATTCATCAGCGGTTGCTGCAAACCGTCCAGAACCCGCGACTCAAGCCTGAGCTGCGAGAAGCCGCGCTGCGTCAGAGCAGTAAAACCTATGTCGAGTTATTGAATTTCATCAGTGAGCATGGCGAGTACCCGCGCTCAGACCTGTTGCTCAAGCGCAACGTTACTCAATCCAGCCACGCATTCTCAACGGTCAGCGGCCAACCTTCAGGAGTCCATTGATATGACGTACACCTTGCCTGCACTGCCTTACGCCTATGACGCACTTGAGCCACACATCGATGCGCAGACCATGGAGATCCATTACACCAAGCATCATCAGACGTACATCAACAACCTCAATGCTGCCGTAGAAGGCACGGAGTGGGCGCAATGGCCTGTGGAAAAGCTGGTGGCCAGTGTGCACCAGCTCCCTCAAAACCTGCGCGCAGCGGTTATCAATCAGGGCGGCGGCCACGCTAACCACTCGTTGTTCTGGGAGGTCATGAGCCCCAGCGGGGGTGGTAAACCCGATGGCGCGTTGGCCAAGGCCATGGATGAACAGTTGGGTGGGCTGCAAGCATTTAAGGACGCGTTTACCAAGGCTGCGCTGACCCGGTTTGGCAGTGGCTGGGCGTGGTTGAGCGTGACGCCGCACAAAACTCTGGTGGTTGAAAGCAGTGGCAATCAGGACAGCCCGCTGATGAGCGGCAACACCCCGATTCTGGGGCTGGATGTGTGGGAGCACGCGTATTACCTGCGTTACCAGAACCGACGGCCTGAATACATCAATGCGTTTTATAACGTGATTAATTGGCCCGAAGTAGCACGCCGCTACCAAGCAGCTATGGTCTAAGGCTACTCACAAGGATTCAGGCGGATATGGGCACGCAAATTCTGGCGGTCGGCGGCGTGCGAATGTTTCGCTATGCCCTCGGTACGCTGTTGCTGTTGGCGGGCACTGCGCTGTTGGTGGCCAAAGGATTGGTCTGGCTGGACCTCGAGCCCAAAATGCACAGAGCCCTGCAAGGCGGGGCGTTGTGTGCGCTGGGTACGGCGCTGGGTGCTGTGCCGGTACTGGTGATTCGCAACATGCCGGTGGCGGTCAGCGATACGTTGTTGGGCTTTGGTGCCGGGGTCATGCTGGCGGCCACGGCGTTTTCGCTGGTTGTGCCGGGCATTGCAGCGGCTGAAAGTCTGGGGTTGTCTGCGTGGGCATCCAGCGGGCTGGTGTGTGCGGGCATTCTGTTGGGCGCCCTGTGTTTGTTTCTGGTGGACCTGAAAGTGTCGGGTGCCGGGCCGGACGTTATTGTCAGCCGTCCGGGTGAGCCCGTCATAGCACCGCGCATTTGGCTGTTCGTCATTGCGATCGTGGCGCATAACATTCCGGAAGGTATGGCGGTGGGCGTTTCGGCGGGCGGCGGTATGCCGGACGCCGACAGCCTGGCGATGGGGATTGCGTTGCAGGATGTGCCGGAGGGGTTGGTCATTGCCTTGGTGCTGGCGGGTGCGGGCATGTCGCGGATCAGGGCGTTCTTGATTGGTGCCGCGTCCGGGCTGGTGGAGCCGGTATTCGCGATGTTGTGTGCCTGGCTGGTGAATTTGGCCGAGCTTCTATTGCCGCTGGGGCTGGCGCTGGCCGCGGGAGCGATGCTGCTTGTGGTGACGCAAGAGGTGATTCCGGAATCGCGGCGTAACGGTCACGAAAAACTGGCGAGCGTTGGGCTCTGCATCGGGTTCTGCGTGATGATGGTCATGGACACTGCGCTGGGGTAGAGCCATGCGGCGCAGTCAGGTTCGCTGTCTCGGTAGGTACGAGGCGGCGAAGGATTGCGCAGCAAGCCTGGGTCTGTGAGCTCTCAATCACGCCCTCGGCAACCTCGCGGTAGCCGTTATTCACCTTCATCAAAGAAGTTATTGATCAGGGCCACCAGTGCATCCATGGCTTCCTGCTCCTGTTCGCCTTCGGTCTTTAAATGAATGGTCGTACCTTTGCCTGCGGCAAGCATCATCATGGCCATGATGCTTTTGCCATCGACCATGGACTCCGGCGTACGGCCTGCTCGCACCTGACAAGGAAACCGACCTGCAACCCCGACGAACTTGGCAGATGCCCGAGCGTGCAAGCCCAATTTGTTGATGATTTCGATTTCCAGAGCAGGCATCGCGGGGTAGATCCTTTCAAGTAAGGTCGCGGTGGCGAACCTGGACGTTTTTCAGGGTTTCTTGCAGGCACTTGCCCAGTCGTTCGGTGAGGTACACAGAGCGGTGATGCCCGCCGGTGCAACCGATACCGATGGTCACATAAGCACGATTGCTCGCGGCAAAACGCGGCAGCCATTTAAGCAGGTAGCTGGAAATGTCCTGGAACATCTCTTCAACATCTGGCTGGGCGGCCAAATAATCGGCCACCGGTTGATCAAGCCCCGATTGCTCACGCAACTCGGGTTTCCAGTACGGGTTTGGCAGGCAGCGCACATCAAAGACCAGATCGGCATCCACCGGCATCCCGCGCTTGAAGCCAAACGACTCCACCAGAAAGGCCGTACCGGGCTCGGGTTTGTTCAGCAGGCGCAACTTGATGGTGTCGCGCAGTTGGTAGAGGTTCAGGTTGGTCGTGTTGATCGTGAGGTCTGCCAGATCAACGATGGGGCCAAGCAGTTTTGTTTCATCGCGGATGGCTTCTGCCAGCGAGCGACTGGCGCTGCTTAGCGGGTGTCTGCGGCGGGTCTCGGAGAAGCGCTTGAGCAGGGTTTCTTCGTCTGCGTCCAGGTACAACACGTCACACTGAATATGACGGTTGCGCACTTCTTCGAGCAATTGTGGAAAGCGCGATAAATGGCTGGGCAAGTTACGCGCATCAATCGAGACCGCCACCAGCGGCTGTGCGAGTTCAGTGTGAATCAACGCACGCTCGGCCAGCTCGGGAAGCAAGCCTGCGGGCAGGTTGTCGATGCAATAGAAACCGTTGTCTTCGAGGACGGCGAGGGCGGTGCTTTTACCGGAGCCGGAGCGTCCGCTGACAATGACTAAGCGCATGATTAATGACCGTTCTGTACGTCCAGAACAACCTGATACAGCGCTTCGTTGCTTTGTGCACTGCGCAGTTTTTCCCGCACGTCTTTGCGATCGAGCATGCTGGCGATCTGCCTGAGCAGCTCCAGGTGTGCATCGGTGGCCGCTTCTGGCACCAGCAATACGAACAACAGGTCGACCGGCGCGCCATCGATGGCGTCGAAATCTATAGGGGCGTCAAGGTGGAGCAGGGCGCTCACAGGCGCCTCGCAGCCTTTGAGGCGACAGTGGGGGATAGCAATGCCGTTACCAAAACCGGTTGAACCCAGTTTTTCACGGGCAATCAGACTTTCATAAACATCCTGCATGTCGAGACCAGGCACTTCTCGGCTGATCAGGTTGGCAATGTATTCAAGGGCTTTCTTTTTGCTGCCGCCCGGCACGTTCACGTGGGAACGGCCGGGGGTCAGGATGTTTTCAAGTCGAATCATGGGTATGGGGTTTTAACGACCGGTCGCGCCTTGCAGCTGGCTGAGGGTCTTTTCCTTTTGCTTTTTCAGTTGGCGATCAAGCTTGTCGGCGAGCAGGTCGATAGCGGCATACATGTCGGTATGCTCAGCATTTGCGACAACTTCCCCTGGCCCTACGGGTATGTGCAGGGTCGCTTCGATTTTGTGGAGCAGCTTTTCTACGGTAAGAATCACACTCACGTTAGTGATTTTGTCGAAGTGACGCTCCAGCCGGTCCAGTTTTTCGCCGATGTAAGTGCGCAGCGGTTCGGTCACTTCCAGATGCTGTCCACTGATGTTGACTTGCATATAGTTTCTCCTTCGATGCCATTACATAAAGCGGCAGGCTGGCAAGCCTGCCACTGAAACGCAGTGGCCCGTTGCTTACATCAAACGCTTACGCTCGCTAGACGGCGCAATCCCAAGGGATTCGCGGTACTTGGCGACCGTGCGACGGGCTACCTGAATACCTTGTGCCTCCAGTAAACCAGCGATCTTACTGTCACTCAACGGCTTTTTCTGATTTTCAGCCGCGACCAGTTTTTTGATGATCGCGCGGATCGCCGTGGACGAGCATTCACCGCCTTCGGAGGTGCTTACATGGCTGGAGAAAAAGTACTTGAGTTCATAGATACCGCGCGGGGTATGCATGAATTTCTGGGTGGTTACCCGTGAAATGGTCGATTCGTGCATGCCGACGGCTTCTGCAATGTCATGCAACACAAGCGGCTTCATGGCTTCATCGCCGTATTCCAGAAACCCGCGCTGATGTTCGACAATTTGTGTCGCCACTTTCATCAGGGTTTCGTTGCGGCTTTGCAGGCTTTTGATGAACCAGCGCGCTTCTTGCAGCTGGTTGCGCATGAAGGTGTTATCGGCACTGGTGTCGGCGCGTCGCACGAAACCCGCGTATTGGGCATTGACCCGCAGGCGCGGTACCGATTCCTGATTGAGTTCTACCAGCCAGCGTTCGTTGTCCTTGCGTACGATGACGTCCGGTACAACGTATTCAGGCTCAGTGGACTCGATTTGCGAACCTGGACGCGGATTAAGGCTTTGTACCAGCTCGATGACCTGGCGCAGCTCGTCTTCCTTGAGCTTCATGCGGCGCATCAGCTGGCTGTAGTCGCGGGCGCCCAGCAGATCGATGTGGTCCGTTACCAACCGCTTGGCGTCGTCGAGCCAAGGCGTAGTTGCAGGCAATTGGCGCAGCTGCAACAACAGGCATTCGCCCAGATTGCGTGCGCCGATGCCGGCCGGTTCGAATTGCTGGATACGGTGCAGGACGGCTTCGATTTCATCGAGCTCAATGTCCAGTTCCGGGTCAAAGGCTTCGAGAATTTCTTCGAGGGTTTCGTCGAGGTAGCCCTGCGTGTTAATGCAGTCGATGAGGGTCACGCCAATGAGCCGGTCGGTGTCCGACATGGGCGCCAGATTCAACTGCCAGAGCAAATGGCTTTGCAGGCTTTCACCGGCCGACGTGCGCGTAGTGAAATCCCACTCGTCATCGTCGTTGCTGGGCAGGCTGCTGGCACTGGTCTGGTAAACGTCTTCCCAGGCCGTATCGACGGGCAGCTCGTTGGGAATGCGATCGTTCCATTCACCTTCCTCCAGGTTATCCACAGTGGTTGCGGACTCCTGTTGATAGGAGGGTTCTTGAATTTCGCTGGCGGGTTTTTGCTCAATGTTGTCGGCCAAGGGGTCCGAATTGTCGAAGTCTTCGCCTTCTTCCTGGCGTTCGAGCATCGGGTTGGATTCCAGGGCCTCCTGGATTTCCTGTTGCAGGTCCAGGGTCGACAATTGGAGCAGGCGTATGGCTTGTTGCAGCTGAGGTGTCATTGTCAGCTGCTGGCCCATTCTCAGGACTAGCGATGGTTTCATGGCAGGGGCTTAACACCTTATTCGCCGGCGCGCATGGCGCCATCCACTACAAGGGCGCGTGAGCGCCAAACATAAGCAAATTATATGCCTGAAACCGTAGCGTTTGCCTAGAGGCGTTTACAATTCGTCAGGCTGGCCGGAGCAAATTGAAAACACCTTCAAGGCATGTACAAGCGTAAGGGCTTACAAGCGGAACTCATTGCCCAGATACACTTCTCTCACCAATTTGTTGGCCAGAATCGTTTCAGCGTCGCCTTCAGCAATCAGTTGTCCGTCATTTACGATGTAGGCAGTTTCGCAAATATCGAGTGTTTCACGAACGTTGTGATCGGTGATCAGCACGCCAATACCTTTGGCCTTGAGGTGGTGAATGATCTGCTTGATGTCGCCCACGGAGATGGGGTCAACACCGGCAAAGGGTTCATCGAGCAGAATGAACTTGGGGGCGGTAGCCAGTGCGCGGGCGATTTCCACCCGGCGGCGCTCGCCACCCGACAGGCTCATGCCCAGGTTGTCGCGGATGTGGTTGATGTGGAATTCCTGCAACAGGCTTTCCAGCTCCTTGCGACGACCTGCTTTGTCGAGCTCCTTGCGTGTCTCAAGAATCGCCATGATGTTATCGGCGACCGAGAGCTTGCGGAAAATGGAGGCTTCCTGCGGCAGATAACCGATACCGGCGCGTGCGCGGCCGTGCATGGGTTGGTGGCTGACATCCAGGTCGTCGATCAGCACGCGACCCTGGTCAGCCTGCACCAGGCCCACAATCATGTAAAAGCAGGTGGTCTTGCCGGCGCCGTTAGGGCCGAGCAGGCCCACGATCTGCCCGCTGTCGATCGACAGGCTGACATCGCGCACCACCTGACGGCTCTTGTAGCTTTTAGCCAAATGCTGGGCTTTAAGAGTTGCCATTACTTGGCCTTCGCGTCAGTTTTTTTCTTCGGCTGGATCACCATGTCGATGCGCGGACGAGGAGCAGTCACGCTGCTACCGTTGGCGCGACCGGCGTTGGCCACTTGCTTGACCGTGTCGTAGACGATTTTCTCGCCTTCAGTGGTGTTGCCGTCGTTGATCACTTTGGCCTTGTCGATCAGGACGATGCGGTTTTGCGGTGCATGGTACTGAATGGTCACTGCGTAGGCTTTGACCGGAACCGGGTCAGTGGCTTTTTGCAGTTGTTCGAAGTAGGCCAGATTGCCGATCGAGGTCACGACGTCAATTTCGCCAGCCGCGTTGCGGGTGATCGTGACGGTATTGCCGGTAATTTTCATCGAGCCTTGCGTGATGATGACGTCGCCCTTGTAGGTTGCGACGCCTTTCTTGTCATCCAGCTGCGCTTCGTTGGCCTGAATACGGATAGGCTGTTCGGTGTCGTTCGGCAGAGCCCAGGCGCTCACGCTTCCCAGTGCTGCGCTCAAGCTGAGCAATAAAGGGAGGGTTTTAACGAGACTCATACTGTCCTCTTACGTTGGACAGCAGGTCCATCCTGCCGTCTTTCAAATATGCTTTCATTCCCTTGGCAGTGGTCACACCGCCAGCGCCGTCGATTCTAACGGCTTGCTCGGTCTGCGCATATTGCTTCTGTGGGAATACTGTCATGCGTGAGCTGGTGATAATCAGCTCGCGGTTGCGTTCGTCGGTGCGGGCGACACGTACCGAGTCGATCAGCTCGACCTCCGTGCCGTCCGGGTTGACCTCGCCGCGCTCACTTTGAACATGCCACGGGAACGTGGTTCCGCGGTACATCTGCAGGTCCGGGTTGGTCAGCAGCGTCACTTCGGAAGCCTTGAGGTGTTCAACCTTGTCGGACGTCATTTCATATTGCAGCTTGCCGTCCGGCAAATACTGAAGGCTGTGGGCGTTGATGGCGTAATAGTCGATCGCGTGCTCATCCACCGCCACGGCAGGTTTGTCGAGGAAGCGTTCCGGGCTGATATTCCAGTAGCCCACGGCTGCAAACAGCGCCGCAATGACACCGAATAACAGGAAGTTGCGAATTTTTTTACTCAGCATAGAAAGCTCTATAAGTAGGCCGCGTGAGCGGCATCCAGACGGCCTTGGGCGCGCAGGATCAGTTCGCAGAATTCACGTGCGGCGCCTTCACCACCGCGTGCCTGGGTAATACCGTGGGCGTGCTCGCGTACGAAACTGGCGGCATTGGCCACAGCCATGCCCAGGCCTACGCGACGGATAACCGGTAAATCCGGCAGGTCGTCGCCCAGATAGGCAACCTGTTCATAGCTTAGGTTGAGTTGGCCGAGAAGCTCGTCCAATACCACCAATTTATCTTCTCGACCCTGATACAGGTGCGCGATACCCAGGTTTTGCGCGCGACGTTCAACGACCGGTGTCTTGCGACCACTGATGATTGCCGTCTGAACGCCGGCTGCCATCAGCATCTTGATGCCCTGGCCGTCGAGGGTATTGAAGGTCTTGAACTCGCTGCCGTCTTCAAGGAAGTACAGCCGGCCATCAGTCAGTACACCGTCAACGTCGAAAACGGCGAGCTTGATGGCTTTGCCGCGTTTGAGCAAATCGTTGGTCATTACATCACTCCTGCGCGCAACAAATCGTGCATGTTCAAGGCACCGACTGGGCGGTCGTCCTTGTCGACGACAACCAGCGCGCTGATTTTATGGTCTTCCATGATTTTAAGGGCCTCGGCGGCGAGCATGTCGGCGCGGGCTGTTTTGCCGTGAGGTGTCATCACTGTATCGATAGTCGCGTTGCGGATATCGATTTCGCGATCCAGCGTGCGGCGCAAGTCGCCGTCGGTGAAGATCCCGGCCAGTGTGCCGTCCGCTTCAGTGACAACGGTCATGCCCAGCCCTTTATGGGTCATCTCCATCAGGGCGTCCCTGAGCAACGTGCCGCGTACCACTTGTGGCAGTTCATCACCCGAGTGCATGACATTTTCAACTTTAAGCAGCAAGCGGCGACCCAGTGCACCGCCAGGGTGCGAGAAGGCGAAATCCTCAGCCGTGAACCCGCGGGCTTCGAGCAAGGCAATGGCCAGCGCATCGCCCAGTACCAGCGTGGCAGTGGTCGATGACGTAGGCGCCAAGTTCAATGGGCAGGCTTCTTGGGCCACGCGGGCATCCAGGCTGACGTCGGCAGCCTTGGCCAGCGGGGACTCGGGATTGCCAGTCATGCTGATGAGCTGGATGCCGAGGCGTTTGATAAGAGGAAGCAATGTGACGATCTCGGCGGTGGAGCCCGAGTTCGACAGCGCGAGGATGATGTCGTCGCGGGTAATCATGCCCATGTCGCCGTGGCTGGCTTCGGCCGGGTGAACAAAGAAAGCCGTGGTGCCGGTGCTGGCCAGGGTGGCGGCGATTTTATTGCCGATATGCCCGGACTTGCCCATGCCGACTACGACGACTCGACCCTTGCTCGCTAGAATCATCTCGCAAGCGCGTACGAAATCAGCGTCGATCCGGGGCAGTAAATCTTCTACGGCTTCCAGTTCGAGGCGGATGGTGCGTTGTGCAGATTGAATCAGGTCGCTGGATTGGCTCATGTTTGAAGTCGGGTAGCCTGAGAAAAGGCGGCGATTATAGCGGTTCTGAGCAATTCCCTCACGTGTGTTCGTCATGCTTTGTTGTCTCATGCAACAAAGCTCTACTGGACTTTAGGATGATTTACTCATTTTTCACTGTCCTTAACCTGAATGGGCACTCCTTCGGCCTTTGGCGGTCAGTAACAGCAGTGATATAGTTCGCCGCCAGTTCGGCCCGCTCAAGGAACGCGCGCTTCCTGAAAAGAAGCTTGATGTCCGGTTAGAGGCAGAGGCTGCATCGCAAGGAGTTTAGATGAGTGCCGATAACGCCTACGCGGTCGAGCTGAAGGGAGTTTCCTTCAAGCGCGGTTCGCGCAGCATTTTCAATAACGTCGATATTCGTATCCCGCGTGGCAAAGTCACGGGGATCATGGGTCCGTCCGGCTGCGGCAAGACCACCCTGTTGCGCTTGATGGGCATGCAACTGCGTCCCAGCAACGGCGAAGTGTGGGTCAACGGCCAGAACCTGCCGACCCTGTCGCGCAGCGATCTGTTCGACGCGCGCAAGCATATGGGCGTGCTGTTTCAGAGCGGCGCCCTGTTTACCGATCTGGATGTATTCGAAAACGTTGCCTTCCCGCTGCGCGTGCATACCGAGCTGCCGGAAGAAATGATCCGCGACATCGTGCTGCTCAAGTTGCAGGCGGTCGGGTTGCGCGGAGCCATTGACCTGATGCCGGACGAGCTGTCTGGCGGTATGAAACGCCGTGTGGCGCTGGCTCGTGCCATCGCGCTGGATCCGCAAATCCTGATGTACGACGAACCGTTTGTCGGCCAGGACCCCATTGCCATGGGGGTGCTGGTGCGCCTTATCCGTCTGCTGAATGACGCATTGGGCATCACCAGTATTGTGGTTTCTCACGATTTGGCCGAAACAGCGAGCATTGCCGACTATTTATACGTAGTGGGCGATGGTCAGGTGCTGGGGCAGGGTACGCCGCAAGAGTTGATGAATGCCGATAACCCGCGCATCCGTCAGTTCATGACTGGCGATCCCGACGGTCCGGTTCCGTTTCACTTTCCGGCGTCGGACTACCGAACCGATCTTCTGGGGAAGCGCTGATGCGCAAACAATCAATGTTGGACCGCGTCGGATTGTTCGGCCGGGCCGGGATCGACATGGTCTCGGTACTGGGGCGTTCGACGATTTTCCTGTTTCACGCATTGCTGGGGCGCGGCGGAATCGGCGGCGGGTTTGGGCTGTTGCTCAAGCAACTGCATTCCGTGGGTGTCATGTCGCTGGTCATCATCGTGGTTTCCGGCGTCTTCATCGGCATGGTGCTGGCGCTGCAAGGCTTCAGCATCCTGTCCAGCTATGGCTCGGAGCAGGCGGTGGGGCAGATGGTGGCCCTGACCCTGTTGCGTGAGCTGGGGCCGGTGGTGACCGCGCTGCTGTTCGCCGGTCGGGCCGGGTCTGCACTGACCGCTGAAATCGGCAACATGAAATCGACCGAGCAACTGTCCAGCCTGGAAATGATTGGTGTCGATCCGCTGAAATACATCATTGCGCCGCGGATGTGGGCCGGGTTCATTTCTCTGCCTGTGCTGGCCATGATTTTCAGCGTGGTCGGGATTTGGGGCGGTTCGTGGGTGGCGGTGGACTGGCTGGGCGTCTATGACGGCTCCTACTGGGCCAATATGCAGAACAGCGTGACCTTCACCGGTGACGTGCTTAACGGGATCATCAAAAGCATCGTTTTTGCCTTTGTAGTGACCTGGATTGCCGTGTTTCAAGGTTATGACTGCGAGCCCACTTCAGAGGGGATCAGTCGTGCCACTACCAAGACCGTGGTGTATGCCTCATTGGCTGTACTCGGGCTGGACTTTATTTTGACCGCCTTGATGTTTGGAGATTTCTGATGCAAAACCGCACCATGGAAATCGGTGTCGGCCTGTTCCTGCTGGCTGGCATCCTGGCTTTGCTGTTGCTCGCCCTACGGGTCAGTGGACTGTCCCCGACCGCCAGCAGTGACACCTACAAGCTGTATGCCTACTTCGACAATATTGCCGGCCTGACCGTGCGCGCCAAGGTGTCCATGGCGGGCGTCACCATCGGCAAGGTGACCGCGATCGACCTGGACCGTGACAACTTCACGGCCCGCGTCACGCTGCAGATCGAAAAAGACGTGGATAACCTGCCGGTGGATTCGACAGCGTCTATTCTCACGGCAGGCCTGCTGGGTGAGAAATACATCGGTATTAGCGTGGGCGGGGAGGATGAGCTGCTCAAGAACGGCGGAACTATTCACGACACCCAGTCGTCACTGGTTCTGGAAGACCTGATCGGCAAGTTCCTGCTCAATACCGTTAGCAAAGACGCCAAATAAGGAGTGTTTCGATGATTTCTCTCTTGCGCCGTGGCCTGCTGGTTGTTTTGGCGGCCGCACTTCCTCTGATGGCGAATGCAGCACCGGGGCAATCGGCCCACGACATCGTTCAAGACACCACCACACGTTTGCTGGCTGACCTGACGGCCAACAAAGAGCAATACAAACAAAACCCGAGCAAGTTTTACGATGCCCTGAACAATATTGTCGGGCCTGCGGTGGATGTGGAAGGCATCTCCAAAAGCATCATGACCGTCAAGTACTCGCGCAAGGCAACGCCAGCACAAATGCAGCGGTTCCAGGAGAACTTCAAGCGCAGCCTCATGCAGTTCTACGGCAATGCCTTGCTGGAGTTCAAAAACCAGGGCATCACTGTTAGCCCGCCCAAGAATGAATGCAACGATTCCACCGGTGATAAGAAGTGCGATCGCACTAGCGTTGACATGATCGTTAAAGGCGATAACGGCGCGACTTACCCGTTGTCCTACACCCTTAACAAGGTGAACGGCGAGTGGAAAGTACGTAACGTGATCGTCAATGGCATCAACATCGGCAAGTTGTTCCGTGATCAATTCGCCGATGCCATGCAGAAAAACGGCAACGATCTGGATAAGACCATTGATAACTGGGCTGGCGAAGTGGCCAAGGTCAAGCAAGAGACTGACAAGGCCATCGACAAATGAGTGAGGGTGCCGTGACCCTGGCCGGTGAAAGCGAGCTGCGCCTCAGTGGCGTGCTTGACTACCAGACCGGCCCCCGCTTACGTAAGGAAGGCCAGGCGCTGATCAAAAAAGCGCTGGCCAAATCCCTTGTGGTGGATTGCTCGGCCGTCACCAAATCCAGCAGCGTCGGTTTGTCGTTGCTGCTGTGTTTTATCCGTGACGCACAAGCCCTGAACAAGCCATTGAGCATTCGTGCCATGCCTGAAGACATGCGCGAAATCGCTCAGGTTTCGGGCCTGACCGAGCTATTGGCACATCATTAATCGCCATTTATAGAGAAGCCCCCCGTCAGAGTCCTGTTCAGCGGGGTTCGCAGGCGCGGGGCTTTTTTGTATGATGGCCGACCCGCGCGCGTTGGGCGCCGATTGAGGTTGAGCATGCAGGCCGTAGAAGTGAAGAGCTTTCTTGAGGGAAAGCTGCCTGGAACCCAGGTAGAAGTTGAGGGCGAAGGCTGCAACTTTCAGCTGAACGTGATTAGTGACGAGCTGGTGGCCTTGAGCCCGGTGAAACGTCAACAAAGCATCTATGCCCATTTGAACCCGTGGATCGCTGATGGCAGCATCCATGCGGTCACTATGAAATTCTTCAGCAGCGCGGCCTGGGCCGAGCGCACCTGAGCCCCCTGAGCCCATTGGCGTCGAGATTGTTATGGATAAATTGATTATTACCGGCGGTGCCCGTCTAGATGGCGAGATCCGCATTTCCGGGGCGAAAAACTCTGCCCTGCCGATTCTGGCTGCGACCCTGCTGTGCGATGGCCCGGTGACCGTGGCCAACCTGCCGCACCTGCATGACATCACCACCATGATCGAGCTCTTCGGCCGCATGGGCATTGAGCCGGTGATCGATGAGAAGCTGTCGGTCGAAATCGACCCGAACACCATCAAAACCCTGATCGCCCCGTACGAACTGGTTAAGACCATGCGTGCTTCGATCCTGGTACTGGGCCCGATGGTTGCCCGTTTCGGTGAAGCTGAAGTGGCGTTGCCTGGCGGTTGCGCCATCGGTTCGCGTCCGGTTGACCTGCACATCCGCGGCCTTGAAGCCATGGGCGCGGTGATCGACGTTGAAGGCGGCTACATCAAGGCCAAGGCGCCCGAAGGCGGCTTGCGTGGCGCCAACTTCTTCTTCGATACCGTCAGCGTGACCGGTACTGAAAACATCATGATGGCCGCAGCACTGGCCAAAGGCCGCAGCGTTCTGCAAAACGCGGCCCGTGAACCTGAAGTGGTTGACCTGGCCAACTTCCTGAACGCCATGGGCGCCAAGGTCAGCGGTGCGGGTACCGACACCATCACCATTGATGGTGTTGAGCGTTTGCACTCTGCCACTTACCGCGTGATGCCGGACCGTATCGAAACCGGTACTTACCTGGTGGCTGCTGCCGTGACCGGCGGCCGCGTGAAGGTCAAGGACACCGATCCGACCATCCTCGAAGCCGTGCTTGAGAAACTCAAGGAAGCGGGCGCCGAGATCACCACCGGCGAAGACTGGATCGAGCTGAACATGCACGGCAAGCGTCCAAAGGCCGTCAATGTGCGTACCGCTCCTTACCCGGCGTTCCCGACCGACATGCAGGCACAGTTCATCTCGTTGAACGCCATTGCTGAAGGCACCGGCGCCGTGATCGAGACCATCTTCGAAAACCGCTTCATGCACGTGTACGAACTGCACCGCATGGGCGCCAAGATCCAGGTCGAAGGCAACACGGCCATCGTGACCGGCACTGAAACACTCAAGGGCGCGCCTGTGATGGCCACCGACCTGCGTGCGTCGGCCAGCCTGGTGATTTCGGCACTGGTGGCCGAAGGCGATACCTTGATCGACCGCATTTACCACATAGACCGTGGTTACGAGTGCATCGAAGAAAAACTGCAAATGCTGGGTGCCAAAATCCGCCGCGTTCCGGGCTAGTTTTTGGTAACAGGCATCAGGGCACACGGACTGTGTCCAGCCGCCAGGTGACGTAACGGTGTTGACGCGTTACCTTACCTGGCCTCGAATCGTTCAAGTCGAGCCTGATTATCAGGCTCGACGTTTGTCCGGCGCCGATTGCGCCCGGGCATAAGTACCCTGATAAGGACTTACGTTTCCCATGCTGACCATTGCATTGTCCAAGGGCCGTATCCTTGACGACACCCTGCCGCTTCTGGCTGAAGCGGGCATCGTGCCGACCGAGAATCCGGACAAAAGCCGCAAGCTGATCATTCCGACCTCCCAGCCAGACGTACGTTTGCTGATCGTGCGCGCCACTGACGTACCCACTTACGTTGAGCATGGCGCCGCCGACCTGGGCGTTGCCGGTAAAGACGTACTGATGGAGTACGGCGGTCAGGGCCTGTATGAGCCACTGGACCTGCGCATTGCCCAGTGCAAGCTGATGACAGCCGGTGCCGTGGGTGCCGTCGAGCCTAAAGGCCGCCTGCGCGTGGCGACCAAGTTCGTCAACGTGGCCAAGCGTTATTACGCTGAACAGGGCCGTCAGGTCGACATCATCAAGCTGTATGGCTCGATGGAGCTGGCACCGCTGATCGGTCTGGCCGACAAAATCATCGACGTGGTCGATACCGGTAACACCTTGCGCGCCAATGGCCTGGAACCCCAGGACTTCATTGCCGCCATCAGCTCTCGCCTGGTGGTTAACAAGGCTTCCATGAAAATGCAGCACGCCCGCATTCAAGCCCTGATCGATACCCTGCGCAAAGCAGTGGAATCCCGACACCGCGGCTGACTCACCCGCGCGTCTCCGGGCGCGCCCATCTATCCGTGTAAAAGCCAGAAATCTCAGGTACCCGCGCGGATGGCTTGGTAGTCTTGCGGTGCCTGAGCTGTGCAATATCCTGAATTCTAAGCATTCGCCAATTACCGAGGCCCTCGCTATGACCGCTCCCACTGCAATTCGCCGTCTCAACGCTGCTGATCCGGATTTCGCGCAGCATCTGGATCATCTGCTGAGCTGGGAAAGTGTGTCTGACGACTCGGTCAACCAGCGCGTGCTCGACATCATCAAGGCAGTGCGTGAGCGTGGCGATGCGGCGCTGGTGGAATTCACCCAGCGCTTCGACGGCCTGGAAGTGGCTTCGATGGCGGATCTGATCCTGCCTCGTGAGCGCCTGGAACTGGCCTTGACCCGCATCACCGCCGAGCAGCGCGAGGCGCTGGAAAAAGCCGCCCAGCGAGTGCGCAGCTACCACGAAAAGCAAAAGCAGGACTCCTGGACCTACACCGAAGTCGACGGCACGGTGCTCGGGCAAAAAGTCACGCCGCTGGACCGTGCCGGTTTGTATGTGCCGGGCGGCAAGGCGTCGTACCCGTCGTCGGTGCTGATGAACGCGATCCCGGCCAAGGTGGCCGGTGTAACCGAAGTGGTCATGGTCGTGCCGACCCCGCGGGGTGAACTCAACGAACTGGTGCTGGCTGCCGCCTGCATTGCGGGCGTGGACCGGGTATTTACCATCGGCGGCGCGCAGGCGGTTGCCGCACTGGCTTATGGCACCGAAAGCGTACCGAAAGTCGACAAAGTCGTCGGGCCGGGCAACATTTATGTCGCCACTGCCAAGCGCCACGTGTTTGGTCAGGTCGGTATCGACATGATCGCCGGGCCGTCGGAGATTCTGGTGGTGTGTGATGGCCAGACCGACCCTGACTGGATTGCCATGGACCTGTTTTCCCAGGCCGAGCACGACGAAGACGCTCAGGCGATTCTGGTCAGCCCCGATGCCGCGTTCCTCGACAAGGTCGCCGCCAGCATTGCCAAACTGTTGCCGACCATGGAGCGCGCCGAGATCATCAACACCTCAATCAATGGCCGTGGCGCGCTGATTCTGGTGGACGACATGCAGCAGGCCATCGACGTGGCCAACCGTATCGCCCCGGAACACCTGGAGTTGTCGGTTGCCGATCCCCAGGCGTGGTTGCCGCAGATTCGCCACGCCGGTGCAATCTTCATGGGTCGTCACACCTCAGAAGCGCTGGGTGATTATTGCGCGGGCCCTAACCATGTGTTGCCGACCTCGGGCACGGCGCGTTTCTCCTCGCCGTTGGGGGTCTATGACTTCCAGAAGCGTTCATCGATCATTTTTTGCTCCGAACAAGGCGCTTCCGAGTTGGGCAAGACGGCTTCGGTCCTGGCCCGTGGCGAGTCGTTGACCGGCCACGCCCGCAGTGCCGAGTACCGGATTATTGCTGACAAAAAGGGGCAATAAGCATGAGCAAATTCTGGAGTTCTTTTGTTAAAGACCTGGTGCCTTACGTGCCGGGCGAGCAGCCGAAACTGACCCGACTGGTCAAGCTCAACACCAACGAAAACCCTTACGGCCCTTCGCCCAAAGCCCTTGCGGCCATGCAGGCCGAGCTCAATGACAACCTGCGGTTGTACCCGGACCCGAACAGCGACTTGCTCAAGCAGGCGGTGGCCAGCTATTACGGCGTGCAGCCGCGTCAGGTGTTTTTGGGCAATGGCTCGGACGAAGTGCTGGCCCATGTCTTCAATGGCTTGTTTCAGCACGACCAGCCGTTGTTGTTTCCGGACATAAGCTACAGCTTTTATCCGGTGTATTGCGGGCTGTACGGCATCGAGTTCGAGTCCGTAGCGCTGGATGCACAGTTCCAGATCCAGCCGACCGATTACGCCAGACCCAATGGCGGCATCATCTTCCCGAACCCGAATGCGCCGACCGGTTGCCTGCTGGCGCTGGAAGCGATCGAGCAGATACTCAACGCCAACCCGGACTCGGTGGTGGTGGTCGACGAAGCCTACATCGACTTTGGCGGGCAGACGGCAATCAGCCTGGTGGATCGTTACCCGAACCTGCTGGTGACCCAAACCCTGTCCAAATCCCGCTCGCTGGCAGGTCTGCGGGTAGGGCTCGCGGTAGGGCATCCCGACCTGATCGAGGCGCTGGAGCGCATCAAAAACAGCTTCAACTCCTATCCGCTGGACCGCCTGGCGATAGTCGGTGCAGCTGCGGCGTTCGAGGACCGTGACTATTTCGAGCAGACCTGCAAGGCCGTCATCGACAGCCGTGAACAGCTGGTCGGGCAACTTGAGGGGCTGGGGTTTGAGGTGCTGCCGTCAGCGGCCAACTTCATCTTCGCCCGCCACCCGGAGCACGATGCCGCGGCGCTGGCCGCCAAGTTGCGTGCACAAGGTGTGATCGTGCGCCACTTCAAGCAATTGCGGATCGACCAGTTCCTGCGCATCACCATCGGCACGCCGGAGCAGAACGCAGCGCTGATTGAGGGGTTGTCAGGCGTTTAATCAGACAGTATTGCCGCTGCCCATGACGTGAGTGTCACCAGGGCAGCGGCCGTACGAAGTGCGTTTATTCCTGCTGCGGCGGCTGTTCCTGTGGTGGACGCAAGCCCACTTCGGCCGTCAGTTTCAGCTCTTTGCCATTACGCATCACTTGAATGCTGATTTTCTCCGACGGCTTGATTCGCGCCACCTGGTTCATTGAGCGACGACCGTCGCTGGCGGGGGCGCCATCGATGCTCAGAATCACATCACCCAGCTGCAGACCCGCTTTTTGCGCCGGGCCATCACGGAAAATCCCCGCCACGACAATCCCCGGACGACCGCTCAGGCCGAACGATTCGGCCAGGTCCGGGGTCAACGGTTGCACTTCAATCCCCAACCAGCCACGAATCACTTGGCCGTGTTCGATGATCGACTTCATGACCTCCATCGCCAGATTGATCGGGATGGCAAAGCCGATGCCTTGAGAGCCGCCGGATTTGGTGAAAATAGCCGTGTTGATGCCGGTCAGGTTGCCATTGGCGTCCACCAGTGCGCCGCCGGAGTTACCCGGATTGATCGCTGCATCGGTCTGGATGAAGTCTTCGTAGTTGTTCAGCCCCAGCTGGTTACGGCCGGTGGCACTGATGATGCCCATGGTCGTGGTCTGGCCGACCCCGAACGGGTTGCCGATTGCCAGTGCAATGTCACCGATGCGCAGGCTGTCGGAGCGACCAATGGTAATGGCCGGCAGGTTTTTCAGATCAATCTTGAGCACCGCCAGGTCGGTTTCCGGGTCGCTGCCGATCACTCGGGCCAGGGTTTCACGCCCGTCCTTGAGGGCCACGACGATCTGGTCGGCGTTCAGCACCACGTGGTTATTGGTGAGCAAATACCCTTCGGGGCTCATCAATACCGCCGAGCCGAGGCTCGATTCCATGCGTTTTTGCTTGGGGGCGTTGTTGCCGAAAAAGTGACGGAACTGCGGGTCTTCAAACAAGGGGCGGGCGTTGCGGTTCACCACCTTGGTGGTGTACAGGTTGGCCACGGCTGGCGCGGCGCGCACCACCGCATCGGCGTAGGTGACCGGCCCTTGCTGCGCATAATTGGTTTGCGGCGCCTGTTGCAGATTAACGTCCAGACTCGGCAGCCCGACCCATTGCGGGTAGCGCTGAATAATCAGCAAAGCGATAAGAACGCCGGCCAGCAGTGGCCAGCCAAAGAAACGCAAAGCCTTGAGCATTGAACTAAGTCCTGAAGGTTGCAGAGCCACCATGACGGCCCATAATGGCGGCCATTATACGAGGGCTGCGCGCCTCTGAACGCTATATTTAGGAGTCTTTTATGGCCGTCGCCTTGAGCACGCTGGTCGAAGAAGCAAATCGATACCTCAATTGCGCTGCAATCAGCGATTACTGCCCCAACGGCTTGCAGGTTGAGGGGCGGCCGCAAGTGCTGCGCATCATCAGCGGCGTGACGGCCAGTCAAGCCTTGCTGGATGCGGCTGTGGAGGCCGGTGCCGATCTGGTGCTGGTGCATCACGGTTACTTCTGGAAAGGTGAAGACCCGTGCGTCACCGGCATGAAGCAGCGTCGCCTTAAAACCCTGCTCAAGCACGACATCAGCTTGTTGGCCTACCACTTGCCGCTCGACCTGCACCCGGACGTGGGCAACAACGTTCAACTGGCGCGGCAACTGGACATCACTGTTGAAGGGCCGCTGGATCCCGACAATGCCAAAGTGGTAGGGCTGGTGGGCTCGTTGGCTGAGCCCATGACGGCGCGGGACTTTGCCAGACGGGTGCAAGACGTACTGGGGCGTGAACCACTGCTGATAGAAGGCAGCCCAATGATACGGCGTGTCGGCTGGTGCACCGGAGGCGGGCAGGGTTACATCGATCAAGCCGTCCAGGCCGGCGTTGACCTGTACCTCAGCGGGGAAGCGTCCGAGCAGACCTTTCACAGCGCCCGTGAAAACGACATCAGCTTCATTGCTGCTGGGCATCACGCGACCGAGCGGTATGGCGTGCAAGCGCTGGGTGATTACCTCGCCCGACGTTTTGCGCTGGAGCACCTGTTCATCGATTGCCCCAACCCGATCTAGCCGCTCACTGACAGGCGCGGTCGCTGCAGGTTTCTGACAGCCTGCAGCGCTTTTTCAGTGGCGCTGAGCCCAAACCCCGCGATCTATTCTTAGACTTTTTCGATCTAGTTGGCGCCCTCAATATAAGAAGGTGCTGTGCTAGCATTCTCCGCTCGAACACGGCCCGCAGGCCGTTCATAAGATAGCTTTCGTGAGTAGCCATGGTCGACAAACTGACGCACCTGAAACAGCTGGAGGCGGAAAGCATCCACATCATCCGCGAGGTGGCTGCCGAGTTCGATAACCCGGTAATGCTGTACTCGATCGGTAAAGATTCCGCCGTGATGCTGCACCTTGCTCGCAAGGCTTTTTTCCCTGGCAAGCTGCCGTTTCCGGTGATGCATGTCGACACGCAGTGGAAATTCCAGGAGATGTACCGCTTCCGCGACAAGATGGTCGCCGAGCTGGGCCTGGACTTGATCACTCACGTCAACCCGGACGGTGTGGCGCAGGGCATCAACCCGTTTACCCATGGCAGTGCCAAGCACACGGACATCATGAAAACCGAGGGCCTGAAACAGGCGCTCGACAAGTACGGCTTTGATGCGGCCTTCGGTGGCGCACGCCGCGACGAAGAAAAATCCCGCGCCAAAGAGCGCGTGTACTCGTTCCGTGACAGCAAACACCGCTGGGATCCGAAGAACCAGCGGCCTGAACTGTGGAACGTCTACAACGGCAACGTTAACAAGGGCGAATCGATCCGCGTCTTCCCGTTGTCGAACTGGACCGAACTCGATATCTGGCAGTACATCTACCTCGAAGGCATTCCGATTGTGCCGCTGTATTTCGCAGCTGAGCGTGAAGTCATCGAGAAAAACGGCACCCTGATCATGATCGATGACGAGCGCATCCTTGAGCACCTGTCTGACGAAGACAAGGCGCGCATCGTCAAGAAGAAAGTCCGTTTCCGTACGCTGGGTTGCTACCCGCTGACCGGCGCGGTGGAATCGGAGGCTGAAAGCCTGACCGACATCATCCAGGAAATGCTCCTGACGCGAACTTCCGAGCGCCAGGGCCGAGTCATCGATCACGATGGCGCAGGCTCCATGGAAGATAAAAAACGTCAAGGTTATTTCTAAGGGGTTGTCATGTCGCACGTATCTGATTTGATCAGCGAGGACATCCTCGCCTACCTGGGCCAGCACGAACGCAAGGAGATGTTGCGCTTCCTGACCTGCGGCAACGTCGATGACGGCAAAAGCACCCTGATCGGGCGCTTGCTGCACGACTCCAAGATGATCTACGAAGATCACCTGGAAGCCATTACCCGCGATTCGAAAAAAAGCGGCACCACGGGCGATGACATCGACCTGGCGCTACTGGTGGATGGCCTGCAAGCCGAGCGCGAACAGGGCATTACCATTGACGTGGCCTACCGTTACTTTTCCACGGCCAAGCGCAAATTCATCATTGCCGACACCCCGGGCCATGAGCAGTACACCCGCAATATGGCCACGGGCGCATCGACCTGTGATCTGGCAATTATCTTGGTGGATGCCCGTTACGGCGTGCAAACCCAGACGCGCCGCCACAGCTTTATCGCGTCGTTGCTGGGCATCAAACACATCGTGGTCGCCATCAACAAGATGGACCTCAAAGGGTTTGACGAAGGCGTCTTCGAGTCGATCAAGGCGGACTACTTGAAGTTTGCCGAAGGCTTGAAGATGAAGCCGAGCAGCCTGCATTTTGTTCCGATGTCGGCGCTCAAGGGCGACAACGTGGTGAACAGAAGCGAGCGTTCGCCGTGGTACACCGGCCAATCGTTGATGGAAATTCTTGAAACCGTCGAGGTGGCGGCCGACCGTAACCTAACCGACCTGCGTTTCCCCGTGCAATACGTCAACCGTCCCAACCTGAACTTCCGGGGATTTGCCGGCACGCTGGCCAGCGGCATCGTGCGCAAGGGCGATGAAGTGATGGTATTGCCATCGGGCAAGAGCAGCCGGGTCAAATCCATCGTCACGTTTGAAGGTGAGTTGGAGCACGCCGGGCCGGGTCAGGCGATCACCCTGACCATGGAAGACGAGATCGATATTTCGCGTGGTGACTTGCTGGTACACGCCGACAGCGTACCGCCGGTGACTGATACCTTCGACGCCATGCTGGTGTGGATGGCCGAAGAGCCCATGCTGCCGGGCAAAAAGTACGACATCAAGCGCGCGACCAGCTACGTGCCGGGCTCCATCGCGAGCATCATCAACAAGGTCGATGTCAACACACTGGAAGAAGGTCCGGCCAGCGCGTTGCAACTGAACGAAATCGGCAAGGTCAAGATCAGCCTCGACGCACCCATTGCGCTGGACGGGTACGACAGCAACCGCACCACGGGCTCGTTCATCATCATTGATCGCCTGACCAATGGCACCGTGGGCGCAGGCATGATCGTTGCCCAGCCGGTCAGCCATGGCAGCACTGGCCATCATGGCGAGCTGGCTCACGTGACGACTCAAGAGCGTGCGCAACGCTTCGGTCAGCAACCGGCGACCGTGTTGTTCAGCGGCCTGTCGGGCGCGGGTAAAAGCACGCTGGCCTATGCCGTTGAGCGCAAGTTGTTCGACATGGGGCGTGCGGTGTTTGTGCTGGATGGCCAGAACCTGCGTCATGACTTGAACAAGGGGTTGGCACAAGACCGCGCCGGACGCACAGAAAACTGGCGTCGTGCGGCCCATGTCGCGCGCCAGTTCAATGAGGCGGGTCTGCTGACGCTGGCTGCCTTTGTGGCGCCGGACGCACAAGGCCGCGATCAGGCCAAAGCGTTGATTGGCGATGATCGCCTGATCACCGTGTATGTGCAGGCGTCACCTGCCGTATGCGCCGAACGTGACCCGCAAGGGTTGTACGCAGCGGGTGGTGACAACATTCCGGGTGAGTCCTTCCCGTATGACGTCCCGCTCGATGCAGACCTGGTGGTGAACACGCAGGCGCTGACGGTTGATGAAGGCGTCAAGTTGGTGCTGGACCTGTTGCGTCAACGCGGCGCGATTTAAGCCACACTGAAAAAGCCCGCTGCCGAGGGATCGGTGGCGGGCTTTTGTCTATCTGCTTGCGAATCAGCTTTTGGGGTATTCGCGATGCAACTCGCCCAGCAGGCGGTCTTTGTCTTCCCACAATTGATTGATCCAGCTCTGAAATGCCAATTTGTACTCGGCATCCTGATCGTAGTTGCGCCCCAGAAACTCAGCCGGAATGCTCAACTCTTCAAACACCACCACGACCTCGCGCACGTTGCCGCACAGCAGATCCCAGTACCCGGGGCGCCCGCCGGGGTAGTGAATGGTCACGTTGACGATGGATTTCAGTTGCTCGCCCATGGCGTCCAGCACAAAGGCAATACCGCCCGCCTTGGGCTTGAGCAGGTAGCGAAACGGTGATTGTTGCTGCCCATGCTTGGCTTCGGTGAAACGCGTGCCTTCCACGAAGTTGAAAATGCCGACTGGCTGGTTTTTAAACTTCGCACAGGTTTTGCGCGTGGTCGCCAGATCGGCGCCTTTTTTCTCAGGGTGTTTGGCCAGGTACGCCTTGGAGTAGCGTTTCATGAACGGGAAACCCAACGCCCACCACGCCAGACCAATCACCGGCACCCAGATCAACTCCTGCTTGAGGAAGAACTTCAGCGGGCGGATGCGTTTATTGAGCACGTATTGCAGCACCATGATGTCGACCCAGCTCTGGTGGTTGCTGGTCACCAGGTACGAATGCTCGTAATCGAGCCCCTCCAGCCCCTTGATCTGCCAGCGGGTCTGCCCCAGCAGGTCCATCCAGCGTTTGTTATTGCTGACCCACGCTTCGTGGATATGGCGCATCAGCCAGTCGGTGCAGCGCTGGGCGGCGGCAAAGGGCAGGCACAGTTTGAAAATGGCCACCACGAACAGCGGCGTGCAGCACACGATGGTGTTGATCGCCAGCAGCAGGGAAGCAATCACGCCGCGTAACGGCGCAGGCAGGGAGTCCAGCATTTACACATCCATAGGTCGGTTGGCGGCTTGAATCGCCGTGAGGGCGATGGTGTACACAATGTCGTCGACCTGAGCGCCGCGGGGAAGGTCGTTCACCGGTTTGCGCAGGCCTTGCAGCATGGGGCCGAGGCTGACGCAATCAGCGCTGCGTTGCACGGCTTTGTGGGTGGTGTTGCCGGTGTTGAGGTCGGGGAACACAAACACGGTGGCGCGCCCGGCAACCTGACTGTTGGGGGCGAGTTGTCGAGCCACGTCCTCATTGGCTGCGGCGTCATATTGCAACGGGCCGTCAATCAACAGGGCATGTTGCGATTCGTGCGCCAGCAGGGTGGCTTCACGGACTTTTTCGACCTCTTCACCACTGGCCGAGTCGCCACTGGAATAACTGATCATCGCCACCCGCGGTGTAATGCCGAACGCTGCCGCAGAGTCGGCACTTTGCAGGGCGATTTCGGCCAGTTCAGCCGCCGACGGGTGCGGGTTCATCACGCAGTCGCCGTAGACCAGAACCTGCTCGGGGAAAAGCATGAAGAACACCGACGACACCAGCGTGCAGCCGGGTGCGGTCTTGATCAATTGCAGGGCCGGGCGGATGGTGTTGGCAGTGGAGTGAATGACCCCGGACACCAGGCCGTCCACTTCGTCCAGCGCCAACATCATGGTGCCGATCACCACCGGGTCTTCGAGCTGCTGTTCAGCCATCGGGGCATTGAGGCTTTTGGTTTTGCGCAACGCCACCATCGGCTCGACATACCGATCGCGAATCACGTCGGGGTCAAGAATTTCCAGCCCGTCCGGCAGTTCAATACCGTGGGCCTTGGCCACCGCCCGGACTTCGTCAGGCTTGGCCAACAACACACAACGTGCAATGCCGCGTGCCTGACAGATCGCCGCCGCCTGTACGGTTAACGGTTCGCTGCCTTCAGGCAAGACGATACGTTTGTTGGCTTGCTGAGCACGCTGGATCAGTTGATAGCGAAACACGGCAGGGGTGAGGCGCATTTCGCGCGGCGTGCCGCAACGCTGGTGCAACCATTTGGCATCCAGGTGGCTGGCCACGAAATCGGTGATGATTTCCGCACGTTCGCGGTCATCAATCGGGATTTCCTTGTTCAGATTGTTCAGGCGGTTGGCGGTGTCATACGAACCGGTACTGACCGACAGCACGGGCAGACCCGCTTGCAGGGCGCCGCGGCACAATTCCATCAGGCGCGGGTCGGGCTGGGTGTCGCTGGTCAGCAGCAACCCGGCCAGCGGCACCCCGTTCATCGCCGCCAGGCTGACCGCCAGAATGATGTCGTCGCGATCCCCCGGGGTTACCACCAACACACCGGGCTTGAGCAATTGCAGGGTGTTGAGCACGGTGCGGGCGCACAAAATGATTTTTGACATGCGCCGGGTCTCGTAGTCCCCGGCATTCAGCACGTTGGCACCCAGCAGATCGGCCACGTCACGGGTGCGCGGCGCGTTGAGTTCGGGCTGATACGGGATGCAGCCCAGCAACTTGAAGTCACCGGTGCGCAGCAGGGGCGAGTGTTCTTTAAGGCGCGCGGCGAAGTCTTCCATGCTTTCGTCAGTGCGTACCTTGTTCAGGATCACACCGAGGACTTTCGGGTCTTTGGGGCCGCCAAACAGTTGAGCCTGCAATTCGACACGGCCCGAGAGTTCGGTCAGCACTTCATTCTCGGGCGCCGACACCAGGATCACCTCTGCATCGAGGCTCTTGGCCAAGTGCAAGTTGACCCGGGCGGCATAGCTGGCGCTGCGGGTCGGAACCATGCCTTCGACGATCAGGACGTCTTTGCCGACCGCGGCTTGCTGGTAGAGGCTGATGATTTCTTCGAGCAGTTCATCCAGTTGGCCATCGCCCAGCATCCGCTCAACGTGCGCCAACCCCAATGGCTGTGGCGGTTTCAGCCCGTGGGTGCGGGCGACCAGTTCGGTCGAGCGCTCCGGGCCGACATCGCCGGGGTGCGGCTGGGCAATTGGCTTGAAAAAGCCGACTTTCAGGCCGGCACGCTCCAGTGTGCGCACCAGCCCCAGGCTGATAGAAGTCAGGCCCACACCAAAATCAGTGGGGGCAATAAAGAAAGTTTGCATGCGAGCTTCCTGACGTGAGCAGTGCAAGGGCACGCCCGCCGAACGGGTCATGTGCCTGAATCAATTGCCAAGATTAGCGCTATCCGCCGCTTGAGCACACCAGCCACACGTAAAGGGCTGACCTATTTTTGCGTCGCGTTGTTCGGGGTCAAGCACCCAGGCCCGCGATTGCCAGGGCGGTTGATGGCGCTGGTGTTGAGTGTGGCCACAGGACAGTACGACCACCCAATGTGCCTCTTCGTCCTGACGCCATCCAATGATTGTTGAACTTTTCAAAGGTATCCGTTGGTCTTGGTTGTGTTTCGTTGTGTTCGCTTTCGAGCGTTTGCTTGGTTAAACTTGCGCCCTCAATATTTTTGCAAAAGGTCTCGCCCCATGACGATCGCCGCCAATAAGGCTGTCTCCATCGACTATACCCTGACCAACGACGCTGGTGAGGTCATCGACAGCTCCGCCGGTGGCGCGCCGCTGGTTTACCTGCAAGGCGCAGGTAACATCATTCCAGGTCTGGAAAAGGCTCTGGAAGGCAAAGCAGTCGGTGACGAGCTGGAAATTTCCGTAGAGCCTGAAGACGCGTACGGCGAGTACTCCGCCGAGCTGGTCAGCACGTTGAGCAGCAGCATGTTCGAAGGCGTTGATCAACTTGAAGTGGGCATGCAGTTCCACGCTTCGGCGCCGGACGGCCAGATGCAAATCGTGACCATCCGTGACCTGGACGGCGACGACGTGACGGTTGACGGTAACCACCCGTTGGCTGGTCAGCGTCTGAACTTCAAAGTGAAAGTTGTTGCTGTTCGTGACGCGAGCGAAGAAGAAGTTGCTCACGGCCACGTACACGGCGAAGGCGGTCATCAGCACTGATGACGGCTGCTACGCTCTGTTGAGCGAGCCAGAGAAGGGCGCCTGCGGGCGCCTTTTTTCATCTGTACAGCCTACGGCGATCGGCATCCGGAGCGATTGCCTGAACCCGATCCCGAGATTTTGGAGTCCGTCATGAGTGCTTTTCACGACCTTACCCTGGACGCCCTCGACGGCAATGAATTGCCCCTGGCCGGCCTTAAGGGCCGCGTCGTGCTGGTGGTGAACGTGGCTTCCAAGTGCGGCTTGACGCCTCAGTACGCAGCGCTGGAAAACCTGTATCAGCAATACCGCGAGCAAGGCTTCAGTGTGCTGGGCGTGCCCTGCAATCAGTTTGCCGGGCAGGAGCCGGGCACCGGGGAAGATATTCAGGCGTTCTGCAGCCTGAACTACGGGGTGACTTTCCCGATGAGCAGCAAGCTTGACGTCAATGGCCCGGAACGTCACCAGCTCTATCGCTTGCTGGCAGGCGAAGGCGCCGAGTTCCCGGGCGAGATCACCTGGAACTTCGAAAAATTCCTGATGGGCAAGGACGGTCGGGTGTTGGCGCGGTTTTCCCCGCGTACGCCACCGGATGACCCCACGGTTATTCAGGCGATTGAAAAAGCGCTGGCTTAAGGCTTTTTCACCGCGACGGGAACCGGCACCGCCTGGGTGCCGGTCTGGCCGTGACACGCGCTGTACAGCAACCCCTCAAACTGCCTGATGATGGCGGGCCAGCCCTGACGGCTGGCATGCTGGCGCGCATTCAGGCGCACCGTACGCAGGGTTTCCGGGTTTTCCAGCAGCCAGCACGCGGCTTGCGTCCACGCATGTTCATCCCCGGTCATGGCCAGCACGCCGTTATAGCCCTGGCGGATGTGCAAGCCCGCAGCGGCTTCGTCATACGCCACCACGCCCAGCCCCGATGCCAGGGCTTCGAGTACGACGTTGCCAAAGGTTTCGGTCATGCTCGGAAACAAAAACACATCCCCACTGGCGTAATGTTCGGCCAGCGCCTCCCCGCACTGCATGCCACAAAAGATCGCTTCGGGCAGCGACGCTTCGAGGTGAGCCCGTTTGGGGCCGTCTCCGACGATGATCAATTTGAAACGTCGCGAAGGGTATTGCGCTTCCAATGCCTGCAAACCCCGCTTGAGCGCGCCGAGATTCTTTTCTGGGGCCAGCCGTCCCACGTGCAGCAACGCGATGTCGTCCTCACGCAGCCCCCAGCTTTGACGCAAGGCCTGTTGGCGCCTGGACGGGTTGAAGCGTCGGCTGTCGACCCCCCGGCTGAGCAGGTGCAGACGCTCAAAGTGCCTGCGCTCCAGCTCAAGACGCTGGCTGGTGCTGGGCACCAGCGTCAGCGCACAACGGTTATGAAACCAGCGTAAATAGTGGGTCAGGGCGCGCGTGATGAAACCCCAGCCGTACGGATGGGTGTACTGCTGGAAGTTGGTGTGAAAACCGCTGACCACGGCAATTCCCAAACGCCTGGCTACCCGCAACGCACACAGGCCCAACGGCCCTTCCGTGGCGATGTACACCACGTCCGGCCGCTGTAGCTGCCAGCGTTTGCTCAAGCGCCGGGCAGAGGTCATGCCCCATTGCAAGCCGGAGTAGCGAGGGATTGGCCAACCGCGGCATAGCATCACGTGCTCATTGCTGCGCTGCGTGCCATCCACGTGTTGCCGCGGGCGTATCAGCTCCACGTGGTGATTCAGCGCGCGTAATCCTTCATATAGATGGCCAAGGGTATGGGCCACGCCGTTGATTTCGGGTGGGAAGGTTTCAGTGATGAGGGCGATGCGAAGGGCAGTGGTCATGACTCCAGTGTCGGGCGGAGCCATGACGTCGATGTTTCACGGTGATGATGGATTTATGAATCTGTCAGCGGCTCTGGAGCGCATCTTCCCCGCGTTCACGCACCCAGAACAGCGTGGCGCCGGCCACGGCGGCGGGCATCATCAGCAGGTTGACCACCGGGATAAGCAACACCAGGTAAACAATCCCGCCAAAACTCATGCTCTGCCAGCGCTTTTCACGCAGCCAGGCGAGCATCTCGTTCCAGCCCAGCTTGTGGTTGTCCGCCGGGTAGTCGATGTATTGGATGGCCATCATCCAGATCCCGAATACCAACCACAGGGGCGCGGCGATCAAGTTCAACACCGGGATAAACGACAGGACCATCAACGCCAGGGCGCGAGGCAGGAAATACCCCAATTTGCGCATTTCACGGGCCAGCGTACGCGGCACCATGGCGATCAATTCGCCCCAACTGAAGGCGGGAAAATCATCGCTGCCGCGCACCACGACTTCGACTTTTTCAGACAAAAAACCATTGAACGGGGCGGCAATAATGTTGGCCAGCAGGGTGAAAGTAAAAAACACCATCAGCGCCACCAGCACCACGAACAACGGCCAGAGCACGTAATTGAGAAAACTCAGCCAGTCGGGCAGCGAGGGCATCAACGTATCGACCCAGAGGCTGAATTGATGGCCGGCAAAATAGATCAGGCCGACGAACAGCAGCAGGTTGATCAGCAGGGGCAATAGCACAAACACGCGCAGGCCAGGGCTAAGTACCAGCTTGAGGCCTTCGCGCAAGTACTGCGGGCCAGAAAGAACAGGGGCGGGCATAGTGGGCTCCGGGCAGTGGGAAACCGGGCGACCTTAGCGGCTTTATAGACGCCGCGAAAGCCTTGGTTCGGGATCGACAATAACTGTTACAAAGGCGCCTTGAGGACGCCGGTGATCTCATTGAGACCTGCTATGAGCTGGATTGTTAAACCGTATTTCCTTAATCTCTGCCACCTCGATACGCTGCACCCACAATTTTTCAGGATCGACGCGTTTCAGGTCTAGCCTGTACACCTTCGCGATCCCTTTTTATTCCAGCCGTTCTAGCGGCGTTCCGACCCGGTGTGATGCGGGCGGTCATAGGAGTGAGTCATGTCTGAAGTACGTCATTCGCGAGTGATTATTCTGGGTTCCGGCCCTGCCGGTTACAGCGCTGCTGTCTATGCGGCCCGCGCCAACCTCAAGCCACTGCTGATCACGGGCATGCAGGCGGGCGGTCAATTGACCACGACCACCGAAGTCGACAACTGGCCGGGTGATGTTCACGGCCTGACCGGCCCGGCTCTGATGGAGCGTATGCGCGAACACGCCGAGCGTTTCGAAACCGAGATCGTGTTCGACCACATCAACGAAGTGGACCTCAAGAACAAACCGTTCACCCTCAAAGGCGACAGCGGCACGTTCACCTGTGACGCCCTGATCATCGCCACCGGCGCCAGCGCCCGTTATCTGGGCCTGCCGTCTGAAGAAGCATTCATGGGCAAAGGCGTTTCGGCGTGTGCGACCTGCGATGGTTTCTTCTACCGCAACAAGCCGGTCGCCGTGGTGGGCGGTGGTAACACCGCTGTGGAAGAAGCACTGTACCTGGCCAATATCGCCAGCAAGGTGACACTGATCCACCGTCGTGAAACCTTCCGCGCCGAGAAGATCCTGATCGACAAGCTCAACGCCCGTGTGGCCGAAGGCAAGATCGAACTCAAACTGAACGCGACCCTGGACGAAGTACTGGGCGACAACATGGGTGTGACCGGCGCGCGCCTGAAAAACAACGATGGCAGCTTTGATGAAATCAAGGTCGACGGCGTGTTCATCGCCATTGGCCACACCCCGAACACCGCGTTGTTCGAAGGTCAGCTGGCACTCAAGGATGGCTACATGGTTGTGCAGGGCGGCCGCGAAGGCAACGCCACCGCGACCAGCATCGAAGGTGTGTTTGCGGCCGGCGACGTCGCGGACCACGTGTACCGCCAGGCCATCACATCGGCCGGTGCGGGCTGCATGGCAGCACTGGACACCGAGCGCTACCTGGACGGCCTGCAGAACGCCGAGTTCTGATAGCCGTCTGAACGAAAGGGGGCAGTGGGGCTTTAACCCCCCCGCTGCCCGGTTTACCTCAATGCCCGCCTCTCACGATGTGGGCATTTTTGGTTGTACACGTTAAGACCAATCGTTCATGTGTTGTCCGACGCCTGCCGCTCAGCGCGATACACGTGCGCGAAAATCTCGGTGATGTCATGCCGCGGGTATTGCTTTCTCAGGGTGCGCACCTTGGCGCTGAGCCGCACCAAGGTGTTGCTGGGCTTGGCTCGTTGCTCCACTGGCAGGGGTTGCGACCAGTCGATCAGGGCCTGAGGCAGGGCGCGGCGGCCGTTTTTGTCGATGCGCTTGATTTCCCACTCGACCAGGCGATTGGGCAGGGTCCAGAAGGTCATGACGTGGTAGACGTACCAGAAAAATGCGTACACCCAGCCCACTTCTTTCTCACGCAAACGCCGGTGCAGGCCGGCCCGGGCATTGCGGAAAGTGTGCAGCCCTTCATGGGGTGGATCGTTTGGGCCTTGCAGCCCCAGCGGGTCTTGCATGGCCTTGAGGTCATCCAGTTCGTATGCCATATAAGCGCGAACGGCCTCCCAATGGGCGATGCCCAGTTGCGACCCGGCACACTGGAATTCCAGAGTGACCCATTCACCCTCATGTTCAAAACCCATGCCCATGCCGTACTGGCGAGTGGCGCCGTATTGCGTGGCGCTATGGGACTGAATCACCCATGCGCAGAGTGATTCCCAAGGCACAAATAAAGGCTCGGTAGCTCCGTCGGGCATGAAACAGACTTCGCGCCGTTGCCGGTTGAAGCGGGTGGGGATGATTTCGGTGAAGAGCTTGTGGGCCTTGAGCCAGACGAAAAGGCACATGGCACTTGTGAAAAGCCACATCATTACGGCAATGGGCCAGCAAGCGAAGAAAACGTCCTCAGTAAACTCTCTGACCAGCTCAGGAGAATAGTCGAGCAGTGCTGCCGCAAAGCCGCTAATCATCGGGAAACCAAAAGCGATAATACAGGCACACGTAAATGGTGCTCCCAATGACATCTGGTACGAGAACACTTGCGGGTTACCGCCCCCAAAGTCTAAATACACATCGTTGATGTCGCTGATATATGGGCAATACGGATGGGCATCTGTAGGAAGAGGTAACGGTGCCAGGTATGTCTTACGACCCGTCAGGAAAGGTTCGACATCACCTGCCCGGCGTAACGCTTCAGGCACAGAGCTCAAATGCGATCTGTTTGGGTATTCACGCATCAGGGATTTCCTTTAATGCCAAAACGTCGACAGCCAACAAGGTCAGCGCAGGGGAGGGTAACGGGTGGGCGGCTGAAGGATACTGGCCTTCCTCAAAGGGGTTAAAGTGGATAAGGTGCGAGCGCACGACCGGTTGGCCCTGTTCATCCGCAGACATCAGCTGAAGTTCAAGTAACAGTTCTTCATGCAACTTGCCGTTAATGCGTTCAGGGTGATTCGGATAACTCAGGTTTAACCTCAGCCCCGGCGTATTAGGTGCGCCCGTTTCCACACGAAAAAGCCCGGCCTGTACCGGTTCACTGAGTTCTTGCGCGTACTTTCTGGGGCGTCTGCCCCCGTCCAATACCGTGATAAAACGCCGGGCCCCAACCTTTAACCCATGAGGGGGCTGCCCGCCTAATGGCGCTTGAAAGTCTTGCAGGTTTAAACCCGGCAGATTGATGGTGATCTCCCCGACTTGAGTGGCCGGGAACCAGCCTGCCAAATACGAGCGTTCCGGGCGGCGCTTGACCTGAACGAAGGGGGCTTGCAGCAACGCTTGAAGGTGACTTTGAAAGCCGGCGAGGCTGAGGTTTTTTTGTTTGTCTGTTTCCAGCCCCCACGGTGTGCTTTGTAGCCACTGGTCGTGAGCGCTGGTGTTGTAGTGGTTGTACATCCAAGTTCCTGCAAGTTCGAGCAGGGTGAATAGTCCTCCTACAAGACTGAAGCGGAGAAACACCAGGGAAAGACGAGCGCCTGAAATTATCCAGGCAGTGTTTCTGGCTGGGCCTTTAGCTGCACTAAATACCTGAGCTACTGAGCTAATACTGTTAAATAGACCATATGCATTGCTGGCGCCTAAACCGCTGGCACTGATCAGCTGTAATACTGCACCGTTTTGAGTACCTCGATTGCCGCTTCGTACAGCTTCTACCCAATTGCCGTGGTAAGTACTGGAGCTAATTAATGCTGAGTATAAGCCAAAAGCATACGTCCCAACTCCCAATCCAACATGCAACTTCCCCAGAGTGACTTGTAAACTACTTGGAGAGGTCATTCTTAAACTGGCTTTCAAATTTTCAATCTGAGCATTCAATGCTGTATCAAAAGCGCCTTGAGCAGCAGCAAAACCACTTGCACCGGTCGCTGCCAGAGAGCTTATAAGTGGCATAAACTTACGATCTTTCCGAGCAACACCCATTACCTCTTTAGTCACCTGAAGAAAGTTCACCAACTGCGCGAAAAACAACAACAGCGCTGCCCCGTCCCCCAGCACATTCATCACCGGCGCACGGTGAACGCCTTCTTTAAAGTTGCTCATTAAACTTGCGACTTGGCGATGGCCTTCCGGGGCGAAAATGACGGTCATGCCTGCACGCCCGGGTGCCGATCCGAAGAGCCTGACATGTTCGTCGGGCAGTTCCGGGATGGGGCTGATGCTGGCGGCCAGTCGGGCCTCTCCTTGGGTCAGTTGCCCGCGCAGGGTGTTGATTTCGTGCAGTAGCTGTTGGGATTTGAGCGAGCGATGGCCGTCAACGCGGTTGACCTGCTGACGCTTATGCTTGAGTTTCAACAGCCTTTCGCGCTGGTCCAGCACCTCTTTCAGGGTTTCGCGCAGGCTGTCCAGCTCGGCCGGGGTGGCAAAGTGAAAGGTTGCGCCTTCCGTTTTGGCCGCCTGCAAAATGCGCAGGGTCAATGCCTGGGGCAGGTCTCGAAACAATTGGTCGAGGTCCGGCATGGTGTTGCCTTTGACAATGCCGTCAAAACTGGTAACCAGGGATTCCAGCCCGCGGTTCAGGGCCGGGCTCCAGGCGTGTTGTGCGGCATGGGCCACGTTGCGCGTGCTTTCTGGTAGCTCGTCCAGCGCTGGCAGGCGACCGCGTTCCAGGGTGTCCAGACGCGCCAGTTGCTCGGGCAAGTTGTTGTACACGGCCAAGCTGCTGGCAAGTAAAAAGGCGTACTGAACCCACAACGCCGTTTGTTCGCTAATGGGCAGGGTGTAGTACAACGTGAGAACGAATTGCGGGTTGCCTTCGAGGTAGGCCAGCAATTGGTCGCACGCTTCATCGCTGCGGCAAATATCTTTCAGGCAGGCGTATTCAAGTGAGAACGCGTGATCCACTTGCCCTGCCTGTTGGGCATCGAAGTACCAGGCAGCGTTGTGAAAGGCGCCGCGGGCTATCAGAGCAACCCGGTCAGCGGTGATGCTGTCCAGCACACGGTTCCAGCGCTCAAGCCCGTCACGATGTGCCTGCAGCTCGCGATCCATGGCGGGGCGGTCGATGAGTTCGTTCACGCCTCGCTGGCCGAACCGTGCGCCAAACAGGATGTCTTGGGTATCACGGCTGCGTTGTTTACCCAGGGTTATCAACGCGTCGAAATGGGCCTCGACAAACGCAGCAGGTGCTACGCGAAAATGCGCTCGCGTGTAATAACAGCGGTCGATATCTTCAACGGCTCGCACCGCGAGCAATTGTAGGTCTGGCACATACGCTTGATACAGCGCTGCCTCCATCTCAGCCTCACGCCTCAGGGCTTCAAGGTCTGCTGGAATCGATGTGTTGGGGGGCGGCGTCATCAGTCCGCCTCGATTGAGGTACTCGTGTATCGCTTTGCCCGTCACCGCGCGCTCAGGCTCAGGCAGTTTTTTGAAGTCTTCCAGCAGTGCCTGGATGGCCGGGTCATCGAGGGTGGCCGCGAATGTTTGCCAGTCCGATTCGGCCAACCAGGTGAGGGACTCGATGTAACACCCCAACAGGTAATTCCGCTCGTTGTGACCCTTTTGCGCTCCACCGTTGGCCCAGTCAGTGACCCAGCCTACGACTTCATCCTGATAATTGGCCAAGTCACGTAAAACGCCCAGGGTGTCATCCAGCACTAAATAGAGAATGTCATGGTGGTACTCCGGCGCCACGCTGCTGGCCAGGGTGCCCATGGATATCTGTTGGAAGCGTCGGGGCTGTTCCCACAGATAAGGCTGGCGCTCGTGTTCAGGGGTTTTGGCCAACTGGCGCTGGCGTTCGGCAAAAGCCGCGTGTTCGGCCAACCTCGCGGTCTGGTCAAGGTGCTGCTGGTGATAGTCCACATATTCAGTGGCCACTTCGGCCAGCCATTGCTCGGCCATTTGCGGGGTGAGCAAGTGCGTACCGCCCGTTTGGCAGTTCGTCAGGCCGGGATGCACCGCTTGCATAAAATGAGTGCGTTCTTCGGCCGAGTTGAGCACTTGCTGGCATTTTCTGGCCGTCCACTGCGTCTCGGCATACGTGACATACAAGGAGCTGTGCCTGGACACAATCAAGTGAGGCGGGCCGATTGACGTCTGCCGCTCGTCTTCTGTGACGGTTGTGCTTTTTAGCAGCAACTGCGTGAGCAGGCCGTCAAGCAACCGGTATTCGGATAATTCGCCTGTGGCACTGTCGATCACATACAGCCAGCCGTCACGGGGCAAACGTATCCCGAGCGGGCGGCTGCTCAGGCGGTACGGCATGGACAGGGCATTGGCCGGGTCCAGCGCCGGGTTGTCTACCAAACCGTAGCGCAGTGGCACCAGTTGCAGGGTGGGCTTGCTAAGCGGACATACGCCGAGCGCGACCTTGGCGTCCAGTCGGCTTCGGTTGATGTTGTTGGGGTTTCGGCGAGGGATGCTATTGGCCATGTCTGAGGCTCCCGCAGGTGTGACGCCCGCGACGGTTAAAAGTCAGCACCACTCAAGACTTATGCCAGCCTCCCTGCCGCCCTTGTAAACCGGCACTTTGCGCCGCAAGCCCGGTGGATCCCGGTGTTGTATGTCCGTCAATGTGCGCAAGTTGTTGCCCGATACGCCAGAAGGCGTTGTCTGCGCGGGCTGTAGCCTTGAGGTGGGGGCTTATCCGAAAGTCGCTGCGCAGCTTTCTGCGCAAATTGGCCTGTTTTGCCAAAACAGCGCTGGCACGCCGTTTTCTGTCCCTGCGCCGAGCGGTAAACACCCTCATCGGTGCCAGCGAACTTTGGGTGTATCATGTCGCGCAAACGCCCCAGCCGTGACGAATCCTGCCGATGCCCGATGTAACCAGCCCTGTTTTTCCTTCCGAACTGATTGCCCGGTTTGCGGCCGTGCAGCAGCATTTTCGTCAGGTCATCGTGCCGTTGTGGCAAGGTCCCGGCTGGAATGCCGAACTGGCGTTGCCCTATGAAGCGTTGAGCGCCGACCATCAACCCCTGGCCCCTCAGCGTTATCGCGCCATGGCCTGCGCCCGTCAGTTGTATGTCTTCGCCAGCCTGATCGGTGACCCGGCCTTCCCGGGCGCGGCCGAGCGGGCAGCGGCGCTGTTTCGCTCGATGCAGCAACACTTTCATGACGCCGAGCACGGGGGCTGGTTCTACAGCATCGACCCGCACGGCGCGCCGCAGGATCAGCGCAAAGACCTCTACACCCATGCGTTCATCATTTTTGCCTGTGCTCATTACTGGGGCAAGGTGCGTGAACCGCTGGTTGAATCGGTGCTCAATGCCGCGCTACAGGTCGTGGCCGAGCGGTTCAGCGATGGCGAGGGGTTGTATGAAGCCAGCCTGGACCGGGACTGGTCGCCGCTGGGCAGCGGGCCGCTGCAAAATCCGTTGATGCACCTGGCTGAGGGGTTTCTGGCCACGCTTTCGGTGCGTGACGATGTGCCCACCCGCCGTGCATTGCTGGCGCTGGCCGAGGGCATGCAAACACGTTTTATCGCCCCCGAGCATGGCGTGATGCTGGAAAAACCCCGTGGCGCGGCAGACAACTGGTTCGAGCCTGGGCATCAATTCGAATGGTATTTCCTGCTGCACTCGTCGACGTTGCTGCGCACCACGGCGCTGCACGGCTCGCTGGATCGCGCGTTCAGTTATGCCGAACAGGTCGGGGTGGATGCGCAGACAGGCGCGGTGTGCGGCATGTTGGGCAGTGATGGCCAATTGCGAGATGGTACTCAGCGAATCTGGGCACAGGCCGAGTATGTGCGGGCGCTGACATTGCGCAAGAATTGCCTTGAGCGTCTGCCACGCCAGTTGCAGGCGTTGCAGCAGCATTTCTTGCACCACGGGGGCTGGTACGAGTGCCTGGATCCGCAAGGGCATGTCAGCCGCGCCGACATGCCATCAACAACGCCCTATCACCTGGCCACGTGTTACAGCGGCCTGGCGCAGTACTTCGCGTCAGTCGGCCCGATTTAAGCCTTGCGCGTCAGTGGCCGGGCGGTGAATTTCACCCCGGCCAGACCGTGAGCGATCAGCGCGCGAATGTTGCCGTGATCGCTGCCCTCGGGGGTCGCCAGGACTGAGCGGTAATGTTCGCCAAACGCCAGCAAAGTATCCTGATCGCTCAACCCTTCGAGCAACGCCAGCCCCACTGTTTTGCACGAACCCTCGTTTTGCTTGGCCGCGTTTTCCACGTCGCCGTTGGTGAATGCCTGCGGCTGGTAATCGTAGTGCTCGACGATGAACGCCAGGGTATCGGCAAAAACGTGTTCGCCGCTGTTCAGGCTGGCGCGCAGGGTGTTCAGGTCAGTCATGCTTTTTTCCTTGGGCAAACGCCGCCGCCTGTTCGGCAGAGGCTTCTTTCTGGTACTGGGCTTTCCACTCGGCGTAGGGCATGCCGTAAACCACTTCACGGGCGTCATCGAGGCTCAGCTCGATCTGGCGCTCATCGGCCGCGGCCTTGTACCACTTGGACAGGCAATTGCGGCAAAACCCCGAAAGGTTCATCAGGTCAATGTTTTGCACGTCCTTGCGGCTGTCGAGGTGGGCGACGAGGCGGCGAAAGGCAGCGGCTTCGAGTTCAAGGCGTTGCTGGTCAGTCATGTTGTGCTCCGGGCGTAAGGGCAGGCCAGCTTAGCGGCTGGCGGCCAGGGTGATCGATACCGATTCGGCAAAACGCAGGGCGTGCGGTTTGTCGACTTCGACCTCGGCATACAACACCGCCGTATTGGCCATCACCAGATCCAGTAATTCCTGGGTCAGCCGCTCCAGCAGGGCGAAGCGGTTTTCTTCAACGTGGGCAATCACCGCCTTGGTGATGGTGCGGTAGTTGAGCGCGTGATCGATGTCGTTATCGCGCACGGCTTCTTGCGCCGCGTACAGGATGGTGAGGTTGATCAACACATCCTGTTTGTTGCGGATTTCGTCTTCATTGATCCCGATGAAGGTGCGCAGGCACAGGTCTTTGACGCGAATACGGGCCATTCCTGGCTGAAGTTGTGGCATTACGGCTTGCTCCGTCCAATCAGTTGCAAGAACTCCATGCGGGTGCTCGGTTCACGAAACGCGCCGAGCATTACCGACGTGTTCATGGTGGAATTCTGTTTTTCGACGCCGCGCATCATCATGCACATGTGCTTGGCTTCAATGACCACCGCCACGCCCGCTGCCTGGGTGATGCTTTGAATGGCATCGGCGATTTCCCGCGTCAGGTTTTCCTGAATCTGCAGGCGCCTGGCGAACATGTCGACGATGCGGGCGACTTTCGACAGGCCGAGCACCTTGCCGGTCGGGATATACGCCACGTGGGCCTTGCCGATGAAGGGCAGCAAGTGGTGTTCACACAACGAGTACAGCTCGATGTCGGCGACAATCACCATCTCATCGCTGTCCGAGGCGAAAAGGGCACCGTTGACGATGTCCTCAAGGCTCTGGCCATAGCCGTGACACAGGTATTGCATCGCCTTGGCGGCGCGTTTCGGGGTGTCGAGCAAGCCTTCGCGGTCAGGGTTTTCACCGAGACCCACCAGGATCTCGCGGTAATGCTCAGGCAACGATGTGCTCATGAAAATACTTCCTCGCGGACGGCTTATTTAAGATGCCGACCGCCGTTAACGGTCAGGGTGGTGCCGGTGACGTAGGGGTTGTCCAGCAGATAACGCAGGCTGTGGTAGATGACCTGCGGGCCGGGTTCTATGCCCAGCGCAGATTTGGCCAGCGCCTTGGTACGGTATGCCGCGTCGTCGTCCGGGTTGAACATCAACAGCGCCGGTGCGATGCCGTTGACTTTGATGCGTGGCGCCAGTTTAGCCGCGAATGACAAGGTCAGGCTGTCGAGACCGGCTTTGGTCGCGCAATAGGCAATGTGCTTGCTGCTGCCCTTGCGCGTGACATCGTCGCTGATATGCACGATGTCCGCCGGGTTAGAGCGCTCCAGCAGTTCACTGCAATGCAGGTTGATCAGGTAGGGCGCAAGCATATGGACGCTGAACATCTGCGTGAAATCACTGGTTTGTGTGTCAGTTTTTTCGGGAAGCCAGGCCGAAGCGTTATGCACGATGGCACGCAGGGTGTCGGTGTGCTGTTTGAGTTGTTCGATAAACCCGAGGATGCCGTGCTCGGTCGAAAAATCCGCCTGAAGTGCCGTTGCCCCCAGATCCCTTAGCGTCTGCACGCCGGGTTTTTCAGTGCGGTAGCTGAAGATGACGTCGTAACCGTCGGCCAATAATTGCTGCGCGCAGTGCAGGCCAATGCGCTGGCCAGCGCCCGTGATCAAAATGGGGGCAGAGTGAGAAGGCATGGCAGGCTCGGGTCAGAAAAACAGGAGAGTGCAGCGGCGTAATGGCAAAACTATACCAGCGTCCACTGGACCACGGCCATGCCCGGGCGGACTCTCCTGTTTTGAGGGGGCGACTCAGCGGCTCTGCGGGGCGGCGGTGCGCAGGCTTTTCTCAGGCGTGCTGTGCAGCCAGCCCGCCAGCAGGTGGGTCGACAGCGGAATAAACCAATACACCATCAACGGCGTCAGGGCCAACGTGCTGACCAACACGCGAGTCACCAGCCCCAGCTCGCCCAGCCACGGGCTCAGCACAACGTTGAACAGCAGCGATACCGGGAAAAAGGCGAGCCATATGGCGATTGCTTGCTTCCAGCGGGGCGGACGTTGCCCGGCTGCGCCAAACCAGCCATCGATGCCTTTGACGCGGTGCTCGTGGGGATGGGCAAACAGATCGCTGCCGCGCAGCAACCAGGATTTGCGCGAAACAGAATGTTCCCACGCGTTTAGGGTTGCTTCGTCGACAAAGCGGAAAATGATTTGGAATTCGTCGTCGCCGGGCGGCGGGGCCAGTACGCCCGACCCCAGATAGCCGGGGAAGTCCGTGGCCAATTGTTCGCCTTCGTGTAGCCAGACGATCAGTTCCTGATAACGCCCTTGGGCGACACGGCGTGCAACCATCAAGGTGACTGGGGAGGTAGACATTGTGTATCTCCATCAAACGGATGCGGCCCGGGTAGGGCAGGCATTAAGGGCAGCGCCGGGATGGTGGGCTGCAAGGCCATCAAGCAAGGATTGTTCCAAAATCCGGGTCACACGCCATTTTGAACAGCCGTGAATGCGCGTTAGACTCGCTTCTTTACCGTGAACGTGGCCCATTCCATGCCCGTGATTATTGATCGTGCGCCTGCAGTCTTGCCTGCGGCCGAGCCAGACATCGAAGGTCTTTACCCGATCCGCGAGGTCGCCCGCCTGACCGGCATTAACCCGGTCACGTTGCGTGCCTGGGAGCGACGTTATGGCTTGATCGAGCCAAAACGCACCGAAAGTGGGCATCGGCTGTATTCCATGACCGATATTGAGACAGTGCGTCAGGTTCAAGGCTGGATTGAACGGGGCGTTTCTGTCAGCAAAGTGGGTGAGTTGCTGGCCCGCCGGGCCGAGCTTGACCGCCCTGAGTCCACCCCGCAGGCGGATGAATACGCGCAGTGGCAATCACGCATCAGTGAGGCGCTCAATGCCTTTGATGAGCGCGAGTTAGAGCGGCTCTACGGGCAGATTTTTTCCAGCTATCCGCCGCAGATTGTGTTCAACGATGTGTTTATGCCGCTTTGGCAGCTTTTGTTGCGTCAGCAAGACGAGTTTGGTCGTACCAGCGAGTGGCTATTGCTCGACAGTTTCCTGCGCGGCCGTGTGCTGCAACGCCTGAACATGCAAGGCGCAACCGAGCATGCGCAGTGTGTCGTGCTGGTGGGTTTGCCAGAGCTGTGCCATGAGCTGCAATTACTGGTGACAGGCTTGTTGCTGGCGCGCAATGACCGGGCGATCCGCGTGTTGGCTGTCGGGCAGCCGCTGAATGAACTGTCGTTGATTTGCGAAAAGGTCAATCCCCAGGCCCTGGTCCTGTTGGGTACACGTGCACTGAGCCCTTCGCGGATCGAGCGTTTATTGCGTCTGGTACACGGCGTGAGTTGCGCGGTGTGGCTGGCGGGCGAAGCGTGCGAGTTGGCACACGACCATTTGCTGGACTCATCCATCGGTTGTCTGGGGTGTGAACCCGGCGTGATGAGTCAACGACTGGATGCGTATCTCAAGGGTGCCTGAGGCTAGGCATGCAAGGCGGGGTGGGCGAGACGATGCTGTTGCAGGATGAACTGGCGCAGGCGTTCTGTTTCACCTGCATCGCGCTGGCTTAGACGGTAAGCGTATTGCCCCAGCTCGGTCTTGCGCTCCAGCGTGCCGCGCACGGCAATGCGCTCATAGCCGGTGGGGCTGAACCATTGGCAAAACTGGCGCGGCGGGCGACTGTCATTGCGCACATCAATCAGCATGCCCTTGAACGACACCTCACTGACCCACAGTTGGCCACTGCGCCCGCGAATATTCTCCAATGCAACCGGTTCAGCGAGCGTGAAACGCCACGGGCGAATCAGCGGCCCCTCTTCAAAAATGCTCGGCGCCCCCAATTGCAAGTGCTGCGCATGGAATTCATCTTCAACCAGACGCAGCGGGAAACTCATTTGCTGGTTGGCGATTTGAGCCTGGAGCGTCACTTGCTCATGGGCGGCCAGGCGCGTGAGCAGATCGCGAATTTGTGCCACACCGTTGAGCGTCAGGCTCGACGACGCATCCCGCTGATTGAGCAGCGGGTTTTGATGCATGGTCTGAATGAAATCCAACTCGTCCTGAGTCAGAAGGGCATCGTGTGACATGGTGAAACTCAGAAGCGGGTCAATAAAAAGTCGTAACTGTTTACAACAGACCATCGATTCTACATTTTGTTGAGGCCGCTCGTCGCCTTGAGGGTTTGCAGTTCCTGCCGGACCGCCGCTAACTCGACTTCCAGTTGCGCTACACGCTGCTCAGCTTTCACTTGTTGAGAGACATCCTTCTGCACACCAATGAAATACGTCAGCTGATCGCTTTCGTTGAAAACCGGGGTGATCGACAGCTCGTTCCAGAAGTGCGTGCCATCTTTGCGGTAATTGCGCAGCCGCTGACGGACCGGCTCGCCACGGGCCATGGCATCGCGGATCACTTGCAGCGCGACCTGGTCCCGATCACCGGCCTGCAAAAACCGGCAATCCTGGTACAAAACCTCGTCACTGCTGTACCCCGTGAGTGTTTCAAAGGCTTTGTTCGCGTAAATCAGGATGGTGTCGTCCCCCTCAAGCTCGGCTACCACAATGCCGTCTTGGGACGCGTCAACCATGCGTTGCAGCAAACGTGCGTTGATCATCAAGCCGCTCTTCTGAAAGTGAGTGAATGGTTTCCGGACAAATGCGCCTGCAGGCCCCATGCATTCTAAGACAAAGGTACGAGCTGTCCACGTGCCATCACCGAAACGTGGCGTCACCTGCTAATATCCCAGCCTTTTAGTCAGTGACAGGATCAGATTGATGAAAGTCGCCATCCTTTGTGGCTCGGTGTATGGCACCGCAGAAGAAGTTGCCCGTCATGCCAAACAATTGCTGACCGATGCCGGGTGCGAGGTTTTGCTCAATTCTCGCGCAACCCTGGCCGATATCCAGGCATTTGCCCCAGAAGCCTTGCTGGCGGTGACCTCGACCACCGGCATGGGCGAGCTGCCGGACAATCTGGCGCCGTTATACAGCACCATCCGTGACCAACTGCCTGCGGCCTGGCGCGGCTTGCCGGGTGGCGTGATCGCGCTCGGTGATGAAAGCTATGGCGATACCTACTGCGGCGGCGGTCAACTGATGAGCGAGTTGTTCGCGGAACTGGGATTGCGTGAAGTCCAGCCGATGTTGCGCCTGGATGCCAGCGAAACCGTGACCCCGGAAAGTGACTGCGAACCGTGGGTCGAAGCCTTCATCAAAGCACTGACCCAGTAACCGGCCGTTCGCGCAGCAGCTCCAGCCAGGCTTGCGCTGCGCGAGACAAATACGCCCCTTCGCGCCAGATGAACGCGATGTCCCATCGCAGATCTTCAGGCGCGATGAGTTTTAGCCTCACCACGCCGGGGCGAACCAGCCCGCGTGCCACCACGCTGGGCAGCAACACCACGCCCTGACCGGCGGCCACCAGCGCCACCAGAAAATCCGACTGCCCGCTGCGGCCCCCCTCTTTGGGGGTAAAACCCAATTGCTGACAGGCCTGCAGTAACCGATCGTTTAATACAAAACTGCGCTGATACAGCAAGAACGGGGTTTCAGACAGCTGCTCCAGTCGCACGCTGCCGTCTTCAGCCAGCGGATGATCGGCAGGAAGCAGTGCGTCCAGTGGCTCATCACAAAACGGTTGATAGGCAAAGGTCGGGTTTTTCGGCGTCAAACTGCCGCCCAACTCCAGCTCGCCGCTCAACACGGCCTGCTCAACCACCAGGCTGCCGCCTTCGAGCAATTGCACCTGAATATTGGGATACCGGCGCCGGTATTCGGCAAACAGGCTGGCGAATAGCGCATCGCTGCCCAACAGCGGCAAGCCCAGGCGCAACTCGCCGCGGGTCAGTTGACTCAAGTCGTCCAGTTCGCTCAACAACTCTTGTTGCAGACGCAACATCCCCTCAGCCCGTTGCAATACCACCGTGCCCGCTGCGGTCAGCCGCACGTGCGAACCGAGGCGGTCAAACAGCGGCGTGCCAAGGTTGTGTTCAAGCTGCGCCACCTGCTTGCTCACTGCCGATTGGCTGATGTGCAAGGTATGGGCGGCCGGTGTAAAGCCCCCGGCGCGCGCAACTTCAACGAATGTGCGCAATTGTTTGAATTCCATTTTTCAAATTCCTGTTTGGAATGGCTGTCAGTCTAACAATTCGTTTTCGGGATGGAAGGGGTGTCTTTACACTGAAAGCCTGTTTGGGATGGACACAAAATGAAACGCTTCGATGTAAAACGCTTGGGCCGTCTAGTCAGCGAAATCGCCGTATTGCTGGCTATTTATTTTCTCGGTTGCCAGATTTCGGTGTGGTTACACCTGCCCATTCCGGGTGGGGTAGTGGGCATGGCGCTGTTGCTCCTGGCGTTTGCGCTGGGTTGGGTCAAACCGGCCGCGCTGCAACTGGGCGCGGGTGTGCTCATGGCTGAAATGCTGCTGTTTTTTATTCCGGCGTTGATGAGCCTGCTCGACTACGGCGCACTGGTACGGGACGAAGGCTGGCGAATTTTGCTGGTGATCGGGATCAGCACCTTGTTGGTGATGGTCGTCACGGCTTTCACCGTCGAGGCCGTGTGCCGCTGGAGGTTGCGCCATGAAGTTTGAATGGATGCCGATGTTCTGGCTGCTGCTGACCTTGGCGACCTATGGCTTGAGTCGCTGGTTGTATCGGCGCACAGGGCGCTACCTGCTGTCGCCGCTGATCCTTGTGCCCGCGTTGTTGCTGGCCGTGGCGGTGCCTCTGCACACGGCGTACGCCGAGTACGCCAGCAACACCCATTGGCTGATGCTCGTGCTGGGGCCGGTCACGGTGGCCTTTGCTGTACCGATCTGGCAACAGCGGCTCTTGCTGGCCAAGCACTGGGTGGCGTTGCTGCTGGGGATGCTGGCGGGGAGTGCGGCGTCCATCGCCAGCTCGTTCTGGCTGGCCAGGGCGCTGGCGCTGGACACCTCGTTGACCCTGTCGCTGGTGCCACGCTCCATCACCACGCCCTTTGCCATGCCACTGGCGCAAGATCTGGGCGGCGTACCTGAGCTGACCGCAGTCTTCGTCATGTTTACCGGCGTGTTTGGCGCCTTGCTCGGGGGCATCCTGCTTAAGTGGTTGCCGCTGCACAGCAGTTTGGCGCGCGGAGCGTTGTTCGGGATCGGTGCCCATGGCGCGGGCGTGAGCCGTGCCCGTGAGGTCGGCAGCGAAGAAGGCTCCGTCGCGGGGCTGGTCATGGTGCTGACCGGTATTCTCAATCTCTTTGCGGCACCGCTGTTGGCGATGGTGTTGTAGTCACCACGCTCATTGCCTGCCGGGCACTGCTATGCCCACCCTTCAAATCCCGCTCATAAAAAAGGCCGCTGTAAAGACAGCGGCCAAGGAAGACGTTCGATCAAGGAGCTACAAATCAACGTCAAGGTGAACCTGGATTGCCCATGACCTGTAAGGCTTGGGACTGAATTCGGTCGGCAGAATCGTCGCGACTCAATGCCCGTGGGGCTCTGGCAGTGCGCCTGAAACCGGGGGCAAGAATACGGCGTGGGCGGAGCGGGAGTAAGTCTGCTTTCAGACAATCTCTGTTACAACTTCGGCAATAGTGAAATGCCTGATGCGGCTCTCTAGCCCACATCTCTTGGGACTCTTCGCGACTATCCCGTCAATAACTATGTAGTGCATCGCCCCGTGTCAGATCGCATTTAATAAGCCATCGACAGGTTTCTGCCTGCTTTCCAATTTCAGCATGAGGCTGAAGGGCGGGTAGTTATAAAAGGAGTTTTACCTTGAACACGATTGATAAAAATGCTGCTGACGTCGACTTCACCCTCAAGCCAAGCCCGGAAATCGATACGCGCGTACGTGAATTCCTGAACGCCAAGCTTGAGGCGCACGGCACAGACAGTCAGCAGGTATACATCACCACCGTCAGCAATGCCGCCGAGCCTGTCGTGACATTCAGCCAGGACCTGAATGCCCTGGGCAATGACACGCTGGAGTGGGGCAATGTTCAAATTCACGACACCGCAGTGACCGGGTGCTTCTCGAAGCATTGGGTCTATGACGAAGCTGTTCGCGTGAGCAGCCCGTCTGTCCGTGAAGTGGAAGCGCTTATGCAAGAGCTGTTGGCGCATGCCAAAGAACACTGGAACAGCTGATATTCCCTTTCATAACCCCCGAAGTTCGCTGAAAACCTGAGGTATTGACAGGATCATGCTGTCAGAACGAACGCACTGGGGGAGGTCCTTACAGGAATGGCAACGTGAACAACGTTATTGATGACTCAAAAGATCCGCAATTGTTGAACGCCTTAAATGATCGCATCCGGACCTTTTTGAACAAGCAGCTTGAAGGGTACGGTCTGGATTGCGGCGAGGTGTACATCAACATCGTGGACGATCCGGTCACGCTTGAACTGGTCTCCAGCGAATCGCTGCTCGAAGTCGGTTTTACGTGTTTGGTGCAAGACCGTGAACCCACCTACGTCCAGGGGCTGACCCAGGCTTTCTCCAAGCCCTGGACGTTTGATGAAGCCGATCGCATCCGCAAGCCTTCGTTGTATGACATCGAAAAAATCATGCGCAAACTGCAGGATGAAGCCAAATATCAGTGGAGCAGGTAAGCCCTGAGGGTATCAGCGCTGCTGATACCCCATGCGCCAACTGATCGCCTGGCTGGCAGCCAATACACGGCTGGCAGCCGGGCCTTGTTGATCGGGATGGAACAGCGACGCCGGGCCCACCACCGTCAATACGGCGGCTACCATGCCGGTCGCATCAAACACCGGCGCCGATAAGGCATCGACGCCAGGCATCAACAAACCGTGAACCACGTGCAGGCCGCGTTCACGAATCTTCTCGCACAACTGCTCGTAGGCTTCAGGTGCTTGTAGCGGGTGCAGGTGCTCACTGCTGAGCTCCAAGGCGCGCAACTCCCGGGTTTCGCGGTCGGGCAGGAACGCATTGAACACCAGACCCGTCGACGAGCTTAAAAGCGGCAAGACCGACCCTAATTGCGTCACCACTGTAACGGCCCGCACCGCTGGTTCAATGTGGACGACGGTTGCGCCCTGGTTGCCCCATACCGCCAAAAAACAGGTCTCGTTCAAGTCATCGCGTAACTCGGACAAGGGCGCTGCGGCGACCTTCACAACATCCATACTGTTCAGCGCGGCCAGACCGACCCGCAAGGCTTCACGCCCCAGACCATAGTGGTTGGTGGCGGGATTCTGCTCGGCAAATCCACTGGCAATCAGGGCCTGCAAATAGCGATGCACTTTGCTCGCGGGCATCTGCACGTGCTCAGCCAGACGCGACAGCGAGGTGGAGGGCGACAACTCGGCCAGTGCCTTGAGAATGTCCGTCCCGACTTCAGCGGAACGTACTTTTTGCTTGCCTGTGGTGTCGGCGCTGGGGCTGGGCTTGTCCATGGAATGGCTTACATCTCGGGATGAATGGGCGTCTTTATAGCTTGACGCTAATCGGCAATCAAATTACGTTATGCGTAATTGAATTACGATAAAAATAATGCAGTGGTGCGCGCACTGATTCAGCGCTGAGCGCAGTTAACTGCTTTCTCCACTCTGGAGGCTCCATGACCCTCGAACTGTCCTCGTCGACCCTTGAGTATCAATCCGGGTTCGGCAACGAATTTTGCAGCGAGGCACTGCCCGGCGCCTTGCCGGTTGGCCAGAACTCCCCGCAAAAAGCCCCTTACGGCCTGTACGCCGAATTGTTGTCGGGCACCGCCTTCACCATGACCCGCAGCGAAGCGCGCCGCACGTGGATGTACCGCATCCAGCCGTCGGCCAATCACCCTGCGTTCAGCAAACTTGAGCGGCAACTGGCTGGCGGCACGCTGGGCCCGGTGACACCGAACCGCTTACGCTGGAACCCGCTACCGATCCCGGATGCGTCGACTGATTTCATCGACGGCCTGGTGGCAATGGCCGCCAACAGCACGGCAGACCAGCCTTCAGGCATCAGCATTTATAACTACTGCGCCAACAGCTCGATGCAGCGGGTGTTTTTTAACGCGGATGGCGAACTGTTGATCGTGCCTGAGCTGGGCCGCCTGCGGATTGCCACTGAGTTGGGGCGTCTGGACCTGGCGCCGCTGGAGATTGCGGTCATTCCGCGCGGCATGAAATTCCGCGTTGAGCTGCTGGATGCGCAGGCGCGCGGTTATGTCGCTGAAAACCACGGCGCGCCGTTGCGCCTCCCGGACCTGGGGCCAATCGGCAGCAATGGCCTGGCCAACCCGCGAGACTTCCTGAGCCCGGTGGCGCACTACGAAGACCGTCAGCAACCGACCCAACTGGTGCAAAAATTCCTTGGCGAACTCTGGGGCTGTGAACTGGATCATTCGCCCCTGAACGTGGTCGCTTGGCACGGTAACAACGTGCCGTACAAATACGACCTGCGCCGCTTCAATACCATTGGTACGGTCAGTTTCGACCATCCCGACCCGTCGATTTTCACGGTATTGACCTCGCCCACCAGTGTTCCGGGCCTGGCCAACCTGGACTTCGTGATCTTCCCGCCCCGCTGGATGGTGGCTGAAAATACGTTCCGGCCACCGTGGTTTCATCGCAACCTGATGAATGAATTCATGGGCTTGATTCAGGGCAGCTACGACGCCAAGGCGCAAGGGTTCCTGCCCGGCGGCGCATCGTTGCACAGCTGCATGAGCGCCCACGGCCCGGATGGCGAAACCTGCAGCAAAGCCATTGCGGCCGACCTGCAACCGAGCAAGATCGACAACACCATGGCCTTCATGTTCGAGACCAGCCAAGTGTTGCGTGCGACCCGGTACGCCCTGGAGTGCCCGCAACTGCAAACTCAATACGACGCGTGCTGGGCCTCCTTGCCCGTCACCTTCACCCCGAACCGGAGATAAGCATGACCCAGTCCACTCTTGCCCGTAGCTGGATCGCCTCTGCCAACGGGCACAGCGATTTCCCGTTGCAGAACTTGCCCTTGGGTGTGTTCAGCCTCGCCGGTTCGACACCCCGCAGCGGTGTTGCCATCGGCGACCACATTCTGGATCTGGAAGCGGGGCTGGCGGCCGGTCTGTTCGAAGGCCAGGCCAAGGTGGCTGTCGAAGCGACACTGGGCGGCACATTGAATGCCCTTTTCGCATTGGGCCGCCGTGCCCGGGTCGCGCTGCGCGAGCGTTTGATCGAACTGTTCGTTGAAGGCAGCACGCTGCGCGCAAAGATCGAAGCGCAGAGCACCACCCTGTTACCACTGGCTGCCGATTGCACAATGCACCTGCCCGCCCGAGTCGGTGATTACACCGATTTTTACGTGGGCATCGAACATGCGAAAAACGTCGGCAAGTTGTTCCGTCCCGATAACCCGCTGTTGCCCAACTATAAATACGTACCGATTGGTTACCACGGTCGGGCGTCCACCCTCCGGGCGTCGGGCACCGAGGTGCGTCGCCCTAAAGGTCAGACCCTGCCAGCAGGCCAGACCGAGCCGAGTTTTGGCCCGTGTGCCCGTCTGGACTACGAGTTGGAGCTGGGTATCTGGATCGGCCAGGGCAATGAGATGGGAGATGCCATTCCTGTCAGTGAGGCGGGCGAGCATATTGCCGGTTTTTGTCTGCTTAACGACTGGTCGGCCCGGGACATTCAGGCGTGGGAATATCAACCGCTGGGCCCATTCCTGTCGAAAAGCTTCATTACCTCAATTTCACCCTGGGTGGTGACGGCCGAAGCGCTGGAGCCATTCCGTCGTGCCCAGCCCCAACGCCCGGAGGGAGATCCACAGCCGCTGGCGTACCTGCTGGATGAGCAGGATCAGGCCACTGGCGCGCTCGACATCGAGCTGGAAGTGCTGCTGCTGACACAGGCCATGCGCGAACAAAACCTGGCACCTCATCGCCTGGGGCTGAGCAATACCCTGAACATGTACTGGACGGCCGCGCAGTTGGTGACGCACCACAGCGTCAACGGTTGCCAACTGCAAGCCGGTGACCTGTTTGGTTCGGGCACGTTGTCGGGGCCTGAACGCTCGCAATTGGGCAGCCTGCTGGAACTCACCGAGGGCGGAAAACACCCGGTCGAATTGGCCTCCGGCGAAGTGCGTAAATTCCTTGAAGACGGCGACGAAATCATTCTGCGTGCCCGTTGCACCCGTGATGGTTTTGCCCCGATCGGGTTTGGCGAATGCCGTGGCAAGGTGATCGCGGCGCGTTAAGGAGCGAGTCATGGAACTCTTTACCTACTATCGCTCGACGTCCTCGTATCGGGTGCGTATCGCGCTGGCGCTCAAGGGGCTGGATTATCAGTCGATCGCGGTCAACCTGATCGCGCCCGGGGGCGGTGAACATCGCCAGCCACACTACCTGAAGCTCAACCCACAAGGCCGTGTACCGGCTTTGCGCACTGACGACTGCGATGTGCTGACCCAGTCCCCGGCCATCATCGAATACCTCGAAGAGCGTTATCCGCAGCCGCCGCTGCTTTCTGACAACCTGATCACCCGCGCACATGAGCGCGGCGTGGCCAGTGTGATCGGGTGCGATATTCACCCGTTGCACAACGTCAGTGTGCTCAATCAACTGCGTGCCCTGGGGCAGGGCGAAGCCCATGTCACGCAGTGGATCGGCCACTGGATTTCTTCAGGTTTGGCCACCATCGAGCAGTTGATTGGCGACAGCGGTTTTTGTTTTGGTCCGCAGCCGGGCCTGGCAGATGTGTACCTGATTCCTCAGTTGTATGCGGCCGAGCGTTTTAGCGTGTCGCTGGCAGGTTATCCACGCATCGCGCGCGTGGCGCAACTGGCCGCGCAACATCCGGCGTTCATCAACGCACACCCGTCACGGCAGCCCGATACCCCGGCTTGAGCCCAGCAACATATGCCCGAAACCGCACAGGTTGTTCGGGCTTATGCCTGCGCACTTCAACGACTTTTCAGGCGACGCCTATACTGGCGATTACCTGTCACCTCTCGAGGGCCGGAACATGTTTGCTCTCATGCAAAGCGCTCGTCTGGAGTCGCTTCATCTCAGTGTCGACCCGGTCACCGGGCTCAAAGCGGTGATTGCCATTCACAACAGTCAATTCGGGCCTGCACTGGGCGGTTGCCGTTATCTGGCTTACCCCGATGACGAAAGCGCGATCAATGATGCGATCCGCCTGGCCCAAGACATGAGCTACAAGGCGGTACTGGCCGGACTGGCAGCGGGCGGCGGCCAGGCCGTCATCATGCGCGCCCCGCATGTTGAAAGCCGTGCGGCCCTGTTTGAGGCATTCGGCCGTTGTGTCGAGCAACTGGATGGACGCTACATCACGGCCATCGACAGCGGAACGTCAACGGCCGACATGGACTGCATCGCCCAATACACCCAACACGTCACCAGCACCACTGCGGCGGGCGATCCCTCGCCTCATGCCGCGATGGGGGTGTTCGCGGGCATTCGCAGCACGGCGTCATGGCGACTGGGCAGCGATAACCTGGAAGGGTTGCGGGTAGCGATTCAGGGGTTGGGCAAGGTCGGGTTCGCGCTCGCTGAACAACTGCACGCAGCAGGCGCCGAGTTGCTGGTCAGCGACACCGACGCGGGCAAAGTGCGACTGGCGATGGAGCAATTGGGTGCGCACCCCATTGCCCCGGAAGCCTTGCTCAGCACCCCGTGCGACATACTCGCGCCCTGTGGTCTGGGCGGCGTGCTCAACTGGCACAGCGTGGCGCAATTGCGCTGTTCGGCCGTGGCGGGGTGCGCCAACAACCAGCTGACCAACTTGCAGGTGGGCGACCAACTGGAGCGCCGGGGCATTCTGTATGCACCGGACTACGTGATCAATTCGGGCGGTTTGATCTTCATGGCGTTGACCCATCAAGGGGCGCAACCTGAAGCCATCAACCAGCAACTGCTGCGCATCAGCGAGCGACTGACTGGCATTTATGCCCACGCACAAGCCGAAAAGCGCTCACCGGCAAGGGTGTCGGATGAACTGGCGAAAAAAATGTTGTACGGCGAATAACCTGTAGCGCATGCCCCGGGGCTCGATTGATTGCCCGCATGCCGGTCGGTCACAAGGTCGGGCTCTGCTCGCTGGCCAGAGCCCGGTGACGGCTGCAGGTGTTTACTCGCTGTCGGTCAGCAGCTCAGACAAGGCGTCCGGCTGGCTCTTGAAGGCCTTGGCAAAGATATCGCGATTTTTCGCCATGTAGATGCCTGCTTCTTCGACTTGCTGCTCGTTCAGGGACGGCACAGCTTTTTGCAACACTTCAGCCAGTAACTCTGCCAGCTCCAGCATTTTGTCATGACGGTCAGCTTCGGCTTTATCCATGAACAAACGCTCCAGATCTCGGCTGCTGCGGTATACCACTTCGACGGCCATTTACCACCTCATATGCCTTCACGATAAGTTGTTTTGCGATTACTGTATTTATATACAGCTAAAAGGATAAGCCAATCGCCAGCATTTGAATAGCGGCTTTTTTACTCTAGCTGCAATTGGGGTGTGAAGCGCAGGGCGGACGTGTCTAATGGCGCCCGGCCACCTTCTCATTCGTGGTGCTGGCCTTTTTTCTGCATACAAAAAGTGTCATGAGCATCGCGGATTATCCGTTCGAGTCGTTTCAAGGAGCTGCATCGTGAGAGTGAACAAAGCCGAAAAGCTACGGCGCCAGGTCCATGAACTGGCCGAGTCGATGGGCAACCTGTTTGTCGAAACCTTCCATTATTTGGCGCTGTTCGCCATAGGCGCGGTCACGGCCTGGGCCGCCGTGATGGAATTTTTGCAAATGGTGGAGAAGGGCAATATCAGCATTGATGACATCTTGTTGCTGTTCATCTACCTCGAACTGGGCGCCATGGTCGGGATTTATTTCAAGACCAACCACATGCCGGTGCGCTTCCTGATCTACGTGGCGATCACGGCGTTGACCCGCTTGCTGATTTCCAACGTGTCGCACCACAACCCGCCAGACATGGGCGTTGTGTATTTGACGGGCGCCATTTTGTTGCTGGCGTTTGCGATCCTGGTGGTGCGATACGCGTCTTCGCAGTTCCCGTCCGTGAAGATCGAGAACCCGCATCGCAAGACCGGCGCGGGCTCGGGCGAGCACCCTGAAGTGGAGAAGGGCGAGCTGTAACGCCACGTTCGGCACACAAAAAAGGGCGGGCCTACCGAAGTAGACCCGCCCTTTTTTAGTGCGTCCTTTTGGCTAAATCAGCTGATTTTGTCGAGTTCTTTTTCTTTCTCCAAAAACTCTTCTTCCAGCAAATCGTCAGCGCTTTCTTTGGGTTCTTTTTCTTCAAACCCTTCAACCGCCAGTTTTGGCGAATGCTTGCCACGCAGTTTGCCGAACAGATGTTCCAGCGCGTTCTCCAGTTTTGCTGCAGCGCCTTCCACGGCTTGCGTCAGCGAATCGGCGTCCTGGGAAACGGAAATCGGTTGATGGCCTTTTGGCCGTGCTTCCATTTTGCAGCGTTTGTCCTTAGGACCGGACTTGCCACCATTCTCATCACTCAGATGCACTTCGACCCGAGTCAGGTCCTCCAAGTGGCGTTCGAGCGTAACCTCAACAGTTGCTTGTACCCATTCCTGAGTGCGTTTGTCGCTGTCGATGTGTTTATCGGAAAAGACGTTAATTTGCATAATGCTTCCCTTATTTCAGCTTGCTCGAGTGAGTTGTGACGGCCTCGAGTGGACAAAGGTTCATCGTCATCGCTCAGTTACAGTGTTTGAGCCGATGAGCAAATATTTCAAGCACTATTTTCAGCAAACGTTGCGCACTGTGATCGGCGTCAGTCTTTGGCAGCCATAAAGGCCCGGGCAGCCGGGCCTTTAACGATTTGAATCAAAATGCGACAGATGTCTGCAAGTACACGGTGCGCGGTTCTCCCACGTACTTGCCTTTGTTGTTATCGTCGAACGAGCGGGTGAAATACTCGTGGTTCAGGATGTTTTTGACCCCGACGGCGACGTTGAGGTCCGCCAGTTGTGGGCCGAAGTCGTAGCCCACGCGGCTGCTGAACACCATGTAGCCAGGGATCTTTCCGGTGCTGCCGTCAGCGCTTTCTGCGCGTGTATTGGCATTGTCCGCAAACTGATCGGTCTGGTAGCTGCTGTCGAGGTTGGCTTTCCACGGCCCTTGCGTATAACCGATGCCTAAGGTGCCTTTGTTTTTGGAGGAGAAGGGCACACGATTGCCTTTGTTAGGCCCCTCTTCGCGGATAGTCGCATCCACGTAGGCATAGGTGGCATAGACATCAAACCCGCTGAGTATCGGGCTCACGCCCTCCAGCGCGTAATTGACACTCGCTTCGATGCCCTGATGCCGCGTCTTGCCCCGGGCAATGACGGTGTCGGTGGTCTGGTTGCTGTCGTACTGGTTATTGAAGTTGATGAGAAACGCGCCGATCTCCGCCCGCAGGTTGCCATTGTCGTAACGGGTGCCGAGTTCCCACGTACGGGCTTTTTCCGGTTTGACTTCGCCGCCGCTGACCCGGTTTGGCATCTGGCTGTATTGCACACTGCCAAACGAGCCTTCGGTGTTGGCGTAGAGATTCCAGCTGTCGTTGACGTGATACAGCACGTTCAGCGCGGGCAGCGGCGTGTTGTAGTCGCCTTTGTATTTAACGTGGGTCAGCAGGTTGGTCTGCTGCTGTTCAATCATTTCGTAGCGAATACCGGGTGTGAACGTCCATTTGCCGATGTCGATCTTGTCATCGATGAAAAACGCGTGAGCCTCGGTCTCACCCCGTGTGTCACGGTCATTGCGGCTGTTGGCGGTCGGTAATTGATTGGCAGCAATCGGGGTGCGATAGCGCAGTTCATGCCCGGCTTCGTTGATATAGCGATAGCCGACGCCGACTTCATGGGTGGTGTTGCCCAGATCGAACCCCTGGGAGAAGCGTGTTTCGATCCCGCGCACCCAGTACTCACGGGGTGACAGTGACAGGAAGGTGCCCTGGTCCAGATAACCGCTGCGCAGGGTTTTGGTGAAGAAGCTGTTGACCGTGAATTCGCGACGCTCTTGCTGATAGCGGTAACCGACGTTGACCAGCGTGCGACGGCCCCAGAATTTGTCGTTGGGGCGTGTCGACTGATACGGATCCGCTTTGTAGGCCGCTGTACTCAAACCGCCCGGCATGTCGGCTTCACCCTCGTAGTACTGGGCCATGGCATGCACGCTGTTGGCGTCATCGATTGAGTAATTGCCCTTGAGGATCAGGTCATCAATGCGCGTGTCGCTGTGTTCGCGCCAGTCGCCCCCGCGCGTGCCGGAGTACAGCAGCGCACCGCCCAGGCCGTTGTCGGCCGTGCCGCCCGCCAGCACGTTGCCGGTGGTCTTGAAGCCGTCGTGGCTGGACGAGGGGCTGGTCTGGGTCTGAAAGCCGGCCTTCACCGTGGGCGCGTCGGGAATGGCGCGGGTCACGAAATTGACGATCCCGCCCACGTTTTGCGGGCCGTAGCGCACTGCGCCGCCACCCCGAACCACGTCGACCGCGTCCATATTGCCCATGCTCACTGGGGCAAACGACAACTGTGGTTGGCCATAGGGCGCGAACGGCACGGGGATGCCGTCCATCAACACGGTGGAGCGGGTGGCCAGACGCGGGTTGAGGCCGCGAATGCCGAAGTTCATGGCCATGTCATGGCTGCCGGTGCCGTTGTTTTCGGGCGCGTTGACGCCCGGGATGCGGTTGAGCACGTCCCGCGCCGAGGTGGCGCCCTGGCGTTCGAAGTCTTCGCGGCGAATCACGTCGCGGGCGCCGGGGTGTTCGAACACATCGGTTTGAGCCGCTTCGCCCAACCAGTCGCCGACCACTGTGGAGGCGCCCAGCTCGATGCTTGCGGGCACTGTGGGCGTGCTTGCCGGTTGCAGGCTGAACGCACCTTCACCCTCCGCGCGGGCTTGCAGGCCAGTGCCTTCGAGCAGGGTGTGCAGCCCTTGCTCGGTGCTGAAGGCACCGTCGAGGCCACGGCTTTGCAGGCCGCTGGCAGTGGCCGAACCGAATGAAATCAGCACACCGGCTTCGCGACCAAACTGGTTCAGCGCGGCCTCCAGCGAAGCAGGGGCAATGTGATAGGTCCGGGCGTCGGCCAGCGCCTGGGGAAGTACGCCCAGGCTGAGGCTGGCGCCCAGCACCAGACGGGCCAGTGGAGAGAGACGTGAAGGCTGAACAGGCATGACGGGTTTCCGAGCAGGTCAAAAGTGAGGGGGCTTACCTGCTCTGTCACGCGAGATGTGAAATCGGCTCACGGCGGCACATAAAAATCAGCCGCTTAAACGTTGGACTCAACTGTCACCCAATAACGAGTAAATCGCTTGACCCGCACGGGCAGGCTGACGTGCAGCAGATCGAGCACGCGTTCAGTGTCGTCAATCGGGTAGGTGCCGGAAATCAGCAGGTTGGCGACTTTGGGATCGCAATGGAGCTGGCCGCGACGGTATCGGCTCAGTTCGGCGATAAAGTCTTCCAGGCGCATGTGCGCGGCCACTAAAATGCCATCGGCCCACGCGCCGCTGCCCGCGTCGAGTGCGTGTGGGGTGCTCCATGCCTGAGGGGTAAAGCTCACCTGCTGGCGCGCTTCGAGTTGCAACGGGCTGCCGGGGTAGGTCTGTGGCGCCAGTTGCACGCGTCCTTCAAACACGGCGATGTGGGTGCGGTCGCGGAACTGGCGCAGGTTGAAACGCGCCTTGTCCGGCTGCAACACACCGTGAGCGGTGTGCACGTGCAAGGGGCGCGCCTCTTGGGCGACGGTCATTTGCACCTCGCCGTCGAGCAAGCGAATCAGCCGTTGTTGTGCATCGAATCTCACGTCCACCGAACTGCCGGTGTTCAGGCGGATCTGGCTGCCGTCGTGCAGGTTCACAGTGCGCCGTTGGCCGATCGGGCTGCTGTAATCGGCCAGCAGCGGGGTCAGCGGCAGTTGCTCGCGCAGGCCGTAGGTCATGGCCGACCCGGCGCCCAACAGCAGCAACAGTTTCAGGGGCTGACGCCGGGTGTGCGTTTGCGGGGCGTTCAAGGCCGCGTGGGCGAGGGGCGACGATAACCTGCGCAGGCGCTGGTTGACTCGCTGAATGTGGTCCCACGCCCGCTGGTGTTCAGCATGGGCGTCGAGCCACTGTTGCCACGCGCGCTGGCGCCGCGGGCTCAGCGCGCCGCCTTGCATTTCCACCAGCCAGCTCACGGCCTGTTCAGCGACCTGTGGCGCGATCTCTGGCGGGGTGTTGAAGACGCCGTTCATAGCGCGAAATAGCAGCGCATGGCGGCTTTGTTCAAATGACGTTTGACGGTCGCAATCGAAATGCCCAGTTGCGCGGCGATGTCGGCGTAGCTGAGGCCATCGACTTGTGCGAGCAAAAAGGCACGCTTGACCGGGGACGGCAGGCCGTCGAGCAATTGGTCCAGCTCCATCAGGGTTTGCAGGATGATGGCGCGCTCTTCTTCACTGGGCGCCAGCGCTTGCGGTTGCTCGGCCAGGGCCAGCAGATAAGCACGCTCAAGGTCTTGGCGACGGTAATGATTGAACAGCACGCGCTTGGCGACCGTGGTCAAAAACGCCCGTGGCTGCGCGATGTCCGGCGTCTCCCGTGCCGTGAGCAATCGCATGAACGTGTCTTGTGCCAGGTCGGCGGCGCCTTGCGGGCAGCCGAGCTTGTGCCGCAGCCATCCCGTGAGCCAGCGGTGGTGGTCCAGATACAGGCCTTCAATGGTATTTGACTGCGACAACCACCACCCCGAGTGCACCGAACGCGCTTTAGAGAACAAGAATTGTTCGCATTGTAGGGGTGAGCCCTTGTCTTGGGCAATCACTGACGATCGTCAGGCGGATGCGCAGGCCGTCATCTGCTTTTGCATATGAGAATATTTATCATTAGTATCGCTTTCCTTTAGCCCACCTTCGACGCCCATGAATCCTCCCCAACATCAGGAAGGCCCTGACAGCGAATCGCGCCATGGACGTGCGCATTTCCTTCAGGTGTTTCTCTCCCAGCGCCCGCAAATGGAAGCCTTGGTCAGTCGTCGCGTGGGCTGTCGGGCCACCGCGGCGGATCTGGTGCAGGATTTGTTCGTGCGGTTTTGGCGTCGTCCGCTGGTGCAGGTCGAAGAATTGGGCACCTATTTATTGCGTTGCGCGGGCAATATCGCCATTGACCATTTGCGCAGCGAAGGCTCGCGCGGGCGGATCAATCAGCACTGGCAGCAAGACGCTGACACCCACGGCTGCGAGCCGCAGGCTGCGTTGGAGGCGGGCAATGATTTGCGTCAAGTCGAGGCTGCCTTGCGCGGTTTGCCGGAACGCACGCGGCATATCTTTTTGCTCAACCGCATTCATGGCCGCACCTATGCCGAGATCGCCAAGGTCATGGGCGTGTCCCAAAGCGCCGTGGAAAAACATATGATGCGCGCCCTTGAGGCCTGCAAGGCCAGCCTGCGTGAGCCGCCGACCGGGAAAGCACCGTGATGAACCGTTCGACGATTGAGGTAACGCCCGAGCAAGAGCGCACCGCGCTGGCATGGTTGAGCGTATTGCACGACCAGCCCGACAGCGGCGATCAGGCCACCTTCAGCCGCTGGCTGCACGCCGACCCCGCCCATGCCGAGGCCTACGCACAAGCCCAGGTGGTGTGGGAGTTGAGCGAAGTGGCGGGCAGCCGGTTGGCCGAAGAAGAGGCGCTGGTTATGCAGCGCTACCTGTCGGCGATGAACGTCTCGAAACGCATCCGCGTCTGGCAATGGTCCAGTGGCGTGGCCGTCGCGGCGTGCCTGCTGCTGATGCTCGGGGTATTCGCCGGGTGGCAGCCGGCGCGCTGGATCGACGACCTGGGCGCCGATTATGTCAGTGCGCCAGGTCAGGTTCGGACCCTGACACTGGCGGACCAATCCCGGGTCACGCTGGATGCCGACAGTGCCATTGCGGTGAACTTCAGCGGCGGCGAGCGCCATGTGCAATTGCGACGTGGCGTGGCGTTTTTTCAGGTCAGCCACACGGGCGAGCCTTTTGTCGTGGACGCCCAGAACGGCGAAGCGCGAGTGATGGGCACCGAATTTGAAGTGCGCAGGCAACCGGAAGGCGCGCAAGTGACGGTCTTGTCAGGGCGCGTCGGCGTGAAGGCCGGTGCGCACGCGCCGCAGCAGATTCTCAGCGCCGACCAGCAAGTGGCGTATGACGGCGGGGTGTCGGGTGCTGTGCAGGGGGTCGACAGCAAGGCTCGGCTGGGCTGGCGATCAGGCTGGCTGACCTATTCGAAAACCCCGCTGGTGGACGTGGTGGCCGATCTCAAGCGCTACTTCCCGGGCCAGATCGTACTGTTGAATACCGAGTTGGGGCAGCGACGTATCAGCGGCAGCTTCCCCAGCCATGACCCCCAGGCCGTGCTCAATTCGCTGCAAGGTGTGCTGGGGTTTGAACAGCACACCGTGTTTGGGCGCTTGATCGTGTTGCGCTGACACGGCCCTCACGGTAGAGACCGGGGACAGCGTTTACACATGAGACCGGGGTCGGTAGCAGGTGAAACTGAGCTCACGCACATCCCGTTCCCTCTCCTTGCGCAAGAGGGGACGGGGGAGGAGAAAACGGCGCAATTATTTTTCAGTCCGGGGGTGAGGTATACCCCGCGCCCATCCGTGTAGTGCTTGAAAATGCGAAAAATTCGCATTACGTAACAGGTCGGTACACAGGTCATGAGCATGAAGTCCCAGGCAAGGTCAGCGCATCGCGGTTCGATTACACAGGGGTTAGGCGCTTCGGCGTTGTTGATGGTCGGTCTGGCCTTAACCCCGTTGAGTGTGGCCATCGCGGCTGACACCCCGGTGCAGCACAGCGCGACGCAATTTGCGTTCAACCTGCCCGCAGAACCCTTGCCGCAAGCCTTGAATGACTTCAGCCGCGTGACCGGCCTGAGCGTGGTGTACACCGACGAAGCGCCCTATGGCCTGCAAGCGCCCGCCATCAACGGCCGCATGAGTGCCGAGCAGGCGCTGCAACAATTGCTCGCCCAGTCGGGCTTCAATGCGCGTCGCACCGACGCCAATACCTTCGCCCTTGAGCCTGCGCCCACGGCCGGGGCCTTGAATCTGGGGGCGACCAGCATCACGTCGCTGGCCATGGACGACTTCAGTTACCAGCCGCCTGCCGTGACCTCGGTCGTGCGCGGGCAGGGCGACAGCATGGAGATCCCGCAAACCGTCAACGTGGTGGCCGCGCAGGTGATCCGCGACCAAGCGCCGCGCAATCTGGATGACGCGCTGAACAACATCAGCGGCATCACCCAGGGCAACACGCTGGGCAGCACTCAGGACTCGGTGATGAAACGCGGGTTTGGCGACAATCGCGACGGCTCGATCATGCGCGACGGCATGCCGCTGGTGCAGGGCCGGGCGCTCAATGCCACGGCTGAGCGGGTCGAAGTGCTCAAGGGCCCGGCGTCGTTGCTGTATGGCATTCAAGACCCCGGCGGTGTGGTCAACGTAGTGAGCAAAAAGCCGCAACTGGCGCAGTTCAACGCGCTGACCGTGCGCGGCTCGACCTACGGTTCGGGCAAAAACGGCAGCGGCGGCCGTTTTGACAGCACCGGCGCACTGGGCGAGTCGGGGCTGGCGTATCGGATGATCGTTGACCACGAAGACGAAGATTACTGGCGCAATTTCGGCACTCACCGTGAAACGCTGATCGCGCCTTCGCTGGCGTGGTATGGGGACACCACGCAGGTGTTGCTGGCGTACGAGCACCGCGAATTCCTGTCGCCGTTTGACCGTGGAACGGCCATCAACCCGGCCACCAACCACCCGTTGGACATCCCGGCCACCCGCCGTCTGGATGAACCTTTCAACAACATGGAAGGGCGCTCGGACCTGTACCGGCTGGAAGTCGACCACACCCTCAACGACAACTGGAGCGCCCATGTTGGCTACAGCTGGAACCGCGAAACCTACGACGCCAGTCAGGTGCGGGTCACGGCGGTCAATCCGAAGACCGGCACGCTGACGCGCAAAATGGACGGCACCCAAGGCGCAATCACCACCGACCGCTTTGCCACGGTCAGCCTGCAAGGCAAGGTGCAAGCGGCGGGCATGCAGCACGATCTGGTAGTCGGGCTGGACGACGAGTACCGCAAAATCTATCGCGCCGACCTGATCCGCCAGAACAGCCAGTACCCTTTCAGCTACCTCAACCCGGTGTACGGCAAGGAGGTGGCGGGCACCACCGTCAGCGCCAGCGACAGCAATCAGACCGATGTGCTGCGCAGCGACTCGCTGTTCCTGCAGGACTCGATTCACCTCACCGATCAATGGATTTTCGTCGCGGGCGGGCGCTTCCAGAAATACGACCAACTGGCAGGCAAGGGTCGCCCCTTCACCGCCAACACCGACACCAACGGCCAGACCTGGGTTCCGCGTGCCGGGCTGGTGTTCCGCTACACCGATGAGCTGTCGTTTTATGGCAGCTATACCGAGTCGTTCAAACCCAACTCCACCATTGCCCCGCTGACCGGTGGCGTGGTGCTGGACTCGGCCATAGCCCCCGAACAGGCCAAGTCCTGGGAAGTGGGCGCCAAACTGGACATGCCGGGGCGCATCACGGGCACGCTGGCGCTGTATGACATCAAAAAACGCAACGTACTGGTGTCTACCACCGTGGGCGACGACACGGTGTATTCGGCGGCGGGCGAAGTCAGCTCGCGCGGGTTGGAACTGGACGTCAGTGGCCAGCTCAGCGAGCAGTGGAGCCTGATCGGCAGCTATGCCTACACCGATGCGCAAGTGACCAAGGACCCGATCTACAAGGGCATGCGCCTGCAAAACGTGGCGAAAAACAGTGGCTCGCTGTCGGCGGTGTATGACTTTGGCACGGTCGTGGGCGGCGATAAATTGCGCGTGGGGGCGGGTGCCCGGTATGTGGGCGAGCGCGCCGGGGATGCGCTCAATGACTTCGACCTGCCCGGTTACACCGTGGCCGATGCCTTCGCCACTTACGACACCCGGGTCGAAGGGCAAAAGGTCACACTGCAACTCAACCTCAAAAACCTGTTCGACCGCACCTACTACACCTCGGCAGCAAGCCGCACCTTCGTCTCCATGGGGGATTCTCGGCAAGTCTCGGTGGCCAGCACGCTGGAGTTTTGAGGCGTCAGGGCCTGAACGCCGCGCGGTATTCGCCCGGCGTCGCGCCCAGGGTTTGCCTGAACCGGTTGGTGAAGTGACTGGCGCTGGCAAAACCGCAGGCCATTGCAATCTCGCCCAACGCCAGTGAGCTGTGGCGCAACAACTCCCGCGCCCGGTTCAGGCGTCTGGCCAAGACGTATTGATGCGGCGCCAGACCAACACTTTCGCGAAACATCCGGGCGAAGTGATAGGGCGACAACGCGCACTGCGCCGCCAGTTGGCCGATGCTCAATGGCTCGGCCAGTTGCTGCTCGATGGTCTCGACCAACTGCCGACGCTGATACGCCGCCAACCCGCCTTTCAGTGGCAAACCGTCGCGTTTGCCGACCTGACTGAGCACGGCATGATCGAGCAATTCATTGGCCAGGCTGCTGGTGAGCAGGCGCTCGCCCGGTTCGGCCCAGTTGAGTTTCAACAATTGATGAAAGCGCCGGGTCTGCTGTGCGTCGTCCAGGAACGTGAACTCGCGCAATTGCAGGGTGCGCGGTTCTTTATCCAGCAAATGAATGCAGCCCAGCGCGAATTGCTCCTGACTCACGTACACGTGGGCCAGGCGAATCGCGCCATTAATCACCCAGGCCGACGCATGCTCGGCGGGTAATACGCAGAGTTTGCCCGGCGCGCCTTTGGTGCCCGGTTGCTCCCGGCGAAACGTGCCGGTGCCGCCCGAGATGTAGCACGACAACGTGTGGTGGGTCGGGGCTTGGTAGTCGCGAGCGTCGTGATGGTTGCTCCAAAGGGCTGCGGCCATGCCGTCACCGAGCTCGGCACTGTGCTCAAGGCGAGCATTGGGCGAGCGGCTCATGGATTGAAACACTTGCAGGGTATCGAAAGCAGGCATGGTCAGTTCTCCAACGTTTTGCATCCTACTCCTGCGTGCGCGCACTGCCAGCCCTGCGCCCAACAAAAGCGCAAGAATCTGCAAGTGCGCCCACGGGCGCGGATTCACACTGAGGTCCACCTTCAGGAGCGCGCCATGAACCTATCGTTATATGTATTGACCGTGTTGATTTGGGGCACCACCTGGATCGCCCTCAAGTTGCAACTGGGTGTGGTGGCGATTCCGGTGTCCATCGTGTATCGCTTTGGGCTGGCGGCACTGGTGCTGTTTGCGCTGTTGTTGCTCAGCCGCACATTGCAGGTCATGAACCGGCGCGGGCACCTGATTTGCCTGGCTCAGGGGCTGTGCCTGTTTTGCGTGAACTTCATGTGTTTTTTAACCGCCAGCCAATGGGTGACTACCGGTTTGATCGCGGTGGTGTTTTCCACCGCCACGCTGTGGAACGCGTTGAACGCGCGGATCTTCTTCAAGCAGAAAATCGCCCGTAACGTGCTGCTGGGCGGTGGTTTGGGGTTGACCGGACTGGGCTTTCTGTTCTGGCCCGAGGTGAGTGCACACACCGCAACCCCTGAGACGATGTTGGGCCTGGGGTTGGCCTTGCTGGGTACGATGTGTTTTTCGGCAGGCAACTTGCTGTCGAGCCTGCAACAAAAGGCCGGCCTCAAACCCCTGACCACCAACGCCTGGGGCATGCTGTATGGCGCCAGCCTGCTGGCGCTGTACTGCGTGATAAGGGGCATCCCGTTCGACATGGAATGGAACACCCGTTATATCGGCTCGTTGCTGTATCTGGTGATCCCCGGATCGGTGATCGGCTTTACCGCGTACTTGACGCTGGTGGGGCGCATGGGCCCGGAACGCGCCGCCTATTGCACGGTGCTGTTCCCGTTGGTGGCGCTCAACGTGTCGGCCTTCGCCGAGGGGTATCAGTGGACAGCACCGGCCTTGATGGGGCTGGTGCTGGTGATGCTTGGCAACGTGCTGGTGTTTCGCAAGCCCGCCCGGCCGGTGTTGCAGGCCAAAGTGGCTTGAGGCTGCCCGGCGTCAGCCTTTGAACACCTGCGGGTTGACCAGATCCTGCGGCCGCTCGCCGAGCAACGCGCTGCGCAAGTTAGCCAGCGCGCGCTGGGCCATGGCGTCGCGGGTTTCGTGGGTCGCGGAGCCGATATGGGGCAGGGTGACGGCGTTCTTGAGCTGGAACAGGGGCGAGTCGCTGAGCGGCTCTTTTTCGTACACATCCAGCCCGGCCCCGCGAATCGTGCCATGTTGCAGGGCGTGGACCAGCGCGGCTTCGTCCACCACGGGGCCACGGGAAATATTCACTAAAATGGCGCTGGGCTTCATCAGTTTCAACTCACGCGGACCGATCAGGTGACGGGTCTTCTCGCTCAACGGCACCACCAGGCACACGAAGTCAGCTTCGGCCAGCAACTGCTCAAGGCTGCGGTATTGCGCGCCCAGTTCGTGCTCAAGGTCGGTCTTGCGGCTGTTGCCGCTGTAGAGGATCGGCATGTTGAACCCCAAACGCCCTCGGCGTGCCACCGCCGCGCCGATATTGCCCAGGCCGACGATGCCCAGCGTTTTGCCATGCACATCGCAACCGAACAGCGCGGGCGGCACGCTGGCCTGCCATTGACCGGCCTTGGTCCAGGCGTCCAGTTCTGCGACACGCCGGGCGCTGCTCATGATCAGGGCAAAGCCCAAGTCCGCCGTGCTTTCGGTCAGCACGTCCGGGGTGTTGGTGAGCATGATCCCGCGTTCGTTGAAGTAGTCGACGTCGTAATTGTCGTAACCCACTGAGACGCTGGACACCACTTCCAGCTGCGTGGCGTTTTCCAGCTGCTGGCGGCCCAATTTGCGCCCGACACCGATCAAACCGTGGGCGTGGGGCAGGGCCTGATTGAACTGTTCATTGATGTCGCCCAGCTTGGGGTTGGGCGCGATGACGTTGAAGTCCTGTTGCAGGCGCTCGATCATCTCGGGGGTGACGCGGCTGAAGGCGAGAACGGTTTTCTTTGTGCTGGAAAGGCTCATCGGAACAAGGCTCATCGGCTGGCGGGAATGTGAGCACGCTAACATTCATGGCCGAAGATTGCAGCGTTTCAAGCCCTTCCCGATCCTCCCTCGCGGGGGGAGAAGATCAGGAGGGGCTGGCTGCGGGTCAGCTGTACGTCGCCAACTCTGTCTGATGCGCGGTCAAAATTTCCGGCAGCGAACCGCGCAGGTATTCCACCCACGTTTTGATCTTCGCATCCAGGTACTGGCGCGACGGATAGATGGCGTACAGGTTCAGTTCCTGCGAGCGGTACTGGGGCAGCATGCGCACCAGGGTGCCGTTGCGCAGGCCGTCGATGGCCGCATACACCGGCAACACGCCCACCCCCATGCCACTGGTGATCGCGGTTTTCATCGCGTCAGCCGAGTTGACCAAAAACGGTGAGGTGTTAATCAGCACCATTTCCTGGCCTTCAGGGCCGTCGAACACCCATTTATCCAGCGGAATGACCGGGCTGACCAGCCGCAGGCAGGCGTGGTTGAGCAGGTCGCTGGGTTTGGTCGCGGTGCCGTTGGCTTTCACGTAACCGGGCGAGGCACACACAATGCTGTAGGTAATGCCCAGACGCTGGGACACAAACCCCGAGTCCGGCAGCTCACTGGCCAGCACGATGGACACGTCATAGCCTTCGTTGAGCAAGTCCGGAACGCGGTTGGCCAGGGTCAGGTCGAAGGTCACGTCCGGGTGGGTCTTGCGATAGCGGGCAATGGCGTCGATCACAAAGTGCTGACCGATGCCGGTCATGGTGTGCACTTTCAATTGCCCGGCAGGGCGCGAATGGGCGTCGCTGGCCTCGGCTTCGGCTTCTTCTACATAGGCCAGGATTTGCTCGCAGCGCAGCAAGTAGCGTTTACCGGCTTCGGTCAGGGCGATGCGCCGGGTGGTGCGGTTCAGTAAGCGGGTTTGCAGGTGGGCCTCAAGGTTCGAGACCGCGCGCGACACGTTAGCGGTAGTGGTATCCAGCATGGCGGCTGCCGCCGTAAAACTTCCGGCTTCAGCCACGCAACTGAACGCGCGCATGTTTTGCAAGGTGTCCATGGGGTGCTCTCAGAGGGCAATAAAAGGGACAACAACAACGTAGACAGCAACAAATTGTGACATGAAGTTTCAGTGTTTACCGAGGCTTATGCATTCGACCAACGGATTATCCTGATAACGGTAATAAAGATTCACAGTTATGCCAGCTTATCGTTGCGTGTGCCAACCCATAGACTTATCCGACTCAAGCCTTCTCCCCCCCTCATGCAGGAATTTGCAGCAGTGCCGCGTCGCATCAGCAGAGAGCTTAAAGCCCTCAGTGTTCTGGCTTTATCGTTAGCATTAAACGGCTGTATCGGTTTCGGTGGCATCGGCCCCAAAAGCCAGATGATGTCCGCCAATACCCTGGCCACGGACGAAGCGATTCAAGACGCCGCTAAAGACGCAAACTGGCCCAGGGCCCAGTGGTGGCACGCCTATGGCGACCCCCAACTGGATGCCTGGATCAGCCTCGCGGTGCAGGGCAGCCCCACCATGGCCATGGCCGCCGCCCGTGTGCGTCAGGCCAAAGCCATGGCGGGTGTGGCCGAGTCTGCCGAGTCGCTGCAAATCAATGGTGAATCGACGCTCAAACGTCATAACTGGCCGTCCGACCCCTTCTATGGGCCGGGCGCGCTGGATAACGCCACCACCTGGGACAACAACGCGGCGCTGGGCTTCAGTTTTGCCCTCGACCTGTGGGGCCGTGAAAGCAATGCCACCGAACAGGCCGTGGACATGGCGCACATGAGTGCCGCCGAAGTCCGCCAGGCCCAGCTCGAATTGCAGAACAACGTGATCCGCGCCTACATCCAGTTGTCGCTGCATTACGCCCAGCTCGACATCATCGAGTCGACCCTGCACCAGCAGGAGCAAATTCTCGACCTGGCGCAAAAACGCCTGGATGGCGGCATCGGCACGCATTTTGAAGTGAGTCAGGCGCAAGCCCCGCTGCCGGAGATTCACCGTCAAATTGATGCGCAGGAAGAAGAAATTGCCTTGACCCGAAACCAGTTGGCCGCATTGGCCGGTAAAGGTCCGGGCGAGGGCGCCCGATTGAAGCGCCCGACACTGGCGTTGGGCACCGCCCTCAAATTGCCGTCTGCCTTGCCTGCCGAGTTGCTCGGCCAACGGCCTGACGTGGTCGCCAGCCGCTGGGAAGTCGCCGCTCAAGCACGCGGCATTGACGTCGCCCATGCCGGTTTTTATCCCAACGTTGATTTGGTGGGCAGCATCGGTTTCATGGCCACCGGCGGCGGGGCGCTGGAGTTCCTGACCGGTAAAAAACTCACTTACAACGTGGGCCCGGCCATCACGTTACCGATCTTCGATGGCGGCCGATTGCGCTCCGAATTGGGGGTGGCTTCAGGCGGGTATGACATGGCCGTGGCCAAGTACAACCAGACCCTGGTCACTGCGCTCAAGGGCATTTCCGATCAACTGATCAAACGTGAGTCGATGGAAAAACAGCAAGCATTCGCCGCCGAGTCGGTTGAAGCGGCGCAGAAAACCTACGACATCGCCATGGTCGCCTTCCAGCGCGGCCTGACCGACTACCTCAACGTGCTCAACGCACAAACCCTGCTGTTCAAACAGCAGCAGATTCAGCAGCAGGTTCAGGCCGCGCGCCTGAGTGCCCATGCCGAGCTGGTGACGGCGCTGGGTGGCGGCCTGGGGGCGGGCAACGACGTGCCCAAGGACGACCGCTATGTCCCGGACAAACCGCCAGCGGTGATGGCGATTTTCAACCATTGATCTTCGTCCGCCTTCCATGACTTCCAAACCCCTGATGGCTAACGCTGAGAGCCTATAGATGAACCATTTGCCCGCCCCGGTACGCTGGCTGTATTCGCTGGAATGGCGCCGAGGCTTTTTTGACTGGGCACGCAGCGATGGCGTGACCTGGGTGCATATTTTCAAAGTACTGGTCGCGGCGTTTCTGACCCTGTGGCTGGCCATGCGCCTGGAGTTGCCGCAGCCGCGTACCGCGATGATCACCGTGTTCATCGTGATGCAACCGCAGAGCGGTCAGGTGTTCGCTAAAAGCTTTTATCGCTTTTTGGGCACCCTGACCGGGTCGGCCGTGATGGTGGCGCTGATCGCGCTGTTCGCGCAAAACACCGCCTTGTTTCTCGGTGCCATGGCGATCTGGGTCGGCATTTGCTCGGCCGGTGCCGCGCGCTGCCGTAACTTTCGCGCCTATGGCTTTGTACTGGCCGGGTACACCGCGGCGATGGTGGGCTTGCCCGCGCTGGCGCACCCCGATGGCGCGTTCATGGCCGCCGTGTGGCGGGTGCTGGAAATCTCGCTCGGCATCCTCTGCTCCACCGTGATCAGTGCCGCGATTTTGCCGAAAACCGCAGGCGCGGCGATGCACAACGCCTTGTACCAGCGCTTCGGTGTGTTCGCCGGATTCGTGGCCCAGGGCTTGCGCGGCCAGTCCACCCAGCAAGACTACGAAGCCAGCAACGTGCGTTTCATTGGCGAAAGTGTCGGGCTCGAAGGCATGCGCAGCGTGACCGTCTTCGAAGACCCGCACATGCGCCGCCGCAGCGGTCGCCTGAGCCGCCTGAACAGCGAGTTCATGGCCATCACCACGCGCTTCAATGCGCTGCACCAATTGCTGGCCCGTCTGCGCAGCCGTGGCGTGGTGCAAGTGGTGGGCGCCATTGAGCCGGAGCTGGAGCTGCTGGCGCAGTTGCTCGACACCTACAGCGGCCGTTCGCTGACCGACAAGGACGCCGCCGTGCTGGCCGAACAACTGGCGGCGTTCAAGGCCGGTTTGCCGGAGCACGTGCGCAACCTGCGGGTCCAGTTTCTGGAAACCGACCCCAGCCCTTCGGACTTTCTGGACTTCAACACCGCTTATGAGCTGTTGTACCGGTTTGTCGACGACATGCTCAGCTACGCACTGACCCACGCTTCGCTGGCCGATCACACCCACGAGCGCGAGCGCTGGGATCAGCCCTTCATCTCGCAAACCAACTGGTGGTCGGCGGCGGCCTCGGGCATACGGGCCTCGTTCATTCTGGTGGTGCTGGGCACGTACTGGGTGATGACGGCCTGGCCCAGCGGCGCCACCATGACCCTGATTGCCGCCGCCACAGTGGGCCTGTCGGCGGCGACGCCCAACCCCAAGCGCATGGCTTTTCAAATGGCCTGCGGGACGTTCATCGGTGCGGTGGTGGGTTTTTTCGAGATGTTCTTCGTGCTGCCCCACATCGACGGTTTCCCGTTGCTGTGCCTGGTGCTGACCCCGGTGATCATGCTTGGCTCATTCCTGACATCGCGTGCCAATTACGCCGGGGTCGGGCTGGGGTTGTTGATCTTTTTCAGCACCGGCTCAGTGCCCGACAACCTGACCGTTTACAACCCGTACCAGTTCATCAACGACTACATCGCCATGGTCATCGGCATGCTGGTCTGCGCCGCTGCTGGCGCAATCATCCTGCCGCCCAACAGCCGCTGGTTATGGAGCCGTCTGGAGCAAGACCTGCGCGAGCAAGTGGTGTACGCCATCAGCGGCAAGTTGAAAGGCTTGAGCTCCAGCCTCGAAAGCCGCACCCGCGACCTGATGAATCAGGCCTACGGTCTGGCCGCCGGTCAGCCGCAGGTGCAACGGACCTTGTTGCGCTGGATGTTCGTGGTGCTGGAAGTGGGCCACGCGATTATCGAATTGCGCAAAGAACAAGCGATTTTGCCGATTCACCCGGCCTACGCCGAATCTCAGCCCTGGCGCCAGGCGATCCGCGTCATGGGCCGGGCCTTGGTGCGCCTGTTTATCAGCCCCGGCGAAAGCAACCTGGAACGCGCCCTGATCGCCGTGGACCACGCCATCAGCCGGGTGCAGGCCACCGACGAACCGTTTGCCCGCAACTTCGACACCTCGGCGTTGGTCCGGGTGCAAAGCTACCTGCACTTCATTCGTACCTCACTGCTGGATCCGCAATCGCCGCTGGCCGCCTACGCGCAGCCGCAAGGACTTGAACATGCCTCGTGAAATCGCCTTCCACGGCGTCTATATGCCCACCATGACCCTGATGTTTTTTATCGCGGCGGGGTTGGCGTGGGGCTTTGACCGACTGTTTTCCGGCTACGACCTGTACCGCTTCTTCTGGCACCCGGCGCTGCTGCGCCTGAGCCTGTTTGCTTGTCTTTTTGGCGCCATGGCGCTCACTGTTTACCGTTGAGACCGATCCGATGAAAAAGTTCTTCAGCCTGCTTGCCACCTTGCTGGTTTTGGCCCTTGCAATATGGATCGGCCGAACCCTGTGGGTGCATTACATGAACACCCCCTGGACCCGCGACGGCCGCGTGCGCGCCGACATCATCAACGTCGCGGCGGACGTCAACGGTTACGTGGTCAACGTGCCGGTCAAGGACAACCAGTTGGTGAAAAAGGGCGACGTGTTGCTGGAAATCGACCCCGAGCACTACGAAATTGCCGTCAAACAGGCCCAGTCGCTGGTGGCTTCGCGCAAGGCCACGTGGGAGATGCGCAAGCTCAACGCCCATCGCCGGGCGGACATGGACAACCTGGTGATCTCAAAAGAAAACCGTGACGACGCCACCAACATCGCGGATTCGGCCCTGGCCGATTACCAGCACGCGCTGGCCCAGCTCGATGCCGCGCTGCTGAACCTCAAACGCACCCAAGTACTGGCCACGGTCGATGGTTACGTCACCAACCTGAATGTACACCGGGGCGACTACGCCCGGATCGGTGACCCGAAAATGGCGGTGGTCGATAAAGATTCGTTCTGGGTGTATGGCTTCTTCGAAGAAACCAAACTGCCGCACATCCGCGTGGGCGATAAAGCCGAGCTGCAAATGATGAGTGGCGAAGTGCTCAAAGGTCACGTCGAGAGCATCTCGCGCGGCATCTACGACCGGGACAACCCCGAAAGCCGCGAGTTGGTGGCCGACGTCAACCCGACATTCAACTGGGTGCGTCTGGCCCAGCGGGTGCCCGTGCGTATCCACATCGACGAAATCCCCGAGGGGTTCCTGCTCGCTGCCGGCACCACCTGTACCGTGATCGTGCAACAGGATGACGTGGACACGCATCCCGAGCACTAAGGGGCTGTGCGCGTATCACCTATAGCCAGCGACGCGGCTTGCCATGACGCGGGAACACACCCTGAGGGTTAACCCGCGACAAACGTCTCATGCAAATGACGCCACAGCAACGTGCCGTGAGCGTCTTGCTCAAACACAGCGGTGGCCCGCCGATCGGTTCGGTTGCCGTTGTGTTCTTCCTGCACTTCGCGGTAACCGATGACCGCCCCCCCTGCGTATAAGGCGATGCCTTGAAATTCGCTGAGGGTGATGACCAGCCCCGGGCGTGCCCCGCGCAACTGTTCAAACAGGGCTTCCATGCTACTTAAATTGAGCGTATTGCCGCTGGGCGTGATCATCGAAAACTGTGCTGAGAAGCGGGCCAGCAACGTGGGCAGTACGCCCGGTTCCAGCCCGCAAAACCAGCCTTCAATCTCGACGTGGGTTTCTTGGACCAGGTCGAAGTAGCGCGAGTAGTCAGTCATCACATTCTCTTGAGTCAGGGCGCCAGCAAGGCCAGCACGCGTGGAGTATTGAGGCGTAAAGCGGGAATGAGCGGTACCAGCGTCATGCCAGCGCCGATGGCAAAGCATAGGGCAAAGGCGTGGGACGTCGAGGTGATGCTGCTCAAGGCACTGAACAGGCCCATCATCAGCGCCGGGCCCAGCAGAAAGCTCAACTGCCGGTTGAGGTTCCAGAGCGCGCTGGCGGGTGCCATGTGGTCAGCGGGTACGTCAATGAAGGCGGTGTTCTGTGCTGTGCTGCTGCACAGGCTGCCGCCAAACCCCATCAGCGCGTAAAGCGCCATGGGCAACCAGAGGGGGCCGTCCTGCAGCTGGATCAACAAGGCGATGCCGAGTGCCTGCGCGCTCATGCCTGCCAGCAACAAGGGTTTGGGCCCCCACCGATTGAACCGGTAGCGGCTCAGGGCAATACCCAGTGCGGACGCCAGCGCCCAGGGCAGCATCAGCGCACCGGTCTGTGCCGGGCCGTAACCCAACTGATGCACATACAAAATGCTCACCAGCTGTGTGCCCATGAAAATCCCCGGAATGCACAGGTACGTCAGCATCGCGACGCGCAGCAGCGGGCTTTTGAGCAGGTGCGCCAGGGTCGCCAGCCGCACCGGCGCGGGCCGTGCCGATTGAGTGACGGGCCGGACCCAGCACTGCGTCAGTAACAGTGCAATCAGCGCCAGCGGCAGGTTGGCATAAAACACCCAGCGCCATGACGTCGCCTCTACCACCCAGCCGCCCAGCACCGGTGACAGGGCCGGCACCATCAGGGCCACCAGCAGGATCACCGATGTCAGCCGCGCCCGCTCATGGGGGCGAAACTCGCGATACACCATGGCTTGTCCCACCGGGATCAACAACCCGCCGCCCAGCCCTTGCAGCAGGCGCCAGCCGATCAGCGTTTCAATCGAGGTCGCTTGCGCCACCCCCCAGGTCGCCGCCGTAAACACCCCCAGTGAAATCAGCAGCAGGCGCTTTTCGCCCACCACGGCTGCCAGCCACACACTGGGCAGAATAATCAGGGTCAGGCCCAACATGTAGGCATTACCGATCCAGGCCAGTTGCGATACCGATGCCTGCAGATCCACACCGATTTGCGGGTAGGCAATCGACACGGCAAACATGTTCACCAGATCCAGCGCAAAGCTCAGCAGGTACACCGCGGCGATTTTAGTGCGATAGGCCATGACCGCCTCCTTGATCAGAGGCCGCACAGTAGGCGTCTTTTAGGGCTGGAGGAACGGGGTATGCGCTGCTAGATTGTCAAAATATTTTTGACAATAGGTGGCATTTGGCGTGGTCAGTCTTGATCGTTTCGACACTTTCAAAGCCGTGGTGGAAGCCGGTTCCCTGACCGCGGCGGCTGATTTGCTGGGGCAGACCCGGGCCGTGGTCAGCTTCACCATCAAGCGCCTGGAGGCTGAACTGGGCGTCACCTTGCTCACCCGCAACACTCGGCGGCTGGCGCTGACAGAAGCGGGCGAACGTTTTTATGTGCGCTGTTTGAGCATGCTGGAAGCGGCGCAACTGGCCATCGACGAAGCCCGTGGCGAACACACCGGGCTCAAGGGCACGCTGCGCGTGACCACCACGGTGGAATATGCGCTGGCCAGCGTGGTGCCTGCGCTGGAAGTGTTTGGCGCGTTGCACCCCGATCTCACGGTGCACCTGTCGACGTCATCGACCCACGCTGACTTGATCTCCGAACGCTTCGATGTGGCCCTGCGCCTGGGTCGCATCCTCGACTCCAGCCACCGCGCCGTGCAATTGAGTACCTTCGAGATTTTACCGGTGGCGTCACCGGGGTTTGTGCGGACTCAGCCGCCCATCGACAGCGTGCGGGCACTGGAGCACACCCCGTGGCTGGCGCATGGTCGGGTGGGGGAATTGAATGTGACGGAGCGCAGCACGGGTGCGGTTCGGCCCTACGCGCCCGACCCCGACAAGGTGCGCCTCAAGGCCGATCACGCCTCGGTGCTGCGGGCGTTTGCACTGAGCGGGCAGGGCGTGGCGATTCTGCCCGACTGGTTGATTGACGATGACCTGCGAAGCGGCCGCTTGGTGCACGTGTTGCCGCAGTGGCAGTTCACCCCCCAAGGCGTGTATGCGTTGTACCCCGACACCCGCCACTTGCCCCTCAAGGTGCGGGCGTTTATCGACTTTATGAAAAACCGCGAGGCGGGTTCAGGCCGAAACGTTTCATAAGGATGTTTTGCAGCAGCCAGCGCGGCATCAATGCGGCCAGCAGCGGCAGGGCGCGGCTGCCGTTGCCGTAACGCAACAAGGCCGGAGGCCGGGGCTTGCGGCTGGCCTTGAAAACCACCTGCGCCAATGCCGCGACCGGGGTCGGGTTGTCTTGCGATGCCGTGGCGCGGGCGCGAATCCCCTCACGCATCGGCCACCACGGCGAATCCTCGGCGATCAACACTTCAGCGCAGGCGCTGGCGTTTTTTGCAAAGTGGGTGTCGATGGCGCCGGGCTGCACTTCCATCACCCGCACCCCCAGCGGTGCCAGCTCCATGCGCATGGCTTCGCTCAAGGCGTGTACGGCTGCTTTCGACGCGCAGTACGCCCCGGCAAACGGCGTGACCAGCACCCCTGAAACGCTGCCGATATTGACCACCAGCCCGCGGTTGCTGCGCAGCGGCTCCAGCAGGGATTGGGTCATGCCCACAATCGAGAACACATTGGTTTCAAATTGCAATTGCAGTGCCTCAACCCCGCCGTCGAGCACGGGGCCCATGGCGCCATAGCCAGCGTTGTTGATCAACACGTCCAGGCCTTGGCCGTGCTGCTTGATGCGCTTGCTCAGCCGGTCGACGTCAAGGCTGTCGTTGACATCCAGTTGCACGGCGACAAAGCCATCGGCCTTTAATTGCGCCACATCGGCCGTTTTGCGGGCCGTGACCCACACCTCATAACCGGCGTGTTTATAGGCATCCGCCAGGGCGCGGCCAATGCCGCTGGAACAGCCAGTGATTAAAACGAGGGGCATCAAAACGTCCTTGAGAGCGGCTAAAAAAGATCAGTTGGAAAAACTGCCTTGCAGGCGTTCAGCCCGAAATTCCAGGGTTTGCGCACGGTAACCGGCACGCAACGGCGGCAAGGGCAAGCAATCGTGCCACACCGCGCCTGCTTGCAGTTCACCCGGCCCACGGTAACGCGGGGCAGTGTAGAGGTTGTCGGCCAGGTTGACCGTATCGCCCGGCGCATAAGCCGCCACGCGCCAGCCCAGTTCAAGCAAGGGCACATCGTTGCCATTACGCAGGGTCAGGCTCAGGGGACGGTCGGCCGGGCACTGCTCGGGCGCATACACCATGCGCAGTTCCAGGCGGGCCAATTGTTGGGCTTCACGGTGATCGAGCCAGGCGACCGAAGCGGCCACAACCGCCAGCCCCGCCACGGCTGCCAGTGAAACCGGCAAGGCTTTGGACGGGTAGCGCAGCAGCAGGACCAACCAGGTGATGATCAGTAGAACGCCGATAAGCATGACGCTCGCCTCGCAGAGAGTGGAGGGACATCCTACTGAAGCTTAGGTGGGAATGGCGAATTCGGATGACACCAAGGCCGGCCCTCACCGCGCCCTCTCCATTAGGGAGAGGGCCGGGGTGAGGGCAGGCGGCCGGGCAGGTAACGCGCTTACTGCGCAATCGTCTTGACTGACACGCCACGTTCAACGGGCGTCGAGCGACCGTACACGTCTTCAAACCGCTCGATGTCGTCTTCACCCAAATAGCTGCCGGACTGCACTTCGATGATTTCCAGCGGGATTTTCCCCGGGTTGCGCAGGCGGTGTACCGAGGCAATCGGGATGTAGGTGGACTGGTTTTCGGTCAGCAGGAATACGTTTTCGTCACACGTCACTTCCGCCGTGCCCGACACCACAATCCAGTGTTCGGCGCGGTGGTGGTGCATTTGCAACGACAGGCAGGCCCCCGGCTTGACCGAGATGTGCTTGACCTGGAAGCGCCCGCCCATGTCCACCGAGTCGTACGACCCCCACGGACGATAAACTTCGCAGTGGTTCTGGGTTTCGCTGCGACCCTGTTCGTTCAGGGTGTTGACCATCTGTTTGACGCCCTGAACCTTGTCTTTGTGGGCAATCATCATCGCGTCTTTGGTTTCCACCACCACGATGTTGTCCAGGCCGATCACCGACACCAGTTTGCCGTTGCCATGGATCATGCAGTTGGTGCTGTCCTGAATCACCACGTCGCCTTTGCTCACGTTGCCATTGGCGTCTTTCTCATTGACATCCCACAACGACGACCAGCAGCCCACATCGCTCCAACCGGCCGTCAACGGCACGACGCAGGCGCGCTGGGTTTTTTCCATCACGGCGTAGTCAATCGAGTTGTCCGGGCAGCAGGCGAATGTGGCGTCGTCGATGTCCACGGTGTCGGCGTCTTGCTTGCTGCGTTCCAGGGTCAGCAGGCAGGTGTCGTAGATGTCCGGATCGTGTTTTTTCAGTTCTTCCAGGAAGCGGCTGGCGCGGAACATGAACATGCCGCTGTTCCAGAAATAGCCGCCACTTTTGACGAATTCGGCAGCCCGCTTGGCGTCGGGTTTTTCGACAAAGGAGGCAACACGGCTCACGCCTTCGGGCAGCAGGGCGTCGGCGGTGGACTTGATGTAGCCATAACCGGTCTCAGGTTTGAGCGCAGGAACCCCAAACAGCACCATTTCGCCGCGTTCGGCAGCCACGGTGGCCAGCGCGAGGGCGCGTTGCAGGGCTTTCTGGTCTTCCAGCACGTGGTCGGCCGGCAGCACCAGCATCAACTCGTCGCGGCCTTCGTTAATCAGCATCATCGCGGTCAGGGCAACAGCGGGCGCCGTGTTGCGGCCGAATGGCTCCATCAGGATGCGTTGGGTGTCCAGCTGGCGAGCCGCCAACTGTTCGTTGACGATGAAACGGTGCTCCTTGTTGCACACCACGATCGGCGCGTCCATGCCTTCAAACACCAGGCGCTCAAGGGTTTGCTGAAACAGGGTCTGCTCGCCGGTCAGGGCCAGAAACTGCTTGGGGAATTGCTTGCGCGACAAAGGCCACAGACGCGAACCACTACCACCTGAAAGAATTACCGGAATCATGTTGTCTCTCCAAAAACTGAAATAGTTGTGTCTGATGGCGCGAGGCTCGCTCGCGCCGGCACAGAGCAAAAAATTGAATTAACGGGTAGAAACCGGGCGCTTGACCCACGTCGGCGACACGCTGCTGCCGTTGCCGGTGACGTACAGCACCGCGGCTTCACCGCGCTCCAGGGCGACAGGTTTGAGGTCGCTGACTTTCTTGTCGCCCTCAAACAGCGCGAAGCTGACTTTCACCGGATTGATTTCACGTTCGCCACGGCCCTTGGCAGCCACGGCCTTGACCACGTCTGTCTTGCCGTCAGCGGTTTTGAGCGTCAGCGCCTTGTCAGTCAGGTTCTGTACGCGGACCAGGGATTTTTGCTTGTTCTTGAACGGCGGCTCTTCGATCAGTTGCGGTTGGCCGCTGCCGGTATTGACCAGGGTGTAGTAGTGGTCGGCGCTCAGTTTGACCGGCAGGTTGTGGCTGCCGACTTTGGCGCTGTAGTCACCTTGTGGCAGAAAGCTGAAATCGCTGCTGCCTTGTGCCGCAACGTCGTTGAGCGCGGTATTGCCAACGGTGGCGCTGACGGGCTGGTTGCTGGCGTTGAACATGCGCACAAAGCTGGAGCCCTTGGGCGCGGTCGGGCCGTAGAGGGCGGCATCGCCACCGGCCCAGGCGTGTAACGACAGCAGGCTCATGCCCGCGATCAAGGCAAATGATTTGGCGAGACGACGTGGAGCAGGTGTGAATGGCATGGTTTTAATAGTCATCAGTCGAACCTCTCTTTCAGTGTTGCGCCCGGTTGGGCGTCTCGGATTTCGGCGTGTTTTGCGCCAGTTGCGGGTGGCGTGCGCCCGCTTCTTTCAAGGTCGCGACCCACTGCGGGTCGGCATCACCGATCTCGTTGTCCACCGGCAGGTAACGCTCGGGGAACTCCCAAATCAGCACCTGTGGCGGGGTGTTCTTGAAGGCATCGCTTTTGAGGTAAGCGAGCATCGGCAGGATCGGACCGTGGCCGTCCTTGGAGTCGTTGATCACGTCGCTGCGCAGTGCCTGTTTCAGGGCGCCGACGAAGTTCCAGTTGGGGTTGGCGCTGTAGCTGGTACCCACCAGCGTGACGGGCACTTCGCTGTCAGCGAACAACGCGTCTTCGCTGTCTGCCTCGGCATTGGCCGCGCGGGTGCTGCGTTTTTCCAGCGGCTCGGAAGGCGGCATCAGGTTGCTGAACAGCGGGTCCATGGGCAGGAAGCGCTCAAGGTCGCCATTGTGCTGTTCGGTTTTTTCGGCCTCGGTCACAAACTGTTGCGGTTCACCGCTCAGGGGGAACTGGCTGCCAATCGCAGCGGCCAGTTGCTGGGCCGCGACCTGTGCGCCATCGGGTGTCCAGTGCGTATCGGTGCGCAGGAAGACTTGCGCGCCGCCTTGTTTGGCCTGTTGCAGCGGGCCCAGCAAGTCGGGGGCAATGATCTGGCTGGCCGCCAGTTGCGCATGGAAGTCACGGTACAGATCGGCGTGAATGCTGGCCGGACGCTCGTCACCCATGTGCTCGGGGTACAGGCGCACCTTGGACGGCACCACCGCCATCACCAGCTTCACCCCGTGGGCTTTCAAGGTTTGGCGCACGCCTTCGACCAGCGCGTAGTTGTCGGCCACGTTTTGCTCGGCGTTGGGCCACGGCTTGAACTCTTCATCGCTGAACAACCAGTGGTTGCGGCCCAGCACCACGCCGGGACGGCCTTCATTGAACAGGGTGAAATCCAGCGCTGCCCACAGGTTGGTGCCCAACCGCTTGATCGGGAACTCGTCGTCATAGTGGGTCTCGACGGCTTTGCTCCAGCGACCGTTCAGCACGGTGGCGTCGTCGGTGGTGTTAAATCCCATAAAGCTGCGCAGTGAAATCAACCCCAGGCCCAGCAGCAAGGCGCAGAAAAAGGCGACGTAGACGATGCGTAATGTTCGATTCATGGTCGGCTCCCCTTAGAACTGGAAGTACAGGAACGGCGAGAAGCTTTGCGCCGAGAGTTTGAGAATCGAGGCGATGAACAGCAGCACGATCAGGGTGCGCATTGCGTAGCGCGGCCAGTCGGCCACCCAGAACGCCGGTTGCACGCTGGCTTCTGTGCCCACGGTGTAGCCCGGCAGGTGCAGGCTGCCGGGGGCGTCGCCCGGTACGGCTTTGATCAAGCCCGGTTGCGCGGTGGCCGGGCCATCGGCCTCGGTGTTGCGCGGGGCGTTGGGCGTGCTGTACAGGTCGCGCAGGCCGAAGAACGCCAGCGTCAGGTAAGCCACCACCAGCGTGGCGACTTGCAGGCCGGTGAGGTTGGCGCGGTTGAGTTCCGACAGCGACCATTCCCCGAAGCTGAACATGGCGCCGTACATGCGACCGGCCACGTGCAGGTTTTCGGCCCGGAAGATCACCCAGCCCATGACCACCAGCAGGAAGGTCAGCGCCCAGCGGATCGGGTTCAGCGCGCGCGGCGTGGTGTTGATGCCCAGCGCTTTTTCAATCGCCAGCCACATGCCGTGCCAGGCGCCCCACACGATGTAGGTGATGTTTGCGCCATGCCACAGACCGCCCAGCAACATGGTCAGGAACAGGTTGCGGTAGGTGATGAGCGTGCCTTTGCGGTTGCCGCCCAGGGTGATGTAGAGATAGTCACGCAGCCAGGTGGAGAGGCTGATGTGCCAGCGACGCCAGAACTCGGTGATCGACTGACTGATGTACGGCTGTTTGAAGTTCTCCATGAAGCGGAAACCCATCATCAAGCCCAAACCGATGGCCATGTCGCTGTAGCCCGAAAAGTCGAAATACAGTTGCGCGGTGTAGGCCAGCGCGCCGAGCCAGGCATCGCCGGTGGTCGGGTTTTGCAAGGCGAAGCAATGATCGGCCACCACCGCCAGCGTGTCGGCGATAAAGACTTTTTTGATGAAACCCTGCATGAACCGCGTGGCGCCCTCGCTGAACTTGTCGAGGGTGTGGGTGCGGTTGTTGAACTGGTCGGCCAGGTCGCGAAAGCGCAGCACGGGCCCGGCGATCAAGTGCGGGAAGATGGCAACAAAAGCCGCGAAATCGATCAGGTTGCGGGTGGCCGGGGTGTCGCCGCGGTACACGTCGATGATGTAGCTGATGGACTCGAAGATGTAGAACGAGATGCCGATCGGCAACAGCACGTGGGTGAGGATAAACGGGTCGAGCCCGACCGAACCCATCATCGCGTTGATGCTGTCGACGCCGAAATTGGCGTACTTGAAGTAGCCCAGAATCCCCAGGTCAATGACCACACCCAGCAACAGCCAGCGTTGCGCGGGTTTGGTGCGTACCCCGGCGGCACCGACCTTGAGGCCGATCCAGTAGTTCCAGACGGTGACCCCGATGAACAGGGCCAGAAAGTCCACTCGCCACCAGGCATAGAACACGTAGCTGGCGACCAGCAGCAACAGGTTGCGATAGCGTTGCCCGCTCAAGTAATACAGGCCGAGGAACACCGGCAAAAATAAAAACAGGAACACATTGGATGAAAAAACCATCCTGACCTCTCCGTGTGGACCAACAGTAAAGGGCTCAGCCCCCCCAAACCCCCCCGTGAAAAAATGGGGAGGGTGCATGTGTTTCGTTCAGGGGTGGGTGTCGTTCGATCGACCCTCACCCCAACCCTCTCCCAGAGGGAGAGGGCCGCTTTCAGCCTTTTTCGTGCGCCGGGTCGTAGACCTTGGTCAGGTCCCCGCCCAGACGAAAGGTTTTGAACGGCTGCATCCCGCGCTTCATCTCAATCACCTCGGGCGCACAGGTGTAGAGCGTGCAAAACGGCTCCAGCCAGGCGAATTTGGCGTCAACCTTCAAATCGGTCATGTCCGGCGCCTTGCCGTTTTTGGCTTCAAACGACTGCGGGTCTCTCACGCCGCTGAGCACGCGTTCGCCCAAGCGTTTGAGCGCCGCGTTGTTTTCGTTGCGCAGGTCCACGCCATTGACCAGCGCGAAACTGGCGATCATCGCCAGCGGCGGCAGGGCGTAGTTGTGGTAGGCGAGGGCGCGTTGCTGGCGCTTGAGTTCGTTGGGCAAAAAGCCTTGGGCGTCGACCTGGTTGGCGCCGACCTTGAACTCTTTCACCGACCAGTCGAACAGGTCGCGGCGATTGGTGGCGATGGACGTGGCCATCACCGACCAGGCGGCCCAGTACGAATGGTTGTTGGTTTTAGCCAGCGGCAGGTTGTCCCAATCGCTGACCACCTGTTCGGCCATTTTGCTGAACCAGGCTTCGATTTCTTTGGCCTGCTGCGGATGCTGCGCCAGCGGTTGCGATTCGGAGAACTTCAGGCGCAGGTACGACGACGCCATGCTGCCCAAGGCCCATTTGCGCATCGACTTGCCGGTGTGGTTGAACGCTTTGCTCATCAACGCATCGGCCTGCGCCCAGGCGGTCAACCAGCCGAGGGTGCATTCCAGTTGCTCCGGGCGGCCATCACGCATGAACTGCATCACCCGCTTGCTGGTGCCGCGCTCAAGGGTGGTGATGCCGGAGGTCGCGTCGCGAAATGCTTTTTCCGAGACCACGTTAAGCGTCGAACGTGCTTTGTCCGAGCCTTCGTACTTGCTGCGAAATTCCAGCTTGTCGGTGTACGGCTTGGGCATCGCGTCGCAGTCGTTTTTGAAATCGCCGGTTTTGAACGCTTCGACCGGGGCGTAATAGCCCTGGGGCGGGCGCAAGGGCGCGGCGGCGTGGGCAGTGCTGGCAAACATTGCCAGCCCCAGCAAGGTGGGCGCCAGCAGAGTGCGCAGGTTGATCGGTGCAGTGGGCATCAGAAACCTCATCGTCCGGCCTGCGCGTTCAACGGCGCAGAGTGGGAGAAAACGTTGCGTTTGCAGATTTTGGCGTCGACTTTCTGTGCGTCGCCCGCGTCTTCCGGGCCCTGAATCTCAATGGCCAGCAGGTTCTGGCTGGCCCAGTCTTCATCGGTACGCAGTTCAAAGGCGAAACGCCCGTCTGTGTCGGATGTGGTCGGTTTGTCGATCTTCAGATCTTCATGGCGACCGTTCATGTACCAGAGCGTGGCTTGCAGGGTTTTCACCGACGGGTCGGCGAAGCGGATGTCGATTTGGTGGTTGGCGTTGCGCAGGTCTTTGTTGGTGCTGTTGACCAGCATCTGGTTCTTGCCCGGCTTGAGGGTGGCGCTGCTGCTCATCAACGCCGGTTTGCCTTCGCAACCGTTGTCGAGCAGGGCCATCATCTGGCGGTAGATGGTTTCCTGATCCAGGCGATACAGCGGCGAAAACTCCCAAATCAGCACCTTGGGCGGGGTTTTCTGAAACTCGTCACTGCCCAGGTACTGCAACATCGACCCTTCCAGGCCACCGCCGGGGAAGGCCACGTTCAGCACGTCGGCGCCGATGTATTGCTCCAGGAACCCGGCAAAGTTGTAGTTCTTGCCGCTGTGGCTGGTGCCCACCAGGGTAATTTGCGGGTTGGCATCGTCGCTGAACAAGTCGCCGTCCGCCGCTTCGCCTTTGGGTTCGGTACTGAACTGGTCCATGTACTGCACGGCATAACTGGTGCCGCAGAGCTGCCCGGCCATGTTGTGCAGGGTGCCGGTCTTGCCCATGCGCCCGGTGATTTTGGTTTCGAATTCACGTTGCGGAATGTCGGCAAAGCCGGGGATTTTTTTCACGGTGTCGGCCACGATTTTTGCCGTGCGCTCGGCCCCGTACGGCGTCCAGTGCTGGTCACCGCGGAAGTAAAAGTCGTGGGCTTGTTGCTCATTGGTCAGGGGCGACAGGTCAGGCACGTAATAGCCCATTTTGGCGAAGCGCCCGAGCATGGCCTGGTAGTTTTTCAGCGCGGTGTCGTAGTCGAATGAATCGCGCTCGGCCGGCATCAATTTGTTGCGATTGACCAGCCCGCGGGTCGGTTGATACACCACCACCAGCTCCACGCCCTTGCTCTTGAAGGCGTCGTGCAGCTGTTGCATGCGTTTGTAACCGGCCGGTGTGGTGTCGAACTCGGTGCGCAGGTCTTCCTGGGTACGGAACAGCCAGTCGCCCTGGGCCTGAACCAGCGTGGTGAAGTTCTGCTGATAGCGCGTGGTGTAGTTTTTCGCATCGTGGGCGGCAGGGCACAGGTTGCAGCATGCTTCGGCCGTGAAGGCGGGCGCCTGAACCTCTTCGGCCTGCACACCGGCGGCTGCGCCGAGGATGGCGGCAGTCAGGCCCGACAGGCTCAAAATCTTGATCAGATGGAGGGGCATAACAGTCATCCTCAGTTGCGCAATTCGGTCTGGCGTTCAACGGGGTCGATCAACACGGCTTTTTGTTGGCGCACCATCAGGTCGAGAATTTCGTCCTGACGCTCACCCAAAATGCCGTTGAAGCTGATGCCGCTGGATTTGGTCGGTGCCAGCATCGACACCCGGTACAGCTCGATGCTCAGCGGCGAATCAATCGCCAGCGGCCCGCTGCCATTGCCGGCCAGCTCGCCGCCCACCATGATCAGCGACACTTCGGCGTCGAACGGGTCGAGCTCGATGTCGCGGTCGGTGTCGGTCAGGTCTTTGATGTGGCCGTACACGCCGGTCAGGCCATTGGCCATGGCGATGTTTTCGTACAGGCGGATGTTGACGCTGTTACGCACGCGGATGCCGTGGCGGCGGTTGTTGATGACTTTGTTGCCCCACAGCAGGTTATCGCCGCTCTCGTAGAGGGTGATGCCGTCGGTGTGGTTCTGGAAAATCTCGTTGTCAGCGATCAGGTTGTTCACGCTGTTACGGTCGATCACCAGCCCTGACAGTTTGTTGTCGTGGCTGCGGTTGTTGAAGATGAAGCTGTCGTTCACCTCGCGGGAAATGATGATCCCGTGCTTGCGCTGGGTGCCGAACACATCGTTCTCGGCAATGATCAGCCCGTGGGAGCGGTCATGGGGGTCGATGCCGTAGACGACGTTGTCGCGGTAGGTGTTGCCCTTGACCACGAAGTCGCGGGTTTCGTAGCAATAGAAGCCGTACCACATGTCCGAGAACTCGGAGCCGATAATCCAGCCGGTGGGCTCGTCGCGCTTGATGACCTTGGCCATGTTGGGCGTGTACTGGGAAATACTCACCCCGTACGACTTACTGTTGGCGTAGCCGAAACTCGCCATTTTGGTGTTGATGATGTAAGTCTCGGTGCCGCCCCAGGACAGCAGGAACGGGCGAAATTCCTTGGCATCGCGAAAGGTCGCGGGACCATTGGCTTTTTCGCGCCAGCCGGTGACCTGGGTGTCGCGCACGAACAACTGGCCGTCGTTGACCAGAAATGAACCCGCTTCCTGGGACAGGCGCAGCTCTTGGGTGCTGTTGTCGATTTCCAGAATGCCCTTGTGCCCGACCACAATCGGCAAGCGCGCCAGGTACACACCCGGTGCGGTCTCGCTGAAGTACTGCTTGGGCACGCGTTTGGCCAGATCCTTGAGGTTCACGTAGCCGTCATCAATGAAAATCGCCTGCGGAATGCCGCCCTGGCGCACCACCCACTCGGCCATTTTGTTGTCGCCGCCGATGAAGTCTTTCAGCGCGTCTTCTTGCATCATGCGGCGCACGCTGACTTTACCGGCGGTGCTGCGCACGATTTTGGCCGCAGCCGCTTCGGCGGTGTAACCCGAGAGGTCGGGCAATGCCGGTTTCGGGATATTCAGCGGTGCGACGGGCGCGGTGCTGACGGTGTAGGTTTTGGCGTGTTGCAGCTCTTTGGCCACGGTCGGTTTGACCGGCTCGACAGTGGCAAACGTAGTGGTACTGGCCAGCAGCAGAGCGCCGGCCAGCAGGCTGATCGCGCCGATATAAGCAGGATGATTCATGTCACGCACTCCCGTTGGCGTTGTCATCAAAAGCGCCAGATCACGTCAACGAACGCGCGGTGCATGTACGAATCCACCCCTTTGCCGTACGCATCGCCCGGCTTGAACACGCCGCCGCGAAAGCGCACCAGCGCCGAAGGTTCATCGATGGACTGGCTCAACGCGGCAGGTAACAGGCCTTGCTTGAAGTACTTGGTCACCACCAGGTCCATTTCCTGACCGAGGTCTTTTTTGCCGTCCATCATCGGCAGCGCGGTGCTGGCCAGCAGGGCGTCTGTCGGGTCTTCGTTGTTCTGCACGGCATTGATACCGCTGGCACCGATCGGCTTGTTGCCGTCGACCCGCCAGAATTTGTGGTAGACCAGCGAGGCGTCGTATTCGTCGCGCAATTGCCACGAACCGAACAGGCTGGCGCTCTGGATGTTCTGCATTTCGCCCCGGAACGCTTCACCAAAGCGGTGAACCCGCGAGCGTGTACCGGTGAAGTTGGAGCGGTTGCTCTCCAGACCGGTCTGCTGGTAGTTGGCGCTGGCGCGCGAGTAGGCGGCACCCACTTGCCAGTTCGGGTCCAGACGCAGGCGAACCCCCAGGTCGGTGGCCCAGCCATCCACGTCGTCACTGGCTTTGGCGCCAGCAAGGTTGCGGCCGTCCACGGTGGAGGTGGCGAGCTTGTCGCGCTTGCCGCTCATGCCGGTGACGCTGACCCAATAATTCACCGTGTGGGTGTTGCGGTAGTTGTAGGCGTCGCTGTTGGCTTCGAGGCCGAGCCAGGTCAGGTCGCCGTTCTGGGTTTTGTCCAGTGCGTCGACTTCTTCACCCTGATGCTTGAGCGAACCATCGTCATGGGTGTGATGGGCGCGCAGGCCGACCCATTGGCCGGGCGTCCACTGCGCCGAAATATCACCGAACAGGTGCAGGCGGTCTTTGTCTTGCGGGGCCAGTTCGGTCAGGTCGGTGCGGTATTCGCTGAAGCGTTCGGCAGCGCCGAGGTTGGCCTTGAGCAAGGTGGTGTCAAACGTCCAGGCCAGCGCTTCGATATTGGTGTCGCGCCATGTGCCGTCGTCATTGCGCAGACGCTGGCGACCCAACTTGAGCTGTTCGCCGGGGTAGGCGGTGAAGCCTTTGTAGCCGACCCAGAATTCGCGCAGGGCCAGGTAGCTTTTGTCCTGTTTGCGCGCATCGCTGCTGCTGTTTTGTTCGGTGTCCGATTGTTGCAGGGTGTCGGTTTCGATGATGTCGCTGGACGTCACCGCCTGGCCCATGGCGTACGCACTCCAGTTGCCGCGTTCACCGTACACCCAGGGGCGCAGGTCAAGGCCGATGCCGTTGACGTCGCCGCCACTGCGGGTGCCGAGGTCGCGGTCGTCTTCCGATTGCGCGGTGATCTTGGTTTCCAGGCCGAAGTTTTTTTCATCGGTCAGCGCCGCCAGGGTCGGGCATGACCACAGCAGGGCGAAGGTCAGGCCGATCCCGGCTTTTACAAAAGGATTCAGGGTCATAGGGCTTCCTCGCCGTTTTCTTCGGCCAGCGTCTGCACCGCCAGAGCGTTCTGGCTCAGGGTGGCGCGCAAGGCGTGTTCTTTTTGCAGCAGGCGCTGAGCCGCGGCGCGTTGATCGGCGGGCAGTTGCTCGTCGAGTTGGGCCGCCAGTTCATTGGCTTGCGGGGTGTTTTGCAGCTTGGCCAACTGGCTGAACACATAGGCGTTCATGGCGTTGGGCTGCGTGCCCTTGCCCTGGGAGAACAGCTGGGCGATGGCGAAGTCCGCGCTGTTCTGGCCGTTACGTGCCGCTTTGAGCAAATGGTCGAGGGCTTTTTGCGGGTACACCTGCCCCAGATAGCCGCGACGGTAAAGCTGGCCGAGGTAGTAATCGGCGGCGACTTCTTTGTCCACGGCGCGCTGGAAATGCGCTTCAGCTTGCTGCGCATCCGGGGTTAGCCATTTGCCGTCGTAATACAGCTTGCCCAGCAACAGTTCAGCGCGGGGCTGATCGGCCGCGCGGCCGTTGTCCAGGTATTCCTGCAACTGAGCGACGTCGCCCTGATCGGGGAAGTCGTACAGCAATTGCGCAAGGCTGACCCATGCAGCGGGGTAGGCCGGGGCAATGTTTTCCAACAGTGAACGGGCCGTCTGCGGGTCGGGTGTGCCCAGGTTCGCATCGGCCAGCACACGGGCCACGCCATCGACTTTTTGCGCCGAGGCGGTGCCCCGGTTGTAAGCGCTTTGCAGTTGCGAAATCAGCGCGGCCTGTTGCTCGGTGTTGCCTTGTTTCTGGTAGACCGTGGCCAGCTCGACGTAACAACCGTCGTTGGCGGACAAGGCTTGGCGGCAGATGGACTCGACTTCATCCAGGTGCTGGTCGTAAGTGCCTTCGATGCGGTACAGCGCCACTTGGGCCAGACCGGCCTGCGGGTAGCCTTCGGCGCGCCACTGGCTGATCTGCTGCTGGGCGTCGATCCGGGGGAAACTCTGCGGGTGCTGCAAATACAGCATTGCCAACGGCGTTAGGCTGCTGGCGTCGCCACTGGCAAACGCTTGTTGCAGCAACGCTTGCGCCTCGTGCAACTCGGCCTCGCTGGCGCCGGGTTTGGCCGCCAGCAAACGACCCAGACGAGCCTGAGCGCGGGGCGACGTTTTGGCCGCCTCGCGGTAAGTGGCTTCGGCTTTTTTCAGCTGCTCGGCGTCGCGGCTTTCCATCCAGATATCGGCCAGACCGACCTGCGCCTCGGTGTAACCCAAGTCCGCCAGCGCCTGATAGTTGCGCTGGGCAGTGGCCGTGTCGCCATTTTTCAGGGCTTCATTGGCCAGACGCTGATCGGGCAGGCCGGAGCAGCCGGCGAGGGCCAGGGTCAGCAGGCAAAGCGTAGGGAAGGCGTTCTTCATGATTACAGACCTGCTGCCGAGGCTTTGCTGATAAGCCAGTCCATCGACGGACCGCGGTCACTGCGCACTTCAACCGGGCGACCGGCCAGGGCGCTGTCCAGCGGGGCATCGGGCTTGATCTGTACGCGGATGTCGGATGACAGGTCATCGCTGTTCAAGCTGGTGCTGCTGATGATTTTGCCGGTGCGCTGGTAGTCTTCACCCGCCACCTGGAAGTTCACGCGGGCACCCGGCAACACGTCGCCAAACTGGCGATAGCTGAAGCGAGCGGCAATGTTGGCTTCGCTGGTGCGCGGCACCAGTTTGAAAATCACGTCGCCTTTGCTGGCGTATTGGCCATTGGCAACCACTTGCTCGGCCACCACGCAATCACACGGCGAGGTCAGGGTGCCGGTCATTTGCTTGCCAAACAGGGTTTCGATATTGGCCGGCTGCAACTGGTTTTCGTCCAGATGGCCTTTGAGCACGTCGAGCATGCTGGTGCTGAAGGTCGCAATTGGCGCGCCATTGGCCGCCAGGTTGTCGTCTTTGACCAGGCTTTGTACGGTGCCGTCGCGGGGCATGGTGATGTTCAGGCCGGGGACGCTGACCAGCGCCGACTGGGCGTGGGTGACGAAGTACACGCCGTACACCGATTTGACGATAAAACCGAATGCCACCAGCCCGACGACAAATACGCCGGCACTCAGCACCACGGCTTTCATGCGACCGAACGGGGTCATGCCGCTGCCGCCATCCTTGACCTTGCGCGCCTTGGTGAAGTTGTCGCGCTGCAAGGTGGCGAGTACTTCGCCCATGGTCACGATATCGCCGCTCAGGTGCGAGGTGATGAGGTGACGCAAGGTGGAAATGTCCTGTTGATCGAGGTTCTGGAACTGGCAACCGACGCGTCCGCTCTGGCGGTCAACGTTGCGTACCAGCAGCTCCACGTCCATCGCCAACCCCAGGTTGTCGATCACAAACTGCAAGCGGCCTTTGTGCACTTCGCCAACGGCCAAGGATTGGTTGGCGGCGTAAAAGCTCAGGCCTCCGGCCGACAGGTCAATGATGCTGACTTCCATCGGTGTGCGGTCTTTGCCGAAAAAGCGCAGCTTGGCCGGGATTTTGACCCGTGCGTGCTGACGCTGGGCTTCGGATTCGTGGACAACGTTGGTGTTTACTTGAGTGTTCATAAGGTCTTGTTCCTGGTTAATTCGATCGGGTCGGGTCAGACCATCGTCAGCAGCACGGCAACAAAGATGCTGGCGGCCGAGAAGGTCATGGTCCGAGACGACCAGGTGTTGAACCAACGTTGAAAGCTGGCCAGATCACGGGTCAATTTGGTGTCCTGACGGGTCCAGGATTGTTGGTCGAGGCGGAAGAACACGTAGATCTTCACCAGCGCACCCACAATCTGGTTGTAATAAAGAATCAGCGGGTAAGCCGGGCCGATGCTGTGCCCGGAGCAGGCCAGCAACAGGGTCAAAATCAGGCGCGTGATGCCGATCCACAGCAGGTAGGCGATGAGGAACGTGATGCCGTATTTGGCGCTGGCAATCAGCGCGACGGTCAGGCCGAGCAACGAGGTCCACATCGAAATGCGCTGGTCGAACAGCACCACACTGGTGAACAGGCCGAGGCGCTTGACGCCCAGCCCCAGTGCCCGGGCGTTCTGCCGCAGGTTGTTGCCGTACCAGCGGAACATCAGTTTGCGGCTGGCCTTGATGAAGCTCTTTTCCGGCGGGTGTTCAACGGTGTGAATGGCCGCGTCCGGCACGTAGAACGTGTCGTAGCCCAGGCGCATCAGGCTGAACCAGCTGGACTTGTCGTCGCCGGTCAAAAACTTGAAACGGCCCAGACGCCAGTGCTGCAACGAGTCGCTTTCTACGTCGGCAATAAAGTCCGGGTCAGTGACCACGTTGGCGCGAAAGACCGACATCCGCCCGGTCATGGTCAGCACGCGTTTGGACAGGGCCATCGAGCACATGTTGATGTGGCGCTGGGCGAAGCGCAGCTTGTGCCATTCACTCATGATGTAACCGCCGCGCACTTCGCAGAACTCGTTGGTGGTCAGGCCGCCGACATTGCCGAACAACTGGAACCACGGCACGGTTTTGCGCACGACGCCGGGGGCGAGCACGGTGTCGCCGTCGATCACGGCCACCACGGCACGGCTGTCCGGCATGTGCCGCGAGATGGCGCGAAAACCAAAGGCCAGGCCGTCGCGCTTGCCGGTACCGGCAATGCGTACGAAGTCGAGTTTGACGCGCTCTGGCGGGTTAAGGCGCTCCCACATGCTCTTGACCAGCAGCTCGTCGGACATTTCCACCAGCGAGCACACCACTGTGGTCGGCAGGCCGCATTCGATGGCTTCGCGAATGACCGAGCTGTAGACCTGCGCGGTGGTCAGCGCGTCGATACGAAAGCTGGTTACCATCAAAAACACATGGGACGGGTCTGCCGCTTTGCCCAGCTTGCGCACTTTGCGTCGCAGGTGCGGATACACCACATATAAAAACAGCATGCCGCGCAGGAAGTGCGTGGCACCCATTGAATAGCGCCAGATACCCACGGCGCCAATCAGGAAAATAAAGTTTTTCGACTCGGAGTCGAAGGTCGATGTCGGCAACGCCAGCGCGAGGCCCATCAACAGCGTGAGGTAAAACAGCCAACCGGCGGCTTGGAGAAGGCCGTGTTTTAGCCTGAGCATAATGAGGTTCCGTTTGAGCATGGAGGCTGTGATGCGCAGAGCGTGTAGTCGCTGGCGCAGGCTGCGATCGTTCGAAGTGTCAAAGATCGCAGCCCGTTTCACTCGTCAGCGGCTACAGCGCTGTTGTTACCAGCAAATGCCTTCGGTACGGCCGACGGTGCAGGTGGCTTTGGACATGAAGCCCACCAGGTCGATGACCTGTTTGCCCTGTGGCGCGGTTTCGGCCAGCGCACGGAACTTCTCATCGCGGTTGCCCAGGATGATCACGTCGCTGTTGTTGATTACGGAGTCGAAGTCCGAGTTGAGCAGGGACGACACGTGGGGGATTTTGGATTCGATGTAGTCTTTGTTCGAACCGTGGACGCGGGCGTATTCGACGTTGGTGTCGTAGATGCTCAGGTCAAAGCCCTTGCCGATCAGCATTTCGGCCAGTTCTACCAGTGGGCTTTCGCGCAGGTCGTCAGTACCGGCCTTGAAGCTCAGGCCCAGCAGGGCAACTTTGCGCTTGTCGTGGCTGGCGACGATGTCGAATGCGTTTTGCACTTGCGACACGTTGCTGCGCATCAGCGAGTTGAGCAGCGGCGCTTCCACGTCCAGCGAGCTGGCACGGTAGGTCAGGGCGCGCACGTCTTTTGGCAGGCACGAGCCGCCGAACGCAAAACCCGGACGCATGTAGTACTGCGACAGGTTCAGGGTTTTGTCCTGACACACCACGTCCATCACTTCTCGGCCATCGACGCCGACAGCTTTGGCGATGTTGCCGATTTCGTTGGCGAAGGTGACTTTGGTGGCGTGCCACACGTTGCAGGTGTACTTGATCATCTCGGCGACTTCGATGTCCTTGCGGATGATCGGGGCGTCGAGTTCTTCGTACAGCGATTGCAGCACGTCACCGGAGGCTTTATCGAACTCGCCGATAACAGTCATTGGCGGCTGGTCGTAGTCGGCAATCGCGGTGCTTTCGCGCAGGAATTCCGGGTTGACCGCGACGCCGAAGTCGACGCCGGCCTTTTTACCCGAGCACTCTTCGAGGATCGGGATGACCACATTTTTCACGGTGCCCGGCAGCACGGTGCTGCGTACCACGATGGTGTGGCGCGATGTCTTGTCGCGCAGCACGGCACCGATTTCGCGGCACACGGCTTCGATGTAATTGAGCTCCAGGTCGCCGTTTTTCTTGCTCGGGGTGCCGACACAGATCATCGACAGGTCGCTTTCGCGGATAGCCGAAGCAAAGTTGGTGGTGCCGCGCAGACGGCCATTCTGGATGCCCTGGGCGAGCAACTCGCCAAGGCCCGGTTCAACGATGGGCGATTTGCCGAGGTTGATCAGGTCGATTTTGTCCTGAGAGATATCTACGCCGATCACTTCGTGACCACGGGCGGACAAACAACCGGCGCACACGGCGCCAACGTAACCCAAACCAAATATGCTGATGCGCATCGCAATTACCTCTGTCTTGTATAGGCCAATTAATGGCCGGACTTAAAGTGTGGGCGCACTTGGAACTACGGCACATAAAAGCCGTAACGCCGGGTGCAGGCATCGTTAAGTTTTAAGTTGTTGGAAGTTGCACCTTTAATGTGCAACTCATCACTATCAGTAAGGCATGTCAGATGATGGGGACGGCCTTGGGTGGGCGCCTGGCGCCGCGCTCTCTCTTATTTTTAGCCTTTGAAAACAAAGGGTTATAGCTATGTTTCAGTCACCTTTGTTTTGGCTTTTTAACAACCGATAACACCAGGGAGTTGGTCTTATCTGTGTAAGTGATATCTCACAAGCTCTGTAAGAATCGTTACGGGTTGTATGAGCGGAGGTATCGGACATAGTTCCGGGCCGTTCATCCCGTTTTCGACGAAATTTAACAAAATGAAAAATGATGGCACTGGTTCCATATTGATAGCACTTCAGGTTTTACCCTTTAGTTATAGGGTGTTGATCAGAGGGGATAGTTAAGTGCCACTATGGATAAATAAATTAGGTGCCACTATGAAAAAAAGTCACATCTGTCGAGTGAATTTAAGTTCATGGATATTTCAAGACATATTTTTGGCGTCAAATATTTGGCTTTTAGGGGTGAGGTGTGAAAGGGGTCACACGCAGGTGAGCTCCCCGTTCAGGCCGGGGAGCGTCAAAAAGGCGGGGGTTATTCGGGGGCGTGGTCGCGCAAAAAGACCAGCGAATCCGGTTTGGATTGCTCGGCGCTGTAGTAGTAACCCTGAGCATCGAACTGCTTGAGCTGTTCAGGGGTGTTGATGCGTTCCTTGATCACGAAACGGCTCATCATGCCGCGGGCTTTTTTGGCATAAAAGCTGATGATTTTGTGCTGCCCGTTTTTCAGGTCCTTGAATTCGGTGTTGATGATGCGCGCGTTCAGGGCTGATTTCTTGACCGCCGAAAAGTACTCGTTGGACGCCAGGTTGAGCAGCACATCATCGCCCTGGGCGGCCAGTGCTTCGTTGAGCCACTCGCTGATGCGCGTGCCCCAGAAGGCGTACAGGTCTTTGCCCCGCGGGTTGGCCAGTTTGGTGCCCATCTCCAGGCGATACGGCATCATCAGGTCCAGCGGGCGCAGCAGCCCGTATAGCCCTGAAAGCATGCGCAGATGGGTTTGCGCGTAATCAAAATCCGCCTCGCTGAAATCCACGGCATTGAGGCCGGTGTACACATCGCCCTTGAATGCCAGCAACGCTTGTTTGGCGTTTTCAGGGGTGAAAGCAGGTGTCCAACTGCCGAAGCGCGCGGCATTCAGGCCGGACAGCTTGTCGGACAGGTGCATCAGCTCGCCAATCTGCTGCGGGCTCAGTTCGCGCAGTTGGCCGATCAACGCCTGTGAATGATCCAGGTAGTGCGGCTGGGTAAAGCGCTGGGTGGCCGGCGGCGTCTCATAGTCGAGGGTTTTAGCGGGTGAAATCACCATCAGCATGGGGTCGTCTCCTTTAAGCGTCGGGGGATTCTAGGGGGTTGGGCGGTTTGACTCCACCTATGACGCCGATAGAACGCACAGGCTGCTGATGAAAGGGGCGGGGTGGAATCTGGCAGGGTCTGCATGCGAGGACAGCGACGGAGTATCAAAAGGCATTTGTTGGGCAGCAGGTTATAGTGCGCACAGTTTTTACAGGGAGATTGATTCGTGCGTATTGCTCTTTTCTTGTCGGCCTGGCTGGTGTGCCTGAGCACGGTGGCGGCGCCCAATGAGCCCGCAACGCTGGATCGCAGCACGTGGCCAGAGCCGTTAATCAGCCCGGCTCTGTTCGATGTGGCCTCGCGGGCAGAAATCCTCACCTTCGCCCATGCCCTGTTAACCAGTGAAGCGCTGGACGAAGCTGCGCTCAGTCAGCGTCTGGGGTTGAAGATCATCAACATGGATGCGATTGATACGGTCCGTCAGCGCCTGTGGCTACGGCTGTTGGCCAACTACAACCTTGCCCAGCAGAGCTGCGATCAGGACGCATCGTTCTGTTATTACGTCGACGGGATGGACAGCCTGCGCGAGCAAGCGGGCAAGTTCGAGATCGCCGAAGACTCGTTCTACGTGAACTGGGCCGAGCCGAGCGCCACGTTTCATCGTCACTACCTGGACGAGCTGTTACGGCTCGCCGCGCTGTTCCCGCAGACCGGCAGTGAGATCGCTCTCTACGGTGAGCATGAGTTCAATGGCGAGGCGATGAATGACCGGCTGTTCATGCTGTCCTTCGACAGCGGCCCCACCCAACTGCCCGGCACCACGGACTGGCTCACCGACTACCTGCGCAAACAATCCCTGAGCGCGACGTTTTTTGTCTTGGGCAACAGCGTGCAGACACGGTTGAACAAGCAGTCCGAGCAGCAGTTGCAGGCGCTCTATAAAGGGCAGTGCGTTGGCGTTCAGGGGTGGGAGTACCGTTCGCACAGCCATTGGAACTATTGGCAAGATTCAATCCTGCGCAGCACAGCGTTGGTCAAGCGGGCCATTCCCGACAGTTACGTGCCTTTATTCCGCCCGCCGTATGGGCACCGTCGTGAAGACAGCGGGCTTTTTTTTCAATCCCAGGGGCTGCGTGTGGCGCTGTGGGATATCGATTCGCAGGACATGGCGTCCAGTTTGAGTGCCGAGCAATCGGCGCAGCGGGTACTGAGCCTGATGTTGCTCTGGCGTCATGGGGTGGTTGCCTTCCATGACACTCAAAACAAAGTGCGTACCGCGTTGCCCTGGCTGATGAAAGCCACGGCCCAGAGCGGCATTGGTTGGGAGGAGTGTGCGGCCTTCGGCAAATAACAGCCGCAGGAAAAGCCCGCCGGTCAAGGCGGGCGGTGAGCTTACAAAAGGTGCAATGCCACGTCGCTGCCAACGCGCAGGTATTCGACTTGAGCGATGAGGGCGTCTTTGACAATGGCCTCGCCGGTGTCCGTCAATTTGGCTTTTTTGGCGTCGATGACCGACAACTGCAGCAATTGCATGGCCACATCCATCGCTTTTTGAAAGGCCGTGATGTTGTTGTGCAGGCCAAATTCGCGAATGACCGCATCCATACGCTCATCGGCATTGTCACGAAGTTGTTGGAATTCGGTGATAGACGCACTGCCGTCCTTGTAAATCTCCAGCAGCATCTGTTCCAGGGTTTTGGAAATAGGGGTCATACAACGTCCTTTGGCTTTAGCAGTAAGTGGGCGCCGGTCTGAATCAGCCCGTGCGCAACGAAGCTTAGTGCTGCCAAAAAGAAGGGCGGGTAGGCGTCCTCGCTGCTGTGTGTAAGAGCGGTCCGGCCGTTTGGGGGGAGGATTCGAATCAGGCGTTGTGGTGCCCGAAACAGGCGAATGTGGGTCCTGAAATGAGCCCGTGCTGTTTCAGGTAATTACTAAGCCTAGTAGCGGTTTGGCATTGCGCCAAGGGCTATTCGTCTTTCTGAAAAAAATAGTGCCCGGCCGCGAAAAAGACTTTTTCTTGTCACACTTTTTGGAGTATTACGAAGACAGACCGCCGAAACCTGCCACACAGGTGGCGTCTTTCAGGACACCACGGGGCAGGTGATCAGGCCGTCATATCGAGGCGCAGCACTGTTGAGGTATTGCGTCGAATGGCTCCCACAAAGGTGACCGAGTATGGATGATCACGGACGCACGCCTTCCTCCAACCAGCCAATCCTTTATGTACTCGATACCAATGTTCTGATTCACGATCCCAACGCCCTGCTCAACTTCGAGGAACACCACGTCGCGATCCCGATGACGGTGCTCGAAGAGCTCGACAAACTCAAAACCGGCAAATTACTGGTGGCAGCAGAATGCCGTCAGGCCATCCGTTTGATTGATCAGGTGCTGGGTGTGGCTTCGCCCGAAGACGTTGAAAAGGGCGTGCCCATCGAGCGCGGCAAAAGCGGCCCCAAAGGCTTTCTGTCGATCCTGATGAACAAGCGCAGAGAACCCAATGCGCTGCTGCCTGAAACCCTTAACGACAACATCATCATCAACCAGTTGATTGATTTGCACGCCCGCTCGCCCGAGATTCAGGTGGTGCTGGTAACCAAAGACATCAACATGCGCCTCAAGGCCCGGGCCTGCGGGATTGAGTCCGAGGATTACAGCACCGATCAGTTGGTGGACGACGTGTCGATGCTGTCACGCGGCTATCACACCATGACCGGTTCGTTCTGGGACCGCGTCAGCAAGGTAGAAACCCGTCAGGGGCACGGCAGCACGTGGCACCAGGTGCAACTGATCGAAAACCTGCCCTCGGTTCACATCAACGAATTCATCATCGACGAACAGGGCTTCGTGGGCTGGATCAAGGAGGTGCGCAAGGACCACCTGCTGATTCTCGACATGCACCAGGAGCCCTTGCTTCATCAGGAAGCCTGGGGTCTCAAGCCGCGTGACATTTACCAGGGGCTGGCGCTGTATGCCCTGCTTGATCCGGACATCCATCTGGTCAACCTCTCGGGCGCCGCGGGTTCGGGCAAAACCATCCTCGCGCTGGCCGCAGCCATTGAGCAAACCATGGTCAGCAAGCGTTACCGGCGGATCATTTGTACCCGCAGCGTGCAAGGGCTGGACCAGGAGATCGGCTTCTTGCCCGGCACCGAGGCCGAGAAAATGGAGCCGTGGCTGGGGGCGATCACCGACAACCTGGAAGCGCTGCACATGGACGATGAAAGCACCCACGGCAGCGTGGACTACATCCTGAGCAAGGTGCCGTTGCAGTTTAAATCCCTGAACTACATCCGGGGCCGCAGCTTCCAGCAAAGCCTGATCTTGATCGACGAATGTCAAAACCTGACCCCGCATCAGATGAAAACCATCATCACCCGTGCGGGCGCGGGGTCCAAAGTGGTGTGCCTGGGCAACCTGGCGCAGATTGATACGCCTTACCTGTCGGCCACCAGTTCGGGCCTGACTTACCTGACGGAGCGTTTCAAAGACTTCCCGAACGGTGTCCATATTGCCCTGCAAGGGGTGCCTCGTTCGATACTTGCCGAGTACGCCGAATCGCACCTGTAAACCTGTCATTTCACTCCAGATCCGGGCGGCCATGAGCCGCCCTTTTTTTTGGCAAAACGTGCCCTGAAACGCCGTGGCTGAAAAGGGCCAACTGCGCAAGAAGTTGCGCACTCATTTGTGGATAAACCTGTGAATACATTGCTACAGGCCATATGCCTATTGGTCTGTAGAGGAGTGCGCAAGAAGTTGCACAGTACTGCGCAACTTCTTGCGCACTTTTCCCCTGTTTTTGGCCCAAAAAACACCCTCTCAAAAACCCGATTTCGCTATGTGTTTGCTTTAAAAGGAATTCCTAAAAGCTGGCACGAACCTTGATTAATCGATTCAGCGCTTGAGCGATTGTGTGGCCTCTCAAGTGCCTGTTTTCAGCAAGGAGAACCTCCATGGCGGAGCCGAATTTCATGCCCCTCGCGGGCCCCCGGCAGGGGCTAATTATTGCCGCTGCGAACACTGCATTTGGGTGGGGACACCCTGTCGGGACGCGCGTGCAAACCGGGGCATGTTTCAAGGCGTCTGCCAATGCGCGTCGGCTGCTTTTCGGTGCCGAGGCCGGGTGTTCACCTGTGGTTGGTTGTGACCGACCTGCTGCCTGAAGGCAACCCTCGTTCATCACGCAGGTTGCCGTTCCTAACGTTGAGGTGTTCACCCGAGGAGTCATGGATGTTCAGTCCAGCCAACGAAACGCAATTTACGCTCACCATCCAGGGGCTTAAGCATGACCTGCGCGTGCTCAAGTTTCATGGGCAGGAGACGATCAGTACCCCCTTTGCAATCACCGTGGAGCTTGTCAGCGAACGCTCCAATCTTGACCTTGAGCGCGTGCTGCACCAGCAGGCATTTCTGGCGTTCAACCGCCATGGCAACGGGATTCACGGGCAGATTTATCGCATTGAACAAGGCGAGTCGGGCAAGCGTTTTACCCGCTACAGCCTGACGCTGGTGCCCCACCTGGCGTACCTGCGCCATCGCACCAACCAGCGGATCTTTCAACAGCGCACGGTGGCGCAGATCATTGCCTGCGTGCTTGAAGAACACGGCATTCAAGGCGATACCTATCAGTTCCAATTGAATGCCAGCTACCCGCCGCGAGCGTACTGCGTCCAGTACGACGAATCAGACTTGCACTTCATTCAGCGGCTCTGCCACGAAGAAGGCATTCACTACCACTTCCAGCATGGCGAACAGTCCCATGTGCTGGTGTTTGGCGATGATCAGACCGTCTTCCCGCGACTGCGCCGCCCCACGGCCTACGTACAAGACAGTGGCATGGTGGCAGATGAGCCTGTTATCCGGCAGTTCAAGGTGCGGTTTGAAGCCCGCCCCAGCCGTGTCACGCGCCGCGATTACGATTTCGAAAAATCCGGTTTTGTGATCGAAGCCGACCACCGTCCCGAGGTGCAGACCCCACAGCCCGATCTGGAGGACTACGACTATCCCGGTCTGTTCGTGACGCAAGATCGCGGTAAGCCCCTGACCCGACGCGCCCTTGAGCGGCACCGCGCCGACTACCTTCAGGCCGAGGGCAACAGCGATCAGCCGACGCTGGTCACGGGGCATTTTCTCTCCCTCACCGGGCACCCGCGCAAAGAATGGAACGACCTGTGGCTGCTCACTGAAATCCACCACCAGGGTTATCAGCCGCAAGTGCTGGAAGAGAGCACCTCCTGCGACCTCGAACCGGATACGGACGCGTTCGAGCAGGGCTACCGCAACACCTTCCTGGCCACGCCGTGGGATGTGTTTTACCGCCCCAAACAGGCTTACCCCAAACCCCGGGTGCTGGGCAGTCAGACCGCGTTAGTGACCGGGCCTGCGGGGGAAGAGATCTATTGCGACGCCTATGGGCGCATCAAGGTCAAGTTCCATTGGGACCGTGCAAGCCAGGGGGATGACACGTCCAGCTGTTGGCTGCGCGTGGCCTCTAGCTGGGCAGGCAGCAGCCACGGCAGCGTGACGATCCCGCGGGTCGGCATGGAAGTGCTGGTGACTTTTCTGGAAGGCGACCCCGACCAGCCTGTGGTCAGCGGCTGCCTGGCCAACAGCCGTCACCCGGTGCCTTATCCACTGCCGGCCAACAAGACCCGCACGGTATTGCGCAGCCGCAGCACCCCCCACAGCACCGGGTTCAACGAATTGCACCTTGAAGACCGCGCGGGGCAGGAGCTGATCTACCTGCGCGCCCAGCGCGACATGCAACGCAAGGTTGAACACGACTGCCGCCTTGAGGTGGGCAACGAGCGGCATGAAACCATCACTGGCAACAACATCGTGGTGCTGGAGGCCGAGGACCATCGCACCGTGGCTGCGGACCGCAAGGTCGAGCTCAAGGCCAATGACTATCTGCACGTCGCCGTCAGCAGTCACACCCGCGTGGGGCAAGCACTGGTGGCCGAAGCCGGGCAGGAAGTGCACATCAAGGCGGGCGCCAACCTGATTCTCGACGCGGGTGCGAGCCTCACCCTGAAAGCGGGCGGGGAACACATTGTCATTGGCGGCGGGGGGATATTCAGCAGCTCCCCGATTCAAATCGGCGGTGCTCCGGCCAGCGGCACGGCTGCCGCCCCGTTGCTGCCGGGGATGCTCGGGCTCATGGCCACGCCGTCCTTGCTTGAGCACGGCCAGGACCCGACCGCGCAGGCCTCGCCAGCCCCTCAAACGCCACTGCCCCCCAAGCCCGTCTGCAAGGACTGTTTACTCGCCGCGCAGGTCAAGGGCGAAGCGTTAGTGGCGCGTTGATATTCAGGTCACCAAAACAATAAGAGAAGGGAAGGAAAAGCCATGACCACGAACGCAAAAGAATGGCTGCATCACTTGATAGGCGAAGCCCGCAGTGCCGGAATCGATCATCTGGACCTGCTGCTTAACGGCGCCGTACTGCCAGAGGCGCTGTTACCGCCGCTGCTGGCACTGAGCCCGGCGCCTGAGTGTCAGTGGCTGCTTGAGCACACCCCCGAACAGGCGCTGGCTCATCAGGGGCCGGTGTTACTGCGCATCGCCCTGGGGGATCAGGCGCACATTGCAGCGACAGCGCACTTATTCACCGCCGTGCACGCGCAGTTTTGCGTGCTGGCCCTGATCAGCCGTTGGCCTTTCGACAAACTGGCCGTGCAATTGCGTGGCGCCACCCAGGCAACCTGGAACAAAGGCACCAGCAGCGGCGTGTTGCGCTACTACGACACGCGCCTGTTCAGGCATTTCTGCGAGCAACTCGACCCTGAACAACTGGCGCCTTTCCATGGCCCGGTGTGCCGCTGGCACTGGATCGACCACGACGGCAAAAAGGCCTCGCTGTGCGGTCTGGACATCAACCCCCAGGACCACAGCGCATTGACCGGCCTGACCTTAAACGCAGCGCAGGTCCAGCCGTTGCACGCCCTCAGCGCAGCCCTCCAGTGGCTCAAAAAAAATGACTGCACGCCTGCCCAACATGGGTTCACCAGCCATGAAGCGCTGATTCGATGCCTGACAGGCATCCACCTGAACCTCAGCCGCCAACAGTTGGAAAAACCACAACACGAAGCCTTCATCGCCAGCGCATTGAGCGAATTCCCGCCCTTAAGCCTCACCCCCAAGAAGGCCGCCTTATGACCCGCGCAGCTTGGCTCATCGTCATCAGCGGCCTTGCACTCCAAGGCTGCACCCCGCCAAAGCCCGTGCGTCTGGGTGCCCCCATCGAGGGGTATAGCCATACCTCGGCGGCGATAAACCGGTTTTCTGTGAACAGGGGGGGCGGGCCAAACATCAGTCCTTATAGCGGCGGTGGCAAACAGAATTGCTGCGCGTCACTGCCGGTGAAATGGCACCCCGGGCTGACGGTGGTGGTGGAGTGGGTGAAAGATCCTGATCCATATGCTTATGGGCGTTGGCCTGAACGGGTGTTTTCTGATGCGTGGAGTAAACGCATGGAAGAACACAAGACGCGTTACACCCGTCATCGAGCCGTTGTGCCTGTTGCACGGTATGAGGAGTTGGGGCTTGTCAATGTGCACTTCTTACCGTGCAACCAAGTAGCCGTTTCGGCTGGTGCGACTTATCCGGGGCGTCCCGATTATCCGTTTCACTTCCCTCAAAAAATTCAGGAGCCCGCGACATGTCCAGAGTCCTGATCCGAGTCTTGTGGCTGATGTTGATCAGCGGCCTTTCGCTGCAAGGCTGCACCCCGCCAAAGCTCGTGCGTCTGGGTACACCCATCGAAGGGTACAGCCATACCTCGGCGGCGATTCGTTTTTCTGTGAACGGGGGCGGGGGGCCGAATCTGGCGCCGTATGGCTACGGGGGTGGGCAAAATTGCTGCGCGTCACTGCCGGTGAAATGGCACCCCGGGCTGACGGTGGTGGTGGAGTGGGAGAAGGATCCTGATCCATATGCTTATGGGCGTTGGCCTGAACGGGTGTTTTCTGATGCGTGGAGTGAACGCATGAAAGAACACAAAACGCGTTACACCCGTCATCGAGCCGTTGTGCCTGTAGCGCCCTATGAGCGACTGGGTGCAATCGATGTTCACTTTCTTCCTTGCAATCAGGTTGCGGTTTCGGCAGTGGCGATGCTGCCAGGGCAACCCGGCTACCCGTTCAACTTCCCTCAAAAAATGCAGGAGCCCGCCACATGTCCAGAGTCCTGATTCGAGTCTTGTGGCTGATGTTGATCAGCGGCCTTTCGCTGCAAGGCTGCACCCCGCCAAAGCCCGTGCGTCTGGGTACACCCATTGAGGGGTATAGCCATACCTCGGCGGCGATTAATTGGTTTTCTGTGAATGGAGGCGGCGGGCCGAACATCAGTCCTTATAGCGGCGGCGGCAAACAGAATTGCTGCGCGTCGCTGCCGGTGAAATGGCATCCCGGGCTGACGGTGGTGGTGGAGTGGGAGAAGGATCCCAATGTGTATGACTCAATCAACTGGCCAAAGCCCCGCTATTCGGATGCTTGGAGCAAAGCAGCCAGAGAGCATCAGGCCAAATACACCCGTCATCGAGCCGTTGTTCCTGTTGCGCGGTACGAACGGTTGGGGGTTGTGAACGTGCACTTCTTGCCGTGCAACCAAGTGGCAGTTACCGCGGGGCTCATGATGCCCGGAACGCCCAAATATCCGTTTCACTTTCCTCAAAAAATGCAGGAGCCCGCGACATGTCCACAACCATGAATTCATCTTCCCAAAAGCCGGCTCCGGAATTTATGAGCCCCACTCCTTATTTCAAGGAAGACGGGTTGCTGCCAAAAACGCCGGGCGATGTGTTGCGCAATTACCGAGAGCAACAAGCGGCCTTTCATGGGTTTGAGCAAGCCGCGATGAGCGCTGCTTGGGCTGCGGGACACGCATATGCGGGCGCCCCGTGCATGAAAATTGTGACGATCAGCCTGTGTTTTGACGGTACGAACAACCATGAACCGTCCGACATTAAGGCCAAGCCTTCCACCACAACTAACGTGGCGCGTCTTTACCACGCGAGTTTGGGGCGTAACGAAAATGAAGTGGTAAGACGTGAGGGTTTTTACGCCTATTACATGCAAGGCGTTGGCACCGAATTTAAGGAAATACGTGAATTTGAACCCAACAGTGACGGCCTGACAAAGGCGGTGGGCGGTGAGAACCGGATCAACTGGGGCATTACCCGAGTGATCGATGCCTTGAAAAGGGCTTCAGGCGAAACCTATCTGGATACAGATGACGCCTATGCCTTGGTGCAGAAAATGGGCACCAGCCTCACCGAAGACTTACTCGGCGTTTCGCTTTTCAAAAACAGCTATACCCGCCGCCAGGAAGTACTGGCCGCCCCACTGGCTGAACTTAAAAGCCAGATTGATGCGGCACACGCGTCTAAAACCATTCCTGAAATCAAGGCCGTGCGCCTGTTCGTGTATGGCTTTTCCCGTGGCGCAGCCCAGGCGCGGACGTTTGCCAACTGGCTGGAGGCCTTGACCAAGGTCGAGGTGGAGGGCAGCACGTGTTACCTGTTCGCTGGCCTGCCGATCAAGATCGTGTTCATGGGCCTGTTCGATACCGTGGCGTCGGTGGGGTTACCGTATATGGTGCCCTTTGCCGCCGGGCACATGGGCTGGGCCGATGGCAGCCTGCGCCTGAGCGATGACGAGGCCTTCCTTGAGCATTGCGTGCACATGGTGGCGGCCCACGAGCAGCGCAGTTGCTTCCCGGTGGATTCCATTCGGCGTAAAGCCAACCCGGACGACCCGATGTGCCCGTCCACTTACCGCGCCGGTACGGCGGAGTACATCTACCCCGGCATGCACTCGGATGTGGGCGGCGGTTACCCGCCCGGCGATCAGGGCAAGGCCTCTCAGGGCGAAAAAGAGGTGGTGTCGCAGCTCGCTTTGCACCACATGTATGCCGAGGCTTATAAAGTCGGCGCACCTCTGCAGGCTCCCCCTGAAGCGTTTAATGCAGCATTAATGAATGAACGCCCTTGGCTAGCGATGAGTGAATCAACTTCTTTTGAATTCGCCGTAGGCCCCACCGTCATCACCCGTTTCAACACCTGGCTCAATGCCATGGACAACGGTCCGCTGGAGGAGGTGATGAGGCGCGAGGCGGGGTTGATTACCGGGTGGCGGATCAGCCGTTACGCCAAGGGCTGTGCCCCTCACACGCAGTCGTACAGCGATGTCATGAGGGATGGCGCGACCAAAGACATGAGCTCTGACGAGGTCAAGGCCTTCAAAGCGTTGCACGGCATGCAACTCAAGGCAGACGCGGCCGCGCTGGCGGGCGCGCCTGCTCCCGTTTTGACCGAGGTGCAGTTGGCTGAAAAAACAGCCCACGAAGCCATCAAAAAGAAGTACGAGGAACGTAGCAAGACCCCGCCCGTGCAGAGGTTCAACACCAGCAAGGTGTACGAACCGTCCCTTGAATACCGGCAATTGCGCAACGCCATGGCCGATTTTCGACGTGACTACGTGCCGGAATGGAACCTGGACACCAGCGAGTTTGTCGGCTGGGGAACGCTGTTAAACACGTTTCTCGGCGGGTTGGTCTACATGACCAATGAGCAGGATGAAGCGCAGCACTATGCCGACATGCGCAGGGATGGGGAGATCCGTTATGGGCAACTGTTCGGCCATGATGGCAAGGCGTTGAACGACAGTGTGTTGCCGATCATCCGCCTGTTCGATGAGCATGTGCATGACTCCCGCGCCTGGTTCATGAACGCGGAGTTGAATGAACGCGAGTTGTTCAGTGATTACTTCCGTTACCGCAACATCTTTTTCGACAATGAGTCCAACAACGAACTGACGTTGTTGGTGACCACTGAGCGCGTGGTGGGCGTGGCGCTGTCGGTGGCCAGCGTCGGCCTGAGCGTCAAACGCCATGACCCGCGCTTTCTGGTGGGGCTGGTGATACCGACCCTTGGCACCCCGGTGTTTCGCGGCAAAGTGGGCTTCCCGAGCATCAGCGCGTTTGACACCGTCACGCGCCGCGCCCTGCCCATGGTTGAAGGGCTGACCTCAATCCGCGCCTTCAGCAAAGACACGGCCAGCGCCGTCAAAGCCGCCCAGGCCTTGCCGCTGGCGCCGCTGCTGAGCGAAGCCACAGCCACGACCGAAGACCTGATCGCCATCCTCAAAGGCGAACCCGCCGAAATCCCTGTCCCAAGCAGCGACGAACTGGCCCGTACCGCCGCCCGCAAATCCCGCTGGCCAAGCCCTGTGGAAATCGACCCCGTTGAGCAGGCGATTGCCGAACTGGTCGGCGGTCACGTCTACGGTAAACCCTACTTTTTGGACATCGATTCGATTGTGTAGCGCCGGTTGAGGGCCAGCCTTGGCTGGCCCTGTTCCGCAGGGATTTACAAGGTTTCAGGCTCGCCGCAGGGGGCTTTTTCAAGGGAGACCCCGTGGGTCATCGGCGCCGTGTGCCGTGTTGAGATCAGGGTGTAGATCGACGGCAGCACAAACAGCGTGAACAGCGTGCCCACGACCATCCCCACCACAATCACGATCCCCAGGCCAAAGCGGCTGCTGGCGCCCGCGCCGCTGGCGAACAGGAGCGGTACCAGGCCCACGACCATGGCGGCGGTGGTCATCAGGATCGGGCGCAGGCGGATGCGCGCCGAGCGGATGATGGCGTGGGCCGGGGAGCAGCCACTGGCCTGTTGCAGTTCGTTGGCGAACTCGACCATCAGAATCCCGTGTTTGCTGATCAGGCCAATCAACGTCACCAGGCCGATCTGTGTGTAGATGTTGAGCGTGGCCCAACCCAGCGCCAGCGGGATGAGGGCGCCGCAGATCGACAGGGGCACGGTGATCAGGATGATCAGCGGGTCGCGCAGGCTCTCATACTGTGCGGCCAGCACCATGTAAATGACGATGATGGCGAACAGGAAGGTCATCATCAGCGCGTTGCCTTCGTGGATGAACTGCCGTGAGTCCGATTGCCAGTCGTGGCTGAAGCTGGCAGGCAGTTGTGCGCTCTGATTGGCCAAAAAGGCCACCGCTTCGCCTAGGCTCACGCCCGGGGCCGGGATGCCCTGAAAGGTGGCCGAGTTTTGCTGGTTGAACTGTTTGAGGCGGTTGGGCTGGATGTCACTGTGCAGGCTGACCACGGTCGACAGTGGCACTTGCACACCGCTGTCAGTGCTGACGTAAAAGCCGTTGAGCGCGTCCGGGGTCAGGCGCTGTTTGGCTTGCGTCTGCGGGATCACGTCGTAGGAGCGGCCCTGCAAACCAAAGCGGTTGGTGTAGTTTTCACCGACCAACACCGCCAGCGTGCTGGCGATGTCTTGCAGGCGAATGCCGAGGCTGTTGGCTTTGCTGCGGTCGATGCGCACTTCGGTCACCGGGTTGTTGAAGTCCAGATCACTGTCGACCACCGCGAACAGGCCGCTGGCCCGCGCCTGTTCCTTGATGTCTTGCATGGCTTGATACAGCGCGCGGTAATCCTCGGTGCTGCGAATCACCAGTTGCACTGGCAGGCCGCCGGTCGAGGCGGGCAGGGGCGGCATCTGGAAGACGAAGATCGAGTTGCCTTCCACGGCGTCCACCTGTTGTTGCAGCTCGTTCTGGATCTGTGCGGCGCTGCGGTCGCGCTGACCCCATTCGCTGAAGTTGATCCCCGCGAAGCTGGCGGCAACCCCGTCGGTGCCGTTGATGATCCAGGTGCTGGTGGTTTCCGGGATCCGGGCCAGCAGTTCGCTCAGTTGGGCAGCGTAGCGCTCCACGAAGTCGAGGTTGGCGTGTTGCGGGGACTTGATCGCCAGCAGCAGGTTGCCCTGATCTTCGTTGGGCGCCAGTTCCTTGTCCGCGTGGCCGTATAGCAGCGGCAGGCTCAGCAGCACCAGCAGGCCGAACGCCAGTACCGCGCCGCGTGCACGCAGCGAATGCACCAGCCCGCGCTGATACAGGCGCGACAGGCGGTGAAAGAAGCCCTCGGCCAGCAGGCTCATGCGCCCTTCGCTCTGGCCGGGGGGCAGCAGTTTGGCGCACATCACCGGCGTCAGGGTCAGGGCGATCACGCCGGACACCAGCACCGCGCCCGCGAGTGTCAGGGCAAACTCCTTGAACAGCGCGCCGGTGAGGCCATTCATCAAGCCGATGGGCATGTACACCGCGGCCAGGGTGATGGTCATGGCGATGACCGGCGAGGCGATTTCCCGTGCGCCGACCAATGCGGCGTCAAGCGGCGCGCGGCCTTCCTTGATGTGACGGTGAATGTTCTCGGTCACGACGATGGCGTCGTCCACTACCAGGCCGATGGCCAGCACCATGGCCAGCAAGGTGAGCAGGTTAATGCTGAACCCGAACATCGCCATCAGCGCCAGCGCCCCGAGCATCGACAGCGGGATGCTGAGGATCGGGATCAGCACGGTGCGCCACGAGCCCAGGCACAGGAAGATAATGACCACCACGATCAGGATCGCTTCGAGCAGGGTTTCGAGCACTTCCAGAATCGAGGCTTCGATAAAGTGCGCGGTCTCGAACGCCAGCGCCACCTCGACACCGGGCGGCAGGGTCTTCTGGATGTCGGGGAGCAGGCGCTTGATGCCCTCGACGATCAGCAGCGGGTTGCCCTTGGGCGTGGCGTACAGGCCCAAGTGAACCGCAGGTTTGGCGTCCATCAGGGCGCTGGTTTCATAGGCGGCCGAGCCCAGTTCGATCTCGGCAATGTCGCGCAGGCGCAACAGGTGGTCGCCACGGTTGCTGATCACCATGTCGCGAAATTCATCGAGGGTGTTGAGGTCGCTGTTGACCTGGATCGAGGACACCACGTAGTGGCCCTTGATCTGCCCCGGGGCGGCCTGAAAGTTGTTGGCGCGAATCGCCTGTTCCACCTGATCGGCATTGATGCCGTGGCCCGCCATGCGCTGCGGGTCGAGCCACACGCGCATGGCCAGGCGCTGGCCACCAAACGTGTCGACCTTGGCCACCCCTTCAAGGGTGGAAAACAACGGTTGCACCACGCGGCTTAGGTAGTCGGTCAGGGCGGCGGCGGACAGGGTGTCGCTGGAAAAGCCGACGTAGGCGACGGCCGTGGAGTCCCCCGCCGAACGCTCGATGACCGGGTCATAGGCCTGCTCGGGCAGGCGGTATTTGACCTGATTGACCTTGGCAATCACTTCACTCAGCGCCTTGGCCGAATCTTCGTTAAGCGCCATGCGCAGGGTAATCACACTGTGGCCCTGCACCGACGATGAACTGACGTAATCGACGCCTTCCACCGATGCCAGCGACTGGTTGATCGGCTGGGTGATGAAGCCTTGCATCAACTCGGCGGGCGCGCCGGGGTAATCGGTGCTGACGGTAATCACCGAGCTTTCCAGCAGCGGGTACTGGCGCACGGGCAGGCCCATCCAGGCTTTTAGCCCGGCCAGCAGGATCATCAGGCTGACCACCAGCGCGAGCACCGGGCGGTGGACGAAAATGTCAGTGAATTTCACTTTTGCGCTCCTGCTTCGACGGCCAGCGCGGCGCTGGTCACCGGTTCGATGCTCGCGCCATCACTGAGCTTGATCTGGCCCGAGATCACGACCTGATCGTCGGCCGACAGGCCCTTGTCGATCACCACTCGGCCATCGCGCCGCTCGCCGGTCTTGACCGACACACGGCGTACCGTGGGCGCGCTTTTTTCATCACGGGCCGGTTGCACCACGTACACGTCTTCGCCATAGGCGCTGTAGGTGACGGCGGTTTCTGGCAGGCTCAGGGTGTTTTCCGGCATGGCCTGTGGCAGGCGCACACGGGCAAACATGCGCGGCAGTGCTGCGCCAGGCGGGTCTTGCAGGCGTGCTTGAACGCTCAACGTGCGGGTGCGGTCCAGAAACGGGTCGACGCTGCTGACCACCGCCGTGACCGGTTGGCCGGGCAGGGCATCGAGTTCAATCAGCAAGGGGCTGCCGGTCTTAAAGTGCGCCAGGGCTTGTTCGGGCACGCTGAAATTGACGAACAGGCCTTTATTGCCGATCAGGTTGATCAGGGTGTCGCCAGGGTTCACGTATTGGCCCATGTGCACTTTGCGAATACCCAGCGTGCCGGCAAATGGTGCACGAATGGTGCGCTGCTCGATCTGTGCCATGAGTTCCTGCAAGGCCCCGCGTGCAGTGGTGTATTCGGCCTGGGCATCGTCCAGGGCCTCGCGCGACACGGCGTTGGAGGTAATAAGTTTTTGCAGGCGTTCGAGGCGTACGCGGGCGTTGTCCACCTGGCCTTGCAAGCGCACCCGTTGCCCGCGCTCGGGGGCATCGTTAAGACGCACCAGCACTTGACCACGCTCGACCCGTTGCCCGGACTCGATGGGTAGCTCGACGATACGCCCGCCGATTTCGGCCGGCACGCTGACTTCTTCCACCGCTTCGAGCTCGCCGATGGCCTCCAGGTAACGGGTGAAGGGCTGGCGACTGACCGGCGCCACGGCCACCTTGAGCGGGGCCGCCACATACCCGGCGGGGGCCGGCTGTTGCCAGCGCCAGACGCCCCAGGCCACGCCGGCAAGTACGAGAGCAATCAGGGCCCAAAGGGCTGTGCGCCGGATCAGCGGACGAGTGCTTGCAGCGACGTGAGGCATGATCTTGTTCCTTAAAGAGGCAATCAGTAAATCGGCCAACAGCCCGGCGTGAGCAGTTCGACGAGGTTATGGTCGGGGTCGCGGAAATACACACTCGAACCGCCCTTGGGCCATTGCGTGCGGCCTTCGATGGCCACCCCGCTGTCGTCCAGTTTTTGCTGCCAGGCGGGCAGGTCGTCGGCGTCGATGGCGAAGCACACGTGAATCCGGCCGTGGGCATCGTGCGGCGGGATTTCGCCGCCGCTCAGGTATTTGGTTTCAAGGGACGCCCCGCGCTTAAACAACAGAAGCGTGTTGAGGTCGCCGACGTTAAACGCGATCAGCACATCGCTTTCGACCATGACCTCCAAATGAAGGGTTTTGTAGTAAAAATCTTTTGCTGCTGTAAGATCTTTCACGTAAAGAGCGGTTTCAATTATCCGTTTGAGTTGAAGCATGGGGCGCTCCGTATCGGGAAGGTAATCCCGGATTTGTGAATGACAGGATGGTCATGGTTTTACTGCGCAATATTGATTTGAACCTGTTAGTGGTGCTCGACGCGCTGCTGACCGAAAAGCACGTCACCCGCACCGGGGCCCGGCTGCATTTGAGCCAGCCGGCCATCAGTCACTCTCTGAGCAAACTGCGGGTGTTGCTCGACGACCCGATCCTGATCCGTCAGGGCAGCGAAGTGGTGCTCAGTGCCCTGGCGCAAAACCTGCAGGCGCCGCTCAAGGAAATCCTCAGCCAGATTGAAATCCTGCTCGGTAAGTCGATTGACTTTGTGCCCGCCAATTCTCACCGCACCTTCCGCCTGGCGATGTCTGATTACGGCGCGGCGATCGTGTTGCCCAAGCTGTTGCGGCAACTGCGCGCCGAGGCGCCGAACACCACGCTGGTCGTGACCCAGGACAGCCGCCACGGCATGCTCGAACAGATTGCCCAAGGCAAGATCGACCTGGCGTTGGGGGTGTTTCCCAACCTCAGCGCGGACATCTCCAGCGAGGTGCTGTTTGAAGAAACCTTCTCCTGTCTGCTGGATCGCAGCACCTTGCCGGCCAACGGCCAACTGGATTTGGACAATTACTTGTTGCGCCCGCACATTTCGGTGTCGGTGGACGGTTGTTCGAACGGTGAAATCGACCGCCTGCTGCGTGACGAAGGCTTGCAGCGCCGCATCGCAGTCAGTGTCCCGCACTGGCGGACCGCCCCGAGCATGATCAGCAACACCGACCTGATACTCACCGTGGCCACCCGCACGCTGGATAACGCGTTGCTCGATGAAGAACTGGTCAGCCTCAGCCCGCCGTTGCCGATTCCGCCGTTCCCGTTTGTGCAGCTCTGGCACAACCGTTTCGGCGAAGACCCGGCGCATAGGTGGCTGCGCGAGCAAGTGCGGCAGGTGGTCGGTCATGCAGCCCCCGCGACCTGAGCCGGGCGCTGGTGCTGAATGCTCGACAGAAAACCGCGATTCAACTCACTCGCCGCTTCGCGCATCAGCCCCACCTTGACCTCGATCCCCGCGGCCCTCAGTGCGGCAATCCCTTGACCATTGACCTGTTTGAACGGGTCCTCAAGGGCTACGATCACTCGGCTGACACCGCTTTCGATCAAGGCCTGATGACAGGCCCCCGTGCGGCCGATGTGGCTGCACGGTTCCAGCGTCACGTAGGCGGTGGCGCCCTTGGCCAGGGCGCCTGCCTGACGCAAGGCGAACACCTCGGCATGCGGCCCGCCCGCCCGCCGGTGCCAACCCTCGCCCACGACGCAATTGCCGTGAGCGATCACACAGCCCACCCGAGGGTTGGGCCAGGTGGAGTGGCTGCCACGCTCAGCCAACGACAGCGCGTGTTGCATGTGCTGAAAGTCGACTTCGGTGAAATAGGTCATGACAGCAGTGGCCTGCCTGCACGCGCCGTGATCGGGTAAATGCGACCGTCGTAGGCGCTGGCCAGAAAACCGTTGCCGTTGGCCGCCTGGGTCAGGCAGGAGATGCCGCTGGCGGTCGGCTTCTCGAACTTCTCCCAAAGGCCGGTGCGCACATCGAACAGGGCCACAGTGCCGCCATAGCTGCCGGTAGCGATCAGGTTTTGGTCCTTGGACACCGCGATGCACTTGATGGAATGGTTGTGCGGGGTTTCGAAGACTTCACTTTCACCATTGCGCCACAGGCGCAGTTTGAGGTCGCGGCCGATGCTGGCGAATCCGCCCTCAATTTGCGTGCAGCCGTTGGAGATGCGGTCGTGCGCCTTGTCCAGATAGGTGTGTTCGGTGAAGTCGTCAATGGTGAAGAACGCCGCTGCTGCGGTGGCACACACGCTGAAGATGAAGGTTTCGTCAGCGGCAATGCCTTTGATGGCGTTGTCGTGCATGGCCACTTCCGTGAGGAAGACGGGCTGCTGATGGTCCAGTTTGAATATCAGCGCTTCACCGGTGTACGTGCCGATGGCCGCGTGCAGCTGACCGTCTTTGATGAACGTGGTGCCGCAGTTCAGGGGCGAGCGGTGCTGGTAGAGGGCCTGTCCGGTGCGGGCGTCGAACACCGTGCCCATCTGGCCGCCGGTGAGTACGCTGTCGCCGAACGGCAGCAGGAAGTTGCACAGGCTGCCGGCCTGGGTGTTGGCCACGCCGTTGACGTGCAGGATGCCCGCATCCCCGATGCTGAAAATGTCATCGTTGACCAAGGCCACGGCGTTGAGGCTGATGGCCGGTTCGATGCCGTCCAGGTCCCAGATCTGGGTGCGGAAGTTCCAGGTGGCATAGCATGAGCCGAAGGTCACGAACGCAATACGGTCTGTGCCGAGCAGGGCGCAGCTGCGTGGCCAGATGATGCTGGGCAGTGAGGTTTCGGCGGTTTTTTCCAGACGGTTCTGGCTGTTCAGGTGCCAGAGCATCACGGAGCGGTCATAGCTGAGGCTGATCAACAGACGCTGGGCGTCGTCCCAGATGATGCGCTTGATACCCGCGGTGTGAGCCGGTTGCAGGAACGTGCCCTGGGCGCTGATCAGCGAGATTTTGCCTTCGTCGTCACCGGCGAAAATGATGCCGTCGCGCGACAGGGCCACGGTGTCGGTTTCAACCCCGCCCAGGTCAATGATTTCCAGTTGTGCGCCGGTCATGGCGTCCCAGCGGCGGATCGAACCGTCGTCGCTGCTTGAAACCAGCGTGGCGCCGTCAGCGGCCCAGCACACTGAAATAACATCGGCGGTGTGGCCTTGGAGGATGCGCAGGGTGCGGCCATTGAGGTCGAACAGACGCAGCGTATGGTCGCGTGAGCAGGTGGCGATGGTTTGTCCGTCAGGCGAGAACGCAGCCATTTCGATGTCGTCATCGTGGCCGATCAGCACTGCTTTCATGCGCAGGCTCGGGACTTCCCAGACGCGCGCGGTGTAGTCACTGCTGGCGCTGACCAGCAGGGTGCCGGTGGGGTTGAACGCGCACTGGTTGGCCAGGTGGTCATGCACCACGCGCTGAATCGGGGTTTTGGTGGTGGCATCCCACAAAATGACCTGATTGTCATAACCGGCAGTGGCGACATAGAAATCTTTAAACGTGGCAATACCGCTGATCGGGCCGAAGTGCTTCATGTGTATTCATCCTGAATAGGTAAAAGTGCGTCATGCCGTGCCGTTAAAAACCGATTGTTTGCAAGGGCTGCCACAGACGATAAATAACGGGGCCCCTGCAAAGAACCGGCGGGTATTTAACGGACGGACTTATTTGAACAAGTTGATGTGGTGATTCTTTTTATTGATCTTGGCTTGTAAATAAGGCCGGTTGTGCCGGGTCAAAAACACCCCGGTCGGGATCACGTCGTCCACCTGCACGCCGTTGTTTTGCAGGGCGATTACTTTGTCCGGGTTATTGGTAATGACCCGGCAATGTTGCACCCCCAGTGCTTTCAACATATGGGCGGCTTCCGTGAAGTCGCGATCATCTTCACCAAAGTTCAAATGTTGATTGGCTTCAAAGGTATCCATGCCCGTGTCTTGCAGGCGATAGGCGTCCAACTTGGCATATAAGCCAATCCCGCGGCCTTCCTGGCGCAGGTAAATCAAATAACCGCCTTCTTCGTGCATGCGCTCGATGGACTCGGACAATTGCGGGCCGCAATCACAGCGTTGGGAACTGAAGACATCTCCGGTCAGGCATTCAGAGTGCAAACGCACCAAAGGACTATTGATCGACGCCGGACCCAGTTTGATAACGATATGTTCCTTGTCGGCTTCCAGCCCCGTAAAGCTGTAAAACGTACCGGGGATACCCGATTCATTCAGGTGGATATCAACCTGGTTTCTAACGCGCAGCGGGTTCATAGAATTCCTTTCCTATTAACGGATTTTTATTAGTTTGGGTTACAGCGTTTCAGCGAGCCTGAAGCCCATGACATAAATTTCGCGCGGGTATTTGCCATGCCGACGGCAGTTGCGGGCCAGGTCGCGAAACCGTGTAAAGCTGCCGCCCCGTGCGATGCGGTGGTTGCCTACCACGGTGACCAGGTCATCGCTGATGGCGTGTCCGCCGGGGTAGGGGGCATAGTCGTCGGCCACGTATTCTTCAACGTTGCCCGCCATGTCCATGCAGCCGAAGGGCGAGGCGCCCAGGGGGAACATGCCCACCGGGGTGGTGTTGAAAATGCCCATTTCGGCGGTATTGGCGTGTTCCGGCAAAAAGCGCTCACCCCACGGAAACTCAAGGTTCTCCGGCCCCGCGCCTGCGTATTCCCATTGCGCTTCAGTCGGCAGGCGAAAGGCGCGCCCCGAGCGCAGGCTCAACCAGGCCACGTAAGCATCGGCGTCTTCTGCGGTGAGGCCGTAGACCGGATGGTTCGAACGTTCCACCGGGAATTGCCCAAATGCCCAGTTGGTCGGAATACGCGGTTCCAGCGAATCTTCAAGAAAAGCTTTGTATTCCAGGTTAGTGACCGGGTATTTGCCGATGGCATAGGGTTGAAGCTGCACCGTGTGGCGCGGTACTTCCTTTTCGATCCAGCTTCGGTCTAACCCCAGCCCTTGCATCCTGTCCATGACGCTGTCGACCTTGGCTTGATCCAGCCCGATTTCTATCTGGCCGCCTTCGATGCGGATCATCGGCGGGTTAAGCACATCCAGACGCGGGTCCAGGGTCTCGGCCAGGTAGCGGCCTGCCGCCAGGCGGATCGGCAGCGCGGCGTGCGGGTCTTCCACGCGCCGCGTCAGCAGGCTGACTGGCGCTTGAGTCAATTGCTGCCACTCAGCCAGCGGCAAGGCCAGGTTGAGCCCCGGCTGGAAGTGCTCTTCGAGCCCCATTAATTGGCGGTCAGTCATTTGCGCGGTCAGCGGGCCGTCAAATACCGGCCAGTGGGGAAACGCCTTGGATGTGTTTGACACGTCGAACTCCACTACAGATGCAAAAGGTGTCAGAGGGTGCAGACCAGGCCGGTTTGCAAACAGTTGCGCTCAAAGTCACCCCAATAGCCTTCCGGGAATTTCTGGCGATTGGTTTTGGAGATCAACGGGCGTTGCCAGTGATAGTCGCTGAACCCCGCCTTGCGGATGGCCCGTTCGTAGTCTTCGTGGCTCCAGCGGTAAAAAGTGAATTCGCTGGGTGGCGTGGTGACAAATTCTGAAGAGCAGCGGAATCCGCCTTCGTGAGGGTTTTCGCTTTTGACGTGTACGCCGTACTTGGTGAAGTTGCCGTCTTCAAGGCGGAAACTGGGGTCGACGGTGTAGGCAATCAGCTTGCCGCCGGGCTGCAGGTTTTGCGCAACGGCGTAGAACATCGCTTCCAATTCGGCGGGCGACTGGGCGTAGTTGAACAGCCAGGCAGCGGTCACGCGTTCAAATTGGCCCATCACCGGCATCTCGCAGACGTTGGCCACGTGAAACTCAATGGCCTCGTTGTTACGGGCCGACTCCTTGCGCGCCAGCTCGATCATCGACGGCGAGATATCAACCCCCACCACCCGCGACGCGCCCTGACGGTACAGCTCACGGCCGAAATACCCATAACCGCAGGCCAGGTCCAAAACGGACTTGCCTTTCACATCACCCACCATATGAAAGAACGTTTCGGTTTCAACGGAACGTTGCGATGCGGTGTCGGTGAAGACTTCAAAGCGATCGCCAATGGCGTCATAAGCGGTAAAAGAACTCATTGCTCACCTATTAAGTGTGATTGCTGTTATTAAATGCCGACCCCTGATAAAGGCCGGTGGGTGAAGTTGTTGCCTTTAAACGCATCGCGGATTAACTGCGTACCGCAATTAAAAAACCGGCCAGTACCACACTGACGCCAATGATTTTTTGCAGATTGAGGGGTTGTTTGGGTAAGCCCACTAACCCGAAGTAATCAATCATTATCGAGATGGTCAGTTGGCCGATAATCACGGCCATGATGAAGTTGAGTGCACCCAGTCGCGGCACCAATATCAGGGCGGCGGTGATATACAACACACCGGCAATGCCGCCACACCAGATCCACCAAGGACCTGCTTGCAGGGCGGCAATATTGGGACGAGGTACTTTAAAAATCAGCATGACCACCATCACGGCAATACAACTGACCACCAACGACACGGCAGTGGCCCATAAGGGATGACCTAATAACACGCCCAGTTTGGCGTTAGTGCCTGCTTGCAAGGGCACTGCAAAACCCGCCAGTAAACTCAAGACAATGGATACAAATAAACTCATGGTGCGTGCCGTCCTTTTTTTTAATCTTGTACGGCGAATATAAAAACAGGGCCAATTCTTTGTTCTAATGCGCGATATTCGCGAGGTGGATCGCCTGGCTACAGGCCTTGAGCCATAAGGCATAGAGGCTGCTGGGCGATCGAGGGTGCGCAGGCAGCAGAGGCGGGTTTACAATCGCCGCACTTGAAGGGAGTAACCCAGTGCTGACTCATTTGGATTCACAAGGTCGTGCCCACATGGTGGATGTCACCGACAAAGCCGTGACCTTTCGCGAGGCGGCGGCCCAGGCCGTGGTGCGCATGCGCCCCGAAACGCTGGACATGATCGTCAGTGGCGGCCACCCCAAGGGCGACGTTTTCGCCGTGGCGCGTATTGCTGGCATTCAAGCGGCCAAGAAAACCTCTGACCTGATTCCCCTGTGCCACCCGTTGATGCTGACCGGGGTCAAGGTCGAACTCAGCGCGCAGGGCTCCGATGCCGTGTTGATCGTGGCGCGCTGCAAGCTTTGCGGGCAGACCGGCGTCGAGATGGAAGCCTTGACCGCCGCCAGCGTTGCGGCACTGACCGTGTATGACATGTGCAAGGCCGTCGACCGCGGCATGACCATCGAAAGCGTGCGCGTGCTGGAGAAGCGTGGCGGCAAGAGCGGGCATTTCAAGGCCGATGCGTCATGAAGCTCAACGTCATGTATTTCGCCCGTTACCGTGAAGCCTTGGGGCGGGACAGCGAGCAGGTCGAAGGCGTTTTTTCGTCCATTGCAGAGCTGCGCTCGCACCTGTTGCAACGTGGCAACGCGTGGGACGTACTGGCTGAGTCCAACCTGATGTGTGCGCGTAACCAAGACCTGTGCAAACTCGCTGAACCCTTGGCAGACGGCGACGACGTTGCGTTCTTTCCGCCGGTTACGGGAGGCTGAACATGGCTATTCGCGTCCAGACAGAGGCGTTCGACCCTGGCGTTGAGGTCAACGCCCTGCATGCCGCCAACGCAGGCGTGGGCGCCGTGGTCAGCTTTGTTGGCTATGTGCGCGACTTCAACGACGGTCGCGACGTGGCAGGCATGTTTCTGGAGCATTACCCCGGCATGACTGAAAAAGCGCTGGGCAAGATCGTCATCGAGGCCGAGCAGCGTTGGCCGTTGCTCAAACTTGAAGTGCTGCACCGCGTGGGCGCCTTGCAACCGGGAGAGCCCATCGTCTTTGTGGGCGTCGCCAGCGCCCATCGGCAAGCGGCGTTCGACGCGTGTGCCTTTGTGATGGACTACCTGAAAACCCGGGCGCCGTTCTGGAAAAAAGAACACACTCCCGACGGCCCGCGCTGGGTGGAGGGACGCGCCAGCGATCACGCAGCGGCTGATCGCTGGACGTAGCGTAAGGGGGGGGGCGGTCATTCACCGGCCGATCCCGTTTCTTTTAAAACATTCCGAATCGTCTGACACGTGATTCCTAAGCTAATCCTGTAGCGTCCCGTCCTCAGTTTCTGAGGAACCAAGGATGTCCACCGTTAGCCGCCAAACCCGCTTCCAGCTGACCCTCATGGGCAGCGACCAGCCCTTTTCGGTGCTGGCATTCAAAGGCGAAGAGGCCATCAGCGAGCC
>NZ_JYKY01000059.1 GCF_001042985.1 Pseudomonas lundensis
AGCCGTCGAATCGCGTAATGACCCGCTTGCTGCTTAATAAAGGCGTACTTCAGCCGCACTCCTTGGCAAAGTACGCGGCGGCCTTTTTTAAGATGTCTCGCTCCTCCGTCACCCGTTTCAGCTCGGCCCGTAGACGACGAACCTCAGCGCTCTGATCATCCTCCTCAACGCGCTGTTCCTGGGGCTTGGTGTAGCGCTTAACCCAGGCATAGAGGCTGTGCACGGACACACCCAATCGTGCAGCCACCTCCGAGACAGGAAGCTTCTTTTCGGTCACTTGTTTGACCGCCTGGATTTTGAATTCTTCGGGATATCGCTGGTTGCTCATGGCACCTCCTAATGGGCCTCATTTTAAGGCTTGGAGGTGTCTACGAAACTAGGGGCGATTCAATCCGTTGTTGCTCCAGATCCTGACCTTGCGTCGAAACCCGAGCGTAACCAATCTGCTGTCCTACATTTTCCATGAAGCACCTGTCGCATTTGTTGTCGCAGGCAACTTACAACGTGCGACAGATTTATGCGACAGGTCAGAGCCAACAAATCCAGCGTATGTGAAATTGTCGCATAACTTATAAATTATGCGACAATTCACTCGGTTTTTTGAGTTTATGACATTTCGTAATGGATCGAATCTGGCTGTCTATCGAGAGCTAGTCTTGGGTCTTCCAGACGATCGTAAAATATCAATACCGATATAAAAAATATGGTTATAAGGTGCCTAGATATTTACACATGGATTTAGGATTTTGGTTACCAACAATACTGCGAAAACTCTGGCTTTTGATCAACATTTATTGACGTTGCTAGAAACTACAGAGCTAGCTGGTAATATCTGGCGGAATCAAGAAAAGCTCGTAGAGGATGCCTCTGATGAGGTCTGGATAGATCAGATGTACGAGATCGATCGCTTAGAAGGTCAATACAGAGCCTATCAAGATCAGATAATCCACCACCTCCATCTGATCTTTGGTAAACCCTAGCTATGACAAGTTGCGTCTTAAAATTAAAGACTGCCCATGACCCGCTCGAATCGTAAAACCCTTATGGCCAGCCTGCTAATTGCGCTCTGGGGCCTCTCCATTCTAGTCGCCTACTGGTGGTACGAAGCACGTTACCTGCGCAGCTTCAGTGAGCAGACCGCGTTGTTCTACGGCGAGCTGCTGCACCTGCCTGATGAGCTTGCGGGTCCAGGCCCGATCCGCCTGATACATTTCTGGGACCCGTCCTGCCCATGCAATGTCGGCAACCAGCAGCACCTTACCGAGCTTATTAAGCGCTTCGGCCCACAGGGTGTTAGTTTCTACGCGGTGCAAACGCCAGGTAGTCACGACCAATTACCTGAAGCCCTGAACGCTTTGAAAACTTTACCCGCCTTGAGCGGCATCTACAGAATACCAGCCAGCCCGGCAGTAGCAATCTGGGACCGGACAGGCCAATTAGCATACTTCGGCCCCTACAGCGAAGGCGCAACCTGCACCTCTAGTAACAGCATTATCGAGCCCATTCTCGACGCCCTGAGTGCTGGCAGACCCGTAAACGCAAATAACACAATGGCCGTAGGCTGCTTCTGCGACTGGCCGAACAATTGACGATCACAAACCGGCAACGCGTTACGGCATCACGCGCAAAAGCATGCTCATCCTTAGACTCAACTTGCCGATACAGCAATTTTGAGTAGTTGCAGAGCGCCTAAATCAAGCTAGCCCTATGTAACACTCACCACGACTGCAGCACCACCTAGAGCCTATCGCCATGTCCGCTAACCTCTCCCCCGTTCAACAGCACTACCAAAAATCAGACCGAATCATGCTGGGTGTGCTGTGGCTGATGTTTGTGTACTCGCTCGGACTCGCGTTCTGGCATGGTGCTTGGGGTCAAGCGCTCCTGGTCGGAGGTGGTACAGCGGTTGTGATGAGCCTGCTTAACCAGCTAATCAGCGGCCAGCGTCTGTTGCGTTGCGTAATGGGCGCGGCGTATATGGTAATGGCGGCCCTGCACATCAACCAAGCTGGCGGCATGCTTGAAATGCATTTCAGCATCTTCGTGCTACTGGCTTTCTTGGTGTACTACCGTGACTGGCTTCCGATCGTGGTAGCCGCATTGGTGATTGCAGTGCATCACTTGAGTTTCTTTGCCTTACAAGCTCAAGGTGTTGACGTTGTTGTGCTGCCGAGCGGCAGTTGGTCAACCATTTTCCTGCATGCGCTCTACGTCGTAGCAGAAAGCGCAATTCTGATTTACTTGGCGATGCAGACTCACGCGGAAGCCGTTGAAAGCGCGGCGCTGATGCAAGCTGCCGAGAAGATCACTGAGCGAGTTGACGAAGTCAATCTCAGCTACCGCAGCAGTGCGCAGGGCAAAGTTAGCCTAGGTTTTAACCAATTTCTTGGCACCTTGGACGATCTGGTCAGCGAAGTGATTAGAGACACAAAAAGTCTGAAAAAAATGGGTGACAGTCTGCTGCTAACCACCGAGAACCTAAGCTCTGGGGCAGAGCAACAGCAAGGCGAAATCATCTACATGAGCTCAGCTATGCTGCAGATGAGCACCGCCATTGACGAAGTGGCTGGACATGCTGATGGCGCCGCGGCGGCAGCTCAAGCCGCCAACCAGCAAGCTGCCGAGGGTAGTCGCTCGGTCAACCATGTGCGCAGCGAGATCAGCAAACTGGCCACACAAATCGACGTTACTGAAACCGAGGTTCAGGCGCTGGCAGAACAGTCCGAGCAGATCGGCAAGGTGTTGGAAGTGATCCGCTCGATTGCGGATCAAACCAACCTGCTAGCCCTAAATGCTGCAATTGAAGCCGCGCGTGCTGGCGAGCATGGTCGTGGTTTTGCCGTCGTAGCTGACGAGGTGCGCAATCTGGCGCAGAAAACTGCGTTGTCTACCGCTGAAATACAAAAAATCATCAGTGGCTTGCAACAAGGTAGCCGCCAAGCAGCGGCCGCTATGCAAGAAAGCCGAGACAGCGTGCGCAGCTGCGTACAAGACAGTCAAGCGACTGCTGAACTGCTAGGCACAGTAGCGCAAAACATCAGCGGTATTACTCAAATGAACGAGCTGATTGCCGCCGCCACCCACGAGCAAGCTGCGACCAGTGCAGAAGTTAGTCAGCACCTACACAGCGTGCAACAAGTAGCCAAGCAAAGCTTCGGCGATGCTAGCAATCTTAACGACGATGGCCAGCAACTCAGCCAGTTAGCCGATCGCTTGAGCCGTTTGACTGGTCGCTTCCGCGTTAGCCGCTAAGCGCTGAATAGCCCTGACTTGGCAGGCAAATCTTACGGACTACTTGGCTGATGTTTGTGTGTCGAGTCCGACATTAACAGTCGGACGCGTGCCAGTGCCGGGCTCGCACTGGCACGCGGTATGATCTTGACCCGATTTACCATAAACGTCGTTATGCGTACTGCGATCAATCTTTCTGAGAAACCCGATATAAAGCCGAGTTTTGGGCTGTCTTTTCGATGAACTCGACAGTCAAATCTCCGGTTTTCGCGTCATTGTAATACTCGCGAATCGCTTGGCGAAAACGCCGACCGATCAATTTTCGAGTCGTAGGGTGCAAGCTAGCCCATTCAGCAGCAGGCTTTTTACTCAAAACCTTGTAAATCGCGGCCAGCAGAAAAGGCTTGTCCTCTGCCGTAGTGAGCGCACGCGCGATTAGGCGCTCAACGAGGCTGTCGACCTCATCGGCATCCAAGGACACGGTTTGCACCTTTTCGAGTCCCTTTTTTAAGAGATACACGTGAGCCTGTTCAAACGTCTGCAGCTCCTCATCAGAAAAATCCATGATTTCACGCATGAGGGCTTCGTCTATTTCAAGTAAAATGTTCATTCCAGATACCTTTTAGGGAAACTCTGAAAAAGGCTTCCAGATTTGGTGAAATACCCGCCTCACAGGAATCGAACGGTTGAGTCCCGATGAAACGATGCATCGCCGATGCTGAGTACGCCGGCAAACGTAAGCAGACCCGC
>NZ_JYKY01000060.1 GCF_001042985.1 Pseudomonas lundensis
AACAGAGGCTGCTGTAGAATGCGCGCCTCGGTTGAGCGAAAGCTTAACCAACCGCTCTTTAACAACTGAATCAAGCAATTCGTGTGGGTGCTTGTGGAGTCAGACTGATAGTCAAAAAGATTATCAGCATCACAAGTTACTCCGCGAGAAATCAAAGATGTAACCAACGATTGCTGAGCCAAGTTTAGGGTTTTCTCAAAACCCAAAGATGTTTGAACTGAAGAGTTTGATCATGGCTCAGATTGAACGCTGGCGGCAGGCCTAACACATGCAAGTCGAGCGGTAGAGAGGTGCTTGCACCTCTTGAGAGCGGCGGACGGGTGAGTAATACCTAGGAATCTGCCTGGTAGTGGGGGATAACGTTCGGAAACGGACGCTAATACCGCATACGTCCTACGGGAGAAAGCAGGGGACCTTCGGGCCTTGCGCTATCAGATGAGCCTAGGTCGGATTAGCTAGTTGGTGAGGTAATGGCTCACCAAGGCTACGATCCGTAACTGGTCTGAGAGGATGATCAGTCACACTGGAACTGAGACACGGTCCAGACTCCTACGGGAGGCAGCAGTGGGGAATATTGGACAATGGGCGAAAGCCTGATCCAGCCATGCCGCGTGTGTGAAGAAGGTCTTCGGATTGTAAAGCACTTTAAGTTGGGAGGAAGGGCATTAACCTAATACGTTAGTGTTTTGACGTTACCGACAGAATAAGCACCGGCTAACTCTGTGCCAGCAGCCGCGGTAATACAGAGGGTGCAAGCGTTAATCGGAATTACTGGGCGTAAAGCGCGCGTAGGTGGTTTGTTAAGTTGAATGTGAAATCCCCGGGCTCAACCTGGGAACTGCATCCAAAACTGGCAAGCTAGAGTATGGTAGAGGGTAGTGGAATTTCCTGTGTAGCGGTGAAATGCGTAGATATAGGAAGGAACACCAGTGGCGAAGGCGACTACCTGGACTGATACTGACACTGAGGTGCGAAAGCGTGGGGAGCAAACAGGATTAGATACCCTGGTAGTCCACGCCGTAAACGATGTCAACTAGCCGTTGGGAACCTTGAGTTCTTAGTGGCGCAGCTAACGCATTAAGTTGACCGCCTGGGGAGTACGGCCGCAAGGTTAAAACTCAAATGAATTGACGGGGGCCCGCACAAGCGGTGGAGCATGTGGTTTAATTCGAAGCAACGCGAAGAACCTTACCAGGCCTTGACATCCAATGAACTTTCCAGAGATGGATTGGTGCCTTCGGGAACATTGAGACAGGTGCTGCATGGCTGTCGTCAGCTCGTGTCGTGAGATGTTGGGTTAAGTCCCGTAACGAGCGCAACCCTTGTCCTTAGTTACCAGCACGTAATGGTGGGCACTCTAAGGAGACTGCCGGTGACAAACCGGAGGAAGGTGGGGATGACGTCAAGTCATCATGGCCCTTACGGCCTGGGCTACACACGTGCTACAATGGTCGGTACAAAGGGTTGCCAAGCCGCGAGGTGGAGCTAATCCCATAAAACCGATCGTAGTCCGGATCGCAGTCTGCAACTCGACTGCGTGAAGTCGGAATCGCTAGTAATCGTGAATCAGAATGTCACGGTGAATACGTTCCCGGGCCTTGTACACACCGCCCGTCACACCATGGGAGTGGGTTGCACCAGAAGTAGCTAGTCTAACCCTCGGGAGGACGGTTACCACGGTGTGATTCATGACTGGGGTGAAGTCGTAACAAGGTAGCCGTAGGGGAACCTGCGGCTGGATCACCTCCTTAATCGACGACATCAGCTGCTCCATAAGTTCCCACACGAATTGCTTGATTCATTGAAGAAGACGATAGAAGCAGCTTTAAGCTCCAAGCTGATAGCTCACGCTAACAGTTACAAGCTCGAAATTGGGTCTGTAGCTCAGTTGGTTAGAGCGCACCCCTGATAAGGGTGAGGTCGGCAGTTCGAATCTGCCCAGACCCACCAATTTTGTATGGGGCCATAGCTCAGCTGGGAGAGCGCCTGCCTTGCACGCAGGAGGTCAGCGGTTCGATCCCGCTTGGCTCCACCATAAACTTGCTTCTGTATCGTAAAGCTTAGAAATGAGCATTCCATCACGACGATGGTGAATGTTGATTTCTGATCTTTTGATTAGATCGTTCTTTAAAAATTTGGGTATGTAATAGAAAGATAGACTGAATGACACTTTCACTGGTGTTTATTCAGGCTAAGGTAAAATTTGTGAGTAATTGCAAGTTTTCGGCGAATGTCGTCTTCATAGTATAACCAGATTGCTTGGGGTTATATGGTCAAGTGAAGAAGCGCATACGGTGGATGCCTTGGCAGTCAGAGGCGATGAAAGACGTGGTAGCCTGCGAAAAGCTTCGGGGAGTCGGCAAACAGACTTTGATCCGGAGATGTCTGAATGGGGGAACCCAACCATCATAAGATGGTTATCTTGTACTGAATACATAGGTACAAGAAGCGAACCAGGGGAACTGAAACATCTAAGTACCCTGAGGAAAAGAAATCAACCGAGATTCCCTTAGTAGTGGCGAGCGAACGGGGACCAGCCCTTAAGCTGTATTGATGTTAGCGGAACGCTCTGGAAAGTGCGGCCATAGTGGGTGATAGCCCTGTACGCGAAAACATCTTTGCAGTGAAATCGAGTAGGACGGAGCACGAGAAACTTTGTCTGAATATGGGGGGACCATCCTCCAAGGCTAAATACTACTGACTGACCGATAGTGAACTAGTACCGTGAGGGAAAGGCGAAAAGAACCCCGGAGAGGGGAGTGAAATAGATCCTGAAACCGTATGCGTACAAGCAGTGGGAGCCCACTTTGTTGGGTGACTGCGTACCTTTTGTATAATGGGTCAGCGACTTATTTTCAGTGGCAAGCTTAACCGAATAGGGGAGGCGTAGCGAAAGCGAGTCTTAATAGGGCGTCTAGTCGCTGGGAATAGACCCGAAACCGGGCGATCTATCCATGGGCAGGTTGAAGGTTGGGTAACACTAACTGGAGGACCGAACCGACTACCGTTGAAAAGTTAGCGGATGACCTGTGGATCGGAGTGAAAGGCTAATCAAGCTCGGAGATAGCTGGTTCTCCTCGAAAGCTATTTAGGTAGCGCCTCATGTATCACTGTAGGGGGTAGAGCACTGTTTCGGCTAGGGGGTCATCCCGACTTACCAAACCGATGCAAACTCCGAATACCTACAAGTGCCGAGCATGGGAGACACACGGCGGGTGCTAACGTCCGTCGTGAAAAGGGAAACAACCCAGACCGTCAGCTAAGGTCCCAAAGTTATGGTTAAGTGGGAAACGATGTGGGAAGGCTTAGACAGCTAGGAGGTTGGCTTAGAAGCAGCCACCCTTTAAAGAAAGCGTAATAGCTCACTAGTCGAGTCGGCCTGCGCGGAAGATTTAACGGGGCTCAAACCATACACCGAAGCTACGGGTATCACGTAAGTGATGCGGTAGAGGAGCGTTCTGTAAGCCTGTGAAGGTGAGTTGAGAAGCTTGCTGGAGGTATCAGAAGTGCGAATGCTGACATGAGTAACGATAATGGGTGTGAAAAACACCCACGCCGAAAGACCAAGGTTTCCTGCGCAACGTTAATCGACGCAGGGTTAGTCGGTCCCTAAGGCGAGGCTGAAAAGCGTAGTCGATGGAAAACAGGTTAATATTCCTGTACTTCTGGTTATTGCGATGGAGGGACGGAGAAGGCTAGGCCAGCTTGGCGTTGGTTGTCCAAGTTTAAGGTGGTAGGCTGGAATCTTAGGTAAATCCGGGATTCTAAGGCCGAGAGCTGATGACGAGTGTTCTTTTAGAACACGAAGTGGTTGATGCCATGCTTCCAAGAAAAGCTTCTAAGCTTCAGGTAACCAGGAACCGTACCCCAAACCGACACAGGTGGTTGGGTAGAGAATACCAAGGCGCTTGAGAGAACTCGGGTGAAGGAACTAGGCAAAATGGCACCGTAACTTCGGGAGAAGGTGCGCCGGTGAGGGT
>NZ_JYKY01000061.1 GCF_001042985.1 Pseudomonas lundensis
CGTCCTTCTCGATGTACTTCTGATACTCGTTGAGCGTGGTGGCGCCGATCAGGTTCAGCTCGCCGCGCGCCATCATCGGCTTGAACACGTTGGCCACGTCCAGCCCGCCTTCGCCGCCACCCTGGCCTGCACCGACGATGGTGTGCACCTCGTCGATGAAGAGAATCAGCTCGCCCTGGTGCTCGGTCACTTCCTTGAGCACCTTCTGCACGCGCTCCTCGAACTCGCCGCGGTACTTGGCGCCTGCCACCATGGCGTTGATGTTGAGTTCGACCAGACGCTTGTCGCGCAGCGTCTCGGGCACTTCGCCGGCGACCATCCGCTGCGCCAGCCCTTCGACAATGGCGGTCTTGCCGACGCCGGGCTCACCGATCAACACCGGGTTGTTTTTCTTGCGCCGGGCCAGCACCTCGATAGTGGTCTCGATCTCCTGCGCACGGCCGATGACTGGATCGAGTTTGCCCTCGCGCGCCATCTTGGTGAGGTCGCGCGAGTATTTATCCAGCTCGGGCGTGTTGGTCGGCGTCTCGGCGCGGCCATCCTCGGCCCCTTTGCCGACCACCTTGCTTACCTGCTGGCGCAGCGCTTGCGGCGTGAGGCCGTAACGGCGCAGCAGGTTGGCCGCCAAACCTTCGCCTTCCTCGGCGAGCCCGATCAGGAAATGCTCCGGCCCGACATAAGAGTGGCCGAGTTCATTGGAGGCCACGAAAGCACGGCTGAGCGCGTCCTTGACCCGGGGCGACACGCCGATCTCGCCCTCGAACGGCTTGTCGCCGCGCTTGGCTTCGGATTCGATCTGGCGCTTGAGGTCATCGACCTTGATCTTGAACTGCCCCAGGATGGTCTTGACCACGTCGCTGTCGGATAGCGCCAGCAGCAGGTGTTCGGTATCGACTTCGGCGCGCCCGAACTCTGCAGCGTGGCGGGCGGCCTCCTGCAATAGGGCCTCGGACTGTTCGCTGATACGGCTGGCGAGCCCACTGCCGCGCCGGCGCGTTGTACCCGTAGCAGCCGGGGCAGGTTCGCCGAACGAGGCATCGACCACCTCGTCGGTATCGGCCGCCATGGACGGCGAATCGTCACCGATGCGGAAGAAGTCGCTGCCGAGGAAGTCTTCGAACAAACCGCTGCGCGAGCCAAACAGAGCCTCCAGCGGCGAGACGGTGCGCTTTTGCTGGCGCGCCAGTTGGCGATAGTGATCGTCACACAACAGCATGGTGCTGTGGCGACCATTGAGATTGGCTTCCACCCGCACCGTGGCGGACTGGCCGCAGACTTGGCATTGTTTTCTGGCCATGCTGATGCTCCTGTAAAGATTGATTTGACGAGGCGCCACCGATCACGGCGCCTCGACCTTCACCTGGTTTTTTCGGAGGACGAGCCGATCGGCGTCAGCCGTTGATCGGGATCGAGCGGCCCTGCTTGGGAGCACTGGCCTCGCGCTTTTCCATCGTGATCGTGAGTACGCCGTTCTTGAAAGCGGCCTTGATCGTGTCTTGGTTGGCATCGGTCGGCAGGTTCAGAGCGCGCTGAAAGCTGCCGTAGCAGCGCTCCACCCGGTGGAAACCGCCGTCTTTCGTTTCCTGCTCCTGACGCTTTTCACCGTGCACCATCAGCACGTCGTTGTCGAGCGTGATCTGGATGTCTTTTTCCTCGACGCCGGGTACTTCCAGGGCGATCTTGTACTGCTTGTCGGTCTCCTGGATGTCCAGCGCCGGCTTCAGCAGGCCCGGCCAGTCCGACGGCCAGCGTGGCATGGCCAGCGTCGGGAGACCGAAGCCTCGAAACGCGTCGTCGAACAGGCGGTCGATCTCGCGATGCAATTGCAGGATGGGACTGACGGGCCCACCCGCCACCGGCAGGTCATTGCGCTGCACCGGCAGCGAGGCAGTGCTCTGTTGTTCTTCCTGCTCCTTCTTGAACCAGTTCCAGGGAGCCAATTTCTTGAAATCAATGTCCATGTCACACCTCCAGAAGAAAAATTGAAGACTCTCGCTCGCTCCGTTTGCCTGCGGCGACGGACAGCGCGCCCAGACGACACGGAGTGTTCCGCTGACTTTGGCTGCTCATCTGTGCGTATCACCTCCTTCTTTCTGCCTGTTTGGACCTGATCATTGATCCATCGTTCGATTTCACTTTGACGAAACCGCCACGTCCCGCCGACCTTGAAGACCGGAATCTCCCCGTGCGAGGCGAGCCGGTAAAGCGTCCGCTTGCCGACTTTCAAGTAGGCAGCCAACTCGTCGAGTGTGAAGATCGCCTGCTGGCGCGCTGTCATACCACCCCCCAGCCGACGATTTCCCCGAGGCTGCTCAGGCCAACGTGCGGAATTGCCCAGTCGTCGCTGCGGATCGCGTTCCAGAGTCGGGCCGAAACACTTCCGTTGCCCCAGACAACGTAGTTCAACAGTATCCGTCCTGCCAACACACCTTCCCGACACCGCCGCCGAAGGCCATGGCCCATCAAGCGGATTTTCCATGCCCCCTCAGCGCCGTACCTACAGCAAATCTTTTAAGGCCCAGGTCATTCAGGAGTGTTCTGAACCCGGTGCCTCCATCGCAGCTTGACTGTCTTGAGCATCTGCTCGACTCCCTGAGAATTACTTAATCGTTGCTCGACTGACTGGAGGGGGTGGTGGGCTTGGGAATGGAAAGTTCCTGGCTCACCTGCTGCAGAAACCACTCGCGCATGGTCAACCCACGTGCCTTGAGTGCGGCGTAGATCTGCTGCTTTTGGGCAGGATCAACCTCGATCACAACGCGATTGCTAGTTTTCATAGGCTTGGGCACCTGGCTTGGGTCAGTAACGTGATGTGATGTTACGTCAGGCGAGCGGAACTCCAGCAGGGGCACTACGACGCCATTGCGCTCACGGCGTGAGACGGTGAACGCCCTTTCTGCTTCCTTTCCACCACATGGGAGCAGCTCAAGTCGCCTGGTTGATCGACACGCTCGGACTTCATACCGGGCGCCAACCATAACCCCTGCTTGTTGCCGCTGGCCTGCAATATCGACCGCAGCTATATGGGGCGCATCGAGCGTGGTGAAGTAAACATTACCGTCGAGAAGCTGTATCGCATCGCAAGCGTGCTTGCATGCGATCCATCCGGCCTACTGCCTCAGGTGTCAGAGCTGCAGCCCACCTGATCGACCCTGGCGCTCAAGAAGGCTTGAGATTGCCAATGCTATTAGCCCTGGTGTCATTATCCAGACTTCTAGCTAAAATTTAGCCCGACGCTGGTGATGCTGTCGGGGGGGGGAGGCGCAATTCTATCAATGATGCAGCCGAACCTGGCGCGACTTGTTCTGACGCTCCGCTAGCTCCAGCTCTCTCACACGCTCCCAAAGCTGGAGGTTCTGTGTAAGCACTCGATCACGCTGCGAACTGACCATCGCTAGGGAATCTCCGAACAAGTTTTCAAATGTGCTGAAATACGCCTGACCACCTGATCCGAGCCGCCTATGAGCCAGATGAGCTTTTCCGATTTCGAATACGCCGGCAAGCGCAAGCAGACACGCCGCG
>NZ_JYKY01000062.1 GCF_001042985.1 Pseudomonas lundensis
TGCCGGGTTCGTAGAGGTAGTGGACGGTTTTGCCGCTCGCGCCATCGGCCTGCGCGGGGCTGCTTTCCCAAGCGAGGGTGTCGCCGTCCCAGCCGAATAACGTGAAGCCGCACCCCAGTTCCCGCTGTTTGCGCGCCTGTTCGTTGCGGTTCCACTGCGAGCCCGCTTCGGAGCGGTTGCGGTGGTGGGCGTTGGAGTGTTTGTACAGACGACGGCCCAGCGGGTCGTAGGCGTAGTCGACGCTCAGTTGGCTGTTTTCAAAGCGTACCAGGCGGTCAAACAGGTCCCAGTGCAGGCGGCTTTGCTGGCCGTTGTGCCAGCGGCGGATCTGGTTGCCGCGTTCGTCGTAGTCGTAGTGGCTGCCGGCGTATTCGCGCAGCAGGTTGTCCATGAGTTTGTTGCGTTTGGTTTTTTGCTCCAGCGGTCGTTGGACCTGTTGATTTTGTTCGTCCAGCAGGTTGCTGGCCGGGTCGAAGGCGAAGGTTTCGACGCCCAGGCGGCTGGTGGCGTTGAGCAGTCGGCCAACCGGGTCGTAGCGGTAGGACAGCGGCCCACGACGGCTGTCGTGGATGTCGGTCAGTTGGCTGGCTGCGTCGTACTGATAGGTGCGTTTGAGCAGGGTGGTTTTGTCGTCGCTGCGGCCTAAAAGCTGTTCTTGCAGGCGCCCGGCCGGGTCCCATTGTTGGGTTTGTAGCAGGTGGTTGCCTTGGTGGCGGGCGACTTCGCGGTGCAGGTCGTCGCGTTCGTAGCCGATCAGTTCGTGTTCGTCGAGACGCAGGCCCAGCAGGTGGCCGCTGCCGTAGGTCAGCCAGCTGACTCTGTGGCCGTCCGGGCGGGTGGTGGCGATGCGTTGGTTGAGCACGTCGTATTCGTGCTGCCACACGGCAACCACCGGGGTTTGCAAACTCAGGTAGTGCTGGTGTTCGCGCAGCAGGTTGCCCGCCGGGTCGTGGAACCATTGCAGGCGGCTGTCGGCGTTGCTGGCCATGACCAAATTGCCGTTGCCGTCGTAGGCGAAGGTTTCGGTTTGCGAGGTGTTGTTCAGGCGTGCGCTGCGTTCGATCAGGCGACCTGTGGGGTCGAACTGCACTTCGGTGACGCGCTGGCCGTCGCGGGTGCTGGTCAGGCGTCCGGTTGATTCGTCGTACGCGTACAGGGTGCTGCGTCCGTCAAAGCCGGTCTCTTTAAGCAAGCGGCCTACGGGGTCGTAGTGAAAAAGAGCCTTCTGCTGGTTTTCATTTTCCAGCGCAAGCAGTTGCCCAAGACGGTCCCAGCGGTAGCGCAGGGTTTGTTCGGCGGCATCCACTCGCTCGTCGATCAGCCCGGCAGCGGTGTAGGTCCAGGTGGTGCAGCGGTTGAGGCCATCGGTGTGGGCCAGCAGTCGGCCTTCGGCGTCGCGGCTGAAGCGCTCTTCGGTGTTATCGGGGTGCTTGATATGGATCAGTTGACCGGCTTTGTAGAGGTACTCGGTTGTGTTGCCCGCCGCATCGGTGAAGCAGACCATCTGACCGAGGTCGTTGTATTCCCAAGCGCTGGTTTTGCCGGAGCAGTCGGTGTACTCGATAAGTTGCCCGGCGTCGTTGTAGGCGAGGGCTTTTTCGTTGCCGTTGGCATCTTTGATCGCGGTCGGTAGGCCGGAATCGTTGTAGGCGTATTCGGTTGTGTTGCCCAGCGGGTCGACGGCTTCGATCAGGTTGCCCTGATCGTCGTAGTCACGCAGCCACAGGCCACCTTCGGCGTCGCTGATTTTGATCAGTTGATCGTGATCGTCGTAGGCGTAGTGCATGACGCTGTGGTCGGCGCGGGTATGTTCGAGCAGGTTGCTGCGATCGTCGTACGCGTAGCGGTCGGTGCTGCCGTCGGGATGCACGTGGCGCACGATGTTTTTCGCGTCGTCACGGAACAGCCATTCCGAGCGCCCGTCGGCATGGCGGATGCGGTAGGTGTAGCCGAGGATGTCGTAGTAGTGCCAGGTCTCGTGGCCGTGGGCATCGGTGACGTAGGTCAGACGGATGTTTTCATCCCATTCCAGGCGGGTGTCGAAGCTGCCGTCGTCGGCCCATTCACGGATGGCCTTGGCATCGGGCCCTGTGCCTTGCCATTGCAGGTTCATGCCGCGATTTGTGCGGTCGGTGTAGCGGGTGATCAGGTGGTGCTGGTATTGGTAGCTCCACGCCGCACCGTTTTCGTCCTGGGCGTTGATCAGGTCGCCGTGGGCATCGTAGTAGTAGGCCGCCAGTTGGCGCACCGGCGCGCTGTCGCGGATTTCCCACAGGCCTGTGAGGCGCCCGTGTTCGTCGATCATCGTACCCAGATGTAAATGGACGTTGTCGAGGTCGCCCTGGTAGGTGATGAGGTCGGACAATACCGGCTGGTCAGCGTGGCGGTATTCGTGGTGCAGCATGACGCCTGCGCCGTTGCGCAGTTCGATTTGCGCGAGCAGGAAGCAATCGCCGTGACGAACGTAGCTTTCCTTGCGCTCAAAGCCACGGCACAGCAACAGGGTGTTTTCCGTGACGCGGACCAGCGTCAGGTTTTCGATGGCGTCGTAGTGCGCCTGGCCGACGGGTTTGAGTGCGTATTTATGCTCACGGCCGTCAGAATCGTGGAACACCAGCCCCTTGTCGTGCAGGTCAAAGCGGGTGGTGAATTCGGTGATCCAGCGCGCGCCCAGGGCGCCTTGATCATAGGCACTCAGGCGTGAGTAGTAGGTGCGTGTCCAGTCAATCGGGAACGGGCCGGGCAAGCTGAA
>NZ_JYKY01000063.1 GCF_001042985.1 Pseudomonas lundensis
TGTTGCCGCTGACCGAAAACTGACCCAGTAGAGGCTCTTCTGCCGACTGAAAACTGACCCAGGTGTTCAACTGCTTCTGCTCACTTTTCGAGCAGGAGAACACAGGGTGATCAGCATGGAAATGTTGGGAAAAATCCGGCGGATGTACTTCCGCGACAAGCTCTCGCTGCATCAGATAGCCAAGCGTACCGGGCTGTCGAGAAACACCATCCGAAAATGGGTCAGAGCGCCCGAAGCCATTCAGCCAGCGTACCAACGGTGCGCAACCTTCAATAAGCTCAGCCCTTTTCACGAGACCCTGGAGCAGGCGCTCAAGGCCGATTCGTTCCGGCCAAAACACAACCGCAGGAGCGCCAAAGCACTTTTTGAGCAGATCAAAGCCGAGGGTTATGACGGCGGTTACAGCCAGCTCACGGCGTTTGTGCGCTCTTGGCGAGGCGAGCAAGGCAAGTCTTTACGCGCTTTTGTACCGCTGACGTTTGCGCTCGGTGAGGCCTTTCAATTTGACTGGAGCGAAGAAGGTCTGCTGATCGGTGGTCTTTTTCGACGTATCCAGGTCTCCCACATGAAGCTGTGTGCCAGCCGCGCATTCTGGTTAGTTGCGTACCCCAGCCAAGGCCACGAGATGCTGTTTGATGCCCACACCCGTTCGTTTGGAGCGTTGGGTGGTGTGCCGCGTCGCGGCATCTACGACAACATGAAAACGGCTGTCGACAAGGTCAACAAAGGCAAAGGGCGCACGGTCAACGCCCGGTTTTCCGTGATGTGCGCGCACTATCTGTTCGATCCGGACTTCTGCAACGTGGCCTCTGGCTGGGAAAAAGGCATCGTCGAAAAGAACGTTCAGGACAGCCGGAGGCGAATCTGGCTCGATGCTCAAAACTGTATGTTTCACACCTTCGAGGAACTGAATGTCTGGCTCGGCCAACGTTGTCGGTCGCTCTGGAGCGAACTGGTGCATCCGCAGTACAACGGGCTGACGGTGGCCGAGGTCTTAGAGCTGGAGCAGGTCGAAATGATGCCAATGCCGACGGCATTTGATGGCTACGTCGAGCGTACCGTGCGGGTCTCCAGCACCTGCCTGATCAGCGTGGCGCGAAATCGCTATTCAGTGCCATGTGAGCGCGTCGGCCAGTGGGTCAGTAGCCGTTTGTACCCTTCGCGGATCGTGGTCATTGCTGACGAAACGGTGATCGCCAGTCACGAGCGCCTCTTTGATCGAGATCAGGTCAGTTTTGACTGGCAGCACTACATCCCACTCATCGAACGCAAGCCTGGTGCATTGCGCAACGGTGCGCCATTTGCTGATCTGCCAAAACCGTTACGGCTTCTCAAACGAGGACTGAGGCGTCACACCAACGGTGATCGAATCATGATGCAGGTACTGGCTGCTGTGCCAATTGCGGGGCTCGAACCTGTGCTGGTGGCGGTGGAGCTGGTACTTGAATCGGGAAGTCTGAGCGCCGATCACATCCTCAATGTCCTTGCCCGCCTGACCTCCACCGCACTACCTCCCAGTGTAGAAACCAGCCTGCAACTCAAGGTCGCGCCTGTTGCCAATACAGCACGCTACGACCGGCTCCGTGCGACCGATGAGGAGAATCGCAATGCGTGACCTAATGACTGAACTCAAAGAACTTCGCCTGCACGGCATGGCCAGTGCTTGGGAAGAACTGGTCTCTCAAGGAACAGCGTCGACGGCTTCATCGAAATGGCTGCTGGAACATCTGCTTCAGCAGGAACATGCGGATCGCGCGGTGCGCTCGGTGAATCATCAGATGAACATGGCAAAACTCCCCATGCACCGTGACTTAGCTGGCTTTGACTTCAGCGCTTCCAGCGCTGATGCCCGGCTGGTCAGCGATCTATCCAGCTTAGCGTTCACTGAAACGGCGCAGAATGTCGTGTTCATTGGCGGCCCTGGAACCGGGAAAACACACCTGGCCAGTGCCTTGGCTGTATCCGGAATCACGGCCCACAACAAACGCGTGCGCTTCTTTTCCACGGTGGATCTGGTGAATCTGCTGGAGCGTGAGAAGTACGATGGCAAGGCAGGGCGAATCGCCCAGGGACTGCTTCGCACAGACCTGGTGATACTGGATGAGCTGGGATATTTGCCCTTTAGCCAAAGCGGCGGTGCCCTGTTATTTCACCTGCTGTCCAAACTGTACGAACACACCAGCGTGGTCATCACCACCAACCTCAGCTTCTCGGAATGGTCGAGTGTGTTTGGCGACGCCAAGATGACCACCGCGTTGTTGGATCGGCTGACACATCACTGCCACATCGTCGAAACGGGCAACGAGTCCTACCGCCTACAACACAGCACCTTGGCCGCCCAGACAAAGATCAAGTCACGGGAACGAAAGCGCAAGGACGGAGATGATGTCGAGGACGATGAGCCATTTTGATCCGCACCATAAATACCCTGCTGCATGCCTACATGCGGTGGGGGTTGATGCGTCTTGAATCGGCCCACTGCTGCTAAGCTTATCCACAATTGCTGGGACAGAAATCAGCAATCCGTCCTGGGTCAATTTTCAATCGGCAGGGTGGGTCAGTTTTCAATCAGCGCCAACAG
>NZ_JYKY01000064.1 GCF_001042985.1 Pseudomonas lundensis
GTAACCGCTCCATGAACCCCACATTCAAAGCACTAAGCTAATGCCAGATGCTGGGCTCCCGATTCTCTCAGGAGCCCTGAGATCATGATGCGACCCGACGCCAAAGTCGAAAAAGTGTACCTCTACCCCAAACCTGTGGACTTTCGAAAATCCATCGACGGACTGGCTGCTCTGGTCGAACTGGATATCAAGGTTGCCGTGTTCGACCCGGTACTTTTCGTTTTCCTCAACAAGCCGCGCAACCGAGTGAAAATCTTGTACTGGGAGCGCAACGGCTTCTGCCTTTGGCTCAAACGCCTGGAATCGGAGCGATTCAAAACATCGCCCGATGCCACCGACGAGGCGATTGTCCTGAACGTTCAGGAACTGAACTGGCTGCTCGACGGTTTTGACCTCTGGCGTAACCGCCCCCATCAGGTTTTGACGCCGCGATTCGTGGCTTGATTCGGTATAATTCAGGGCATGAAATCCATGCCCGACAACCTTCCCGACGATCTCCAACTGCTCAAGCAAATGCTTGCGAAGATGCAGTCGCGGGTCGGTTTTCTAGAAGAAGAGAACGCATTGCTGCGCCAGCGCTTGTTCGGACGCAAGTCCGAGCAAACAGCCGATCCGGCCACACCGCAGTTGGCGCTCTTCAACGAAGCCGAAAGCGTCGTCGAAGCTATCGACGAAAATGCTGAAGAAGAGGTTGTCACCCCCGCTAAGCGCCGTGGCAAACGCAAGCCACTGCCTGCCGACCTGCCGCGCATCGAAGTCATCCACGAACTTCCCGAGCATGAACTGACTTGCGTCTGCGGCTGCCGCAAACACGCCATTGGCGAGGAAGTCAGCGAGCAGCTTGAAATCGTGCCGATGCAGATCCGGGTCATCAAGCATGTTCGTAAAGTCTATGGCTGCCGCGACTGCGAAACGGCACCCGTCACAGCAGACAAGCCAGCTCAACTGATTGAAAAGAGCATGGCCAGCCCCAGCGTTCTGGCGATGTTGCTGACTACCAAATACGTTGACGGTTTACCGCTTCATCGATTTGAAAAAGTGTTGGGTCGCCACGGTATCGATATCCCACGCCAGACCTTGGCGCGCTGGGTTATCCAGTGCGGCGAACACTTCCAGCCGCTGCTGAATTTGATGCGCGACCGGCTACTGGAAAGCCGCGTCATCCACTGCGACGAAACACGCGTGCAAGTGCTGAAAGAACCAGATCGAGAACCGAGCAGCCAGTCCTGGATGTGGGTGCAAACCGGCGGCCCACCGGATAGGCCGGTAATCCTTTTTGACTACTCCACCAGCCGGGCGCAGGAGGTGCCAATGCGCCTGCTCGAGGGTTATCGCGGTTACGTAATGACCGATGATTACGCCGGTTACAACGCCTTGGGCGCCCAAACCGGAGTCGAGCGTCTAGGCTGCTGGGCGCATGCTCGACGCAAGTTTGTTGAAGCACAGAAAGTGCAGCCCAAAGGTAAAACGGGGCGTGCCGATATCGCGCTGAACCTGATCAACAAGCTGTATGGGATCGAACGCGACTTGAAGGCCAGTAGCGACGCTGATCGTAAAATCGGCCGTCACGAACATAGCCTGCCGATACTGGCTCAGTTGAAAAGCTGGATCGAAAAGACGCAGCCACAGGTCACCGCTCAGAATGCCTTGGGCAAAGCCATCAATTACCTCGCAAGTAACTGGAGCAAGCTGGAGCGATACGTCGAGGAAGGGTATTTGCCGATGGACAACAACGCGGCAGAACGCGCGATCCGCCCCTTCGTGATCGGAAGAAAGAACTGGCTGTTTAGCGACACGCCCAAGGGCGCCACGGCCAGTGCTCAACTGTACAGCCTGGTCGAGACTGCCAAAGCCAACGGCCAGGAACCTTATGCGTGGCTGCGCCACGCACTTGAACGTTTGCCAACGGCGACATCGGTAGAGGATTACGAAGCCTTGCTGCCGTGGAACTGCGAACCTCGACTTCACAGCTAAACGCTTTACCCATCTTTAGCCAAGTGGGGTTTATGGAGCGCTTAC
>NZ_JYKY01000065.1 GCF_001042985.1 Pseudomonas lundensis
ACGCTCTGTCCGGCACGGGTATGGGCGCTGGTTGCAATGTGCAGATGATCGCTGCCCAGGATCTGCACTTTGCGGTCCGCGCTGACGGTGCGCTGTTCTTCGGCCTGGAGCACGCTGATGCTGTTGCCGGTCACGGTTTCGCTGCGCTGGCCGTCGACCTGCAAGCGGCTGTCGTGTTTGATGTGTTGCTCAAGGTCACGCTGCGCATGCAGGTAGATCAGCTCCTGGCCTTGGCGGTCTTCGATGCGCAGTTCGTTGTAACCGTTGCCGCCGGGGGTGCTGCGGCTGCGGAACACGCTTTGGCTCTTGTTGGCCGGCAAGTCCAGCGGTAACGGGTTGAGGCTGTTGGCCAGGCACCCGGAAATGATCGGGCAGTCCGGGTCGCCGTTGACGAAGTCCACCAGCACTTCCATGCCGACCCGCGGCACGCTGACGCCGCCATAGTGCGCCCCGGCCCAGCTCGACGAAACCCGTAGCCAGCAACTGCTGCGTTCATCGGTGACGGGGCTGCGGTCCCAATGGAATTTGACCCGCACCCGGCCATACGGGTCGCAATGGATTTCTTCGCCAGCCGGGCCGGTGACGCGGGCGGTCTGACTGCCGAAAATGCGCGGCTTTTCGTACACCGTCGGGGCACGAAAGGTGCCGATCTCCGGCGTTCCTTCAAAGGTGTTGCGATAGCCCTGAAACCCTTCGTCGGCGGCGGGCGCCGCTTCTTCCAGCACTTGCGGCTGGTGGCCTTCATGCCGCACGCGGCTCAGCAGCCACTGTGCGTTGTTTGCAGGGGTCGGGTGCTCGCTGAGGGTCAGAAAATGCCCGCTGAGCAAGGCGGGCTGATCGCTCTGGCCGCTGACCACGCAGTGTTGGGCCTGATGGCGCTCCAGCGTGCGCAGGCTATGACGCTGGCCTTCTTGATCGCGGGTGAAGCGGCCGGGGTAGGTGTAGCGTTCCAGCGGGCGCATGCTGGAGGGCGAATGGCTGTCTGCCTCAAGGGTGCGCCCGGCTTTGTCGAAGTCGTAATCGCGGGTAAACGTGCGGTTGGTGCAGGCTTGCAGGCTCATCTGAAAGTCATGGACGACAGGGCCTTGCGCAACCAGGCCATTGCCCGGCACGTAAGGGGTCGGCGTTTTGAGCGGGGTAAAGGCCTGTTGTTTATCGCCGAATACCAGCTCATGCCTGTCAGGCGAATGCCTGAAGTAATAGTGAAAACCCTCCTCAAAACACAGCCGCTGGATGAAGTGCAGGTCCGACTCGCCGTATTGCACGCAATAGTCGCGAGGCGGGTACTCCGAGAACCCGGCAAAGCTATAGACGTCACTGAGCAGGCCGTGCTCTTCAAGCACCTGCCGGATGATCTGCTGCACGCTCAGCTGCTGGAAAATCCGATGGTTGGTGCGATGCGCGAGGTACGCAAGGCTTGGGACCAGGGTCAGGCGGTAATGGGTCAGGCGCTTGCCGGTACTGGCGCGGGTGATGCGCTCAATCTGGCCATGAATGCCGTGACCGGGGCCAAACGAGAGCCAGGCGGGCTGGTGCAAGAGGGTTTCGAGGTCAAGACTGGCCTGCTCACTGACCAGTTGAATGTCAAAGGAAAACGGCTCGCTGATGGCCTCTTCGCCTTTGAATGCCAGCACCGAAAAGGGCTGGTCGCTGCCCATGAGGGTCAGCTGGAAGCGGGTTTGGCGGCTAACGGTGGACATCCTTGGTTCCTCAGAAACTGAGG
>NZ_JYKY01000066.1 GCF_001042985.1 Pseudomonas lundensis
AGATATCTGCAACCAGATCCCAGGCTGCGTCGGGGAGTTCATACCGCTTTGCCATCTTGGCCTCCTGGCTTTAATGGCGGTGTATTTTACAGAAAATCGTATTTCTTGGGTTTACGTACAGAGCCTAGGTCGCGTGGGCCAGTCTTTGACCTGGTATCACTTAGCTCAACTGATCTCTCAAACGCTGGATGAAAGTCCGTGGACAGAAAATCAGAAAATGAATTATGAGGTTCTGATTGGTAAGCTATTTCTCAACGCCAATTTTACAGACGTTGAAAGAATCGCCTGGCTGCCGGACAAATTGAATCAACTGGATCTAGGGCTCAGTGCAGATGCGCTATTAGTTTGCTTAGGTCATGAAGATAAAGCGGGGCCTGAGGATGAGCCAATTGATCTTAACTTTATGAACATGTGGCGCAGTATTGATATGGGAGCCCCGGTGGCCCCACTCGACCTGTATCTGGATCGCTGGACGACCATAAGCTCATATATCCTCGGTTGTAAGGTGTCTGTGTCTTTTCCGGTGAAATCTCCATGCATTGAGTTAGCGCAGCAATTGCTGGCTGTACTGGAGAGCTTCTGCGCACCGATGATGGCAGACCATGCAGCGGCTACAGTGCCCGCCGTGAATATTGATGTCCTGCTGGAAGATGAGGACGACTTCATACTGCGGCACAGCTTCGACACCGCTGCGCAGGTAACCTCTGCAGAAATCCTCTGCTCGCCTTTCAGCATCGCCAATTTGACCGATGAACAACGAGGCACGATCCGGCAATTTTACAGTGAATTCTGCCTTCACTTTGTGTCCACCATCTGTCCTCAAATTGGCTGGTCGAAATTCGAAGAGATGCTTCGAGACGACAAAGCCCTGGAACGAGCAGTCGTCTTCAACTGCAATATTGGATTGGACAGCTATTTCATGGGGCGTGATGCCGTCCCTGGCATCGGGTCTCATCAGGAAGCTACCCTTGAATTGCACAAGCCAACACGGCGTGTGACTTGGTTTGAGCACCACAATATAGAGCCCATGGATTGGCGGCCTAAGTCTGATGTGCCTGAAGAGCGTCCAAAACATCCGTTTCAGTTTTCAACAATGAAGCATCGAGAGCTAAAAGTTGTTTCTCTCATCCAAGAGAGCCTGTGGAATCAAGCCGGCTGGAAGGGGCTGGGCTTTCAAACATGCGAAGGCGAAATTCCAGTGTTGATGTTCGGCTTCGAGAATGCCGCTGTTGGGCATAAGATATTCGAAAATATCGCGAAAACCATCGGGGATAAAGATCCCAATAATGCACTGCGCATCGCATTGATACGAGGCATTAGCAGGCAGAACCCAGCGCATTATCGCGTGGCCGTCACAAGTAATCTTGATCGTTCTGATGATGGGTCTTCGAGGATCCAAACGGCACTCTCTAGGCTTCATACTATGACCCCGAACTCGGCGGTCTCAAGGAGCAAGTGCAACAGTCAGTTAATTTTCTGAGCTTGCTAAGCGAAACAATCCCGCTTCCAAAACATCGTTATCAATGGGCGTCTGACCGAACCGAGCTTACCTGACTAAGCACAA
>NZ_JYKY01000067.1 GCF_001042985.1 Pseudomonas lundensis
ATCATCGGCAGGTTCAGGCCCTGTTCGTTGGCGCAGTCGATGGCGATTTCATACCCGGCGTCGGCATGGCGCATCACGCCGGTGGCCGGGTCGTTGTGCAGCACGCGGGCGATGCGTTCGGCCGCTTCGTCGGTGCCATCACACACAATCACCATGCCCGAATGCTGCGAGAAGCCCATGCCCACGCCACCGCCGTGGTGCAGCGAAACCCAGGTCGCGCCGCTGGCGGTGTTGAGCAAGGCATTGAGCAGCGGCCAGTCAGACACCGCGTCCGAGCCATCCTGCATGGCTTCGGTTTCGCGGTTGGGGCTGGCCACGGAGCCGGAGTCCAGATGGTCGCGGCCAATCACGATCGGCGCTTTCAGCTCGCCGCTGCGCACCATTTCGTTGAACGCCAGGCCCAACTTCGCACGCTGGCCCAAGCCAACCCAGCAAATACGCGCCGGCAAACCCTGGAAGCTGATGCGCTCGCGGGCCATGTCCAGCCAGTTGTGCAGGTGCGCGTCGTCGGCGATCAGTTCTTTAACCTTGGCGTCGGTCTTGTAGATGTCCTCGGCGTCCCCCGACAGCGCGACCCAACGGAACGGGCCTACGCCACGGCAGAACAGCGGGCGGATGTAGGCCGGTACAAATCCGGGGAAGTCGAAGGCGTTTTCGACGCCGACTTCTTTGGCCATCTGACGAATGTTGTTGCCGTAGTCGAAGGTCGGGATGCCCTGTTTCTGAAAGGCGAGCATGGCTTCGACGTGTTCGCCCATCGACGCCTTGGCGGCGCTGACCACGGCCGCCGGATCGGTCACGGCGCGGTCGCGGTACTGCTCCCAGGTCCAGCCTTTGGGCAGATAGCCGTTGAGCGGGTCGTGGGCGCTGGTCTGGTCGGTGACCATGTCCGGGCGTACACCACGGCGAACCATTTCAGGCAGCAGCTCGGCAGCATTCCCACACAGCGCAATGGAAATGGCTTTGCCTTCGGCGGTGTAGCGGGCGATCCGCGCCAGCGCGTCATCCAGATCGGTGGCCTGTTCGTCGACGTACCGGGTGGCCAGACGGAAATCGATGCGGCTCTGCTGGCATTCGATGTTCAGCGAGCACGCGCCCGCCAAGGTGGCGGCCAGGGGCTGCGCACCGCCCATGCCGCCCAGACCCGCTGTCAGGACCCACTTGCCCTTGAGGCTGCCGTTGTAATGCTGGCGACCGGCTTCGACGAAGGTTTCGTACGTGCCTTGCACAATCCCCTGACTGCCGATGTAGATCCAGCTCCCGGCTGTCATCTGGCCATACATGGCCAGGCCCTTGGCATCCAGTTCGTTAAAGTGTTCCCAGGTCGCCCAGTGCGGCACCAGATTGGAGTTGGCGATCAGCACGCGCGGCGCATTGCTGTGGGTTTTGAACACGCCCACCGGCTTGCCGGATTGCACCAGCAAGGTCTCGTCGTCATTGAGGTGAGTGAGGCTTTCGACAATTTTGTCGTAGCAGTCCCAGTTGCGTGCTGCCCGGCCAATGCCGCCATACACCACCAGCTCGGTCGGGTTCTCGGCCACTTGCGGGTC
>NZ_JYKY01000068.1 GCF_001042985.1 Pseudomonas lundensis
TGAACTGCCCCCAAAAAGTTGGACACCCATCCAACTTTTTGGGTTTTCAACATGAACAAGTACACAGAGCAATTTAAGCTCACCGCCATCAAGGCCTATCTCGAGGGCAGCAAGGGGCTGCGTACGGTCGCCCAGCGATTCGATATCGACGTCAGCCTGCTCCGCCGCTGGGTCTCAAGCTATAAGCTCCATGGCTCGATCAGCCCTCGTAAACGCGGCCAACCTTACAGTGCGAGCTTCAAACGTAACGTTGTTGAGTACAAGCGCACACACCATCTATCTCTTCGTCAGGTCGCTGCGCACTTTGGCCTTGGTCAATCATCTCAAGTAGGCATTTGGGAGCAGCAGTACTACAGTGGCGACCTTGAATCGCCAACCATCGAAAAAAGAAGAAAGTCTGTCGTAATGACGAAGAAGCCCAAACCCGCTGTGCCCGAAGATAAAGACGATGCACTGAAACCGCGTGAGCAGTTGATGGCTGAACTTGAATACCTGCGCATGGAGAACGCTTACCTAAAGGAGTTGGAGGCTTTGCAGGAGCAGAAAAGACGACGGCAACCGAAAAAACCCTAATCGTCTCGAAACTGAAAAGCGTATTCCCTCTGGCGGATCTACTGAAGCTGGCGGGTGTGGCGCGCAGTACGTTTTACTATCAAGTCCAGGCACAACAGCGCCCAGATAAGCACGCCTCGCTCAAAGAGCTGGTACAGCGTGTGTATGACCAGGAGAAAGGCCTTTATGGGTATCGGCGCATTACAGCTGTGATCAGGAGCTTGGGCACTTTGGTCAACAAAAAGCTCGTGGAGCGGTTGATGGTTGAGCTGGGGCTGCGTTCGATTGTGCGTCCCAAGAAGTATCGCTCGTATCGAGGGGCTGTCGGCAGAACCGCACCGAATCTATTGGAGCGCAACTTCATTGCCCAGCGCCCTAACCAGAAGTGGGTAACGGACGTTACAGAATTCAAGGTTGCTCAGCAAAAGCTCTATCTTTCGCCTGTGATGGATTTATATAACCGCGAAATCGTTGCGTATGAAATGGCCACCCGGCCCTGCTTGGCGCTGGTCGACAATATGCTGGATAAGGCTTTCAAGCGTTTGCAGAGCGAGCCAAAGCTGGTCATCCACTCTGACCAAGGATGGCATTACCAGCACTCCCAATACCGCCATAAACTGGCCAAGCTCGGGGTTAAACAGAGCATGTCGCGCAAAGGAAACTGTCTGGACAATGCCGCGATGGAAAGTTTCTTTGGTACGCTGAAATCCGAGTTTTTCTACTTGAAGCGATTTGAAAGCGTTGAAGCGCTGAAGACGGGGCTGGATGAATACATCCATTATTACAACCATGACCGTATCAAACTGACGCTCAACAGCCTAAGCCCTGTGGGATACAGGACTCAGGCTGTGCAGGGCGCTAGTTAATCTGTCCAACTTTTGGGGGGCAGTTCA
>NZ_JYKY01000006.1 GCF_001042985.1 Pseudomonas lundensis
TTGGTTGGTCAATGAAGTCGCAGATGACCAGCGACGTAGCCATTGATGCACTGCTGATGGCGGTTTGGAGACGTAAGCCGAAGCAAGAGGTGATGATCCACTCGGATCAAGGCAGTCAGTACAGCAGTTCGGACTGGCGAAGCTTCTTGAAAGCTAACAACCTGGTGGCCAGCATGAGTCGTCGAGGTAACTGCCACGACAACGCTGTGGCGGAGAGCTTTTTCCAGTTGCTAAAGCGGGAACGGATCAAGCGTAAAATCTACACTACACGCCAGGATGCTCGGGATGATGTGTTCGATTACATCGAGATGTTTTACAACCCAAAACGACGCCACAGTTTCAACAATCAGCTGTCACCGGTAGAGTTTGAAAAGCGTTACGCAGCGAGCCTGGAGAGTGTCTAGAAAACCCGGGGCGATTCAAAGTACGGAATACTCACGGATGACTGGCGCGATGACTTGTCCAAGGGCTTTGCCGAATGCTTTCGCGTGTTGGCCACCGACGGCGTATTGATCTTCAAGTGGAACGAAACCCAGGTAAAGGTCAGCGAAATACTGGCGCTCACTGATCAAAAGCCCCTGTTTGGCCATAAGTCTGGCAAGCGTGTGAATACGCACTGGATGACGTTTATGAAGCGCTAAACCTTCTGCTTCAAACCCAAACCTCACAACCCAATCAACCTGCCGCCCTAGGCGGGCAAGGACGAAGTCATGCCTGAAATTAAGTGTCACCACGGCTGCTCATTGCATGTCAGCACGCCCGAGTGGATCGCCACTCTCACCGTCGACCAGTTGCGTTGCGCCCGAGAGGCGATGGACGCAAAGATCAAAGCCGTTGAGGAATCCCCAAAGCGCACGGTGTGGCGGGTATGTAGAGGCGGCATCTGTGAGGCCAATTACCGCGAAGAGGCTTTCGAAAAAGCAGCAGACCATCTGTTACGGATCTTCAAAAATCGGTTCATGCGTGAAGCGGGTGACTGGATCGAGAAGCCTTATGGCCGCCTGAACTTTGAACGCAACCTGCCCCATATCACACCTGAGCTGATTTCCCAGATCGAATACGACACCGAATGGTTTCCCGCCAAGCTCTGACACGACCCGGAGGCACCAATGCGCTCACCTCAAACCATCAGCACCAAACAGCTCTGCCTGTTCCTACTGGTCGTCACGCTTTACCTGATCGCCAGCGTTACATGGTTCTGCCTGGCTATCCCTCCGCTAACCGAAAACGGCTCTGACGCTCATCTGGTTGGCGCATTCGCCGGTACCGCGCTTTGGATTGTGGCCGGGTATTCGATTGCCATTAATGTAATTGGGACACCAGGAGGCAACCATGGAAACTGAAATTCTTTCTGAAGAAGAGCTGGCCGATCTAACTGGGTACAAACACCGTGGATATCAGCGCCAATGGCTCAAAAGCCGCAATTGGGTCTTTGTCGAAAGTCGCGGCGGTCGCCCGCTCGTTGGCCGGATGTTCGCTCGTATGAAACTGGGAATAATTTCACCAACTTTGGCAAATCAAACTCCCCCGCCGTTGGCGCCAGTCTGGACGCCAGATTTTTCAAGAGTGAACTGATATGCGCCCCCGCAAGACGGAAAATAGGGATCTGCCTCCAGGCGTAGTACGGCGTAAACGCCCACGCAAAAACGGTACCGTCTGGATTGGTTTCTATTATCGGGATGCAACCGGCAAGGAAATATCTTTGGGGTGTGATTTGGATATTGCGCGGATCAGGTGGGCTGAGCTTGAAGCAAAGGAAAAGCCTGCCGATTTGACAATAATGAAGGGAATATTTGACCGTTATATCCGCGACATTTTGCCAAAGAAAGCGCCCCGAACTCAGAAAGATAACTTGGCCGAACTCAAGCAGCTTCGCCCCATGTTCGACGACGCTCCCATTGATTCGATTACACCAGCGGCCATCGCTGGTTACCGAGATAAGCGGACGGCGAAAGTTCGAGCGAACAGAGAGCTAGCTACTCTTTCCCATGTTTTCAATATGGCTAGGGAGTGGGGGCTCACAACACGCGAGAATCCATGTCAGGGCGTGCGCAAGAACAAGGAAAAGCCGAGGGACTACTATGCCAATGATGCTGTGTGGGATGCGGTATATCAAAAAGCGCCGGCCGAATTGAAAGAAGCAATGGATCTTGCCTATCTCACCGGGCAAAGGCCGGCTGACGTGCTGATGATGCGAAGGGATGATGTAGAAGGGGATTATTTGCTCGTTCAGCAGAATAAGACCCAGCAGTGCATATGGATCTTTATGGTGAACGATGACGGGCGGGAGAATAGCCTGGGAGCCCTAATTCGCGTGATTTCTGAGCGCAATGCTCAGCACAGCTCGAGCTATCTGATAATGAGCAAGCATGGCAAGCGCATGACCGCAGCCATGGTTGCGTAAGCGATGGGATGAAGCGAGAGAGCAAGCCAAGAAAACGGCTATCGAGGGAGAGGATGCCTTGCTGGCTGGTCGAATTGCTGATTTTCAATTCCGCGACATTCGACCGAAAGCGGCATCTGAAATCAAGAACATCGAGGACGCCAGCCTACTTTTGGGGCACACAAAAAGCGATATCACAAAGCGGGTTTACAGGAGGCTTGGCACTACCGCGAAACCATCAAAATAGCGCCAGTTTCGGAACTCTCCCCAGATAGTTTCGGAACGCCTAGCAGTCAGGCGCCGAATTCCCCAACCCCCAGAAACGACAAAGCCCGTCTAGGACGGGCTCTGCGGTGTAGCAATATGGCGGAGGCGATGGGATTCGAACTCATGGACCTGTTACAGTCGACGGTTTTCAAGACCGTTGCCTTAAACCACTCGGCCACACCTCCTAACGTTGTTGCGGGCGCCATAATACCTGAACGAAACACGTTGTCAAACTCTCTTGATCGCTTGTTGCAGAGCCTCTGCTATGATCTTTGCTACTTAACATTTCAATACACAGGAGTATCGCCATGCGCGAACAGGATTACGCCGTTAATAACAGCGTGCAGGCCGAGCAGCTAGAGGTTAGCCGCGTCCTGCGCAACACTTACGGTTTACTGGCTTTAACCCTCGCTTTCAGCGGTGTGATGGCTTTCGTCGCCCAGCAGATGCGTGTCGGTTACCCAAACATTTTCGTTGTATTGATCGGCTTTTATGGTCTGTTCTTTCTCACCAACAAGCTGCGTGATTCGGCATGGGGTCTGGTGTCGACGTTTGCACTGACGGGTTTTATGGGTTTCCTGCTCGGCCCGATCCTTAACCGCTACCTGGGCATGCAAGGCGGCGCTGAGGTCGTGGCTTCTGCCTTTGCGATGACGGCTCTGGTTTTCGGCGGCCTGTCTGCTTATGTGTTAATCACCCGCAAAGACATGAGCTTCCTGGGCGGTTTTATCACTGCGGGTTTCTTTGTACTGCTGGGTGCAACGCTGGCGAGCTTCTTCTTCCAGATCAGCGGGTTGCAGTTGGCGATCAGCGCCGGTTTTGTGCTGTTCTCTTCGGTCTGCATTCTGTTCCAGACCAGCGCCATCATTAATGGCGGCGAACGTAACTACATCATGGCGACCATTAGCCTGTACGTGTCGATCTACAACCTGTTCATCAGCTTGCTGCAAATTTTCGGCATCATGAGCCGCGACGACTGAGTCAGCAGTTGTTTGGCAAAAGCCCGCCTCGGCGGGCTTTTTGCTGCCTTGTGCAAGCATCTTGAGCCTAGTGGCTTTATCATTGCGCGAGTTTTGCAGAGAGCACCCCATGAAATTTGCTATCGCCCTATATTCTGCGGCCCATGCGCCCTCTTCCCGTCGAGCCCTGCGCTTTGCCGAAGCCGTTCTGGCTGGCGGACATGAAATTGTGCGCCTGTTCTTCTATCAGGACGGCGTGCACAGCGCATCGAGCAACATCGTAACGCCTCAGGATGAGCCTGATCTCGCACAGCAGTGGGCAGCTTTAGTGTCTGAGCACCAACTGGATGGCGTGGTCTGCATTGCCGCCGCCTTGCGACGAGGTGTGCTGAATGAGGCAGAGGCCACGCGCTATCAGCGCTCTGCAGTGAATTTGACAGCGCCTTGGGATTTGTCCGGCCTCGGGCAATTGCACGATGCCATTCAGGCCGCGGATCGGCTGATCTGCTTTGGAGGGGATTAAGATGCCCAAATCGTTACTGATTATCAGCCGACAAGCGCCGTGGTCTGGCCTGGGCGCGCGTGAAGCCTTGGACATCGCGCTCGCGGGCGGCGCGTTCGACCTACCGATTGGGCTTCTATTCCTCGACGACGGCGTGTTTCAGCTGTTGCCTGAGCAACACCCCACCGCCCTTGAACAAAAGAACCTGACGGCCAATTTGCAGGCGTTGTCGATGTTCGGCGTAGACGATTTGTTCGCGTGCGACGCCAGCCTCCACGAGCGCGGCCTCGCCCCCACAGCGTTGGCCGTAGAGGGCGTGCAGGCTTTGTCCACACAACAAATCAGCGATCTCATCGCCCGTCATGACCAGGTGATAACCCTCTGATGTCGACCTTACATGTTTTGAGCCACTCTCCTTTTTCTGATACGCGTCTCGGAAGTTGCCTGCGCCTACTCTCGGCTATCGACGGCATTCTGCTCTGTGGCGATGCTGTTTATGCCCTCCAACCGGGCACCCTTCCTCGCGAGACGCTCGATAACATGAGCCCGGCGCTCAACCTTTACGTGCTCGATGAAGACCTGCAAGCCCGCAACCTCCTGCTCCCGGAGTGGGCTACACGCGTCGACTACCCCGCATTTGTCGAACTGTCACTTCACTATGACAAGGTCAACACCTGGCTATGACGGTCCTCACTCTCGACGGCAGATCCATTGAGCTGGATAAGGACGGTTATCTGACCGACCTGAATGACTGGTCGCCCGAGGTGGCCACGGCACTGGCGATGCAAAACGACATCGAGCTGACCCCGGACCACTGGGAGATTCTGCAGCTGCTGCGCAACTTCTATGAAGAGTTTCAGCTCTCGCCCGCCACGCGGCCCTTGATCAAATACACCGCGCTCAAACTGGGGGCAGAAAAAGGCAACAGCCTGCACCTCAATCGCCTGTTCAACGGCACCCCTGCCAAACTCGCCGCAAAACTGGCGGGCCTGCCCAAACCGACCAACTGCCTATGAACACGCCTGCTCCGCTGACGCTAACCACTCCCGCCGAACACCCTTTCGCTCAATTCGTACGCATTTTGGGCAAAGGTAAACGCGGCGCGCGCAACCTGACCCGTGAAGAAGCGCATGAAGCGATGGGCATGTTGCTCGACGAAAAAACTGAAGAGGCCCAGCTAGGCGCCTTCCTGATGCTGCTCAGGCACAAAGAGGAAAGCCCGCAAGAGCTGGCCGGTTTTGTGGACGCGGTCCGGGAACGACTGTCTGCGCCGATCATTCATGTCGATCTCGACTGGCCCACCTACGCGGGCAAAAAACGCCATCTGCCGTGGTACTTGCTTGCGGCAAAATGCCTGGCCCAGAACGGCGTGCGCATCTTGATGCATGGCGCAGGTGCTCATACGGCCGGGCGCCTTTACAGCGAGCAACTGCTCGAAGAATTGAACATTGCGCTGTGCCGCGACTGGGCACAGGTCGAAAGCGCCTTGCAGCAGCACAATCTGGCCTTTTTCCCTTTACAGGACTGGGCACCTCAGCTGCAACACATGATCGACTTGCGCAACACGCTCGGCCTTCGCTCACCGATTCACTCATTGGCGCGCCTGCTTAATCCGCTCCACGCCCGCTGTGGACTGCAAAGCATTTTCCATCCGGGTTATCAAAGCGTGCACCGCGAAGCCAGCACGCTGCTGGGTGACACCTGCATCGTGGTGAAAGGGGATGGCGGTGAGATCGAGATCAATCCCGACTCGATCAGCCATCTGTATGGCACGGCTAATGGCCTTAGTTGGGACGAAGAGTGGCCAGCGTTATCGGCACAGCGACACGTGAAACCCGCCTTTCTGGACACACTGCAACTCAAGGCCTTTTGGCGCGGGGACTTCGAAGACAGCTATGCGCAAAAGGCTCTGTTATCGACCATGGCCCTGGCTTTGCGCGGGCTGGGCACGACCCGGGAACAGGCCTTCGTCATTGCCAAAACGTATTGGGAAAACCGCAACAAATCGATTTAACCGATGGGTTACGCCCACGTTTTGCGCTATTCGTTCGAACTCAGACCTTTAGACTGAACTCCAAAGCGAAACCGCCAGGAGCTTCACATGGGCTTATTGATGGATGGGCATTGGCACGACCAATGGTATGAAAGCAGCAAAGACGGTGCGTTCCAGCGAGAGCAGGCACAGCGCAGAAACTGGATCACGTCCGATGGCGCGCCCGGTCCAACCGGAATTGGCGGTTTCGCACCCGAGGCCGGGCGCTATCATTTATACGTTTCTCTGGCCTGCCCATGGGCCCATCGCACGCTGATAACCCGCACGCTCAAGGGCCTCGAACCCTTGATCGGCGTATCCGTGGTGAGCTGGCTGATGCTGGAAAATGGCTGGACGTTTGATCGCGCTGACGGCTCCAGTGGCGACCACCTGAATAACGCTGACTTCCTGCATCAGCTGTATACACGCGATACGCCCGATTACACCGGCCGCGTCACCGTACCGGTACTCTGGGACACCCATCTAAAGCGCATCGTCAGCAACGAATCGGCGGATATCATTCGCATGTTCAATAACGCCTTTGACCCCCTGACGGGCAATCGGCTCGATATGTATCCCGCGGTACTGGCGAGCGACGTAGATGGCTGGAATGAGCGTATCTACCCCGCCCTCAATAACGGTGTCTATCGCGCCGGTTTCGCCACGTCCCAAACGGCGTATGAAAGCGCCTTCGACGATGTGTTCAACGAACTCAACCACCTTGAACAGCACCTGGCAGAACATCGCTATCTGGCGGGCATTTACCTGACGGAAGCCGACATCCGCCTGTTCACCACCCTCATCCGGTTCGACGCTGTCTACTACAGCCACTTCAAATGCAATGCGCGCAGAATCGACGATTACGCCAATCTGTCCAATTGGCTACGTGAGCTGTATCAATGGCCCGGTATCAGTGAGACCGTGAACTTTACTCACATCAAAGGTCATTACTACGCCAGCCACCGTACGATTAATCCCACGGGGATCATCCCCAAGGGGCCTGATCTGAGCCTTATCGCAGCCCACCACCGTGACCGCCTGAAGGGACGCGGGATCTTCACTCGCTAGCGCTTGAGCACGTTTGAGTACTGGCACCGGGCGACGGGTGCCAGTAGCATCTGCGCATTGATCAAGAGAACCCCTCATGCTTATCCCCTACGACCAACTTGAACCCGACACACTGACTCACCTCATCGAAGATTTCGTCAGCCGTGATGGCACTGATAATGGCGACGACACACCTCAGGAAACCCGCGTACTGCGCGTTCGCCAAGCCCTGAGCAAAGGTCAGGCGGTGATTTTCTTTGACCTTGAAAGCCAGCAATGCCAGTTAATGCCCAAACATGCCGTGCCAAAAGAATTCTTTGATTAACCTTTGCGCGCAGGGTGAATGGATATCGCTGCACCTTGCTGTTGACGAATACGCTCATAGACCTCAGCCCGATGCACGGTCACGTCTTTGGGCGCCTCTATCCCCAAGCGCACATGATTGCCATTGACGGCCACAATCCGGACGGTGATGTCCTGGTTGATTGAAATGTATTCGCCGACTGAACGGCTCAGAATCAGCATGGCGCTCATCTCTGCTTGATGGGTGGGGCATCAAGACTGCATCGCGCAAAAACACGCTTCAATCCCTACAACAAAAAACATCCCCTCCTTACTTCTACAAAGAACAATTCCCACACCATAAAACCCAAAGCCCTACATGACTGCTCGTAAAGCCCCCTTCTGAACCGTCTTTCAAGCGCTGGTGAAACGCGGCCCCAGCAAAATGATGGTCGCGCCGATCACGCACAATCCCACCCCGACCCAATCGGTAGCCAGCGGCCTGACTTTTTCCACCGCGGCCAGCCATGCAATGGACGTGATGATGTAGATACCGCCATACGCGGCATAAGTGCGCCCTGCGTAGGCGGCTTCGACTTTGGTCAGCAGCAAGGCAAACAGGGCCAGGCTCAACATGGCAGGCACCATCCACCACGCACTCTTGCCCTGACGCAACCACATCCAGAAGCCATAACAACCGGCAATCTCAAACAGGGCCGCTAAAAAAAACCAGACATAGTTGAGCATGTTTAACCTCGAGCAATCAGCAAGCGGGCCACCCTACCTGCGCGCCGGAACCCCGGCAATGCCTGAATTTTTGAATCAACTTAAATAAGTTTGAATTAATCCCGTCTCGACGCAGTCGGACGTTATAAGCACTGCCCACCCTTGTTTCTCCAAGCAGCGCCCTTTGAACCTTGCATGTTGCTTGATCACATTAATAAGGAACTCATCATGACCACGATTCTTCTCATCGTCCTGATTCTGCTGTTGGTAGGCGGTCTGCCCGTGTTTCCTCACTCGAAAAGTTGGGGTTATGGACCTTCAGGGATTATTGGTGCCGTACTGGTCGTGCTTCTGATTCTGTTGTTACTGGGCAAGATCTAGCGCTTTAACCTGCGACACGCGCAATAAAAAAGAGGCCCTCTGGCCTCTTTTTTATTGCGTCATCGCTTACTTGGGATCCGCTATGCCAGCAGTGTTATCCAGCAAACTTTTGGTCGCTGTCTGCAAGAATGATTCGAGCTTTTGCTTGAGCGCGGCTTCCTGTGCTGAGTCAGTCACCACCTTGGCTTCAGGGTTGGCGCCCAACGTGTATTGCCACACTTTGGCCGGCATGTCCTTTGGCTGAACCAACAAGTGGTCATCGCTGATGATAGCGACGGTTTGATCACTGCCAGACGGCTTGATCACACCACTGCCCTTGTCGCCCGCAGGCAACGTCAACAGGTCGCGGCCCCAGCATTGCTGGCGGAATTCGCCGCCCAGGCGGCCCATGATGGTTGGCACGATATCAACTTGAGTCCCCACGATGTCGCTGCGTGGACCGAATTTTTCCTGAATCCCCGGCCCGATGAACAGCAATGGGACGTTGAAGCGGCCCAAGTCCATTTCAGAGATTTGCTGCTCGTTACCAAAGCCATGGTCACCCACGACGACAAACAGGGTTTCCTTGAAGTACGGCTCCTTACGGGCCTTTTCAAAGAACTGGCCCAACGCCCAGTCGGAGTAGCGCATGGCCGTCAAATGCTCATTCAACGAGCCGCGATCCGTCACAGGCTCAACCGGCAAGGGGGTCGGCAACGCATACGGCGTGTGGTTGGACAAGGTTTGCAGCAGTGCGTAGAAAGGCGCTTTGCCCTCACGCTTTTTCAGCTCTTCAAGACCCCGGTTGAACATGTCCTGATCGGACACACCCCATGTAGGATCAGAGAACACAGGATCAACGAAATCGTTACGCCCTACGAAGGTAGTCATGCCCTGGTTGCTGAAGAAACCGGACTGGTTGTCCCAGGCAAAGTCGCCGTTATAGACATACACATCATCAAAATTGCGGGCGCCCAGCAGTTCCGGCAAGCCCGAGAGCTTGTGGCTACCTTCCGGGGTCTGCATCAGGTATTCAAAACCCGGCAGGTTCGGGAAGCACGCCATCGTGGCAAACATGCCTTGGTGGGTGTGCGTACCGTTGGAGAAAAAGCGCTCAAACAACAGCCCCTCTTTCGACAGTTTGTCGAAGTAAGGCGTGATATTGCCCGGGCGGCCCAGCGCACCGACCGAGTGGCCAGCAAAGCTTTCCATGAGGATCACCACCACGTTCTTGATCGGCAGCGTTCGCTCCGCAGGCGGCGTGGTGTCGCGACGCACGGGGGCCGTATCCGGATCGACCAGCTTGTCGTGTTCGGTCAGCAGCATGTCACGCACAGTGCCCACTGCGACGGGATCTTCAAGCGTGGCCTTCCAGATGTTGGTGCGCTCGTCAGAGAACCGGCTCTTCGCTGCGGCGATCAAAGAAAGCGAACCATTGAGGCCCAACTGGTTAGCGAAATTGGAATCGGTGGTGTAGGCATCGCCCCAACGCAGCGGAGGGCCTTGACGCAAGGTGCCACGTGCGGCAACCACACACACCAACAACACCACCACAAACACGGCAATCCGCGCATACCACGGAGCGGCTGCACGAACAGCACCAGTACCGGCAGCCGGCAGTGCCGGCCGCGTGGCGCGGTCAACCCCGCGGAAAGCGAAGTACAGCACCCCGGTGCCCACCGCCCACGCCAGCAAGTAACGCACCACCGGGAAGCCATACCACAGCATGCTCATCACGGTTTTCGGGTCTTCCTTCACGTACTGGAAGACCAAGCCGTTAAGCCGTTGATGGAACTCTCGGTAGAAGTCCATCTCCATCAGGCCCAAAAACAGTGCCAGACTCGATGCAGCGGTCAACCAGAAGCGCATCACGCCGCGCTGGGCCATCGCTTTTACACTGAGCAAGGCCAACAGCAACGGGATGCTGAGGTACACCACGATCCGCAGGTCAAAGCGCAAGCCATTGGCGAACGCTTCCAGAAAAGTCGACGCGGGGGTGTCGAGGATCATTTCCCGGTTATAAACCAGCAATGCAACCCGCAGCAGGGTAAACATCACCATCATGACCAACGCGCATAACAGCGTAAAAGCCAGATGCGATTTGACGGTCGGTTGCAACCCACGCATTCCAGCGTTGGGTTGTCTTAGGGCGTCCGGGTTTGCCATGTCGTTTTAGGACCCATTGGTTCGGTTGGTGTGACATCGAGTGCGCATCTTGCGCCATGGCAACGCTGCCGCGAGGCAGTGCCGTGGGGTGTACATGCGCGGTGGGCAAATGTTGCACAATCGCCTGTGGTTGAACACTGGCGAGATGCGGGTGCAGCGCAGAATCAGGCTCCGGGGCGTTGCGAAAGCATCATTCCAGAGCCCTTCAAGCAAGACGATGCGCGTTAATACTGGCGCGGATTCTCTTAAATGAAACGTGAAAATTTTGTTCAAAGCATATTTTGAAACACAAGAAAGGGCCTTTCGGCCCTTTCTTGTGTTTCAGCTTTTTAATCGTTACTTGCTTTATTGATGGCCTGCAACACGTACTGCGGCATGGCAAATGCTCCGATGTGAACCTCGGGATTGTAGTAACGCGTCACGATCCCGCTGCCTGCGAACCGCTGACGCAAAGTCTCAAGCGGGAGCTTGCGGTAGGCGCTGTCGGTGGAGCCCCAGGCGAAGGTCATCGCGCCACCAATGTAGGTCGGCACGGCGGCCTGATAGAAATGCCAGTCAGCAAAGAGACTGCGCAGGCGCCCGGCTGTGGTTTTCACTTCTTCGATTTGCATGAACGGCGTTCCGTTTTGCGTGACCAGCACACCGCCTTCGTTCAGGCAACGATGGCAAGCCTGGTAGAAGTTCTCCGAAAACAGTACTTCACCCGGACCGATCGGGTCGGTGGAGTCCGAGATGATGACGTCAAACTTTTCTTCGGTAGTGGCCACAAAACGCATGCCGTCGTCGATCACCAGGTTGAGACGTGGATCGTCGTAGGCGCCGTTGGAGTGGTTGGGCAAAAACGTTTTGCACATGTCCACTACGGTGCCGTCGATCTCAACCATGGTGATGTGCTCAATGGCGCGGTGCTTGGTCACTTCGCGCAGCATGCCGCCATCGCCGCCGCCGATGATCAGTACGCGCTTGACCGTACCATGCGCCAGGATCGGCACATGGGTGAGCATTTCGTGGTAGATGAATTCATCGGCTTCGGTGGTCTGGATGACACCGTCCAGGGCCATGACGCGCCCCATCACCGGATTTTCGAAGATCACCAGGTGCTGGTGGTCGGTGCGCACTTCGTGCAGCAACTTGTCCATGCGAAAGCGCTGGCCGTAGCCCTGGTACAGCGTTTCGAGATAGTCGGTTTTAACTTCGGTCATGGGAAGTTCCCTTGAATGCTGGTGGCAACGGACGGTCACCCGCCCATGATCGACAGTCAAACTGCACGCCGCAGCGCGGCACACACGTTCAATTGCCCAAGAAAGGCGCGCATTCTACTTCGGGGAAGATGACAGGTCGAACCTTGAGGCGGACAAACACCCTGAACTGCCGCATTTTTTGTGCGGCAGGTCACTCAATGCAGGTTAAACCCTGACATTGCCGCGCGGGCCAGCAATGGCCCAGATCACCAGCCCCAATACCGGCAGGAAGATAATCAGCAACACCCAGAGGATTTTCATCCCGGTTTCAGCGCCACTTTTCAGCACGTTGATGATGGCCCAGATATCCAGAGCCAGAATGATCAGGCCAATCAGGCCGTTGAACGTGGAACCCATGATGACGCTCCTGAGTGAAGGGCTTGTTCCCTTAGGATAGTCAGTGCTTTCAAGGGTTCCGTTATTTATTCAATCGCGGGTGGTTAAACGTGCACCGCCACTTTCAGGGCTTCGAGCGACGGCTCGGCCTTGATGCCGACCTCGGCACACAATTGAAGTACGCGCTGTACGTCATTGCCATAGACCAGCACGACCTGAATCTCATCATCCAGCGGCTGGCTGAGGTTCATCAGCACATAACCACCGTTCTCCGGGTTCATGCTGCCCATCTGGATTTGAATACGGTTCAAAGCAGTCAAGGGCTCGGTCTTGGCCAACTGCTTGGGCTTGATATTGAACGCCACACCGGGGCCGAAAGACGCCACGATCTGAGCGAATACATCCATGTAGGTGTCTGCCTGAAACAACACGGTCTCAGGCAGGCTGCCAATCACCACCCACTCGCCCAGCGAAATCGGGAAGGTGTCGTCGTAGTTGATATCCGGATTGTCAGCCAGAAACCCCTCAGGGTCGGCGTAAGCCTGAGCCGCTTCATCAGCGATCTTGACGATTTCATCCTCGCCCATGCACCCCGAGCTGATTTTGCTGATGAGTTCAACGAGTGTGGTTTTCATGGGCACGGCCTGTCGCAGGGAAATTTGAGGGCGCGCAGGATATATCAATTGCGGCCCTCAAGGCAGGGCATCAGCCCAACAGCTTTTCAAGTTGAGCCGCCGAGTCGGTCGCACCCATGGTTTTGGCCGCATCCAGTGCGGTGATGCCATTGGCATCCTTGGCTTTTGGATCCGCCCCTTTGCTGATCAAGTAGTCAATGATCTCAGTACGGTTGAACATCGCCGCCATCATCAACGCGGTTCGTCCGTCAAACGACGCACCTTCAATGTCAGCACCGTTCTCGACCAATGTTTTGACCATCTCCAGATTGCCTTTGAACGCAGCACCGGCAATCGGGCTCTGGCCATTGTCATTGCGCACTTCAGGGTCGGCCTTGTGTTCGAGCAGCACTTTCACTGCATCCACATGCCCGTGGTAACTGGCGAGCATCAGCAGGGTGTCGCCCTTGTGATTGCGCAGGTTCGCCGGCAAGCCTTTGCTCAACAGCGCGGCCAGCATGGCGGCATCCCCTTCGCGTGCTTTGTTGAATACCTGTTCGGCAAAATCGGCCGCTTCTTCCGGGGTCATCTGCCGTGGTTGATCGGCTGCGGGGGTGTCTGACATTTGAGGCTCCAGATGCGCTACTAAAAGAAGGTAGTTTCCTGAGACGTGCAGGGCATGTCATCCCTTTTTTACGCAAAGAGGCGATAGGCAAAAATCATCACCCACGGTTTTTCTCTTTAGTAGAAACCAAGCCCGCTTTAACCCCTGCGCAAATTGGGCAAAATGCAGGATGCACGATGGCCATTCATGCAGAATGCACGACAGGGGTATTTTGATACAACTTCAACCTATTGATTTATAAGGATTTTTTAAAAAACCAATAGTGGCACAATCACTGCAATACCTACTCCATGCAAGCCCTTCATGAGCTAATGGAGCTGAAAGACATGAGCATGATTCAAGAAAAATTCGCATCGCTGTTCTCGAACTACACCGTCACCACCAAAGCCCGCCCGGATGGCGGCGTGTTGCTGACGCTGTGTGACAGTGATGGCAAGCAGACCCAGCGCTCTATTTCTTACGCTCAACTGCACACCGCCGAGCAACTGACGTGGGTGATCAGCGCGATTCGTCGCGACCTCGCGGGCCAGGCCAGTGAGCTGCCTACGATTTCGCTGCTGCAAAGTCAGAACCGCTTTGCCCTGCCGACCTATCACAACGCTTGAGCAACACCCTGAACGCAAAAGCCAGCACACGCTAACACTGCGTCTGCTGGCTTTTTTATTGCGTCGCTGTCTTCACACCAATGGCGGATCGATCTCGGCGAAACTGCGCACGGTTTTGTGCCCGACCAGCTCGCCTCCGTCACGCGCCAGGCCGCACGTTTGCATGCCTGCTTGTTGCGCGGCATCAAGTTCTTCGACGATGTCGGAGAGAAACAGAATTTTCCCCGCCGGACAGCCAATGGCTTCAGTGATGTGGCGATACGATTGCGCTTCGCGCTTGGGCCCGGAGGTCGTGTCGAAGTAGCCACTGAACAACGGCGTCAGGTCGCCCGCCTCCGAGCAACCGAAAATCAGTTTTTGCGCCTGAATCGAACCCGACGAATACACATACAGCGCATACCCTTGCTCGTGCCAGGCCTTGAGCGCCGCCACGGCATCGGAGTAAACGTGCCCTTTTAACTCGCCCGCTTCATAGCCCTGCTTCCAGATCATGCCTTGTAACGCCTTTAGCGGCGTGGCCTTGCGATCCTCGGCGATCCATTGCTGCAGAATTTCTATCACCCGCTCCACGTCGGCCTCGGGTTCACCGCTGTCCAGGCGCACAGCCCCCAGTTGTATCGCGACTTCCGGGTCTTCTGCATGCTCGCGAATAAAGGCGGGCAGGTGTTGGGCTGCGTAGGGAAACAACACGTCGAAGACAAAACTCACTGCGCTGGTGGTGCCTTCAATATCGGTCAGGATGGCCTTGATGGGCATGCGAGATTCCTTAATCTTCGAGGCGCGGGAAACGGCTGGCGATGTCTTCACCGGTAAAATTGGCGACCCAGCCTTCAGGGTTATTAAACAGGCGGATGGCGACAAAATGCGGGTGCTCACCCATGTCAAACCAGTGTGGCGTGCCTGCCGGGACAGAAATCAGATCATTCTTTTCACACAGCACCGCGTACACGTAGTCATCGATGTGCAAGGTAAACAGACCACGGCCAGCCACGAAAAAACGGACTTCATCTTCTGCGTGGCGATGCTCGTCGAGGAATTTGGCGCGCAATTCTGCTTTTTGCGGATGATCGCTGTTGAGGCTGATCACATCGACCGTGACGTACCCCCGCTCGCTCATCAGCTGATCGATCTGCGAACGGTAGGCGCTGATCACCTCTTGCTGACTGGCATCCGGCTGGATGGGCGTTGCCGCTTGCCAGCGGTCAAAACGCACGCCCTGCTCGGCGAGCGTGGCGGCGATGTCATCAACGTGGGTTAATACCTTGTTCGGCAGCTCAGGGCTTGAAACGTGATAAACAGACAAACTGCTCATAAAGGGTTATTCCTCGGCTGCGGCACGCTTTGAGCGTTTACACACGGGTCAGCGTACCGTTCAAATCAGGGGGACAGCGCTTGCGGGCCACGTTGCCTCAACGGTGGAGCACGGCGCGGGTTTTCAGTTCACATTCAAACAAAAACTCAAAGGCTTCGATCTGGCGCAGGGCGTCGCTCATGCGCGGCCCCCACGTGTAGAGACCATGCCCGCGAATCAGGTAACCCACACAGTCGGGGTGTGCATCCAGCCAGGGCTGAACGTTGCGCGCCAGGCGAGTGATGTCCTGATCGTTATCGAAGATCGGCACGTGCACACGCGAGGCGTGAGTCGACACCCCGCTGAACGCTTTTTGCAGTTCGTAATCTTCAAACGTGATGCTGTCGCCAAGCGTCAAGCGCGAAAGCACGGTCGCATTCACCGAGTGGGTATGCAGCACCGCTCCAATGTCTGGGCGCCAGCTATACAACTGGGTGTGCAGCAGGGTTTCAGCAGACGGTTTTTTGCCGGGTTCGAGGCTGTTGCCCTCCATATCGGTGGCCAACACGTCATCAAGGCCCAATTGGCCTTTGTGTTTACCCGATACCGTCAGCAGCGCTTCGCTGGCCGAGAGCCGGGTGGAATAGTTGCTGCTGGTGGCTGGCGACCAGCCGCGGCCATATAAAAAGCGCCCGGCGTCAATGATTTCCAGGCTCAGGTGTTCACGGGTAAGGCTCATGGCCTGTCCTCTTGCAGTCGAGTGGCAATGATAACGGCTGCGGCCAGCGCTGCGACGCTGGCCATACTAAAGGTGATAGTCGGGCCGAGGGTGTTCCAGGCATATCCGGCGTAAAGCGCACCTGCTGCGCCGCCGACCCCGGCCAGTGTCGCGTACAGGGCTTGTCCCTGACCTTGCTGGCCCGGCCCGAAACTGCGTTGAACAAAGGTCATGGCGGCTGCATGAAAACTGCCGAAGGTCGCCGCATGCATGAGCTGAGCCAGCAACAGCAGCCAAAAGTGCTCGGCAAACGAACCCAGCAACAGCCAACGCACCCCTGCCGTGAGAAAACTGAACAGCAACACGCGGCGTATCGAAAAGCGCAGGAGAATGCGGCGCATGGCCATGAACATCAGCACTTCGGCCACCACCCCCAACGCCCACAGCAACCCGATCATTCCACGGCTGTAACCCAGGGATTCAAGGTGCAGGGTCAGGAAGGTGTAATAGGGGCCATGGCTCATTTGCATCAGGGCCACACACGCATAAAAAGCCAGCACACCGGGGCTGCGCAGCTGCTTGAAAAAACCGTCCGCCAGCACCTTGCGATTGCCGCTGGAAGGTTGCGCATTGGGCACCCACAGGCTGCACAGCACAATCGCGGCCATGACCACGACCAGCGTCACCGGGTACACGTCCAGGCTCAACCCTTCAAACACCCGCCCCAGAACCACCACCGTCAGGATGAAGCCCACCGATCCCCACAGGCGGATCTGGCTGTAACGCTCGGGTTGCTCACGCAGATGGGCAAAGGTGATGACTTCAAATTGCGGCAGCACCGCGTGCCAGAAGAACGCATGCAAAGCCATGACCAGCGCCAGCCACGCGTAACTTTTACTGACAAAAATCAGGGCAAAACTGAACAAGGTGCAGAGCGCACCCACACGCACGATCAGCAGACGCTGACCGGTGTAATCCGCCAGCCAGCCCCACAGGTTGGGGGCTACGCAGCGCATCAGCATGGGAATGGCCACCAGTTCGCCGATGCGCGCACTGGAAAACCCGAGGTGATGGAAGTACAGCGCCAGAAATGGCGCTGTGGCTCCCAGCAAAGCGAAGTAAAAAAGATAGAAACCAGACAAACGCCAGTACGGAAGTGTCGCCACCGTCGTCAGACCGTGGCGCTCAACAGCCCCTGCATTACAACTGGCCCAGCACAGGCGTGCTGACACGCACGTCGGCGTTCTGGCCGCGATGGCGCAACAAATGGTCCATCAACACAATGGCCATCATTGCTTCTGCGATGGGCGTGGCACGGATGCCGACACACGGGTCATGACGGCCTTTGGTGATGACATCCACCGGGTTGCCGTGCACATCAATCGAACAGCCGGGCGTGGTGATGCTCGACGTGGGCTTGAGGGCAAGGTGCGCCACGATAGGCTGGCCGGAGGAAATGCCACCCAGGATGCCACCGGCATTGTTGCTGAGGAACCCTTGGGGTGTCAGCTCATCGCGATGCTCGGTACCGCGCTGGGCAACGCTGGCAAAACCGGCGCCGATTTCAATGCCCTTCACCGCGTTGATGCTCATCAGGGCATGGGCCAGTTCTGCATCCAGGCGGTCGAAAATCGGTTCGCCCAGGCCCGGCATCACGCCTTCGGCCACCACGGTGATCTTGGCGCCAACGGAGTCCTGATCGCGGCGCAACTGGTCCATGTAGGCTTCCAGCTCAGGCACTTTGTCCGGATCAGGGCTGAAGAACGCGTTTTCTTCGACGCTATCCCAGGTTTTGAACGGAATTTCAATCGGACCCAACTGGCTCATGTAGCCACGAATCACGATGCCCTGGGTGGCCAGGTACTTCTTGGCGATGGCACCGGCCGCCACGCGCATGGCCGTTTCGCGGGCCGAACTGCGGCCGCCGCCACGGTAATCACGCTCACCATATTTGTGGTGATAGGTGTAGTCGGCATGGGCCGGGCGAAACAGGTCTTTGATCGCCGAGTAGTCCTTGGACTTCTGGTCGGTGTTGCGAATCAGCAGGCCAATGGCGCATCCGGTGGTGCGACCTTCGAACACGCCGGACAGGATTTCGACTTCGTCCGCTTCCTGACGCTGCGTGGTGTGACGGCTGGTGCCCGGCTTGCGGCGGTCCAGGTCACGCTGCAGATCTTCAAGGGACAGCTCAAGCCCTGGCGGGCAGCCATCAACAATGGCGACCAACGCCGGGCCATGGCTTTCGCCAGCGGTGGTGACAGTGAACAGCTTGCCGTAGGTATTGCCGGACATGCAGGGCGCTCCGTGAAAATCAGCCGATCGGGCTCAGCCGGGATAACTAAGCGCGCCAGTATACGCAGGCTGCCCCAGTAGTTCATCCTCGAACCTTATTCATCCGGGTCTGTCCAACCGGCACTCAGTCATAGATGGCGAAATGATGTTCAGGATTCTGCTTGTGGTACTCACCCTCTTCAGTGGCGTGGCGAATGCTGCGTCCCCTTCCGTGCTGTTGCGCCCCATCGAGCTGAACACGCCTACGGGCACGCTGTATGGCTCGCTGGTATTGCCCAAAAGCGACAAGCCGGTGCCCGTAGTGCTGATCATTGCAGGTTCGGGTCCGACTGACCGCAACGGCAACAACACGCAGGGCGGACGCAATGACAGCCTGAAGAAACTCGCCTGGCGTCTTGCGCAAAATAACATTGCCAGCGTGCGCTTCGACAAGCGCGGCATTGCCCAAAGCCAGCCCGCCGCCCCGGACGAGCGCACCCTCAACCTTGACCAATACGTCACCGACGCCGTGGCGTGGGGCAACCTGCTCAAGGCCGATCCACGCTTTGCGGATGTGTTCGTGCTGGGCCACAGCGAGGGCGCGCTGATTGCCAGCCTGGCAGCCCCAGCCATGGACGCGGCAGGCGTGATCTCCATCGCCGGGACCGCGCGGCCCGTGGGCCAAGTGTTGCGCGAACAACTGCAACGCAACAACATGCCACCCGGCCTGCTGCAACGCAGCGTTGAGCTGATCCACACCCTTGAAAGCGGCCGCACTGACGACAACGTGCCCGAAGCGTTGCAAGTGATCTTCCGCCCCAGCGTGCAACCCTACCTGATCAGCTTGCTGCGTTACGACCCGGCCAAGGCATTCGCCGCTCTGAAAATGCCCGCCTTGATTATTCAGGGCACCCACGACATTCAGGTCGACGTCAACGACGCGCGACTGCTCAAGGCCGCCAAGCCGGACGCTGACCTGGCACTGATCGAGGGCATGAACCATGTCATGCGCATCGTCCCGATGGACATGAAACGTCAGGTGCAGTCCTACAACGATCCGAACCAGCGATTATCCAGCGAACTGGGTGACAGAATTGTGCGCTTTATCACTAAAGTCATCGATCGCTGATCGGGCAACCCTCCAGTCCTGCGCATAACGGCCGATAAGCCTATGTCGGCAGCCTTTGCTTTGCCGGCATACCGGGCTTGCACAGGATTTTGCCGTTATGACCGACACCCCACAAAAAAACGCCGAAGCTCAAGAGCCGGCGACCCCCGAAGCGCCACCGCTCCCGTGGGCGGAGGTGCAACCCGAGCATTTCAAAATGCTGCGGCTTGCCCCCCTGCAAACTGACCGCAATACCGGCGGCCGCCCCCTGCGCTTCGTGCAGTTCGGTTATGCCGAACGCCATAACAAAGAACATAGCCTGTTACGCATGAGCATCCTGTTGCCGGGTCAGCGCGTGCGCAAAGAACAAAACCAGCTCGACATCTGGGTCGACCATGACACCCAACGCGTCAGCATCAGCCCGCAAAGCGGCCTGCAAGTCGAACCGTGGAACCGTGGCATCGGCCGCTTCCTGATGGCTCAAGGCATTCTGTGGGCCCAGAAAAAATGGTCGAAATACAGCGTTGACGGCATGCCGCTGGCCAGCAAGGACGCATTGAACGAAGACACGCGCCTGCGCCGCGATCACTTTTTACGCATGCATGGGTTTGATGTGGTGTACGCCGATGCCCAACACTTGAAAGCCAGCATCGAAGGCGTCCAGGTGGGCGAGCTGCTGAACAACTGGAACACCGAAAAAGTACAGTTCGTGGAAATTCTTGAAGCCGCGCAAATGCTGCAACAGGCCGAGCAAACCTTGCAGGAACAGGAAGTCAAACTGCGCGAGAAAGAAGAAAAAGTCAGCAAGTTCCAGCGCGAAGACACCGGGCTGCGTTTCACCATCACCTGCCTGGTGGCGTTCGCCGTGTTTCAGGCCGGGCTGTTGATCTGGATTGCAACACACCGCTGACCTGCCCCAGATTTCAGGCGGCACCGGCGGCGTCACGTGCCCGCCGGATGCCGCCAGTAACAGCTCGGGGTCTACACTCGCGAGGCAAACAGCGCCTGATGGTCGCGGCATTGCTCGGCAGTGAGCATGAACACGCCGTGACCGCCGCGCTCAAAGTCGAGCCAGGCAAAATCAACTTCCGGGTACAGCGATTCAACGTGCACCTGGCTGTTGCCCACTTCCACGATCAATAGGCCTTTGTCGGTCAAGTGATCGGCCGCCTCGGCCAGCATGCGCCGCACCAGGTTCAAACCATCGTCTCCGCATGCCAACCCAAGCTCGGGTTCGTGCTGGTATTCAGCAGGCATATCGGCGAAATCTTCTGCATCCACATACGGCGGATTGGACACGATCAGGTCGAAGCGCTGCCCCGGCAGCCCCTCAAAACCGTCGCCCTGCACGGTGTAGACACGCTCATCGACGCCGTGACGCTCAATGTTCTGGTTGGCCACTTCCAGCGCTTCAAACGACAGGTCCGCCAGCACCACTTCAGCGTTCTGGAATTCATAGGCGCAGGCAATACCGATACAACCCGACCCCGTGCACAAATCCAGAATACGGGCGGGTTCGGCACCCAGCCACGGTTCAAACCGTTTTTCAATCAACTCGCCAATCGGCGAGCGCGGGATCAGCACACGCTCATCCACGATGAAAGACATCCCGCAGAACCAGGCCTCGCCCAGCAAATAAGCGGTCGGAATGCGTTCTTCGATTCGACGCTTCAACAAATGTTGCAGGTTAACCAGCTCATCATCTTCAAGACGGCAGTCCAGATAGCTGTCAGCGATTTCCCACGGCAGGTTCAACGCACCCAGCACCAGTTGGCGGGCTTCGTCCCACGCATTGTCGGTGCCATGACCGAAGAACAGCTCTTCCCCATGAAAGTGGCTGACGGCCCAACGAATATGGTCGCGCAGTGTGCGCAGACGGGAAGTGATCAACGGACTTACTCCTCAAAATCGACCGATGATTCTATCAGCCAAACCCCGGCGCGGCCAAAGTTGTGCCCGGCGGTCGACCCCGCGAGCCAATTCGCGCATCGCAAACGCTGCACCTGGACGGTTTGGGACATTCCAACGACTCAAATACAGCGCTTGACACGGCTACAGCCCAGCATCCACGCCGTTTTCAAGAATGACCATTCACATAACCGTCCCGTCAGTGGAGAATGTCGCAAAAGCCCCACACAAAGGAGCCCCGAATGCCTGTTTTAAAAACGATGTTTCAACTGACCGGACGTGGTTATGCCGCTGCCACTCTGAACAATGCCAGCCTGTTGATCATCGATGCGCAAAACGAGTACCTGGAAGGCCCTCTGGCCTTGTCCGGCATGCCAGCAGCCACCGCCAACATCGCCTTGCTGCTCGAAGCCGCCCGTAAAGCCAAACGCCCCGTGGTTCATATCCGTCATCTGGGCACCGTCGGCGGCCTGTTTGACCCGCAAGGCGAGCGCGGTGCGTTCATCAAAGGCCTGGAGCCACAAGGCGACGAGGTGATTATCGAAAAGCGCATGCCCAATGCCTTCAACGACACCGGATTGCAAAAAGCCCTGGAAAACCTGGGCCCCCTGGATGTGATCGTCTGCGGGTTCATGAGCCATTCCAGCGTCAGCACCACGGTGCGTGCCGCCAAGGACTACGGCTTTCGCTGCACCCTGGTAGAAGACGCCTGCGCCACCCGCGACCTGCCGACCCGCGACGGCATCATCCCGGCCGTTGATGTGCAGCGTACGGAGATGGCCATCATGAACGACAACTTCGCCACCCTCGCCCGCACCCGTGATCTGATTTGATCTGACACCCCACTGATAGGCGGCTGATATTGACCGCCTATCCGTAACACCCCTTTCCTACATACCTCACATCTATTTCCCATTCCATTCAGGAACAAGATGCGACTCTCCCGGTCGAAGGCCCGATACTCTTTAAGGAAAGATCGGAATGAAGATCTCCGATGGTTTTGATGCGCGACGTTTACGCCCCAAAGGCCCCAGCAACTGGCGTTCGCGTTTTGTACTGACGATTGCAGCGCTGATCACGCTGTGTGGCCTGCTGATGACACTGACCGGTCTGGCAAGCCTGATCGGGCATTCACCGGCCCTGGGTGAACTCAACGCCAGCCCCGCCGGGGCGGCCTTGATCGCGGGTCTGGGCTTGCTGGTGACCTGGCTTGGAGGATGGATGTGGCGCCGGCGCCGTCGTTACATGCGCCAACCGCTTGGGCTGAGCATGTCTGCACACTTGATGAAAAAACACGATTAAGGCAGATCTGCCGCACGCGGGGCGTCGACTTCGGTAAACTGGCGCCCCTTCGCGGAGGCTGACATGCAAGACGACGACTTTTCCCTGTTCAAAAACGAAATCCGCGGCGTAAAGCCGATCAAACATGATCGCGCTGACACAGGCAAACCCAAAGCCGACCGCGCGCAACTGGCCAAGTTGCGGCAAAACGCAATTGTGCGCAGCAATGAGACCATCATTGACGGCTTGTCCGATCAGTTCGTGATTGATGTCGGCCCCGAAGATCACCTGCACTGGGCCCGGGACGGCGTGCAAGAAAGCCAGATGCGCAAGCTCAAACTGGGGCAGATCAGCTTTGAAGGCAGCCTTGACCTGCACGGCATGACCGTTGAAAAAGCCCGCGAAACACTGTGGGCCTTTTTGGCCGAAGCGACCCAGCTGGAAGTGCGTTGCGTGCGCGTCACCCACGGCAAGGCCGTACGCCTTGACGGCAAACGCCCGATGATCAAGAGCCACGTCAACACCTGGTTGCGCCAGCACTCCAAGGTACTGTGCTTTTGCTCGTGCCAGGCCAAACATGGCGGCGCAGGGGCGGTCTATGTGATGCTCAAACGCACCATGATGGAAGGCCGCGACGAGTAACCGCCGCGGTTTGGCTCAGGCCCCCAACTCTTCTTTCTTCTTTTCGGACCACGTGTGGTCGCACTCGTCACACGCGTAGTCATAGCGATTGATGACAAAGGTCGTGTTCATAAAACGGGTATTGGTGCCGCGCGCATTTTTCTCTCGCACTTTGATACGGCCTTTGAACCTATCCAGCTCTGCCTGCCCTGTGCAGTGAACATTCAAGCTTTTACATGACGGGCAGCGGTGACGGATAAACCGATGCCAGACCCACCCGGCCACGATTGCAGCAAACACCAAACCTATCCAAAACAGTCATTGCCCTCTGGCCTGGCGCTCCTGATGCGCTACCGCCTGCTGCTGTCGCTCTTGCAGAGCGAGGGCGCGTGCCTGCTCCTGCGCCAAGTCGGCTTGCTGTTGCGCCAGCGCCTGCAGTTGCCGGGCTTGTTGCAGGGCATGCTGTTCGTTAGTGGCCTGGGCGATCCAGTAGTTAAAACGGGGGATACCGTCAATCACCTTTTGCAGGGCCTCAACGCGCAGACGGTAGGTCGAGTCCTGATTAGGATCATTGGCCAAATTGCGCTGGGTATTCCATTCTCGAGCTTCTTAAAGCCGGAATCTGTACCTGATAAGAGGCATAAAGTCCTAATAAATCAAATACTTAAGCATGCTTAAAAAAGAAAAAACAAGGACAACAATATTTAAAAGAGAGAACCCGGAGCCGGAATCATTCCGCTTTAACCCGAAATTTGTGCCTGATTGGAAGCCATCGTCAGTGCAGTGCCCGAAGGGCGCTGTGCTGGCAGACGCCCAACAAGCGCAGCGCGTTAGCCTGGGGAGGCAAGTACCGCGATCTAGTGGAGATCGAGCGGCCCTCCAGTCGCTGTGCGCCCTTCTAAGGCCGTTTAAAGCCTCAGGGCCGTGCAAGGGCTGCTTCGCTCCTTCGCGCCGCGGCCTGCGCGCTTCGCTTGCGGGCAACCAGGTTTGAGGCACGTGCCCTAGTTTCAGCCCATATCCCAAATCATGATGCCCAGCTCAGCATCGAGGGGGCATTGGGCAATTCGCTCCTGGAGCATCTCAGGCGTGTAGTAGGCCGAAATTTTGGGCCGCATCACCTCTGGCAGGATGGGCAGCACGTCGCCAGTTTTTCGCCCGAGGGCATGGCCCCGCAGCCGTCCGCCGAGCTGTGGAACCGGGCCGAGGCCGCCGAGGTTCGCAAGAATGCCCGCGTGGCCCGCGAGGTACTGGTGGCCCTGCGCGCCGAGCTGTCACCGGCCCAGCGTCGGGAGCTTACCCTGGGCATCGCACAGGCACTGGCCGACCGCTACGGCACAGCCGGGACGCTGGCCGTCCACACGCCCGACCGGGAGGGCGACCAGCGCAACCACCACGCGCACATCCTCATGACCACCCGCCGCCTTGAGCCGTCCGGCGCGCTGGGCGAGAAGACCCGCGAGCTGGACGACGTGAAGCGCGGCCCGGAGGAAATCGAGTGGGTGCGGGCGATGATCGAGGCGCGCACCAACCACGCACTGGAGCGCGCAGGCAGCGCCGAGCGGGTAGACCGGCGCTCACTGTTCGAGCAGCGCGCCCCGCTGGGCACTGTCACCCGGCTCCAGGCCAACAACGACCGCCGCCAGTTGACCGCGGATCGTGCCGAGCTGGGCGCGGTATCGGCGCAAATCATCGACATCGAGCAGGCCCGCGCCGAACGTGCGGCCCGCGAGCAGGCGACCGGCGCGGCGAGCGCAGGCTTGGAGGCGTTCAAGGCCCGGTTCCAGCAGTCCCAGGACGTGGCGGCGAGGATCGAGGCCGAACGGGCACGTCTGACTGCCGAGGCGCAGCGAGTCGCCCAGGAGCGCGCCGCCGAGCAGGCTGCCCAGGAGCGGGCGCAGGAACAAGAGCGGGCCGCGAAGGCCCAGAAACACGCGGCCTTGAGTAATGCCGGGCCGGTCAAACGTGGGCGCAGCGGCCCCGATTTCAGTATGTGAGCCGATGCAATGAGCGTGAGTGAACAGGAACTGTTCGGCCTGATGGCCGTAGCCCAGGAACAGCAGCAGGCGGCAGTGGTGGCCATCGAGCGGCTGGAGGCCCAGCGGGCCGGGCTGGAGCAGACAGTCGAGCAGGCCCGCACCGCCGTGAGAGAGATGGAAATGGCGGGCAAGACGTCTGCACTCATCATCGAAAAGGCAACGCGCATTGCAGTATCAGAAGCCGTCAGCGGTGCTCTGGCGGCTGTTCGTGATGAGGTCGTGAAACCCTAGGTGGCTCGGTAAAGCCCGCTGTAAACGCATTGGATGGCGTTGCAGGGCGTGCCGAACTGGCCGAGCAGCGTTTGAGCCAAACGGCGGCGTCGTTCAGCTGGCAATGGGGGCGCTGTGGGCCGGTACAGCCGCGCTGCTGCTGGCGGTTGTCCTGGGCATCGTGCTGCTGGTAGTGCCTTCACCGGATAAAATAGCAAGGCTACGGGCCGAGGTGGCCAACCTTGAGGCCCGAGGCGGCAAGGCTGTGCTGACCGTGTGCGGGCCTGAAAAGCGGCTGTGCGCCGAGATTGACACCCAGGGCGAAGGCTACGGCGAGCGCGGGCAATACCGCATTCTGAAGGGCTACTAGCTAGCGGCTTGCCTTAAACCCAGGAAGGCTATTGGCTTCGCGCCATTTCTTCACGGTTTCGGTTATGCCTTCGGCAGAGTAATCCGCACCGTTTTCAGGGTAATAAATCAAGTCTGTGCCATCAGGATGCTCTGTAATTATCCTGAACTGATCCAAAAACTCACCCAGGACTTCGTCCGAGGCACCATTATCGTTGGCAGCAAATAGCTCCTCCATAAAGCGAATGAACTGAGCTTCGGTGTAGTCGGAAATACTCTTTTTCATAGGTAGTTACCGGTGAAGGTCGATATGGTTTTTCGGAGTATTGGCTCTGAGGTTGTCCACGTCATAAACGGCACCCACGTCAGCAATCCTATCTATGTGGTGCAGCTCATGAACTTTTCTCCCGCCCACGGCCTCAGTGTCTTGCACGAATGGGGAGGAGCCACCGCGCATTACACGTCTGTTGGCAGCAGAAAACTGGCTGCTTAACTCAGGGTCTGCCGCCACTTCCGTCCAGAATGCTTCTCGGAAATCATCGAAGCGTGAGAATTCACGCCCCCGCAGCCTGTCAGCAATCTGTGTTGGGATGGGTGACCACCTGCAAGTGAAGTGCTTCACCATAGGGGCCGCTTCCACCAAGGCAACGGGGTGTTGTTTGGCACACTTTCAAGTGTGTCAGGCTGTGCCGGTTCCGGCTTGTGCTCAATCAGGCGCATAGCTTGGCGAAGCTCAGCGACTTCCTCCCGCAATGCCTTCAGCTCGGTCAGGATCATGGCTACATCCTGTGTGCCAAGTGCGGTGCCGCCATGTGCCGTTTTTTCGGCTTCTGGTTGTGCCAATGGTTTCAGCTCGCCATAGGCGCGGATCAACTCAGAAGTCTCCAGACGGCGACCGCTAACCATAACGGCAGAACGAATGTTCACTGCCCGTGCACCCATCGCCCGACCTAAGCTACTATGTGCGCCAAATGAAGGTACCCCCCTCATGGACCCGATCGCGATCGGGGGTCAGTGCCAGGGAGCAACGGCCTGTCAACGTGCCATCCTCTGTGACATCGTCCGCCCGCTCCGCCCCGAAACGCCTCATATGGGTACATGCACATCGAGTACCCCTCCGAAACCCACATGGAAAACAGCCCTGTGACATTGGAACAAAACTACACCGCCATCCTCGGTCAGCTTGGCGAAGACGTCTCCCGCGAAGGCTTGCTGGACACGCCTAAGCGCGCAGCCAAAGCCATGCAGTACCTGTGCCGCGGGTATGAGCAAACACTGGAAGAAGTCACCAACGGTGCCTTGTTCAGCTCTGACAACAGCGAAATGGTGCTGGTCAAGGACATCGAGTTGTATTCGCTGTGCGAACACCATCTGTTGCCGTTCATCGGCAAGGCCCACGTGGCTTACATTCCGAGCGGCAAGGTGCTGGGCCTGTCGAAGGTGGCACGTATCGTTGATATGTATGCTCGCCGCTTGCAGATCCAGGAAAACCTCAGCCGCCAGATTGCCGATGCCGTGTTGCAAGTCACTGGCGCGCTGGGTGTGGCCGTGGTGATTGAAGCCAAGCACATGTGCATGATGATGCGCGGTGTCGAGAAGCAGAACTCGTCGATGATCACGTCGGTGATGCTCGGTGAGTTTCGCGACAATGCCGCGACGCGCAGCGAGTTTCTCAGCCTGATCAAGTAAACCCGCGTCCCAAAAAACCGGCGCTCATCGCCGGTTTTTTTTCGCCCGCGTATTTCAGGTAAGCTGCGGGCCTTCTTTCTTGCCTATGAGGCTATTACTGTGTTTATCAAAGCGCTCCGCGTAGGCCTGGGTCAGCTGATTATCGCTGGCGATTTCCTGACCCGCCCCAGCAAAAAACAGCGCCCTGCCACCGCTCAGGCGCAGGTTGATCAAGCCGCCCAAGGCCTGACCCTGTACCAGTTCCACGCGTGCCCGTTTTGCGTCAAGACGCGCCGCACCTTGCGCCGCCTGAACGTGCCAGTGGCCTTGCGAGATGCGAAAAACAATGAGCAGGACCGTCAAACCCTGCTGGAGCAAGGCGGCAAGATCAAAGTCCCTTGCCTGCGTATTGAGGAAGGTGGCAAGACCACCTGGATGTACGAATCCAAGGTCATCATTGACTACCTGAACAACCGCTTCGCCAACGTCTGACACCCCGCCACCACTCGCGGCTTAAGGCTCGCAGGCTGCGGGCCTTTGGGGTATCGGCCACAGGCTCAAAAAAACCGGCACATGGCCGGTTTTTCAGTGCGGGCAGTTCAGCCCAGCATCGTTACATGCCGCGGGTGACTGGCCACCCGTTGTAACCAGGCTTGAATGCTCGGGTAACCCGCCAGATCAAACCCGCCCTGATGAGCCACGTGGGTGTAGGCATACAGCGTCACATCAGCAATCGAATAGTGCTCACCCACCAGATACGGGGTGCGGGCCAGTTGCTGCTCCATGACGTCCAGCGCTTTGTACCCGCGCTTTTGCAATTTTCGGTACTCCTCAAGCCGCTCCTGGGGCAGCCCCAGGTAGAACTGAATGAAGCGCGCCACGGCAACATAAGGTTCATGGCTGTACTGCTCGAAAAACTGCCATTGCAGCACTTGGGTGCGCAAACGCGGCTCGGTCGGCAGGAACTCGCTACCGTCCGCCAGGTAGTTGAGGATCGCGTTGGATTCCCACAGGCACGTACCGTCCTCAAGCTCAAGGACAGGCACTTTGCCGTTAGGGTTTTTCGCCAGGAACGCCGGGGTTTCCGTCTCCCCGTTGAGAATGTCCACTGACTGCCATTCGTACTCAAGCCCCAACAGGTGCAGCATCAGCTTGATCTTGTAGCAGTTGCCCGAGTTGTAATCGCCATAAACCTTAAGCATCGCAAACCCTCTAAGCCGCCTGTGCAGCTTGTGCGTGACGAATAACGTTGGCCAGGCGCTTGAGGCCTTCATGCAAACGCTCAGGATCGATGTGGCTGAAGTTCAGGCGCAAGCTGCCAATGTGTTGATCCGGCTCGGCAAAAAACGGTTCGCCCGGCATGAACGCGACATTTTGCTCCAGCGCCGGCTTGAGCAAGGTGCGAGTATCGAGCGGCTGCTTGAGGGTGAGCCAGAAGAACAAACCGCCCTGCGGCACGTGCCAGTCGGCCAGGTCCGCGAAGTGCTCTTGCAGCGCCGCCTGAAAGCCATCGCGACGCACGCGGTAAAAGTCACGCAACTCGGCCAGGTGATTGCGCATTTTTTCAGTGCCAATCCACTGCAAGGCCTGCCACTGCCCGACGCGGTTGGTGTGCAGATCCGCCGATTGCTTGAGGCGCAGCAAGTGCGGGAACAAATCAGGGCTGGCGATCAGGAACCCCACGCGCAGACCCGGCAGCAGGGTTTTGGACACCGTACCGGTGTAGATCCAGCTGGCCTTTTTCAGACGGCTGACAATCGGCGTGGCACTGCCGCCGTCGAAATTCAGCTCACGGTACGGTTCGTCTTCAATCAGTGTCACGCCGAACTCATCCAGCAGCGCCGCCACGGCATCGCGCTTGGCTTCGCTGTAGCGCACGGCCGAAGGGTTCTGGAACGTCGGGATCAGGTAGATGAACGCAGGCGAATGTTTTTCCAGTTCACTGCGCAGCGCCGCCAGGTCAGGGCCGTCGGCTTGCAAAGGAAAGGTCAGGCACTGGGCGCCGAACAGTTGAAAGATCTGCAAGGCCGCCAGATAGGTCGGCGCTTCGAGCATGATCTCGGTGCCCTTGTCGATGTACAGCTTGGCCGCCAGGTCCAGGGCTTGCTGCGAACCGCTGAGCACCATCACTTGGCTGGCGTCGCACTCAACGCCCAGGGCACGCGCTTCGGCCGCCAGCACTTCACGCAGGGCCGGCTCGCCTTCGCTCATGCCGTATTGCCCCATCGAGGCTGGCATGTCGGTCCAGTCGACTTTGGGCAGCATTGCTTCGGCCGGTAGACCGCCGGCAAACGACATGACTTCCGGACGTTGGGCCGCAGCCAGAATTTCGCGAATCAAAGAACTTTTCAGGCGGGAAACACGTTCGGAGAAGGCCATACAGATCACCGGTAGCGGAAGTAATTGGAAATAAGTCAAACTGCTTGACCGAAATTACGCCGCGCAGCCTAGATACGTCAATATGCTTGACCTTAAAAATCCGATCACTCAGCGTGCCGCCATGCAAGCCTTCTTCTTTGGCTATCAAGCATTTACCGCCAAGGCGGATGAAATGCTGGCCCGCCGCGGGCTCAGCCGGGTGCATCAACGCATCGTATTTTTCATTGCCCATTACCCCGGCGTCAGCGTCAAAGAGCTGCTGACCTTGCTGGGCGTGAGCAAGCAGGCGCTGAACACACCCTTGCGCCAATTGATCGACATGAATCTGGTGCGCAGCGTTGCGCCCGAGACCGACAAACGCAAACGCCTGCTGGAGCTAACGCCGGACGGGGTGCGGTTTGAAAGAAACTTGCGCCGTGAGCAAGTCAAACTCTTGCAGCGCGTCTTCGCCCAAGAAGGTGAAGAGGCGGTCAACGGATGGCTGGCAATCAACCATGCCTTGGGTCAAAGCCGTCAAACCCGGGCCTGAGCCCACCCTGCCCCAACCCTTTTCGATTTAAATCCCGCACAATCCTGAAAACATTATTTGCTTTATTTGTATACAAAAGCATAATTCACCTCACGCACTTTCTTGACTCAATGGTCAGGAAGCTGCGTTTCTTGCGTCATTTGCCTCAACCAGCGCGCTCAAAAACAATAAAAGCCTGAGGAAATCACCGTGGACAGCCCTAAACCGAACGCCCCTGCTCTGGATCTTTCGCCGCCCGCCCAACGTGGCTGGCTGGAGCGCCTGTTCAAGTTGTCGCTGCATGGCACCACCGTCAAAACGGAGTTGATCGCCGGGCTGACCACCTTCATCACCATGGCTTACATCATCTTCGTCAACCCGAACATCATGGCCGACGCGGGCATCAACCATGGCGCCGCCTTTGTTGCCACGTGCATTGCCGCCGCCCTGGGCAGCCTGCTGATGGGGCTGTATGCCAACTGGCCTGTCGGCCTTGCACCCGGCATGGGTTTGAACGCGTTTTTTACCTACACCGTGGTCGGGACAATGGGCTACAGCTGGGAGACCGCGCTGGGTGCCGTTTTCGTTTCAGGCGTGCTTTTTCTGATATTAACCCTGTCGCGTGTCCGCGAATGGTTGCTCAACAGCATTCCCGTCAGCTTGCGTTACGCCATGGGTGCAGGCGTCGGCCTGTTCCTGGGCCTGATCGGCCTGAAAACCTCGGGCATTATTGTCGACAGCCCGGCGACCCTGATTAAACTTGGCTCTTTGCGCGACCCGGCGCCGCTGCTGGCCGCCGTGTGCTTCCTGATGATTGCCGTGCTCAGCTATCACCGCGTGTTTGGCGCCATCCTGATCAGCATCATCGCCGTGACGCTGGCCGGGTGGGGCCTGGATCTGGTGCATTACAACGGCATTCTGTCTGCGCCCCCCAGCCTGGCGCCGACCTGGATGGCCATGGACCTCAAAGGTGTGTTCAACATCAGCATGATCAGCGTGGTACTGGCCTTTCTGTTTGTCCACATGTTCGACACCGCAGGCACCTTGATGGGCGTGGCACAACGTGCCGGGCTGGTGAAGGCTGACGGCAAAATCGAAAACCTGTCCCGCGCACTCAAGGCCGACAGCGCGTCCAGCGTATTCGGCGCGGTGGTCGGTGTTCCGCCTGTGACCAGCTACGTCGAAAGTGCTGCTGGCGTGGCGGCAGGCGGGCGCACCGGGCTAACCGCCGTGACCGTGGGCGTGTTGTTTGTCGCGGCCATGTTCTTCGCCCCGCTGGCAGGCATGATCCCCGCCTATGCCACAGCCGGGGCCCTGATTTACGTCGCGATGCTGATGGTGGGCGGCATGCAACACATCAACTGGGACGAGCCGACCGACTGCATCCCGGCCATTGTGACGATGATCATGATGCCGCTGACGTTTTCGGTAGCCGATGGCATTGCCTTGGGCTTCATCAGCTACGTGGCACTCAAGGCTGGCACGGGCAAATACCGTGACATTTCCATCAGCCTGTGGGTGCTGTGCGCCATTTTCATCGCCAAGTTTATTTACCTGTAAGCGCGGCGATATCAACCTGCCCCGCCACTGTGCGGGGTGCTTGTGACATGGAGGAAGTGATGAGTCTGGAAACCTGGCTGCTGTTCAGCAGCGCGGCATTGGTGGTAATCCTGATTCCGGGGCCGTTGTCGTTACTAATGATCAGCAACAGTTTGAACTACGGCCTGCGCCGTTCGTACCCGGCTTTTCTGGGCGGTGTATTCGCCTCGATTTGCCTGCTGAGCGCATCGGCGCTGGGGTTGGGCGCACTGCTGCTGGCCTCGGAGCAACTGTTCAGCGCACTCAAGATTGTGGGTGCGCTCTACCTGTTCTACCTCGCGTGGCAAAGCTGGAAGCAATCACGCCTGCCCGCGCAAGCAACCACAGTACCTGAAGCCGCCCCTAAACCGCGCTTTAGCGCACTGTTTGGGCGCGCGTTTGTGCTGGGCGCCAGCAACCCGAAAGATATCTTGTTCTTTGCCGCCTTCCTGCCGCAGTTTCTCAACCCTGACGCACCGTTTCTTAATCAGTTGTGGGTGATGATTGCGACCTGGACCGTCCTCGACTTGCTCTGCAAGCTGGCCTACGGCCTGGGCGCACACGGGGCTGCGGGGTACTTGCGCAGCGGCAAAGGACAGAGCTGGTTCAACCGGGTCAGCGCCGGGTTGTTCAGTGTCGCAGGCACTGCATCGCTGTTGAGTCGCTAATCTGTAACGTGTTCCCGACAAGTCAGGAAGCCCGTTTCTGACTTGTTCCCTGACTGCATACAGCGGCGCATTAAACTCAACTTACACACACTGTGACCAATGGTTAGCGTCGCACTACACTCTGACACTTGAAAGGGCACGCCGGCATTTCCATGATGGATATTTCTCCACAAGGACGTGCATAACCATGCCACACACTGACACTGACATTAATGACGCTGAATTAGATGACTGGGACCGTTGGATTTCAAAAACTCCCGAAATCCAGCATTTAAGAATTCAAGACCTTATATTGCCAGGCACTCATAACTCCGGCGTTGACCTGCAAGCGTTTTATACCTCCACGTATGGAACCTGCCAGGACTATTCTCCCTTCAACCAACTGATTCGAGGCGTTCGCGTTCTGGATTTGCGCGTTGAATTTGACCCGAAGGCAAACACACAGCAAGAACGCTTTCAATTGGTTCACCACATACGATCCGGAAGAAACATAAAACGGGATATTCTGGATCAAGTGAACCGGTTCCATCAGCGCACGGGCGGTAAAGAACTGGTGATTCTGGACTTCCACACGTTTGACCACTTCACCCCTGCGGCAGAGGCCGAACTTCAAGCACTGATTAAATCGACACTGGGGGCGCACACACTCATTGCACCCTATTACAGCCCCTTCACGCTCAAACAGATTCAGACCATAGGCCCTATGAACACAGTGATTGCCTATAACAGAGGCGCACGTGACCATTTATTTTGGGGCGGGGTCAACCAGCGTTGGAAGGGAGATTTCTCTCCGTCGACCCGTGAGTTAAAAACATTTATGGACGCGGTGGCCCTGGAAACCAAGCCGCAAGGTCAACTCAGGTCCATTCAATGCGCAAAATACAACAAACCCATCCCTTCGCCGGACGATTTTTCCGACAAGATCAGCGAATGGTTCGCCTCCAAAGACATCCACAGTTACATTCAAAATGTTTTGGATCATTAACACTGACTGGACAACAAGAAGTTATATCGTCGGCAATTGCCGACATGCCAACCGGGTAAAAGTGGCTGCATTACGAAACGCACGCGAATTCACACCCGCGAACAGCACCGCTGTAAACGGTATTATCCCGGGGCATTATCGGGCGTTGATATTCACACTGTCCGACGGGTACTGGTGCCGGGAACTTTTTCTCCCCAGTAACGTGCAGGACAAGGACACACTGCTGATTCGATCAACCGCCACATCAAATACGATCATTAATGCCAGCAACCTGGATCTTGACGTCGAGCACTTAACCCTGTGCAAAGGCATTTGCCTGTTATTTATTTACAACGGCGAACGTCGTCACTGGGTATTACATTCAATCCTGGATAAACCCGCCGACTCAACAGACGTCTCAATTGCACAGCCCACGCTGACTAACCCGACAGTCACTTACAAACTGTCAGATGGTGCCTGGGTAAAAACCGCTTTCCTTGCGACCACTGCGCCTGAAGGCGCGATCATTCACGCCACCTCCTATGCGCGACTGAGCGCCGAGATCGCAGATCCCCGAGGTCATCGTTACCCCATTAAGCGCAACGACTCTCTCGTTTTCACCATGCTCAACAAACAATGGCAACGCTTGGGCAAGCGCTCCGTTGAGTTGATCTCACTTTCACAATCTTCCATGGGCGATTCAACATTCTCTGAAGGCCAAATCAGAATTGCCCGACCCGCATTAAGCCCATCCGGGGTGGTTGCGTTAGACCCAACGGTGGGGCCGACTCAATTAAGCAACCTGCCAAGCGATACGCCCTACACCACATTGAACGTTTGCGTCACCCGTCCCTCAGGCTCGATCTCGACGGTACAACTCAGGGCCTACCGGTCAATCGGTGCCTGCGGCAAAACACCCATGAATAACTATCGACACTGCGCTGAAGGCGCGAGTCTGTTTTTCGGCGTGGAATATCATCACAGTGACAACCGTTCACTGCGAATCGGGGAGTACACCGGTGAATTCACATTACAAGCCCGCGATAACAAGGACCCAAATTGGCGGCTCCTCATCCGCGTCGTATTGCGCATTCACGGCAGACGGTTGCCAGGGCCTGATCCCATGGCCGTGAAATAAAAAAAGCCCGCAGTGTGAGCGGGCAAAAAACCACATGCGCAGGGTGAAACTAGCTTCCGCGATACGTGGAATAGCTGTAAGGCGAAATCAATAAAGGCACGTGGTAGTGCGCTTGCTCGGCATTGATGCCGAAGCGCAGTACCACGACATCCAGAAAGGCCGGTTCGGGCAATTGCACACCGCGGGCACGGTAGTAATCACCCGCACTGAACTGCACCTGATACACCCCGGAGCGGTAATCATCACCCTCCAGCAGCGGCGCGTCGCAACGACCGTCGCTGTTGGTCAGGGCCGTGGCAACCAGTTCCAACTGTGAACCTTCAACCCGAAACAACTCGACCTTGATCGAGCTGCCAGGGCAACCGTGTGCGGCATCCAAAACGTGAGTGGTCAAACGTCCCATTGATTCTGCGCGCCTGCCGAATCGTTGATCGTGCAGGCCTCGCGCCTCCCGGAGTCAGTTGATAAAAAGGACCGCTGCACCCGTGTGGAGCACGATGGGGCGGCAGCGAAGGCATAATTAAGACATTTATCAAAAAAATTGTACACAATTAAAATCACACATTTACGCAGGCCCCGATTCACGTGGCCTCACAGCTATTTCCTGTCAACGACGCCGCTCTTCACGACTTTGTATTCACGCCATGACCGATCAGGCAGGTTTCTTGCTTGTACACTTCGAGCACAATTCATGTTAAAAAAGCAAAAAATCAGGCTTACAAAGTGTTTATTAAGTTGTATACAATCAGGCCATCGCAGTGAAGCCAGATCTGGCCGATCGACTGTCAACACGAATAATAAGGAAGACTGTAGTGAGCGCTGATTACCCACGCGACCTGATCGGTTACGGTCCCAACCCTCCTCACCCGCACTGGCCGAATAACGCCCGTATCGCCCTGTCGTTCGTCCTCAATTACGAAGAAGGCGGCGAGCGCAACATTCTGCACGGTGACAAAGAATCTGAAGCCTTCCTCTCGGAGATGGTCTCGGCGCAACCGCTGCAAGGCGAGCGCAACATGAGCATGGAATCGCTTTACGAGTACGGCAGCCGCGTCGGCGTGTGGCGGATTCTCAAGCTGTTCAAGGAATTCGACCTGCCGTTGACGGTATTTGCCGTGGCCATGGCAGCCCAACGTCACCCGCAGGTGATCAAGGCCATGGTTGCGGCCGGCCACGAGATTTGCAGCCACGGCTACCGCTGGATCGACTACCAGTACATGGATGAGGCCCAGGAGCGTGAACACATGCTCGAAGCCATCCGCATCCTGACTGAAATCAGCGGCGAACGTCCGCTGGGCTGGTACACCGGTCGCACCGGCCCCAATACCCGGCGCCTGGTGATGGAAGAAGGCGGATTCCTGTACGACTGCGACACCTATGACGATGACCTGCCGTACTGGGAACCCAACAACCCGACCGGCAAACCGCACCTGGTGATCCCGTACACGCTGGACACCAATGACATGCGCTTCACCCAGGTCCAGGGCTTCAATAACGGCGAGCAATTCTTTCAGTACCTCAAGGACGCCTTCGACGTGCTCTACGCCGAAGGTGCCGAGTCGCCAAAAATGCTGTCCATCGGGCTGCACTGCCGCCTGATCGGCCGCCCTGCCCGCCTGGCCGCCCTCAAACGCTTCATTGAGTACGTCAAAGGCCATGACCACGTGTGGATCACCCGCCGTGTCGACATCGCCCGCCACTGGCAAGCCACTCACCCGTTTACCGCAGAGAATGCCCGATGAGCACCTTCAAGACCCTCACGCCTTCAACCCTGAGCCGCGAAGCATTCGTCGAAGCCTTTGCCGATATTTACGAGCACTCGCCGTGGGTCGCTGAAAAAGCCTACGACCTGGGCCTGGATGCCAGCGTCGACCAGATCGAAAACCTGCACCAGCGCATGAGTGACATTTTGTTGAGCGCCGATCACGCCAGCCAGCTGGCACTGATCAACGCTCACCCGGACCTGGCCGGCAAAGCGGCCGTCCAGGGCCAACTGACCGAAGCCAGCACCCATGAACAGGCTGGCGCCGGTATTCACCAATGCGCGGCCGAAGAGTTCCAACGCTTCACCGAGCTGAACGAGGCCTACAAGGCCAAGTTCAAGTTTCCCTTCATCATGGCGGTAAAAGGCAGCGACCGGCACCAGATCCTCGCCGCGTTCGAAACCCGCATCCATAACCCGGCAGACGCCGAGTTCAGATGCGCGTTGGCAGAAATCAACAAAATAGCCCTGTTCCGATTACTCCAGCTCTAAGCCGAACCGGCACCCGCCGGCCAGGCATCTCCAGCCACTTATTCAAAGGCAGACAAGAAGAATGAAAGCTTACGCCGTACCGTTCGAGAAGTTCGTCAACCTGGCCGACGCCCGCCTGGGTACCAAAATCATCTCCGTGACCGATGATTGGTTTGCCGACGCCAACCGCATGTTCCAGCCGACCCCGGCCGTATGGAAGGAGGGCGTTTTCGATGACAACGGCAAGTGGATGGACGGCTGGGAGTCACGCCGCAAGCGCTTTGAAGGCTACGACAGTGCGGTGATCCGCCTGGGCGTTCCGGGCTCGATCAAAGGCGTTGACATCGACACCTCATTTTTCACCGGCAACTTCCCGCCGTCGGCCTCGCTGGAAGCCTGCTTCCTGGCCGAAGGCGAACCGACCGAGCACACCCAGTGGGTTGAAGTGCTGTCCGCTGTCGAACTGCAAGGCAACAGCCACCACTACCACGAAATCAGCAACGATCAGGCCTTCAGCCACCTGCGCTTCAACATTTACCCGGACGGCGGCGTAGCCCGTCTACGCGTATACGGCGTGCCGTTCCGTGACTGGTCTTCGATCGGCGACAACGAACAGGTTGACCTGGCGGCCGCCCTCAACGGTGGTCGTGCCCTGGCCTGCTCCGACGAACACTTCGGCCGAATGAGCAACATCCTCAACCCGGGCCGTGGCATCAACATGGGCGATGGCTGGGAAACCGCCCGCCGTCGCACACCGGGCAACGACTGGGTCATCGTGGCGCTGGGCCACCCGGGCGAGATCGAAAAAATCATCGTCGACACCCTGCACTTCAAAGGCAACTACCCGGACAGCTGCTCGATCCAGGGCGCCTACGTCAAAGGCGGCACCGACAGCCAGATCGAAACCCAGAGCCTGTTCTGGCGTGAGCTGCTGCCGAGCCAGAAGATGGAAATGCACGCCGAGCACACCTACAGCGAACAACTGAAGGACCTGGGCCCGATCACCCACATTCGCCTCAACCTGTTCCCGGACGGCGGTGTCAGCCGCCTGCGTGTACTGGGCAAAGTCGCGAAGTAAGGCTGGACCTGTCGTCGCTGCCGCAGCCTGCGGCAGCGACGACACCTGCAACACACCACAGAAACCAGAACAAGAAGACAGACCATGCGCACTTTAACGATTGAACCCTTGAGCAAAGAAGCATTCGCCCCTTTCGGTGACGTGATCGAAACCGACGGCAGCGATCACTTCATGATCAATAACGGTTCGACCATGCGCTTCCATCGTCTGGCCGAAGTTGAAACAGCCACTCCAGAAGACAAGGCGATCATCAGCATTTTCCGCGCCGACGCGCAGGACATGCCGTTCACCGTGCGCATGCTGGAGCGGCATCCGTTGGGCAGCCAGGCTTTTATTCCGCTGCTCGGCCACCCCTTTCTGATCGTGGTCGCGCCAGTTGGCGATGAACCTGTATCAGGCTTGGTCCGCGCCTTCGTCACCAACGGCAGGCAGGGCATTAATTACCATCGCGGCGTCTGGCACCACCCGGTGCTGACGATCGAAAAGCGGGATGACTTCCTGGTGGTTGATCGCAGTGGCACAGGCAATAACTGCGATGAGCATTTCTTTAAAGAGGATGAGTTGCTGATCCTCGCCCCCCACCAATAAGAGAAGGCCCAAACGCTCAAAAAAGAGCGACGGGTAGAGGTAAAGACTGTGGAAGCACATTTGATGGAATGGCTGAATCTGAGCGTGCGCTGGATTCATATGATCACTGGCGTGGCCTGGATCGGTGCGTCGTTTTACTTTGTCTGGCTGGAAAACAACCTCAACCGCGTCAACCCCAAGGACGGCCTGTCGGGCGATCTGTGGGCCATCCACGGCGGCGGTATCTATCACCTCGAAAAATACAAACTGGCACCTCCCTCCATGCCGGAAAACCTGCACTGGTTTAAATGGGAAGCCTACTTCACCTGGATGTCAGGGATCGCCCTGCTCTGCCTGGTGTTTTACTTCAACCCGGCGTTGTACCTGATTGCCCCCGGCAGCACCCTGAGCGGGCCTGAAGCGGTGGCCATTGGTATCGGTTCGTTGATTGCCGGTTGGTTCGTTTACGACTTTCTGTGCGACTCCGCCCTCGGCAAACGCCCGGCGTTGCTCGGTTTTATCCTGTTCGTGCTGCTGGTCGCTGCGGCGTTCGGCCTGAGCAAAGTGTTCAGCGGCCGTGGCGCGTACCTGCATGTGGGCGCCATCATCGGCACCATCATGGTTGGTAACGTGTTCCGCATCATCATGCCCGCCCAACGCGCGCTGGTGGCAGCCATCCAGGAAGGCCGCACCCCTGACCCGGCGCTCCCGGCCAAAGGCTTGCTGCGTTCACGTCACAACAACTACTTCACCTTGCCGGTGCTGTTCATCATGATCAGCAACCACTTCCCGAGCACCTACGGCAGCCAGTACAACTGGTTGATTCTGGCCGGGATCGCCGTATTGGCCGTGCTGGTTCGCCACTACTTCAACACCCGCCACGACAGCCACAAATATGCCTGGACCTTACCGGTCGCTGCATTGGGCATGATCTGCCTGGCCTACGTGACAGGCCCGAACACGGCGCCGACCGCACCTGAAACCGCCAAAGTCATCAAGTACCAGCCGATTCCGCAAACCGCTGTCAGCGGCGCCAAGCCCGACGCCAACCCGGCGCCAGTGACCGCTCCCGCAGCGGCGGCAACCCCGGTTGCGACGATTGATTTTGAAAAGGTGCATGCCGTGATTCAAGAACGCTGCACCGTGTGCCACTCCGCCACCCCCACCAGCCCGCTGTTCAGTGCAGCGCCTGGCGGGGTGATGTTTGACACCGCGCAACAGATCAAGCTGATGGCACCGCGCATTCAGGCACAGGCTGTCGCCAGTCAAATCATGCCGTTGGGCAACATTACGCAAATGACCCAACAAGAGCGTGAACTCATCGGTTCCTGGATCAACACAGGAGCCCAAACTAACTGATTCACACACGTTGTGGCCGCTACCGAAGACTGCGACCGCCCTTGAAGGGCGCCCGATCCGATGCGTTTTGCAGTCTGTCGGGTCTGTCGCAGTCTTCGGTAGCGGCTACAAAACCACACCACTAGTTCACAACAATAAAAATGACCGAGGTGTTGCATGTCCGATCTAACCGAACCGCGCATACCCGCCGTGACCGCCCCGCCGCCCATGCAGCGGCTACCGCTGTTGCAATTGATTCTGGTGGGTTTGCAGCACGTGTTGCTGATGTACGGTGGCGCCGTTGCCGTGCCCCTGATCATCGGACAAGCCGCTGGCCTGAGTCGTGAGGAAATTGCTTTTCTGATCAACGCCGACCTGCTGGTGGCGGGGATCGCAACCATTGTGCAATCGCTGGGCATCGGTCCGATGGGCATTCGAATGCCCGTGATGATGGGCGCCAGCTTCGCCGCTGTGGGCAGCATGGTGGCCATGGCCGGCATGCCCGGCATCGGCATGACCGGCATCTTCGGGGCCACCATTGCGGCAGGTTTCTTCGGCATGGTCATTGCGCCGTTCATGTCCAAAGTGGTGCGTTTCTTCCCGCCTCTGGTGACCGGCACCGTGATTACGTCCATTGGCCTGTCGCTGTTCCCGGTCGCCGTGAACTGGGCCGGTGGCGGCAGTGCCGCTGCGCAGTTCGGTTCACCGGTCTTTCTGTGCATCGCCGCGCTGGTGCTGGGCACCATCTTGCTGATCAACCGTTTCATGCGCGGGTTCTGGGTCAATATTTCCGTGCTGATCGGCATGGCACTGGGCTACGTCCTGTCCGGGGCCATCGGCATGGTCGACCTGACCGGCATCGGCAACGCCCCCTGGTTTCAAGTGGTGACGCCGCTGCATTTCGGCATGCCGGAGTTCCATCTGGCGCCGATCCTCTCCATGTGCCTGGTGGTGGTGATCATTTTCGTCGAGTCCACCGGGATGTTTTTGGCCCTGGGCAAAATCACCGGTCAGGAAGTCACCCCGCGCATGCTGCGCCGCGGCTTGCTGTGTGACGCCGGCGCCTCGTTTATTGCCGGTTTCTTCAACACCTTCACCCACTCCTCCTTTGCGCAAAACATCGGTCTGGTGCAAATGACCGGCGTGCGCTGCCGCTCAGTGACCATCATGGCCGGGGCGTTCCTGATCACCCTGAGCCTGCTGCCCAAGGCTGCGTTCCTGGTGGCCTCGATTCCGCCTGCGGTTCTGGGTGGCGCGGCAATTGCCATGTTCGGCATGGTCGCCGCCACCGGCATCAAGATCCTTCAGGAAGCCGACATCGCTGACCGCCGCAACCAGTTGCTGGTGGCCGTGAGCATCGGCATGGGCCTGATCCCTGTCGTGCGCCCTGAGTTCTTCGCCCACTTGCCACTGTGGATGGGTCCAATCACCCACAGCGGTATCGCCATGGCCGCCGTCAGCGCGGTCTGCCTCAATCTGCTGTTCAACGTGCTGGGCGGGGCCGAACGCGCCGCCTTGAGTGGCCACGTGCACCAGCATTGATGGACTCACCCTCACCCTGCACGCCTCCTGCCGGAGACGCTCAGGGTGAGGGGCTTCAGCTCTGAAAACATAATAAAAAAGGAGTTACCCATGAAGTGCATACACTGGGGCGCTACGCTCGCGGGTGGGTTATTGGCTGCCGGTCAGGCCATGGCCGGGGATCTGTTTCTGTGGCAGACCAACAGCCTCACCTACCTGTATGGCAAAAACTTTGCGATCAACCCGTCCATCCAGCAAACCGTAACCTTTGAACACGCAGACAAATGGAAGTACGGCGATAACTTCCTGTTCGTCGACCGCATCTTTTACAACGGCAAACCCGACCGCAACAAAGGCCCGCACACCTACTACGGCGAATTCAGCCCCCGCCTGTCGTTCGGCAAGATCTTGGACCGCACGCTGGCGTTCGGCCCGATCAAGGACGTGCTACTGGCCATGACCTATGAGTACGGCGAAGGCGACAGCGAGGCCTACCTGATCGGCCCCGGTTTCGACCTGGCCGTGCCCGGCTTCAACTATTTCACCCTCAACTTCTATCGTCGCCACACCGAAGGCCCACGGCCGGGGACAGGCGTGTGGCAGATCACGCCGTCGTTTTCCTACACCATCCCGGCGGGTCGTTCCAACGTGCTGATCGACGGCTACATGGACTGGGTGGTCGACAACGACCGCAATTCGCGCGGCACCTACCACGCCAACCTGCATTTCAACCCACAGGTTAAATACGACCTGGGCAAGGCGCTGAACATCGGCGAGAAGCAGCTGTATGTCGGGCTCGAGTACAGCTACTGGAAGAACAAATACGGGATTGAAAACAGCAGCCGCCTGGACACCAACCAGAACACGGCCAGTGCATTGGTCAAGTTCCACTTCTAGCGCTTTTTCAGTGCACGTTGCGTCACCGTCCGCCCAACGGCGGTGACGCAACGCTTGAGTACCGCAGGCAGAGCCAGTATTCTGCGCCGCGCTCTGATACGGGCGCTGTTTAGAAGCTGACTTTAAAGCCAACTTAATTCAGTCAGATCAAGTAGTTACGTAACTTAGGACTCAACTGCCCATGGCAGCCGAGGGATGTTCCTTGGCCATTTGTCAGGTGTGGCCCAAGACTTGCTCAGGCTCATAAAGTTGACCGAAGAGCCAACTTTTAAACACGGAACCAAAGTGCCAACATCGAGCACTGCGTTCCATTCACTGCGAAACACTTATTTTTTGGAGCAACCGAATGAAGCGCACACTGACCGGCCTGATGCTCGCGGGGAGCTTGCTGGGCGGGGCCCCGGCCGTTGCTGGCGACCTGTTGCAATGGCAGACCAACAGCCTGACTTACTTGTGGGGCAAGAACTTTCAGGTCAATCCGTCGATTCAACAGACCCTGACCTTCGAACACGCAGACAGCTGGAAGTACGGCGATAACTTCTTCTTTCTCGACCGCATCTTTTATAACGGCAAAGAAGACGGCAACGTCGGCCCGAACACCTATTACGGTGAGTTCACGCCACGGCTGTCCTTCGGCAAAATCTTTGACCAGACGTTTGAGTTCGGCCCAATCAAAGACGTGTTGCTGGCCATGACCTACGAGTTCGGCGAAGGCGACACCGAGGCCTACCTGATCGGCCCGGGCTTCGACCTGAACGTGCCCGGCTTCGATTACTTCCAGCTGAACTTCTACCAGCGCTTCCCCGAAGGCAATCGCCCCGGCAAGGGCGTGTGGCAGATCACCCCGGTGTGGTCCTACACCCTGCCACTGGGCAATTCCGATGTGCTGATCGACGGCTACATGGACTGGGTGGTCGACAACGACCAGAATTCGCGCGGCACCTACCACGCCAACCTGCACTTCAACCCGCAGGTCAAATACGACCTGGGCAAAGCGTTGAACTGGGGCGCCAAGCAGCTGTACGTCGGTATCGAGTACGACTACTGGAAGAACAAGTACGGCATCGAAGACAGCGGTTCATTCAAAACCAATCAGGACACCGCCAGCCTGTTGGTCAAGTACCACTTCTGATGCACGGGCCTCGGCCTGCCGCTACGGCTGAGGCGCCCGCAATACCCCGCGCAACATCAAGTCGAGACTGTCCAGCGCCGCTGTCAGGCGCTGTGGCGGTTGGTGATCGGCGGCGATCCAGAACGATGCATCCATCAACCCGCCCTGAATCAAACGCGCCAGCGCTTCGGGGTCGGTGTCTTGAATCACGTGCGTGTCCATCAGGTCGCGCAACATGGTCGCCAGCGACGCACTGCACGCCGACTGGCTGCTCTGCAGGTATTCGGAACCCAGCACCGAGGGCGCATCGCGCAACATGATGCGTTGCACCTCGATATGCGTGGCCATTTCCAGAAACACCCGGCAGCGCCCCCTGAAGCCTTCCCACTCACTGGCTGCCTGCTCAGACACCTGCGCCAGTTGCGCGTCCAGCTCGGCGTCGACCTGCTGCACAACCGCCTGCAACAGCCCCTTCTTGTCCCCAAAGTGGTGATAGAGCGCACCCCGGGTCAACCCTGCCGAGGCCGTCAGTTCATCCATCGACGTTTGCGCGTACCCCACCGAGCCGAAGGCCTGTCGCCCCGCCTCCAGCAACTTGTTGCGGGTTTCTTCTATCATTTGTGCACGCGCTTTGGGCGCCATGTCGACCTCCTGCATGTTGAGATACGCCGCGTATGTTAATTGACATACGCCACGTATGCGTATATTTCTGCATACGCCGCGTATGTCAGATCCCCGACAGTGCCGCTGCGTGAGGCAGCGCGCGCAGGAACACGCGGCTCACTTTTGTTTCGGAGCGTGTATGGCAAACCCTTATCGCGAGATTTTCCGCGCCCCCGGCAGCCTGGCCTTTTGCGCCGCGGGCCTGATCGCACGCATGCCGATTTCCATGACCGGGATCGGCATCATCACGTTGCTGGCGCAATTGCGCGGGTCGTATTGGCTGGCGGGCGCTGTGGCCGCAACGTTCGCCCTGGCCATGGCGTTGATCGCCCCGCAAATTTCCCGCTGGGTAGACCGCTATGGTCAGCGCCGCGTGTTGCCCGGCGTCACCGCGCTGGGCGTCAGTTCGCTGCTGGCCCTGTTGCTGTGCAGCCACCTGGGCACGCCCGACTGGACGCTGTTCGTGTTTGCCGCCCTGTCGGGCTTCATCCCCAGCATGCCGGCCATGGTGCGGGCGCGCTGGACCGAGCTGTACCGCGGCTCGCCCAAACTGCACACGGCCTTTTCGCTGGAGTCGGTGCTCGACGAAGTGAGTTTCATCATTGGGCCGCCGATTTCCGTGGGCCTCTGCGTCGCCGTATTCCCCCAGGCCGGGCCGTTGGCCGCCGCCCTGCTGCTGGCCATCGGCGTGACCACCTTTGTGTTGCAGCGCAGCACCGAGCCGCCGGTTCACCCGCGCAGCCCCGAACACGCAGGCACCGTGCTGCGCCAGGGCGCCGTGGTGATTCTGCTGATGGTGCTGCTGGGCATGGGCACCATTGTCGGCACCGTGGACGTGGTCAGCGTCGCCTTCGCCCAACAACAGGGCCAGCCGGCAGCCGCCAGTGTCGTGCTATCGGTCTATGCCTTGGGCTCCTGTGTGGTAGGACTGGTTTTCGGCACGCTCAAACTGAAGATGCCGCTGCCCAAACAGTTCCTGATCGGCGCCCTGGCCACCGCCATTACCGTGGTGCCCCTGATGTGGGTCAGCAGCATCGCCACCCTGGCGGTCGCCATGTTTGTCGCCGGGTTGTTCTTCGCGCCGACGCTGATCACGGCCATGGGGTTGGTGGAAAACATCGTCCCGGCCGCCAAACTCACTGAGGGCCTGACGTGGATGATCACCGGGCTCGGCATCGGTGTGGCGCTGGGCGCCGTGCTGGGTGGCTGGATGATTGACGCCTATGGCGCGCAAGCCGGGTTCCGGGTGTCGCTGGGTGCGGGAAGCGCCGTGTTGCTGTTCGCCGCGCTGGGCTATCGCTTGCTCAGCCACAGCACCCTGCCCCGTGGTGCCCGCTTCGCCTGATACATAACCTGCGTGCCTGCCCCTGAGGCGGCACGGCCACCCAGCAAAGCCACTGTTTTTATGTGGCTATTAGGTTTACCCGTAAACGGCCGATACAGAGGGTGCTGTATTTTTTAACCAGACGCTCTGTCTCAAGCCTCGGGAGTACAAACGGATGTTCAATCGCCGATGGCGCCAACGCTGCGCCAACCTTGAAACGCAGCTAAATGCGTTAGAGCAGGACAAACAGGCCCTTGAACAGGAGGTTCAAACCCTGCGTGCACAGGTCACTCAAGACCGCGACCAGCAGCTCGTGCTGGCACACTACTAACGCTACCAACAAGACTTGCACAGCAAGCTGGAGCGCTTTGACGAATCCTTGCAAAAGACCCGCGATGGCGTGGTTGCCCAGGCCGAAAGCCTGCAAGGAGAAGTCGTTCACCTGCGCGATAACAGCAATGTGTTTGCGCAAACCTCGGCCCTGCTGGCCGGCTTTTCCAGTTCGCTGGGGCACATGGCCGGTCAGGGGGTCAGCAGTGTCGACAGCGTGGGCGTTCTGCGCCAACGGGTCGGAGAAATCAGCCGCATCGTCGAGCTGATCAAGGCCGTGTCCGACCAGACCAACCTGCTGGCCCTCAATGCCGCCATTGAAGCGGCGCGCGCGGGCGAACAGGGTCGCGGCTTTGCCGTGGTGGCTGACGAAGTGCGCGCACTGGCCCAACGCACCCATGGCGCCACCCACGAAATCAGCCAATTGGTTGCGAGCATCAACCAGGAGACCGAAGCCGCGAGCACCGCCATTGGCGTGCTGTCGGAGGAAGCGTCGCGGTTGTCAGGCGATGTGTCGCGCTCGGCCCAAACCCTCGACGAGATGATGACCCTCGGCGAACACATGGGGCAGTTGATTGAAGGCATCGCCCTGCGCTCGTTCTGCGAGTCGGTGAAGCTCGATCACTTGCTGTTCAAGTTGATGGTCTATCAACGCCTGTTCAAGCAGGACGAGAACCTGAACCTGTCGACCCACACCACCTGCCGCCTCGGCAAATGGTACCTGGCGCCTGAAACCCAGGCGCGCTATGGCGACAACCGCGACTTCCAGCAGCTCAACGAGCCGCACCGGATCGTGCATGAAACCGCGCACAAGGCCCTGCACGCGGCTCAGGAGAAAAACTGGAGCCAGGTCCTGCTGGAGATCAACGACATGGAAAGCGCCAGCCTTAACGTCAGCGCCCTGCTCGACAACCTCAGCCACTGACCCTCACCCCTTGATGGCGCGCCACAGTGAGCTGCCCGCCATCACACCCGCCAACACCACCGCGCCGGCAATGATGCCGGCCACGGCGTTGAGCACGGTCGGTACGATGACCGACAGCGGGCCTACAAACGGCGCACTGCTCAGGGCCACGCTCTCAACCCAGTGATGCAACAGCGGCACCCCGTGTACCAAAATCCCGCCACCGACCATGAACATCGCGGCCGTACCAATCACCGTCAGCGCTTTCATCATGTACGGCGCGGCATTCAACACCCCTTGGCCGAAACGGCGCTGAAAGCTCGGCCAGGTGCCTTCACCGGTTTTTTGGGTCAGGTACAAACCGCCGTCGTCCATCTTAACGATGCCGGCCACCACGCCATACACCCCGACCGTCATCACAATGGCAATCCCGGACAACACCACCACTTGCTGCATCAGCGGCGCATCCGCCACGGTGCCCAACGTGATTGCGATGATTTCCGCCGAGAGGATGAAGTCGGTGCGTATCGCGCCCTTGATTTTGTCTTTCTCGAACGCCGCCAGGTCCACCTCGGGGTTGGCCACGGCGTCAGACAAGGCCGCGCGCGCCTGGTGATCGTCGTCCTTACTGTGCAGGAATTTGTGCGCAAGCTTTTCGAAGCCCTCGAAACACAAATAGGCGCCGCCCACCATCAACAGCGGCGTGACCGCCCACGGCGCAAACGCGCTGATGGCCAGCGCGGCGGGCACCAGAATCAGCTTGTTGCGAAACGAGCCCTTGGCCACTGCCCACACCACCGGTAATTCACGTTCGGCCCGCACACCGGAGACCTGTTGCGCGTTCAATGCCAAGTCATCGCCCAGCACCCCGGCGGTCTTTTTGGCGGCCATTTTTGTCATCAGCGCAACGTCATCGAGTACGGCGGCGATGTCGTCGAGCAACATCAGCAAACTGCTGCCTGCCATGGGTGTCGGTTCCTTGTGGATTGAATGACGTCAAGCATAGCGCGTGCCAGCCCCCAGGCGGCAATCTTGAGCCGCTTGCAAGCACGGTGCTACCATGCCCGACCGCCCCAGCAGGCAAGGAAATACGGGTTTATGAGCAGCATCCGCGAACGTAATAAAGAGCTGATTTTGCGCGCCGCCAGCGAAGAGTTCGCTGACAAGGGTTTCGCCGCCAGCAAAACCAGCGACATCGCGGCCAAGGCCGGCGTGCCCAAGCCCAATGTGTATTACTACTTCAAATCCAAAGAGAACCTCTACCGCGAGGTGCTCGAAAGCATCATCGACCCGATTCTGCGGGCCTCGACCCCGTTCAATGCCGACGGCGAACCGAACGAAGTCCTGAGCCATTACATCCGCTCGAAAATCATGATCTCGCGCGACCTGCCGTTTGCTTCCAAGGTGTTCGCCAGCGAAATCATGCACGGCGCGCCGCACCTGAGTGAAACACAGGTCGAGTTGCTCAATGCCCAGGCCAAACACAACATCGAATGCATCCAGGTGTGGATCGACCGGGGCCAGATTGCCCCCATCGACCCGCATCACCTGATGTTCAGCATCTGGGCCGCGACCCAGACCTACGCCGACTTCGACTGGCAGATTTCCGCCATCACCGGCAAAGCCAAACTCGACGACAACGACTACGAGGCGGCGACCCGGACCATCATTCGCCTGGTGCTCAAAGGCTGTACGCCCGACTGACCCCGCACACACCGTAGTCGCTGGCGCAGGCAGCGACTACCCGCTACCGATCAGACCACCACCCCGGCATCGGCTCGCAAGCCTTGTGCTTCGATGGCGCTGATCGCGCATTGTTCATCAATGTCCGAGGTATCGCCGCTGATCCCCATCGCGCCAATCACCTGCCCGCTCGCATCGCGTATCAACACGCCCCCCGGCGCCGGGACAACGTCACTGGTGCCCATGCCATTGAGTGCTGCAAAAAACGCAGGCCGCTGCTGTGCATCCAGCGCCAGCAGGCGCGAACCTTTGCCCAATGCAATGGCGCCCCAGGCTTTGCCGATGGCAATGCTGGGGCGCAGCAGGCTTGCACCGTCTTCGCGCTGCAACGCCACCAGATGCCCGCCGCCATCGAGCACCGCCACCGCCAGCGGCGCAGCCGCGATCTGACGCCCGGCCGCAAGGGCCTGGCTGGCCAGGTTTAACGCCAGTTTCAAAGTTAACGCACTCATGGTTGCCGTCCTTCGTCTTGTTATTGGAAAGCCTTTAGGGCGTCTTGGGAGACGTCTCGACAGCCTCAATAGAACACAATAAATATTCATCTTGTATACAATCATTTAAACGCGCATTTCTTCAAATACCGTAAACCTGCCTAATACAGGGCTTCCGGTCTTCCAACGATTGATTGAACAAAAGCCATTGACCTGCACAGGGGCGGATGAATACACTCAGCCCACAGCCACTTGTATACAATTACAAAACGTAAGAGGCACAAAGCAATGAGCAAAATGAGAGCAATCGAAGCTGCCGTTCTGGTGATGCGTCGCGAAGGTGTCGATACCGCATTCGGTATCCCGGGCGCCGCCATCAATCCGCTGTACTCGGCCCTGCAAAAGGTCGGCGGCATCGATCACGTACTTGCTCGCCACGTGGAAGGCGCCTCGCACATGGCCGAGGGTTACACCCGCACCAAGGCCGGCAACATCGGCGTGTGCATCGGCACCTCAGGCCCTGCGGGCACGGACATGGTCACCGGCCTGTACAGCGCCTCGGCCGATTCGATCCCGATTTTGTGCATCACCGGTCAGGCCCCCCGCGCCCGCATGCACAAAGAAGACTTCCAGGCTGTCGACATCACCAGCATCGTCAAACCCGTGACCAAGTGGGCAACCACCGTGCTGGAACCGGGCCAGGTGCCTTATGCCTTCCAGAAAGCCTTTTACGAAATGCGCTCCGGGCGCCCCGGCCCGGTGCTGATCGACCTGCCGTTTGATGTGCAAATGGCCGAGATCGAGTTCGACATCGACGCCTACGAACCGCTGCCGCTGGCCAAGCCCAGCGCCACCCGCGTTCAGGCCGAAAAGGCCCTGGCCATGCTCGACCAGGCCGAGCGCCCGCTGCTGGTCAGCGGCGGCGGCGTGATCAATGCCGACGCCAGCGACCTGCTGGTGGAGTTCGCTGAACTGACCGGCATCCCGGTGATTCCGACCCTGATGGGCTGGGGCACGATTGCCGACGATCACCCGCTGATGGTGGGCATGGTCGGTCTGCAAACCTCGCACCGCTACGGCAACGCCACCCTGCTCAAGTCCGACGTGGTACTGGGCATCGGCAACCGCTGGGCTAACCGCCACACCGGTTCGGTCGAGGTCTACACCGAAGGCCGCCGCTTCATTCACGTGGACATCGAGCCGACGCAAATCGGGCGCGTCTTCACCCCGGACCTGGGCATTGTGTCCGACGCCGGTTCTGCCCTGAAGGTGTTCCTTGAAGTGGCCCGCGAGTGGAAAGCCGCCGGCAAACTGAAAAACCGCAGCGCCTGGCTGCAAGACTGCCAACAACGCAAAGCCACCCTGCACCGCAAGACCCACTTCGACAACGTACCGGTCAAGCCGCAACGCGTGTACGAAGAGATGAACCAGGTGTTCGGCAAAGACACGTGCTACGTCAGCACGATCGGTTTGTCGCAGATTGCCGGTGCGCAATTCCTGCACGTGTACAAGCCACGGCACTGGATCAACTGCGGCCAGGCCGGTCCGCTGGGCTGGACCATTCCGGCTGCACTGGGCGTGGTCAAGGCCGATCCGAACCGCAACGTGGTGGCGCTCTCCGGCGACTACGACTTCCAGTTCATGATCGAAGAGCTGGCCGTGGGCGCGCAGTTCAACCTGCCGTACATCCACGTGGTGGTGAACAACTCGTACCTGGGTTTGATCCGTCAGGCACAGCGTGGCTTTGAAATGGATTACTGCGTGCAGCTGTCGTTCGACAACCTCAACGCACCGGAACTCAACGGTTACGGCGTCGACCATGTGGCCGTGGCCGAAGGCCTGGGTTGCAAGGCTCTGCGCGTGTTCGAGCCAAGCCAGATCCAGCCGGCGCTGCGCCAGGCGCAAGAAATGATCAAAGAGTTCCGTGTCCCGGTGGTGGTTGAGATTATTCTCGAACGCGTGACCAATATTTCCATGGGCACCGAAATCAACGCTGTGAACGAGTTCGAAGACCTGGCGCTGGTGGGCAACGACGCCCCGACTGCCATCTCGATGCTCGATTAACGTTAAGCCTGCCCCTCTCTCCGGGAGAGGGGACACACACATTGCAGGAGTCCACCATGCCGCGTTTTGCCGCCAACCTGTCCATGCTGTTCACCGAACAGGATTTTCTTGTCCGTTTTCAAGCGGCTGCCAATGCTGGTTTCCACGGCGTTGAATACCTGTTTCCGTACGACTACAGCTCTGCCGAAATCAAGGCCCAACTCGATGCCAACAAACTGACCCAAGTGCTGTTCAACCTGCCAGCCGGCGACTGGGCCAAGGGCGAGCGCGGGATTGCCTGCCTGCCGGACCGTGTCGAAGAGTTTCGCGCCGGGGTGGATCTGGCCATCGCCTACGCCCAAGTGCTGGGCAACGATCAGATCAACTGCCTGGCGGGCATTCGCCCCCAAGGCATCGACGACGCGCTGGTTGAGAAAACCTTCGTCAGCAACCTCAAATACGCCGCCGACAAGCTGCAAGCGGTGGGCATCAAGCTGGTGATGGAAGCCATCAACACCCGCGACATCCCCGGTTTCTACCTCAACAACACGCGTCAGGCGCTGGCCATTCAGGAGAAGGTCGGCAGCGCCAACCTGTTCCTGCAATACGACATCTACCACATGCAAATCATGGAAGGTGACCTGGCGCGCACGATGCAAACGCACCTGCCGCAGATCAACCACATCCAGTTGGCCGATAACCCCGGCCGTCACGAACCGGGCACCGGCGAAATCAACTACCGCTTCCTGTTCGACCACCTTGATCGCATCGGCTACCAAGGCTGGGTCGGCTGTGAGTACAAGCCACTGAGCAGCACCGAAGCCGGTCTGGGCTGGCTCAAGACGCATAACGCGGTCTAAGGCCGTCACCCGCGTCCGGGTTTCGAGATCACGGGCTGGCGCGCCACCCTTCGCCGCCTTCAGCCACGTCTACGGCTGTTTACCCCATAAAAACAAGAGGATTTGTCATGGCTAAAATCGGATTTATCGGCACCGGCATCATGGGTTCGCCCATGGCCAGCAACCTGCAAAAGGCGGGTCACAGCCTGTTCCTGTCGACCCACCACGGCGCGGCACCCGCCGACCTGGTCGCCGCAGGCGCTATCGCCCTGGCCAGCCCGAAAGAAGTGGCGCAGGAAGCCGAGTTCATCATCGTCATGGTGCCGGACACCCCGCAGGTCGAAGACGTGCTGTTTCGCGAAGACGGGATCGCGGCCGGCCTGAGCCCGAACAAAGTGGTGATCGACATGAGTTCGATCTCGCCTACCGCGACCAAGGCCTTCGCTGAAAAAATCACCGCCAAAGGCGCGTACTACCTCGATGCACCCGTCTCTGGCGGTGAAGTCGGGGCCAAGGCTGGCACCCTGAGCATCATGGTCGGCGGCGAGGAATCAACTTTCCAGCGCGCCCTGCCGCTGCTGCAAAACATGGGCAAGAACATCACCCTGGTGGGCGGCAATGGCGACGGCCAGACCGCCAAAGTGGCCAACCAGATCATCGTCGCCCTGAACATTCAGGCGGTGGCTGAAGCGCTGGTGTTTGCTGCCAAGAACGGCGCAGATCCGGCCAAGGTCCGTGAGGCACTGATGGGCGGGTTTGCGTCCTCCAAAATCCTTGAAGTCCACGGCGAGCGCATGATCAAAGGCACCTTCGACCCGGGCTTCCGCATCAGCCTGCACCAGAAGGACCTCAACCTGGCCCTGGCGGGCGCCCGCGAGCTGGGCATCAACCTGCCCAACACCGCCAATGCGCAGCAAGTGTTCAGCACCTGCGCCGCCATCGGTGGCAGCAACTGGGACCACTCGGCGCTGATCAAAGGCCTGGAACACATGGCCAACTTCTCGATTCGCGAGCAGTAACCGCACCTGTAGCCGCCGCCCGCCCCGCGCGGCGGCTGCACACCTCATCCCCTTCTCAAGTGTGTCGTCACCATGCACGCCCCCTCATTCAGCCAGCCTTGCCCGGATTGGGCGACGGCCCTGTGCAACGGTTTCAGCCAGATTTTCCTGCAACGTCATCCGCTGTGCGGGGTGCTGTGCCTGCTGGCCATTCTCGTCAGCGCGCCTTCACTCTTGGGGGGCGCGCTGCTTGGCGGGGTCAGCGGCCTGTTAACCGCACAACGGCGCGGTTACCCCAAAGCTGAACGCCAGGCCGGGCTTTACAGCTACAACGGCGTGTTGCTGGGGTTGCTGCTGAGCCATCAGTTACCGTGGTCAGCCATGTTGCCGCTGCTGATCATTGCCAGCGCCGGGCTGAGCACCATGCTGGTTCACCAATGGCTCAAGCGCGCCAGCAACGGCAACACCCTGATGGCTTACACCGCGCCCTTTGTCGGGCTGGGCTGGCTGTTGCTCAGTTTCAACCCTGCACCGCCAGCCTCCGCCTGGTCCACCCCCGAACTCAACGGCCTTACGCTGGCGCAAGGGCTGTTGACGGGCATCGGCCAAGTCATGTTGTTGCAATCACCGCTGGCGGGGCTGTTGATCGTCAGCGGCCTGTGGCTGAGCAGCCGACGCGCTGCGCTGTGGGCATTGACGGGTGCGCTGGCGGGCGTGGGGTTCAGCCTCTTGCAGCACGACCCGGCCACCGCGCTCAGCGGGCTGGGCGGGTATAACGCGGCACTGGCCGCGTTGGCATTGTGCCAACGCACACGCCACCCCTGGCAGCCACTGGCGGGCATCCTGCTGGCGTTGATGCTCACACCCGGCTTTAGCGCGCTCGGGCTGCCTGCCCTGACGGCGCCCTTCATCCTGAGCAGCTGGTTGGTACTGGCCAGCGTGCGCCTGTTAACACCATCCAGTGTGCAATCCCGGTTGCGCATTGAGCGCTAATCCCCGAATCTTCTTACCTTTGAGATTCGAGCTTCGTACATGAATAACAACGACTGGCGCCAGCGGCTCTACGTGATGGTCTTTCAGGCCGACACCCCCGCCGGGCGCCGTTTCGACACCACGCTCCTGCTGATCATCCTCTGCAGCCTGGTGGTGGTGATCCTCGACAGTATCGACAGCATCCACCGCGATTACGCCAACCTGCTGGCCTACATCGAGTGGGGCTTCACCTTTGTGTTCGCCGTGGAATACGGCCTGCGCCTGTATTGCTCGCCCAAACCCCTGCGCTACGCCTTCAGCTTTTACGGGCTGGTGGATTTACTGGCCATCGTGCCGGGGATTCTGGCGATCTATTACAGCGATGCGCAGTACCTGCTGATTATTCGCATCATCCGCATGCTGCGAATCTTTCGGGTGCTCAAGCTGGTGCCCTACTTGAGTCAGGCCAACTACCTGCTCTCGGCACTGCGCGGCAGCAAACAAAAGATCATCGTGTTTCTGGTCAGCGTGTCCACGCTGGTGACCGTGTTTGGCACCCTGATGTACGTGGTCGAAGGGCCGGAAAACGGCTTTACCAGCATCCCGGTGAGCATCTACTGGGCCATCGTCACCCTGACCACAGTGGGCTTCGGCGATATCGTGCCGAAGACCCCGTTCGGGCAAATCATCTCGGCCATGGTGATGATCACCGGTTATTCGATCATCGCCGTGCCCACCGGGATCTTCACCGCCGAACTGGCCAACGCCATGCGCGGCGAACAGCTCAAACACAACTGCCCCACGTGCAAAAAAGAACGCCATGAACCCTCGGCGTCGTTTTGTTCTCGCTGTGGTAACGCGCTTTTCACAAAAAATGCATAAGCAAAGGCTTTTTTAATCTTTTAAGCACTAAGCGTCAGCGGCTATAGTCGCTGGCAAATTGCCCCATATGCCCCTCCAACAAGGAATGAGCAGTGAAAAACCTTTTTAGCGCCTCTGTCCTCGCCGCCAGCCTGGCCTTTATGGGCGTTGCCCACGCCGCTCCCAAGCCGCTACTGAACGTGTCGTACGACGTCATGCGCGACTTCTACAAAGACTACAACCCGGCATTCCAGAAACATTGGGAAGCAGAGCACGACGCAAAGCAAACGGTGCAAATGTCGTTCGGCGGCTCCAGCAAACAGGCGCGCTCGGTGATCGACGGGCTGCCCGCGGACGTCATCACCATGAACATGGCCACCGACATCAATGCCCTGGCCGATAACGGCAAACTGGTGCCTGAGAATTGGGTCACCCGCCTGCCGAACAACAGCGCGCCCTTCACCTCGGCCACGGTGTTCATCGTGCGCAAAGGCAACCCGAAAGCCCTGAAAGACTGGCCAGACCTGGTCAAGGATGGCGTGCAAGTAATCGTGCCGAACCCGAAAACCTCGGGCAATGGCCGTTACACGTTCTTGTCCGCTTGGGGCTATGTGCTGAAAAACGGCGGTGACGAAACTAAGGCGAGAGATTTTGTCGGCAATCTGTTCGGCCACGTGCCTGTGCTGGACACCGGCGGCCGCGCAGCCACCACGACCTTCATGACCAACCAGATCGGCGACGTGCTGGTGACCTTTGAGAACGAAGCGGAAATGATCGCCCGCGAATTTGGTCGCGACCAGTTCGAGGTGATCTACCCCAGCGTCTCGGCCGAAGCTGAGCCGCCGGTGACCGTGGTCGACAAAGTGGTCGACAAAAAAGGCACGCGTGAGGTGGCTGAAGCCTACTTGAAGTATTTGTGGTCGCCTGAAGGCCAGGAAATCGCCGCCAAAAACTACCTGCGCCCGCGCGACCCGCAGATTCTGGCCAAGTACAGCGACCGCTTCCCGAACGTTGACTTCCTGTCGGTTGAGAAAACCTTCGGCGACTGGCGCGAGGTGCAAAAAATCTATTTCAATGACGGCGGCGTGTTTGACCAGGTGTACTCAGGTCAATAAACACCCCCGCGTCACCGGTGCAGGCGCTGACTGCACCCTTAACCTGTACATAAACACAGTAAAAACAGTTGCCCCGATTTCAATCTCTGCCATGCTGTGCACCTTCTGCGCAGCATGAACGAGTGAAACGATGCGGCTGTTTTTGTGTGAAAAACCCTCCCAGGCCAAAGATATTGCGGCCGTGCTCGGTGCCAGCCGTCGCGGTGATGGCTGCTGGGTGGGGCCCAATGCCACTGTCACCTGGTGCATCGGTCATTTGCTCGAAACCGCCCCGCCCGACGCCTACGACGAGCGCTACAAACGCTGGGTCCTGGCCGACCTGCCCATCGTGCCGCAGCAGTGGAAGATGCGCGTCAAACCCAAAACCGCCAGCCAGTACAAGGCCGTCAAACGCCTGCTGGGCGAAGCCCGTGAACTGGTGATCGCCACCGATGCCGACCGTGAAGGCGAAATGATTGCCCGCGAGCTGGTCGAACACTGCCGTTATCGCGGGCCGATCCAGCGCCTGTGGTTGTCGGCACTGGACGACGCCTCGATTCGCAAGGCACTGGCCGCGCTCAAGCCCGGCGCCGACACTTTCAACCTGTACCACGCAGCCTTGGGGCGTTCGCGGGCCAACTGGCTGATCGGCATGAACATGAGCCGCCTGTTTACCCTGCTCGGGCGCAAGTCGGGCTATCAAGGCGTGCTGCCCGTAGGCCGGGTGCAGACCCCGACCTTGCGCCTGGTGGTGGATCGCGACCGCAGCATCAGCGATTTCATCCCTGTGGCCTATTGGGCCATCGATGTGCAACTCAGCCATGATGGGCAAGTGTTTACCGCCCAGTGGCGCGCCGACCCGGACACCTGTGACGATCAGGACCGCTGCCTGAATCAGGCCCACGCGCAGCACGCCGCCACGGCGATGCAAAACGCCCGCCACGCACGGGTCATCACCCTGCGCACCGAGCGCCTGCGCGACGTCGCGCCCCTGCCGTTCGACCTCGGCACGCTGCAGGAAGTGTGTTCCAAGAAATTGGGGCTGGGCGCCCAGGAAACCCTCGACATCGCCCAGTCACTGTATGAAACCTACAAAGTCATCACCTACCCGCGCAGCGACTGCGGCTACCTGCCGCAAAGCCAGCACGCCGAAGCCGCCTCAATTCTCGGTGCCTTGCAGCAGGCGGATCCGGCCTTGCAACCGCTGGCAGGCTTTCTGGACCCGCAACGCCGTTCACGGGCGTGGAATGACGCCAAGGTCAGCGCCCACCACGGCATCATCCCCACGGCGGCCGCGAAAAACCTAGAACGCCTGAGCGGCAAGCAGCGGGCCGTCTATACCCTGATTCGCGCGCGTTACCTGGCGCAGTTCCTGCCCAACCATGAATACGACCGCACCCAAGCCGATTTCGACTGTGCGGGGCAGGCCCTGCGCGCGGTGGGCAAGCAGATCATCGAGCCGGGCTGGAAGCGCGCCCTGCCCGAAGCCCTGGCCCCGGCCAAGGGCCGTGAAGCCCCCGCACCGCAGCCGCTGCCGCGCCTGCACGAAGGCCTCGAGTGTGCGGTGGCGAACGTCCTGCTTAAAGACTTGTGGACCCAGCCGCCCAAGCCGTTCACCGAGGGCGACTTGATCAAGGCCATGAAAAACGTCGCCAAATGGGTCCAGGACCCGCTGCTCAAACAAAAACTCAAGGACACCACCGGCATTGGCACCGAAGCCACCCGCGCCGGGATCATTCAGGGCTTGCTGGACCGCGGTTATCTGAACAAAAACGGCAAGGCGCTGGCGGCCACGCCCGCGGCCTTCAGCCTGATCGACGCCGTGCCCCGCGCCATTGCCGACCCCGGCACCACGGCGATCTGGGAACAAGCGCTGGACATGGTGCAAAGCGGCGACATGACCCTCGACATCTTCGTCGCCAAACAGGCCGCTTGGATGAGCAAGCACATCGAACGTTGCAGCGGCCTGCAAATGACCATTCGCGGCCCGGCCAGCCCGGCCGGGGTCGCCCCCGCGTGGAAGAAAAAACGCAAGGCGCCCGCCAGTAAACCCAAGGCCAAACGCGCGGTTAAAGCAAAAGGGGCCTGAGCGGGCAACGGCGCAGCAAGCCGAGGCCTTACAGCGTCAGGTGACCCGAGAGACAGGTCACCGCCGCGCCGCCCACCCAAATATCGTCCCCCACACGTTCGATGGCGACGCGCCCGGCCCGGCCCATGGCCGTGCCCTGACTCACCGTATAACGCGCCGGTGCCAGGCCTTGCGCCATCAGCCATTGCGCCAGACCAGCATTCAGGCTGCCGGTGACCGGGTCTTCCTGCATGCCATCCCCGGCGATGAACGCGCGCACTTCAAAGTGCGCGTCATCGCCATCCTTCGCACTGTCCCACGGCGCAACCACCCCCAGCGCCAGGCCCAGCAGTTGCGGGTAGTCGGGCTCCAGCGCCAGCACCTGCGCCCGATCGCGCAGCATCACCGCCACCCACCCCGGCCCGTTGTCGACCCAGCTCGCGCGGACCACCGCCTGCGGTTCAATCCGCAAACCCGCACAGATGCGCTGTATCAGCGCCTCTTCCACAGGCCCGCTGCGCACCAAAGGCGGCGCCTTGAACGCCAGTTGTTCAGCGTCGCGCCGAATCGTGATCAGACCCGCGCCACACTCCTGAATGACTTCCCGGCCTTTTGGCTGCCCCCCGGCTTCTAGCCAGGCATGGCAACTGCCCAACGTCGGGTGCCCGGCAAAGGGTAATTCGCGCAGGGTGGTAAAGATGCGCAAACGATAATCGGCCTGCGGGTCCTGCGGCCTGAGCACGAACGTGGTTTCACTGAGGTTGGTCCAGCGCGCAAAGTCCGCCATCTGCGCATCGCTCAGGCCATCGGCATTGAGCACCACCGCCACCGGATTGCCCTTGAGCGCCACCCGACTGAACACATCCACTTGTTTGAATTGGAACTGGCTCACACACATCACTCCTGTCAATGACCCTGCCCGTCAGGACGGTACGCGGCACTGGCGCTGGGTCGGGTAGCCCGCAACATAGAATCTCGCGCACGCCGTGACAAGGTATTATCCCTGCCCGTTTTCACACCGGAGCACACCATGACCGCACGGACTTTTCTCATCACCGGCGCCAGTAAAGGAATCGGACGCGCGCTGGCGACTTATCTGTCAGAAGCAGGCCACACCGTCGTTGGCATTGCGCGAAATGCCGACGACCCCACCTTCCCCGGCACGCTGGTGGCGCTGGACCTGGCCGATCGCCAGCGCAGCGCACACGTACTGGGCGAGTTGAGCGAGCGCTTTGCGTTTGACGGGCTGGTCAACAATGTCGGGCTGGTGCGCCCGCAAGCACTGGGCGAGATTGACCTGGATGCGTTCGACGACGTGATGCGGGTCAATCTGCATTCGGCGTTGCAAGCCACCCAAGCCCTGCTGCCCGGCATGCGCCACCGGGGCTGGGGACGCATCGTGAATATTTCCAGCTTGACCGTACTGGGCATTGCACAGCGCACCGCCTATGCGGCGGCCAAAGCGGCCTTGGTCAGTTTCACCCGCTCTTGGGCGCTGGAACTGGCGCAAACCGGGATCACGGTCAACGCCGTGGCGCCCGGGCCGACCGAAACCGAGCTGTTCCGCGCCAACAACCCGCCGGGCTCTGAAGGTGAAGCCCGGTATCTGGCCGGGGTGCCCATGGCGCGTTTGGGCCAGCCGCACGAGATCGCCTCGGCGATTGCGTTCCTGCTGTCCGAACACAGCGCTTACATCACCGGCCAGACGTTGTTCGTGGATGGCGGCGCCTCGGTGGGCAAAGCCGCGTATTAACGACGCGCAAAAAAAACGGCGACCCGCGGGTCGCCGTTTAACTTATTTGAACTGCCGGCTCAACCCCGGCGGCACGCCGCTGATGTCGGTCTCTTCCCACGGCCCGTTCGGGCTGACCGCACGGCTCCAACCGTTGTTCCAGCGGTAATACGTGCGCTGGCGGTAAAAGGTGTCGGGCTGAGCGTCCAACACATACACCCCCAGACGTGCATCCCAATGGCTGGGCCCGCCCGGTGGCGGCGCAAAGGTGGCCGAGGTCCGCGGCAGCGGTTTTGGCGGCTTGGGAATCGGCATGTCGGGCAACGGTTTGCCAGCAGGCGACGACGGTTGCGGCACGTGCTCAGGCGGGGTCGGTGACGGCTGATCCGAAGGTTGATGGACCGCACAGGCGCTCAGGCCTAAGGCGAAACTGAGCAAGGTGATGCGTGCAAGCGGACTCATACGGGTTTCTCTTATCGTGAGTTACCCCTGCAGGCGCGCTTGTCTGGCAATGCAAGCGCGCCTGCAGGGGCGGTGTTGACCGGCTACTTGTCCGGGCTGTCGATGATCAGCTGTTGCAGCGCAGTAGTGCGGCTGGACAGCGGTTGGCTGCGCCCGGCCCATTCGCCTGCTGTCGGTTGGCCAGCACGAGAGACGCGCGCAACCAGTTGGACTTCAGGAAAGTTCGACAGTTTCAATTGCGGCATCATCGCGTCGCGGTCACCCAGCTCGACGGTGATCGGCAGGTCGGCCACCGTCACCCGCTTGACGGCCAATGGCGCCGGCGGCCCGGTCACGGCGCGGGCGAAAATGAACACGCTGTCGGTGGGCAACACGCGGGCTTTTACCGCGTCGGCCAGGTCCACGCTGACCTTGATCGACGCCTCGGTCGCGGCCACCGGCGCTGTTTCGACGCGCTCGCCATTGGCCTGCAGTTGCTCGCGGGCCTTCTGAATACCGCCTTCGAGGGCGGCGCGGGACGCATCGCCTTCAGGCAGTTCGTTCATCAGCCGCTGCCAGTAGCCAATGGCCTCCTGATAGCGCTTGGCTTCGAAGGCCGCGATACCCAGCAGGCCGAGGCTGGTGACCTCTTTGGGGTCAGCCTTGAGCGCCTCGTCGGTCAACGCCTGGGTCTTGTCACTCCACTGCTTGTTGTCGGCAAAGTACTGCGCCTGGGCCCACTGCCCCAGCAGCTCGGGCTGACGACCGGCCACCGCGACCGTGCGCTCGAAGACCTTGGCCGCATCGGCCGGACGGTTTTGCGCCATGTAGGCGCGACCCAGGAAATACAAGCCTTCGGCGGATTCGGGCTGAGCCACGGCGGCGCGCTCCAGGCGGGCCACCATCTCGTCAAGGGACTGCGGCGGCTGGGCGAATTCGCGGGTCAGTTCGACTTTGTCGCTGGCGCCATAGTGCAAGTACAGCGCCACGCCCAGCACCGGCACCATGAACGCGGCCAGCAGAGGCACCACTTTGCCCAGGCTCGATACCCGCGCTGGCGCCGCGCCTTCGGTGTCGGCCAGCAGTTCACGCGCCGCTTCGGCGCGTCCGGCCTCCAGTTGCGCATCGGTCAACACGCCTTCATCGCGCTGCGCCTGCAACTCGGCCACACGCTCCTGGTACAGCGCGACGTTGAGTGCCGTGCGGTCTTCTTCACGCTGGGCGCGCCGGGCGCGCAGCACAGGGATCAAGATAAAGCTGAGGGCGATCAGTAGCAGCAAACCGGCTGCAAGCCAGAAATCAATCATCTTTGGTTTTATCCAGCAAAGTGTCGAGGCGCTGACGCTCCTCGGCAGAAAGGGTGTCCGTGCGGGTGGCGCGCTGCGTGCGACGGCGGCCCACGATCACGCCGATGACCACAAACCCGCCCACCAGCAAGACCAGCGGCCCGAACCACAGGATCGCGGTCTTGCCGGTCAGGGCCGGTTTGTAACGCACGAAATCGCCGTAGCGGTCGACCATGAAGTCGATGATTTGCTGGTTGTCCTTGCCCTCGCCCAGCATGCGGAAAATCTCGCGCCGCAGGTCGGTGGCAATCGGTGCATTGGAATCGGCAATGTCCTGATTCTGGCACTTGGGGCAACGCAGCTCTTTGGTCAGTTCACGAAAACGGTCACGCTCGGCGTCGTTCTTGAACTCGTAGGTGTCGATGGCCGCCTGGGCCACGCCGGTCAGGGTCAGGCCAAACACCAGGGCGGTTAACCAGCGCTTCATGGTTGGGCCTCGTCGACCAGCGCCTGGTATTTGCCCGCCAGTTGTTCGCGCCACACGGTTTCGTCGATCACGCCGACGAACTTGTGCCGAATGATGCCCTGGCTGTCGATCAGAAAGGTTTCTGGCGCGCCGTACACGCCCAGGTTCAGGCCCAGCGAACCGGCTTCGTCGTTAATGTCCAGTTGATACGGGTTGTGGAATTCCTTGAGCCACTTTTGCGCATCGGCGTTGACGTCCTTGTAGTTGACCCCATGGATCACCACGCCCTGCGCGGCCAGTTTGGTCAGCACCGGGTGCTCGACGCGGCACGAAATGCACCACGTGGCCCACACGTTGACCAGCGCCGGTTTGCCCTTGAGGTCGGCCTCGGTCAGGGGGGTGCCACCGTCGACCGAGGGCAGGCTAAACGCCGGGAACGGCTTGCCGATCATGGCCGACGGCAGCTCGGTGGGGTCCAGGTACAGCCCTTTGTACAGAAAGCCCGCCATGGCCAAAAAGATGGCCAGCGGAATCAGCATCAACCAGCGTCTCATGCGGTGGCTCCTGTCATGCCCAGCGCTTCACGCACGCGGCTTTTCACCTTGACCCGATAACGACGGTCCAGCGCCGCCAGCAACCCGCCAAACCCGGTGAGCAAACCGCCCAGCCAGATCCAGCGCACAAACGGTTTGACGTGCACCCGCACGGCCCAGGCGCCATCACCCAGCGGCTCGCCCAGCGCCACGTACAGATCGCGCGTAAACCCGGCGTCGATACCGGCCTCGGTCATCATCGACGACTGCACGGTGTACAGGCGTTTTTCCGGGTGCAAAACGCTGATTTCCTTGCCGTTGCGCACCACGCGCACGGTGCCTTTGTCCGACGTGAAGTTGGGGCCCTGATAGTGCTGGGCACCTTCAAAAATGAAGTGATAGCCGCCCAGCTCCATGGACTCACCCGGCGCCAGGCGCAGGTCGCGCTCGGCACTGTTCTGGCTCGACAACACCACGCCGAGCGCGCAAACGGCGATGCCCAGGTGCGCAATCTGCATGCCCCAATAGCTGCGGGTCAGGCTGCGCAGGCCTTTGAACAGCCCTTTGTGACGGGTTTTGTCGCCAATGTCGCGCACCCCGGCCAACAGCACCCACGAGGCCAACATAAAGGTGGTCATGACGGCCCAGTTGAAATCGCCATAGGCCACACTGGCAATCGCCGACAACGCGGCGCTGCCCAGCAACACCGGGGTCAGCATGCCCAGCAGCCACTTGACCGGCGTGTCTTTCCAGCGCACCAGCACGCCCACCGCCATCACCACCATCAACACGGCCATCAACGGGATGAACAGCGCATCAAAATACGGTGGGCCCACCGACATCTTGGCGCCGGTCAGGGCATCGAGCACCATCGGGTACAAGGTGCCCAACAGAATCATCGACGCAGCCACCACCAGAATCAGGTTATTGCCCAGCAGCAGCGTTTCACGCGACCACAGGTTAAAGCCCACTTGGCTCTTGACCACCGGCGCCCGCAAGGCAAACAGCGTCAGCGAGCCACCCACCACGAACAGCAGGAAAATCAGGATGAACACGCCACGCTCAGGGTCCGAGGCGAACGCGTGAACCGAGGTCAGCACGCCCGAACGCACCAGGAAGGTGCCCAGCAGGCTCAACGAGAAAGCCGCAATGGCCAGCAACACGGTCCAGCTTTTGAACACGCCGCGTTTTTCGGTCACGGCCAACGAGTGAATCAGCGCCGTGCCCACCAGCCAAGGCATGAAGGACGCGTTTTCCACCGGGTCCCAGAACCACCAGCCGCCCCAGCCAAGCTCGTAATAAGCCCACCACGAACCCAGCGTGATGCCGATGCCCAGGAATGCCCACGCCACAATGGTCCACGGCCGCGACCAGCGCGCCCAGGCCGCATCCAGCCGCCCGCCCAGCAACGCCGCAATGGCGAAGGCGAAGGCCACCGAAAAGCCCACGTAGCCCATGTACAGCATCGGCGGGTGCACGATCAGGCCGATGTCTTGCAACAGCGGGTTGAGGTCATTGCCGTTGGCCGGCATTTGCGGCAGCAAGCGGGTGAACGGGTTGGAAGTCAGGATCAGGAACAGCAAGAAGCCGACGCTGATCATGCCCATGATCGACAGCACCCGCGCCAGCATCACCTGCGGCAACTGGCGCGAGAAGATCGACACGGCGAAGGTCCAGCCACCGAGAATCATTGCCCACAACAGCAACGAACCCTCGTGGGCACCCCACACCGCGCTGAACTTGTAGTACCACGGCAGCGCGCTGTTGGAGTTGCTGGCCACGTAAGCGACCGAGAAATCATCGGCCATGAACGACCAGGTCAGGCAGCCAAAGGCAAACAGCAAAAAGGCGAACTGGCCCCAGGCCGCCGGTTGCGCCAGGCTCATCCACAATTTGTCGCCCCGCCATGCCCCGAGCAACGGCACGATGGCCTGAACGATGGCAATGCACAGCGCCAGAATCATGGCCAACTGGCCCAATTCCGGAATAAACAGTCCGAACGTCATCACTTAACCTCGTTGGCCGCTGCAGGCGCGGATTGACCGCTTTCGTTCAACGCCTTGGTCACTTCAGGCGGCATGTATTTTTCATCGTGTTTGGCCAGTACTTCATCGGCCACCACCACACCCTGAGCATTGAGCTTGCCCAGCGCCACGATGCCCTGCCCTTCGCGGAACAGGTCCGGCAGGATGCCGCGGTATTGAATGGTCACCGACTTATTGAAATCGGTGACCACGAATTCGACGTCCAGCGAGTCGCCGGAGCGTTTCAGCGAGCCGTCCTGCACCATGCCGCCTGCGCGAATGCGCGTGTCCAGCGGGGCTTCGCCGTTGGCAATCTGGGTCGGGGTGTAGAACAGGTTGATGTTCTGCTGCAAGGCGCTCAAGGCCAGGGCCACCGCAGCGCCGACACCGACCAGAATCGCCAGAATGATGATCAAACGTTTTTTACGCAGCGGATTCACTTCGCGTTCTCCCGGCGCAAACGACGCGCCTCTTGTTGCAAATAACGCCGACGCGCCAGGATCGGCAACGCCACGTTCAACACCAGTACCGCCAGGCAAATGCCATAGGACGTCCAGACATACACACCGTGATGGCCCATGGCGATGAAGTCGCCAACAGAAGCAAAACTCATCGTGAACCCTCCAGCGCTTTCAACACTTCATCCTTGGCCCAACGGGTGCGGGCTTCGCGCTTGAGCACCTCCAGGCGCATGCGCAGCAGGACCACGGCGCCAAAGAAACAATAAAACCCCACCACTGTCAGCAGCAGTGGCAGCCACATTTCCACGGGCATCGCCGGTTTTTCGGTCAGGGTGAAGGTCGCGCCCTGGTGCAGGGTGTTCCACCACTCCACCGAGTATTTGATGATCGGGATATTGATCACACCGACAATTGCCAGCACGGCGCAGGCCTTGGCCGCGCTGTCGCGATTGGTGATGGCATTGCCCAGGGCAATCAGGCCGAAATACAGAAACAGCAGGATCAGCATCGAGGTCAGGCGTGCATCCCACACCCACCACGAGCCCCACGTCGGCTTGCCCCAGACGGCGCCGGTCACCAGCGCCACCGCGGTCATCCACGCGCCCACCGGGGCGGCGGCCTGCAACGCGACGTCGGCAATCTTCATCTTCCACACCAGCCCCACCACGCCGCAGACCGCCAGCATCACGTAGCAGGACTGGGCCAGCATCGCGGCGGGCACGTGGATGTAGATGATGCGAAAGCTGTTGCCTTGCTGGTAGTCCGGTGGCGCGAAGGCCAGCCCCCACACCACCCCGCCCACGATCAGCAGCACGGCGGCGATGCTCAACCAGGGCAGCAGGCGGCCGCTGATGGCATAAAACCATTTGGGCGAGCCGAGTTTGTGAAACCAAGTCCAGTTCATCACGCTGTTTCCATCACGGTGCCGGTCACGACAGGTTGAGTGCCATGCCAGCCAGGGTCTTTACTGGCCAATTAATGGCCAGACCTCATTATTCGCCGACGCTGATTTTCAGGCCGGCCGCTATCGCAAACGGTGTCAGGGTTACTGCCAGGGCCGTCAGGCTGCCCAGCCACAGCAAGTAACCGGTCGCGGGCATCCCCTGGAGCGCCGCCTGCAAGGCGCCACTGCCCAGAATCAGCACCGGGATATAGAGGGGCAGGATCAACAAGGCGAGCAACAGGCCGCCGCGCTTGAGACCCACCGTCAGTGCAGCGCCGACGGCACCGAGCAAACTCAGTACCGGCGTGCCAAGCAACAACGACATCAGCAATACCGGCAGACACGCCACCGGCAACCCCAGCATCAAGGCCAGCACGGGTGACAGGATCACCAGCGCCAGCCCGGAAAACGCCCAGTGTGCCAGTACTTTGGCCAACACCAGTAGAGCAAGGGGGTGCGACGAAAGGACCCACTGTTCCAGCGATCCGTCTTCGAAATCACTGCGGAAAAGCCCGTCCAGCGAGAGCAGGACCGCTAAAAGGGCCGCCACCCAGAGCAGCCCCGGAGACAAGGTTTGCAACAATTGAGTCTCGGGTCCGACCGCCAACGGGAACATCGCAATCACGATCGCGAAGAACACCAGCGGGTTGGCCAGCTCGGCCGGACGACGGAACAACAAACGCGCTTCACGCGCCACCAGCACGGCAAACACACTCATACGGCCCAACGCCCCAAATCAATGTCGCGATACCCGGCAGGCAGGCGGGTCAGGGTGTGGTGCGTGGTCAGCACCACCATGCCGCCCTGCTCACAATGCCGGGCCAGGTGCTCTTCAAGCTGGGCGACGCCTTGCTTGTCGAGCGCGGTAAAGGGTTCGTCGAGGATCCACAGCGGCGGGCTGTCGAGGTGCAAGCGCGCCAGGGCGACGCGGCGTTGTTGACCGGCCGACAACGTGTGGCACGGCACGTCCTCGAAGCCTTTGAGGCCCACGGCAGCCAACGCGGCCCAGATGGCCTCGCGCGAGGCCGGGCGATGCAAGGCACACAGCCAGCTGAGGTTCTCTTCGGCCGTCAGCAGGTCTTTGATCCCGGCGGCATGCCCGATCCACAGCAGGTTGCTGGCCAGCTCAGTGCGCTGGCCGCTCAAGGGCTGGCCATTGAGGCGAATTTCACCCGCCGTCGGTTGCATCAATCCGGCCAACAAACGCAGCAGGCTGGTTTTGCCGCTGCCGTTGGGGCCGCTGATTTGCAACATGTCACCGCTGGCCAGACGCAATTCGAGGTCTTCGAACAACATCCGCCAGTCACGCTCACAGGCGAGCGCTACGGCTTCTAGAAGAGGGCTGGTCACGTAATTGAGGCCTTCACGGTTCAAGTCGGCTCAGGCGCGGCCGTTAAAGTGATGCAGGATAAATGCATTTGCGGCCTGTTTCAGAGAGCTGGATCAAACAATTTTGAAGTTTTGCTGCCCTCTGAACGACGGGGCGGCATTATACATGCCATGTCCTACTCTAAAGAGGGCAATTTCGACAGGTTGTAACGATGAAAGGCGACATGAATATTCCTCCGCTCCCACCCGCCGTCACAAACGGTGCGCGCGCAGGCGTGGTCGGCGGCGAGCTGCTGAAATTGTTGCAACCCCTCGATGGCTTGATTGGCCCCGGTCAGAGCGCCAAGGCCGAAGTGCTGTCGCTCAAGCAGGACGACCTGGCGTTTCAACTGCTGCTCAAACTGACGCTGGCGGGCGGGCGCCAAACCCACGTGCAAGCCAACAGCCCGTTCCCATTGCCGCAAGGCACGCAACTGGCCGTCACCCAACCGACCTCCGGCAGCCTGGCCATCAGCGTGCAGCAGGCACTGAGCAGCAGTGTCGCCACCCTCACCCGCCTCGACACCGGGCAACTGCCCGTCGGCACCTTGCTGCAAGGCAAAGTGCTGACCACCCAGCTCGTGCCGCAAACCACGGGCCAACCGGCGCTCTACCGCTCCCTGGTGACCCTGCTCAACACCGCGCTGAGCGGCACCACCCTGGCACTGGATAGCCCGCAGCCCTTGCGCATCGGTAGTCTGCTCACAGCCCAGGTACAAGGTGAGCAAAGCCTGCAGTTCGTCCCCTTGAGCGGGCGACAGGATCAACTGGCGATTGCGCAACAACTGGTCACACAACAACGCGCGCAGGGCTCGCTCGAAGGGCTGCTGAACGCCTTGCGAGCGCTGCCGCCGGACGCCACGTTGCCGGCCGACCTGCGAGCGTCCATCGACAAACTGCTGGCGGGCCTGCCCACCCCCGCGCAGTTGAGCACCCCCAAAGGCTTGAGCGATGCCCTGCTCAACAGCGGCGCGTTTCTGGAGGCCAAGCTGTTGGGTGGCCAAGCACACCACCTGGCCCCTGACCTCAAAGCCACGTTGCTGCGCCTGATTGCCCAGATCACGCCGGGCGTGGCGGCCAGTAGCGCATTCAACCCCGGCGTGGCCGCCAGCGCTCAGGCGCAAGCCATGCCCACGTTCGTGCGCAACGCCCTGGGCATGCTCGGTCAGGTCAGCGCCAAGCCCCAACCGGGCGGCTTCCCGCTGCCCGGCCGCACCCTGCAAAGCGCAGAGGGCGAAGACAACCTCGAAAGCCTGTTAAAACTGGCAGCGGCGGCCATTTCCCGCCTGCAAAGCCATCAGCTGTCCAGCCTGGAACAAAGCGGTCGCACGCCCGACGGCGGCGTCCTGACCACCTGGCAGCTGGAAATCCCCCTGCGCAACGCCCACGACATCGTGCCGTTGCAAGTGAAATTCCAGCGCGAAGACCCGCCTGAACAGGCACCCGAAGAAAAGCGCGAGACCCGCGAAGTCAAAGACCCGCTGTGGCGCGTGGAACTCGCCTTCGACCTAGCTCCGCTCGGGCCGCTGCACGTGCAGGCGCAACTGTTGCGCGGCACCCTGTCAGGGCAGCTCTGGGCGCAACACGCCTTCACCGCCGACCTGATCGACAGCCAGCTCGGCCTCTTGCGTCAGCGCCTGAACGACGCCGGCCTGAGCGTGACCGACCTCGACTGCCATCAGGGCACACCGCCCGAGGGCAACCACAAGCCGCTGGAACAACGCTGGGTGGACGAAACCGCATGAGCACACCCAACCCGCCGCGTCAGGCCATTGCCCTCAAATACGACGGCAAACAGGCACCGACCCTCACCGCCAAGGGCGACGACGAACTGGCCGAAGCCATCCTCACCCTCGCCCGTGAGTATGACGTCCCGATTTACGAGAATGCCGAACTGGTGAAACTGCTGGCGCGCATGGAGCTAGGGGACAGCATCCCGCAAGAGCTGTACCGCACGCTGGCCGAAATCATCGCCTTTGCCTGGCAACTCAAAGGCAAATTCCCGGCAGACTTCGACCCTAATCCACAACCGCAAGAGCGGGATGTGACCCCCAGGTAAGCCCACAGGACGCCAGCCATGAACATGCCGTCATCCCCTGAGGAAACCTTGATTCTGGTGGATGCGCAGGACCGCGCGATCGGCACCGGCCTGAAAATGCCCGTGCATCGAGAGGGGCTGTTGCACCGTGCTTTTTCTATCTTTGTGTTCAACGCCCGGGGCGAACTGATGCTGCAACAACGGGCCACCGGCAAATACCACTCCGGCGGTTTATGGACCAACACCTGCTGCGGTCATCCGCGGCCCGGCGAGTCAACCCTGCGTGCAGCGCGGCGTCGATTGCAGGAAGAGATGGGGTTTACCTGTTCGTTGTATGCAGCCGGTACGTTGACCTACCGGGCACAGGTCTCCAACGACTTGATCGAGCATGAATTCGACCACCTGTATGTGGGTCGCTTTGATGGCCCACCGCACCCCGACCCCGCTGAAGCGCAGGACTGGAAATGGGTCGATACCTCAGTGCTGGCCGCGCAACTGACCCACCAGCCGCACGCCTTTACGGCGTGGTTCCACGCCATTCTTGAACAACCCGGTGCACACCTGGACACGCTGAAGGCGCGCGCACTGGAGGGGCTGCCTGACAACACCCCCTGAGGGCCTGCCCCGGCCAGGGTCAAGCCACACGGGTGCTTATTAGCCTTTGTGCATCTTGCTCATCAGCTCGGCTTCGGCCTGGGTCAAGCCGCAGGACTCGGTCAGTTCGTCGATGCTGGCGCCCATGCCCACCAGGCGCGCCGCCTGGGAAAACGACAGACTGGTCGGGTCGCGCTGTTCCAGCTGGGTGAGTTTCTCGGGCAACGGTGCCACCACCGCACGCAGTTCATGCAAGTCTTCACCCATTTGCACGCTGCCATTCTGGTAGGTGTCCAGCCGCCGCCCCAGCTCCTTGATGCGCTGATCACGCAGCGCATCCCCCGCGGCCTGTTGCGCCGCGATCAGGCGCTGGCTGCGAACGTAGGACACGAACATCCACACCGTCAGCCCCCACAACAGGCCCAGGACTATTACCGCCACCTCAAGCATCAATCAGATGTTCTCCAGGTCCGACCATTCTTCTTCGCTCATCATTTTGTCCAGCTCAACCAAAATCAACAGTTCGTTGTTTTTGTTGCACACGCCCTGGATAAACTTGGCGGACTCTTCGTTGCCGACGTTCGGCGCCGTTTCGATTTCAGACTGGCGCAGGTAAACCACTTCCGCCACGCTGTCGACCAGAATCCCGACCACTTGCTTGTCGGCTTCAATGATGACAATGCGCGTGTTGTCCGTGATGTCGGCGTTCATCAGGCCGAAACGCTGGCGGGTGTCAATGACCGTCACCACGTTGCCGCGCAGGTTGATGATGCCCAACACGTAGGAAGGCGCACCCGGCACAGGTGCGATTTCGGTGTAGCGCAACACTTCCTGCACCTGCATCACGTTGATGCCGTAGGACTCGTTGTCCAGCTTGAAGGTAACCCATTGCAGGATCGGATCTTCGGACGACGCCTTTGCACTTGACTGATTCATACCCCAAACCCCTGACTAAATACCGCTTAAGCGGCGAGTGTGCTGTCTGACCGCGCCATGGGCCCGGTCGTTATGTTGTGTTACGTCTGTGGCACGGACGCCGCCTTGCTCATGTGCTTGACCGCACCACTGGCGATCAGCTCGGCCAGTTCGGCCACATCCAGCAGCGCGCACATGTGTTCGATCACGGTGCCCGCCAGCCATGGCCGCTGGCCACGCTGCGTGCGCCATTTGATTTCACTGGGGTCCAGGCGCAACGAACGGCTGACCTGATGCACCGCCAGCCCCCATTCGTAGCCCTGAACCGATATCACGTACTGCAAGCCTTCGCGGAAATCGTCGCGGTAGCGGTCGGGCATCACCCAGCGCGCCGTATCGAGCACTTTGAGGTTGCCACTCTGGCTCGGCAGAATGCCGAGAAACCAGTCCGGCTGGCCAAATAGTGGCGTCAACTCACGCCCGGCCAGCGAATAAATCGAACCCAGGCACACCAGCGGCACGGCCAAGGTCAGCCCGGCCACATCGAACAACAGGCACTCGAAGGGCTCGGCGGCCCAGGCCGGGCGCCCGTCGCTGTGCACGGGCGCCTGACCGCCCGGCGTAGCGGGCAGGTGCACCTGCACCAACGGCTGGGCCACGGCGTCGGGCGTGTCGGCCACACTCGCCGCCTCGGCGGGCACGACGTCCGGCGCACGCAACGGCACCACCACCGCAGGCACCACCACCGCATCGCGCACCTGCTCTTCGAGCACGGCGGCGGCAAAGTCATCGAGTTCAACCGGTTCGGCCACGGGCAACGGCGCGATCGGCTCTGGCTCGGGCTCGACCCACAACAGCTCTTGCGTGGCCTCTTGCAACAAACCGTCGAGGTACGACTGCAATGCCAATTGCGGACGCGTAGGAATCATTACAGGTTGCTTCATAACGTGACCCACATCCCGTACTCGCTCGCGTGGCCTTTGAAGGTTATCGGCCGTATTACTTTGTTACTTGAATGCATGCGCACCTCAGGCCACCTGCGGCGACAGCTGGCGGCTGAGCAGGTGCTTGAGCAAGGCGCGATAGGCCACCACGCCCCGACTCTTGGGATCGAATTGCGACGGCGCAAGACCCGCCCGGCTCGCATCGCGCAAGCGCGTGTCCACGGGGATATAGCCTTGCCAGATGGTGTCGGGGTACAGATCGCGCAACACCCGCAACGTGCTCATGGACGCCTGGGTGCGGCGGTCGAACAAGGTCGGGACGATGCTGAACGGCAGCTCTTGCTTGCGCGAGCGGTTAATCATCGCCAGCGTGTTGACCATGCGCTCCAGGCCCTTGACCGCCAAATGCTCGGTCTGCACCGGGATCACCAACTGCTGGCTGGCCGCCAGCGCATTGACCATCAACACGCCCAACAACGGCGGGCTGTCGATGATCGCGTAATCGTAGTCTTGCCACAGCTGCGCCAGCGCGCGGGCGATCACCAGACCGAGGCCGCTCTGGCCCGGCGACTGACGCTCCAGCGTGGCCAGCGCCGTGCTCGACGGCAGCAGGGAAATATGGTCATTGCTGGTGGGCAGCAACAGTTGCCCCGGCAAGCCTTCAGGCACCTGCCCCTTGTGCAGGAACAGGTCATAATTGCTGTGCTCAAGGGCATCGGGGTCATAACCGAAGTAGCTGGTCATCGAGCCGTGGGGGTCCAGATCGACCACCACCACGCGCTTGCCCGCCTCGGCCAGCAAACCGGCCAGTGCAATGGATGTGGTGGTCTTACCGACGCCACCTTTTTGATTGGCTACTGCCCAGACTCTCATTAGCGTGTTCCTCCCGGCGGCAAAACGCCCTGGCCGAGAATTGGCATTCAGTTAAAGGGCCGGCGACGGAGAATTGACGGCATTCCCGCGAACCGACGGCGTTGATACCGGCGGTGCAGTTTGTGTGCCAGCCCGCTTCAAGGCCGCATCGGGCGTTGCATGCGCGGTTCCGGTACCGGTCAGGCTACGGCGCACATCCAGGTTGCGCGAGACCACCAACACCACCCGCCGGTTCAGCGCACGGCCTTCGGGGGTGGCGTTATTGGCCACCGGCTGAAACTCGCCATAGCCCACCGACGCCATGCGGGCCGGGTTGACCCCTTGCATGGCCAGCATGCGCACGATGCTCGCCGAACGGGCCGACGACAGTTCCCAGTTGGTGGGGTACTGCGCCGTGCGGATCGGCAAGTCGTCGGTGAAGCCTTCGACGTGAATCGGGTTATCGAACGGTTTGAGGATCGCCGCCACCTTGTCGATGATGCTGAACGCCACGTCGCTGGGCATCGCATCGCCGCTGCCAAACAGCAGGCTGGAGTTGAGTTCGATCTCGACCCACAGCTCATTGCCGCGCACGGTCAACTGGTTGGACGCAATCAGGTCGCCAAACGCCTGGGTGATGTCATCGGCGATGGTTTTCAGCGGATCGCGGGTGATCTGCCCCAGCCCGGCGTCCGTCTGGTCGCTGTCTTTGACCAGGGGCTTGGCCGGCTGGATGGTCAATGGCCGCTCTTCACCAATGGGGATGGGCTTGAGCGTGCGTTCGGCGTCGTTAAACACCCCCACCAGCGCCTGGGAGATGATTTTGTACTTGCCTTCGTTGATCGATGAGATCGAGTACATGACCACAAAAAACGCGAACAACAAGGTGATGAAGTCCGCGTAGGACACCAGCCAGCGCTCGTGATTGACGTGTTCTTCAGGCTGCCGACGGCGACGGGACATAGCGCAAACTCTCCATTAATCCATGAAGCCCTGAAGCTTCAACTCAATGGAACGCGGGTTCTCACCTTCGGCGATCGACAGGATGCCTTCGAGCAACATTTCGCGGTAACGCGACTGGCGCATGGCAATCGACTTCAGCTTGCTGGCAATGGGCAACAGAATCAGGTTGGCACTGGCCACGCCATAGATGGTGGCGACAAAGGCCACCGCGATGCCGCTGCCCAACTGGGTCGGGTCGGCCAGGTTGCCCATCACATGGATCAAGCCCATCACCGCACCGATGATGCCGATGGTCGGCGCATAGCCGCCCATGCTTTCGAACACTTTCGCGGCTTCGATATCGCGGCTTTCCTGGGTCATGAAATCGACTTCCAGAATGCTGCGAATCGCTTCGGGCTCGGCGCCGTCCACCAGCAACTGCAAGCCTTTGCGCGAATAATCGTCGGGTTCGGCATCTGCCACGCCTTCCAGGCCCAGCAGGCCTTCCTTGCGCGCGGTGAGGCTCCAGTTGACGACGCGGTCCACGCCGCCCGCCAGGTCAATGCGCGGCGGGAAGAAGATCCACACCACGGTGTGCATGGCGCGCTTGAACGCGCTCAGCGGCGACTGCAACAACGCGGCGCCGATGGTGCCACCCAGCACGATCAGGGCCGCCGGGCCATTGGCCAGCGCGCCTAGGTGACCGCCTTCAAGGTAATTACCGCCGATGATGGCCACGAAGGCCATGATGATGCCGATCAGGCTCAGTACATCCATCAGTGACACGCCTCGACCAGGTGCTTGCCGATGTCATCCAGGCTGTACACCGCGTCCGCCAGGTTGGCTTTGACGATGGCCATGGGCATGCCGTAGATCACACAACTGGCCTCGTCCTGCGCCCAGACGTTGCTGCCGCCCTGCTTGAGCAGGCGCGCGCCTTCGCGGCCATCGGCGCCCATGCCGGTCAACACCACCGCCAGCACTTTGTCGCCGTAGGACTTGGCCGCTGAACCGAAGGTGATGTCCACACACGGTTTGTAGTTCAGACGCTCATCGCCCGGCAGGATACGTACCGCGCCACGCCCGTCGATCATCATTTGCTTGCCCCCCGGCGCCAGCAGCGCCAGGCCCGGACGCAGGATGTCGCCGTCTTCGGCTTCTTTCACACTGATGCGGCACAGCTTGTCCAACCGCTCGGCAAACGCCTTGGTGAACGCCGCAGGCATGTGCTGCACCAGCACGATGGGCGCCGGGAAATTGGCTGGCAACTGGGTCAATACCCGCTGCAAGGCCACCGGCCCACCCGTGGAGGTGCCAATCGCCACCAGTTTGTAGGCTTTGCGCTTGGGCGCTGGCGAGTTCGCGGTGGCCGCCGGGGCGGGCGCACTGCGGCTGGCAATCGGCGTGGTGCGGGTCGGTGCCGGGGTGGCAGGCGTGCCCGCTGGCGCAAAACCGCTGACCGACGGGCGCGGCGCGGGCGTCGGGGTGTGCGGCTGGGGTGCGCTGTAACTGGAAAAACGGCGGTTGCTGCGCGAGATGGTGTGCACCTTCTCGCACAGCAGTTGCTTGACCTTATCGGGGTTGCGCGAAATGTCTTCGAAGTTTTTCGGCAGGAAATCCACGGCCCCGGCGTCCAGTGCATCCAGCGTGACGCGGGCACCTTCGTGGGTCAGGGAAGAGAACATCAACACCGGGGTCGGACACTTTTGCATGATGTGACGCACGGCGGTAATGCCGTCCATCATCGGCATCTCGTAGTCCATGGTGATCACGTCCGGCTTGAGCGCCAGCGCCTGATCAATCGCCTCTTTGCCATTGGTGGCGGTGCCGATCACTTGAATCGTCGGGTCAGCGGACAGAATCTCCGAGACGCGGCGGCGGAAAAAACCAGAATCATCCACCACCAGGACCTTGACTACCATAAACACTCCGTTAGGCGGCGCGGGACGCAACCGCCCCGCTCCACCAGAATCAAATACGCCGTGCGGCGTAGCGTTTGAGCATGCTCGGCACATCCAGAATCAAGGCAATACGGCCATCACCGGTAATGGTGGCGCCCGACATGCCCGGCGTGCCCTGGAGCATTTTGCCCAACGGTTTGATGACCACTTCTTCCTGACCGACCAACTGATCGACCACGAAACCGATGCGCTGCGTGCCCACCGACAGAATCACCACATGCCCTTCACGCTGCTCTTCGTGGGCAGCCGAAGCCACCAGCCAGCGCTTGAGGTAGAACAACGGCAGCGCCTTGTCGCGCACGATCACCACTTCCTGGCCGTCCACCACATTGGTGCGCGACAGGTCGAGGTGGAAAATCTCGTTCACGTTGACCAGCGGGAAGGCGAACGCCTGATTGCCCAACATCACCATCAGGGTCGGCATAATCGCCAGGGTCAGCGGCACCTTGATCACAATCTTCGAGCCCTGGCCCAGGGTCGAATAGATGTTCAGCGAGCCGTTGAGCTGGGCGATTTTGGTTTTCACCACGTCCATGCCCACGCCACGGCCCGACACGTCGGAAATCTCGGTTTTGGTCGAGAAGCCCGGCGCAAAAATCAGGTTGTAACAGTCGGACTCGCTCAGGCGATCGGCGGCGTCCTTGTCCATCAGGCCTTTCTTCACGGCAATGCCGCGCAGAATATTGGCGTCCATGCCTTTGCCGTCATCGGAGATGGACAGCAGGATGTGGTCGCCTTCCTGTTCGGCCGAGAGGATCACCTTGCCGCAACGGGACTTGCCTGCCGCTTCGCGTTCTTCCGGGGTTTCACAACCGTGGTCGACCGCGTTGCGCACCAAGTGGACCAGCGGGTCGGCCAGGGCCTCGACCAGGTTCTTGTCCAGGTCGGTTTCTTCGCCCACCAGCTCAAGGGTGATTTCTTTCTTGAGCTGACGCGCCAGATCGCGAACCAGCCGCGGGAAACGGCCGAACACTTTCTTGATCGGCTGCATCCGGGTCTTCATCACCGCGGTTTGCAGGTCGGCGGTCACCACGTCGAGGTTGGACACTGCCTTGGACATGGCTTCGTCATTGCTGTTGAGGCCCAGGCGCACCAGACGGTTACGCACCAGTACCAACTCGCCGACCATGTTCATGATGTCGTCCAGGCGCGCCGTGTCGACCCGCACCGTGGTTTCTGCTTCCGAAGCCGCCGGTTTGTCCGGGTGGGCCGCTACAGCGCGGGCCGGGGCGACCGGGCGCGCTGCCGGTTCAGGCTTGCTTGCCACGGCGGCGGCCGCTGCAGGCGCTGGCGCGGGCTTGGTCGCAGCCGGCTGGGCAGGGACTTGCGTGAACGTGCCTTTGCCGTGCAACTCGTCGAGCAACGATTCAAATTCGTGGTCGGTGATGTGGTCCGGGTTGCCCGGTGCCGCATCAGCCGGCGCGGCAGCCGCTGGTGCCGCTGGTGCCGCAGGGGCAGAGGCATCCAGTGCATCGGCACTGAACGACCCTTTACCGTGCAACTGATCGAGCAAGGCTTCGAATTCGTCGTCGGTGATTTCGTTGCTGGCGGGCGCGGCCGGTTCCACCGGTTGAGCAGCGGGCGTCGCAGCCACGGCGTCCGGCGCAAACTGGCCTTTGCCGTGCAATTGGTCCAGCAGGGACTCAAACTCGGCGTCAGAAATATCGTCGCTGCCCGGGGCGGATGTCGCCGCCTGCTCAGGCGTGGCCACAGGCGTCGCCGCCCCGCCCGCTGCCGCTTGCGCCTTGACCGCATTGAGCGAGTCCAGCAACAGCTCGAATTCGTTATCGGTGATGTCACCGCTGTCTGCGGCCACCGGTTCTGGCGCAGGCGCCACGGCCACGGGCTCCGGGGCGGCGGGTGCCGCTGCGGGCTCGGCCAGGCGCGCCAGGGCAGCCAGCAACTCCGGCGTCGCGGCGGTGATCGGTGCGCGCTCGCGCACTTCACTGAACATGCCGTTGACCGCGTCCAGCGCTTCCAGGATCACGTCCATCAGCTCCGAATCGACGTGTCGCTCACCCTTGCGCAGGATGTCGAACACGTTCTCGGCGATGTGACAGCACTCCACCAGCTCGTTGAGCTGGAGGAAGCCGGCGCCCCCTTTTACAGTGTGAAAACCGCGAAAAATTGCATTGAGCAGGTCGGCATCATCCGGTCGGCTTTCCAGCTCGACCAGTTGCTCGGACAACTGCTCTAGAATTTCGCCGGCTTCAACCAGGAAATCCTGAAGGATTTCTTCATCGGCGCCGAAGCTCATGTACGTGCTCCTTAGAATCCAAGACTTGAAAGCAAATCGTCTACATCGTCCTGACCGGACACGACGTCATCACGCTTATCGGCATGAATCTGCGGACCTTCACCCTGCGCCAGGTTTTTTTGCGGATTATTTTCTGCCCGCAGTGCTTCGCGGTCATGCTCGATCCCTGCGAAACGGTCAACCTGACTGGCCATCAACACCAGTTTGAGCAGATTGCTTTCAACTTCAGTCACCAGCTGCGTGACCCGCTTGATCACCTGACCGGTGAGGTCCTGGTAATCCTGAGCCAGCAAAATGTCGTTCAGGTTGGCGGCGACCACGTGGCTTTCTTCTTCGCTACGCGTCAGAAAACCGTCAACCCGACGTGCCAGATCCCGAAACTCCTCGGCACTGAGCTCGCGACGCATGAAACGCCCCCACTCTGCGCTCAAGGTTTTGGCTTCAGCGCCCAAGCCATTGACCACGGGCGTGCTGTTCTCCACCAGGTCCATGGTGCGGTTGGCCGCCGCTTCCGTTAAGCGCACAACATACGACAAACGTTCCGTGGCATCCGTGATCTGCGACACTTCTTCGGCTTGCGGCATGTGCGGGTCAATGTGGAAGTTGACGATTGCACTGTGCAGCTCGCGCGTCAGCTTGCCGACTTCGCGGTACAGGCCCCGGTCGCGCGTCTGGTTCAATTCGTGAATCAGCTGCACGGCGTCGCCAAACTGGCCTTTTTCAAGGCTGTCGACCAACTCGCGAGCATGTTTTTTCAAGGTCGATTCAAAATCGCCCTGGCTAGCCTCTTTATGCTCCATAACGCCCCCGTGGCGAGTCGATCAACCGATGCGTTCGAAGATTTTTTCGATCTTCTCTTTGAGTGCCAACGCAGTGAACGGTTTGACGACATAGCCGTTAACACCGGCTTGCGCCGCTTCGATGATTTGCTCGCGCTTGGCTTCGGCCGTCACCATCAGCACGGGCATGTGCTTGAGTTTTTCATCCGCGCGCACGTGGCGCAGCAGATCGATGCCGGTCATGCCCGGCATGTTCCAGTCAGTCACCAGAAAGTCGATATGACCTTGATTGAGGATCGGTATCGCCGTGGTGCCATCGTCGGCCTCAACGGTGTTGGTGAACCCCAGGTCACGCAGCAGGTTTTTAATGATCCGCCGCATCGTCGAAAAATCATCAACGATGAGGATTTTCATATTCTTGTCCAATTCGACCTCCAAGCAGTCTTAAAACGCGTCCAGCACCTGGGCGCGCCATTCAATCAATTCAGTAAACCTTAACCCTGTAGCCGCCACCACCGACTGCGACGCGGATGCAGCGACCGTCTGTGACAGAAGGTCTTGCGGCCTTATCGCAGCCTGCGGCAGCGGCTACAGGGGGTCAATCGTGTGGACGGCGGCGTCTCAGCGCGCTCGCCATTCCGCCAGGCGCCCGCGCAAACGCGCGGCACACTGGCTGTGTAACTGGCTGACACGCGACTCGCTCACGCCCAGCACCTCACCGATTTCCTTGAGGTTGAGTTCTTCGTCGTAGTACAGCGCCAGCACCAGCCGCTCGCGTTCCGGCAAGTTGGCAATGGCCTCGGCCAACGCGCCCTGAAAACGTTCGTCTTCCAGGTCGCGCGACGGCTCAAGGTGAGCACTGGCGCCGTCCTCGTGCAGCCCTTCATGCTCGCCGTCCTGCAACAGGTCGTCGAAGCTGAACAGGCGGCTGCCCAGGGTGTCATTCAAAATGGCGTAATAATCATCAAGGCTTAAATTGAGTTCGGCCGCAACTTCGTGATCTTTAGCGTCACAGCCGGTTTTTGCTTCAATTGCCCGAATTGCGTCGCTGACCATGCGCGTATTGCGGTGGACCGAGCGGGGAGCCCAGTCGCCCTTTCGCACTTCATCAAGCATCGCGCCACGGATACGAATACCCGCGTAGGTTTCGAAACTTGCACCTTTGCTGGCGTCGTATTTGGTCGACACTTCGAGCAGGCCGATCATCCCGGCCTGAATCAAGTCTTCAACCTGCACACTGGCCGGCAGACGCGCCAGCAGGTGGTACGCAATGCGTTTGACCAAAGGGGCGTAGCGTTCGATCAGCTCGTACTGGCTGTCGCGCGATGACTTGCTGTACATGCGATAGCCGCTTGCTGTCATGGAGACGTACCTACATTGGTTTGCTGCACCAGACGCTCAACAAAGAACTCCAGGTGCCCACGGGGATTGGCAGGCAATGGCCAGGTGTCAACTTTCTGTGCAATGGCCTTGAACGCCAGCGAGCATTTGGAGCGCGGGAACGCTTCGTACACGGCGCGCTGCTTTTGCACTGCCTTGCGCACACATTCGTCGTACGGCACGGCGCCTACGTATTGCAGGGCGACGTCCAGAAAACGGTCGGTGACTTTGGTCAGCTTGGCGAACAGGTTGCGCCCTTCCTGCGGGCTCTGGGCCATGTTGGCCAACACCCGGAAGCGGTTCATGCCGTAATCGCGGTTCAGCAACTTGATCAACGCATACGCATCGGTGATCGAGGTCGGTTCGTCGCACACCACCAGCAGCACTTCCTGCGCGGCGCGCACAAAGCTGACCACCGATTCGCCAATCCCGGCGGCGGTGTCGATCACCAGCACGTCCAGGTTGTCACCGATCTCGCTGAAGGCCTGAATCAGCCCCGCATGCTGGGCCGGGCTCAGGTGAACCATGCTTTGGGTGCCCGACGCCGCGGGCACGATGCGAATCCCGCCGGGCCCAGGCAGCAGCACATCGCGCAGCTCGCAACGGCCCTCGACCACATCGGCCAGGGTGTATTTGGGGGTCAGCCCCAGCAGTACGTCGACGTTCGCCAACCCCAGGTCAGCGTCCAGTAACATCACTCGTCTGCCCAGCTCGGCAAGAGCCAGCGACAAGTTGACTGAAACGTTAGTTTTACCGACGCCACCCTTGCCGCCGGTCACTGCGATCACCTGTACGGGATGCATGCTGCCCATGATCTTTCTTTACCTTGTCTTACTTAGACGCGGCTACAGAGGCTGGCTGCGGGTTCCTCAACGGGAACAGGATGTGCAGACCATCAATGTAGGTACATTCCAACGTAATCATCACTGCCTCAGCCGACCCGTTTGGAAGGGCTGTGGTAGATATCAGCGAACATGTCGGCCATGGCCTCTTCGCTGGGTTCTTCCTGCATTTGCACACTCACCGCACGGCTCACCAACTGGTGACGACGCGGCAGATGGAGATCGTCCGGGATACGCGGACCGTCCGTGAGATAGGCCACTGGCAGCTCGTGGCTGATGGCCAGACTCAACACTTCACCCAGGCTCGCCGTCTCATCCAGTTTGGTCAGGATGCAACCGGCCAGCCCGCAACGTTTATAGCTGTGGTACGCCGCCGCCAGCACTTGTTTCTGGCTGGTGGTGGCCAATACCAAATAGTTTTTGGACTTGATGCCGCGCCCCGCCAGGCTTTCGAGCTGCAAGCGCAACGCCGGGTCACTGGCTTGCAGGCCCGCCGTGTCCACCAGCACCACGCGCTTGCGCACCAGCGGCTCCAGGGTTTGCCCCAGCGACTGGCCGGGCGCCACGTGCGTGACGGGCACATTGAGGATGCGGCCCAGGGTTTTGAGTTGCTCCTGCGCGCCAATCCGGTAACTGTCCATGCTCACCAGCGCAATGTTTTGCGCGCCGTACTTGAGCACATAACGCGCCGCCAGCTTGGCCAGGGTGGTGGTCTTGCCCATGCCTGCCGGGCCGACCATGGCAATCACGCCGCCGTCTTCAAGCGGTTCGACTTCAGGGGTGGCGATCATGCGGGCCAAATGGGCCAACAGCATGCGCCAGGCCTGACGCGGCTCTTCAATCTCGGTCACTTGCTCCAGCAAGTCGCGGGCCAGGGGGCCGGACAAGCCGATGCGCTGCAAACGGCGCCACAGATTGGCTTGTGCCGGTTTGCTGCCTTGCAACTGATTCCAGGCCAACGAACCCAACTGCACTTCGAGCAACTCGCGCAAGCCATTGAGTTCAAAGCGCATGGTGTCGAAGGCGCGTTGATCCATGCTCGGCGCGGCCGGGGCTGCGGGACGTGGCGGTTCGTCGAACGTCGGCTCGATCAGTGGCTCGGCGGCGGTCAGGGGCAAACCGGCAAACAATTGCCGACTGACATCCGACTCACCCTCGGCGCGCATGCTCAACTCGGCCTGGGCCGACACAATGCGCGACTGGGTCTTGCGCAGCTCTTCTTCGAGTTCGACATTCGGCACACGGGGCGCCAGCGCGGACAACTTGTAGTCCAGCGCAGCGGTCAACTCAACACCGCCGGCAATGCGGCGGTTACCAATAATGGCGGCATCAGCCCCCAGCTCATCACGAACCAGTTTCATGGCCTGACGCATATCGGCGGCGAAAAAACGCTTCACTTGCATAAACCAAACCTCAGCCGTTCGGGCCTACTGTCGCAACGATGGTGACTTGCTTGTTGTCAGGGATTTCCTGGTACGCCAGCACATGCAGGTTCGGCACGGCCAAACGGCCAAACCGCGACAACATCGCGCGGACCGGGCCGGCCACCAGCAGGATCACCGGATTGCCTTGCATCTCTTGGCGTTGTGCGGCGTCGATCAACGAACGCTGCAGTTTTTCAGCCATGCTCGGCTCCAGCAGAACGCCCTCTTCCTGACCTTGCCCTGCCTTCTGCAGACTATTGAGCAATATTTGTTCCAACCTTGGCTCCAGCGTGATAACTGGCAGCTCAGACTCAACGCCTACAATGCTTTGGACGATGGCACGGGACAAACCAACCCGCACGGCGGCCACCAAAGCGGCGGTATCTTGACTCTTGTGCGCATTGTTCGCGACGGCTTCGGCAATACTGCGAATGTCGCGCACCGGCACCTGTTCGGCCAACAGCGCCTGCAACACTTTGAGCAGCTGCGACAGGCTCAGCACACCCGGCACCAGCTCTTCAGCCAGTTTAGGCGAGGCTTTGGCCAGCAACTGCATCAACTGCTGCACTTCTTCATGGCCAATCAGCTCATGAGAGTGCTTGTAGAGGATCTGGTTCAAATGCGTGGCCACCACGGTGCTGGCGTCCACCACGGTGTAACCCAGCGATTGCGCCTGACTGCGCTGGCTGACTTCGATCCACACCGCTTCGAGGCCAAAGGCCGGGTCCTTGGCAGTAATGCCGTTCAACGTGCCGAACACCTGACCGGGGTTGATCGCCAGTTCGCGGTCGGGGTAGATCTCGGCCTCGGCCAGAATCACCCCCATCAGGGTCAACCGGTAGGCGCTGGGCGCCAGGTCGAGGTTGTCGCGGATGTGCACGGTCGGCATCAGAAAGCCCAGGTCCTGAGACAGCTTCTTGCGCACGCCCTTGATCCGCGCCAGCAATTGGCCACCCTGGTTGCGGTCCACTAGCGGGATCAAGCGGTAGCCCACTTCCAGGCCGATCATGTCGATGGGGGTTACGTCATCCCAGCCCAGCTCTTTGGTGTCTTGCGCACGGGCAGGCGACGGCAGCAGTTCCTGCTGGCGCTGAACTTCCTGCAGGGCCTGAACCTTGACGGCGTTTTGTTTTTTCCACATCAAATACGCCACGCCACCGGAGACGGCAGCCAGGCTCAGGAACGCGAAGTGCGGCATGCCGGGCACGGCGCCCATCACGGCCATCAACCCGGCGGACACCGCCAGCGCTTTGGGCGAGGCGAACATCTGGCGGCTGATCTGCTTGCCCATCTCTTCGGAGCCCGAGGCACGGGTCACCATGATCGCGGCGGCCGTGGACAGCAACAGCGAAGGCAACTGCGCCACCAAACCGTCACCGATGGTCAGCAGCGCATAGACTTTACCGGCATCAGCGAAGGTCATGCCGTGCTGGAACATGCCCACCGCCATGCCACCGATCAGGTTGATAAACAGGATCAACAGACCGGCGATGGCGTCACCACGCACGAACTTGCTGGCACCGTCCATCGAGCCGTAGAACTCGGCTTCTTGAGCGACTTCCTGACGGCGGGATTTGGCCTGGTTCTGATCGATCAACCCGGCGTTCAGGTCGGCGTCGATGGCCATTTGCTTACCGGGCATGGCGTCGAGGGTGAAACGCGCGCTCACCTCGGAAATCCGCCCGGCGCCCTTGGTCACCACCACGAAGTTGATGATCATCAAAATCGCGAACACCACGATACCGACCACGTAGTTGCCGCCGATCACCACCTCGCCGAACGCCTGGATCACCTTACCGGCCGCGCCGTGACCTTCTTGGCCGTGGAGCATCACCACCCGCGTCGACGCCACGTTGAGCGCCAGGCGCATCAGTGTCGCCACCAGCAGGATGGTCGGGAACACGGCGAAATCCAGTGGGCGCAAGGCGTACACACACACCAGCAGCACCACAATCGACAGCGCAATGTTGAAGGTAAAGAACACGTCCAGCAGGAACGCCGGGATGGGCAACATCATCATGGCCAGCATCACCAGCAACAACAACGGCACGCCCAACTGCCCCTGACCCAGACCGGTCAGACCGTTGCGTGCGGTGTTGATTAACTGAGAGCGATCCAATGACATTGCGGGAAACCTTTAGCAAACTTTTGACGCCATGTGCGCCGTGGAGCCTGCCTTTGCAAGAAGCCTTCCAACTTTGGCAAATGGCCACCTGCCAGTGAAAAAACCTTGGCTTCAAGGGCAAACACCCTCTCCCGTCAGGAGAGGGATGGGTCAGAGGCACCCTGTCAGGCGGGCCTGAGGCGCCAGCCCAGCACATCGAGCAGATCGCAGCCATCGCGCAGCAACAGCATGGCGGTGGTGGCCAGGTGCTTGAGGTCGACCTGATCGGCGTGTTCCAGGTCACGGCTCGCAAAGGTTTCCATCAGTTGCGTGACCGCCAGCACACGGGCTGCGGCGTTGGCGTGCAAGACGTCCAGCGGGGCGTTACGGTCAATCAGCAAGGCGGGGATGGTGCAATCGATGGCAGTCAGCGGGATGTAGGGAGCGTTCGGCATGGGCGAGGTCCATTTGTCTTTTCAAATAAGCCACCCTTTTTCGTCGCCAAACGAAATTAGGGTGGCAGCTGTGCGGGGGTTGGCGAACCGGTGAAAAGACAAACAAAGACCGGCAGACCCGAAGATCTCCCACGCACAGCCGCCATAAAGCTTGCCGCGAAAAAATGAACTCGCGACGAAACGAAACGACGCAAAAGCGCTGCTTTATCTTTTCATTCCGAGTCGCCAAACCCGGTCGCCATGTGGGCGAGCGCGGACTATAAGCGCCGGCACAGACACCCTGCAAGCAGCAAACCTGTCTGAAGTGGCTGATAAGGCTGCGGGCCGACGCCCCCTCTTGCACACGTCATACGCGCGCCCATCACCCACACGCCAGGTTCAGTTCCAGCGCCATTCCCCCAAGTCGATGACCAGGCACGCACTGCTGCTGGCCCCGAACACCACATCAATCTTGCGGTTGGGCTGATAGCGCTCCGACCCGCGCTCACCAATCAAAATATCCCCGCAGCGCCCGTCCCGCGTGTGCGGCCGATCCTTCCACACCGGCACACTGTCGAGCTTCAACTGGCGCACCAGGTTGCACAGGATAAAACTGCGCGCACAGATTCCGTTGATCCCTTCCGAGCTCAATGACTTGCGTAAAAATCGCAAAATCGTCTCGCGCTCTTTCTCGCACCGCTCCAGCACCGCGGCGTAATACGCCTCGTGGCCACAGCCCTGCGGCACCGTCGGCAGCGAAATCACCGCCAGCAGGTTGGCGCCCTCGGTACTGAACCCCACCACATGTTGATCGAGCGCCTGATCCAGCCAAAAAATCGCAAACGTACCCTCCAGCGCGGGGAACGCCGGAAACAACCCCTCCAGCTCAACCATGGCCAGACCATGGGCATCACTGAGGGCATAGGTTTTGACCGACGCATCAGGGATCAGGGTTAACTCGATGGGCATCGCGCATCTCCATTGCCAGTTAAAAACGCCACGGCGCACTCTTTCCACAGTTAAGCAGGTTTGGGCAAACCCACTACTGGCAACATTGACAGGGTGACCACCTGATAGAACTGCCAGTACCCGTGACGCCTGATCGCGCTCATCATCAAGCACTCCTCAACGCGCGCGAGAGCTTCCATGAAAAAAGCACTGCTGTGCAGTTATCACTACGACCCGCTTGATCGGCTGACGGGGGTGCTGCCCGACGCACAGGCACCACGACAACGCTTTTATCGGCAAAACCGGCTCGCCACGGACATCCAGGGCGACGTGCGGCACACCATCCTGCAGCACGGCGACCAATTGCTTGCGCTGCAGAGCCGTGATGCAACGTCATCCGCCAGCACCCTGCTCGCCACCGACGCGCAACACTCCGTGTTGCATACGCTGAGTGCGACAGAACAACAGGCAATGGCTTATTCGCCTTATGGCCATCACCCAACCGCGGGCGCCAATCAGCATCTTTTGGGGTTTAACGGCGAGTGCGCAGACCCGCTGAGCGGCCATTATTTATTGGGCAACGGCTATCGGGCGTTTAATCCGGTATTGATGCGCTTTAATAGCCCAGACAGTTGGAGTCCATTCGGGAAGGCAGGCATTAATGCATATGCTTACTGCATGAACAACCCTGTTCTCACGGAAGATTCTAGCGGCCACCTATTTGGATTTATTGGGAAACACGCATCGAACTTGGCAAGCTCCTTAAAAGCAAAGGCAAAGAATTTTTTCTCAGGCGGCGTCAAGACGAACCGTTTGAGAGAGAAAACTCACCGGCTTAAAATCAAGCCAGGAATTTCAGTTTCTAAAGCCTATAAAGCACGCGATGCAATGCGCGAAAGCCTCCAATTTTTCAGCGAACAAGTGTCCAGAAACGCAGTGTATTTAAACGACTTGAACACCCCTTACGTTCCAACACTCAATTTGCAAGAACAAGCAACTGCAATCATAAAATCAAACAACATCCCCACGCATACACTTCCAAAAACCCTTCAAAGCCTCGTAGCCAATAAGATGCCAAACAACCCTCATTACAAGATAATTAGAAAAATAAAAATCGGAGACTACGACCCCACACATACACAACCGACAAAGCTCACCGCATATGGCTTATATGACGCAACCGATACTACTGAAACACTGGCTTATCTTCTTGATTTAAATCGCCGCGCAGCGGCCTTTTCTCAAGAACACGTGATTAAATACCATACCCTTCTGGATGGACATTTCATTAGGAAAGGTTGGTAGAAAAACGTCAAAATCACTGTCCAAAAAAACACCCTCACTCATCGCGCCGCAAATCCGGCGGGATGGGCAGGTCACTGAGCGGGTCAGGCCGCTTACCCTTGCCCGCTTGGTGCTGGCGGATCTGGTAGACGTACGCCAGCACTTGGGCCACGGCCAGGTACAAGCCGGCAGGGATTTCCTGGTCCAGTTCGGTGGAGTAGTAGATCGAACGCGCCAACGCCGGGGATTCGAGCAGCAGGATGTCGTGCTTGGCGCCGATTTCCCGGATTTTCAGCGCCAGAAAGTCGCTGCCTTTGGCCAGCAGCATCGGCGCCGCGCCTTTCTCGGGGTCGTATTTGAGGGCGACGGCGAAGTGGGTCGGGTTGGTGATGATTACATCCGCATCCGGGATGGCGCTCATCATGCGCCGCTGGCTCATGTCGCGCTGGGTCTGGCGGATGCGCTGTTTGACTTCCGGGCGCCCTTCCTGATCCTTGTGTTCGTCGCGCACTTCCTGCTTGGTCATCAGCAGTTTTTTGTGGCTTTCCCACAGCTGCACGGGCACGTCCACGGCGGCAATCAGGATCAACCCGCAGGCCATCCACAACGCACTCCAGGCCACCACTTGCAGGCTGTGAATCACCGCCGATTCCAGCGGTTCGTGGGCGATGCGCTGCAAGTCGTCGATGTCGGCCTGGAGCACCATCAACGCCACGATCAGGATGATGAAGAATTTGGCCAGCGCCTTGAGCAGTTCGACCAGCGCCTTGGCCGAGAACATGCGCTTGAGCCCCGCCGCCGGGTTCATGCGGCTGAACTTGGGCGCCAGGCTGCCCGCCGCGAACAGCCAGCCACCCAGTGCAATCGGCCCGATCAGGGCGGCAATCAGCAAGGTGATGAGCACGGGCTGGAGCGCGATCAACGCGATTTTGCCCGAGTGCAGCAGGAAGGCGCCCATGGAATCGGGGTTGAGCAGCGCTTCACGGCTGATGCTGAAGTTGTAGCGCATGATTTCCATCATGTCCTGCGCCAGCGCACCGCCAAAGATGATCAGGCCGATGGACCCGGCGAGCATGATGGCCAGCGTATTCAGTTCTTTAGAGCGTGCGATCTCGCCCTTTTCCCTGGAGTCTTTTTTTCGTTTCTCCGTGGGGTCTTCTGTTTTATCGGCGCCACTCTCGCTTTCGGCCATGGCTATTTCGCCTGTGCCAGATCACGTAAGAACTGCAGGGCCTCAGTGGCCAGCGGTTGGTACTGATTGAGAATGTCCGCCAGGCTGATCCACAGGATCACCATGCCCAGCACCAGGGTCAGCGGAAAGCCGATGGCGAAGATGTTCAGTTGCGGCGCCGCCCGGGTCATGACGCCGAAGGCAATGTTGACCACCAGCAGCGCGGTAATGGCCGGCAACACCAGCATCAGGGCCGCGCCCAGCACCCAGCCCAGTTTGCCCACCACTTCCCAAAAATGAAGGGTCAATAAACCGCCGCCGACCGGCAAGGTGGTAAAGCTCTCGGTGAGCACTTCGAACACCACCAGGTGCCCGTTCATGGACAGGAACAGCAAGGTCACCAGCATGGTGAAAAACTGCCCGATCACGGCCACGTTAACCCCGTTGGCCGGGTCGACCATGGAGGCGAAGCCCATGCCCATCTGGATCGCGACGATTTGCCCGGCCACCACGAACGCCTGAAAAAACAGTTGCAGTGAAAACCCGAGCAACGCGCCGATGATGATTTGCTCGGCAATCAACATCAGCCCGCTCAGGTCCAGCGGGTTGACGGTGGGCAGCGGCGGCAGGCTGGGCACAATGGCCAGGGTAATGGCAATCGACAAAAACAGCTTGATGCGCTTGGGCACCAGGGTCGTGCCGATGATCGGCATGGTGGTCAACAGCGCGCCGACCCGAAACAGCGGCAGCATGAAGCTGGCGACCCAAGTACTGATCTGCGCGTCCGTCAGGGCCAGCAGCGACATTTAGCCGATCAACTGCGGAATGCTGCCGTACAACGACAGGATGTATTCCATGAACGTCTGCACCAGCCACGGCCCGGCCACGATCAGGGTCACGAGCATCACCAGCAAACGCGGGAGGAAGCTCAGGGTCTGTTCGTTGATTTGGGTGGCCGCCTGGAACATGGCGACCATCAGGCCCACCAGCAGGCTGGGCACCACCAGAACGGCCACCATCAGGGTGGTCAGCCACAACGCACTGCGAAACAGGTCAACCGCGACTTCTGGGGTCATTGCGCATTACTCCCGGGCATGGCGTCACACCCCGCCAAAACTGCTGGCCAGCGTGCCGATAATCAGCGCCCAGCCATCGACCAGCACGAACAGCATGATTTTGAACGGCAACGAAATAATCAGCGGCGACAGCATCATCATGCCCATGGCCATCAGCACACTGGCCACTACCAGGTCGATGATCAGGAACGGAATGAAGATCATGAAGCCGATTTGAAACGCGGTTTTCAGTTCCGAGGTGACAAACGCCGGCACCAGAATGGTCAGCGGCGCGGCATCCGGGGTGGCGATGTCGGTCCGCTTGGACAGGCGCACGAACAGCTCAAGGTCGCTGCTGCGGGTTTGCGCCAGCATGAAATCCTTGATCGGGCCTTCGGCCTTGAGGATCGCGTCCTGCGCTGAGAGCTTTTCGGCAAGGTACGGCTGCAAGGCGTTTTGGTTAATTTTGTCGAACACCGGCGCCATGATGAACATCGTCAGAAACAACGCCATGCCCGTGAGGATCTGGTTGGACGGGGTTTGTTGCAGCCCCAGCGCCTGACGCAGGATCGAAAACACAATGATGATCCGCGTGAAACTGGTCATCAGCATGACGAACGCCGGGATAAAACTCAGCGCCGTCATGATCAGCAGGATTTGCAGGCTGACCGAGTACTCCTGCTGGCCGTCGGCGCCCGTGCCCAGGGTGATGGCCGGAATCGACAACGGATCGGCACCGAACGCCAACGGCGCGGCCAGCGCCAACAACAGCGCAACGACTAAACGCATTACGGCTTGTCCTTCTGGTTGCCCATCAGTTCCAGCAGGCGCTTGGCAAACTCCGGCGTGGCAGGCTGGGGGGTAGTCGGCAAGGTCACCGGCTCCTTGAGCACATGCAGCGGCGTGATCCGGCCGGGCGTCAGGCCCAGCAGGATCTGCTCATTGCCCACTTGCACCAGCACCAGACGATCACGCGCGCCCAGCGCACGCGAGCTGATCAGTTCAATCACCTGCCCCTGACGCGGCCCGGCGTGCTGAACCCGGCGCAACAGCCAGGCCAGGCCGAAAATCAGCCCCAGCACCAGCAGCAGGCCCAGCACCAGCTGGGTCAATTGACCGCCGATGCCACTGCCGACCACCGGCGCAGCCGCCGTGGTGGCCGTGACCACAGGTTCGGCCGCCAGCACGCTGAACGGGAACGCCAGTAAACCGCCGAGTAACCGCTTCATTCAGCGCAGCTTCTTGATGCGTTCGCTTGGGCTGATGACGTCCGTCAGGCGAATGCCGAACTTTTCGTTCACCACCACCACTTCGCCGTGCGCAATCAGCGTGCCGTTGACCAGCACGTCCAGCGGCTCACCGGCCAGACGGTCCAGTTCAATTACCGAGCCCTGGTTGAGTTGCAGCAGGTTACGGATGTTGATGTCGGTGCTGCCCACTTCCATGGAGATGGACACCGGAATATCCAGAATCACGTCCAGGTTGGGGCCGTCCAGCGTGACCGGCTCGTTGTTGCGCGGCACGCTGCCGAATTCTTCCATCGGCACGCGGTTGGACGACGGGGCCTTGGCCGCATCGGCCGCCAGCAAGGCGTCAATGTCGTGTTGGCCCACATCGCCGGTTTCTTCCAGTGCAGCCGCCCATTCATCGGCCAGCGCCTGGTCTTCGGCGGAAGTTATTTCGTGTTCGTCAGCCATCATTTGTCCTCGGCGGGCAGTCAATCAGTTACACAGCGAATTCTTGAAACCGGCGCTTAGCGCCGGTCGATGGGCTCAACCACTTGCAGGGCGAGATTGCCCTTGTGCGAGCCCAGTTTGACCTTGAACGACGGCACGCCATTGGCACGCATGACCAGCTCGTCCTGCAGCTCGATGGGGATCACGTCGCCGGGCTGCATGTGCAGAATGTCCCGCAGCCGCAACTGGCGACGGGCCACCGTGGCACTGAGCGGCACGCTGACGTCGAGTACGTCTTCACGCAGCGCTTTGCTCCAGCGTTCGTCCTGATCGTCGAGGTCGGACTGGAAACCGGCGTCGAGCATCTCGCGCACCGGCTCGATCATCGAATACGGCATGGTCACGTGCAGGTCGCCGCCACCGCCGTCCAGCTCGATGTGGAAGGTGGAGACCACAATCGCCTCGCTCGGGCCGACGATGTTGGCCATGGCCGGGTTCACTTCCGAGTTGATGTACTCGAAATTGACTTCCATGATCGCCTGCCAGGCTTCTTTCAAGTCGATGAAAGCCTGCTCCAGCACCATGCGCACCACGCGCAACTCGGTGGGCGTGAATTCACGGCCCTCGATCTTGGCGTGACGCCCGTCGCCGCCGAAGAAGTTGTCCACCAGCTTGAACACCAACTTGGCGTCCAGGATGAACAGCGCCGTGCCACGCAGCGGCTTGATCTTGACCAGGTTCAAACTGGTGGGCACGTACAGCGAATGCACGTACTCACCGAACTTCATCACCTGCACCCCGCCCACGGCCACGTCGGCCGAGCGGCGCAGCATGTTGAACATACTGATGCGGGTGTAGCGCGCGAAACGCTCGTTGATCATTTCGAGGGTCGGCATGCGCCCGCGAACAATACGGTCCTGACTGGTCAGGTCGTAACTTTTGACACTGCCGGGTTCGGCAGCCATTTCGGTCTGTACCAGACCGTCATCGACGCCATGCAACAGCGCATCGATCTCATCCTGGGACAGCAGGTCTTGCACGGCCATGTCGTGATCCTACTGCAATACGAAGTTAGTAAAGAGCACCTGATCGACCACCACTTTGCCCAGCTCTTTTTGCGCAACGGCTTGCACACTGGCAGTGGCTTTTTGACGCAACATTTCCTGGCCAACCGGCGTGGCGATGCTGTCGAAGGTTTCCCCGGAGAACAGCATGACCAGGTTGTTGCGGATCACCGGCATGTGAACCTTGAGCGCGTCCAGATCGGCCTGGTTACGGGCTTGCAGGGTCATGCTCACTTGCATGTAGCGCTGGCGGCCATTGGCGTTGTAATTGAGCACAAACGCAGGCGCCATCGGCTCGTAGATCGCCGGGACTTTAGCGTTCGGGTCAACCACCACCTCGGGCTTGCTCTGGGCGCTGTGCATGAAATACCAGGTGGCGCCCACGGACAGGCCAATCGCCAGCAGCAACGCCACGACGATCAGGATAATCAGCTTGAGTTTGCCTTTCTGGGCGGGGTCTTTCACTGCGTCGCTCTTCGCCATGCCAATAATCCGTCACTATTCGGTTTTCACAGGTGCATGGCTAGGCAAGAGCAAGTGTTATGCCAGAAGTGAGTGTCGGGCGGGCATTGTTTGGCGTGAGCGGGGTTGGGGCGCGATGGCACGGCGATAACCGCGCGGTGCGCGGCAGCGACTGCACCGTTAAGGGGAGCCGCTGCGCAAGGCTGCGAGCCAGTTATCAGGCGTAGTAATCCACCGCACTGGAGCCCAGGATCACACTTGGCGCTGCGGCTTCAACGGCCGCCACGGACAGGTCGTCCTCCACAGTGCCGTCCGCCCGCCCACCGTTGCCTGTGCCATTGGCGCGGTGCTGGCCTTGTTGCTCCTGACCCTGGCCCTGCCAATTGCGCGATTGATCCGACACGTTGACGTCCACTTGCCCCATGCCCTGCTGGGCGAACATCTCACGCAGACGGTGCATCTGCCCTTCCAGCGCTTCACGCACACCGGCGTGGCCGCTCATGAAGTTCACTTGCGCCGGCTGATCGGCCGCGATGTTGACGCGGATGTCCAGTCGCCCCAGTTCGGCGGGTTCCAGCTGAATGTCCGCCGACTTGAGGTTGGCGCTGGACAGGTACATCACCCGGTTGACCACTTCTTCAGACCAGCCGTTCTGATGCATGGCCAAGGGCTGGTTGACCGGCAAGGCATTGGCGGTTTTGGGCACCGCGGCCTGGGTCAAGGCCGCCAGACGATTGGCGAAGTCGTCGACACGGGTGTCGCTGGAGGCGCTTTTCAAGTCTTTAAGGCCATCGTCCACCAACCCCTTGAAGGCCTTTTCGCCGCCCTCGCCGGTGGTTTGGGAGTCGGTTTTCGGCTCGATCAGCAGGGCCATGCCGCTGGCCTGCCCCTGGGTTTGAGCAGCCGGTGCAGTGGTATCAGCAGAGGTGCTTTTGGTCGGCGCCTGACTGCTGGCGGACACGTGCCCGCCCTGCTCCATGGCCAGGCGCACCGCCGGCAGGTCGTCGAGGGGATCGGCCTCGGGGTCGAAGGTGTCATCGGCCACCGGCTGAGGTTGAACCGCAGCCGACGTGGCCGCCGCAGCCGCCGCAGCCAGTTGCGGCGCCTGCACCTCGGGTGGTGGCGCAACAGCGTCAACCGGCACCTCCGCCACCGGCGGTGTCAGCGGGGTGGTCGGGGCCACGGGCGTCAGCGCGGACGGATCGGTGGAAGCCACGTCATCGGACGCCGACGTCGTGCTGGCGTCCTGGTCATCACGGGCATTGTCGGCGCGCTTGCCGCCAGGCAAGGGTTTGCCGCTATCGGCAACGTTCGCCGGTTTGCCAGCGCTTTTGTCGTTGCGCACATCAGGCCTGGCTGGCGCATCCGTCCCCTTGTCGCGCGACGGTTTGGCGACTTTATCGGCGGCATTGGACGCGGTGTCTTGCGACGCCTTGGCGTACACCTTCGAGAACGGCGCCCCCCCGGTTTTGTTGGGCTCAACAGCAGGCTGGGACGCATTGGCCGCGGCGGCTTTGGACGCAGCGGCGGCAGGTGTCTGAAGAAGCGGGTTGGCGGCAAGCGGCATGTAAGGTCTCCACTGTACGGGCTGGCGTAGGTACAGGTCAGAGATTCAGAGCAAGGTTCGGGCCAGCTTTGCGCCCATCAGTGGGAAACCACGTGTGCCACCCCGCAGCGCTTGCGTTCGGCGCTGTACAGTCGGCGCACGGTTTGATATTCACGGTCGATTTTCAGCACCAGCGCTTCGATGCCGTCCACCGGCATTTTTTGCACCCCGGCTTCGAGTTCAGCGCACAAGCGCGCCAAACGAATGGCACCCATGTTGCTGCTGCTGCCTTTAAAGCTGTGGGCAACCGCCATCAGCTCGGTAGGACCACGCGCCAGATGCAATTGCTGCAGACGTTCGTCCGAGTCCGCGATAAAGGTGTCCAGCAGGTCGGCAAACCCGCCCTCCATCACGTCACGCAATGCGCTCACAACAGCCGGGTCCATGTGTAAATCAGACACTTGTTCACTCCTTGATCAAGAATGGGGCGGATTATGCCAGAGCCTCCCACGAAAACTCCACGTACGCGCTGCGACCATCGTCTGACCAGCGCGCCGCAGGACACAGTTGACGCACCAGGCTCACGCCGCGCCCCGACAGGCGCCCTTTGTCCAGGGGACGCGCCAATACGTTGTGGACATCGAATCCTTTTCCGCTGTCTTCAACTTGTATCACTAAACGTCCACCGTTGAGCATAGGCTCAACCCGCAGGTGCAGCCGGACAAATCCTTCTTTAAGGGCTGCCAGCCGCTCTTCCCGGCGCTGGTAATACTGCGCGAACCCGGCGGCGTTGCGCTTGATTCGCGAGTCGAGCCCCAACACGCCATGCTCTAGGGCATTGGCGTACAGCTCGGCCAGCACCGCGTGGATCACCGCCCCCTGCGTACGCAGCCCATGGACTTCCATCAACAACTGCAACAGGTAGGGCAACGGGTTGAACTGTTGCAGGGATTGGGCGCGAAACTCAAAGCTGGCCGACCAGTCCAGCGGGCTGCAACGCCCGCTGTCGGCGTAGAGAATCGGCGGCAGGTCCCAGGTGTGTGGCAGTTGCGATGTGATTTGCACCAGGCTCACGTCATCGCGCTTTTGCCCCTGGAAATCGCGCAGCGCCTGCACCACCTCATCAATCAGGTGTGCCGGGTCCCGATTACGGGCAAACACCCGCTCCAGCCCTTGCACGCCAAACAGTTGTTCATCGTGGCCTGCAGTATCGATGACCCCGTCCGAGAGTAAAAACAGCTGATCGCCCGGCGCCATGGGCAGCACCTCGGTGGCGTCGTCAAAGGTGTCGCTGGTGAGCACCCCCAACGGCAAGTGCCGGGACGGCAACGGCGTGCGCTCGCCGCTGGCCTGGGCATGCAAGTAGCCATCCGGCATGCCGCCATTCCATAGTTCGACGATACGCCGCTGGGCACTCACGCACGCCAGCGCGGCGCAGCAAAACATGTCCACGGGCAGGATGCGTTTGAGCTTGGCGTTCATCTCACGCAGGATTTCCGCCAGGCCATAGCCTTTGGCCGTCATGCTGTAGAACACCTCCGCCAGCGGCATGGCGCCGATGGCGGCGGGCAACCCGTGGCCGGTGAAGTCGCCCAGCAACACGTGGGTATCGCCGGTGGGGGTGTAGGCCGCCAGTAATAAATCGCCGTCGAACAAGGCATAAGGCGACTGCAAATACTGAATATTCGACGCCTTCAAACACCCGGAGTGCGCGACCCGGTCAAACACGGCCTTGGCCACTCGCTGTTCATTGAGCAGGTAGGTGTTGTGCCGGGCGATCAGGTTGCGTTGCTGCAACACCGTGTCCTGCAAGCGCCGCAAACGGTCCATGACGGTGATCTTGGCGGCCAGCACCTGCGGGTTGTAGGGCTTGATCAGCACATCATCGCCCCCGGCTTCCATCGCACGGGTCAAGGCGTCAGCGTGTTCGAGCGAGGTGAGGAAAATGATCGGCACCAGCGTCTCACCGGCCAGCGCCTTGATCTGCCGCGTGGCTTCAAAGCCGTCCATGACCGGCATCAGCGCGTCCATCAGCACCAGTTGCGGGCGCTGCTCGGCAAACAGCGCCACCGCTTCGGCGCCATCGGCAGCCAGCAACACGCGATGCCCCTGCTTGCTGACAATGCGCGAAAGCAACAAGCGATCGACCGCACTGTCTTCAGCGATCAGCAGGGTGAGCGGCTGGATGTCTGCGTGTGACCCGTTCAACTGATATCAAACAGCTTGTCGAAGTTGGACGTGGCGAAGATTTTGCGCACGCCGGCATTGCAATTGACGATCCGCACATCCGACTCATCGCCCCCGGCGTAGTCACGCAACAGCAACAGCATGCCCAGCGCAGAACTGTCGACGTAAGTCGTGTCCTTGAGGTCAACCACAAACTGATCAGGTCTGTGGTCCAGCCGTTCGTAAGCGTGCCTGAAATCTTGATGCTGGACGAAATCAAAACGCCCCTTGATCGTTAACGTCAGTTTTCTACCATCGGCCGTGAGTTCTGAAGTGACAGCCATGCGCACGCATCCTTATCTGAGGTCGGGTGCCCAGAACTATAGACGGCGATGACGATTTCACCTCCCGTGGCGGGAATCCGGCGGGCTTATAACGTGTCGCGGCGCTGCAGGCGCTGGGACAGCTCGTCCATCAGCTTTTGTTCGCGCTTGTCTTCCAGCTGCCGCGCTTCGTCGGCGTAGCGTTGCACCAATTTGCGCAATCCTTCGACCCGGGCGTAGGCCTGCTGCCAGGTTTCACGGGCTTTATTGAGGTTGTTTTCGTGCCAGACCAAACTCTGCCGTTGCTGAGAGACAGCGGTTTCAAGCTGGTTGAGAAAGTACTGGTAACTGCGCAGCCATTGCCCTGACACGCCCTGGCTGCCACGGTCGACCCATTGCGACTGGTACTCGGCGCGGAAGTTTTCCAGGTCGCCCAGCTTGCTGTTGGCCAGGTTCACTTGCCCCTGAAAATGCCCGAGACGCTGCGCAGCGGCTTTTTCGGCGCTTTCGGCCATGTCCACCACTGGCGCCAGACGCGCCGCTCTTCCCCCGCTGGCCATCAGGGATTAGCCGCCCGGTGCCGGGGCAAAAATCGACCCCAGATGGCCACTGCTTTCGCCCAGGCTGATGTTGTCGTTCAGCCCTTGGCGCAGGTACGCCACCATCGCCGGTTGCAGGGCAATCGCGGTGTCGGTCTCGCGGTCACCGCCCGGTACGTAGGCGCCGACGCTGATCAAGTCCCGCGCCTGCTGGAAGCGCGACCACAACTGCTTGAATTGCTGCGCGCGGCGCATGTGCTCTTCGTTGACCACCGAGGGCATGACCCGACTGATGGACGCTTCGATGTCGATGGCCGGGTAATGGCCTTCTTCAGCCAGTCGCCGGGACAGCACGATGTGGCCGTCCAGCACGCCCCGCGCCGAGTCGGCAATCGGGTCTTGCTGGTCGTCCCCCTCGGACAGCACGGTATAGAACGCGGTGATCGACCCGCCGCCCGCTTCGGCGTTACCCGCCCGCTCCACCAGTTTTGGCAGCTTGGCGAACACCGAAGGCGGATAACCCTTGGTCGCAGGCGGCTCGCCGATCGCCAGGGCGATTTCCCGCTGCGCCTGGGCGAAACGGGTCAGCGAGTCCATCAGCAACAGGACGTTTTTGCCTTTGTCGCGAAAGTATTCGGCAATCCGCGTGCAATACATGGCTGCGCGCATACGCATCAAGGGCGCGTCATCCGCTGGCGAGGCCACCACCACCGAGCGCTTGAGGCCTTCTTCGCCGAGGATGTGTTCGATGAACTCTTTCACCTCACGGCCCCGCTCACCGATCAGCCCCACCACCACGATGTCGGCCTCGGTAAAGCGGGTCATCATGCCCAGCAGCACACTCTTGCCCACGCCCGTACCGGCAAACAGGCCCAGACGCTGGCCGCGACCGACCGTCAATAAACCGTTGATGCTGCGGATGCCCACGTCCAGCGGCACGCTGATCGGGTTGCGCTTGAGCGGGTTGATGGTCGGGCCGTCCATCGGCACCCAGTCTTCGGCTTTCATCCCGCCTTTGCCGTCCAGTGCCCGCCCGGCGCCATCGAGCACGCGGCCGAGCATGCTCATGCCCATGGGCAAGCGCCCGGTGTCTGCCAACGGCACCACACGGGCGCCCGGCGCAATACCGGCGACACTGCCCACCGGCATGAGGAAGATTTTGCTACCCGAAAACCCCATCACTTCGGCTTCGACTTCCACCGGGTGAAAGCTGTCGTCGTTGATGACCAGGCAACGGCTGCCCATGGCCGCGCGCAAACCTTCGGCTTCAAGCGTCAGGCCGACCATGCGCAGCAGGCGGCCCTCGACAATGGGCTGGCCGGGCAAGGTGATGGCGGGCGAATAGGTGCTCAGGCGTTTGGCAAAACTGGTGCGTTTAAGGTGCATCCGGTGCGTCCAGGTCGACGTCAATGTCCGGCGCAGACGGGTGCAGCGCCTGTTCGTGTAATTGGTCAAACAACTGGCTCATGGCCTGCTTGATGCGGGTTTCGATGCTGGCGTCGATCCGGCTGTGTTCGGTTTCGACCCGGCAACCGCCCGGCTGCAAGGTGTCGTCTTCGAGGATCCGCCACGTGGCGTCATGCCGCTCGCGCAGGGCCTTGATCTGGGCAAAATCTTGCGGATTGATGAACAGGCGAATGTTGTCAGCGCCCATCGGCAACAATTTGAGGCTCTCGCGCAGTACTTGCTCGATCTGGCTGGAGTCGGTTTTCAGTTCGCGCTGGATCACCAGCCGCGTCATGTGTTCAACCAGCCCCACCATGGCTTTTTCGAGCTGCTCGTCCTGCTCGGCCAGCGGCGCAAACAGGCTGCTCATCAGGCGTTCCAAGCTGCCGACCTTGGCGCTCAAGGCCACTTCCGCCTCTTGGCGCACCTTGAGCTGCGTGCTGTGAAAGCCTTCTTTTTCGCCGGTGGCGAAGCCTTCGTTGTAGGCCTCCTGACGGATGCTTTCGAGCTCTTCGAGGGTCAGCGGCTGGACTTCCTCCAGCGGCACTTCTTCGCTCTCGACCGGCAGTTCTTCGACCGGCTCGGGCTCGGGTTCCGGCGCTTCGCGAAACGGGTCAAAGCTGGGCAAGGACCACACGTCAAAACCGCCGACATCGCGGGCGCGGATCACATCACTGGGCGACTCGCCCTTGGCATTGCTCACTTAGATCATCTCTTCGCCGCCCTTCCCGCCGAGAACGATTTCTCCGGCTTCGGCCATACGGCGAGCAATGGTGAGGATTTCTTTCTGTGCGGTTTCGACGTCGCTGACACGCACCGGGCCCTTGGCTTCGAGGTCGTCGCGCAGCAGTTCGGACGCACGCTTGGACATGTTCTTGAAGATTTTTTCCTGAACGTTGTCGTCCGAGCCCTTGAGCGCCAGTACCAGCACGTCCGAAGACACTTCGCGCAACAGCGCCTGAATGCCGCGGTCGTCGACGTCGGCCAGGTTGTTGAACACAAACATGAGGTCTTCGATCTGACCGGACAGGTCTTCGTCGATTTCGCGGATCGAGTCCATCAACTGGCCCTCGGTCGAGCTGTCGAGGAAGTTCATGATGTCAGCCGCACGCTTGATACCGCCCAATGTTGTACGGGCAGCATTGGAGTTGCCGGAGAATTGCTTCTCGAGAATCTGGTTCAGCTCTTTGAGCGCGGCCGGTTGCACGGTGTTGAGCGACGAGACGCGCAGGATGATGTCCAGGCGTGCCTTGTGGTCAAAATGGCCCAGCACCTCACCGGCCTGGTCGGGGTCCAGGTACGCCACCACGATGGCCTGGATTTGCGGGTGCTCGAAACGGATCACGTCCGCCACCGCACGCGGCTCCATCCATTTGAGGCTGTCCAGACCGCTGGTGTTGCCGCCCAGCAGGATGCGGTCGATCAGGCCGTTGGCCTTGTCTTCGCCCAGTGCCGAGGTGAGCATTTTGCGGATGTAGCTGTCAGAGCCAACGCCGAGGCTGGTCTGGTCGCCGACGATCTCGACGAACTCACTCATGACCTGCTCAACCTGCTCACGGTGAACGTTGCGCATTTGCGCCATCGCCACACCCACGCGCTGCACTTCTTTAGGGCCCATGTGCCGCAGCACCTGGGCCGCGTCGGTTTCCCCCAGGGACAGCAGCAGGATCGCGGCCTTGTCGACCCGGGTCAGCTTGAGGTTGGTGGCGGCTCGGTTGTCACTCATCAGCGTTGATCCACTCTTTCACGACCTGTGCCACACGGCCCGGGTCTTCTGCTACCAGACTTTTAATTGCGTTCAACTGAGCGTCATAGCCTTCGCTCGGGCTTGGCAACAGAATGCTTTGTGGACCGCCGAGGCTGACCCGGTCGTTGGCCAACTCGCCGTCCAGGCCGCCGATGCCGCCCAGACCGCCCAGCTCGGCATCACTGCCCAACGCCATTTGTTTGTTGCGGCCGTGACCGGTGATGTTGTTGAGCACCGGGCGCAATACGCCGAACACCAGCACCAGAATGAACAACACACCCAGCACTTGCTTGACGATGTCCCAGAACCACGGCTGCGAGTAGAACGGAATATCGGCAATCACTTCGCCTCGTTCGGCGGAGAACGGCACGTTGATCACGCTCACGCTGTCGCCACGGCTGGCGTCAAAGCCCACCGCGTCTTGCACCAGACGCGTGAAGCGCGCCAATTGATCGGTGCTCCACGGCTCGCGGGTGACTTCACCGTTGGCCGGGTCGACCTTGACCTGATCGTCCACCACCACGGCAACCGACAGGCGATTGACACGGCCCTGTTGCTGCTTGGTGTGGCTGATGGAGCGGTCCAGCTCAAAGTTTTTGGTCGATTGCGAACGTTTGTCGGCCGGGTATGGCGCCAACATGGGCTGGCCGGTGGCCGGGTCCATGATCTGCTGACCGTTGGCGTCCAGCAGCGGCTGGCCTGGCTGCACCATGCCAGCGGCGGCGGTGGCCTGGCCGGTTTGCTGCGGCGCCGACGCCGGGGCCGGTGGCTGATTGCTCAGCGCGCCCGGCACACCTTGCGGGCCATTGCTGGCGGTGCGTTGTTCGTTGGTGGACTGCTCGCTGCGCAACGCCGGTTGGTCCGGGTTGAATTGCTCGGAGGTCGATTCAACGGCGCTGAAATCCACGTCCGCGGACACTTCGGCCTTGTAGCGGTCATTACCCAATACCGGCTGCAGGATGTTGTGCACGCGCTGGGTGAGCATGCTTTCCATGCGGCGGCTGTAATCGAACTGCTTGCCAGCCATGGTCAGTTCGGAGTTTTCCGCCTGATCCGACAGCAGGTTGCCCTTCTGGTCGACCACCGTGATCTGCGATTTGGTCAATTCCGGGACGCTGGTGGCCACCAGATTGATAATGGCCAGCACCTGACCCGGCTCCAGCGAACGGCCCGAATACAGCTCAACCAGAACCGAGGCGCTGGGCTTGCGTTCATCGCGCACGAACACCGAGCTTTTCGGAATCGCCAGGTGCACGCGGGCGCCCTTGACGTTGTTCAGGCTGGAAATGGTGCGTGCCAGTTCGCCTTCGAGGCCGCGGCGATAGCGCGTGGCTTCCATGAACTGGCTAGTGCCCAGCCCCTGGTCCTTGTCCAGAATCTCGAAGCCGATATTGCTGTCGGTCGGCGAGACACCGGCGGCGGCCAGCTTGAGGCGGGCACGGGCGACGTCATCGGCCTTGACCAGTAACGCGCCGGAAGTGGGCTCGACTGTGTAGGGAATATCGGCGGTGGCCAGGGTCTCCATGACTTGCTTGGCATCCATACCGGCCAGGCTACCGTACAGTGGCCGGTAATCGGGCTGTTGCGACCACAGCACCACGGCAAAACCAATCGCCACGCTCGCGGCCAGCCCGACCATCAGGCCGACCTGACGCAGCATGGTCATCTCGGAAAGGTTTTCCAGAAAAGACAGCCCGAACAGCGGCGGTTTGCCTTCTGTAGAGCCCGCCTTGGCCGGGACGTTATCAGCGACTGCTTCTGCCATGACCTAATACGTCCTTAAACCGGCATCTGCATGATGTCTTGGTACGCCTGAACCAACTTGTTGCGTACTTGGGTCAATGCCTGAAAAGAAACACTGGCTTTCTGCGATGCAATCATCACGTCAGTCAGGTCAACACCGCTCTTGCCGATTTCAAACGCGTTCGACAACTGGGACGACGCCTGCTGGGTTTCGCTGACCTTGTTGATCGCGTTGCCGAGCATATCGGAGAAGCTGGGGGCGCCCAGTTCGGCAGGCGCTTGCACAGCCGACTTCGGCTGGGCCATGGCGTCCATTTGCATGGCCCGCATGTCCAACATCATTCGATTAAATTCAATACCTTGGCTCATGGACTACTCTCTCCGACGGCCCGCAATTTTTTGACGCTCACACAGCATCCACTGAGGTGTTAGCAACAAGGGTGCCAGTTATTTATTGATCTGGAACAAATCACGTTACAAAAGGTCGCAGGCAGATGAGTGGCGTGTGGTCGCACCGCACGGACACAACCTGCGCAGTGACAAGCGTCAGTGTTCAAGGGGTGGCGAACAGGTAAGCCTCGACATCCATACCCGCATCGCGCATTTGCGCCAATTTGTAGCGCAGGGTGCGCGGGCTGATGCCCAGACGCTCGGCGGCCTCTTTGCGGCGACCCCGTTCGGCGCGCAAGGTGTCGATAATCAACTGGAACTCGCGACGGCGCAGGTCATCACCCAGCGCCCCCGCCGACGCCCCGGCCGGTTCGTTGGGGGTTTGAGCAGGCGCCGGCAATCTGGCACTGCTTGAAGAAGACAACGGCGCACAGGCCACCGGCCCCGACAGACAAAAATCCGCCGCCTCGATCAGCCCGCTTTGTTGCAGGATCAGGGCGCGCTGAATGGCGTTGTCCAGCTCACGCACATTGCCCGGCCAGCCGTAGTGGGTCAGGCACGCTTGCGCATCCGGCGAGAAGCGTACGGCGGTGTGTTTCATTTTGTTGATGTGCTTGGCCAGCAGGCGCTCTGCCAGCGGCAGAATATCGGCGGTGCGCTCGCGCAACGGACGCCAGGCCAGCGGAAACACCGACAGCCGGTAATACAAATCTTCCCGGAACCGCCCCGCCGCCACTTCGCCCGCCAGATCGCGGTTAGTGGTGGCCACGACCCGAATATCCAGCGCTATCGGCTTGCGCCCGCCGACCCGTTCAACTTCGCGCTCCTGCAACACGCGCAACAGCTTGGCTTGCAGGCCCAAGGGCATTTCAGAGATTTCATCCAGCAGCAGCGTGCCGCCGTCCGCCTGTTCAAATTTGCCCGCCTGCGCCGCAATCGCGCCCGTGAACGAGCCCTTTTCGTGGCCGAACAGCGTCGCTTCCAGCATGTTGTCCGGAATCGCCGCACAGTTGATCGCGACAAAGGGCTGAGTCGCCCGATGAGAGTGCTGATGAATATAACGCGCCAGGACTTCTTTACCGGTGCCGGACTCACCCGAGATCAGCACCGTGGAATCGCTGCGGGCCACGCGGGCCGCCAGCTCCAGCAGTTGCGCGCTGGCCGGCTCGATGGCCACCGGGCCTTGCGCGTCAGCCGCACCCAAACTGCCGAGCGCATGACGCGCCACCAGCTCCAGCAACGCCCTGGGCTCGAACGGCTTGACCAGGTAATCGGCCGCGCCCTGACGCATGGCGTCCACCGCGCGCTCCACCGCGCCGTGGGCGGTCATCAACAACACCGGCAGTTGGGGTTGCCGCGCCCGCAACAGGGCGAGCAATTGGTGACCGTCCATGCCCGGCATGTTGACGTCGCTGACCACCAGACTGAACGCTTGGGCCGAGACCGCCTCCAGCGCTTCTTCAGCAGACCCCACGGCGCGAAACCGATGCCCGGCCAGCAGCAAAGTGTCGGATAACGCTTCACGCAACGCACGATCGTCTTCCACCAGCAGCACATTGATGCGCATTGCCATCAGCTCGCCTCCCCCGCGCGCGCTATCTCCTGCACGCCGAGCAATGGCAAGCCAAGCAGTGCACAGGTACCGCGCCCGAGTCGCGAGTGCAGTTGCAATTGACCCTGATGCGCGCGCACTACAGCCTTGACCACGGCCAGCCCCAGACCGGTGCCGGTGGCTTTGGTGGTGAAAAACGGCTCACCCAAACGCTCCAGCACCCGAGGCTCGATGCCACTGCCGCTGTCGCTCACACACAGGCGCAAAGTGTTGCCCCGTGCGTACACATGGACTTTGAGACGCACCTGCGCCGTGCCGGCTTGCAGGGCGTTTTCGATCAGATTGAGCAGCGCACCGACCAAGGTGTCGCGATTACACAGCACCTCGCCATCATGGATGTCGCACTGCCAGCGCATCGCAATGCCTTCGACGTGCGGTTGCGCGGCGGCTTGCAGCGCCTGCATCAACGCTTTGGGGGCAATGCGGTCAGTGAGGGGCAGTTCTCCGCGGGCAAACACCAGCATGTCTCGCACCTGATGCTCCAACTCATGCAAGCGCTCTTTAAGGCGCCCGGCAAAGCGCTGCTGGGTCTCGACCGGCAACTGTTGCTCAGTCAAATGACTGGCGTAGATCAAGGCCGCCGACAAAGGCGTGCGGATCTGGTGCGCCAGCGACGCCACCATGCGACCCAGGGAAGACAGGCGCTCATGGCGCGCAAGCTGGTCTTGCAGACGCCGGGTTTCTGTCAGGTCGTTGAGGAGCACCAGTTGACCCGGCTCGGCATCCAGCGAACGGGTGGAAATCGACAGGCGTCGGCCGTCAATCAGGGAAACTTCGTGGCCATCGTCTTCACGGGGCGCAAAACAGCGCGCGATCACATGGCGCCACAGTTCGCCTTCCAGCGGCAGCCCCAGCAGTTCGCAGGCGGCCGGGTTGGCCTCGCGCACCCGGCCGCGGTCGTCGATCACGATCACGCCGCCCGGCAGCAGGTCCAGCAGGTGTTGCAGGCGATTGGCCAGCCGCTCTTTTTCCGCCAGTTCGGCCATGCGCTGGGCGCTGACCACCGCCAGCTCGCCCTTGAGCTCGGTCACCCGGGCTTCCAGCAGGCTGTAGGAATCGGTCAATTGAGTCGACATCTGACTGAACAGCGAGAACGCCTGCTCAAGCCCTTCCCGACTGGCCTGTTCAACCGGGTTCAAGGGCTGAACGGCCAGAGACATGGCGTGCCCTGCGAGATCAGGGACGGAGGACTGCGGGGCGGACTGAGGCATGGGACTTTCTCGCGTGGCTGACCGTCATAAAACGGTTCGTTAGCAGAGACTTAGCAATACCCGTGCCTAAAAAAAAATACTTATAAATCAACAGGTTAAAAAACAGGCGTCAATCATCCGCCTGTTCTTCACCTTCACGACGGCTCATGCCGTACTTGCGCATCTTTTCCACCAAGGTGGTTCGACGGATGCGCAGCCGCTCTGCGGCACGGGCCACGATGCCGTTGGCGTCGTCCAGCGCTTGCTGAATCAGGCCCTGCTCCAGACCACCGAGGTAGTCTTTGAGGTCCAGCCCTTCGGGCGGCAGCATGGCCGTGGCGGTGAAATCCGGCGTGGCATTGTTGATGGCCACGCGCTCTTCCATGTCGCTGCGCAGGCTGTCGACCAATTGCTCGTCTTCGTCGTCCACGTAGCGGAATTTCTTCGGCAGCTCGGCCACCCCGATCACCCCGTAGGGATGCATGATGGCCATGCGCTCAACGAGGTTGGCCAGTTCACGCACGTTACCCGGCCAGCCGTGGCGGCACAAAGACATGATGGCGGCTGAATTGAAGCGGATGGATCCGCGCTTTTCGTGCTCCATGCGCGAAATCAGTTCGTTCATCAACAACGGGATGTCTTCGACGCGCTCACGCAACGGCGCCATTTCAATCGGGAAGACGTTGAGGCGGTAGTACAAGTCTTCGCGGAAGGCGCCGACTTCAATCATGCTTTCGAGGTTTTTGTGGGTCGCGGCAATGATGCGCACGTCGGCGCACTGGGTTTTGTTACTGCCCACACGTTCAAAGGTGCGCTCCTGCAACACGCGCAGCAGCTTGACCTGCATCGGCAGCGGCATGTCGCCGATTTCATCCAGGAACAGCGTGCCGCCGTTGGCCAGTTCAAAACGCCCGGCGCGGCTGGTGATGGCGCCGGTGAATGCGCCCTTCTCATGGCCGAACAGTTCGCTTTCGAGCAACTCGGCGGGAATCGCCCCGCAGTTAACGGGCACAAAGGGCGCGTCACGGCGTTTGGAGTGGTAATGCAGGTTGCGCGCGACCACTTCCTTGCCGGTCCCCGACTCGCCCAAGATCAACACACTGGCGTCGGTGTCGGCCACTTGCTGCATCATTTGGCGCACGTGCTGGATCGCTCGACTGGTGCCGACCAGGCTGCGGAACAAATTCGGTTCACGGTGCCGACCGCGCTCACGGGCCTGGTCGTACATCTCACGATAGACCTGGGCACGGTGCAGCGAATCGAGCAATTTGCTGTAGCTGGGGGGCATTTCAAGGCTGGACAGCACGCGGCGGCGTTGGTCTTCGGGCAGGTCGACCGAAGAAATATCACCCAAAAGTAAAATGGGAAGGAACTCATCCCACACGGCGAGTGTCTTAAGCAAGCTCGAAGCCCCACCCGCACTGCTCACGTCGCCCACAAGCACGCAGAGTACTTCGCGGCTGGACGCCAAGGAACCGACAGCCTGCTGCCAATCGCTACTCGCGGCGGATAAATTTTCTTCGCCCAGAAAATTTAAAATCACCGCCAGGTCGCGGCGACGGACGCTATCGTCATCGATTAGCAGAATCTTGGTTTCACGCCACATGCAATAGCAACTTCCCTAGTCAACTCAATGCCCTGATTGAGGGGCAAGGTAGACGCCTTGACCCGTATGGATATTTAAGACGACTGAAATCAGAAAACAGCACTAGTTAAGTCAAAAAATTGTATGCAGTCAATTTTATGGCGCTACAAACACGCTTAACCACAAAATTTTTAGGTCTTAACCGAACAGATGGTAAACCTTTGAAGCATTTTTTGCTTGGTTGATCTGCGCCATCTGATCAACCACGAGCTGGCGCTCCCCTGTAGCGGCTTCCAGCAGCATGCGATACACCACTAACAGGCCCTCAAGATTCTCGCGCAAGACCGCTTCGTCCACCGGCTTTTCGGCCAGCACGCTCTCGACACAATCCCGACAGGCGGTATCCAGCTCGCCGATGGCTTCCCAGTTGCGCTCAGCCAAGGCATCGATCAGCGCATCACGGGTTTGTTGAATTCGTTGCAATTGGCTCATGACGCACTCCTCGGGACCGGCAGGCTTATTCTGGCGCGATGGCATCCCAACCACTTTTGACAGTGATCAGCAGGCGGGCGACTTCGTCGATCAGTTCTGGGTCGTTTTTGGCATTAGCCAGGGTCAATTGCTTGGTCATGTACTCGTACAGACTGTCCAACTGACGCAGCGCTTCCTTGTCATCGGTATTTTCTTCACGCAGGCCCGCACGCAAGCCCGTGATGATGTCGATGGTCTTGGTGATCAGCAAAGCCTTCTGAGCAATATCCCCCCGAGCCATGGCACCTTTGGCTTGTGCCATACGCTCCAGAGCACCTTCCATCAGCATCTGAATCAACCGGTGCGGGCTGGCCTCGGAGATTTGAGCGTGGGAATTGACCTTCTGGTACTGACGAAGGGCGCGCATCGGGTTCATGTTTCTACCTCGTAACAGGTGACCGGCAAAAATAGGTGGACTTACTAACCTGTGTCGACCGGGCCGGCCAAAACTTTAACCGGCCCGGCCCACCCGGCTTTAATTCGACTTGGGATTATTCAGCGCGTTAAGCGTGGTCATGATGCTGGAGCTGCTGGCATTGAGCTGCGCTACCAACGTGTCCATGGCGTTGTACTTGGCCGACAACGAGGTTTGCAGGCTATCGATGCGACGGTCCAGCTCGGCTTGCTGGGTGGTCAGGTCGGTCAGTTTGTTGTTCAGGTCGGTGGTGCGCTGGGACAAAGTCCCGGTTGTGCCGACGTAGGGCGCAGTCATTTTGGTCATGCGCGAGATCAGACCCGCGTCGCCCGTGAACACTTTGGCAATGTTAGTGGCGCCATTAGGCAAGGCGACGGCCTTGTTCCATGCCTTGTCATCCAGACTCAACAAGCCCGTTTTAGAGTCTGTGCTGACGCCCATCTGGGCGAGCCCTATGGCCGCATTCGAACCGCTGCTGTTCAGCAACTCATTACGCAGGCCTGAGACCAACTGACGCATGGATGCATCGCCTGTCAACGCCCCGGAAGTGGTGGTGGCCGAATCACCGGTGGCAGTCACCTTGGTTTGGGTATTAATGGACCCCATCAACGCGTTGTAAGCCGTGACAAATGCCTGCACAGAGGTTTTCAAGGTGTCCGTGTTGGCGCCTACCGAAATGGTCGACGCCGCATCACCACCGACCAAAAACTCCAGGGTTACCCCACTGATAGCCGAGTCCACCTTGTTGCTGGCAGACTCCATTTCCAGGCCATCAATCGAATAAGAGGCGTTCTTCGGCTCAACTAGCGTGGTGAAGCCCTCAGACAAAGAAGAATTACCACTCATGGTAATTTCAGTTCCTTTACCCATCGTCGACGAAGTCAGCACAAGCCGTGAGCCGCTGGCATCATTCAACACGTTGGCACTGATGCCTTTGCTTTGAAGCTGCGTATTAATGGCTTCACGCACTTCTTTCATGGTCGCACCCGCGGGCACGTTCACGTCGTAATCCACACCCGACTGCGAAATCGTCAGCGTGGTCGCCTCATCGCCGCTGTTAACGACTGCCGAATTCCCACCTGCAAATACCGGACTGCTGACTTTAGAGGCGGTTGCCAAGTTGTGCACGACCAAGTCGTACTTACCCGTAGACGCCGTGGCATCAATCGTCACCTTGGATTTCTTCTCATCCGAGGTAGTGCCTGCCAAGCCACTGAAGCTTGACGCATCCTTGAGCTTGCCGATGGCCGTGCGATAAGCATCAAGCGCGCCTTTCACCGTACCCAATGCTGAAAGCTGGATCGTGGTCGTGGTTTGCTGCTTGGTGATCTGCGCCTGTTTAGGTGCCTTTTCAGCAGCCACCAGAGCCTTGACGATGGATTGTGTATCAACCCCCGAACCGACGCCGCTTATCGTTGAACTGGCCATCTTTTTATCTCCTTTTCGTTGGCTGCCGTTTTATTGGCTAACTGCACCTTCTCGGCAGACAACAACAAAATTCATGCCACCTCAGGCATTTGTCTGAAATAACAAACTACCGGCATCGCTCAGGCTTTGAGCCAGCTTCAATGCGGTTTCTGAGGGGAGTTGACGTATCACTTCACCACTGTGCGTGGCGATTACCTTGACCACGACCACACCGGTGGAGTCGTCAATGGAAAAATCCAGCTGGCGCTGGGTGGACTGCACGAACTCACGAATGTCGTTGACGGCCTTTTCCAGGTCTTCGCGCTTGAGCGCTGGCGCAGGGGTCACTGCGTCTTGAACCGTGGACGGGGCGGCAGGAGCCGGAGTCGATGCCGTAGCAGCTTGTTGAGCAACAGTGGCGGTGTAAGCCGCGTTCAGCTTGACGCTCATGTCCATGTCATCACCTCAACACTGAAAAAACGAAAGGGCACGTAAACGCGCCCTTCCGTTATTGACCAAGCGCCGTGATTACTGAAGCAGTTTCAGTACGGAGGATGGCAATTGGTTAGCCTGAGACAGGATCGCAGTGGAAGCCTGTTGCAGGGTTTGCTGCTTGGTCAGCTCAGCGGTTTCAGCGGCGAAGTCGGCGTCTTCTACACGGCCTTTAGCAGCGGTAGAGTTCTGCGCGATGCTTTGCAGGTTGGACACGGTGCTTGAGAAACGGTTTTGAACGGCACCCAGCTGCGAACGCTGGCTGTCGATCTGTTGCATGGCGCCGTCCAGAGCCTGGATCGCTTGCTGAGCGGAAGCAGCAGTCAGAACGCTCAGGTCGGAAACGGTGGTTTCCAGAGTCACGGCTGCAGTTTTACCTGCGTCCAGACCCAGAGCTTTAAGACCGCCACCTGCGCTACCGTCGGCAATCACAATATCTTTGTCAGCAAACAGAGCCAAGGTACCGTCAGAGTTCTTGCTGGCAGTGACACCAGTGCTTGCGCTGTTAATCGAAGAAACGATCGCGTCAGCGGTGTCACCTTTCTTGAACTTGACTTCAACGCCATTCAGGCTAATCGAAGTATCGGCCTGCAGCTTGGCCTGCGAAGTGCCAGGAGCCAGACCCAGAGCCGACAGAGCACCACTGGTTTTATTGCTCAGCGCGACATCAGAACCATCTTTAGAAGTGATTTCGATACGGCCGTTATTCAGCTTGGCCGAAGCGATACCTGCCATGCTACCGATGCTGGTAACTACCTCACTGACTTTTTCAGTACCCAAAATCTTGAGGTCTTCACCGTTAACGGTGATGGTACCGGCAGGCACCAGCGAATCTTCAGCCTTGGTAGTTGCTTCTGCAACGCCCAGTGCTGTAGCACCATCAGTGCCCTCTACGACCAAGTCAGCATTGGCAGATTTCAGGGTAATTTTGCCAGCCGTGTCTGCCGAAGCCGAAACACCCGAGATGCCTGCGTCATTGATGGCTTTGGCCATATCAGCTGCTGTGGCGTCTTTAGCTAGTGCAACATCAGTGCCATTGATTTTTACAGAAATGTCAGCCGTTGGCTTTACGGCGACTGTGCCAGTAACCGAGGCATTGACAGCCGAACCGATCGAAGTAGCGGTAAGGCCAGCCATGTCTGCGCCATTGGTTTTGGCTTCGCTGTAAGTACCTTTCAGGCCAGTGGCGCTGATGTCGGTCATGCCGAACGAGATGGTCTGGTTGGCGTCAGCACCGATCTGGAAAGCCACGTTGTTGAACGAACCGTCCAGCAGGTTACGACCACCGAAGGTAGTGGTGTTGGCGGTACGGGTCAGTTCGCCCACTTTAGCGGTGAATTCTTGCTGCAGGGACACACGGTCAGCGTCGCTTTTATCACCGTTGGAAGCTTGCAGAGCCAGCTCGCGCAGACGTTGCAGGGTGTTGGTGGACTCTTGCATTGCGCCTTCAGCGGTCTGAGCAATCGATACGCCGTTGTTGGCGTTAGCGATGGCTACGTTCAGACCTTTCACCTGGTTGCCCAGACGGTTTGCGATTTGCATGCCGGCCGCGTCATCTTTGGCGCTGTTGATTTTCAGGCCGGAAGACAGGCGGTTCATCGAAGTGCTGAGAGCGTCGGCAGCCTTGTTGAGGTTCTTCTGAACACCCAGCGATGTGATGTTGGTATTTACTGATAGAGCCATGACGAATTCCTCGTGGGTTGAATACTGCGGCTTCCGGCCCTGGCAACCGCCGGGTGTGGCCTAGAGAACCTTCGTAATAGTTATCGTCGTGAAAGCAGGTTGCTTGAGGGCTTTTTTGAAATTTTTTACTGGCCGGGTGCCATCCCTTGTATTTCAGGGGGTTAGCCTGTCGCCAAAACGCTATCAGGCACCGCCCGCAGAACGTAAAACGCCCATGGCTTTATCGGCCACGGGCGTTGGGGTACAGCGTAAAACGTTTCAGGGGCGATAGATGATCGCCGAGCCCCACGACAAGCCCACGCCGAAACCACTCAGCGCTACGCGCTTCCAGGTGGTGTCCATGGCGTGCTTTTCCAGCAGCAGCGGAATGCTCGACGACACGGTATTGCCGGTCTCGACCATGTCCTTGATGAACTTCTCGGGTTCACCTTCAAAACGCCGCGCCACGGCATCCACAATGGCCGCACTGCCCTGGTGGATGCAGAACGCGTCGATGTCTTGAGCCTTGAGGTCCGATTCATCGAGCAACTCGTGCAAGTGCGCTGGCACTTTGAGCAACGCGAAGTTGAACACCTGACGCCCGTTCATGAAGAACACCCCATCGGTGACTTTCAGGTGCGGCGCGCCCGAACCGTCGGTGCCGAACTTGGCCTTGCCCAGCTGCCAGAGCGCGTCTTCGCCCATCCACGTGGCCGTGGCGGCGTCACCGAACAGCATGGTGGTGTTGCGGTCTTCAGGGTCGACGATTTTGGAGTACGGGTCGGCGGTGATCAGCAGGCCGTTTTTCAGGCCGGTGGCTTCCATGAAGCCCTTCATCGCGTAGAGGCCGTACACATAACCTGAGCAGCCGAGGGAAATATCAAATGCCGCGACGTGGGTCGGCAGGCCGAGCTTGTCCTGCACGATGGCAGCGGTGTGGGGCAAGCCTTCTTCATCACCGTTTTGGGTGATGACGATCAGCGCGTCGATGGACTCGCGCTTGAGATGGGGGTTATTGGCGAACAGCGCATTGGCCGCTTCGACACACAGATCCGAGGTTTCCTGGTCAGCATCTTTGCGCGGCAGGAATGCCGAACCAATCTTGCCCAGAATAAATTCTTCGTCCTTGGAGAACTTCGCACCCTGGGCATAGTTGTCTACGCCGTTTGCAGGCACGTAACTGGCGATGCTTTTAATGCCAATCATGGTGGCTTCCCAATACTGAATAGCTGGAGATCACCCGCTCTGGAATCGAGGGGCGTTAACAATAAAAGGCCTTCGCCGCGCAAGAAATGCAGCGAATGTGGATGCCTGAAAATACCCAAAACGGCCTGTGAAAGGCCCGGCATCCGCCCGTACGTTTCACACGATACAGTGAAGATGCGCGTTATGACTCATAGGTCACTCTATTTTGTGTGGTTTATACAAAACGTTTCAACGCGACGTTCAGATAAGCACGCCCACGCCGAGGCCGCCACAGGGGCCGGCCGTCAGGAGAAAGAGAGGATTTACAGCGCGCGGACCGACACAGCCCATTCATTGAGTGGGCTGTGTCGACGCGCAAGGCGGGATCAGATCTTGTTGAACAGGCTCAACTGAGAGATTTTCACGAAGGCCAGCTGCGAAGCTTCAAGCATGGCTTTCTGGAACGCCAGATCGATGGATGCCCCTGCCATATCTGTGTTGCCAATGGCGGCGATGGTCGACTTGTTGGCCATGGCCATGCTGTCGTTTTCCGCCGTCTGGGTGTCTACCGCTTTCAACCGCGCACCGATGGAACCACGCGCTGTATCCACGCCTGCGCTGGCGTTCTTCAGGTTGCCGATGGCCGAGTTGATGGCATCACGCTGTTTCTGCTGCGCAAGCACATCGCCATCGCTTGGAGTCGCCAGTGCCTGGCGCAACTGGCTGATGGTGTCGAGCGCACTCTGGCTCTGGTGATTATTGGCGCTGACCACAAACTGATCACCTGCCGCGCGCGCACCGGTGAAATCGAAGGTCACGCCCATGGCCGTCAGCGAATCGCCTGTCATGGTGCCCTTGGCAATCGACTTGCTGTTGGCCGTCAACGGCTGCGCGTAAATCTCATATTCTGTGTCGCTGGTGAACTTGATCACCGCGCCGCTGGCCGGAAAGCTGTCGCCATAGACCTTGGCATCGTCCACCGTACTGCCGGTGATTTGTGCGGTCGAGGTATTGCCCGGTGAGCGCGAAGCATTGAACGAGTCAGGCTTGGCTTCCAGGGTGAAAATATGGCCCTTGACCGCATCGTCCTGATCCGCTGCCGCGATGTCCTTGAGGTTCAGGTTGATATCAAAATCCACCCCCCGCAGGCTGATGCTATGAGCGCCTTCCTTGGTGGCGTCAAACACGCCGTTGCCCGGCACCTCGGAGGTGATGTCGTTGCCCGAGCCGTCGCGCACCACGTATTGCGTGCTGCTAAGGAACTCCACTTGATAAGGCTGGCCCTGGGAAAAATCCTTGTTGAACACAGGACTTGAGGTGATCAGGCCACCCGACACCGAGACCGTGCCATCCACAGCCGTCGCGGGCTTGGTGGTGAGTTCAGCCTGCGTGCGACCGGTATTGATAGCACCATCAAAGATGCTTTTGGCAGTGTCACTGCCCGCGAGGGTCAGCGTGTCAGACACCTTCAGGTTCAGTTGCGTGTCATCACCCTGATAGGTGTAGGTCCCGTCGTTGTTACGGGTATACGGCGGCGTATCGGTTTTGGAGCCGGAAAACATGTAGTTACCCGAAGCGTCCTTACTGTTGAGCAGGCTGAACACCTGATCTTCGATATTGCCCAATTCATTGGCTATCGACAGCCGGTCTGCATCACTGACCACGCCACCGCCCGCTTGCAACGCCAGCTCGCTGGCTTTTTGCAGGGCATTGTTGATCGTGTCGAGCACCGACTCCTGATTGGCCAGAGACGATTTAATGCTGTTCATGTTAGTGGTGTACTGCGCCAGCATGTCTTGCTGTTGCTGCAGTTGCAGCAGGCGCCCGGCACCGACCGGGTCATCGGCGGCTGTCTGGATTCGCACGCCGGAATCGATCTGCTCCTGGGTTTTAATCACCGAGGAGTAATTGCTCTGGTACTTGGACGAGGTGGTCTCGAAGAACTGGGCAGTAGAAATACGCATCGTCGATAACTCCCTTAAATACTGTTGATCAGCGTCGTGAAGGTATCCTGCGCGACCTTGATGATCTGCGACGATGCCGTGTAGTACTGCTGAAACTTGACGAGGTTGGACGCTTCTTCGTCCAGGTTGACCTGCGATACCGAGCTGCGGCTGGCAGCTGCGTAAGACAACGCTGCATTGGTGGCCGTGCCGTCAACTTGAGCCTGGCTGGCCTTGCCGCCCACCTTGGACACCAACTGGCTATAGGACGTGGCCATGCTCACGCCACCGCCGCCGCTGTTCACGCCGACGGTGGGTTTGGTTTGCAGGTCGAGCAGTTTGTTGGCGTTGGTGTTGTCCGCCTTGCCGTCTTTGTTGAACTTGATGTCAAAGCTGTCGCCCTTACCGGGAGAACCACTGATGGTGGTCTCGAAGCCGACGGTTTTCTTCGAACCGTCCGGATTCAGCACCGGCTGACCGGCGGCGTCCAGCACCGGCACATTGATCGTGACCTTGTTGTCCTGACCCGGCACGATCGTGCCCTTGCCGATTTCTTCGCCTTTCTCGTTCAGCACGCGATAGCCCTGAACCCCGTTGACCGCTTCGTCAAAGGCCAGCCGTACAGGCATCGCGCCTTCGATCTCGCTCTGCGCCAGCCCCAGGTCCGCGCCGCCGTAGATATTCAGCGCCTGGGACAGGTCCAGACCACTGATCACGCCGGTTCCACTGTTGGAGCCACCCTTGCTCGCCACCAGCGGACCGGCCAGCGCCAACGTGCTGGAATCGGTCATTTGCACGCCCATGTTGGTCGCGCCACTGCGGGTCGGGCTGACTTTGAAGCTGTCGCCCTTGTCCAGGGCGCCGCCATTGAGCTTGAGGGTAAAGCCGTCAATTTCCGGCGCCGGTTTTTGATCCAGTTTGTAGGACCCCATGACCGTACCGTCGGAACGCTTCACCGTGTAGTCGTTGTTGCTGCTGAACGTCACCTGATAGTCGTAGGTGGTCAGCGCGCCGCTGTTGGTGATGGTGACATCCAGGTTGCCGGAACCTGCGCTGTTGCCGGTCGAGCCCAGGCTGCGCTCACTGATGGCTTTGGCACTGTTGATGTTGTTGAACAACGACGAGCCGAACTCGCCGTTGGCATCCAGGCCCTGCCCCAACTGTTGGTTGATCGCGTCTGCAACCACCAGCGCCGTGCGCCCCAACTCATTGATCGCAGGGGCCAGCACATCGTCACGGTAACGAATCAGGCCGCCGATCTTGCCGCCGCTGATCACCGAGGTGACGTCAGAGCTGGAAGACGCGTAGTTGATCTGAATCGTGTACTGGCTCTTGTCGGTTTTACCCGGCACAGCCGAAAGCGTGTTGGAGGTGTTGCCCAGCACCAGGGATTGACCGGTGCCGAGGGTGACGTCGTACACGTTGTCGTGCTCTTGCACCGTCACGCCGACCAGCTCGTTGAGCGAGCGCACGGCTTCATTGCGCGCATCCATCAGGTCGTTCGGGGTGTTGCCCCCGCTCGTCGCCTGGGCGATCTGCTTGTTCAGCGAAGCAATGGTCGCTGTGTGCTGGTTGACCATGGAGGTCAGGGTTTCCAGCTGGCTGTTCACGCCCTCGTTTTGCTGATTGAGCTGGCTGGCAATAGCGTTGAACCGGTTGCTCAGGGTCTTGGCGTTGCCCAACAACAGGTCACGTGACGACGCATCACCCGGCGCCGCCGCAGCGCTTTGCAGCGAGGCGAAGAAGCTGCTGAGCGCGGCGGAAACGCCGGTGCTTTTATCCGACAGCAATTTGTCGATCGGGCCGATCTGGTCCAGATAGGCTTGCGCGTCGCCATTGAGCGACGTGGTGGTTTGCAACTGGGCGTCGAGGTAGGCGTTGTAGACGCGACGCACGTCCGCCAGCGTGGTGCCGGTGCCGATAAAGACTCCGCCCACTTGCTGCGAGCCCGCCGTGCCTTGCACGATTTGCTGGCGCGAATAGCCCGCCGCGTTAGCATTGGCAATGTTGTTGCCGACCGTGGCCAATGCCCCTTGGCTGGCGTTCAGCCCCGACATCCCGATGTTGATCAAACTCGCCATGGTTCAAACCTTATAAATGCGCGAAGGAACCTGTTGAGGCATAGCTCTGGTAGGTCTTCATTTGTTTGGCTATCTGCGAAATCTTGCTGGCGTAATTCGGGTCGGTTGCGTAACCGGCCTTCTGCAGCTCGCGTACAAATTGTTCTGGTTTATCGGCAGCGCTCAGCACTTCTTTATAACGATTGTTGCTCTGCAACAACGTGACCAAGTCGTGGAAGCTGTCCTGGTAGGAGTCATAGGAACGGAACGCCGCTGTTTCCTTGACCATCTGCCCGCCCTTGAACTCACTGGTGATGGCACGCGCCTGAGCGCCCTGCCAACTGCCGGTGGCCTTGATGCCGAACAGGTTGTGGCTGCTGGTGCCATCTTGTTGACGCATGACCGATTTGCCCCAGCCGGTTTCCAGTGCCGCTTGCGCCACCAGATACAGCGGATCGACGCCGATACGGTCGGCCGCTTGCTGGGCCATTGGCAACATGGTGGCCACGAACGCATCCGGCGATTCAAAGGCTTTTTTCGCAGGCGCCAAAGGTGGCTGGGCCACAGCACGGCCATACACCTGCATCCGGCCCTGGGCACCTGCGGCGCTGACCATCGGCTGGCGACTGCCTTTGAGCACGGCGTCCATCGACGCGCTGGTGCGATCCGGCACCGGGGCCGTATTGATCGTGGCGCGGGCCGGGTCAGCCGACGGCACAATGCCTGCCAGCAACCGGTCCGTCAGTTTGGTGGGCAAGGCCAGACGCCGCTGATTGAGCAGTGCCATGTCATTTTGATGGCCGCCCTGCCCCGCACCCGGTGCCAGCACCACCCGCGCCGCCCACAACGGCCGCTGGCCATTGGAGCGCACAAACGGGCTGTCGGCCGGGGTCACCGCTGCGGTTGGGGTGGCGACTTTGGCTTCAGGGGTCAGTGCGGTGGCCGCCGGGGTGTCGCCCGGCACCGCCGATTTGTTTTTCGACATCTGACGCATCAACACATCAGCCAGGCCAATGCCGCCACCCTGTCGCGACAAGGTCACGGACAACTGCTGGTCGTACATTTCCTGATATTGCTTGGCCGCCGGGGTGTTGAGCGGATTGTCCTTGCCCAGCACTTCGTTGGCCGAGCGCATCGACTTGAGCATTTCATTCAGGAACAACGACTCGAATTCCTGCGCAACCTTGCGCATGTTGCCGTCGCTTTCGCGGTCGCCCACTTTCAAGTTGTTCAGACGGTTCAGGTCGGTGAAGGCCCCCGAATCGCTGCCGCTGACTACGCCACTCTTACGCATATCCATGACGCAGGCCTCAGATCACAATCAGGTCGGCTTGCAGCGCGCCGGCCTGTTTAAGGGCTTCAAGGATCGCCATCAAGTCACCCGGCGCTGCCCCCACCTGATTCACTGCACGCACGATTTCATCCAGCGTGGTACCCGGACCGAATTTGAACATCGGCTTGGCTTCCTGCTGTGCATTGACCCGCGAACGCGGCACCACGGCCGTCTGGCCGTTGGACAGCGGGCCGGGCTGGCTGACAATCGGGTCTTCAGTGATGGTCACGGTTAAGCTGCCGTGGGTCACGGCCGCTGGCGATACCTTGACGTTCTGGCCGATCACGATGGTGCCGGTACGCGAGTTGATGATGACCTTGGCCACCGCTTGGCCGGGGTCCACTTCCAGGTTTTCCAGAATCGACAGGTAGTCGACACGTTGGCTAGGGTCCAGGGGCGCGGTGACGCGGATCGAGCCGCCGTCGATGGCTTGCGCGACGCCGGGGCCGAGCAGGTCGTTAATTTTGTCCACCACGCGCTTGGCGGTGGTGAAGTCGGAACGGTTGAGGTTCAGCGTCAGGCTGTTGCCCTGGTTGAAACCGCTTGGCACGGCACGTTCAACCGAAGCACCGCCAGGAATCCGACCCGCAGAGGGCACGTTAACCGTGATTTTCGAACCGTCGCGACCTTCAGCGTCAAAGCCGCCCACCACCAGGTTGCCCTGGGCGATGGCATACACATTGCCGTCGATACCTTTCAAGGGGGTCAGCAACAGGGTGCCGCCGCGCAGGCTTTTGGAGTTACCGATGGAGGAAACGGTGATATCAACCTGCTGCCCCGGCTTGGCAAACGCTGGCAAGTCGGCACTGATCGACACCGCTGCGACGTTTTTCAACTGCACGTTGCCCGAACCCGGCGGCACTTTGATGCCGAATTGCGAGAGCATGTTATTAAACGTTTGCAGGGTGAACGGCGTTTGCGTGGTCTGGTCGCCCGTACCATTAAGCCCGACCACCAGGCCGTAACCGATCAATTGGTTGGACCGCACGCCAGAAATGCTGGCGATGTCCTTCAACCGCTCGGCGTGGGCGCCAAGGGCTGTGGACAGTAGCAATGCGGCTGCCAGCAGATGCTTGAGGTTGAACATGGTTCGGGCCATCACTTGAATAAAAACACTGATAAAAGGTCCGCTTAGAACGGGAACAGCGGGCTCAGGAAGAAACGATCAAACCAGCCCGGCTGACTCGCATCGGCAAACGAGCCGGTGCCCGAATACGTGATGCGCGCATCGGCCACACGGGTCGACGACACGGTGTTGTCCGTGGCGATGTCATCGGCCCGCACCAGACCGGCAATACGCACCAGCTCGTCCCCGGTGTTGAGGGTCATCCATTTCTCGCCGCGCACGGCAATGATGCCGTTGGGCAGTACGTCAGCCACGGTCACCGTGATCGAACCGGTCAGGCTGTTGCCCTGCCCGGCCTTGCTGTCGCCCTTGCTCGCCCGGCTGCCGCTGTAACCGGCGTTCAGACTCAGGTCACCGCTGCCCAGCGGGTTATTGGTGGTCAGGCCACTGCCGAACAACGAGCTCAGGCCGATGCTGGTGTTGCTGTTCTTGCCGATCTGCGAGTTGGCGTTTTTGCTCGCCTGGGTCTTCTCGTTCAGGGTGATGGTGATGATGTCACCCACCCGGTACGCCTTGCGGTCGCTGTACAGGTTTTGCTCAAAGCCCGCCTGGTAGATCGAGCCGTTATTGGCCGCCGCCGGTAGCGGCGTGCGCGGCAACACTGGCGCATAGTACGGGTCGTTGGCCCGTGGTGGCGGGCTGACGCACCCGGCCAGCAAAGTGATACCGCCCAATGCCAGAACAGAAAACAAGCGTTTCATGACCTCTCCCGCGCGTGCAGGCGACCTTCAGGCCGCCTTGTCTACGTGATTACAGATTTTGCGTAACGAACGACAACATTTGGTCGGCGGTGGAGATGACTTTGGAGTTCATCTCGTAGGCACGCTGGGTGGTGATCATGTTGACCATTTCTTCCACGGTGCTGACGTTGGAGGTCTCAAGCATGCTTTGCATGGTCAGACCAAAACCGTTCAGGCCCGGCGTACCGATCTGCGGCGCGCCGCTGGAAGCGGTTTCCAGGAACAAGTTGCCGCCCTGTGCCTGCAAACCGGCCGGGTTGATGAAGTCAGCGGTTTGCAGGTTGCCGATCACTTGCGCGGCCGGGTTGCCGGCGATAGTCACCGACACGGTGCCGTCCTGGCCGACCGTGAAGGTCTGCGCATCAGGCGGCACCACAATCGCCGGCTCCAGCGCGAAACCGTTGGCTGTCACGATCTGGCCGTTGGAGTCGAGGTGGAAAGTACCGTCACGGGTGTAGGACGTAGTGCCGTCAGGCTGCATGATCTGAAAAAAACCACGGCCATTGATGGCCAGGTCGAGCGGCTGCTCGGTGGTTTGCAGGCTACCGGCCTGAAAGTTCTTCTGGGTGCCCACGATGCGCACACCAGTGCCCACTTGCAGGCCCGAAGGCAGCTCGCTGTCCTGGGTCGATTGCGCGCCAGGCTGGCGTTTGATCTGGTAAAGCAAGTCCTGGAACTCGGCACGATCACGCTTGAAGCCCGTGGTCGATACGTTGGCCAAGTTGTTGGAAATGGTGGTCAGGTTGGTGTCTTGTGCAGCCAAACCCGTTTTAGCAACCCAGAGTGCCGGAAGCATGCAGTTCTCCTCGCGCGCCGGTTTTTCGGCGCCGCGTTAAATAATTAGCTGATGGACAGGACGCGCGTCATGGCCTGATCGTCTTCTTTGGCGGTGTTCATCATCTTGATGTGCAGCTCGAACTGCTTGGCCAGGGCCAGCACCGAGGTCATTTCATCCACCGCGTTTACGTTACTGGCTTCCAGGAAGCCCGAGACCACGCGCACGTTGGCATCGGCCACCGCTGGCTGGCCGTCTTTGGTGTGGATCAAACCGTCGAGGCCCTTGGTCATGTTTTTCAGGTCGGGCTGCACCATCTTGATCCGGTCGACTTCAGCCATCACCCGCGGGCCTTCGCCCATGGCGCGGATGCTGATGGTGCCGTCTTCACCGACTTCAATCTGTTGCTGCGGCGGCACGGCAATCGGCCCGCCATTGCCCATGATCGGCATGCCGTTGCCTGCTCGCAGAATGCCCAGGGCATCGACGTTCATGCTCGCCGTGCGCACGTAGGCTTCGCTGCCGTCAGGCGCCTGCACGGCCAGCCAGCCATTGCCCTGCACGGCCACGTCCAGGTCGCGACCGGTTTCAACCAGTGCGCCGGGGGTGAAGTCCGTGGCCGGGCGTTCCGACAGTGCAAAGGCACGCGCCGGAAAGCTGTCACCGAACACCGGCATCGAACGCGCCTGTTCCAGGTCGCGCTGAAAACCGTTGGTTGAGATGTTCGCCAGATTGTTGGCATGCGCCTTCTGCGCCAGTGCGTTCTGGCTGGCGCCGGTCATTGCCACATAAAGGTACTTGTCCACAGTCTTTCCTCTGCCTGACGGACGCTTGCCGCCCACCGCTGTACTGCAGAGCACTAAGCAATTTGCGCACCAACTTTTTTTTGACGGCGAAAAAGCCCGGTTTGACGGGGCCTGACGGTAAAAGGCAGGAAAGTGAAGACGACGATAAGACGTAAAAACGGCGCAAAGGTGCCGTTTGCGGCAAGGCGTCGCCCATGCGCCCCCTTGCCGATGTTGACGTGACGCGCCCGGCTCAGTCTTTGCCGGGTTTGAGGATGTCGTATTCGCGCAGTTTATTGGCGATGGTGGTGTGCGAAACACCGAGCCGCTTGCCCAGCAAACGGCTGCTGGGGTGTTCGCAGTACAAACGCTCCAGCACGGTTTTCTCGAAACGCCCGACAATCTGGTCCAGGCCGCCCTCCATCGAGAACTCGCCAAGCGGCTGACGCACGCCGTAATCCGGCAAACGAATGTGCTCAGCCTTGACCACGCCGCCTTCACACAACGAGACAGCCTGAAACAGTACGTTTTCCAATTGGCGCACATTGCCCGGCCAGTGGTAATGACGCAGGCGATCCATCGCGGCGGGCGCCAGACGCGGCAGCGCGCAGCCAATCTGACGGCTGGCCTGATCCAGAAAATGCTCGACCAGCGGCTCAAGCCCGTCCAGGCATTCACGCAAGGGCGGGATGTGCAGCGACAGCACGTTCAGGCGGTGATACAGGTCCTGGCGAAATTCGCCCTTGGCACACAGTTCGGACAAATCCACCTGCGTGGCGCACATTACCCGCACATCGAGGTAGACCTCTTCATCACTGCCCACGCGCCGGAAGCAGCCGTCCTGCAAGAAACGCAGGAGTTTGACCTGCAAACGCGGGCTCATTTCCCCCACGCCATCGAGAAACAACGTACCGCCAGCGGTCAGTTCCAGCAGCCCGAGCTTGCCTTCAGCCCGTGCGCCCTCAAAAGCGCCGGGGCCATACCCGAACAACTCGGTTTCGGCCATGGACTCCGGCAAACCGGCGCAGTTGAGCGCCATCAACGGCGATTGCCCGCGCGGGCTGGCGAGATGGCAGGCCCGCGCCAGCAGCTCTTTGCCTGTGCCGGTTTCGCCTTCTATTAATAAAGGGGCGTCCAGCGGCGCCATGCGCCGCGCCTCGCGCACCACCGCGGCCATTACTTTGGAGCTTTGGAAAATACTGTCAAAGCCGCGCAACTCTTGTTTGCGCACGTTGTAGATCTGTTCACCCACGCGATCAGCCCGGTGCAAGGTGAGAACGGCCCCGGCCATGGCCTCGCTGTCATCGCTTTCCAGTTGCAGGGGCGCAATGTCCGCCAGAAATACGTGACCCTTGATCTTGACCCGCAACCCGTTGATCCGCGATTTGTTGGCGCGCACCAGTTCCGGCAGGTCGAAGTCTTCGGCATAGCGCGACAACGCGATGCCCGGCACTTCATCCACGCGCACCCCGAGCAACTGAGCCGCCGCGCGGTTGGCCGCCACGATGGAACCGCCCATGTCGATGGACAACACCGGAAACTCCAGCGCGCCGAGCAACGCGTTGAGCTCCATGTGCCGACGCTCGCTGGGCATCAGCCCGACGCGCTTGACGCCAAATACACCGGCGATGGTCTCAAACTTGGGGCGCAGCGCCTGAAATTGCAGGTTGATCAGGTTCGGGCAATACAGGTAGATCGCATTGCCCTGATCGCCACCCACCTCACCGCGCTTGACGTTGATGCCGTAGGCAACCAATAGGTTGAGGATGTCACGCAGGATGCCAATGCGGTTTTGGCAGTGAACTTTGATACGCATGGACGCAGGCTCAATAAGGTGGGCGGTTGAGTCCCATAACAGTAGGCTTTTTCACCGTTCGACGATTTCAACGTCACGTTTTTGTGACAGTTTGAGGGTCGGCAAGCACAAGAACCTCTGCGCGGCACTCAACTCGTAACGAATACTTTACGAATGCCGGGCATCATCCCAGCATTCATGGCTTTGCGCCAGTGCAACAAGGGCGGGGTTTGGGGTATCACTAGGTCATCGCCACACACCGAATAATAAAAACGATTTCCTTGCGGAGAGCCCCATGAAGCAAACGAAATACGTCGCCCGCGAGCCTGATGCCGATGGCTTTATCGACTACACACCTGCCGAGCACGGCGTGTGGAACACGCTGATCACCCGCCAACTGAAGCTGCTCGAAGGCCGTGCCTGCCCTGAGTACATGGAAGGCATCGAAAAGCTGGGGCTGCCCCATGACCGCATTCCGCAACTGAGCGAAATCAACCACGTGCTGGGCGAAACCACGGGCTGGCAAGTGGCCCGTGTACCGGCCCTGATTCCGTTCCAGACCTTCTTCGAATTGCTGGCCAATAAACAGTTTCCGGTGGCGACGTTTATTCGTACCCCTGAAGAACTGGATTACCTGCAAGAGCCGGACATTTTTCACGAGATTTTCGGTCACTGCCCACTGCTGACCAACCCGTGGTTTGCAGAATTCACCCACACCTACGGCAAGCTTGGCCTCCAAGCCACCAAGGAACAGCGCGTGTATTTGGCCCGCCTGTACTGGATGACCATTGAGTTTGGCCTGGTCGACACCCCCGACGGCAAACGCATCTACGGCGGCGGGATTCTGTCATCGCCCAAAGAAACGGTTTACAGCCTGTCTTCAGAACCGGAACATCAAGCCTTCGACCCGCTGGAAGCCATGCGCACGCCTTACCGCATCGACATCCTGCAGCCCCTGTATTTTGTGCTGCCGGATTTGAAGCGACTGTTCGACCTGGCCCACGAAGACATCATGGGCATGGTTGAAAAAGGCATGGCACTGGGCCTGCATGCGCCCAAGTTTCCGCCTAAACCCAAGGCCGCGTGACGCACGCCTTTACGACTTCTCTTTGTACACATAAGAAAAACTGACTTCAGGAACACACCATGAACGCACTGAACCAAGCCCACTGCGAAGCCTGCCGCGCCGATGCCCCACAGGTCAGCGACGAAGAACTGCCGGTACTGATCAAACAGATCCCGGATTGGAACATCGAAGTTCGCGACGGCGTGATGCAGCTGGAAAAGGTCTTTCTGTTCAAAAACTTCAAGTTCGCCCTGGCGTTCACCAATGCCGTCGGCGAGATCTCCGAAGCTGAAGGCCATCACCCGGGCCTGCTGACGGAATGGGGCAAAGTGACCGTGACCTGGTGGAGTCACAGCATCAAGGGCCTGCACCGCAATGACTTCATCATGGCCGCGCGCACTGACGAAGTGGCCAGCACCGCTGAAGGTCGCAAGTGAAGCACTTCGCGGCCATTGGCCGGGTGCCGGGCGACCCGATTCTGGGCCTGATGGACGCCTACAATCAGGACATCAACCCGGACAAGTTCGACTTGGGCGTGGGCGTGTACAAGGACGCCAACGGCCTGACGCCGATTTTGCAGTCGGTCAAGCAGGCAGAACAGCGCCTGGTAGACCTGCAGCAGACCAAAACCTACATCGGCGGACATGGCGACAGCCGTTTTGGCCAACTGATCAGCGAACTGGTGCTGGGTGCCGATTCGCCCCTGTTAAGCGCCAAACGTGCGGGCGCCACCCAAACCCCGGGTGGCACCGGCGCGTTGCGCTTGAGTGCTGACTTCATTGCACAGTGCTTGCCGGGGCGCGGCATCTGGTTGAGCGACCCGACCTGGCCGATCCACGAAACCATCTTTGCCGCGGCCGGGCTGAAGATCAGCCACTACCCGTATGTGGGCAGTGACAACACGCTAAACGTGGCCGCCATGCTGGCGGCGCTGGAACAGGCGCCCAAAGGTGACGTGGTGCTGTTGCACGCCTGTTGCCACAACCCCACCGGCTTCGATCTGTCGCAAGACGATTGGCATCAGGTACTGGACGTCGTGAAGCGGCGTGAATTGTTGCCGCTGATCGACTTCGCGTATCAGGGCTTCGGTGACGGTCTGGAGCAAGACGCATGGTCCACACGCCTGTTTGCTCGCGAACTGCCTGAATTGCTGATCACCAGCTCCTGCTCGAAAAACTTCGGCCTGTACCGCGAACGTGTGGGCGCGCTGATCGTCTGCGCCAGTGACGCCGAGAAACTGACGGACATCCGCAGTCAATTGGCGTATTTGGCGCGCAACCTGTGGTCCAACCCACCGGACCATGGCGCTGCGGTGGTGGCGATCATTTTGGGTGATGAGCAACTCAAGCACCTGTGGGCCAGCGAAGTCGAAGCCATGCGCAGCCGTATCGCGCAACTGCGCAGCGGCTTGGTGGAGGCACTGACGCCGTTTGGCCTCGCCGAGCACTTTGCTCATATCACTCAACAGCGCGGGATGTTTTCCTACACTGGATTGAGTGCCGATCAAGTGCAATTGCTGCGCGAGAAGCACAGTGTGTACATGGTCGGGTCCGGCCGCGCCAACATGGCCGGGGTCGACGGCACGCGCCTGGGCCTGCTGGCCAAAGCCATCGCGCAGGTCTGCACGCACTGACACCGTGAATCTGCCGGGACGGCCGCGTCCGTTCCGGCAGATGCACGACAACAGCACGATGAAAAGTTCGCCACACACCCCCGCCAGACACAAAAAAAGACAAATTGTCACACCCGGTCATGTATCCTGCCCTAGCTTTTTAAAAGCGCGGATGTACCCAGCGATTTAAAAACACACCTTGCGAGGAGCGCGACGATGCACGAAATCCCAAACCTCCCCTTCCCAAGCCTGCATGAAACTCAGCAGCCAACCCCGCAACACACCAGTGGCGAAAACCCCGCACTGGACGAGGCCCCTGAAAGCCTCAAGGCCGACAGCGAAGACTGACGGTTCGCACTCAGGCGGTGCGAAAAGCTTTCGGCTTTTCATACCGCCTGACACAATCGCCCCACCTTTTTTACTCCCCCGGATTACAGCGTGACTGACTCTTTCGACGACACCCAAGCCAGCGTACTGATCGGCACCGCCGAGCAAATGATCGTGCTATGGGATCGCCTCACACCGGAAAAACAAGCCACCCTGCTCCAGCGGTTCGGCACCCGGGAAAACGCCCTGGCCGCCCTGATCGCAACCCGCCTGGTTGCACCGCTCTAACCCCGCAGGACCTGCCCCATGACCGAACAACGTCCACTGGCGATCACCCTGCAGGTGGTGTCCATCGTTCTGTTTACCTTTATTGGTTATCTGAACATCGGCATCCCGCTGGCGGTTTTGCCCGGTTACGTGCACAACCACTTGGGTTACGGCACGGTCATCGCCGGGCTGGTGATCAGCGTGCAGTACCTGGCCACACTGCTCAGCCGCCCTTACGCCAGCCGCATCATCGACAACTTGGGCAGCAAACGCGCCGTCATGTATGGCCTGGCCGGGTGCGGGGTGAGCGGCGTTTTTATGCTGGTGTCCAGCTGGCTGTCGGCCATGCCTGCACTGAGCCTTACCAGCCTGCTGATCGGGCGACTGGTATTGGGCAGCGCTGAAAGCCTGGTGGGTTCGGGCTCCATCGGCTGGGGCATTGGCCGCGTCGGTGCGCAGAACACCGCCAAGGTGATTTCCTGGAACGGCATCGCCAGCTATGGCGCAATCGCCGTCGGCGCACCCTTGGGGGTGATGATGGTCAACCACTGGGGCATGTGGAGCATGGGCGCCAGCATCATCGCCCTGGCCGCGCTGGGGCTGCTGCTGGCGTGGCCCAAACTGGCCGCGCCGATTGTCAGTGGCGTGCGCCTGCCGTTCCTGCATGTGCTGGGCCGGGTGCTGCCCCATGGCACCGGGCTGGCACTGGGCTCCATCGGCTTTGGCACCATCGCCACGTTCATCACCCTGTATTACGCGACCCAACACTGGGAAAACGCCGTCCTGTGCCTGAGCCTGTTCGGTGCCAGCTTTATCGGCGCGCGACTGCTGTTCGGCAACATGATCAATCGCCTGGGCGGCTTTCGAGTAGCGATCGCCTGCCTGAGCGTCGAAACCGTGGGCTTGCTGCTGCTGTGGCTGGCGCCAAATCCACAACTGGCACTGGCTGGCGCGGCGCTGAGCGGGTTTGGCTTTTCGCTGGTGTTCCCGGCCTTGGGCGTCGAAGCGGTGAACCTGGTGCCTGCTTCCAGTCGCGGTGCGGCCGTCGGGGCTTATTCGCTGTTCATCGACTTGTCACTGGGCATTACCGGACCGCTGGTGGGCGCGGTAGCGGCCGGTTTCGGCTTTGCGTCCATCTTCCTGTTTGCCGCGCTGGCAGCGTTCAGCGGGCTGATGCTCAGCCTGTATTTGTACCGGCAGGCACGCAGTCGCTGACGCGCGGCACCTAGAAATCCACTTTGCCGCGCCCCGCCTTTAGGTTGCCGCGCTTGCTCTTGGACTCCAGCCGACGGGTTTTTGACCCCAACGTCGGCTTGGTCGGGCGACGCTTTTTCTCAACCTTGGTCGCACTGACGATCAGCTCAAGCAACCGTTCAAGGGCATCGGCGCGGTTTTGCTCCTGGGTGCGGTATTGCTGCGCCTTGATAATCAACACGCCATCGCCGGTAATCCGACTGTCACGCAGCGCCAGCAACCGCTCTTTGTAGAACGGCGGCAAGGACGAGTTGGGGATGTCGAAGCGCAGGTGCATGGCGCTTGAAACTTTGTTGACGTTCTGCCCGCCCGCCCCTTGGGCGCGGATGGCCGTGAGTTCGATCTCGGCGTCGGGGATGTGGACGTTGTTGGAGATGACCAGCATTAAAAAGGGTCCTTGATCAGGGCGTGCAGGATACCCCACAAACGACAAACCCGGCGCAATGGCCGGGTTTGTCGTGACCAACCGCTCAGCTTATTTGGCTGAACTGTAAGCGGCTGCCGAGGCGTTTACCTCGCGCTTGCTCTTGATCAGGTAGCAGACCCACATGAAGATCACCCACACCGGGATCGCGTAAACCGACACGCGGATGCCGGGAATCATCAGCATGATGACCAAAATGAACGCCACGAACGCCAGGCAAACATAGTTGCCGTAGGGGTACCACAGGGCCTTGAACAACGGGGTTTGCGCCGTTTTGTTCATGTGCTGACGGAACTTGACGTGGGAGAAGCTGATCATCGCCCAGTTAATCACCAGGGTGGCAACCACCAGCGACATCAGCAGTTCCAGGGCGTCGTGGGGCATCAGGTAGTTGAGCAGCACCGCGATAACCGTGACCGCCGCCGACGCCAGAATCGAGTTCACCGGCACGCCACGCTTGTCGATTTTGGACAGTACTTTTGGCGCGTCACCTTGCTGGGCCATACCCAATAGCATGCGGCTGTTGCAGTACGTGCCGCTGTTGTACACCGACAACGCTGCGGTCAAGACCACAAAGTTGAGGATGTGTGCCGCGGTGTTGCTGCCCAGCATCGAGAACACTTGCACGAACGGGCTGCTGCTGTAGCTGTCGCCACCGGCGTTCAGGGTTTCAAGCAGCGAATCCCACGGCGTCAGGGACAACAGCACCACCAGGGCACCGATGTAGAAAATCAGGATGCGGTAAATCACCTGATTGATCGCTTTAGGGATCACGGTGCGCGGCTTGTCGGCTTCAGCGGCGGTGAAACCGAGCATTTCGAGCCCGCCGAAAGAGAACATGATGAACGCCATGGCCATCACCAGACCGGTGGTGCCATTGGGGAAGAAACCACCGTGTTCCCACAGGTTGCTGACCGACGCTTGCGGGCCGCCGCTGCCACTGACCAGCAAATAGCTGCCCAGCGCGATCATGCCGACAATGGCCACGACCTTGATGATGGCGAACCAGAATTCAGCCTCGCCAAAGACTTTGACGTTGGTCAGGTTGATGACGTTGATCAACACGAAAAACGCTGCCGCCGAGGCCCAGGTCGGGATCTCGGGCCACCAGTAGTGCACGTATTTACCGACCGCGGTCAGCTCCGACATGCCCACCAGGATGTACAGCACCCAGCAGTTCCAGCCCGACATGAAGCCGGCGAAACCGCCCCAGTATTTGTGTGCAAAGTGGCTGAAAGAACCGGCTACCGGCTCTTCGACGATCATTTCGCCCAGTTGGCGCATGATCATAAAGGCAATAAAGCCGCAGATCGCATAGCCCAGAATCATCGACGGGCCCGCCGATTTCAGGACCCCGGCCGAACCGAGGAACAGGCCTGTACCAATCGCGCCACCGAGGGCGATCAGTTGGATATGACGATTTTTCAGGCCGCGTTTAAGCTCGCCCGAATGCGAGGTTTGTCCACTCATTGAAAAGGGTCCCACACAAGGTTTGATGTCGTTCAGTGCGTTTTCGCTTGAGCACCGGCAGTGATCGAAGGGTCTACAACACAAATCAAACCCCAGCGCAGGCGCCAGGAATCCAAGGTTGTTTCACGAGTCATGCGTCACCTGTTTGTTTTTATCTGTGACGGAATCGAACCCGCAATGCTTATGGCATTGCGGAGTTTACAAGGCGGGTTTGCCTTGAGGTTTTGGCCAATCAGCACATCGCCGAGCAGCGCAAAATGCGCGGGTACGCAATTGAGTCACAGGTAAAACGCCGCGCATTGTACACCTGCTCGAAGGCAAGATCCCATCACACCGCCGCTTGCAACACGAAACAAGCCGCAGATGCCGCCTCAAACGTCACAAATCTGTAAAACGCGGAACATTTTCTATACACAAACCGAATAATTCACGGCCGAGGGCGATAAACGGCGCAGAACGTCACGTTTACTTGACGCTTTGTAACGTTTTTTTGCCACCCTAAACGCCCTGCGGTGCTCAGCGACCGATTGCCGCAGGCCTAATTCATTGATTTTCAATGATTAACCGGGCGTTGCGTGGGCGCTTCAACGCCGCGACCACAGTGCCCCCACGGAACGACGTGTGCAGGCAAAAAAAAACGCCAACCCGAAGGTTGGCGTTTTTTTAACGGCGTTAAACGCTTATTGCGGCTTGCGACGACCGAAGCCAGGTCGCTGACCGGAACCTGCGGGTGCGCCACGACGCTTGCCGGACGGCGCATCGTCAACCAGCTTTGGTCCCTGACGGGACGGCTTGGTCGGGCGCTTGTTCACTTCGCTCGGGCGCTCGGCAACCGGCGCACCGCGCCCGGCCGGCACACGGTCCGTGCGACCGGCAGGCTTGCGTGCAGGACGCGCGGCCTCGTCACGGGCCGGGCGACCCGGACGCTCGCCTTCAATGTGCGGCTGACGCGCAGGACGCGGGGCAGCAGGCTCACCGTTGGCAGGGCGCAAGGTACGGGCAACACGATCAGCGCGTGCCACAGGACGCGACGACTTGCGCTGCATACGCTCAAGCTTGTCTTTGCTCTTGGCGTTCATCTCAGGCATGGCCACCGGGGTGAGGCCGACTTCAGCACTGAGGATATCCACCTCATACTGACTCATTTCACGCCAGCGACCCATCGGCAAGTCCGAGTTCAGGAATACCGGACCGAAACGCACGCGCTTCAGGCGGCTGACCACCAGCCCCTGGGATTCCCACAGACGACGCACTTCACGGTTACGGCCTTCCATCACCACGCAGTGGTACCAGTGGTTGAAACCTTCGCCACCCGGTGCCTGCTTGATGTCGGTAAAACGCGCCGGGCCGTCTTCCAGCACCACGCCCGCCTTGAGGCGCTCGATCATCTCGTCATCCACTTCACCACGCACACGTACCGCGTATTCACGGTCCATTTCGTAGGACGGGTGCATCAGGCGGTTGGCCAGCTCACCGTCAGTGGTGAACATCAGCAAGCCGGTGGTGTTGATGTCGAGACGGCCGATGTTGATCCAGCGGCCTTCTTTAGGGCGCGGCAGCTTGTCGAACACGGTTGGACGGCCTTCCGGGTCGTCACGGGTGCAGATCTCGCCATCGGGCTTGTTGTACATGATCACGCGGCGCACCGATTCGGCGGCCTCTTCGCGCTTGATCACTTTGCCATCGATGGAAATGGCGTCATGCAGGTCAACGCGCAAACCCAGCGTTGCATCCTTGCCATTGACCTTGATCCGGCCCTGGCTGATCCAGGCCTCTACGTCGCGGCGCGAGCCGACGCCAATACGGGCGAGGACTTTTTGCAGTTTCTCGCCTGCTGGGCCAATTTCCTGGTCGTCTTTAGGGGTTAAATCACTCATCTGGGCACCTCCCGGTGTGTCAATTCAGGCGGGCGCCTGAAGTGTTGAAAATGGGCCTTGGCACACGACTGCGCGCCAAAGGGTCGCGAATCATACGCTGATCTTGCGTATTTCGCATCAAAGGCCGGGCCTGTTCTGCCCGGTCTATTTCTTTTTCCGCCGGCCGGTGGCGTCAAGCGTGAGCAAACGCAGGTCGGCTTGCGCCAGCACGGCTCGCTTTTCGTCTTTGTCGAGCTTTTTCCAGGCCTTGATTTCACGCTGGGTGCGTCCGCAACCGATACAGACGTCCTCGCAGAACTTGCAGACGCCGATGCAGGGATCTTTGATTGAACTCATCAGCTGTGCTCCCGTTACGTGTTGTCGGTGAGAACGTGCGGGCGCGAGGCCGGATCACTCTTCGCGCTCGAGACGCTCCTGCTCAATGGCTTCGGCCAGCGCCCTCGCTTCGGCCTCTTCGTCGCTCAGCGCGGGCGGCAACTCCAGCGCCGCCACCGCCGCCAGCAACTGGCTGCGCGCCTGCTCGGCATCGCTTGGCTGCAGGACGGGTGCGGCTTGAGGCTCAACCGCACCGTCAGGCGTGAACGCCTCTTTGGCCAGGTCCTCACGCAGCAAGTCGTCAAAGTCGATTTTCAGACCTTCCTCCATGGAGTCCAGTTCCGTCAGCAAGGTGCGGAAGCTGGTTTCGTCCTTCGGCTCCTCGGGCTCGGCACTTTCGTCCGCCAATGCCTGAATGTGCTCGGGCACAGGCGCATCGTCGAAATCGAGAATCGGGTCGGGCTCCAGCTCGCGCAATTCGGCCAGCGGCGGCAGGTCGTCGAGGTTTTTCAAGTTGAAGTGGTCGAGAAATGCCTTGGTGGTGGCAAACATCGCAGGACGGCCCGGCACTTCGCGATAACCCACCACGCGAATCCACTCGCGCTCGAGCAGGGTTTTGACGATGTGGCTATTGACCGCTACGCCCCGCACGTCCTCGATCTCGCCACGGGTGATCGGTTGGCGATAGGCAATCAGCGCCATGGTTTCGAGCATGGCGCGGGAGTAACGCTGCGGCCGCTCTTCCCACAATCGCCCGACCCAAGGCGAAAACGTGTCGCGGATTTGCAGGCGGTAACCGGACGCCACCTCTTTGAGTTCAAAAGACCGGCCGTCGCAGGATTTACGCAGCAGTTCCAGCGCTTTTTTGAACACCGGCGGTTCCGGGCGCTCGCCTTCTTCAAACAGCTCAAACAAACGCTCAAGGCTTTGCGGCTTGCCCGAGGCCAACAGAAACGCCTCCAGCAACGGGGCCAGCTCGCGGGGATCAGTCAAATTCATGGTTTCAGCTCTTTATTCGGCTCGCGCCCGCACATGGATCGCCGCGTAGGGCTCGTTTTGCACCAACTCGATCAAGGATTCCTTGACCAGCTCCAGGATGGCCATAAACGTCACCACCACCCCCAAACGCCCTTCCTCTGCCGTGAACAGCTCGACAAAGGGCACAAAGCCACCGCCCTTCAGGCGTTCCAGTACATCGCTCATGCGCTCGCGGGTGGACAGGGCCTCGCGGCTGACCTGATGGCTTTCAAACATGTCGGTGCGGCGTAGCACCTCGGCCATCGACATCAACAACTCTTCAAGCGCCACGTCCGGCACCAGCTTGCGCGCCCGGGCCTGGGGGGCGTCAAGCTTGGGCACAAACACGTCGCGCCCTACCCGCTCAAGGCCATCAATGCCTTCGGCCGCGGCTTTGAAACGCTCGTACTGCTGCAAGCGACGAATCAGTTCGGCACGCGGATCGCCCTCGTCCTCTTCCACCTCGGCCGAACGCGGCAGCAGCATGCGCGACTTGATTTCGGCCAGCATGGCTGCCATCACCAGGTACTCGGCGGCCAACTCCAGGCGCACGGTCTTCATCAGCTCGACATAGCCCATGTACTGGCGAGTGATTTCCGCCACCGGGATGTCGAGGATGTCGATGTTCTGTTTGCGGATCAGGTACAGCAGCAAGTCGAGCGGGCCTTCGAACGCGTCAAGAAACACCTCCAGCGCATCCGGAGGGATGTACAGGTCTTGCGGCATTTCAATGACGGCCTGGCCGTAGACCATGGCGAACGGCAGCTCTTGCTGCGCATCGGCTTGCGGGTCAACCGGTTCAATCACTTCAACGTCAGACATCAGGCCTCGACCATAAAGGGCGTCGGATCACCACAGCCGACCCGTACCACCTGCGGCTCGTCATCCACCAGGCTGATCACGGTACTGGCTTTGTGCCCACCGAAACCGCCATCAATGATCAGGTCGACCTGTTTTTCCAGTGCATCGCGGATTTCGTACGGGTCTTCCATCGGCTCGGTTTCACCCGGCAGAATCAACGTCACACTCATCAACGGCTCGTCCAGTTCAGCCAGCAGGGCCAGGGCCAGCGGATGGCTGGGCACACGCATGCCGATGGTACGCCGCTTGGGGTGCAGCAGCAGGCGCGGCACCTCACGGGTGGCGTTGAGAATGAAGGTGTACGGCCCCGGCGTATGGGCCTTGAGCAAGCGGAACGTGCCGGTATCGACCTTGGCGAACAGGCCCAGTTGGGACAGGTCGCTGCACATCAAAGTGAAGTTGTGCTTGTCGTCCAGATTACGCAGGCGCTTGATGCGTTCGATCGCATGCTTGTCGCCCATCTGGCAACCGACCGCGTAGGACGAGTCGGTGGGGTAAATCACCACACCGCCTTTTTTAATGATCTCGACCGCCTGTTTGATCAGACGCGGCTGAGGATTCTCCGGATGAATCTGGAAAAATTGACTCACGTTGTGTACCTGTTCAGACGTTGGCTGTGGGCGGGTCCAGTTTGAAACGGGACCACAAAGGCGGCAGGTCGTCCGGTAGCGGGCGGTATTCGCCGATCTCAGACCAGCCTCCCGGGCCATGAAAATCGCTGCCGGCCGTCACCAGCAAACCGAACTCACGGGCCAGAATCGCCAGGCTGCCCACTTGATCAGCGGGTTGATAGCCATTGACCACCTCGATGGCGTGACCTCCCGCTTGAATATAGTCGCCAATCAGACGCCGACGCTTGCTGCGGGTGAAATCGTAGTGCGAGGGGTGCGCCAGGCTGACCCAGGCCCCGGCTGCCCGCAAGGTGCCCACGGTCTCTTCCAGGGTCGGCCAATGCTGCTTGACGTCGCCCAACTTGCCGGCGCCCAGCCATTTGCGAAACGCTTCGGCGCGGTCCTTGACGTAACCGGCGCCCACCAGAAAATCAGCGAAATGCGGACGTGCCGGGGCATTACCGCTGTCACCCAGCGCCGCCTGAATGGCGCGGGCGCCTTCGAGGGCACCGGGCATGCCTTTAAGGGCCAGCTTGCGGCTGATCTCTTCGGCGCGCAGCCAACGACCCTCATGGAGCGCCGCAATGGCCTGCACCAGCGCCGGGGCCTGCACGTCAAAACCGTAACCCAAAACATGAATCGTGGCGCCGCCCCAGGTGCAGGACAGTTCAACGCCGTTTACCAGCTGCATGTTCAGCGCCTGAGCCGCTGTGCGGGCCTCATCAAGGCCCTCAAGTGTGTCGTGATCGGTCAGGGCCAGGACTCGCACACCTTTCTCGTACGCACGCGCCACCAGAACCGCAGGCGCCAAAGCGCCGTCCGACGCTGTGCTATGGCAATGCAAGTCAATTTTCACGGGAATTTAATAACCTCTAGCTGACGCTTTCGCTGTCATTGATGTTTGTTATTATGCCGCCACATCCTGCTTCTGGCTGCCACTGTGAAACAATTCATCGACTTCATCCCGCTGCTCCTGTTTTTCATCGTCTACAAAATCGAACCCCGCATCGTCGAGATCGCCGGCCATAGTCTGACTTTCGGCGGCATTTTCAGCGCGACCGCCATGCTGATCGCCAGCTCTGTGGTGGTGTACGGCATTCTGTTTTTCAAACAACGCAAACTCGAAAAAAGCCAATGGCTGACGCTGATTGCCTGCCTGGTATTCGGCAGCCTGACGCTGGCGTTCCACAGCGAGACCTTCCTCAAATGGAAAGCGCCCGTGGTGAACTGGCTGTTTGCCCTGGTGTTTGCCGGTAGCCACTTTATTGGCAACACCCTGCTGATCAAACGCGTCATGGGCCACGCCCTGACCCTGCCGGATGCGGTGTGGACGCGCCTGAACCTGGCGTGGATCGCCTTCTTTGTGTTCTGCGGGGCCGCCAACCTGTTCGTGGCGTTCACCTTTCAAAGCATCTGGGTCGACTTCAAAGTCTTCGGCAGCCTCGGCCTGACCGTGCTGTTCCTGGTAGGTCAGGGCATTTACCTGTCGCGCCACCTGCATGATTCCGACACTCCAACCTCCAAAACCGAGGATTGACATGCTCTACGCAATCATTGCCACTGATGTCGCCAACTCCCTTGAAGCACGTCTGGCGGCTCGCCCGGCGCACCTTGAGCGCTTGCAGCAACTCAAAAATGAAGGCCGCGTGGTCCTGGCGGGCCCGCACCCGGCCATCGACAGCAATGATCCGGGCGCGGCCGGCTTCAGCGGCAGCCTGATTGTCGCCGAGTTCGACTCGCTGAGCGCCGCGCAGGCGTGGGCCGACGCCGATCCGTACATCGCAGCGGGCGTGTACGCCCATGTGATCGTTAAACCGTTCAAGCAAGTCCTGCCTTAAACCTGATATGCAGCGAAGCCGCCTTCGCGGCTCGCTGCATGTTTCTGGCCTCATTATTCCCGATCAACGGCCGACAACCTCTCCGAATCCCGTCAGGAATGAGGAGTTGCGATGCGCCAAGGTTTGCTGTGTGTGCTGTTGATCATGTTCTCGCTGGGCCACCTCGCCCAAGCTGAAGACGCTCCCGCCCCCGATAATTCCGTGCCGCTCTCATTGAGTGCTGGCGCGCGCATCACTGACTTGCAACAGCGCCTGGACGACAGTGAACGCCTGCGCGGCGAGCTGAGTCAGGCCCTGAAAAATGCCGACGCCTCACGTGAAAGCAGCCAACTGGCGCAACTGCGCAAGGAAAACCAGCAGCTCAGGCAGCAGCTCGACAAAACCGCCTCCAACCCCGGTTTTAAACTGCTGACTGATTCGCAACAGTGGTTTGTGATTGGTGGCGCAGTTGCCCTATTGGCCCTACTCTGCGGTATCTTCGCCGGCGGCGGACGTAAACAGCGTCGGCAATGGCTATAAATAGAGTGAGTCATGAGCGACCTGTTACTGATAGATGATGACCAGGAGTTGTGTGAACTCCTGACCAGTTGGTTGAGCCAGGAAGGTTTTCACGTGCGCGCCTGTCACGATGGCTTGAGCGCACGCAAGGCGTTGAGCGAATCAAGCCCTGACGCCGTGGTCCTGGATGTCATGCTGCCCGACGGCAGCGGCCTGGAGCTGCTCAAACAATTGCGCAACGACCACCCCGACTTGCCGGTGCTGATGCTTTCGGCGCGAGGCGAGCCGCTGGACCGCATTCTGGGGCTGGAACTGGGGGCCGATGACTACCTGGCCAAGCCGTGCGACCCACGGGAACTGACCGCCCGCCTGCGTGCCGTGCTGCGCCGCAGCCACCCGGCGCCCGCGTCGAGCCAGATGGAGCTGGGCGACCTGTGCTTCAGCCCGATGCGCGGCGTGGTCACCATCAATCACCATGACATCACCCTGACCGTCTCCGAAAGCCGCATCCTCGAAGCCCTGTTGCGCCAACCGGGTGAGCCGCTGGACAAGCAGGAACTGGCGCAACTGGCGCTGGGCCGCAAACTGACGCTGTATGACCGCAGCCTGGACATGCATGTCAGCAACCTGCGCAAGAAGATCGGCCCGCACCCCGACGGACGCCCGCGCATTGTGGCGCTGCGCAGCCGCGGGTATTTCTATAGCGCTTGACGCGCCTGTGTAAACCCGACGCAACCCCCTCTTTACTCAAGCTTTACGCTTGGCTGACAGCGCTTGACCTTGATCTCCCTAAACTGAGCGCATCCGGATTCACCGGAACGTACTAAAAGGAGACACACCATGCGTAAGACGCTTATTGCTTTGATGTTTGCTGCAGCACTGCCAACCGTCGCAATGGCCATGCCCGGTGGCGAAGGCCCAATGGGGCCACGTCACGGCGGTGAACACCATGGTCGCGGCGACGCACCTTACAGCCAACTGGACTTGACCCGCGAACAGCGCCAGCAAATCGGCAAACTGATGGGCGAGCAAATGCACGAACGCAAACAGTTGGTCGACAAACACCTGGAAAAACTGCCAGCCGCTGATCAAAAAGCGCTGAAAGACGAAATCGCAGCCAAGCACGAAAAAACCCAGAAAGACATTCGTGCCCTGCTCAAGCCAGAACAGCAAAAACGCTTCGACGAGATGCAAAAGCAGCGCGCCGAACGCAAGGCTGAGTGGAAAGAGTTCAAAGACTGGAAAGCACAGAAAGACCAAAAAGCGCAATAATCCGCGCACTTGCCAAGCCCAACGGCCCCCCAGCCGTTGGGCTTTGCGCGTTTCACTCACGTCACGATGAGGACCTACCGTGCGATCACTGTTTTGGCGCATTTTAGCCAGCTTTTGGCTGGCGATAGCCTTGGTCGCCGGGCTGTCACTGTTGCTGGGGCATATGCTCAACCAGGACGCGTGGATTTTGAGCCGTCACCCCGGCATTTCAAATCTGGCCCAGGAATGGACCCAGCGCTATGAAACCCAGGGCGCAGACGCTGCCCAACAATTTCTTGAGCGGCGCAAGCGCCGCTATCACATTGACGTGCAGGTGCTGAACGAAAGCGGCGACCCCGTGGTGCGCGGCACCTTCCCGCGCCGGGCGGCTGCCTGGGAGGCTCGCCAGCATCCGGGCGAAGACCCGCTGCCATGGCGTCGCCTGACCGTCGAATACACCAGCCCGCAAACGGCCGACACGTACCTGCTGATTTACCGCATACCGCACCCCGAACTGGACGCCTGGCACCGTCAAAGCCTGATCTGGCCGCTGAGTGCGCTGGGCATTGCGCTGGTGGTGCTGACCCTCTTCAGCCTGCTGGTGACCCTGTCCATCACCCGACCGCTCAGCCGCCTGCGCGTGGCCGTGCATGACTTGGGGCAAACCACCTACCAGCAGAACAGCCTGGCGCGACTGGCTTCGCGGCGCGACGAGTTTGGCGTACTGGCCACCGACTTCAACCGCATGGGCGCGCGCCTGCAAAGTTTGATCAGCAGCCAGCGTCAACTGCTGCGCGACGTGTCCCACGAGCTGCGTTCACCCTTGGCGCGCCTGCGCATCGCATTGGCGCTGGCTGAACGCGCGGGCCCCGAAGAACGCGAAAAGCTATGGCCACGCCTGACCCGTGAATGTGACCGGCTGGAGTCCCTGATCAGTGAAATCCTGACGCTGGCCCGGGTCGACGCCGATCAGGCCAGTGCCGAGCACGTTGACCTCAACCCCTTGCTGCATAACCTGCAAAAAGACGCGGCGCTGAGCGCACCGGAGCAACGGGTTGAGGTGGCGGCAGAGCCGGGGCTGAGCCTGACAGGCTGGCCCACCATGATTGAGCGCGCGGTGGATAACCTGCTGCGTAACGCGCAACGCTTCAACCCGCCGGGCCAGCCGATTGAGTTGAGGGCGTATCGGGAAGGGGAACACATCAACGTGAGCGTGCGCGATCACGGCCCTGGAGTGGCAACCGAGCACCTGGCTCAACTGGGCGAGCCGTTCTTTCGCGCGCCCGGTCAGGCGGCCGCCGGCCATGGCCTTGGACTGGCCATCGCCCGGCGCGCCGCCGAACGGCATGGCGGAAGACTGATGGTGGCCAACCATCCAGAAGGCGGGTTTATTGCCACGCTGGAGTTGCCGCTCGTCCCCGACGGCAACCTGTGACGCAGCCCTGCGCCGCCCCCTCAGCGAGGGGGCTGGCGATCAGTTGGCAGCTGACCACACCTGGACATACTCGGCCGTATCGACCTTGGGCGCATCGCGCATTTCTTTGAGCGGTGTGCCGAGGTACAGGAACGCGATAATTTCTTCGCCTGCTTGCAAGCCCAACGCGGCGGTGACCAACGGGGCATGGGACAACTCGCCCGTGCGCCACACAGCGCCAATGCCTTGGGCATAGGCCGCCAGCTCAATGGCGTGCGCCGCGCAGCCAGCGGTAATCAACTGCTCGGTTTTGGGCACTTTGAAGTGATCCTGCAAGCGTGCAATCACCACCACCACCAACGGCGCGCGCAGCGGCATGGCACGTGCTTTATCCAGCGCAGCCTCGGTCACTTCGCCACCCTGGGCCTGCACGGCCTGCGCCAGAACCTCACCCAAACGGTTGCGCGCCTGGCCTTCGATGCTCAAAAACCGATAAGGGCGCAATTGCCCATGATCCGGCGCGCGCAGGGCGGCCGCAAACAGTACGTCACGTTGCTCGGCCGTGGGCGCCGGTTCAACCAGGCGCGGGGCAGAAACACGATTGAGCAAAGCGTCGAGAGCCTCCATTGGCCACCTCCTGAAGAAAATGTGCGGCTATTCTAACGGTATCTCCTCAACGTCTGGCGGTTTACATAGCCAGACCCACAGGTAGAATGGCGCCCCTCTTTCATGCCCGAGCTGACTTCATGGCGTTGCCGACTCTACGCATCATCGGTTTTGTAATCGGCATCTTCCTGATTACGTTGGCAATCAGCATGGCCGTGCCCATGCTCACCCTGGTCATTTATGACCATCTGGGCGATCTGCCGTCCTTTCTGTGGGCCAGCCTGATTACCTTCGTCGCCGGTCTTGCGCTGGTACTACCGGGCCGTCCCGAGCAAGTGCACCTGCGCCCGCGTGACATGTACCTGCTGACGGTGTCGAGTTGGGTCATCGTGTGCATCTTTGCCGCGCTGCCGTTTTTGCTCACCCAGCACATCAGTTACACCGACTCGTTCTTCGAAAGCATGTCCGGCATCACCGCCACCGGCTCCACTGTCCTGAGCGGCCTGGACACCCTGTCACCCGGCATTCTGATGTGGCGTTCCATGCTGCACTGGCTCGGCGGCATCGGGTTTATCGGCATGGCGGTGGCGATCTTGCCGTTGCTGCGCATCGGTGGCATGCGCCTGTTCCAGACCGAATCCTCGGACCGCTCCGAAAAAGTCATGCCGCGTTCCCACATGGTGGCGCGCCTGATTGTGGCGACCTACGTCGGCATTACAATCATCGGCAGCCTCGCATTCTGGTGGGCCGGGATGAGCGTGTTCGATGCGATCAACCATGCCATGTCCGCCATTTCCACCGGCGGGTTCTCGACCTCCGATCAGTCGCTGGCCAAGTGGTCGCAACCAGCGGTGCACTGGGTGGCCATCGGCGTCATGATCATGGGCAGCCTGCCGTTTACGCTCTATGTCGCCACACTGCGCGGTCACCGCAAGGCATTGATCAAGGATCAGCAAGTGCAAGGCCTGCTCGGCCTGTTGGTGGTGACGTGGCTGGTGCTCAGTGCGTGGCTGTGGTGGACCACCCACATGCCGTGGTGGGAAGCGTTCCGTCACGTGGCGCTGAACGTGACGTCAGTGGTCACGACCACCGGTTTTGCGCTGGGCGACTACAGCCTGTGGGGCAACTTCTCCCTGATGCTGTTTTTCTATCTGGGCTTCATCGGCGGCTGTTCCGGCTCGACAGCGGGCGGCATCAAGATCTTCCGCTTTCAGGTCGCGTACATCCTGCTCAAGGCCAACCTTAATCAGTTGATTCACCCGCGCGCCGTCATCAAACAGAAATACAACGGCCATCGGCTCGACGAAGAAATCGTGCGCTCGATTCTGACGTTTTCGTTCTTTTTTGCCATCACCATCTGCGTCATTGCACTGGCGCTGTCGCTGCTGGGGCTGGACTGGATGACCGCCTTGACCGGCGCAGCCAGCACGGTGTCCGGCGTGGGGCCGGGGCTGGGCGAAACCATTGGCCCGTCCGGCAACTTCGCCAGCCTGCCCGATGCGGCCAAGTGGATCTTGTCGCTGGGCATGCTGCTGGGTCGACTGGAGATCATTACCGTGTTCGTGTTGTGCATCCCGGCCTTCTGGCGGCATTGATCAGAGGTCTGCATGGGGCACATTCTTTCGCTGCGCCACTACCGTGAAGAGGTGATTGCTCACGTCCATGACCATGCGCAAGTGATGATCAATGTGTCCGGCGCCCTCGATGTTGAAATCGAGGGCCGCGCCAGCCTGTTACGCCAGCAGCACGTCATGGTGATCCCTGCCGGTGCTCACCATGCGTGCGACAGCGCACACGGCAGTCGCTGCCTGGTGCTGGATGTGCCTGATGAGCAATGGCTGAAAGACACGCTGGGCAGCCACGCCGAGGCCAGCCGACGGCTGCTGGGCACCGCGGGCCAACACACCCTCGACCCGCGCCAGGAGCAATTGGTGCAGTGGCTCGCCGCCAGCCCGGTCGCGGACCCGTTGATCGCCCGGCAAGGGGCGATCCTGTTGCTCGCCAGTTTGAACACGCCCGCGCAGAGCCCCCGTGCACACCTGCCTTTTGCCAGGCTTGATGCCTACATCGACCAGCATGCGGCTTACCCGTTACAAGTGGCGGATCTGGCGCAGGTGGCAGATTTGTCGTGCGCCCGCTTGCACAGTCGCTTTATCAGCGAATGCGGGCAAACGCCCATGGAATATGTACGCCAGCGCCGTCTGCGCCACGCGTTGCACCTGTTGCGCCAGACCTCGCTGGCAGTGGGTGACGTGGCCAGCCGCGTCGGTTACGGTTCACAAAGCGCCTTTGCGGCTGCCATGCTGCGCGAGTTCGGCGCATCCCCCCGCGCATTGCGCCGCGAGCCTGACGACAATTGATCGCCGTTTGGCGACAGACAACGGCTCGCCCGACGCTCTAGACTGCACGCCATGCCTCATACCACTCAAGGACTGTGATGACTCCGCGTACTGCCCTGGGCGCCTTGCATATCGGCGCGTTGATGTTTGGCCTGACCGGCGTATTCGGCAAACTCGCGGCGGCTTCGGCCGCTGTGATTGTGCTGGGACGCGCCGGCTTTGCAGTCATCGCCCTCGCCGGCTTTGCCGCCCTGTCCAGACGTACGCGCTGGTATTCACTGACGCTCAAAGACGCCCGCAGCCTGCTGATCAGCGGAGGGCTGCTGGCGGCACACTGGGTGAGTTTTTTCGTCGCGGTCAAAGTGGCCGGGGTTGCCATTGCCACGCTGGGCTTTGCCAGTTTTCCGGCCTTTACCGTGTTGCTCGAAGGGTTGATTTTTCGCGAGCGCATTCGCTTCAACGAAGGGGTGCTGGTGATGTTGGTCAGCGTCGGGCTGATTCTGGTCACCCCCAGTTTTGACCTGGCCAGTCAGGCCACAGAAGGCCTGCTGTGGGCCATCGCCTCCGGCCTGACGTTTTCATTGTTGTCCCTCAACAACCGCGCCAATGCCGGGCGCGTCCCCGCCGTGCAGGCGGCCATGTGGCAGAACGCTGTGGTTGCCCTGTGCCTGCTGCCGTTTGCCGCGCCGCAACTGAGCGCCGTTCGCCCGCTCGACTGGCTGTGGATCGGGCTGCTCGGCGTGCTGTGCACCGGCGTTGCCCACAGCCTGTTCGTGGCCAGCCTCGCGGTGATCAAGGCCCGCACGGCAGCAGTGGTGTTCGCGTTAGAGCCGGTGTATGGCATCACGCTGGCGTGGCTGTTGTTCCACGAAACCCCGACCCTGCGCATGTTGCTGGGCGGTGCGCTGATCATCATCGCGATTGTGGTGTCCAGCCGCCTGGCCAGCAGCCCTGCCCCGGCCAAGGTAAAACTCGACGCCGCTCACTGAACCCGGTCGTTGTGCCCCAGGTCGCGTTGCGGGTCAATCTGGTCCCGCACCCGCTGCTTGAGTACCTTGGCCTCCGGGAAGCCCCCGTCGGCTTTGCGCTCCCAGATCTGCACGCCGTCACAGGTGATGCGAAATACCCCACCCGTGCCGGGTTCCAGCGCCACACGCCCCAGATCGTCTGCAAAGGTGCTGAGCAGCTCCTGGGCCAGCCACGCGGCGCGCAGCAGCCATTGGCATTGGGTGCAATAGGTGATGACAATGTGCGGCTTGTTGACTGACATGATTTCGAAAGCTCGTGGAAAGAAAGGCGCCGCTATAATAGCCGCCTTTGTCGCTTGCCCAGAGATTCACGATGCGCCGCCTGCTCTGTTGTTTACTGCTTTGCCTGTGCCCACTGATGCTGTTTGCCGCCGAAAAAACGCAGCCGAAAATCGGGCTCGTGCTCTCGGGCGGCGCCGCACGCGGCCTGGCCCACGTCGGTGTGCTCAAGGCGCTGGAGGAGCAAGGTATCCACATTGATGCCATCGCCGGCACCAGCATGGGCGCTGTGATCGGCGGGCTCTATGCCTCGGGTTACAAGATTGAAGAGCTGGAAAAGCTCGCTCTGGGCATCGACTGGCAAGAGGCCCTGTCCGACGCACCGGCGCGCGAGGACGTGCCATTCCGGCGCAAACAGGATGACCGCGACTTTCTGGTCAAGCAAAAACTGAGTTTCCGTGACGATGGCAGCCTGGGCCTGCCGCTCGGTGTGATTCAGGGGCAAAACCTGTCATTGCTGCTTGAAAGCCTGCTGGCACATAGCAGTGATGTGCGCGATTTCGACAAGCTGCCGATCCCGTTTCGCGCCGTCGCCACTGACATCGTCAACGGCGAGAAAGTGGTATTTCGCAAAGGCCATCTTCCGCAAGTGATCCGCGCCAGCATGTCGATCCCGGCCGTGTTCGCCCCGGTCGAGATCAACGGGCAACTGCTGGTGGACGGAGGCATGGTCGACAACATCCCGGTGGATGTCGCCCGCGAAATGGGGGTTGACCTTGTGATCGTGGTCGACATCGGCACGCCATTACGCGGCCGCAAGCAACTGAACACGGTATTCGACATCCTCAATCAATCCATCACGCTGATGACCCGCAGCAACTCCGAAGTGCAACTGGCCTCCTTGACCCCGAACGACATCCTGATCCAGCCCGCGCTGGCCAGTTATGGCGTGACGGACTTTGGCCGCTCGCAGGAAATCATCGACGCCGGCTACCGCGCCACCCAGGTTCTGGCCAACCGCATGAGCGGTTTGCGCCAACCTTCCGATGCCCAGCTCAATGCGGCGCGTGCCCCTGAAGAGCGCACCCCGGTCATCACCGCCATCAAGATCGAAAACGATTCGAAAATTGGCGACTCGGTGATTCGCTACTATATCCGCCAACCTGTGGGTGAGCCGCTGGATCTGGGCCGTTTGCAACGGGACATGGGCACGCTGTACGGGCTGGATTACTTCGAACAAGTGCAGTACCGCGTGGTGCACAAGGGCAAAGAGCGAACCCTGGTCATCAGCGCGCGCGGCAAACGCAGCGGCACCGACTACCTGCGGTTGGGGCTTAACCTGTCAGACGACATGCGCGGCGACAGCGCCTTCAACATCGGCGCCAGTTACCGGGTAAACGGCATCAACACCTTGGGCGCCGAATGGCTGACCCGGGTGCAGATCGGCGATCAGCAAGAGCTCTACAGCGAGTTCTACCAACCGCTGGACGCCGGCTCGCGGTACTTTGTCGCCCCCTACCTGCATGCACAGTCACAGAACGTCGAAGCCATTCTGGACAACGACCCGATCGCCGAATACCGACTGGAACGCTACGGTTTTGGCCTGAATTTGGGACGTCAAATCGGCAACAGCGGTGAGATCCGTCTGGGCGTTGGTGAAGCATGGGGTAAAGCGGACGTGAGAATTGGCGAACGCGATCTGCCGAGCACCAGCTTCAACGAAGGCTTCTATGACATTAAGTACTCATTTGACTCGCTGGATAACGTGTACTTCCCCCATGAAGGCGAAGACATTGGCCTGAGCGTGCGTCAGTTCGACCCGGCGCTGGGCTCGGACGATCGTTACCGCCAGTGGGAATTCCATCTGGACAAAGCGCTGAGCGCCGGGCCCAACACCTGGATTCTGGGTGGCCGCTACGGCCGCACGCTGGACAAGGCTGAAGTGGTGACTTCCAGCTTCCTGCTGGGCGGCGCACGGCAACTGTCAGGGTTTCGTCAGGACGCCCTCTCGGGGCAAAACATCAGCCTGATGCGCGCCGTCTACTACCGCCGCCTGACGCCGCGCTCGTACTTGCCGTTTGATTTCCCCTTGTACGCGGGTGCCTCGCTGGAGCGCGGGCGCGCCTGGAACAACGACAATGAATTCGACAGCGGTTACATCAATGCAGCCAGCGTCTTTATCGGATTCGACACACCGCTGGGCCCGCTCAACTTCAGCTATGGCTTTAACGATGATGATCAGAAGGCGCTGTATTTGAATCTGGGGCAGACGTTCTAAGGTCTGTATTGCGGGGGCTGGCGCAGACGGTGCCGGCCCCTGCAGGGAAGGCAACTGCTCAGTTTTTTTCGAGGTTGTCGAGGATGCGCTTGTGCACCCGCATGCAGATGCGTTGTTCTTCTTCGCTAATGCCGACGAACAACTCCTGGCGCAGGGCCGAAGCAATGGCCTCAATCTGGCCGATCAAAGGCCGTGCGGTTTCACTCAAAACGATTTTTTTCGCCCGCCGGTCTTCCATCACCGCATGGCGCTGCACCAGGCCTTGGGCTTCAAGACTGTCAAGCAAACGCGCCAGTGTTGGGCCTTCAACGCCAACGCTTTGCGCCAATTCACGCTGAGTGGGCGCTCCTTCAAAACGGGCCAGGTGCAACAGCACCAGCCAGCGCGCCTGCGACAACCCCAGACCCGCGAGGCGCCGATCCAATTCGGCACGCCAACCGCGAGACATTTGGGCCAGTTGCATACCGAAACGGTGTTGATCGGTTAAAGGCATAAAAAACTCAATGATTAGACTGAAATAGAGTGAAACTAATTGTTAGCCAGCTAAGCATGGAGCTTGTCAATAGGCAAGACCCTGAAGTCACTGAAACGTTACCTATCGCGATTTGATTTAAATTTCAAACTCCGATTGCAAGGCAGCGCGCACGCAATACAGCACACCTTCCGGCACGCGGCCTTTGAATTGCTCAGCGATGCTGGCCACGCTCGGCAGCTCACCTTCACCGTCGAGGAACGCGTCCTGGACTTCTTCCATGAGCGCTTCTGGCAGGTCCAGCGCCTGCTCAAGCGAGAGTTCCTGACGGCCAATGGCTTCGGCCAGCATTGTGTAAACATTCTTTTCAGAACACTGCAACTGACCGGCGATCTGCATCGGCGTCATGCCTGCGCGCGCCAGACTAATCAGCTCGTGGCGAATATCGGCCACCACTTTCGGCGCTTCGGCCTGACCGCCCAGCACCTCAAGGAACGCCTCGCCGTAACGCTCCAGCTTGCGCGCACCAATGCCGCTGACCTTGGCCATGTCGGACAACGAGGTGGGCTGGCTGCGCAGCATTTCCAGCAAGGTTGAGTCGGGGAAGATGACGTAAGGCGGCACGCCGTGTTCTTCGGCCAGCTTGCGGCGCAAGGCCCGCAGTGCTTCCCATTGTTCGCGCTCTTCGCCACGCACCAGCTGACTGGCCGGGCTGGCAGAACTGCTGCGCACCGTGGTTTGCGGCTTGAGTTCGCGGCGCAGTTCAAGGGTCACTTCCCCGCGCAGCAACGGCCGGCAGCTGTCGCTCAGGCGCAACCCGCCGTAGCCCTCGATATCAATGTCAGCCAGACCACGGGCCACCAGCTGTCGGAACAAGGTGCGCCACTCGCCTTCAGAGCGATCTTTGCCGACGCCGAATACGGACAAATGCTGATGGCCGAAACTGCGAACCTTTTCATTGTCGCGACCCAGCAACACGTCGATCAAATGACCGGTGCCGTAACGCTGCCCCGTGCGATAAATCGCCGACAACGCCTGCCGCGCCGGTTCGGTGGCGTCCCAGGTTTGCACGCCATCGACACAGTTGTCGCAATGCCCGCAAGGTTGGGGCATGTCTTCATCAAAATAGGCCAGCAGTGTCTGACGGCGGCAGCGGGTTTCTTCACACAGGGCGAGCATGGCATCGAGCTTGTGATGTTCAAGACGCTTGTGGCGCTCGTCGCCCTCGGAGTTTTGCAGCATTTGCTTGAGCATCACCACGTCTTGCAGGCCATAAGCCATCCATGCATCGGCCGGCAAACCGTCACGACCGGCGCGGCCGGTTTCCTGGTAATACGCCTCAAGGGACTTGGGCAAATCCAGGTGCGCGACAAAACGTACGTTGGATTTGTCGATGCCCATGCCGAACGCGATGGTCGCCACCATGATCAGCCCTTCCTCGTTCAGGAAGCGCTTCTGGTTCGCTGCACGGGTTTCGCTGGGCAATCCGGCGTGATAAGGCAGTGCCGGGAAGCCCTGATCACAGAGAAACTGAGCGACTTCATCCACTTTTTTGCGCGACAGGCAATACACAATGCCCGCATCACTGCGCCGCTCGGAGAGAAATGCCAGCAACTGCTTGCGCGGCTGCTCTTTGGGCACGATGCGGTAAAAGATGTTCGGGCGGTCAAAACTCGACAGAAACCGCTCGGCGTTTTGCAGGTGCAGGCGGGTGACGATTTCTTCACGGGTACGCTTGTCGGCGGTGGCGGTCAGGGCGATGCGCGGCACCTGGGGAAACATCTCGGCCAACTGGCCCAATTGCAGGTATTCCGGGCGGAAGTCATGGCCCCACTGGGACACGCAATGGGCTTCGTCGATGGCGAACAGCGCGATATCAAGGCTCTGCAAAAACGCCATCATGCGCGGCTGCACCAGGCGTTCGGGCGCCAGGTAGAGCATTTTCACTTCGCCACGCTTGATGCGGTTGGCCAGGTCACGCTGCTGCTCGGCGCTCAGCGTCGAGTTCAGTGACGCGGCTGCCACACCGAGTTCTTCAAGGGTGGCAACCTGATCGTCCATCAGGGCGATCAAGGGTGACACCACCACCGCCAAACCATCACGCAACAAGGCCGGGACCTGGAAGCACAAGGATTTGCCGCCGCCGGTGGGCATCAGCACCAACGCGTCGCCGCCACTGGCCACGCGCTCAATGATGTCACCCTGACGGCCACGGAAACTGTCGTAGCCGAAGATGTCTTTGAGTACGCGTTGAGCCTGTTCGAGCATAGAAACTCCAGAAATCGCTGAAACACCCCTGCGCACGCGGGGCGTCCGGCGCGGCCTCGGGCCTGTTCAAGGGCCCGGGCACACAGCGCGGGACGCACTGCATCCAGCGCAGGGCATCACAAAATGCGGCAGTATACCCGAGCGCTCTACTGCGCAGGGCCTTGTGATTGCATGACCGATCACCGGGAAGTGATGGCAAATGCGCCCTGCGGCTGGCCTGCGGGCTCAAGAAAGCCTAGAATTCGGCATCGTATATTTTCTAGGTAGTCCTAATGTCCTTCGCTGAGCAACTAACCCGCCTGCAAGTCTTCCTCGACGCTGACGATCTGCATGACGAGGCGCTGGACTACGTGGCCACCCACGGCTTTCTGACCGCCCTCTCCATTTGCGCCGAGGAAGTCCCGGAGCGCGAGTGGATCGACGCCGTTTTCTCCGAGTCGCCGCAGTACAAAGACGATGCCCAGCGCGAAGAAATCGAAACCACACTGGTTCTGCTCAAGGCTCACATCGCCCGCCAACTGGCGTCGGACGAAGAGTTCGAGCTGCCCTGCGACCTTGACCTGGGCGATGATCCGGACGATTCCGAGCTGCGCGGCTGGTGCATCGGCTTCATGGAAGGCGTCTTCATGCGTGAAGAAGCCTGGTTTGAAACCGCTGAAGAGGAAGTCAGCGAAATGCTGCTGCCGATCATGGTGGGTTCGGGCCTGTTCGACGAGCAACCGGAGTTCGAAGACATCGCCAAGGACGCAAACCTGATGGACGACATGATCGTTCAGATCCCCGAAGCGCTGACCGCCCTGTACCTGTTGTGCCAGGCCCCTGACGAAAAACCGGCGATTCTCAAGCCTCGCCATCACTGAGAGATCAGTGACTAACCCCTTACCCGGCAACCGGCCCCGGTTGCTGCGCTACACACTGTTAGCCATCGGCTGGCTGAGTGTAGCGCTGGGGGTTATCGGTATTTTCCTCCCCGTTTTACCCACCACGCCGTTTCTGCTATTGGCCGCCGCCTGTTTCGCCCGCAGCTCCCCGCGCTTTTATCAGTGGCTGGTGGATCACCCGCGACTGGGGCCGTGGATACGCGATTACCTGGACGGCAACGGCATCCCGCTCAAAGGCAAAGTCTATGCCATCGGTTTGATGTGGTTGAGCATTGGCGTGTCGTGCTACCTGGTGCCGCTGCCTTGGGCGCGCGGTTTCATGCTGCTCAGCGCCGTGCTGGTCAGCCTTTATATCCTGCGGCAAAAAACCCTCGAAAAGCCCTGACACGCCCTCGCCATCGACCGCACCTGATTAAGTCTGCCCATGGTTACGCTGGAAGGTGTCGTGCCCCATGGCGGCAATCTGCCCCTCGATCAATGCTTCAAACGGGCGCAGCAGGGGCGTGAAAGCGTCGGGGGCTTCAAGAATGTCCAGGGTTTGCACAATGGCTTCCAGCGTGGACAGCGCCCCTGGCCCCGGCGCCTTGCGCAAGCGATACCGCGACACAGCCCCTGGCGCCAGCGTCACCCGCGGCAGTTGCGCCAACAGCGGGTTGAGGTGCAGCAGCTTGCGCGCCTTGCGCCACGTGCCGTCCGGCACCACCAGTAACCACGGCTGACTGTCCTCTGAAGACGATGGCGTTTCGATCAACTGCGCATCGTCCCCCGGAAATAACAGCCGCGCCTGATAACCCGGCGGGTTGAGCAGCACGTCCAGATCGTCAAATGTTTCACCGACCCGCAGTTCGGCGTTTTTCAGCCCCAGCGCGGCCAGGCGTGCCGTGTTGAGGGCATGGTTGACTTCGCTCGGGTGCTGCAACAGCAAGACCCGGGTGCGACTGTCCAGCTGTGGGATCAGTTCGCACAGACAGTGGGATTGGGGGCGCAAGCAACGAGGGCATTGGGCTCGGGACATGGGGCAAAAACTCTTCAGGATGGATAGCGCTGTGCATTCAGCAGATCGCGGATCGGGTGAATCGCGGGCGCCGTTACTCGGCGCTTTTTACAGGAAACAGGCCAGCGGTTCATGCACCATCAGCCACATGAGCCTGGGTTTTATTACAGCGCGGGTGTTTTTTACAAGGAGGGCCTGCATGCCAAGACGCCGATCGGCTACGGGCTGGTCGTTATCGGGGTGGGTTCCGTACGGGTCAGCCTACGGGCGCCCTGCCCCCAGTATCCGACGCAAGGTAATGAATATGTTTGGCTCAATACCAACGGCAGCGGGTGCGACAACGGAGGTCGCTCCCGTTTTTTTCAAGACAGCCAACCCCTGCGTCGAGCGCAGGCGTGAGCTTAGCGGCGGCGTTGCGGGCGGCGACGCGGTTCGTCGACAGGAATCGGCACAGGTTGCAGCGGCGGCTCAATCAGGCCCAGCGCTACGCCCACGTCATGGAGCCAGCTTTGCAGTTTGTCTTTCATAGATCCCCCTTGGGGTGACAACGGCGACCTTCAATCTTTGGTCGCTTCGTACAGATAATAGTCCTAAGTCCTACGCAATGCTTGCCCGAAGTCAATGAACTTTAGGCTAATCTCGCCCCACTCTGACTCATGCAGGGGCAGCAAGTTGCACTGAAGGCATTACGCCATGTTGCAGCCACCGACTCCGCGGCCGGCGATGCCATCGGTCAATGGCCCAGCAGCGTGCCAAGACGCCGACGCAACCACTGCTCGGCACTGACGAATGTGATACCGAACAGCACCAGAATGGCACCCACGACAAAATTGAAACTCAGCGGTTCGTCGAGCACCAGCACGCCAAAGGTCACGCCAAACAGTGGGGTCATGAACGAGAACACCGCCAGGTTGGACGCCAGATAACGTTTGAGCATCCAGAACCACACCAAATAGCTGAAAAACGACACCACCAGCCCTTGAAATAGCACACTGGCCACCGCCACGGTGCTGAGGCTGACGTGGCTGATCTGGCCACTGGCTGCCGCGATCACCAACAACCCGACAAAGCCGACCATCAATTGGTAAAACAGCGTCAGGGTGACCGGCGCTTCAGACAGTCGCGAGCCCGGCACCACCACCGTCGTCGCACCCCAGGCCATGCCGGCCAAAATCCCGCAGGCATCGCCCAGCAGCATGTTACGGTCCATGTCGGCCAACGACACGCCGCCCGCGAAAGCAAACACGATGCCGAGGAACGCGAGGAAGATCCCCAGCCACTGCAACGGGCGCAAGCGCTCACTGGGCAACAGCCAGTTGACACCCAGGGCAGTAAAGATAGGGGCGGTGTAAAGGAAGACCGACATATGCGCAGCGCTGGTCAATTGCAGACCTTCGGCAATGAAGAAAAACTCCAGACCGAACAAGCTGCCGGCCAGCAAACCGGCGCGCCACGTGGAAGGCATCTGGCTCCAGCCGCCTTTGCAGCAGATCAGCACACCCACCAGCAATGCCGCAATGCCCGAGCGGGCGGCCGCCTGCATCACGGGCGCAATATCGGGAGCGGCCATTTTGATGACCACTTGCTGCACGCCCCAGATCAAACAAAGGCCTAGCATCACTTGCAAGGCAAACGAATCCGTAGGCCGCCGCGAAACACTCATATCAACACCCTGGATCCATCAACAAACGCGTCGGGCCACCACGTGCATCACGCGGCCATTTTGCGAGCAGTCCAATAACCTGAAAGTGAGGCCAGGCAGGTCAACAGCGTCCCCCAGGCCATGTCCATCAACGCCAACTGCGCCGACCAGCCATTGAGGGTGGCCCAGTTGGTCATGTCATAGGTGCCGTAGGCGATCAACCCGAAAAACGCGCCGGTGACCGCCGCCCTGCGCGCACTGCCCTGGGCCAGCGCCGGGCGCACGACAAAAAACACCACGCCCGCCACATACAACAAGTAAAACACGGCTGCCGGCCCCCAATTGGGAGATGCCAGCATCAGGGGGCCGAACAGCTCTTTATAGGTGGAGCTCATGAGCACACCCAACCAAAGGCCGTCGAGAATCAGAAAAGCCAGTAATACGCCGCTGTACGCCCAAACACTTTTCCTCATCTCGACAGCCCTCTTGGCAGGTGGATCAGATCAATTCGATACGGTCCGGGTGGATCGTAATCTTGCCTTCCTTGTACAACGAGCCGATGGCTTTCTTGAAGTTGCCCTTGCTCACACCAAACAGGCTGCTGATCAACTCGGGGGCACTCTTGTCGCTCACCGGGAGCACGCCATCATGTTCACGCAACTTGCCGAGGATCTTGGAGTTCAGGCTGCTGGCGGCTTCTTGACCGACGGGCTGCAAGCTGAGGCTGATCTTGCCATCGGCGCGAATCTCTTTGATGAAGCCTTTCTCTTGCTTGCCTGCGCGCATGAACTTGAAGATTTCATTCTTGTGAATCAAGCCCCAGTGCTTGTTGTTGATCACTGCCTTGAAACCCATGTCAGTGGCTTCAGCCACCAGCAAGTCGACTTCCTGACCCACTTGATAGTTGGCAGGGGTTTTATCCAGGTAGCGATCCAGACGCGCAGTGGCCGTAATACGACGCGTGTGTTTGTCCAGATAGACATGCACCACCACGTATTCGCCCGCCTTCATCTGGCGTTTTTCTTCCGAATACGGCAGCAGCAAATCCTTGGGCAAGCCCCAATCCAGGAAAACGCCGATGCTATTAACTTCCACCACTTTAAGACTGGCGAATTCACCCACCTGAACTTTTGGTTTTTCAGTGGTGGCAATTAACTTGTCATCGCTGTCTAAATAAACAAATACGTTGAGCCAATCTTCATCTTCACTGGGAATATCTTTGGGAATATAACGATTGGGTAACAGGATTTCCCCGTCAGCCCCGCCATCGAGATACAAACCAAAGTGAGTGTGTTTAACCACTTGCAAACTGTTGTAGCGACCGATTAAAGCCATGTCCAATACCCTCATTACGTGGGCGGCATTCTACCCGAGTTTGGGCGGGCACACCGAAGCGGCACCGTCCAGGCCTGAAAAAATCTGTGCCACGCCTGATTTAGCGGCATGTGCTGGCATTTCCGGCTGCCGCTCGTCAGTGCGCAGCCACTCCACGGTGGCAACCCAAGGCTAAAAAATGCCCGACTGTTATGAATTAAAACAGCGAGTTAGCGGGTTAATAAGCCGTTCGCGATAATTATCAGCGGCGCCGATAATTATTTTACGCCGATATTTAACAAGCAATTGTCAAGCGTTTCAGGTATTATCGCTGGCCAAGTTATTTTCTACAGGTCAATAGCCGCCATGCGTGTAAAAGCATCCGCCAGCAAAGCAAAGCCAGCTCCTGCTGTTGAAACCAGTGATTCTATCAATGCACAAATTGCCGCCTTCCTGAAGTCCGGTGGCGAAATTCAGCAAATTGATAAAGGCGTCAGCGGTCAAACGTTCGGCCCGTCCAAGCAGATCACGCTCGGCAAAAAGTAATACCCCTCGCATGACCTGGTCCTCTTGCGCTTTGCCCACAAAGCGCTAGGACTACCGAGCTCTCCTCTCCTGCTTCGCCCCATCTTCGAAAAATCGACCAACGGCACCCTGTGGCCGGCCTGTATCCGTATCCTCTAAGGCCTCTAGATCAAGCCTCTGAGCCCATACAGGAGGGAACCATGCTCACCCGGGCATTCATGCTGGCCAGCACCCTGTTGACCAGTACGTTAGTTGATGCACACGTTTTCTCCCGCGAGCTGGGAGATTTCGACCTCAAACTGGCCACTCAACCCAGCCGCAGCATGGCTCAGGGCCTGGTCAAACCCACCAGTGCCGGCTCCACCTTCCACGGCGGCCTGGACCTGACCCACGACAGCGGCTGGTACGTCGGCCAATGGGCGCCGACCATGGGCATCAAGCCCGGCACCAACCTCGAAGTCGACACTTACATGGGCTACAAGCACCCGCTCGATCAGACACTGAGCTATGAACTGGGGATGATTCACTACAGCTACCCCTCACTCAGCCCCCTCGACAGCCAGCAGTTCTATGCCGGGCTGACCATTCTGGGCACCCGTTTCGGCGCGGCCTTCAGCAATGACCCGGATCGACAGGACACCACCCTGTTTGCCGACCTGGGCGTCAATCAGCCCTTCGGCATTGGCGTGAGTATGAAATACACCACCCACCAGCTCGGCACCCCGGTATCGATTGCCGAAGGCGGGAGCGTGCGCGCCTTCAATGACTGGTCCATCAAGTTCTCACGTCCCTTTATGGGCATCGACCTCAACCTGATCTACAGCGACTCTAACCTGGACGGCACGCAATGCTCGGCCTATTCGGGGCAAAACGCGCAATGTGACGGACTGGTCACCCTCAAGGCCGAGCGCGCGTTTTACTGAACCCGCGTTAAACGCAAGGTGACTCAAGCAATTTGAGGCTTTGCGGCGATGCTATCGAAGGTCTCGGGATCAAGGGGATCCACTTGCTCATTCAACACCTGTATCGGGTGCTCGCTGCCCGGATTTGAGCTGTCGATCATGCATAGCAGGCGCGATCCACGTTCCGTCAGGACAAAATTTTCACCCGTGCCGCCTTCGTCTTCGGGACGCGGCTCGATGTAGCCCTGCTTCAACAACAAGGCTTCATAATCCGAGGCCAATTTCTTCAAATCATCGAGACTGCCTAGCTTCTGGCCTTCATCAGCCATTTGAACAGCGTAATCCTCTGCATACTTACGCGGCGCGAACGGCTCGCCAGCACCGTTTTGCACTTCATGCAGAAGACGCTCAATCAGTGTCCAGTTATAAGTGGTCATCAGCTTCACTCTCCGTACGGTTGGATAAAAGATCCTTCATGAGTAGTGACTGACAAACCCCACAGACGTTCAGACGCAGTTTTACAGACGCAAAAAAACCCGGCCTGGGCCGGGTTTTTGACAGCGCTTGCGGGGGGGGGTTATTCCGCTGCCGGCGCTTCTGGCTTGCGACGCTTGAGCGGCGCCATACCGTCCTTGCTGACCAGCGACAGGGCGTCGGTCTTCGGGCGATTGGCGATCTTGCGCTTGGTAGGCGCCTTGGCGCCTGATTTCTTCTTGTCGCCTTTGGCGTCTGTCTTTTTCTTTTTCACGCCGACCGCTTTGCCCGAGGCCTTAACCTTTTTCGGTCCGCCGTACGTGCCTTTGACTTCCTTGATGGTGCGACGCTCAAAGGTTTGCTTCAGGTAGCGTTCGATGCTGGACATCAGGTTCCAGTCACCGTGGCAGATCAGCGAGATCGCCAGGCCATCATTACCTGCACGGCCGGTACGGCCGATACGGTGCACGTATTCGTCGCCACTGCGCGGCATGTCGAAGTTGATCACCAGGTCCAGGCCTTCAACGTCCAGACCACGGGCTGCTACATCGGTCGCCACCAGGATCTTCACGCCGCCCTGCTTCAGACGGTCAATGGCCAGCTTGCGGTCTTTCTGGTCTTTCTCACCGTGCAAGACAAACGCCTTGTACTCCTGCGCCACCAGACGGCCGTAGATACGGTCGGCCATGGCACGGGTATTGGTGAAAACAATGGCCTTCTGATACGTCTCGTTCGCCAGCAACCAGTTAACGATCTGCTCTTTATGCTGGTTGTGGTCGGCGGTGATGATCTGCTGACGCGTGGTGGCGTTCAACTGGCTGACCTGGTTGAGCTGCAAGTGCTCGGGGTTGGTCAGCACCTTGCCAATCATGTCACGCAGGCCCGAACCACCGGTGGTGGCCGAGAACAGCATGGTCTGCTGGCGGTTAGGGCATTCGTCCACCAGACGCTGGACGTCTTCGGAGAACCCCATGTCGAGCATGCGGTCGGCTTCGTCGAGCACCAGCACTTCAACTTCCTTGAGGTCCAGATTGCCCGCGTTCAGTTGCTCCAGCAGACGACCCGGCGTACCGATCAGGATATCCGGCACCTTGCGCAACATGGCCGCCTGAACCTTGAAGTCTTCACCCCCGGTGATCAGGCCGGATTTGATGAACGTGAACTGCGAAAAACGCTCCACTTCTTTCAGCGTTTGCTGTGCCAGCTCGCGGGTCGGCAGCAGGATCAGGGCTTTGATGCTGACGCGGATTTTGGCCGGGCCGATCAGGCGGTTCAGGATCGGCAGGACGAAAGCGGCGGTCTTGCCACTCCCGGTCTGAGCTGTTACCCGCAGGTCACGCCCTTCGAGCGCGAGCGGAATGGCCGCTGCTTGCACAGGCGTAGGCTCGACAAATTTAAGCTCGGCCACAGCTTTAAGCAGGCGTTCGTGCAGGGCGAAATCGGAAAACACGGGTGCTACCTCGAAGAAATGCAAAAAATCAGCGGCATAGAGTAACGGTTTCGAGCGCTCAGGCCGAGTTTCTTTGCACCAACGGTGTGAAACAACTGCTTTTTTAGGGTCTTTAGTCCCACGTCAGCCCATAAAGCGCCGGTAAATGCTCTAATCCATGAGCCATTTACTTTTGGGGTAACGTTTTCGCTTATGGATATTCAACAACTCTGGGTTCAGTTCCAGACCCTTTGGGCCAACCTTGACGATCATCCCTGGCTGTCGGCACTGCTCGGCCTGATCGTACTGGTGAGCATCGCGCTGATCGCCGGCCACATTGCACGCATCCTCATTTTGCGCGTGACCAAGATCCTCGCTCGCCAACCGGCGCTGCACTGGATCAACGACTTGCGCGAACACAAGGTGTTCCACCGACTGGCACAACTGACGCCATCACTGATGGTGCAGTTCGGGCGCAATCTGGTGCCGGACATGAGCGACAACGGTCGCCACTTTCTCGGCAACCTGGCGCTGGCCATTACCATTTTCGTCCTGACGCGGGTCATTAGCGCGCTGCTGGACGCGATGCTCGATATTTACTCGCGCACCAACTACGCCAAGACCCGCCCGATCAAGGGCTATGTGCAGCTGACCAAAATGCTGCTGTATGTGTTTTCGGCAATCATCATCGTCGCCACCCTGATCGACCGCTCGCCGATGCTGCTGCTCTCGGGCCTGGGGGCGATGTCTGCGGTCATTTTGCTGGTCTACAAAGACACCCTGCTGTCATTCGTGGCCAGTGTGCAGTTGACCAGTAACGACCTGCTGCGCGTGGGCGACTGGATCGAAATGCCGCAAGTGGGTGCCGACGGCGATGTCATCGACATCACCCTGCACACGGTCAAGGTGCAGAATTTCGACAAAACCATCGTCTCGATTCCGACCTGGCGCCTGATGTCCGAGTCGTTTAAAAACTGGCGCGGCATGCAGCAGTCCGGTGGGCGCCGGATCAAGCGCAGCCTGTTTATCGATGCAGCCGAAATCGGCTTTCTCACCGATGAACAAGAGCAGCGGCTGGAGCAAGTGCGTTTGTTGCGCGACTACCTGACGCGTAAAAAAGCCGAACTCAAGAGCTGGAACGAGGCCCAGGGCAACGTCGCCGAGCTGTCAGCCAACCGTCGACGCATGACCAACATCGGTACGTTCCGCGCCTACGCGCTGGCTTACCTGAAAAGCCATGCCGAGATTCAGCCGAACATGACCTGCATGGTGCGCCAGATGCAGACCACCGCTCAGGGCGTGCCGCTGGAAGTGTATTGCTTCACACGCACCACGGTGTGGGACGAATACGAGCAAATCCAGGGCGATATTTTTGACTATTTGCTGTCGGTGATGCCGGAGTTCGGCCTCAGCGTGTATCAGCAACCGAGCGGCAATGACTTGCGCAACGGGCTGCTGAACAAGCTCAAAACGCCCCTGGTGGTGGCTGAAGCGGCCAACGCCGACGACTGATCGCCCTGTGCCGGCGTGCAGGAGCTGCCAGCGGGCGCTCCTGCACGGCGGGGACTGTCAGTGCCCTGCAGCCGTTTTGAATTGCGGATCGCCCGTCAATTCAAACAATAGCCCCACCCCTTGTGGCCAATACCCCAGGCCACTGTCGGCATTGATATGCCCCGCATTGTCCAATGTCTCCAACCTTTTGCTGCCCCACGCCTCGCTAAAGGCCTGTGCCCGTTCAAGCGCGACAAAAGGATCGTCCGTGCTGGCGACGGTGATGGACTCAAACGGCAGCTTGTTCAGGGGCATGGGGGTAAACCCCCGGCTGCCTGACAGGTAACTGTCCGCTTCGGTATCGCTGGGCGCCACCAGCAACGCGCCTCTCACCTGCTTGGCCGCCTCCGGGTGTTCGTGTGCCCATCGGGCAATCAGGGTACAGGCCAGGCTGTGGGCCACCAGCGCCACCGGGCGCGGGCTGGCGGTGACCTTTTTATGCAACCGCTGCACCCAGTCGTCAAAGGATGGCGTCTGCCAGTCGGTCTGTTTAACGCGCTTCAAGCCGCTGAAACGCTGTTCCCAATGGGATTGCCAATGATCGGGGCCTGAATCAAGTAGCCCGGGCAATATCAACACTCTGACGGTCATCCCTGCTCTCCTCTGGATGCTGGATAGTCACCGTGACCTTAGCTGCTCACTGGCCTGCGGTCGAGGCGACTGATCCACACGGCGACGAGTATCACTAATCCACCCAAAAACAGCCGCCCCAGCGGCTCGTGCTGATTCCAGATCAACAGGTTGAGCAACAAGCCCACCGGCACATGCAGGTTGTTCATCACTGCCAGCGTGCCCCCGCTGACCAGGCAAGCGCCCTTGTTCCACCAGTACATGCCCAGCGCGGTGGATACCAAGCCCAGAAACAGCAGCACACCCCACTGCAACGGCGCGTCGGGCAGAAAGTGGGCCTTGCCGAACAGCAGGAAAGCTGGCAACACCACGGCCAGTGCGCCCAGGTAGAAATATCCGAAACGCCGGTAGTGCGGCAGATCGCTGGGGTAACGCGCCACCAAATGTTTGTACATCACCTGCCCGGCGGCGTAGGTAAAGTTGGCCAGTTGCAGCAGCAGGAAGCCTTTTAAAAAGTCCGGGCTGATGCTGTCAAAACGAATGACCGCCGCACCGCTCACGGCCACCAGTGCCGCCACCAGCGCCCACGGGTTGAAGCGACGATTGAGCGCGTCTTCAATCAGCGTCACGTGCAACGGCGTCAAGATGGTAAACAGCAACACTTCCGGCACGGTCAGGACGCGAAAACTCAAATACAGGCAGACATAGGTAATGCCGAACTGCAGCGCGCCGATCAACAGCATGCCGCGCATAAAGCCCGGCTCAACCGCGCGCCACCGGGTTAAGGGGATAAACACCAGCCCCGCCAACACCACGCGTACCAGCACTGCAAAGTAACTGTCGACATGCCCTGCCAGATACTCGCCAATCAGGCTGAAGGAAAACGCCTGTATCAGCGTAACAATCAATAAATAGCCCATTACTTTTCGCCTGCCGCCCAACGGAATGAGGGCGACCTTAGCGGTTTTCCACCGGCAGCGAAATCCCGGGCAAAAAAAACCCGATACAGCTAAAAAGCTGATCGGGCTGGAGCACTCAGAAGCAAAGTGCAAAGGGAGGTTCGATGCGCGAACCGCATGCTTGAAGGAGCAATGAAGCGATTAAGCCCGCTGGCGATTACCTGCCGATTAAGGCGTCATGCAATCTCTGAAATCCGGGATCTGGCTTGGTTCAATCCTTTTTCCTGGAAGTCACCACCCAAATTCATACCCTCTGCGTGGATAAAGGTCACATCGTGGATCCCGATAAACGCCATCACCTGACGCAGATAGGGTTCTTGGTGGTCCGTGGTGCTACCCGCGTATAGGCCGCCCCGTGCCGTCAGCACGTATGCTTTTTTGCCGGTCAGCAGCCCTTGCGGCCCGGTGTCGGTGTATTTGAACGTCACACCGGCCCGCAACACGTGATCCAGCCAGGCTTTGAGGGTGCTGGGGATGGCGAAGTTGTACATCGGTGCGGCCATGACCAGCACGTCGGCGGCCAGCAATTCATCGGTCAGTTCGTTGGAGCGCTGCAACGATGCCTGTTCCGCCTCGCTGCGTTGCTCTTCCGGCTTCATCCAGCCACCCAACAGGTTGGCATCCAGGTGCGGAACCGGGTTACGCGCCACATCGCGGACCGTGATCAGGTCAGCTGGATGCGCCGCTTGCCATTGGCTGATGAACTGCCGGGTCAGTTGACGGGAAAAAGAATCCTGCTGGCGGGCACTGCTTTCGATGATCAGAACACGGGACATGATAGGTAGGCTCCATCTCTAAATGCTGTAAGGCGATGGAGTGAAGGTTAAAGGCCACAGCTTCGATGAAAAAGCGCAAATACCTGCTACAACCTATCTATAAAGTTGTTTATTAATCGTTGTGCCGGTGCGAACATCAGGCGCACGTGCCTTGGCCCAACGTGGCTACCAGCGCAGTCATCTATTCATTCTCAGAGGTACTCATCGTGAAAGCGCCCCGCGTGACCCTTGACCAATGGCGCACCTTGCAAGCGGTGGTCGACCATGGCGGCTTTGCACAGGCCGCCGAAGTGCTGCACCGCTCGCAATCGTCAGTCAGTTACACCGTGGCCCGCATGCAGGACCAGCTCGGCGTGCCACTGCTGCGCATCGACGGGCGCAAAGCCGTGCTCACGGAGGCGGGCGGCGTGTTGTTGCGCCGCTCCCGGCAACTGGTCAAACAAGCCAGCCAGCTCGAAGACCTCGCCCACCACATGGAGCAAGGCTGGGAAGCAGAGGTACGCCTGGTCGTGGATGCCGCCTACCCCAACGCACGCTTGGTCCGTGCTTTGGCCGCCTTCATGCCGCAGAGCCGCGGCTGCCGGGTGCGGTTGCGCGAAGAGGTCTTGTCCGGGGTTGAAGAAGTGTTGCTCGAAGGCGTGGCCGATCTGGCCATCAGCAGCTTCAACATTCCGGGTTACCTGGGCACCGAACTGAGCGCGGTGGAGTTTGTGGCCGTGGCCCATCCCGACCATCCGCTGCATCGCTTGCAGCGCGAGTTGCAATTCCAGGACCTGGAAAGCCAACTGCAAGTGGTGATCCGCGACTCGGGACGCCAGCAACCCCGCGACATGGGCTGGCTGGGGGCTGAACAGCGCTGGACCGTCGGCAGCCTGGCCACCGCGGCGGCGTTTGTCGGCAGCGGACTGGGGTTTGCCTGGCTGCCACGGCACATGATTGAGCGGGAAATCAACGAAGGCGTGCTTAAACCCTTGCCCCTTCATCAAGGCGGTAACCGTCACCCGGTGTTTTACCTGTACTCCAACAAAGACAAACCGCTGGGGCCTGCTACGCAAATTCTTGTCGAGTTGTTACGCACCTTCGACACGGCCCCACTGGACGCCGCCTTTGCAGCGCCCATGCAAGCATGACAGCGGTGGGCAGGAACCGGATTCGGGCATATCCTGTCCAACACTCGCGACATCTGCTTTGCTGTCTGCGTGACCTTCAACCGTCACCCCACTTTTTCAGGATCACACACCCATGCTTAAAAAAATTGCCCTCGCCGCTGGCGCCCTGCTGTTTGCCGCCAACCTGATGGCAGCGACGCCTGCATCGGCCAAGGCGCCCCATGTGCTGTTGGATACCAGCTTCGGCAAAATCGAAATTGAGCTGGACCCGGTCAAGGCCCCGATCAGCAGCAAGAATTTTCTGGAATACGTCGACAGCGGCTTTTACACCAACACCATTTTCCACCGCGTGATTCCCGGCTTTATGGTGCAAGGCGGCGGTTTTACGCCCCAGATGGTGCAAAAGCCGACACGCGACCCGATCAAGAATGAAGCCAGCAACGGCCTGCACAACGTGCGCGGCACGCTGTCGATGGCACGCACCTCCAACCCGAATTCCGCCACCAGCCAGTTCTTTATCAACGTGGCCGATAACGCGTTCCTCGACCCGGGCCGCGATGCCGGTTACGCCGTGTTCGCGAAGGTGGTCAATGGCATGGACGTTGTGGACCAAATCGTCAACTCGCAAACCACCACCAAACAAGGCATGCAAAACGTGCCCATCGACCCGGTCGTTATCAAATCTGCCAAGCGCATTGATTGACCGATTGAGCCTTGCAGGAAGCGTAGACCGCTCCCCCTGAACGTAGCTGCTGCCAACCCTGCGAGCTGTTACACCTGCCGGAACAGCTCGCACGCTTGAGTCCTTGCGTGTTCATCGGGTCAGCGGTCACACCACGAAAGGAGAGCCCGCGCTGCGGGCGTCAGTGCCCATGCTTTATCGCCGTTTCGAAAAACTGATCGATATCTTCCGCGAACCGCCCACCCCGGCGCCTCCCTCGACGGTCTGGGCGTTTTATCTGTATTACCTGCGTCAGGTCTGGCCGATTTTTGCCGCCTTGCTGGTGATCGGGCTGGTGGCGGCGCTGATTGAAGTTTCCCTGTTCAGCTACCTGAGTACCTTGATAGACCTGGCCCAAGGCACGCCCAACACTGATTTTTTCAGGGTCCACAGCACCGAGCTGATTTGGATGGCCGTGGTTGCGCTGATCATTCGTCCGGTTTTTTTCGGCCTGCACGACTTGCTGGTGCATCAAACCCTGAGCCCCGGCATGACCAGCATGATCCGCTGGCAGAACCACAACTACGTGCTCAGGCAGAGCCTGAACTTCTTCCAGAACGATTTCGCCGGGCGCATCGCCCAACGCATCATGCAAACCGGCAACTCGTTGCGCGACTCATTGGTGCAAGCCGTCGACGCGCTCTGGCACGTACTGATCTACGCCATCAGCTCGCTGGTGCTGTTTGCCGAGGCGGACTGGCGCCTAATGATTCCACTGCTGACCTGGATCGGGCTGTATATCGGCGCGCTCTATTACTTCGTACCCAGGGTCAAGGAGCGTTCGGTGGTGTCCTCCGACGCACGCTCCAAACTGATGGGCCGCATCGTCGATGGTTACACCAACATCACCACCCTCAAATTGTTTGCCCACACCAATTACGAGCAAGAGTACGCGCGCGAAGCCATCGTCGAACAAACCGAAAAAACTCAACTGGCCAGCCGTGTCGTGACCAGCATGGACGTCACCATTACCGCCATGAACGGCCTGCTGATTGTCAGTACCAGCGGTCTGGCCTTGTGGTTGTGGAGCCAGTCGCTGATCAGCGTCGGCGCCATAGCCTTGGCCACGGGGCTGGTGATTCGCATCGTCAACATGTCCGGCTGGATCATGTGGGTGGTCAACGGCATCTTCGAGAACATCGGCATGGTTCAGGACGGCCTGCAAACCATTGCCCAGCCGCTAGCGGTCACCGACCGCGAAAATGCCCCCCGCCTCACCGTCACGCGCGGCGAAGTGCGCTTTGAGCATGTGGATTTCCACTATGGCAAACGCAGCGGGATCATCAGCGACCTGAACCTGACCATCAAACCCGGCGAAAAAATCGGCCTGATCGGGCCTTCAGGCGCGGGCAAATCAACGCTGGTCAACCTGTTGCTGCGCTTGTATGACCTGCAAGGCGGACGCATCCTGATCGACGATCAGAACATTGCCGAAGTGACGCAGGAAAGCCTGCGTGAACAAATCGGCATGATTACTCAGGACACTTCGTTGCTGCACCGCTCCATTCGCGACAACTTGCTGTATGGCAAACCGGATGCCACCGACGACGCGTTGTGGGCCGCCGTGCACAAAGCGCGAGCCGACGAGTTCATCCCGCTGCTGTCCGACGCCCAGGGCCGTACCGGCTTTGACGCCCATGTGGGCGAACGCGGGGTCAAATTGTCAGGCGGCCAGCGCCAGCGGATAGCCATTGCGCGGGTGCTGCTGAAAAACGCGCCCATCCTGATCATGGACGAAGCCACCTCAGCGCTGGACTCCGAGGTTGAAGCGGCCATTCAGGAAAGCCTTGAAACCCTGATGCAAGGCAAAACCGTGATTGCCATTGCCCACCGGCTGTCCACCATCGCCCGCATGGACCGTTTGGTGGTGCTGGACAAAGGCCGCATCGCAGAAAGCGGCACCCATGCCGAGTTGCTCGCCCACGGCGGTTTGTACGCACGGCTTTGGCAACATCAAACGGGGGGATTTGTCGGCATCGACTGATCCAAACCAACCGCTCCTGTAACCCCCCTGAAACACATCGCCAGCGCCCGGTTTTAAAGGGCTCTGGCTTTTTTTGGGCAATGGAAAATCCGCTGCCGCCTGCTGTAATGAAAAAAGGATTCGGAGGAATTCTGTCGTCAAACATGCAGGATGCACCGAGTGATCACTGATAGATCAAGCCATCTATCCAGGACCCTGACATGAACCTGTTCAAACGCTCCATCACAGAGTTGATCGGCACTTTCTGGTTAGTCCTTGGCGGGTGTGGCAGCGCGGTACTCGCCGCTGCTTTCCCCGATGTCGGCATCGGATTGCTCGGCGTGGCGCTGGCATTTGGTCTGACAGTACTGACAATGGCCTTCGCCATCGGCCATATCTCCGGCTGCCACCTCAATCCCGCCGTATCCTTCGGGTTGTGGGTGGGCGGACGCTTCCCGGCCAGGGAGTTGCCCGCCTACATGGTGGCCCAGGTCATTGGCGGGATCATTGCGGCCAGCGTGCTGTACTTCATCGCCAGCGGCAAACCGGGTTTCGATCTGGCCGTCAGCGGGCTGGCCGCCAATGGCTATGGCGAACACTCACCAGGAGGCTATTCAATGATCGCCGGGCTGGTGTGCGAATTGGTCATGAGCACCATGTTTATCCTGATCATCATGGGCGCCACCGATAAACGCGCACCGCCCGGATTGGCCCCCATTGCCATTGGCCTGGCGCTCACGCTGATTCACCTGATCTCAATACCGGTGACCAACACGTCGGTCAATCCGGCCCGCAGCACCGGGCCGGCGCTGATCGTCGGCGGCTGGGCGATCCAACAGCTGTGGATGTTCTGGGTGGTGCCACTGGTGGGCGCGGCCATCGGCGGGCTGACCTATCGCTGGCTGGGCAAGACCGACAACTGAGGTGCAACACGGCGAGGCTCAGGCCTGCCGATAAGGCAGCGCCGACCTCGCTTGTTCCGCATACGCCAGCACGCCTTCGCGCTCGCGTTCCAGAAAATCGCTGACCGCAGCTTTCAGGCCCGGGTGCCGCAGGTAATGCCAGGAACGTGTGATGACCGGCTCAAAGCCGCGGATCAACTTGTGCTCACCCTGGGCCCCCGCATCGAAGCGCTCAATACCGTGGGCGAGGCGTACTCCATCCCCTGGTAAAAACACGTTTCGAAGTGCAGGCGATCGAACTCGGCCAGGCAGCCCCAGTAGCGGCCATACAGGCTGTCGCCTCCCAACAGACTGAACGCCATGGCCACCGGTGAAGCGCCCTGCTTGGCCAATACCACGCGAATGGCCTCGGGCATGCGCTCGGCCAACAGGCTGAAAAACGCGCGGGTCAAATACGGCGTCTGTCGACGCACGGCGTAGGTGTGCGCATAGCAGGCGTAGACAAAATCCCACTGCGCCTCGCTCACCTGACGACCTTCCAGCCACTCGAACGTGAAACCCTGCGCGGCGACCTGTTCGCGCTCCTTGCGCATTTGTTTGCGCTTGCGCGAGCTGAGCGTGTCGAGAAAGTCCTGAAAGTCGCGATACCCGCGGTTTTGCCAATGGAACTGGCAGCCCAGGCGTTGCAACCAGCCGGCTTGCTCCGCCAACGCGCTGTCTGCCAGCGCATCGGTAAAGTTGATGTGCGCACTGGACAACCCTTCGATCTCCAGATAGCCCGGCAACGCCGCCAGCAACTCACGCCCTTGCTCGGCGCTGGCAGCCAAAAGACGCGGGCCGCTCACGGGGCTGAAAGGCACGGCAGTCAACAGCTTGGGGTAGTACTCGATCCCCGCCCGTTCACAGGCGTTGGCCCATTCGTGATCGAACACGTACTCGCCATAGGAATGCCATTTGCGATAACTGGGCAATGCCGCCTGCAAAGTGCCGTGCGCGTAATGCAACAGGTGCTCGGGCTGCCAGCCGGACTGCGGGTTCAGGCTGCCACTGTCTTCAAGCGCGCTGAGAAAGGCATGACGCAAAAAAGGGTGGGACGTGGGGACCAGTGCATCCCATTCAGGGGCGCTGATAGCCGACAGACTGTCCAGACGATGTAACGGCATTGAGGGGCTCCGGCACGCGCTTCAGAGCGGCGATGGTATCACCCCGCCCGCCTTTGAAAACGCCCTTCGCCGCCTCATGCCCGGCAGCACCTGCACACAGCACGCGTGCCGGCGCGGCACTTCAGCCCACCGGAACGCCTGCCAACCGGGGGCTGGAGCGGTGTCACAGACTTGCTATCACCCTGCCACTTTTCTGTCATATCCAGCCGCGATACTGGCGCCGCTTCTTAGAGCGCGGGGTTATGAGTGGACGGCTGCCAACACGCCAATAACACACTCGCCCCGCACCCATTTTGAGCCCGAGAAGGGCCGTTTTTCCTGGGATGGTCATCGCCATCCCACCACTGGGAGATTCATATGCGTCTTGTATCTACACGGGTTGCGGCGGGACTATGTGGCGGCCTGGCGTTAGCCATGAGTATTCCGGCCAGCGCCGGGGTCGATGCCAAACTGCTGGAAATGCTCAAGGCAAACGGTTCCATCTCCCCTGGCCAATACGCCGAGTTGCAAACCGAACTCGCCAGTGAAAAACAGGCTCAGCAGGAAGCTGCCGCCCAACAGGTCAAAAAATCCGACCTCAGCGCGTTTGAACAAAAAGTGGCATGGGCCGCCAAGACCGAGTTCAAGGGTGACGTGCGGGTTCGCCATGAGAACATCAAGATCGACGGTGAGTCAGACGGCAAAAACAAGGACCGCCAGCGTATTCGTGCACGCCTGGGTGCCTACACCCAGATCAACCCGCAGGTGAACACCGGAATTCGTATCGCCACTGGCGGCGGCGACGATGCGCGTTCGACCAACCAGGACCTGGACAACTATTTCGACAAGAAACAGCTGTGGCTGGATCAGGCCTACATCGACTACCACCCGACCGCGGTCAAGGACCTGCACCTGATTGGCGGCAAGATGCCACAACCGTGGGTGAGCACCGGTGATGTGATCTGGGACAGCGACATCAACCCTGAAGGCGTGGCCGCTACCTACAAGCACAACCTGGGCAACAGCGGCGTCGAAATGTTCGGCAGCGCGGGTTACTACACCCTCAAGGACAACGTCGACGGCGAAGGCGTGCAGTTCCGCCACGACCTGAGCATGTATGCCGGTCAATTGGGCACACGCTTCGCACCGACCGACAGCCTCAAAGTGACCTTGGGCGGCAGCGTTTACGGCTACAAAAACGACGATGACAGCAAGTGCCCGACCACCGGCACCAAAACCACGCCGTGCGCCCTGGCCGTCAATGGCAACAGCACCAGCGAGTTCCGCCTGTATGAAGGTTTCGGCCAGGTCGACATCGCCAACCTGCCACTGCCGCTGTCGCTGTACGGCCAGTACGTGCACAACGCCGCCACCGACAGCGATCAGGACGATGCCTGGCTGGTGGGTTTCAAGAGCAAGCTGGACGCCTTCAGCCTGGACTACAACTACCGCGACGTTCAACGTAACGCCGTGGTCGGGGCATTCACTGACTCCGACTTTGCCAACGGCACGACTGGCTCGCGTGGCCATAAGGTCAAACTGGGTTACGAAATCGACAAGAACTTCGGTGTCGGCGTGACGTACTACCTGACCAAGGCCGACTACGCCACCACGACCCAGAAAGACGCGAACACCAACACCCTGCAACTGGACGTAGAAGCCAAGTTCTAATCCACGCTTGAATCAAAGAAAGGCGCCGTCGATCCCCTTCATCCGTCGACGGCGCCTTGTCTTTAGTCCCCTTTTTGGTGACGCGACCGCTCACGCACCATTCGCTCAACCGTCGCCTCAAGGTCCGCTGGCGGGGCCTGCGGCAAGTGTTTGAGGGTGGCATTGAGCAACCGCATTTGCTTGATGAACCGACGGCAGTTGGGGCAGAACAGCAAATGATGGCGCACCAGCAGCCGCTCACGAAAGGTCAACTGGCCATCCAGATAATCACTTGAACGGGCAACTTGCTGTTTGCAGGTCAACATTCACCGGTTTCCTCGAAATGCTCCACCGTCGCGAAGACTTTAAGCCGGGCACGATGTATCAGCACCCGGGCATTAGAGAGCGTTATCTGCAGAAGATTACAAATGTCTTCCAGCGCCAGCCCTTCGCGCTCGCGCAACACCAGCACACTGTTTTGCAACTGCGGCAGGCTGAGCAAGGTGTGCTCAAGGCACTCACGCAGTTCGTCCTCCGTCAACAAGGCTTCCGGGGTGTCCTGATGCCAGGCAAAAGGCGCCAACAGCCAATGGCCATCACTGGAGAAACGGTCATCGTCAACACTGCCGTGGGGCGATGGCAGGTCATCGAGCAACACTTCGCGCCGATTCTGTTTGTAGCGATTTTTAGCCGCGTTGGCCGTGATCGTCAGCAACCAGGTTTTCAGGCTGGATCGACCTTCGAACCCGTCCAGATTGCGCACCACCGACAACCAGGCGTCTTGCACCGCTTCGTCTGCATGACGACTGCCGACAATCGCGTACGCCACGGCACGCATGGCACTTTGATAGGTGCTGACCAGCTCGCGAAACGCCCGGTCATCACCCGCCAGCAGGCGGGCGAGTAATTCAGACTCAGCCATCAGGCCTCACATCATCAGGGCCGCTGCCCTATCTGGACAACGACCCTGCAAGGGGATTAACGCTTGCGCAGAATCACGCTACCGATGGAGTAACCCGCACCGAACGAACTGAGAATGGCCAGCGCGCCGTTGGGCAAGTCATCCTGGTACTTATGGAACGCAATCACCGATCCCGCCGAACTGGTGTTGGCGTAGGTATCCAGAATCACCGGCGCTTCTTCGACCGAGGCTTCACGGCCCAGCAGGCGCTTGACGATCAGGTGGTTCATGCTGAGGTTGGCCTGGTGCAGCCAGAAGCGCTTCACGTCGGCCACGTCCAACTGGTTTTCTTCGAGGTGCTGCCCGATCAGCTCGGCCACCATCGGGCACACGTCACGGAACACTTTGCGCCCTTCCTGCACGAACAACTTGTCCGGGCTGTCGGCAGGTTCGTCCGAAGCACGGTTCAGGAAGCCGAAATTATTGCGGATGTTGTTCGAAAAGGTTGTCAGCAATTTGCTGCTGACGATATCGAACTGATGCGCCGAAGTCGCCAGGTCAGCGCGCTCGATCACCACGGCCGTCGCCGCATCACCAAAGATGAAATGGCTGTCACGGTCCCGGAAGTTCAGGTGGCCGGTGCACACTTCGGGGCTGATCAGCAGCACGGCGCGGGCCTGGCCCAACTGCACGCTGTTGCTGGCGGTCTGGATGCCGAAGGTCGCGGACGAGCAGGCGACGTTCATGTCAAAACCAAAACCCTGAATGCCCAGTGCGTGTTGCACCTCGATGGCAATGGCCGGGTACGGGCGTTGCAGGTTGGAGCACGCCACGATCACGCCGTCGATATCGGCTGCGGTTTTGCCTGCGCGCTCCAGCGCCTGCTGTGCCGCGCCGACCGCCATTTCGCAGAGCACCGACATTTCGTCGTTGGAACGCTCCGGGAGACGCGGGCGCATGCGCTGCGGGTCAAGGATGCCGTCCTTGTCCATCACAAAACGGCTTTTGATGCCGGAGGCTTTTTCGATAAAGGCCGCGCTGGATTCGGCCAGAGGCTGAATCTCACCGGCCTCGATGGCAGCCGCGTGTTCGGCGTTGAACTGTTGCACATAGGTATTGAAAGACTGCACCAGCTCTTCGTTGGAGATGCTGTTGGCCGGGGTATACAGGCCGGTGCCGCTGATGACGACGTTATGCACGGTCGTTCCTCTGTTCTGTTCAAGCAGAAAATATTGGCACTTGCGTACCAAATCATAAAAGGACTCACCCCGGACAAACGGGGGGTGAAGTGCCTTGGATCACATACGTGTCTGGACTTAATAGCCGCGAAGTTTGCCATAAAAGGCAACATTTGCGTTATCGCCGCATCGACGGCCGGAGGCGCGTGTCACGCCTCCACCTGGCTCCACTGTTTGCTCAGGCGCTTGTCAGAAATCGGCACCTTGGTGCCCAGTTGCTGGCCGAACAGCGACACCCGGTATTCTTCCAGCCACCAGCGGTACAGCTCCAGTTGCGGATCGCGCTTGCCTTCTTGCGCATGCTTGGTGGCGCGGGCCTGATACTGCGCCCACAGCCCACTCAATTCGCCGCTCCACACCCGATCTTTTTGCACCTGGCCCGGCAGTTTCTCCAGGCGCAGTTCAATGGCCTTGAGGTAACGCGGCAGCTCCTTGAGCCACATCGCGGGGGTTTCCCGGACAAATCCGGGGTACACCAAATGGCTCAGTTGCTGCTTGATGTCATTCAACGCCACGGCCTGGGCCAGGTCGATCTTGCCTTTGAAGCGCTTTTGCAGACCGTGCCACAGCTTGAGGATGTCCAGCGTCAGTTTCGCCAGTTTCTCGGCGTGTTCCGTCCAGCCGGCGCGCTTGCGTTCGGCCAGTGAAGCCAGCCCGGCGCCATCACGGGGCAGCACGGCCTCGCCTTCAAGAATGCAACTGTCGAGGCTGGCCAGCAGAATATCTTCGACCAGACTTTCAACCCGTCCCAGCTCGCGGTACAGCAAGCCCAGTTCGGTCAGCCCCGGCAATTTGCCCCGCAGGAACTTCGCAGGTTCGGCCAACTGCTGCATCAGCAAGCGCTGCAAGGCGCGACGGTGCTGGTATTCGGCCTCGGCCGGGGTCGAGAATCGACCTTCCTTGACCGTATTGCCCTCTTCGACCAGCGCCGGGTACACCGTCATCGACAAACCGGCAATCTTTTGCTGGGTTTTCTCCGCCACCGGGGCAAAGCCCCTGGCCTGCACCGGCTGTTGGCTTTCGGCGCTCTGCGGCACAGCCAGAGCGGCTTGGCTGGCTTCAGCAAAACGCGCGGTCAGCTCGGCCAGATCGCGGCCTTCGCCAAGGAACTTGCCATGGGCGTCGACGATTTCCAGGTTCATCCGCAGATGACTGTCGACCTGCTGCGCCGCCTCGGCCCACGCCTCATCACTGACCCGCACGCCTGTCATGCGCAACAGTTCACGCCCCAGCGCCTGGGGCAACGAACCCTGACCAAACGCCATACGCTGCAACGCAGCCTTGACGAAGTCCGGCACCGGCACGAAGTTTTTGCGCAATGCCTTGGGCAGGCTGCGCACTAGCGCGATGCACTTGGCCTCGATCATCCCCGGCACCAGCCACTCCAGGCGCTCGGGCGGCAGCACGGGCAACAGCGGCGCGGGCACTTTGACCGTCACGCCGTCACGGGGGTGGTTCGGCTCAAAGTGATAACTGAGCGCCAGCGTCAAATCCCCCAGACGCAATGTGTCCGGGTAATGCTGGGCGGTGATTTCAGTGGCCTCGCGGGCCAGCACGTCTTCTTCGCGCATGATCAACAGCTGCGGGTCTTTCTGACTGTTGACCCGGTACCAGCTGTCGAAAGTCGCGGTCTGATGAATCTCGGCGGGCAGGCGCGCATCGTAGAACGCAAACAGGGTCTCTTCGTCCGCCAGAATGTCACGGCGCCGGGCCTTGGCTTCCAGCTCGTCGAGCTGCTCCAGCAAGCGGGCGTTGGCCGCCAGGCACTTGGCCCGCGACTGGATTTCACCGCGCACCAACCCTTCGCGGATAAACAGCTCGCGGGACAACACCGGGTCAATCGGCCCGTAATGCACAGGGCGACGGCCTACCACGATCAAACCGAACAGCGTGATTTGCTCGAAAGCCACCACTTGCCCGCGTTTTTTCTCCCAGTGCGGCTCGAAGTAATTCTTTTTGACCAGATGCCCGGCCAGCGGCTCGATCCAGTCCGGCTCGATCTTGGCCACCATGCGCGCATACAGCTTGGTGGTTTCCACCAGCTCGGCGGTCATCAGCCATTGCGGGCGCTTTTTGCCCAACCCCGAAGACGGGTGAATCCAGAACCGACGCTGACGCGCGCCCAGGTAATCACCTTCTTCGGACTTCTGCCCGATCTGGCTGAGCAACCCCGACAACACGGCCTTGTGCAGCTTGGGGTAATCCGCCGGTTCTTTATTGACCGACAGTTGCAGGTCACGGCAGATCAAGCTCAGTTGACGGTGAGAATCGCGCCACTCGCGCAAGCGCAGGTAGTTCAGGAAATTCTTGCGGCACCAGTTGCGCAGCGGGCTGGCGGTCAGCGCCTGGCGCTGCTCTTCAAACCCGCGCCACACATTGATCAGCGCGGCAAAGTCCGAGTCCACATCCTTCCATTGCGCGTGGGCCTGATCGGCCGCCTGCTGGCGCTCCGGCGGACGCTCGCGCGGGTCTTGCACCGACATCGCACTGGCCACGATCAACACTTCCTGCAAGCTGCCGAGCTTGGCCGCTTCAAGCAGCATGCGCCCCATGCGTGGGTCGACCGGCAGGCGCGCCAGTTGGCGGCCCAGCGGCGTCAGCTGGTTTTCGCGGTTGACGGCGGACAGCTCCTGCAACAGGTTGAAGCCGTCCGTAATGGCTTTGCCGTCTGGCGGCTCGATGAACGGGAACGCCGTAATTTCCCCCAGACGCAGGTGCAACATTTGCAGGATGACGGCCGCAAGGTTGGTACGCAGAATCTCGGGATCGGTAAATTCCGGGCGCCCGTTGAAGTCTTCTTCGGCGTACAACCGCACGCAGATACCCGGCTCAACCCGCCCGCAGCGGCCCTTGCGCTGATTGGCGCTGGCCTGGGAAATGGCTTCGATCGGCAAACGCTGGACCTTGGCCCGGTAGCTGTAGCGGCTGATACGTGCGGTGCCGCTGTCAATCACATAACGAATGCCCGGCACCGTCAGGGAGGTTTCTGCGACGTTGGTCGCCAAGACCACACGGCGTCCGGGGTGCGACTGGAAGATCCGCTGCTGCTCGGCCGGTGACAGTCGTGCATACAACGGCAGGATTTCGGTGTGTTTGAGCTGGGCCTTGCGCAACATGTCGGCGGCATCGCGGATTTCGCGCTCGCCGGGCAAAAACACCAGCACGTCGCCGGGGCTCTTGCGCTCATGGCGCTCGTGGGCGGCAATTTCGTCCAGCGTCGCAATGATCGCCTGATCGACGCTCAAATCCTCTTCGACGCTGTTGCCCTCCTCGTCCTGCTCGGCGGTCAACGGGCGATACCAGGTCTCGACCGGGAACGTGCGGCCCGAGACTTCCACAATCGGCGCATCGTTGAAGTGTTTGGAGAAACGCTCCAAATCGATGGTGGCCGAGGTAATGATGACCTTGAGGTCCGGACGCCGGGGCAGCAGGATTTTCAGGTAACCCAGCAAAAAGTCGATGTTCAGGCTGCGTTCGTGGGCTTCGTCGACGATGATCGTGTCGTAGCGTTCGAGGAAGCGGTCGTGCTGGGTTTCGGCCAACAAAATCCCGTCGGTCATCAACTTGATCAGCGTGTTGGAATCGCTTTGATCCTCAAACCGCACCTGATAGCCGACCAATGCGCCCAACGGCGTCCCCAGTTCCTCGGCCACGCGACTGGCCACGCTGCGCGCGGCGATACGCCGGGGCTGCGTATGGCCAATCAAACCGTGCTGACCGCGCCCGATCTCCAGGCAGATTTTCGGCAGCTGGGTGGTTTTGCCCGAACCGGTTTCACCGGCCAGAATCAGCACCTGATGCTTGAGCAGCGCGGCCTTGATCTCATCGCGCTTGGCGGCGATCGGCAAGTGTTCGTCATAGCGAATCAACGGCACACTGGCCGCCCGCGCCGTCACCTGCGCGCACGACGCCTCGACCCGCGCCACCCAGGCCGCCAGCTTGGCGTCGTCCGGTTTTTTGCGCAGCTCATGCAACTGCCGACGCAGCGTGTGGCGGTCGGCAATCATGGCGTGATCGAGGTTTTTCAACAGCTTGTCGATAGCAGGCGATTCGTCAGTCATCAGGTGCGTAACAGTCTTGGTAAAGGCAGGGGGCGGATTGTCGCAGATTTAGGGGCCCAAGCACGAATCTGTAGCACGACGACGCTCAATTGCGCGTATCCGGGAGGTGTCAAGAAACGCCTCCCCTGTGCAGCATCATCCCCGCCGCCGATAAGGAAACACATCGATCACCTTGCCCGACGCGATGGAGGCTTGCAGGCCTTTCCAGTAATCGGCGTCGTAGATTTCACCGTGCAGCTCGTCGAACAAACGGCGCTGGCTGGCATCGGCGAACAGGAACGGCGGAAATTCTTCGGGGAACACGTCCAGCGGACCGATGGAGTACCACGGCTCGCTGGCCATTTCGTCTTCCGGGGTGCGCGGCTGGGGGATGTGGCGGAAGTTGGCTTCGGTCAGAAAGCAGATTTCGTCATAGTCGTAGAACACCACGCGGCCATGGCGGGTGACGCCAAAGTTTTTCAACAGCATGTCGCCGGGGAAGATGTTGGCCGCCGCCAGTTGTTTGATCGCCAACCCATAGTCGTCCAGGGCTTCGCGGATTTGCGCAGGGTTGGCGTTTTCCAGGTACAGGTTGAGCGGGGTCATGCGCCGCTCGGTCCAACAGTGGCGAATCAGTACCGTGTCGCCTTCCACCTCGACCGTGGACGGCGCCACGTCCAGCAGCTCGGCCAGGCACTCGGGCTCGAACTGGCTTAACGGGAAACGGAAATCCGCAAATTCCTGGGTGTCGGCCATGCGCCCGACCCGATCCACGCTTTTGACCAGCCGGTATTTTTCAATGACCGTGGCCCGGTTGACGTTTTTGGAGGGTGAAAACGTGTCCTTGATCAGTTTGAACACGGTGTTGAAGCCCGGCAGGGTGAACACGGTCATGACCATGCCGCGCACGCCGGGGGCCATGATGAAGCGGTCATCCGTGGTGGCCAGATGGTTGATGAGAGCGCGGTAGAACTCGGACTTCCCGTGTTTGTAAAAACCGATGGAGGTGTAGAGCTCGGCGATGTGCTTGCCCGGCAGGATGCGTTTGAGAAAGCCGACAAACTCGGCGGGCACTGGTACATCGACCATGAAGTACGAACGGGTGAAGGAGAAAATGATCGACACTTCGGCTTCGTCGGTGATCAAAGCGTCTATCTGAATGCCCCGTCCTTCGCGGTGCAGCAGCGGGATCACCAGCGGCCATTGCTCGTCACGGGTGTAGAGGCGCCCTACCAGATAGGCCCCCTTGTTGCGGTACAACACCGAGCCAAACAGTTCGATGCTCATGTCCGGGTCTTTGCACACCCAGTCGGGCAGGCTTTCACGCAGGTGTGCTTCCAGCCTGCGCACGTCCCCCGGTAAATCGGCGTACGCCTCACTGAACGCGTAGTCGCTGAAGATCTGCGTGAGCGTGAGGCTTAACTGCCCGGCGGGGCGATACGTGCGGGTTTGTGCGGCCCGCGGCTCACGCAAGGCCGGGCGCGTGGTGTGAATGAACATGCAGTCGTCGCTGATCAGGTCGTGGCTGAACAGGCTGCAAAACGTCGAGTTGTACCAGGTCTCGGCCAGCTCATCGTCCAGCCGCGGATCAATCAGGCGGATGTACGCGTGCTTGACCAAGGGCCACTGGCTGGCATCCAGCAAACCCTGTTCAGCGAACGCCGATTGCAACCGCTGGCGGACCTGACTGACTTTTTGCTCATAGAGGTTGATCCGTGCGGCGGAAGCCTCCTGCGCGTCCTGCCACAGCGCGCCTTCAAACCGGGCGCGGGCGCCGTCGGTGATTTGCCGAAAGTGCTCACGGTAATCATCGAAGCCATCGAGAATCAGTGTTGCGATGGCGTCGGCCGGCCAGGTACGGGGCATGGGGAAAACCTCTGCACGAACGTCGTGGATGTTGTTATGCGCCTGAGCTTAGAGGCCAATTGTTACCGGACGCAACCATTGCCTTGCGCGCAGCATCCCCTACACTGCCCGCCACAAAACCTGTAAGGAAACATCCGTGAGACTTGTCGATATCGTGCGCATGCTGTCGCTGGCAGGCATTTGGGGCGCCAGCTTTTTATTTATGCGGATCATCGCACCGGTTCTCGGCTCCATCCCTACTGCTTTCTTTCGTGTGTCCATCGCGGCCACCGGATTGTTGGTGATGCTGACGATGATGCGTGTCAGCTGGAATTTCGGCGGCAAATTCAAAGTGGTGCTGATCCTCGGAGTCATTAACTCAGGCATACCGGCCACGTTGTATTCCGTGGCGGCCCAGGTGCTGCCTGCCGGGTATTCAGCCATTTTCAACGCCACCACGCCACTGATGGGCGTGCTGATTGGCGGCCTGTTTTTCAGTGAAAAACTCACGCCGACCAAAATGGCAGGGGTGTTTTTGGGCCTGTTGGGGGTGGGCATTCTGACCCGGGCAGGGCCTGTCGCGTTTGACATGGACTTGCTGATGGGCGCCCTCGCCTGCTTGCTGGCCACCACTTGCTACGGCTTCGCTGGCTTTTTGGCGCGCCGCTGGCTGGATCAGCAAGGTGGGCTGGACCCGCGTCTCTCGGCGCTGGGCAGCATGCTCGGGGCCACGCTGTTTCTGCTGCCGCTGTTTGCGGGCAGCCTGATCCATCAGCCACCCGCCAGTTGGGGTGGTACAAGCGTGTGGTTGTCGCTGCTGGGGTTGGGCCTGTTGTGCACAGCGTTTGCGTACATTTTGTACTTCCGCCTGCTGACCAGTATCGGTCCGGTCAAGTCCATGACCGTGACCTTTATGATCCCGCCGTTTGGCGTGCTGTGGGGCGCACTGTTTCTGGACGAGCCGCTCTCGATGGCGCACGTGTATGGCGGGCTGTTGATCGCCGTGGCGCTGTGGCTGGTGCTCAGGCCCGGACGGCCTTGATACCGTGACTCAAGCAAGCTGCGAAGAAGGCCGCATTGCCCCTTCGCAGCCCGGCTCAGCGGTTACGCGGTTTTACGGAACACGAACATCAGGCCCACGATGATCATGGCCATGCCCAGCAGGCTCAACGCCGCGAGGGTATTGCCGAAAATCAGGTAGTCCATCACGGCTGTGACGGCAGGCACCAGGTAAAACAGGCTGGTGACATTGACCAGGTTGCCCCGCGCAATCATCCGGTACAGCAACAAGGTGGCCAGCACCGAGACCACCAGCCCCATCCACAACACCGGAATTACAAAGCCTGCGCTGTACTGGACGTTAAAGGGTTGAAACGGCACGAACACCGCGCACACCACCAGCCCGGCAAGGTACTGCAATGGCAAGGTGCCCAACGGGTTATGGGTGATGCGCTTTTGCATCAGGGTGCCGAACGTCATGCTCCCCAGCGCCAGCACCGCGAACAGCATGCCTTGCCATGACATGCCCGCCAGCCCGATGCCCTGGTACACCACCAGAATCAGCCCGGCCAACCCCAGAAACAGCCCCAGCAGTCGGCTCCAGCAAAGGCGCCGCTCCAGGATCACAGCGGTCAGAATCGGCTGGACGCCCATGACCGTGGCCATGACGCCCGGCGTGATGTGAAGCGACAGCGCCAGCATGTAAAAAATCTGATAGGCGCCCAGCAAGACCGCCCCGGTGGCCAATGCATACCGCACCGCCCGGGCCCCGCGCGGCCGCTGGAGTTTGAGCAAGGGGATCAACAGCACCAGCGCCAGTAACGCGATGGCAAAGCGGATCAATAGAAACGCAAAGGGCGACGCGTGGGCCAAGCCCCATTTGGAGAAAATCGCGCCGCTGCTCCACAGCAACACAAACACACACGTGGAGGCAGCCGCCAGCGCGGCATCTTTTGAGATCGAATACATGAGTTACACCTGTCATCAGGCAAAAAAGGCCACTCAGCCAAGGCTGAAGTTCAGTGGTTTTTCAGACGGGTACGGGCAGCCGAAGGCTCGGCTCAGCCCGTCACAACACCCGGTGGCGATACGACGACGTACACCACAGTGCTGCTGACAGGAGGGGGGGAGTGAATGATCTGCTCCGGCTGCTGATTCGCACACGGCACTGCGTCAGCAGTGACTGCTGAATCGACAACGCGGTGTGGAAGAGAAACCGGCATGGGCTGATCGTTCTGAAGGGTATCGAGCGCCGACTATAACCAGCGCCCGATACAATTGGCAATACGTTAACCGAACAACCAGCGCCACAGCAGCACCAGCACCAGCACCGCCAACACCGGGCGCATGATGCGGTACAGCTTGGGGTTGCGGCGTTTCCACTGCTTGACCACGCCACTGAAGCGATCGCTGAAGCGTTTGCTCCAGGCGTAGGCTTTGTTGATGCCGCCTACTCGTTCGTCGTCCAGGTTTTGCGGCGCGGTGGCTTTGCCCAACTGAGCGCTGACCCAACGGTTGATCTTGGTCATGAGGCGGTTGGTCAACGGCCGTTCCACGTCACAGAACAGGATGACGCGGGTGATGTCGGTTTCGTTTTTGACCCAATGCACGTAGGTTTCATCGAACATCACGTCTTCGCCATCACGCCAGGCGTACTCCTCGCCGTCCACAAAGATGCGGCACGCGTCGGAGTTGGGCGTTGACAGCCCGAGGTGATAACGCAGTGAACCGGCAAACGGGTCGCGGTGCGGGTTGAGGTGACTGCCGCCCGGCAGCAAGGCAAACATCGCGCCTTTGACGTTAGGAATGCTGTTGACCAGCGCCACGGTTTTCGGGCAAAGCAGCTCTGCGGAAGGCAGCGGCTTGTCGTACCACTTGAGGTAAAAGCGCTTCCAGCCTTTTTTGAAGAACGAACCGAAGCCTGCGTCGTTGTTCTTTTCGGCGGCGCGGATGTAGCCCTCGTCGAACAGGTGCATGGCCTCTTCGCGAATCGCCTGCCAGTTGTCCTTGAGGATATCCAGCTCGGGGAATTTGCTGCGGTCCAGGTAAGGTTTGGACGGCACACCGGAGAACAGGTACATCAAGGCGTTGTACGGCGCAAAAAAAGCGGAGTGGTTGACGAACTGACGCAACACCGGCAAGCGCGCCTTGCCGCGCAAGTGCACGTAAAGGATGCTGCCGACAAACAGCAGTATCAGCCCTGCCTTGATGGCGAAGGATAAGGTCATGCAACAACTCCTCGAAAAAACTGTGCGGCACCGATAGCCCGATGTGGCAGCCGGGCATGATAAACACTACCGGCGCAGGACAAAACCCGCGTGATCCAACATTCAGTGTTAAGGATTACGTAACAGCGCATTTAATAGCATATGCCGAGGCGAAATCGCTTGATGTGAGTCAGGCAAAACCTGTCGCTGATGCGGGCCGGGACGCGACAGGCGGCGCTTGCGCAGGCGCGGTGAGCCCGCCCGCCTGCGCCGCCCCGGCCGTGATAATTGTGGCCTTACTGCTCCAGTTCCTGCTCACTAAACATGTCGCTGAACAGAAAGCTCGACAGGTAACGTTCGCCCGAGTCCGGCAGGATCACCACAATCGTCTTGCCTTGCATCTCCGGTTTTTCGGCCAGACGCACCGCCACTGCCATGGCCGCACCGCAGGAGATGCCGCACAAAATGCCTTCTTCATGCATCAGGCGCAGCGCCATGGCCTTGGACTCATCGTCACTGACCAGCTCGACCTGATCGACAATCGACAGGTCGAGGTTTTTTGGCACAAAACCGGCACCGATGCCCTGGATTTTATGCGGCGCAGGCTGGATGGCCTGACCGGCCAGCGCCTGGGTGATGACTGGCGAGGTGATGGGTTCAACGGCCACTGACATCAGCGGCTGACCCAGTGTGTGCTTGATGTACCGTGAAATACCCGTGATGGTGCCGCCCGTGCCCACGCCTGAAACCAGCACATCGACACGCTCTCCGGTGTCGTTCCAGATTTCGGGGCCGGTGGTTTTTTCATGGATGGCAGGGTTGGCCGGGTTTTCGAATTGTTGCGGCATGAAGTACTGGGCAGGGTCGCTGGCCTGGATTTCAGCGGCCTTGTCGATCGCGCCTTTCATGCCTTTGGCCGGTTCAGTCAGGACCAGCTCGGCGCCCAGTGCCTTGAGCACTTTGCGACGTTCAAGGCTCATGGACGACGGCATGGTCAGCATCAAATTGTAACCGCGTGCAGCGGCCACGAAGGCCAGGCCAATGCCGGTATTGCCCGACGTGGGTTCAATGATGGTCATGCCCTGTTTAAGTACCCCGCGGCTCTCGGCGTCCCAGATCATGTTGGCGCCAATCCGGCATTTAACCGAATACCCCGGATTACGCCCTTCGATCTTGGCCAGAATCGTGACACCACGGGGCCCAATGCGGTTGATCTGTACCAGCGGTGTATTACCGATGGAATGAGCGTTATCTGCAAAAATACGACTCATGACGGGGGTCCCTTATGCACTTTTCGGAAAGGCTTCAAGGGTAGGCTTCGTGTTCGCGTGCGTCCAGTCATGGCGTGACGGCCCGTTCACAGACTGAATGAGGCGTTTGCGTTCACGCCACGCGGGTGCCGCGTTATAGTCGGACATACTTTTTTAGTCGCCCGCCCTGCCCTGTGCAGACCGGGTTCATGGTTTGAGGATGTGCAGATGAAGTTTGAAGGTACCCGCGCCTACGTGGCCACTGATGACCTGAAGCTGGCGGTCAACGCGGCCATTACCCTGGAACGCCCGCTGCTGGTCAAGGGCGAGCCCGGCACCGGCAAGACCATGCTGGCCGAGCAACTGGCCGAGTCTTTCGGCTGCAAGCTGATCACCTGGCATATCAAGTCCACGACCAAAGCCCACCAGGGCCTTTATGAATACGATGCGGTCAGCCGTCTGCGCGATTCACAGCTGGGCGTCGATAAAGTCCACGATGTGCGCAATTACCTGAAGAAAGGCAAATTGTGGGAAGCCTTCGAAGCCGAAGAACGGGTGATTCTGCTGATCGACGAAATCGACAAGGCCGACATCGAGTTCCCCAATGACCTGCTGCAAGAACTCGACAAGATGGAGTTCTACGTTTACGAGACCGACGAAACGATCAAGGCCAAGGTGCGCCCGATCATCATCATTACGTCCAATAACGAGAAAGAGCTGCCGGACGCCTTCCTGCGCCGTTGCTTCTTCCACTACATCAGCTTCCCGGACCGCAACACGCTGCAAAAAATTGTCGACGTGCACTTCCCTGATATCAAGAAAGAACTGGTCAGCGAAGCGCTCGACGTGTTCTTCGATGTGCGCAAAGTGCCAGGCCTGAAGAAAAAGCCTTCGACTTCCGAACTGGTGGATTGGCTCAAGCTGCTGATGGCCGACAACATCGGCGAAGCCGTGCTGCGCGAGCGTGATCCGACCAAGGCCATCCCGCCGCTGGCCGGCGCGCTGGTGAAAAACGAACAGGACGTGCAATTGCTTGAGCGCCTGGCGTTCATGAGCCGTCGCGGCAATCGTTGATTGACCCGAGGCGATAAGCATGTTGCTGAATCTGTTCAATGAAATGCGCGCAGCCAAGGTGCCGGTTTCGGTGCGTGAGCTACTGGACCTGATCAACGCGCTCAAACACCGCGTGACCTTCGCCGACATGGACGAATTTTACTTTTTGGCGCGCACCATTCTGGTCAAGGACGAGCGCCACTACGATAAGTTCGATCGCGCCTTCGGCGCCTATTTCAACGGCCTGCAAAACCTCAATGAACACCTTGAGGCCCTGATCCCGGACGAATGGCTGCGCAAGGAGTTCGAGCGCTCGTTGAGCGATGAAGAGCGGGCGCAGATCCAGTCGCTGGGCGGGCTGGACAAACTCATCGAAGCGTTCAAACAGCGCCTGGAAGAGCAAAAGGAACGCCACGCCGGGGGCAACAAGTGGATCGGCACCGGCGGTACCAGCCCGTTCGGTTCCGGCGGCTATCACCCCGAAGGCATTCGCGTCGGGGATGCCGGTGCGCGCCAGGGCAAGGCTGCAAAAGTCTGGGAACAGCGCGAGTACAAAAACCTCGACGATCAGGTCGAACTGGGCACCCGCAACATCAAAGTTGCGCTACGGCGTTTGCGAAAATTCGCCCGTCAGGGTGCGGCAGATGAACTGGACATCGACGGCACCATCGATCACACCGCACGCGACGCCGGTCTGCTGAATATCCAGATGCGACCGGAGCGGCGCAACACCATCAAGCTGCTGTTGCTGTTCGACATTGGTGGCTCGATGGACGCCCATGTGCAGATCTGCGAAGAACTGTTCTCGGCCTGCAAGACTGAGTTCAAGCACCTGGAGTACTACTACTTTCACAACTTCATTTATGAGTCGGTGTGGAAAAACAACCAGCGGCGGCAGGTTGAACGGATCGCGACCCAGGATGTGCTGCACAAATACGGCGCCGATTACAAGGTGATCTTCATCGGCGACGCGGCCATGGGCCCATACGAAATCACCCATGCCGGGGGGAGCGTCGAGCACTGGAACGAAGAACCGGGTTACCTGTGGATGCAGCGTTTTAGGGAGAAATACAAAAAGCTCATCTGGATCAACCCGTACCCCAAAGACACGTGGAACTACACGGCCTCGACGCGCATCGTGCGCGACTTGATTGAAGACCGCATGTACCCGCTGACGCTGGAGGGACTGGAAGAAGGGATGCGCTTTCTGGCGAAATGAACTGACACCCTTCCTCCGAGGGGTGTGGCTCAGACGCTGTTGAGGCGCTGCATCCACTGCACCTGCTGGCGCTGCGCGACCTCCTGGGTCGTGGGGCGCAACGTCACCCGCTGTCCCGGCAGGCACTGGGCCAGCCGGGCCAATGACAGCGGCGTCAATGCCCCCAGTCGCGGGTAGCCACCGATGGTTTGCCGGTCATTGAGCAACACGATGGGTTGACCATCCGGCGGCACTTGCACCGCTCCCAGCGCAATTCCTTCGGAAATCATCGGCGGCCCTTGGTACACCAGGGTCGGCCCCAGCAAGCGGATGCCCATGCGGTCGGCACGGCTGTCGACTGCCCATGGGCAATTGAAGGCGTCAAACGTGCTTTGCCCGCTGAAATTGCCGATCTGCGCGCCCATGACCACGTTTAACGACGCCGCGTCGGTGAATGTGGGAATCCAGGCGTGATGCAACTCACGCAGCGCGGGCTGAATGTCACTGAAGCCCAGCTCGGCGCCCTTCACCAGCGCGTGCCCCTTGCCATCCAGCCCGCCCAACTGCTCGCGTATCACCGTGGCGCAACTGCCCAACACGCGCGGCGCGTCGAAGCCTCCCGGCGCGGCCAGGTAAGCGCGCGCGCCGTTGAGCGGCTGCACGAAATCCAAGGTCTGACCCTGGCGCAGCCTGAAACTGCGCCACGGCTTGAGCGGCTGACCATCCACGGTGGCGGCCAGGTCTGCACCCGCCAGCGCCAATGTGCAATCGCGCTGGGCGATGACGCTAAAACCGCCCAAGGTGATTTCAATCACCGGCGCCTGCAGCCCATTGCCCAACAGCCAGTTGGCCCACGTCATCGACTGCCAGTCGGCTGCACCGCCCTGCGTCACGCCCAAGTGCCGAACGCCAAAACGTCCGGCGTCCTGCAACTGGCACAACGGGGTGCTGGCCTGAATCAACAATGGGCTCATGCCAAGGCCTCCTGCGGGGTGTCGTCACCGCCCAGGCGGATGAATTCGCTATGACTGATCGGTTCAAACTGCACACGATCGCCGGGTTGCAACAGGCTGTAGCCGTCCCGCTCCCGGTCAAACAGCATGACCGGCGTGCGCCCGATGAGGTTCCAGCCGCCGGGTGACTGGGCCGGATAGGCCGCCGTCTGGCGTTCGGCAATCCCGACACTGCCCGCCGCCACCCGTTTGCGCGGGGTGTCGAGGCGTGGAGCTGCCAACACCTCGTCTACCAGCCCCATAAAGGCAAAACCGGGGGCGAAACCCAATGCGAACACCTGATACGGACGCGCGCTGTGACGACGAATCACTTCGCCCTGCGACTCGCCCGTGCGCCGGGCCAGCAATGCCAGCTCGGGCCCCACGCTCAGGTCGTACCACACCGGCAGCACATGGCATTGGCCGTGGTCCCCAGTAGCGGGCTGCAGGTCTGTCAGTGCCTGATTAATCAATTCGCGCGCCTGTGCCGGGCTGAGCGCCAGCCCGTCGTAGTGAATCATCAGCGTGGTGTAGGACGGCACCACATCAATCAAAAAACCCGCAAACCCGCTGCGCACACGCTCTGTGGCGGCCAGCATCCACGGCATGTTGAGTTCGGCAATCTCATCGAACAACCGCAGCATCAAGCAGTCGACGGCCGCCACTTCGATACGCGGCTTCATGCCCGTTGCCCGTTCAGGGCCGAACGAATGCGCTGCACGGCCGCCACCGAACTGGCGTTGTCGCCATGCACGCACAGCGTATGGGCGTGCAGGTGCAATGGGCTGCCATCAATGGCTGTCAGCGGCTGGCCCGCTGCAAGGGTCAGCGCCTGCTGCACGATGGCTGCAGGGTCGTGGTGCACCGCGCCCGGTAATTGGCGCGAGACCAGATGCCCGGCTGCGTCATAGGCGCGATCGGCAAATGCTTCAAACCACAGGGTCACGCCACACGCATCGCCGATGGCTTGCGCGGCGCTGTTATCGCGGGTCGCCATCAGCATCAGCGGCAGGCTCGCATCGTAGGCCGCCACGGCGCGCACCACCGCGCGCAACTGCTCGGGGTTGGCCATCATGTCGTTGTAGAGCGCACCGTGGGGTTTGACGTAGCTGACCCGCGCGCCCTGGGCGCGGCAGATGCCATCCAGGGCGCCGATCTGGTAATGCAGCAGGTCTTGCAGCGCCTGGGCGGTATAGGCCATGGAGCGACGGCCGAACCCTGCCAGGTCCTGATACGCCGGATGGGCACCGATCTGGACGTCATGTTCCAGCGCCAGCGCCACGGTTTTGCGCATGATCTGCGGATCACCGGCATGAAAGCCGCACGCGATGTTGGCGCAATCAATAAAGGGCATCACCTCGGCATCCAGGCCCATGGTCCAGCTGCCAAAACTTTCACCCATGTCGCAGTTCAATAACAGGCGGCTCACGATGATGCTCCTGTGGTTTTTATCGTTAGAAGTAGGACATTTTTCGACAGCCGTACGTCGTTCGTCCAACTAATAAAAGCCGGGCACAGGGATAAGAAAAGTTGATTGCGGTGAAGTTGCCACGTTTAAACCGTTGCCGATCGGCGCGCAGGGCGCAGAACGGCTTGCGCAGCGACTACAGGTCAGTAGCTGCGCTCACGGCGTGCAATGCGTTCGCGTTGACGCTTGCCGCCCAGGACGACCCAGTCGATGAGCCGCAAAAAGCCCTCGATCACGAAGGAAAACAGCAACGCGCCGGCCATGGCCCAGCCAATGGCGCTGGGCGACAGCAACACTTGATAAGTGTAGGCGTCGTAGGTTTCCTGACGGATGGCCGGGTCTGCCGCGTACGCCACGTGCAGGGCGCGCAGGTACCACGGCCCTTGCATGGCCTGGAACTGGTTGTCCAGCAGGCGCTGACGGGTCAACAAGGTGCCCAGGCTTGAGGCATCGCTGCGAAATACCGGGTCGTCACTGGCCTGGTAGTGCGCCACCAGTGCGTGCAGGTCGCCGTTGAAAAACTGGTTGGCGGTGTTTTGAAACCCGGCCAAACCGGTTTGCGCTTCGATCAGGTGAGCTTCCACGCGCTTGGCGTAGTCATTGATAAAACCCGGCACTTGCACGCCGACCAACAGGCCCAGGGTGAACAACACCAACCGCAGGTAACTCAGGAACATGCTCGCCCATCCTTATTCGGTTGTGCCCTGGCTGACGCATTCGCCGCGTCGCCACAAGCCCCACTGGCCAGGCGCATAGCGCGTCCAGGTTTCGTTTTCAGTCAACGGCTCGGTGGCAATCACAGTGACCACGTCATTGGGGGTGGTTTCTGCCTGAAAATCCACGATCACGTCGACATCTTTGAGCCGCGCCGGGCCAAAGGGCGCTCGACGGGTGATATGCACCAGTTTGGTCGAGCAGTAGCAAAACAACCAGTCACCATCACTGAGCAGGCAGTTGAAGACGCCTTTGCCGCGATATTCGGCACAGGCGGCCACCAGCACCGGAATGAGGGTTTGGACGTCCACCGGTTCGGGGAAGGCTTCGCGCACCCGGTTGAGCACGTCGCAAAACGCTGCTTCGCTATCGGTGTCACCGATCGGCCGGTAGAAGCTGGTGCGCGGGTTGAAATCGGCCAGTTGGCCGTTATGGGCGAAACACCAATTACGGCCCCACAATTCGCGCACAAACGGGTGGGTATTGGACAGGCACACTTTGCCGACATTGGCCTGGCGGATATGACCAATCACCACTTCGCTTTTGATCGGGTATCGCTGCACCAGCAATGCGACTTCAGAGTCGCAACTGGCGGCCGGGTCCTGAAACAGGCGCAGGCCACGCCCTTCGTAGAACGCAATCCCCCAGCCATCACGGTGCGGGCCGGTGCGCCCGCCACGCTGCATCAGGCCGGTGAAGCTGAACACAATATCGGTCGGCACGTTGGCGCTCATGCCCAGTAATTCACACACGCTCGCACTCTCGCATTCAGGCTCGACGGAAAAAGTTACAACCTGGGTTCAACCCGGGTAAAACCGCTGACCCGCGGTGCTACCGGACGGCCGTAACGGTCGTCACCGGCATTGCCGAAGGGTTGATCGTCTTCAGGATCGCTCTGGCGGGCCTGCTCGGCCGCCGCCGCTTGCGCACGCCGGGCCTTGCTCGCGCGCTCAATGGGCCAGCGGATCAGCACAAACAGCCCATACAGGCAAAACGCAATGATGGCGTACATCAACAGGTCGGACACGGCCCGCCAGGCGTTGTTGCCCACTTTGAACGCCAGATCAAGGGCGGTGATGGCAATCGCAGGGGCGAACTTTTCCTTGACCGGGTCAATGATGGTCGGGCTGAACAACAGCACGGCCATCAGTACCCGCAACGGTTCACGCAGCCAGCGCCACATGAAGCGGGTCAGGCGGCACCACACGAGCAGGCAGCCCAAAGCGGCAAAGGCGTAAAGGCCCCAAGCGATCAGATAGTCGTTCTCGGTCATGGTATCCATGGTCGGCAGGCAATGAGGCGCTATGATAACGGCTTTTAGCCAGTGCGGCTGCACGGCTTCTTTTCATTCAGGTTTCCGAGAGCAGTTAATGACCGAATCTACCTACGCAAATAGCGCTCCAGTCGCACACACCATAGAGGGTTCAGACCCCTATGCGTGGTTACAAAATCGCGACAGCAAAGAGGTTTTGGACTACCTGAAAGCGGAAAACCAGTACCAGGAAGCCCAGTTGGCCGACGAGGCGGAGCGACGTGAAGCGTTGTTTGAAGAGATCAAGGGCCGCATCCGCGAGACTGATCTGTCCTTGCCGTCGCCCTGGGGCCCTTATCTGTACTACACCCGTACCCAGGCGGGGGAAGAATACGCCCGCCATTTCCGCTGCCCGCGCCCGGCTGACAATAGCCTGCAGGTAGACGAAGAGGCCGAACATGTGTTGCTGGACCCGAACGCGCTGGCTGACGGCGGGTTTATCTCCCTGGGTGCGTTCAGTATCAGCCCGGATCATCAACGGCTGGCTTACAGCCTCGACACCAGTGGCGAAGAAACCTACCGCCTGTTCGTCAAAGAGCTGACCAGCGGGGCCGTGACCGAGCTGCCGTTCGAGGCGTGCGATGGCAGCATGACGTGGGCCAATGACAGCCAGACGCTGTTTTTCGCAACGCTGGACGACACTCACCGTCCCCACAAACTGCTGCGCCACACGCTCGGAGAAACCGCCGCGCACGAGGTGTTCCATGAGCCGGACGGGCGTTTTTTCCTGCATTGCTACCGCTCCAGTTCCGAGCGCCAGCTCATCCTGTTGCTCAACAGCAAAACCACCAGTGAAAGTTGGGTGCTGGAGGCCGATCAACCGGCCAGCTCCTTCCACTGCCTTGCGCCCCGGGTTGAAGGCCACGATTACAGTGTCGATCACGGACTGTATCAGGGTGAGTGGAGCTGGTTTATCCGCACCAATCAGGACGGGATCAACTTTGCGCTGTACCACGCCAAGGGCGAAACACCGACCCGCGATGACTGGACGCTGCTGATTGCCCACGACGACGCGGTCATGCTCGAAGGCCTGACCCTCAATGCCCATGCACTGTGTTTAAGCCTTCGCGAAGGTGGACTGCCGATCATTGAGATCCGTCCGAGCGGTTTAACGCCTTATCGGGTGCAATTACCAGACGCCGCCTACAGCCTTTATGTGCAGGACAGCCTTGAGTTCGAAAGTCCCTATATCCGTTTGCGCTATGAGGCGTTGAATCGTCCGGCACAAGTACGTCAACTGACACTGAGCACCGGCAAGCAAAGCGTGCTCAAGGAAACCCCGGTCCTGGGGCCGTTCAATGCCGACGATTACGTCAGTCAGCGCCTGTGGGCCACGGCCCCTGATGGCACCCGGGTGCCGATCAGCCTGGTGGTCAAGCGCAGCGCCCTGGGCCAGCCGACGCCGCTGTATATGTATGGTTACGGCGCCTATGGTGAAAGCCTTGACCCGTGGTTCTCCCATGCGCGCCTGAGCCTGCTCGATCGGGGCGTGGCGTTTGCCATCGCTCACGTGCGCGGCGGCGGTGAGTTGGGCGAAGCCTGGTACCGGGCGGGCAAACAGGAACACAAGCACAACACGTTCAGCGACTTCATCGCCTGCGCAGAACATGTGATCGCTCAAGGGCTGACAACGGCCGGGCAACTGGTCATCAGTGGCGGCAGCGCGGGCGGCCTGTTGATCGGCGCGGTGCTCAATCAGCGGCCTGAGCTGTTCAAGGCGGCCATCGCCGAAGTGCCTTTTGTGGACGTGCTCAACACCATGCTCGACCCGGACCTGCCCCTGACCGTCACCGAATATGACGAATGGGGCAACCCGCAGGAACCCGACGTCTATGAGCGGATCAAGGCCTACGCGCCCTATGAAAACGTGCGCGCACAGTCTTACCCGGCGATGCTGGTCATTGCCGGGTACAACGACAGCCGCGTGCAGTACTGGGAGGCCGCCAAATGGGTCGCTAAATTGCGCGCCAGCAAAACCGACGACAATCTGTTGCTGCTCAAGACAGAGCTGGACGCTGGCCACGGCGGGATGAGCGGACGCTATCAAGCGTTGCGCGATGTGGCGCTGGAATACGCGTTTGTGTTCAAAGTACTGGGCCTTTAACCGAGGGCATGCACCCGGTGCCGCTGCCCGGCTCAATCAGCAGCAGGCTTGATCTTCAGGTCTTTGCGGTCGAGCCCCTGCAAGGGTTGGTCTTTGGGCGGCGGCTGGGGCAAGTCGATGGGGGGCAGCGGGAGCAGGCTGCCGCTGCCTGCCACGGGCTTGGGCACCGGCCGCGGCGTCATCTGCGGATAAGGCGTGGGCGTTGCTGTACCGGGCGAACCGGGTTCGGGGGTTGCAGGCATCACAGGCACAGGGCTCAATGCCCCCGCTTGCGCTGCACTTATCGAGAGCACCGCCCCTACAATGGCCGTTAGAATAGTGCGTTTCATCAGTCACTCCGTTGCCAGACCGGCTTGTCTGCCCTCAGGCTACTCGTAACCTGCGGTTTTTGTCCTCTTCTATGAGATACCCATGAAACGTTTTGTTCTGCTCGACACCACTCCGATCCCCGATAACGGCGGCGCCCTGTGCCTGTTTGAGTATGGCGAGGACTTCGTGATCAAGATCCAGGGTGGCGACGGCGGCCAATTAATGAACACCCGCATGCACGGCTCGGAAGACGCACTGGCCGAAATCCCCTGCCGCAAGGTCGCCGGACGTGCCCAGTCGCGCGTGCTGATCGGTGGTTTGGGCATGGGGTTCACCCTGGCGTCGGCCCTCAAGCATTTGGGCAAAACCGCCGAAGTGGTCGTGGCCGAACTGGTGCCGGGGGTTGTTGAATGGAATCGCGGCCCGCTAGGCGAAAAGGCCGGCAACCCGTTGCAAGATCCGCGCACGGTGATCCGCCTGGAAGACGTGGCCAAGGTGCTGCAAGCCGAACCCAAAGGGTTTGACGCCATCATGCTGGATGTCGACAACGGCCCCGAAGGCCTGACTCAAAAAGCCAACAGCTGGTTGTATTCGGCCGGAGGCTTGAGTGCCTGTGCCAACGCCTTGCGGCCCAAAGGCGTGCTGGCCGTCTGGTCTGCCAGCGCTGACAAACAGTTTTCCGACAAACTGCGCAAGGCCGGTTTCAAGGCCGAGGAAGTGCAAGTCTTCGCCCACGGCAACAAAGGCACGCGGCATACCATCTGGATTGCTGAAAAAATCAAAGGCTGATCAACAGCTAAACTTAACGACCTGACCGTCATTCGTCTTCAAAGGTGAACCCATGAGCTCGGCCAACCCTCCCTCCCATACAGCAAAGCTGGATCGCATCCTGGCCGATGCCCAGCGTGACCGTGAAATGGGCTACCGCGACAAAGCCCTGAAAATGTACCCGCATGTCTGCGGCCGCTGCGCCCGTGAGTTCTCGGGTAAACGCCTGAGCGAGCTGACGGTCCATCACCGCGATCATAACCACGACAACAACCCGCAAGACGGTTCCAACTGGGAGCTGTTGTGCCTGTATTGCCATGACAACGAACACTCGCGTTACACCGACCAGCAATACTTTTCGGACAGCTCGACCAGCAGCCCGAAAGTGGCCAAAGCCACCCACAACCCGTTCGCCGCTCTGGCCGGGTTAATGAAAAAAGACGACTAGTCGCGCGCTTGCCGACGCTGCGGCCTGGACTGCGGCGCCGGATCAGCGTGAACAGGCGTATACTCGCGTCTTTTTTCTGAAGGGCTCGGGCACGTGGCGAACAAACGGTACAGCTGCATTGGTTTGTATAACCCCAAATCACCGGAAAACGTCGGCTCGGTGATGCGTGCGGCTGGTTGCTATAACGTGGCGTCCGTGTTCTACACCGGCAAACGCTATGAGCGCGCCCGGGACTTCGTGACCGACACCAAAAAGGTGCATCAGGACATTCCGCTGATTGGCATTGATGACCTGAAAAAGATCCTGCCGTTGGGCTGCATTCCCGTGGCAGTGGAATTGGTAGAGGGCGCTCGCGCCTTGCCCGAGTACACCCATCCGGATCGCGCTCTGTATGTTTTCGGGCCTGAAGACGGCTCGCTGGACAAAGAGATTCTGGACTGGTGCGAGGATGTGATTTACATCCCGACCAACGGCTGCATGAACCTCGCCGCCACCGTCAACGTGGTGCTTTACGACCGTTTGGCCAAGGGTAACAACACCCGATCCGGACCTAAATTCTGACCCTAGGATGCCTGCCAGGGGAACAACCCGCCTGCGCAGACAGTCAGCTCTGTATCCACCAACCCTTGGAGACAGAGCATGAGCAACAGAAATCCTGTAGAGCGCATTGAATCCCCCGCATACCCGGACGTGCCTTACCAAAACGTTGAAGGCTGGGAGCGTGTGGGCTCTTTGGCGGGCGGCGTGGTGATGCTCGGCAAGGGCATTCGTCGGGGCGGGTTTATCGGCCTGATCCAGGTGGGCATCGGTGCCATGGCGCTAAAACGCGGTATTACCGGCCACAGCTCAACCAAGCGCCTGCTTGAGAAGAGTCGCCAGCAACTGCACAGCGTGCGCTCAGACATCGAGCGCGCTGGCGATGAGTTGCTGCGCATGAAGGACGAAGTGGAAGGAAAGATCGTCAAGAGCGTCTGACCGACGCGTGAGGCTGCGATGCTACGCAGCCTCACGCCGCTGGTTCTTGCGTGCGCGGGTTAGCCCTGGGTTTTGTTTTGCTGGCTGGCGCTCCAGTCCACCAGCAGGCTATAGGCCAGCGCCAGCAAGGTCGGGCCGATGAACAAACCGATAAACCCGAACGCCATCAAGCCGCCGAACACGCCAAGCAGCACGATCACCAAGGGCAAGTTGCCGCCCCTGCTGATGAGATAGGGCTTGAGCACGTTGTCCACACCGCTGATGATCAGCGTGCCCCAGATGCCCAGGAAAATCGCCATCCCGTAATCGCCTTTCCAGGCCAGCCACGCCGTGGCCGGAATCCAGATCAGCGGCGGCCCCATCGGGATCAGGCTGAGCAGGAACGTTGCAAGGCACAGCACCAGCGCACCCGGCACGCCCGCAATCAGAAAACCGATGAGTGCCAATAACGCTTGAGCGGCCGCCGTGCCGATCACCCCGTTGACCACTCGCTGAATGGTGCCCGCCACCAACTCTTGGTAGTAAGACGCGCGCTCACCGATCAGGCGTTCAAGCAAACGGTGCACAAAGGTCGCCAGCCGCGGGCCGTCCCGATAGAAAAAGAACACAAAGACAATACTCAGGGTCAGCTCCAGAATCCCGCCGCCGATCTGCGCACTGCGGGCCAGCAACCAGTTACCCACCTGCCCCAAATACGGCTTCACCGCGATGATCATCGCCGCGCCCTGCTCGTCGATGGTGTCCCAGATGCCCACCAGCCGCTCTCCGACCAGCGGAATACCAGCCAGCCAGGTCGGGGCCTCGGGCAACCCTTCTAATTGCACATCCTTCACGAAGGTGGTGGCGTCGCGCACGTGATCGGCCAGATTAAAGCCCAACCACACCAGCGGCCCGGCCACCAACAACATCCACCCCAAGGTCAAAATGCCAGCCGCCAGCGATTCGCGCCCATTGAGCCAGCGGGTCAGTAAGCGCATCAGCGGCCAACTGGCAAAAGCCAGTACGGCGCCCCAGAACAGAGCCGACCAGAAAGGTGCCATGACCCACAAACTGGCACCGAACAACACCAGCAGCAGAATTTGCACCAGCAGGCGATCGTTATTGAGCATGTGTATTCCACAGAAATTCGAAAACAAAAAAGACGACGGCTACGCCAAGTGTAGCCGTCGTGGGTAGCGCTTAGCGCAGCAGCTCGATATGCAGCCCCGGCGCCGGGGTGTCGCTCAGTTCAAGACGCGAGGCGCGCACGCCACTCTTGATCAGGGCCTCTCGCCAGGCAGCTGCATTGACGCCGCTCAAGCTGAGGCGTGCGGTGGTATCAAGTTTTAAAGCACGGCTAATGAGCTCAAGCCAGGGCGCGTCGGGCGCTTGCGTCAGGGTCGGGAAATCCAGCGCATAGGTGGTTTTCAGTTGACGCTGCAACGTAGCAGGCGTGGGCAATAAGGTCCCGAGATCGGTCGTGGCCACCAGTTGTTCCACATGCAGATACCCTTTGCGACTGCCGCGGTTGATGGCATACAGCGCCACCAATCGATTGCGTTCAGGGGCCGCCATTCGGAGCAACAGGTAGGATTGTTGCTCATCGGAGCCCACCAGCTTGGCGTTGCCTAACACCTCATTGGCCCAGAGGCTGCTTTCGCCGCAGTCACGCGCCTGGCACCAGAACAATAATTCGGCATCCTTGGCTTGCAGCGCCTCGCGCGCCGCCGTGAAGGCTTCGGTGGCCGAATGGCCGGCCGGCAGTTCATAGGTTATTGCGGTGGTCTCGCCCCGTGCATCCACTTGCCCGTCGAAGCGCAGGCGCCCGCTTATTTTACGAATCGGCCCCATCGGGTAGATGCGCTCGGCATCCGGCTTAACGGTGTAATCGACAATGTGCGCGTCAGCCAGCCGGGGCACGTCCTGCAAGTCCTGGCTGCCGGGCACATCGGCCGCCCACAACAAAGGGCTCAGGCAACTCAAACCCAGTACGCCGATCAAACGGTTGGTCAATTTCATCGGCACGGGTCACCCGCAGGTGACGGGTGACTCAGCCTGCTCACGATAGAGACCGGATGGCCTTTCAGGGTCGCAGCGGTGTAGAGATCTATCATGGTTGTCTCCCATTTCAACCCGCCAAGCCTCGGCAGTTGGCCGCCGCAAGTCAAGGAGCAGCGAAGAACCTATTGAAACAGTCTGCAACAAGGATTGCCCCGGCTTCGTCATTGACATGTAAATGATGGCCACCGGGTAACCGTTCCAGGCTGAAGGGTAGTCCATCCAGCCGCTCGGGATGGGTAGCAAGCATGCCGGCTTCGGCCACGATCAAGGTGGCCGGACAACTGACGCGCCGGACGAAGGACATGGCTTGCTCGTCCGTCAGGCGCAGGGGTGAAGGGAGTGTCAGGCGGCTGTCGCTGCGCCAGCTGTATCCGCCCGGCACCGGCATCAGCCCGCGCTGGGCCAATAACTCGGCAGCTTCGCGGCTGACCGCGACCATGCCCTTCATGCGCGCTTCGACGCCACGCTCGAGGGTTGTGTGCACGGACTTGCGTTTGTGGTTCAACTGCAGCTGGGCGTGCAGCGCCTGCCCCATGCGCTCAGCCGTGTCGTGCTGAGTGCCGGTGTGCGGCATCACGCCATCAATGAGCGCCAGATGCGTGACACGCTCCGGGCACGAACCGGCCACCACCACCGAAATGATCGCCCCCAAGGAGTGGCCCAGCAGCGCAAAATGCTCCCAGCCCAGTTGTTCGGCCACGCTCAATACATCAAACGCATACTCCCACAAGGAGTAACTGGCGCCCGGCGGCCTGTGGGCAGAGTGGCCGTGACCTGCCAGATCCAGCGCCACAATGCGTAATCCGTGCAGCTTGGGCGCCAGCCGCGCAAAACTGTTGGCGTTATCCAGCCAGCCGTGCAGTGCGATCACGGGAATACCGTCTTCAGGCCCAAACACATGGGCTGCCAGTTCGATATGGGGCAGGCTCAGACGAATTTCTTCCACCACGGGCGGCATGCGGTTCACTCTTCAACGCCGGAATCACGCGATTCCCAACGGGTAAAAATCGACTTGAGCAGGCAGGCGGTATCGTCCGGCTGTTCCAGTGGAAACATGTGCCCACCCGGCACGCTCAACGCTTCACCGAACGGCAAGCGGGCCACGGCATTGGCATGGTGGCGCATCACGACGCGGCTGTCGCGCCCGCGCACCACGGTCAATGGCACCCGCAATTGCTTGACCAGACCGGGGCTGGTGTGGGGCACGCTGCGGTAGATATTGATTTCCGTCTCAGGATCGAAACTCAGGCGCAGACGGTCATCCATCACACGCAATCCATGCTCCAGATAGGCATCGAAACAATCGGGGTCGAAACTGCGAAACAGTGATTTTCCGGCGAAGTACTCGCGCGCCGCTTCGCGATCGGCAAACTCTTCACGGCGGCCCAACGTGCGCCCGGCAGGGGTCAGTCGATCAATCAAGCCAAAGCGCTTAGCCGCACGGATCACCCACTGGTCGGTGCGGGTCAGGACGGGAGAATCGAGCATGACCACGCCTTTGTAGAGCTGGGGACACCGGATGGCCGCATGCAAGTGCAACATGCCGCCCAGTGAGTGGCCAACGCCCAGCACCGGGCCGTCCTGCTGTTGCAGGTGGTAAATGAGTTCGTCGACCAGGTTGCGCCAGTTGTTGTCGACCGGGAAGCGAGGGTCATGCCCGTGCTGAGGCAAATGCGCCACGTGGTAATCGGGCGCAAGTGCGGCAAACAGCTTCCCATAGGTGCCTGAAGGGAAGCCGTTGGCATGGGCGAAAAAAATCTGCCGGGACATTTAAGGCATCCACACGAAGTAATTGGACTTATTGTCTGCAGGAACTTTCGATGTCGCAATGACCGTATACGCCAGGAGGGACGCCACTACGGCCATTGCCCTTTAAATGCTCAACGCGCGGGCGGTGTTTCGCCTAGCGGCACAACGGCGATGGTCAGACGAGAAATGCAGGTGAGCTTGCCCGAGTCATCGGTCAAGCGGATGTCCCAGACATGGGTGGTACGGCCCCTGTGCACAGGCCGTGCAACGGCGCTCACGCGCCCGCTGCGTACCCCGCGCAGGTGGTTGGCATTGACCTCAAGACCTACGCAATAAAACTGCTTTTGATCGATGCACATATAGCTGGCCATCGACCCGAGGGTTTCTGCCAGCACCACCGATGCACCGCCGTGTAACAGCCCGAATGGCTGATGGGTGCGGTGGTCGACCACCATGCTCGCGGTGATGGAATTGTCATCGAACGCATCAAAGGTGATGTCCAGCACCTCACAAATGGAGTTTTTGCGCATTGCATTGAGGTACGCCAGATCTGGCAGGGTTGTCCACATGCTCATTGTTCAGTCCTTGGTGGGTGAGTCGGCTATCGTCTTGCCATAAGACACGGCGACGGTGCAACCGGGAATGCCCCGCAGACAGCGCCAGGCAAGGAGCAAGGAGCACCCAAACAGTCTTGCGCTTACGGGTGCCACACCCGCAGCAAGCGCAGGCTGCCGGCCAGCGGCCACTCACCTTCGAGTTCTGCCAGGCTGGCGGTTTGCATGGGTTGAGGCTGCCGGCAATGACCATGCTGCAACAGACTGATCAGCTCACCCACGAACGGTTGATGGCTGACCAACAACACATTGCCGCTGTCCGGAAGTTGGTTGACGGCAAACCGGGGATCACTCTCCGGGGTCAGCCACGGTACGGTTTTCAAGGCTGAGCTGAATCCCAGCGCGTCGCGTACAAGATCGGCCGTCTGCTGAGCCCGGACATACGGGCTCACTAAGATGCAATCAAGCGGTTGCCCTATCAAGTGCGCGGCGCTGCGCACGACCTGCTGACGCCCATGCTCAGTGAGATTACGATCGGCATCGCGAAGGGCATGCGGCTCGGCTTCTCCATGACGCAATATCCATAACTTCATGGCTGTTTGGTCTGCGTCGCAGGCTCGACATAGGGGGCCTCGCCTTCTGGCGCACGGGGAGCGGGCCAGTCAGCAAAAGGCCAGGGTTTTTGCTCGGTGTGAAAACTACCAAAGCGACCGATTTGCGCCAGGTACAGGCTCAAACTGTCGCCGACATTCATCAGGCCGCCGTTCGGCGCGCCGTACACCAGCCGGTAAATCAGCTGCACCAGCACCAGGCCGCCGAGCAGCAACTGGGCGATTTGCCAGACCAGCAGAAAAACCAGCATCCACAGCACGCGCAACACTAGGGATTCGTACTGGGGGGCATTCGGGTTGTCATTCATGGGTTGCTCCTGTCGGGCTCAGTTGAAACCACTGGTGGAAATAAAATCGACGTCAGTCTTGGGCTCGGCCCGCATCAGCACTTCAATCACCTGATTGAGCGTGCGCCCTTCAAAGAGGATCGCGTGCAAGCCTGCCACCAGCGGCATGTAAACATTCAGCTCCTGCGCCTTGGCCTTGAGCACCTTGAGAGTATTAACGCCTTCAGCCACTTCGCCAAGACGCGAGACGGCCTCTTCCAGGCTCAAGCCTTCACCCAGGGCAAACCCCACCTGGTAGTTACGGCTCTTGGGGGAAGAGCAGGTCACGATCAAATCGCCTACCCCGGCCAGCCCAAGAAAGGTCATCGGGTTGGCACCTTGACTGACAGCAAATCGTGTCATTTCAGCCAAGGCACGGGTAATCAACATACTTTTGGTGTTTTCGCCCATGCCCAGCGCAACCGCCATACCAGCAATGATTGCATAGACGTTTTTAAGCGCCCCGCCCAGCTCGACGCCGAAGCGGTCGGCACTGGCATACACACGAAATGTGCGGCCATGCAAAACCGCTTGAACCTGCGTACACAGGGCTTCATCAGCACTGGCAACGACCGTGGCCGTGAGCGCATGTTCTGCGACTTCACGCGCCAGGTTAGGCCCCGACAACACGCCAATCCGCGCTTGCGGGGCGATCTCTTCAAGAATTTCGCTCATCAGTTTGAAGCTGTGGGCTTCAATGCCTTTGGTCAGGCTGACGAGCATTTTGCCGCTCAAGCGCTCGGCATGCGCTGACAGCACCGTCCGCAATGCGCTGGAAGGCAAAGCGACGAAACATAAATCACACGCCTCAAGGGTGGCGTGCAAGTCCGTGACCGGATCAACGCCTGGATGAATCTTGATGCCTTTAAGGTAACGAGGGTTTTCACGGTTAAGTCGAATCGCCTCGGCTTGCACCGGGTCGCGCATCCATTGACGCACCGGGTGACCGTTTTCTGCCAGCAGGTTGGCCACCGCGGTGCCAAAGCTCCCGCCTCCCAAGACCGCAATCGCGCGCTGTTCAGTCATAGCAATCCTGTCATCCATCTAGCCGTGGCAATGGCGGCATTATACGGAGCACATCCGCTGGGGCCAGCCCCCCTCACGCAGCGCCCTTGAGCGGCTGTTCCCTCAGAAAATGCATGGTTTTGACTGGAAAACTGATTCAGCTCGGTTAACATGCCGCCCATCATCCACACTCGAGGCAGCCTGGCTGCGCACCTGCATGACTGACTGCACGTCACGGCTGATCTCGGCACCCTGGCGCTGGCTCACGGAACCTCTCACTCATGGCTGACCGACGCCGCTGGGATATTCACGCCCGTACCCAAATGATGAGCCTGGGCCCTGCTTTGCTGTTGACCCTGATGCTCATCAGCTTTTTTACCTTCGTGCGCCTGCAGGATTTGCGTCAAGAGCTCAACCACACAGGCCAGTTGATTGCTAACCAACTGGCCCCAGCCACGGAATTCGGGGTGATTTCCGGCAACACGCACGTGCTGGAAACCCTGATGCAAGCCTCGTTGAACACCCCTCACGTGCAATTCGTGCAGGTTCAGGACCGCGCCAACCAGGTGCTGGTGCATGCGCAGCAACCTTTGGCCGATAAGGGTCGCACCCGGGATGTAGAAGTGTTTGAGGCGCCCGTGCGGGTTCAAAGCATTTCAGGAAGACCCGACAACGATCCCATGACGCCTGCCACCGAGGATTACCTGGGGCGGGTGCTGGTGGGCATGTCCAGTGATGCCTTCAATGAGCGCCAGCAGGACATCCTGTTGAAAGCCATGATCCTTGCGCTGTTTGCATTGGGCTTTACCTACTTGCTGGCGCGGCGCCTGGCGTCCAACCTGTCCCAGCCGATCAGCGACATGAGCGATGCGGTAAAGGCAATTCAAGAGGGGCACTTCAACACGCCTTTACCGGTGGTTGACGATGGTGAACTCGGCAGCCTGGCCCGCCACATTAACAACCTGGCGCACGGCCTGGCCCAAGCCAGCCGCGAACAACAGACCGCGATCGCTCAGTTGATCCAGACCCGCGAGGAAGCAGAGCGTGCCAACAGCGCAAAAACCGACTTTCTGGCCATGATGAGTCATGAGTTGCGCACGCCGATGAACGGTGTTCTGGGGATGCTGCAATTGCTTGAAACCACCCACATGACGGACGAACAAGCTGAGTACGCCGCACTGGCCTCGGAGTCCACGGAACACTTGCTCAAGGTCATCAACGACATCCTCGATTTCTCCAGAATCGAGCGTTCCACCCTGGAGCTGGAGCAGATTCCGTTCAACCTTGCCGAGCTTGTGGGCAATTGCGCGCAGGCGTTTCAGCACAGTGCCGTACAGCGTGGTCTGAAACTGAACTTGAGCATGGCCCAGGGCTTGCAGGATTTACAGGTCATGGGCGACCCCACGCGGATTCGTCAGATACTGGTGAACTTGATCGGCAACGCACTGAAGTTCACCGAGCAGGGTCAAGTCAGTATCGAGCCGGCCTGGCAACCGCTGGACCATGAACTGATCTGGTTCACTTGCACGGTACGCGACAGCGGGATCGGGATCAGCGCAGACAAGCTGGAGTCGATGTTCAAGGCCTTCCAGCAAGCCGACAGTTCGATTTCTCGACGCTACGGCGGCACCGGGCTTGGCTTGCCCATTGCCCGCACCCTGGCTGAACGCATGGGCGGTCGCTTGCTTGCGCAAAGCGAAGAATCTCAAGGCTCGGTCTTCACCCTGGAAATCCCCCTTGAGCTGCACCAGAGCATTGCCATTAACCCAAGGCCGGCGATGGCTGCGGACAACGCGTGCATCAAAGGACGCAAGATTCTGCTGGTGGAAGATAACCCGGTCAATCAGACCGTTATCGACGCCATGCTCAGCAGCCTGGGGTATGAAGTGAGCATGGTCAGTGACGGCGCACAGGCCATCCACCGGGCCAACACCGAGGCATTTACAGCCATCCTGATGGATTGCAGGCTGCCGATCATTGACGGTTATGAGGCGACCCGGCAGATCCGCCAATTGTCGGGTTGCACGGACGTGCCCATCATTGCGCTGACCGCCAACGCCTTGCAGGGCGACCGCGAGGCGTGCCTGCAAGCCGGAATGAACGATTACCTGGCCAAGCCGTTCAAACGTACTGATCTGGAGCAAATACTGCGGCGCTGGGTCCAGTAACTTATGGCTATTAGCCTACCTGCGACTGGCGTAAAACCTAAAAGTGCGGCAGTCTTAGGCACCCGATTGGGGCCCTTGACCGGCCTGAATTACAATTTCAGTGAACAAGTGTACATTTGTGCCCTTGGCGCTGTGACTTTCACTACTACGCAATAGTCTATGTGTAGGCTGGCGAACTGAGACGGGTATGTTTCAGTTGGTCGGGAAGTTTTGCCCCACCTTGCCGCATGGGATTATTGAGGAGCTCGCATGACCAAACAAAACGCCTTTACTCGGGAAGATCTGCTGCGCTGTAGCCGCGGCGAACTGTTCGGCCCAGGTAACGCGCAACTGCCCGCCCCTAACATGCTGATGGTGGATCGCATCATCCATATCAGTGAAGAGGGTGGCAAGTACGGCAAAGGTGAATTGGTCGCCGAGCTGGATATCACCCCTGACCTGTGGTTCTTCGCCTGTCACTTTGAAGGTGACCCGGTGATGCCAGGTTGCCTGGGCCTCGACGCCATGTGGCAACTGGTGGGTTTCTACCTCGGCTGGCAAGGTCTGCCGGGCCGCGGTCGTGCCTTGGGTTCAGGCGAAGTGAAGTTCTTCGGCCAGGTCCTGCCGACCGCACAGAAAGTCACTTACAACATCCATATAAAGCGCGTCCTCAAGGGCAAGCTGAACCTGGCCATTGCCGATGGTTCGGTGGCCGTTGACGGTCGCGAAATCTACACCGCCGAAGGCCTTCGCGTCGGCGTTTTCACTTCAACTGACAACTTCTAAGGGTTATCCGCATGCGCCGCGTCGTTATCACTGGTCTGGGCATCGTTTCGTGCCTGGGCAATGACAAAGAGACCGTCTCCGCTAACCTGCGTGCAAGTCGCCCTGGCATCCGATTCAACCCGGAATATGCCGAAATGGGTCTGCGTAGCCAGGTTTCCGGCTCCATTGACCTGAACCTCGAAGAACTGATCGATCGCAAGATTTATCGTTTCGTCGGCCACGCAGCTGCATACGCTTACTTGGCCATGAAAGACGCCATCACTGATTCGGGCCTGACCGAGGAGCAAGTCTCCAACCCGCGTACCGGCCTGATTGCCGGTTCGGGCGGCGCGTCGACCCTGAACCAGATGGAAGCGCTGGACATCCTGCGCGAAAAAGGCGTTAAACGTGTTGGCCCATACCGTGTAACGCGGACCATGAGCAGCACCGTTTCGGCTTGCCTGGCCACACCGTTCAAGATCAAGGGCCTGAACTACTCCATTGCTTCTGCCTGCGCCACCAGTGCTCACTGCATCGGTACTGCCATGGAACAGATTCAGATGGGCAAGCAGGACATCGTATTCGCCGGCGGCGGTGAAGAAGAACACTGGAGCCAATCGTTCCTGTTCGACGCCATGGGCGCCCTTTCCAGCCAATACAACGACACGCCGGAAAAAGCCTCCCGTGCCTACGATGCCAAGCGTGACGGTTTCGTCATTGCCGGTGGTGGCGGCATGGTTGTGGTTGAGGAGCTGGAGCACGCTCTGGCCCGCGGCGCCAAAATCTACGCCGAGATCGTCGGTTACGGTGCAACATCCGACGGTTACGACATGGTTGCCCCAAGCGGTGAAGGCGCCATTCGTTGCATGCAGATGGCAATGTCTACCGTTGACGCCCCAATCGACTACATCAACACCCACGGCACCTCGACCCCGGTCGGCGACATTGCCGAGATGAAAGGTGTGCGTGAAGTGTTCGGTGAAAATGCGCCCGCCATCAGCTCCACCAAGAGCCTGTCGGGTCACTCCCTGGGCGCCGCAGGCGTTCACGAAGCGATCTACTGCATGCTGATGATGGAAGGCAACTTCATTGCTGGCTCGGCCAACATTGAGGAACTGGATCCGGCGGTCGCCGACATGCCGATCCTGACCAAAACCCGTGAAGATGCAAAAATCGACACGGTGATGAGCAACAGCTTCGGTTTCGGCGGCACTAATGCCACGCTGATTCTCAAGCGTTGGGCGGGCAAATAAGCCAACCCCTTGCCTCATAAAAAAGCCCTGACCCGTCAGGGCTTTTTTGTGGCTGGCATTTACCTTCAGAAGCGCTATTTCGCCACCAAGTATTACCCCCATCGAAATGATTCACTCCCGCTTAATGACCTCAAACCCCGTTGATTATTAACGACCTCCAACACCGTAATGACGCGCCATTTACAAGAAATTAAAACAGCGCTCACGGCCTATCGAAACATTCAAAAACACCCCTTTAATACACCTCACTCCTTGTCGACTACGTTTATTTAAACCGCCAACACAACGATTAATACTTACGCGCACAAGGAAGAGCCATGAAATCAATCATGCTTAATATGAAACAGAAGGCGTTACCTCTCGCGATGAGCGGGGTAAAAAACAAACTTTTTGTTCTCCTGGAAACAACAGGCGAAAAGGAGCGTTATGGGGCAAAACTTGAAGCCATCATGACCCCTAGCAGTAACAGTCACGTTAACGGCATTTTTATGTACAACGCTCAATACGGTTACCAAGCGCACCCTAATGGTCGCGACGGGCACTGGTTCTACGCGCCTTCCTTCAACTCAGAGCACTGGAAATCCGAGATTTTTGTCTACGTAACGTGCGGCAACTTACCCACTGACGGTAGTGTCGTCGAAGTCGGTACCTTCACGTATTACAGCCCAGAAGGCGTACGGGGTGTCTCGACCCCATTGCGGGTAAGAGCGCCTTTTGACCCCAGAGTCAAAATTAACTTAAAACAAGAACTGCTCGCCAGTTGGGAAGATAACTTAAGTGGCAAGCGCGTCTACAGTCACAGGATCAGCCTTGATTTGCCTGATAAGAATGTCAGCCACTGGAGCGTTTCTTTTAAAGTCGGGAAAGGAACACTCGTTTTCAACAAGCCCTGGACCGCATACACCCACGATGAACATACAGGGGTCATCAAACTCACGTGGTCACCCGCTAAAGACGCTACACACACTGAAAATAGACAGGTCGACTTCCAGTTACTGTCCACGTCTAAACACTACGAGCCCGCGCTGGAGAATCTGGCCAACCTTGAGGGTCATTACGTTATGAAAGGAAGTCCATTGGCCAGCGACTGCCAGGATTAAGACTGTACTGTTACGCCTATCAGCAAGTGCGCGCCAACATCTGTAGATGAGCTGACGCGCATGTTTAGGCGTGCTTATCACGCCTATTTAAAGAGTGTCGCGCTGCTGGAATCACTGAGAGAGAATCAATTTTTATTCTTGGGCAAGATGGCTAAAAAGTTATCTTTGGCAACCTTATGAGCAACCTCCACTGGCAGCGCGTTTAAAAAGGGATCAAAGCTGCGCATTTCCTGGCCTAACTTGTCGAACCGCCCTACCACATCTGACCCCAACATGAAGCGCTCAGGATGACGCTTCACTAACGCTACCCACTCAGGTCGGGGCTTGCCTTGCTCATCCAGCAGATAAGGCGTGAGCATGCTCCAGGACAGGTCGATATAAAGATTGGGATAAGTGGCCAGCAAACGGGTCAACGTCGGCAATAAAAACTCCATCTGTGTTTGATGCCGATGAATCTCGGCGCTGGTACCGGCATGCGCCCAAATAAAGCGCGTATCAGGGTGTTGGCCCAGCGGTTCTTCGATTTCTGCCAGGTATAACGGATTTTTTTCACGCTTTGACGTGATATTCGAATGCACCAGCACCGGCAGGTCATGCTCGGCCGCCAAGGTGTAAATACGCATCATCGCCTCATTGTTGGCTCGTGGCGTATCCCCGGAAATCAGTGCCGTCAGGTCGTCGTGACGGGTGAAGACCTCGCCAATGCCTTGCCACAGCCCCGGATTGAGGTCGAGCATGCGCTGTATGTGCGCGGCGGAATTCTTGTCATTCGGATTAAACCCCGACAGAAACGGATGAAAATGCCGACGTTGCTCAGCGCTAAGCTGCTTGACCGCCTCCGCCACCCACACATCGGTTGCGCTGTACCAATAAGCGTCAGCGTCGTCACCCGCGTAGTAACGAGGGCGCTTGGGTTCGTCTTCATGCCACTTTTTGGCCACTGGAATGCCAGAAATCATCACGTGTTGAATGCGATTTTTCTCCATCGCTCGCAGCAACTCAGGCATACCGGCGGTTTCCTGGAAAAAATCCACGTAATGCAAATGCGCGTCGCTGTAAGCATATTCGCGAGCCTGCACCGTGGCACAGACCGCCAACACCCCCAAAGCCAAAAACACAGATGTGAATCTCAATGCGTCATCCTCATGTAGTGATACGAGTAGACCCGATCAGGGGCTCCGGGGTTCATGCCATGGTTTTAAATGGAACGCACAATCCCCCAGATGCTCTATAAAGATCAGGACCTTTAATCACTGCCAAGCTGAGGTTTGCCATGACTGTTACCGTTAATACTGTGTCGCAAGATGGTTTTCGTCACAGCATCAAGATCGACGACTACGAACTGTTTACCGACGTGCCCAAAAGCGCGGGCGGCGAAGGAAGTGCGCCGTCACCTCACGACTACTTCGATGCGTCATTGGCCGCCTGCAAAGCGTTGACACTGAAGATGTATGCGCAAAAGAAAGACATCCCGCTGACAGGCGTCACGGTCGAGATCAAGCACGATGCCGAGCAGGAACAAAAAGGCCGTTACAAACTGATCGTCAAGCTGACACTCAAGGGCGTATTGACGGACGCACAGCGCCAGGATCTGCACAAAGTCGCGGACAAATGCCCGGTACACAAACTCATGACATCCGCTGAGATTGAGATCGAAACGCACCTGTCTGAAGGCGCCTTCAGCCAGTAAACGGAGCGCGCTAACGCGGAGCGTTGGGGTATGCTCAACGCTCCTTGATTGCCGGAGCAGGCTCATGTCTGCACGTATCGTGATTCGCCCCCGCGCTGAAGCAGTGGAAGGCCAACCTATTCTGCGTCCGCTTCCTTCTGCCAAGTGCCGCAGTGTCGGCCCTTTTGTGTTTTTTGATCACATCCTGCAGAGCCGCTATCTGCCAGGCCATGGGATGAATATCCGACAGCATCCTCATATCGGTCTGTCGACCCTTACCTATTTGTATGAAGGTCATTTGCAGCACAAGGACAGCCTGGGCTCCGATCAACACGTCGGACCGGGTGATGTCAGCTGGATGACGGCAGGAGCAGCCATTGCTCACATTGAACGAACCCCTGAGCCCTTTCTTTCTGCCGGCTCTGATATTCATGGCCTGCAGGTGTGGCTTGCGTCTCCCACAGAGCATGAACAAGGGCCTGGCCACTATCGCTATCACCCGGCTGACAGCCTGCCCGTCAGCGACACCTTGGGTGTCAGGATTTGCCTGATTGCAGGTTCCGGGTTTTGCTTGACCTCCCCGGTGCCCGTGCTTTCTCCCACGCTCTACGCCGACGTACAGATGCAGACTGCGACCACGTTGCTGATCCCGGCTGAGCATGAAGAGCGTGCGGTGTATGTGCTGGAGGGCGATGCGAAAGCCGATGGCGAGCCGCTGGAGGTTCGCACACTCAACGTGTTGTCGGCAGGAGAGGATGTGATGCTTTGCGCTGACAGTCCCTGTCACGTTGTGATTCTCGGCGGCGCAACCCTGGACGGGCCACGTCGAATGAACTGGAATTTCGTCGCCAGCGATCAGGCGCTGATTGAGCGGGCCAGGGCTCGCTGGACTGCCGGGCAATGGCCCACCGTACCGGGCGAGACTGGCCGCATCGAATTACCCTGAACCTCAAACCGCTGGCGAAGGGAACGAAAAGTTCGTCACCTTCGCCAGCATCGGCCAATCAAATACGAAACTGACCGACCAGGTCTCCGAGCCGCTGCCCCAACTGCGCCAGGCTGCGAGTCGTTTGCGCGCCCTGCTGGGTTTCGTCTGCCACGTTATCCACGGCGACAGCAATCTGGTGAACACTGCGGTTGATCTCTTCGGCTACCGCCGTCTGCTCTTCTGCTGCACTGGCAATTTGTGCGTTCATCGAGTTGATGGTGCCAATCAGTTGCGCCATGGCGTCCAGTGATTCACCCGCCTGATTGGCTTGCTCGGAAGTGCCGACACCCGCTTCGCTGGAACGACGCATGGCTTGGACCGCCTCATCGGTGCCCTGTTGCAAGCGGTCGATCATGCCTTGAATCTCTTGCGTGCTTTGCTGGGTACGGCTGGCCAGCGCACGCACCTCATCGGCGACGACCGCAAAGCCCCGACCCGCTTCACCCGCTCGCGCAGCCTCAATGGCAGCGTTCAAGGCCAGCAAGTTGGTCTGGTCAGCAATGGAGCGGATCACACCCAGTACGCTGACAATTGAGGTCACGTCCTGCTGCAAACTGTCCAACGAAGACCCGCTGCTGCGGATGTCGCTGACCAACGCATGGATCTGCTGAATGCTGCCATCGACCACACGCTTGGCCACCTGGCCTTCCTCATCGGTTTTCTGCGCCGCGACCGAAGCGCCCTGAGCACTGCGGGCCACCTCTTGGGCGGCCGAGGACATTTCATTGATGGCAGTGGCCACTTGATCCGTCTCGTGACGCTGACGTTCCATGGCCTGCTCAGAACGATGAGCCTGATCAGATACTTGCCCGACCAGCGTCGTCAATTGGAACGTCATGTCCGTGATCTGACGAACCATCGCGTGGATTTTATCCACGAAGCGGTTGAACGAACGGGCCAGGTCGCCGAGTTCGTCCTGACTGGTGATCGCCAGACGATGGGTCAAGTCACCCTCGCCCGCGGCAATATCGTCCAGGTTGGCTTTCATCAGGTGCAAGGGGCGCAGGATGGTATTGGCTACCAACATGCCAATCACTGCGATGACCAGGAGAACGACAAAGGTGATGGCCACGATGCTGAGGATCATGCCTTGCATGCGCTCTTTGACACTGGCTTCGACCTCCGCCACCTGCGCTTCGATGCCATCGAGGTTAACGACGGTACCGATCACCATGTCCCATTTGGGCAAGTACTCGGTATAGCCCAATTTGGGTACTAATACGTGTTCGTTGCCCGGCAATGAGGAGCTGTATTGAGCATAATGGCTGCCGTCCTTGGCCACGCGCACCAGCTCGCGGTTGGTGTACACGCCATTCGGATCGCGATTGTCCTGAAAGTTTTTGCCGACGCCTTCCGGGCTATTGCCTTTGAACAGGCGCACGGTTTGCGAGTCATAGCCGAAAAAATAGCCGTCAGTGCCGTAGGTGATGTTGGAGAGCAACTTGATCACCTGCGCCCGCGCAGCCTCATCCCCCGGTTGCGCGGCATCGTAGAGAGGCTTGATCGCGGTCATCGCCACTTCAACGTAGCTTTTCAGGGTGGTCTTGGCGTCATTGAGCAGGCGCTGCCGAGTTTCCTCCACTTCCTGGTTGGCCTGATTTTGCAAAATCCAGACAGTCGTCAGACTCATGACCAGGGCAAACAACAAGACCGGCAACACTGCGAGGGACAACACTTTTGCCTTCAGGCTCAGGCGCATGGCTTTTACTCTTTTTAAGAAACGACTTACTGCGTTAACGGCCTGAATCCTACAAAGTTAAGACCGCACACAGGTGTTTATTCATAAATGGTCAGCCCGCCGCTTACAGCGTCATTGCCGCAACCCAGCCGAACGCCAGCAGTGGCAAGTTGTAATGCAGGAAAGTGGGCACCACGGTGTCCCAAATATGGTGATGCTGGCCGTCAACGTTCAGACCGGAGGTCGGACCGAGGGTTGAATCTGAAGCCGGGGACCCGGCATCGCCTAACGCACCGGCAGTGCCCACGATGCAAACGATGGCCATTGGACTGAAACCCAGTTGAACGCAGAGCGGAACGAAAATGGCTGCCAGGATGGGCACGGTCGAAAACGACGAGCCAATCCCCATGGTCACCAGCAAGCCGACCAGCAGCATCAGCAGTGCTCCGACGCCTTTACTGTGATTGATCCAGCCGGCAGACGCCTCAACCAGGGATTTCACTTCGCCAGTGGCTTTCATCACTTCGGCAAACCCCGAGGCCGCAATCATGATGAAGCCGATCATGGCCATCATTTTCATGCCTTCGGTAAACAGGTCGTCGGTCTCACGCCAGCGCACGATGCCCGAGGCAGAAAAAATCAGAAAACCGACCAGTGCGCCAATGATCATCGAACCCAGCCACAGTTGAACAATGAAGGCCGCCGCGATGGCCACACCGGCGACCAGCAGGGTGCGCGGGTTATAGCGAATGGCAGTTTGCTCGACCTGCTCGATTTTCGACAAGTCGTACTCACGCTTTTTGCGGTAGCTGATAAACACGGCAACCAGCAAACCGAACAGCATGCCCAACGCCGGAATGGCCATGGCGTGGGTGACATTGACCTGGCTGATATCCACGCCCCCTTTGCTGACATTGGCGAGCAAGATCTGGTTGAGGAAAATGTTGCCAAAGCCCACAGGCAAGAACATGTACGGCGTGATCAGGCCAAATGTCATGACACAGGCAATCAGGCGACGGTCGATCCGCAATTTGGTCAAGACGTACAGCAGCGGAGGCACCAGCAAAGGGATAAACGCAATGTGGATCGGCAAGATGTTCTGCGAGGATATGGCCACCACCAGCAACAGGACGATCAATAACCACTTGATCCGGTTCCCGCCTGCAGTCTGTTGTTTGTTAACCAATGTGAGGGCTTTATCGGCCAAGGCATGTGCCAGGCCTGATTTGGCGATGGCTACAGCGAAGGCACCGAGCATTGCATACGACAGTGCGACCTGCGCTCCACCGCCCAGCCCGCTGTTGAACGCATTAAGGGTTTCTTCGACACCCAACCCACCCACCAGGCCGCCGACGACAGCACCGACGATCAGAGCGATGACCACATGCACACGGGACAGACTGAGCACCAACATGATGCCGACCGCGGCAACAACTGCATTTATCATTACAACCTCATGGCTCACACAACGTGAAAACACCGTCGTGCGGATGATTCCGGGCAAAAGACTGCTGTTCCAGTCGCCGGATTTGGAAAGGAGGATTTATTTGAGGGCGCACACTTTGCAGCAGCATTGCCGCCTTGTCAAAGCGCGTGCCTTGCCTTGCCATCAAACGCCCCGCATCCGGCTTTAACCCTAGTAAATAAAGGGCCAAATCAAATTTTAAAAAGCCTGATTTCAGGTTTCAACGGTAAAGAAATGTGTCAATCGGCCGCTAACAGACAAAGCCTCTTTTTAGGATGTCTCCATGTCGATCAGACAGCTTTCCATTCAATGGAAAATCACCCTGCTTTCCGGACTTTGTTTATTGGCGATTGTGACGTTGCTGGTGGGATTGTCCCTTTATCGCATGGAGCACAATTCGGAGCTGGTGAAAGCCTCCAGCACCCAGATGCTCAATGAGTCAGCCCAAGCCCGTATCGAATCACAGGGCGAGGCTCAGGCGCTGGCCATCAGTCGCCAGTTCATGGATGCGTATCAATATGGAAATGGCTTCGCCCGTCAGGTGCTCTTTCTGCGCGAGCAATCGGAAAAACGTTTTCTGGATGCGTTTGATCTGCGCGAAGACCTGACCCGTCAGGTAAAAGCCGCCTTGCAGGCCAACCCGGACTTGCTCGGTTTGTCTCTGGTGTTTGAAGCGAACGCGCTGGATGGCAAAGACCAGCTGTTTGATCATCAAAAAGAGCTGGGCAGTAACGACAAAGGCCGTTTTGCCCTGTATTGGTCGCAACCGACGCCGGGCAAGCTGACGTCGATGGCGCTTCCTGAAAGTGACATGGCTGATACCAGCACCGGTCCGAGCGGACAGGCCAATAACGCCTGGTTCACTTGCCCGCGCAAGACCCTGAAGCCGTGCATCATTGAGCCCTACTTTTATGAAATAGACGGGCAAAACGTGCTGCTGACCAGCATCGTATTTCCCCTCATGGTTAACGGCAAAGTGATTGCATCGCTGTCCGTGGATATTAATCTCAACAGCCTGCAAGCCCTCAGCCAGGACGCCAGCCAGAAACTTTACGGCGGCCAGACCAACGTAGGCATTATCAGCTCGGTCGGTTTGCTCGCAGGCTACAGTGCCGACGCCAGCAAGCTCAGTCAGCGCCTGGATGCCGTAGATCGTGAAAATGGCGCACAACTGCTGCACATGATGACCACGGGCGGGCAAGCCCAAAGCCTGCGCAATCAGGGGCGTCTGAAAGTACTCACGCCGTTCTTTCCCATCCCGGGGAGCCAACCTTGGGGGGTTTTGCTGGACGTGCCTGAAAAAGTGCTGGTCGGCCCGGCTGAAACCTTGCAGGCCGAGCTGGATGAGCGCAATAACGCCGGCACATTGATTGAGCTGAGCCTGGGCCTGCTGGCGGCGATCGTCGGCCTGGTGCTTATCTGGTTCATGGCGCGCAGCGTAACGCGTCCTATCCTGGGCGTGGCTCACATGCTGGAGGATATCGCCAGTGGCGAAGGTGACCTGACGCGCCGCCTGACGTACGACAAAAAAGACGAGCTTGGCCAGTTGGCCGGTTGGTTTAACCGTTTTCTGGACAAGCTGCAGCCGATCATTGCCGAGGTCAAACGCTCCGTGCAGGATGCGCGCAGCACTGCCGATCAATCGGCCGCCATTGCCACGCAGACCAGCGCTGGTATGGAGCAGCAATACCGTCAGGTCGACCAGGCTGCCACGGCGTCCCACGAAATGAGTGCCACGGCACAGGACGTTGCCCGCAGCGCCGCTCAGGCTGCGCAAGCCGCGCGGGATGCAGACCAGGCGACCCGTGAAGGCTTGACCATCATTGACCGCACCACCAACAGCATCGATCACCTGGCTGCCGACATGAACGACGCCATGACCCAAGTGGAGGGGCTGGCAGCCAACAGTGAAAAAATCGGGACGGTGCTGGAAGTGATTCGCGCCATTGCCGAACAAACCAACTTGTTGGCCTTGAACGCCGCCATTGAGGCGGCCCGGGCCGGTGAAGCGGGTCGCGGATTCGCAGTAGTGGCCGATGAAGTCCGTAACCTCGCGCGGCGCACGCAAGAATCCGTGGAAGAAACCCGCCAGGTGATTGAGCAATTGCAAGCGGGCACGCAAGTGGTCGTCAGCTCAATGGGCAATAGTCATCGTCAGGCGCAAGGCAGTGTTGAGCAGGTCGGACAGGCCGTCACCGCCCTGCAACAAATCGGCAATGCCGTGACCGTGATTACGGATATGAACTTGCAGATTGCCAGCGCGGCGGAAGAACAGAGCGCGGTGGCGGAAGAAATCAACAACAACGTGTCGACTATTCGTGATGTCACGGAGTCATTGTCTGAACAGGCAAATGAATCGGCGCGGGTCAGTCAGTCGCTGAACGAACTGGCCAATCAACAACAGACGCTCATGGATCAGTTCCGGGTCTGATTGTGCAAAGGCGACGACATGCCTCAGGCTGTCGTCGCCCCGTTTGCTGGGTGCACCAGTTCAATAGTGACCAACAAACCGCCCCACTCGCCTGTTGTCAACTGCATACTAGCGCCCCAGGCGTCGACTATGTCGCGCACGATCCCCAGTCCCAAACCATGGCCAGCCGTCTGCTCGTCGAGACGCGTACCGCGACTGACTACTTGATCGCGCTCTCCCTCGGGGATGCCCGGACCGTCGTCCTGCACTTGAATGTCATACCCGACTTCCGTTTGCCGCAAACGCAGCTCGACGCGGGCATCCGCCCATTTGCACGCGTTGTCCAATAAGGTGCCCAATAACTCAAGCATGTCTTCGCGATCCCAGGGCAAATGCAGGTTCGACGGTGAGTCAAAGGTGATCGTAAGATGCTGGCCGTGAATCATGCTTAGGGTGGCGAGCAACGCAGGTAACTCGGCATCGGCATCAAATTGGGCGCCCGGTAGGGCATCCCCCGCGAGACGGGCCCGATTAAGTTCGCGGTTCATGCGCTGTTCTATGTGCTCAAGTTGGTCATGCAAGGTGCGCTGGATTTCGGGATAGGCCGCGAGACGTGGGTCGTTGGTAAGACTCATCAGCACTGCCAGGGGCGTTTTCAGGGCATGCCCCAGATTGCCTAAGGCATTGCGTGAACGCTTAAGGGTGTCTTCCGTGTGTGCCAGGAGGTGGTTGATTTGCGTGACCAGCGGCTCCAGTTCAAGGGGCACCTGCGCATCCAATTGAGAGCGTTGGCCTTGCTGTAACTGAGCTATTTGTTTGCGGGCTATCTCCAATGGCCGCAGTGCGCGTTGGACGGTTACACGTTGCAGCATCAGGATGATGATTAACGCCGCCACCCCCATGGCTAAACCAATGCGTTGTACTTGCTTCAGGCTGGCGCGTATGGGCGAGTAATCTTGGGCAACGGTGATGGAAACCACCTGCCCCAAACGTTTGTAGTCGCTTCGCAGCACGAGCAACATCTGGTTATCCGGGCCTGGCTGGAGTTTGCTGCTCAACCCTGGCTTGGCTGTCTTGGGCAGTTGACTGTCCCAGAGGGATCGAGACCTCCAGTGGATGTCCCCAAACTCAATACTGAAGTAATGTCCGGAAAACGGACGCTGATAAGCGGGCGCCAGACGTCGCTCATCCAGTTGTAATCCTTGGGGGCCCCGGCTTAATGCAATCAACAGGTTTTCACTGTCATTTTGTAAGCCTGACTCCAGATAACGCTGCAGACCTGTTTCAAATAACCACAGGCTAACCTGCCCCACTACAAGGCCTGCTACCAGCAAGACACTGACAAGCCCAAGACTGAGCCTGCGCTGGATTGATCTCATGGAGTGCCCGATCCAAAGATGTATCCTTGCCCGCGGCGCGTTTCAATCACATCACGTCCCAATTTGCGGCGCAGGTGGTTTACATGCACTTCCAATACATTGGAATCACGCTCGGTTTCACCATCATATAAGTGCTCGGATAGATGGCTTTTCGAGAGAATTTGTTGCGGATGCAACATGAAATACCGCAATAACCGGAACTCGGCAGCGGTCAGTTGAATATCGACACCATCCCGGGTAACACATTGACGGCCTTCATCCAGTTGCAAGCCGGCCGACGTTAATACCGGTTGATTGGCATGGCCATGCGAGCGTCGTAACAGCGCCTGCACCCGCAATTGCAATTCTTCTGGATGGAAGGGTTTGGTCAGATAATCATCCGCTCCGGCCTTGAGGCCCTCTATCCGCTCCGCCCAAGAGCTGCGGGCTGTGAGTATCAAGACTGGGGTGGTCACGCCACCTGCTCGCCACTGTTGTAAAACGTCTATGCCGGGCAGACCCGGTAATCCCAAGTCAAGAATGATCAAGTCATAAGGCTCGCTTTGCCCTTCATGGAGAGCGTCACGGCCATCAGCAAGCCAGTCAACGGCATAACCTTGACGGGTCAGGGCGGCAGTCAACTCATCAGCCAATGGCACATGATCTTCAACCAGCAACAAACGCATTAATCGTCTTCCTTATCTTCGAACAATTCACCATCACGGGCGTCGAACTTGAGCTCTCGAACAACGCCTTTCTTGGTCAACAGTTCGACTTCATAAACGTAGCGACCGTGTTTTTTTTCCAACTCAACTTCCAGCAATCTGGAAGCCGGGTAGCGCTCAAGGGCTCTGTCCACAAACTGCTCAAACGGCAAAATAATCCCTTTTTGGCGCAGGCGCAGTGCTTCATCCGGCCCCAGATCCCGCGCGACAGCCAGCGAGCAAACACCAAAAAGCATTAAAACCAGCAGAGCTTTAGCGCCCCCGCTCCCGTACATGGTATCTCCTGATGTCCAGCGCATAAGGTGGTGTTGAATGCTGGAGGTGTTAACTCTACTGGTCATGGCTTAACTTAAACTGAAGATATCGGGCATTTTGTCGCTGATCATACTCCGGTCCCGCTCAGGTTGAGCGCTGCGCCGGGGTTAACTGTTAAACTCTGTTTCTGCTTTCATCACACACGTGAAAGCCCCCCTTTCTTCAAGAGCTGCTAACACTGTGGAAATTTTCAAAGAGTTTACCTTCGAGTCGGCGCACCGCCTGCCTTTCGTTCCGCAAGGACACAAATGCGGACGCTTGCACGGCCACTCATTCAAAGTAGCGATCCATTTAAGCGGTGAAATAAACGCTTCGACTGGCTGGATTCGGGACTTTTCTGAGATCAAAGCGATTTTCAGGCCTCTCTATGAAGTGCTTGATCATAACTATTTGAATGACATTCCTGGTCTGGAAAATCCAACGAGCGAAGTGCTTGCCACGTGGATATGGCAGCAGTTGAAACCTTTGCTGCCAGAGTTGTCAGCAATACGGATTCACGAAACCTGTACCAGCGGTTGCATTTATCGCGGCGAGTGATTTCGAAGTTAGCGGTTTGTTTCATCCCAACCTGCGAGCAGTGTGTTCGCAGGTTTTTTTTGACCAAAAAACGGGTTTAGCCCCGTCAATTGAGGCCGTCGGAGGCGTGTAACTCTTCTTGAGGAATGGGATTCCCCGTAGAAATACCTGAAGGCTTTTTTTAAGGCAAAAAAACAAAATCCCCGTCTGCGTGAGCAGACAGGGATTTTGGAATTTAATCTTGACGATGACCTACTCTCACATGGGGAAACCCCACACTACCATCGGCGATGCATCGTTTCACTGCTGAGTTCGGGATGGGATCAGGTGGTTCCAATGCTCTATGGTCGTCAAGAA
>NZ_JYKY01000069.1 GCF_001042985.1 Pseudomonas lundensis
GAGATCGTCGTCGTCTCCATCGGCCCGACCACGGCTCAGGAACAGCTGCGTACCGCGCTGGCACTGGGTGCAGATCGCGCCATCCTCGTCGAATCCGCCGAAGACCTGACCTCGCTGGCCGTGGCCAAGCTGCTCAAGGCTGTGGTGGACAAGGAGCAGCCGCAACTGGTGATCCTGGGCAAACAGGCCATCGACAGCGACAACAACCAGACGGGCCAGATGCTGGCAGCGCTGACCGGTTACGGCCAGGGCACCTTCGCTTCCAAGGTTGAAGTGGCCGGTGACAAGGTAGCGGTGACCCGTGAAATCGACGGCGGCGCGCAAACGGTTTCCCTGAACCTGCCCGCCATCGTCACCACCGACCTGCGTTTGAACGAGCCGCGCTACGCGTCCCTGCCAAACATCATGAAAGCCAAGAAGAAGCCGCTTGAAGTGCTGACGCCTGACGCGTTGGGCGTTTCCACGGCATCGACCCACAAAACCCTGAAAGTCGAAGCGCCGGCGGCACGCAGCGCAGGCATCAAGGTCAAGTCGGTGGCTGAACTGGTCGAGAAACTGAAAAACGAAGCGAAGGTGCTTTGAATTGGAGGGCGTAAACATGACTATCTTGGTAATCGCAGAACACGACGGTAAAGCCCTGGCCCCGGCCACGCTGAACACCGTAGCCGCCGCTGCCAAAATCGGTGGCGACATCCACGTTCTGGTCGCAGGTCAGGGCATTGGCGCCATCGCTGAAGCCGCTGCACAGGTTTCGGGCGTGGCCAAGGTGCTGGCTGCCGATAACGCGGCTTATGCGCATCAGTTGCCTGAAAACGTTGCCCCGCTGGTTGCAGAACTGGGCAAAAGCTACAGCCACATCCTGGCTGCGGCGACCTCCAACGGCAAAAACATCCTGCCGCGTGTGGCTGCGCAACTGGACGTTGACCAGATCTCCGAGATCGTTTCGGTAGAAAGCGCTGACACCTTCAAGCGTCCGATCTATGCCGGTAACGCCATTGCTACCGTGCAATCGACAGCGCCGGTCAAAGTGATCACCGTGCGTGCGACCGGTTTCGACCCGGTGGCGGCGCAAGGCGGTGCTGCGGCAGTGGAAGCGGTCGCGGCCGTTCACGATGCAGGCACGTCTTCGTTCGTGAACGAAGAACTGGCCAAATCGGACCGTCCTGAGCTGACCGCAGCCAAAATCGTCGTCTCCGGCGGTCGCGGCATGCAGAACGGCGACAACTTCAAACACCTGTACGCACTGGCCGACAAACTGGGCGCTGCCGTGGGTGCGTCCCGTGCCGCGGTTGACGCCGGTTTCGTACCGAACGACATGCAGGTGGGCCAGACCGGCAAAATCGTTGCGCCACAGCTGTACATTGCGGTCGGTATTTCCGGCGCGATTCAGCATTTGGCGGGCATGAAAGACTCCAAAGTGATCGTCGCGATCAACAAGGACGA
>NZ_JYKY01000070.1 GCF_001042985.1 Pseudomonas lundensis
GGAATTTAATCTTGACGATGACCTACTCTCACATGGGGAAACCCCACACTACCATCGGCGATGCATCGTTTCACTGCTGAGTTCGGGATGGGATCAGGTGGTTCCAATGCTCTATGGTCGTCAAGAAATTCGGTAGCCGGTGCGTTTACCTTACGGTCAACGTTCCAGCGAATGGGTATGTAATAGAGTTGGTGTTTTGTGAGGTGCAAACTTTCGGTTTGTATCGTCTTCACACACCGCAATCTGGCCTTTCGACGCAAATTGCTTGGGTGTTATATGGTCAAGCCTCACGGGCAATTAGTATTGGTTAGCTCAACGCCTCACAGCGCTTACACACCCAACCTATCAACGTCGTAGTCTTCGACGGCCCTTTAGGGAACTCAAGGTTCCAGTGAGATCTCATCTTGAGGCAAGTTTCCCGCTTAGATGCTTTCAGCGGTTATCTTTCCCGAACATAGCTACCCGGCAATGCCACTGGCGTGACAACCGGAACACCAGAGGTTCGTCCACTCCGGTCCTCTCGTACTAGGAGCAGCCCCTCTCAAATCTCAAACGTCCACGGCAGATAGGGACCGAACTGTCTCACGACGTTCTAAACCCAGCTCGCGTACCACTTTAAATGGCGAACAGCCATACCCTTGGGACCGGCTTCAGCCCCAGGATGTGATGAGCCGACATCGAGGTGCCAAACACCGCCGTCGATATGAACTCTTGGGCGGTATCAGCCTGTTATCCCCGGAGTACCTTTTATCCGTTGAGCGATGGCCCTTCCATACAGAACCACCGGATCACTAAGACCTACTTTCGTACCTGCTCGACGTGTCTGTCTCGCAGTCAAGCGCGCTTTTGCCTTTATACTCTACGACCGATTTCCGACCGGTCTGAGCGCACCTTCGTACTCCTCCGTTACTCTTTAGGAGGAGACCGCCCCAGTCAAACTACCCACCATACACTGTCCTCGATCCGGATAACGGACCTGAGTTAGAACCTCAAAGTTGCCAGGGTGGTATTTCAAGGATGGCTCCACGCGAACTGGCGTCCACGCTTCAAAGCCTCCCACCTATCCTACACAAGCAAATTCAAAGTCCAGTGCAAAGCTATAGTAAAGGTTCACGGGGTCTTTCCGTCTAGCCGCGGATACACTGCATCTTCACAGCGATTTCAATTTCACTGAGTCTCGGGTGGAGACAGCGCCGCCATCGTTACGCCATTCGTGCAGGTCGGAACTTACCCGACAAGGAATTTCGCTACCTTAGGACCGTTATAGTTACGGCCGCCGTTTACCGGGGCTTCGATCAAGAGCTTCGCGTTAGCTAACCCCATCAATTAACCTTCCGGCACCGGGCAGGCGTCACACCCTATACGTCCACTTTCGTGTTTGCAGAGTGCTGTGTTTTTAATAAACAGTCGCAGCGGCCTGGTATCTTCGACCGGCATG
>NZ_JYKY01000071.1 GCF_001042985.1 Pseudomonas lundensis
TCGATCAAGGTCTGATCGAAGGTCAGCGTCACGCCCTGGCTGGCGGCGTTGCGGGCCACACGATCGAGCTGCAGGCCGACGATATGGCGGATCTCCTCCTTGCCCAGCGCATGGAAGACGATGATCTCGTCGATGCGGTTGAGGAACTCGGGGCGGAAGTGTCCGCGCAGCACGTCCATCACCTCGCCCTTGGTCTTCTCGTATTCCTCGCCGGCGGCGCCACGGGCCTTCAGCCGACGCTGGATGATGTCCGAGCCCAAGTTCGAGGTGGCGATGATGATGGTATTGGTGAAATCCACCACCCGGCCCTTGCCGTCGGTGAGCCGCCCGTCGTCGAACACCTGCAGCAGGATGTTGTAGACGTCGGGGTGAGCCTTCTCGATCTCGTCCAGCAGCAACACGCTGTAGGGTTTGCGCCGCACCTTCTCGGTGAGCTGGCCACCCTCGTCGTAGCCGACGTAACCCGGAGGCGCCCCCACCAGGCGTGCCACGGTATGGCGTTCCCCGTACTCGGACATGTCGATGCGCAGCAGCGCACCTTCATCGCCATAGATGGACTCGGCCAGCGCCTTGGCGAGCTCGGTCTTGCCCACGCCGGTCGGCCCGAGGAACAGAAAAGTCGCCACCGGCTTGCCGCCTTCGCGCAGGCCCGCCCGCGACAGCCGCACGGCATCGGCCACCGCGCGCACCGCTTCGTCCTGGCCCACCAGGCGCTCGTGCAGCCGCTGCTCCAGATGCAGCAGCTTCTCGCGCTCTTCCACCGTCAGCTCGTTGACCGGAATGCCGGTCAGGCGCGAGACGATCTGCGCGACATGCTCGGCCTTGACTTCGGCGCTGCCCGAGGCGCGCTCGCGCTCCCAATCTTCGATGAGCTTCTTGAGTTCGGCCTCTTTTGCCTCGATGCGCTTGCCCAGCTCGGCGGCCTTGTCGTACTGCTTGCGCGAGGCCATGTAGTCCTGCTCACGCCGCAACTGGTGCAGTTCGGACTCCAGCTCTTGTACGGCCACTGGGCGAGCCGTGGCCGACAGCTTCACGCGTGCGGCCGCCTGGTCAAGCAGGTCGATGGCCTTGTCAGGCAAAAAGCGCGCGGTGATGTAGCGGTCCGACAACTCGGCGGCGGCGATGATCGCATCCTCGGTGATGCTGACCTTGTGGTGCGCCTCGAAGGTGTCGCGCAGGCCGCGCAGGATCATCATGGTCTGCGCTACCGTCGGCTCGGGCACCATCACCGGCTGGAAACGACGCTCCAGCGCGGCGTCCTTCTCGATGTACTTCTGATACTCGTTGAGCGTGGTGGCGCCGATCAGGTTCAGCTCGCCGCGCGCCATCATCGGCTTGAACACGTTGGCCACGTCCAGCCCGCCTTCGCCGCCACCCTGGCC
>NZ_JYKY01000072.1 GCF_001042985.1 Pseudomonas lundensis
TGAACTGGTCAAGTAATCCCGGACACCATTTACGGTGCTTATGCCGCTTTTTGCTCCATGGCTATTGGCGACAGGTAGTTGTTGTAGCTGTGGAGCCTGGTGCGGTTGTAGTACATGAAGAATCGCACCATGTCCGTTTTTGCCTCCTCGATCAGGCTGTAGCCATTTCGAGGAACCCACTCTGACTTCAGTGTGCCGAAAAAACGCTCTGTTGGAGCGTTGTCCCAACACTGTCCACGATGACTCATGCTTTGCAAAATGCCGTGGCGCGTCAGTTCTTCTTGAAACTTGCGGCTGGTGTACTGACATCCCTGATCTGAGTGAAACATCAGCCCAGGAGGGCGCGTTCGTACCGCCGTAGCCATGCGTAGCGCTTTGCTGACCAAGTTGGCGTCATTGACCAGAGAAAAAGCCCAACCAATGACCCTGCGAGCATACAAATCAATCACTATGGCCAGATGAATCCAGCGTTTTCCCACCATTAGACTGGTCACGTCGCCACACCAAACCTGATCGATTGCAGTCGGTTTGAAATTGCGTTTGAGCCGATTGGGTGCGACAAATGCTTCTACACCTTTGGATCTAAACGGATGCGGCTGACGCTGTTTGCTGACAATGTTGGCCTCCCTCATCAGCGCTCTGACCAGGCCTCTTCCAGCAGTTATTTTCTGAGACTTCAGGCCCTTGCTGATCATTCTGGAACCCATCGCTTCGCGGCTTTCGCTGTGCAGTTCAACGACTTTCAGCTTGAGTTCTTCGCGTCTGATCCGCGGCTTGGCTCGCCGCTCAATCCACTCATAAAAGCTGCTGCGCTTCACACCGAAAACACGACACACCACAGCCGTCGGAAATGACTCTCTTAGCTCTGCGATCATCGAAAACGATCGGGATCCGACATCAAGAGAGCGGTAGCCTTTTTTAGAATCTCGGCCTCCATCTCCATGCGCTTGATCTTGGCTTTTAGCTCCTGGATCTGGCGCTGATCGTCGGTAATCGCCTTGGTGCCTTTAACTGGCTGACCTTCACGCTCCTTGCGAACCTGATCGACCCAGCGCCGTAAAGCGGTGGGCCCTATATCCAGCGATGCACAAACGTCTGGAACCGGGCAGTTATCATCAAGCACCATGCTGGCAGCATGCAGCTTGAACTCGCGGGTATAGACCTTTCTTTCGTTCATGGAACCTCCAAGTTGGCGAAATCATATCGCCCTAAAGAGGTGTCCGGAATTATTAGGCCAGTTCA
>NZ_JYKY01000073.1 GCF_001042985.1 Pseudomonas lundensis
TGTAGTGGTCTAATGAAACCGGACACTCATTTAGGCGAGAATGCTCGCCCCAAAGAGGTGTCTGATGACCAAGCAACGCCGTACCTTTACCCCTGAGTTCAAGCGCGAAGCAGCCTGTCTGGTGCTCGACCAAGGCTACAGTCATGCCGAAGCAGCCCGCTCGCTCGGCTTGGTCGAGTCGGCCCTGCGCCGCTGGGTTAATCAGCTTCAGCAGGAGCGCGGCGGCATCACGCCGGCCAGCAAGGCGTTGACGCCAGAGCAGCAGAAAATCCAAGAGTTGGAAGCTCGAATCACGCGCCTTGAACGCGAGAAATCAATACTAAAAAAGGCTACCGCGCTCTTGATGTCGGAAGATCTCGAGCGTACTCGCTGATACACCAACTCAGCGCCCATGAGCCCGTTGACTGGTTGTGCGAAGTGTTTGAAGTCACTCGCTCAAGTTATTACGCACATCGTCATAAACGGCGAACTCCGGACGTTGAGCGACTGCGATTGCGCAGTCGAGTAAATGAGTTGTTCACTCGAGGGCGAAGTGCGCCTGGCAGCCGCAGCATCAAGGCAATGATGCGAGAAGAAGGTGAGCAAATCGGGCGGTTCAAGGTGCGCAGTCTGATGCGTGAGCTGGCGCTGGTCAGCAAGCAGCCGGGATCACACGCCTACAAAAAGGCCACGGTAGAGCGGCCAGATATTCCGAATATCCTGAACCGAGCGTTTGATGTCGAAGCGCCAAATCAGGTGTGGTGTGGAGACATCACTTACGTTTGGGCGCAGGGCAAATGGCATTATCTGGCAGTTGTCATGGATCTATACGCACGCAGAGTAGTGGGCTGGGCCTTATCAGAGAAGCCGGATGCAGACTTAGTCGTCAAAGCGCTGGACGTAGCTTACGAACAACGTGGAAAGCCTCAAGGGCTGATGTTCCATTCCGACCAGGGATCGCAATATGGCAGTCGTCAGTTCCGCCAGAGACTATGGCGCTACCGGATATGCCAGAGCATGAGTCGGCGGGGTAACTGTTGGGATAATGCGCCAATGGAGCGAGTGTTTCGCAGCCTGAAATCAGAGTGGATACCGACCACTGGCTACCTGACTGGGCAGCAAGCTCAACGAGATATTAGCCAGTACCTGATGGGCCACTACAACTGGCTCCGGCCCCATCAATTCAACAATGGACTGGCTCCGGCCAAAGCTGAAGAAAAACTCAAAACCGTGTCCGGAATGAGTTGACCACTACA
>NZ_JYKY01000074.1 GCF_001042985.1 Pseudomonas lundensis
GGGCGGTCTCAAGGAGCAAGTGCAACACCTCATGTAAGGTGTTGCCATGTCTACCCAATACAACCACCTGAGTACCGAGGAGCGCGTCACCATTATGGTGATGCTCTTTCAACGACAGACGCTGCGAGCTATTGCCGCTTTGCTAGGCCGTCACCCCAGCACCATTAGTCGTGAGATCAAACGCAACCCCCAGCAGCCTCACTATGACGCCATCCAAGCTACCAGCAGGGCTCAACAGCTTCGACATGCGCCTCGCCGTCAGCGGCGTTTGTCTCCAGACTCAGAGCTATTTCAAGTGGTCGTCGAAATGCTCCGCATCGGCTGGTCACCGCAACAAATTGCCCGCAGACTACGCAGTATCTGGCCAGGCCAATCCGAGCGACATGTGAGCCACGAAACTATCTACCTCGCCATCTATGCCTATCCGCGCGGCGAGCTGAAACGCCAGTTGATCAGTTATCTACGTCAGGCTGACGGCAAACGTCCTAAGCGAACCCAAAGCAATGTGCGTCGAGAACGTTACCCTGCGCATCTGAGTATTCACCTACGCCCCCCTGAGGTTGCAGATCGTCTGGTCCCTGGGCATTGGGAGAGTGATCTGATCATGGGCGCCAATAATCGCTCAGCGGTTGCCACCATGGTCGAGCGTACGAGCCGTTATGTGATTCTCGCCAAGCTCGAAGCCCCCACCGCAGAGGCGGCGGCGGAAGCGATCGTGAGGGAAATGTCGCGGATGGCGCCATCGCTCCTAAAAACCATGACGCATGATCAAGGCAGCGAAATGGCCCGTCATGCCGAAATTACTGCGCGCACGGGGATGAAGATTTATTTCGCCGATCCACACTCGCCTTGGCAGCGTGGTAGCAATGAAAATACGAACGGTTTGTTGCGTCAGTACCTCCCCAAAGGCACAGATCTCTCTCTGGTGACGCAGGCACGGCTGGACGAAATCGCTGATCTGCTCAATACCCGACCCCGCCAGACACTGGGCTGGAAATTTCCGGTTGAGGTGCTAGTAGATCATCTTCAGCTTTCCGCGACCAACAAGCTTGAAACGATAAACTGACCGGTAAGGGCAAGCCCTCCAAGTTATCTGGTGGATGCGTCTAATGGGTGTTTCTATTGGGTCATTCCAAGCCGTCACATTGGCGATGGAGGGGGGGGTGTGTATAGCCATTGTTTAAGCGATGAGGGGGGGG
>NZ_JYKY01000075.1 GCF_001042985.1 Pseudomonas lundensis
GGAAACTCTGAAAAAGGCTTCCAGATTTGGTGAAATACCCGCCTCACAGGAATCGAACGGTTGAGTCCCGATGAAACAGATGTCCTTCGCCGATGCTGAGTACGCCGGCAAACGTAAGCAGACCCGCCGTGAGCGCTTCCTGATCGAGATGGATCAGGTCGTGCCCTGGAAGGGCTTGATTGCCTTGATCGAGCCGCATTATCCGAAAGGTGAAGGCGGTCGTCCGGCGTATCCGTTGCTGGCCATGTTGCGGGTTCATCTGATGCAGAACTGGTTCGGCTACAGCGATCCGGCGATGGAAGAATCACTCTATGAAACGACGATTCTGCGCCAGTTCGCGGGGCTGCATCTGGATCGAATTCCCGATGAAACCACGATCCTCAACTTCCGGCGCCTGCTGGAAAAACATGAGTTGGCGGGCGGGATCTTGCAGGTCATCAACGGCTATCTGGGTGACCGTGGCTTGATGCTGCGCCAAGGCACGGTGGTCGATGCGACGATCATTCATGCCCCGAGTTCGACCAAGAACAAGGACGGCAAGCGCGACCCGGAAATGCATCAGACGAAAAAAGGAAATCAGTACTTTTTTGGTATGAAAGCGCACATCGGCGTCGATGCCGAATCCGGCTTGGTGCACAGCCTGGTGGGCACGGCGGCGAATGTGGCGGACGTGACTCAGGTCGATCAGTTGTTGCATGGTGAGGAAACTTACGTGTGCGGCGATGCGGGTTATACCGGTGTGGAGAAGCGTGCTGAGCATCAGAACCGCACGATGATTTGGTCGATTGCCGCGCGTCCCAGCAGCTATAGAAAGCACGGAAAAAAGAGTTTGATCGGGCGTATGCGACGCAAGATCGAATACGCCAAAGCGCAGGTGCGGGCCAAGGTTGAACATCCCTTTCGCGTGATCAAGCGCCAGTTTGGCTACACGAAAGTACGCTTTCGTGGCTTGTCGAAAAACATCGCCCAACAGACAACCTTGTTCGCATTGTCGAACCTGTGGATGGTGCGAAAACGGTTGTTGAATGCGGGAGAGGTGCGTCTGTAATGCGGGCTGATCGCCCTGAAACAGCACGATCAGAGGAAAGAGCCGTGAATTAAAGACAAGAAGGGTCTGTTTTTCGGCCGACTTGGATTTTTTGAACCTCAAGCAGCGAGGGCCTCAAAAATCGGTGGGTACTTCAGACCTTCC
>NZ_JYKY01000076.1 GCF_001042985.1 Pseudomonas lundensis
TCCTGAGCGGTTAATTCAAAAATCTATTTTTAATCGCACCCAGCTTTGCTTTATGCACCGAGCTGATGATGGTTTCAGCCGTTTTGTTCCACTTGAATGGTTTTGCTGAGTGCTCATTGTGGGCTTCGATGAATTGACGAATGCCCGTTTTCAGCTCCGCGACGCTGGTAAAAACACCCCGGTACAGGGCTCGCCGCTCCAGTTGAGCGAACCAGCCTTCCACGGCGTTCAGCCAGGAGGCGCTGGTCGGCGTGAAGTGCAGTTTGAAGCGTGGATGCTTCTCCAACCACTGCTTGATCACGGGAGTCTTGTGAGTCGAGCTGTTGTCCAGGATCACATGCAGATCCAGTTCGGCCGGTGTGCTGCGGTTGATCTGTTGCAGGAAAGCCAAAAACTCCTTGGCCCGATGACGCTGGGTAATCCGCCCGATCACCTTGCCCGTCAAAATGTCAAAAGCCGCGTACAGACTCGCCGTCCCGTGGCGTTTGTAATCGTGGGTTCGACGCTCGATCTGCCCCGGACGTAGCGGCAACATCGGCTGTGTGCGATCCAGTGCCTGGATCTGGGTTTTCTCGTCAACCGACAGCACCAGCGCGTTATCCGGCGGGTTCAGGTAGAGCCCGACCACATCGACCACCTTGTCGGCAAAGAGAGGATCGTTACTGATTTTGAACGTCTTCAGCCGGTGCGGCTTGAGGTCGGAAGCGGCCCAGACTTGTCGAACCTGCCACGTGCTGACCTGCGCATATTTGGCCATCAGGCGAACACTCCAGTGTGTTGCCTCATGAGGGACACGCTGAGTTGTTAACGTCAGGATGTCGTTGAATTTTGCAGCACTGAGCTTGCGTGGCTGACCGCTACGCGGCAAATCGTTCAATCCCTCAAGCCCTGCCTCCTGATAGCGCTTGCGCCATTTAAAGATCACGGATGCCGATACTTGCATCTGCTCAGCGACGGTATTGGGTGTGAGCCCATCCGCCAAGAGAAGCAATATTCTGGCGCGTTGTGCGAGGTTCTGCGCCAATGACCCCATCCGCAACCAGCTTTGCAGGGTGACGAGGTCGGAAGGCGTTAAAGCAAAGGGAGCAGCGGGACGGGCCATTTGTACAATCAGTCCATGACGTTGGGTCATCACTTTACCGTCGCCTTGATGGATAGTCGAACTAACCGCTCAGGACACTA
>NZ_JYKY01000078.1 GCF_001042985.1 Pseudomonas lundensis
GGAATCTCCGAACAAGCCTTCAGTTATGCGAGAATCCCCGCAACACCTGATCCGAGCCGCCCATGAGCCAGATGAGCTTTTCCGACTTTGAGTACGCCGGCAAGCGCAAGCAAACCCGCCGAGAGCGCTTCCTCGCCGAAATGGATCAGGTGGTGCCCTGGGCAGGCCTGCTGGAGCTGATCGAACCGTTCTACCCCAAGGCCGGCGGCGGTAGAAAACCCTATCCTCTGGAAACCATGCTGCGCATCCATCTGTTGCAGAACTGGTTCTCCCTGAGCGACCCGGCCATGGAAGAAGCGCTCTACGAAATCACGCCCATGCGCCAGTTCGCACGCCTGACGCTGAGCGCGCCAATCCCCGAAGACACCACGATCATGAACTTCCGGCACTTGCTGGAGAAGCATCAGCTCGCACCGGCAATCCTTGCGGTCATCAATGGTTATCTGCAGGAAAAAGGCCTGTCGCTGCGCCAAGGCACCATCGTCGATGCCACCATTATTCATGCCCCCAGCTCGACCAAAAATAAAGAAGGCAAGCGTGATCCCGAGATGCACCAGACCAAGAAAGGCGGTCAGTATTTCTTCGGGATGAAGGCGCACATCGGTGCCGATGTCGAGTCCGGCCTGGTGCATCACGTCCATGGCACCGCTGCCAATGTGGCCGATGTCACGCAGGTGGCTGAACTGCTGCATGGCGAAGAAAACGCCGTGTATGCAGATGCCGGTTACACCGGTGTCGAAAGGCGCGAAGAGCATGAAAATCGGGGGGTGATCTGGCAGATTGCAGCGCGTCGCAGCACCTATTCCAAGCTGAACCAGCGCAGCGTACTGTACAAAGCCAAGCGCAAGATCGAGTTCTGCAAGGCTCAGACACGGGCCAAGGTCGAGCATCCGTTTCGCGTGATCAAGCGGCAGTTTGGTTACGTGAAAGTACGTTTTCGTGGGCTGATGAAAAACACGGCTCAGTTGACCACGCTGTTCGCCCTGGCAAACCTGTGGAGGGTTCGAAAACAGCTCATGGGTATGGGTGAGGTTCGCGTTTAACACGGAGAACCGGTCGAAAAAGCTCTCCGTACATGATTTTTCGGTCACTTTTCGTCCAATGACGCTGTAGGTGCCTGGAAAATTGCAACTTGCCGCGGCTGCACGACAAGTTGATCGGAGCATCCTTA
>NZ_JYKY01000077.1 GCF_001042985.1 Pseudomonas lundensis
TAGGGAATCTCCGAACAAGTTTTCAAATGTGCTGAAATACGCCTGACCACCTGATCCGAGCCGCCTATGAGCCAGATGAGCTTTTCCGATTTCGAATACGCCGGCAAGCGCAAGCAGACACGCCGCGAACGCTTCCTCGCCGAGATGGATCAGGTCGTGCCCTGGACGGGTCTGCTGGGCCTGATCGAGCCGTTCTACCCCAAGGCCGGTGGCGGCAGAAAACCCTATCCTCTGGAAACCATGCTGCGTATTCATCTGTTGCAGAATTGGTTTTCCCTGAGCGATCCGACCATGGAAGAAGCGCTCTACGAAATCACGCCCATGCGCCAGTTTGCACGTTTGACCTTGAGCGCCCCGATACCTGAAGACACCACGATCATGAATTTCCGGCACTTATTGGAAAAGCATCAGCTTGCACCTGCAATCCTCGCGGTCATCAATGGTTATTTGCAGGACAAAGGCATGTCTCTGCGTCAGGGCACTATCGTCGATGCCACCATTATTCATGCTCCCAGTTCGACTAAAAACGAAGAGGGAAAGCGCGACCCCGAGATGCATCAGACCAAAAAAGGTAACCAGTATTTCTTCGGAATGAAGGCCCATATTGGCGCTGATGTCGAGTCCGGCTTGGTTCATCACGTCCACGGCACCGCCGCCAACGTCGCCGATGTCACACAGGTCGCCGAGCTTTTGCATGGCGAAGAAAATGCAGTGTATGCAGACGCCGGATACACCGGCGTTGAGAAGCGTGAAGAGCATGAAAATCGTGAAGTGATCTGGCAAATCGCGGCGCGCCGCAGCACCTATTCCAAGTTGAATAAACGCAGCGTGCTCTACAAGGCCAAGCGCAAGATTGAGTACTGCAAAGCCCAGACACGGGCCAAGGTCGAACATCCGTTTCGGGTGATCAAATGCCAATTTGGGTACGTGAAAGTGCGCTTTCGTGGGCTGATGAAAAACACGGCTCAGTTGACCACATTGTTCGCCCTGTCGAACCTGTGGATGGCTCGAAAACAACTGATGGGTATGGGCGAGTTGCGCGCTTAACATGGAAAACCGGGCGAAAAACGCCCTCGATGAACACTGCATCAGGTCGTTTTGAGCAAATAGCGCTGCGTGCCGTGCAAATTACGACTTGCGGCCGCCGCGCAGCAAGTTGATCGGAGCATCC
>NZ_JYKY01000007.1 GCF_001042985.1 Pseudomonas lundensis
GATTACATCGAGATGTTTTACAACCCAAAACGACGCCACAGTTTCAACAATCAGCTGTCACCGGTAGAGTTTGAAAAGCGTTACGCAGCGAGCCTGGAGAGTGTCTAGGAAACTAGGGGCGATTCACATTGTTACGTAGCCAGACTGAGTATCGAGAGTATGATATGCAGGGCAATGAAACGTTGTTTAAACAAGCAAATGGTGTGATTGAGGAGTCGACGTATTATCCTTGGGAAGGGGAGGGACAAGCCTGTCCGCCTGATCCTAAAGGTTTTATCCGGCATCTAAAGAATAAAACTATCAGGCCTAACCCCACGGCTGTGCATGCAGCCCCAGTACTGAGTACCACGTATACGTATAAGTTGTTACCCTCGTTCAATAATGTGTTAGACCATTGGCATGTCCAGGAGTCGCGTTGCTGGAGTCTATTGATAACCAAGTTCTACAGGTGCTGCAAAGCACACAATATGAGTACAACGATGATGTGAAAGATCCATTACGTCACGGGTTATTGGCGCGTGAAACGCTGAATATAAATGGCCATGTCATGAGCACTGAGTATGATTATGACTTGGTTGCACTCGTTGAGCAGGATTCAGGCTTTGGTACATTACGAACTAAAATTGTCAATTCTTCAGATGTGGATTCTCACTCCAAAACTGTCTTGAGTGAGGTATCTATCTATTCTGGGCTGCCGTTATTGGTTCGTGATGATAACGATGTTGAAATACGTTATGAGTACGATGCCTTGCAGCGCGTTACGCGGGAAATTGTAGCGCCCGGTACTGAGTATGAAGCCGCACGCAGCTACCATTATATTTTGTGTTCGCAGCCTGGGGATCAGGCAATACAATCGACAAAGAATGTTAAGGAAGTATTGACGGTTACTTTTTTCGACGGCTTCAATCGAACGATTGCAGAGCAGCGTATGAACGCTGACAGTAAGTTAAAAGCCAAGCTTCTTAGACCTACTTATGCGGCGCAGTATGATGCGATGGGTCAACTGGAAGAAGAAACTGAATATGATTGGGAGGGCGAAAAGGATTGGCCTCTTGTCACACACTTACGTTATGACGATTGGGGGCAGCAAATCTGTTCGGTTGGACCTGATAGTGTTGAAACTTACGAGGTTATGGAACCCCGCGGGGCTAATGATTGGCAGCAAGGAGGCATTAAAACCGCTTGGCAGCAATCGGTAGATACTAATGGTAACGTTACCAAAACAACAGGCAAGACGGTGACGTACATTGACAGATTTGATAACCCTGTGCGGCTCGTACGGTTTAATAAGGTTGGCGACTATTACAGTACCCACTCTTACGAATATGATGGCCTAGGACGTAAATCGAAAGAGGTGGATGCACTCTCTAATACAACGCTTTATTCGTATGATGCTTATGATCGTACTACACACACCACATTACCAGGTGGTGCGATCGTAATGCGTGATTATGCATTGCATACCGTCGAAGATCTGCCGATCTCTATCAGTGTGGACGGTACATTGCTAGGGACTCAAGCATTTGATGGGCTAGGCCGGATGTCAGCCTCTTCTATCGGTGAGCGTGAGCAATCGTATGAATACGCTCCCGGTCAGACTCAGCCCAATAAAGTTATTAAATCTCGCGAGAGAAGCATCGATTATGAATATAAACCACTGCTGGGAGAGGAACCAAATTTAAGAAAAGTAAATGGCGTTGAGGCTATTTATGAATATGATCCCGCCAATGCTCGAATGCGCTCATGCTCTGAAAACGGAGTCACTATTGTTCGTGATTATTTCAGTACTGGTGAACTTAGTTGTGAGGTGATGGGTGAATATTCGATGGCTTATCGATATTCCTTGCGTGGCCTTATATTGGCCTACACTGATGTTCTGGGTAATACTCAGGATTATGAGTATGATTTTGAAAAGGGTGGTCGAGTGTGCTCGACCCGTTTGGGTAAGATAGCGTCTTGCTTTACGTATGACGAACTAGGGCAGACCCAGAGGATTACCACTACAGATACAACTGATGAATTAAACGAGCGGTATGTTGTCATTGATTTGCACTATGACGAATTCGGTCGAGAAGTGCAAAGGGTTTTTGATATTAATGGTTCCAAGCAAAAGCTGTCGCAAACTTACACAGCGGTAGATAATCTTGAGCGACGAGTGTTAATTGCCCTTGATGAAGAGGGGGCTGATGGTGAAATACTGCGTGATGAGTCATACGAGTATGATGCACGAGCCAGACTGACAAAATATACCTGTGAAGGGAGTCAGAAGCCTGTTGATCCTCGCGGAAATGCAATTGACGAGCAACTATTTAGGTTTGATGCGCTGGATAATATCACCCGTGTGAAAACGTCTTTTGCTGGCGAATTCAATATGGCTAGCTACTACTATGAAAACGGAGACCCGGTACAGTTGAGTAAAATAGTTAACACGCATGCCAGTTATCCTTCACAGATCGATTTGGATTATGATGATGATGGAAATATGACTAGAGATGAATGCGGTCGTGTTTTGTGTTATGACGATTTAGGGCGCTTGATTAGTGTCAGTGAAGCTGTCATTCATTAAGTCATCAATCATTGCACTGGCCTGAGCGATACTTGCAAGTGTTGCTCAGGCTTTTTTTTACTGAATCTTAAATGACAACATCACTGCTATTTTTATAAACCATTCCAGGTAGCATTATTCAATTTAATTAGGCGCCTGATACCCATTTTTTTGTATGGCTTAGCGTTTTTGTCGACTTATTGTTTTCTTGCTGCGGTTTACTTGTTTGGCTATTTCTCGGCCTGCCAGCCCGGTTGCCAATAAGCGCATGACTTCGACTTCTTTTGTCGTTAGCACCTTCTGCCTGGTCTCACCACGTTGGCTCGCCGCCAGTGTTGATGAAAAATTCTTGCTTATATACCTTCTGCCTTGAATGACGTGCTCAACAGCCTTGTTGAGCTCGTTCAGTGAGGCGTGCTTGTCGAAGAGCCCGTGTATGTTGAGATCCAATAAATGCTTGAGGATGAGTTCGTTATTAGTCATTGTTATGACAACGATTTTTGAATTTTCTGCACGGGTAACTTATTAAGCTGATGCCCTCAATAAATGTACCTCCCGGCATATAAAGATCTGTGATAAGTAGATCGCATGGATCATGCTCTAATGCTTGAAGTCATGTATCTGTACACAATGCCTCTGCGATGACGCGCACGTGAGGTCTGTAACTTTTAGTTAAAGCCACTCGGGTCCCAAGCAGTACTGCGGGGTGGTCATCAGCGAGAATAATTTTTACGGCGGATTCAGTAATATCTACTGGTCATTGGGCAGTTAACATACGTGTAATCCAGAGTAATCGTATCTGGGCGCACCTTAATAAGGTGTTTAACAATCCGTCTGTCGGATGAGTCTATGTGTTTAAGGGTTTTTGTCATTTATTGCGATGTTTTTGCACTTTTCAGAGAATTCTTGCTCCACAGCCAACTAAAGTGCTACAGATATTTTAGTTGGCTGTGTGGGACTACTTATTCTGCAATCTGCAACTTACGCGCCTCGGTGTAGATATAACGCAGCTTGTCGTACTCAAACGGCGAGTCGAACTGTCCATAACGGAAGCTGGTGGTGTAGCGCTTGTCGACAGCGCCCAGTACCCAGATTTCCGGATGACGCGTGCTTTCGTGGGGCACGTTGAGGAAGTTGATTTCCTGATTGACGCCGTAGTCGACCACTAACCCGGTGGTGTCCCGCAGGTTGGACGGGCCAAGAATCGGCAGCATCAAGTAAGCCCCCCCTGGAACGCCATAGAAACCCAAGGTCTGGCCGAAGTCTTCGCTCACGCGAGGCAAGCCCATCGACGTGGCCGGGTCCCACAGGCCGCCGACGCCAAGGGTGGTGTTCAACAGCAGTCGCCCGGTGGTTTCCAGCGAGCGCTGCCCTTTGAGTTGCAGCAGGCTGTTAAACAGGTTGGGGACGTCACCCAGGTTGTTGAAGAAGTTGCTCACGCCTGTGCGCACAAAACTGGGTGTCACGTAGCGGTAGCCGTTGACGACCGGCAGGAACACCCACTGATCGAAACGGTAGTTGAAGTGGTAGATCCGGCGGTTCACGGACTCCAGCGGGTCATAAACGCTCAGGGCGTTCATGGTGGCGCGTTCAAACTCGCGTTGATCCAGCCCGGGGTTGAACTTCAGGAGTTTCAAAGGTTGGGTGAAACCATCGACGTCTGCGGTTCGTTCAAGGTTGGCCTTGCTGTTGTCCGCTTGGGCGACGCCAGCGCTGAGCAGGGCGGCGACCAGTAATAAATGTTTAGCCACGGAAGAACTCCAGCATATCGTCAGCGTTGACACGGTAGTTGAGGTTGCCGCAATGGCCGCCATACGGGTAAACCGTCAGCCGATTGCCAAAGGTTTTACGCAGAAACCCAAGATCGCCCGGGCCGAGGATGATGTCGTCGGCGTTGTGCATCACGGCTATCTTCGGGCTGTTTTGCAGGTAGTCCTTCAGCGCGTAGAGGCTCACCTGGTCGATCAATTGCAATAACGTGCCGCCATCGGTGCGGGCCCGCCACATGGGGATGACTTGCTCTGTCAGGTAACAATCGAAGTCGCACAGCAGTGAACGCTTGAGGAACGGCGTGAGGCTGGTGCCTTCGGTGATCGGGTAGTTTGGCGGGGTGATCAGGCCGCGACGGTTGATCAGGTCGGAGGTGAACACGATGTCGGCTGACGAAAAGCGGAACATAGTGCCGATCAGCATCGCCATTTGTTCGTTGGTCAGTCGTTCCTTGGAGTTCTGGATGTCGTACACCAGTGCGGCGTTGAGGTCGACGTAGCCTTTCTGCTTGAAGTACCGGGTCAACTTGTTCAGTACCAGCTCATAGAAGGTGGTGCTGTTGTTGATGCCCTTAACTTCGGTTTGAACCAGTTTGTCGAGGTTGCTGATGGAGGTGTACAGATTGACTGGCGGGTTAAGCATCAGCACTTTTTTGAAGTTGAAGCTCTTGCGCGTCTCATCCAGATGGCTGACGAAGGCTGCGTCGAGCGCGCCCAGGCTGTAGCCGCTGAGGTAATAGTCGGTCACCGGAACGTCAGCCTGTTGTGCGCGGACCGCTTGCATGACGTGATACAGGTCTTCGGCATCGTATTGGCTGATACCCGGGGTGGCAAAGCGAGAGGCCGCGCTCATGAAGTCATAGCTGGTGGGCGATGACAGCTGCACCACGTGGTAGCCGGCTTGGTAAAACAGTTTTTTCAGATATTCGTTGAGGCTGCTGTTGTAAGGCGCGCCGGTGCCGGCAATCAGGAACATCAAGGGGGCCGGGTGGTCTTGTCTGGCCATGCGGTAGGTGAGCTTTTTGACTGCCCAAAAGTTGGCGGGCAGGGTGAACTCACGCTCCGGGCGCAGGGTCAGGCTGTAATCCGATTGCCGAATGTCATCTTCGCTCGGCAGATAAGGGCGCATCTGCGGTGGCGTGGTGGCGATCGTGGCTTCGAACGGATTGGTGATCGGGTAGCCATAGGTTGCGGGGTCGACATCGACCGCCTGTGCGGACGCACTCAATATAAGGCCGCCCAGCAGGGCAGCAAGGGACAGAGAACGAAGCATGAAGACTATCCTAGAGAAGGAGCTGAGAAGATTCGCAGGCTATGACCACAGGGCTACCTTCGAAGTGCCTTTTGCACCCCTAAATAAATCCCCCCACGCGTCGCAAGCGGCAAATGGCTACCAGACGATACACGTTGATTGACTTTAGTGAACAGATATCTGATTGCAAGGCTTGCATACCCGACAAGTGTGATTAAGCTGAGCGCCGCTTTTGCCTATCGGAGTTGTTATGCGCCCTCGTTTGCCGTTGATATTGCTGTTTATGGCTGTGCCCCTGTGGCTGGCTGCCGGTTATGGCCTGCGTTATGGCTTGATGGAGGATCCGCAGTGGGTGGGCACCTGCGTGGCCGAGGCGCCCCGTTGGGAGTGCCAGTTGCGCGCTAACTTGGGCTTGTTGATTCATTTCAGGGTGCTGGGTTGGGCAGCCATTGCCACGGCGACGGTCGCTTTTTTTGTGCGCGGCCGTCTTGGCCGTGCGTTGGCGGTGCTGGCCTTGGTCTTCGGGTTGCCAGCACTGGCGTTGTATAACGCCAGTCTCGCTGTATTTGCGGTGGTGATTGCAGGATTGCGCCTGGTGAGGGCCAAGCGCGTTTGAACGATGCGCTTGCCTTGTGGGGCCTGATGAGCTGCGCGAGACGCCGGGTCGGTGCGCCTCGCGTTGTTCCAACGTGACTAAGGGCGGCGCAACCTGACGCTGCGCCACAGCGCCACGACCAGTAATGCGCTTACCAGCGCCCAGCCCCAGGCCTGTTCATTGCGCAGACCTTCACCGTACAGCTGCAATGGAATCCCCGCACCGATGATTAACGCCAACAACCCCAATTCACGACGCGGTCCGCGCACGGGGCGCAGCAGGTACACCAGTGCGGGCAGCAACAACGCAGCGCTCGGGAAGCTGCGATAACGCGGTTCAAACACCAGGCCAAGCATCAGGACGGCCCCGGCGAACCCGGCAGCGGCCAGCCACCAGCCAGCGCGACGTTCAAGCACATTGAACAGGCGCTCGCGCCATCCGTCTCTTTGCCCCAATGCCGACGCAGCGTGGGCCATGACGATGAGGTTGAGCAACAGCAGTACTGCGGCCTCTATCCATTCACCGGCATAACGGCTGGTGACTGACGCCAGTTGCGCCCAGGCAATGATCGAGCACCCTGACAGTGCGCCTAATGCAGGCAATAGCAGTGCTGCACGGGTACTGCGAACCCGTCCGCCGATCAGCAGGGTGGCGATGAATACTGCGCCGCCGAGGCCGAGCCAAACGGGCCAGTGGGGCAAGTTGGTCACGGGCCCGGCGAGTATGCCTTTGTCTTGACGATCGGCATCGAACAGGCCCCAGTAACCGCCAACGGCGCCTTCACTGCCGCGTTTCCAGGGTTGGTCGAAGGCTTCGATCAGGTTGTATTTCCAGCCGTTCTGCTCGGCCAGCGTGACAAAGCCACGAATGAACCTGGCTTCATTGACCCGGCTGGGCAGTGCTGTTTCGCGTTGGCGACCTTCGCTGGGCCAGCCGGTTTCACCGATCACGATGTCTTTGGGTGCAAATTTGCTGCCGAAAGCTTGGCGAATTTGTGCGACATGGTTAACCGCCTGGTCGATCCCCGCAGGGTCGTCTTCCCAATAGGGCAGCAGGTGGATGGTCAGGAAGTCGACGGCGGGCGCGATTTCCGGGTGTTGCAGCCAGAATTCCCAGACGTCCGCGTAGGTCACCGGTTGTTTGATCTGGCTTTTCACCTGCTCGATCAGTTTGACCAGTTGCGGGGCAGTGATTTCCTTACGCAGCAATGCCTCATTACCCACGATGACCGAACTGACGATATCCGGGTGTGCATTGGCCGATGCGATCAGCGCGTTGACTTCAGCGGCAGTGGCCACCGGGTCGCGGCTGACCCAGGCCCCCATCATGACCTTGAGCCCGTGTTTGCGTGCCAGCTCGGGCAGGGCTTCAAGCCCGGCCTGGGAGTAGGTGCGCACGCACTCAAAGCGCGTTGCCAGAAGGGCCAGATCCGCGTCCATGCGCTCAATACGCGGCACGAAGGGTTGATCGAAGGGCGATTGGTCTTTGTCGAACGGCGTGTAGGAGGCGCACTGCAACTTGTGGGTGGGCGTGGCCGCATCGGGCAGGATCACCGGCTGGCCCAGGCCATACCAGAAACCGGCCACGGCAAACAGGCTCAGTAAGCACGCAAAGAGATAAGGGAATGCGGGAAAGCGGGCAGTCGCAGACATGGTCGGGCCGTATGGGAGCAAAGCCGCGCATCTTACCTGCAATTGAGGCGAGTCAGCGCGTGCGAATGATTTTGTTACGTCTGGGCACATGTCGTTTGCAGTTGCCTTAAGGTCGCCGTCAGAGCAGGTTGCATTTAATCAGGGGTCGATCATCGAAATACGGGTTCAAGCGGTCCGGCACCCGTCGGGCCCGACACGGTGAGGATTGATTGATGAAGATGCGACGACTCTTGAGTGTGGGGGCTGCCTTGGTGCTGGCGATGGGGGCAGGCGTGGCCTGTGCGCAGGCAAAGCCCACACTTAATATCGGTTATGTCGATGGTTGGTCAGACAGTGTGGCCACGACCCATGTGGCCGCAGAGGTGATTAAGCAAAAGTTGGGTTATGACGTGAAGTTGATGCCGGTGGCGACCGGGATCATGTGGCAGGGTGTGGCCACCGGTAAGCTGGACGCTATGTTGTCCGCCTGGTTGCCCGTGACCCATGGCGAATACTGGGCGAAGAATAAGGGCAAGGTGGTGGATTACGGTCCCAATTTCAAAGACGCGAAAATCGGTTTGATCGTGCCTGAATACGTCAACGCCCAATCGATTGCCGACCTTAAAGAGGACAAGGGTTATAAACAGAAAATAGTCGGGATTGATGCGGGGTCCGGTGTGATGCTTAAAACGGATCAGGCCATCAAAGATTACGGCCTGGGTTATAAGCTGCAAGCCAGCTCCGGTGCGGCCATGACCTCAGAGCTGGGGCGTGCCTATGCCAAAAATGAACCGGTGGTGGTCACCGGTTGGGTGCCGCACTGGATGTTTGCCAAATGGAAGCTGCGTTTTCTCGATGATCCAAAGCAGGTCTATGGGGCCGCAGAAACCGTTAACAGTGTTGGCAGCAAAGCGCTGGACAGTAAAGCGCCGGAGGTGGCGGCCTTTTTGAAAAAATTCCAGTGGGCATCGAAAGATGAAATTGGCGACGTGATGCTGGCCATACAGGAAGGTGAGAAGCCAGAAGTGGCGGCTCGGGAGTGGGTAGCCAAACATCCCGATCGAGTCGCTGAGTGGACTCAATAAAAGCGGCGAGGTGTCTAGCTCGGTATTTGCGTAACCGCCTGATGCGTGCGTCAGGCGGTTTTTGCGTTTCTGGGGCAGGCAAAATGATGTCAACTTCCATGCAGGCCAGATAAACCGGGGGCTACAGTGAATGGGTGGTTCTACTACTAAAGTCGTCTGGCTTAGAAATTGAAGCCCCCTAATAGTGAAATCGTTCCATCTCATCTGTGCTGCGAGGACAAAAATAATGAACGACAGCATTTACCTCACGATTCAAAACAGCCCCCGTTTCAAGGAGCTGGTTAAAAAAAGAGAGCGTTTCGCCTGGATTCTTTCGGCGATCATGCTTGGTTTGTATGCCGGTTTTATCCTGTTGATTGCCTACGGGTCGCACATCATGGGGGCGAAGTTGAGCCCCGGTTCGTCCATTACGTGGGGAATACCGATCGGTGTCGGGCTGATTGTTTCAGCGTTTGTGTTGACAGCTATTTATATACACCGGGCCAATGGCGAGTTTGACGACCTGAACAATGCAATTCTCAAGGAGGCTGCGCAATGATCCGGCGTCTATTGGCAACACTGGGCCTGGCAGCCTTGTCTTCTGGCGTCTGGGCGGGCGAAGCCCTGACCGGCGAAGTGCAGAAGCAACCTCTCAACGTGTCGGCGATCATCATGTTTGTGGTGTTCGTAGGCGCCACACTGTGCATTACGTATTGGGCCTCAAAGCGTAACAAGTCGGCGGCGGACTACTACGCCGCGGGCGGCAAGATCACCGGTTTTCAGAACGGTCTGGCAATTGCGGGTGACTACATGTCGGCCGCGTCCTTTCTGGGTATTTCCGCGCTGGTGTACACCTCGGGCTACGATGGCCTGATTTATTCCATCGGCTTTTTGGTGGGCTGGCCCATCATCCTGTTCCTGATTGCGGAACGTCTGCGTAACCTGGGCAAGTACACCTTTGCCGATGTGGCGTCCTACCGCCTTGGGCAGACTCAGATTCGCTCCCTGTCGGCCTGCGGGTCACTGGTGGTGGTGGCGTTTTACCTGATTGCCCAGATGGTGGGTGCGGGCAAGCTGATCCAGCTGCTGTTCGGTCTCGATTACCACGTTGCGGTAATTCTGGTGGGCATCCTGATGTGCCTGTATGTGCTGTTCGGCGGCATGCTGGCCACCACGTGGGTACAGATCATCAAAGCCGTGCTGTTGTTGTCCGGTGCGACGTTCATGGCCGTTATGGTGATGAAACACGTCAACTTCGACTTCAATGCGCTGTTTGCCGAGGCGGTGCAGGTTCACCCCAAAGGTGAAGCCATCATGAGCCCGGGCGGTCTGGTCAAGGATCCGATCTCGGCGTTTTCACTGGGTCTGGCCCTGATGTTCGGTACGGCTGGCTTGCCCCACATTCTCATGCGCTTCTTCACCGTGAGTGATGCTAAGGAAGCCCGTAAGAGCGTGCTTTATGCGACTGGCTTCATTGGTTACTTCTACATTCTGACGTTCATCATCGGGTTCGGCGCGATCATCCTTGTCAGCACGAACCCTGCGTTTAAAGATGCGGCAGGCGCGCTGCTGGGCGGCAATAACATGGCGGCCGTGCATTTGGCCGATGCCGTGGGTGGCAGTATCTTCCTGGGCTTCATTTCCGCTGTCGCTTTCGCCACGATTCTGGCGGTGGTGGCGGGCCTCACCTTGGCAGGTGCTTCGGCGGTGTCTCATGACTTGTATGCCAGTGTCATCAAAAAGGGCAAGGCAAACGACAAGGAAGAGATTCGCGTCTCGAAAATCACCACCATCGCCCTCGGCGTGCTGGCGATTGGCCTTGGCATCTTGTTTGAAAGCCAGAACATTGCGTTCATGGTGGGCCTGGCGTTCTCCATCGCAGCCAGTTGTAACTTCCCGGTGTTGCTGCTTTCCATGTACTGGAAAAACCTCACCACGCGCGGTGCAATGATTGGCGGCTGGTTGGGGCTGGTAAGTGCCGTCGGCTTGATGGTTCTGGGTCCTACCATTTGGGTGCAGATCCTTCACCATGAAAAAGCCATCTTCCCTTACGAATACCCTGCGCTGTTCTCCATGATCATTGCATTCGTGGGTATCTGGTTCTTCTCGATTACTGACAAGTCCAAGTCGGCCGAGAAAGAGCGTGCGCTGTTCTTCCCTCAGTTTGTGCGTTCACAGACGGGCCTGGGGGCAAGCGGGGCGGTTTCTCACTAAGGTCATGCTGTAAGGCTGGAATAACCTGAAATCCCCCTGTCGAAAGGCAGGGGGATTTTTTGCATGCCTGAAAAAGGGGGGCGTTAATGCCGTGCGGCAACCGAGGCAGTTGTGGTGCGTGGTGAGTTTAATCTACAGGCGCGCTGGGGCGTTGATGTGAGGCCGAGGGCGCGTGCTTGACAGGAACGGCAGGGTCTAGGGCGGGTAGCGTTGCGTTATGCGTGCGCGCTGTGTTGGGTCGGCGGGGGAGAATTCAGGGCAAAAAAATACGGCCTCTGGAGAGAGGCCGTATTTATTGCAGGTGTCGCGCGGTCGTTAGACGGACGCTTACTTGCGGTCTTCGAGTTTGGTCAGGTCACGCTGCTCGTAGCCGGTGTACAGCTGGCGCGGACGGCCAATCTTGTACGGGCTGGAGAGCATTTCTTTCCAGTGCGAGATCCAGCCCACGGTACGCGACAGGGCAAAGATCACGGTGAACATGCTGGTTGGAATGCCGATCGCCTTGAGGATGATCCCCGAGTAGAAGTCGACGTTCGGGTACAGCGAGCGTTCGATGAAGTACGGGTCGGTCAGGGCGATCTCTTCCAGGCGCATGGCCAGTTCGAGTTGCGGATCGTTCTGGATGCCCAGTTCTTTGAGCACTTCGTCGCAGGTCTTTTTCATGACCGTTGCACGCGGGTCGCGGTTTTTGTAAACGCGGTGACCGAAGCCCATCAGTTTGAACGGATCGTTCTTGTCCTTGGCCTTGGCGATGAACGTGTCGATGTTGGAGACATCGCCAATTTCGTCGAGCATGGTCAGTACGGCCTCGTTGGCGCCGCCGTGAGCAGGCCCCCACAGTGCAGCGATGCCCGCCGCAATACAGGCGAACGGGTTGGCACCCGAGGAGCCTGCCAGGCGTACGGTGGACGTCGACGCGTTCTGTTCGTGGTCGGCGTGCAGGATAAAGATCTTATCCATGGCCTTGGCCAGCACCGGGCTGATCGGTTTGATCTCGCACGGGGTGTTGAACATCATGTGCAGGAAGTTTTCGGCGTAGCTCAGGTCGTTACGTGGGTACATCATGGGCTGGCCCATGGAGTACTTGTAAACCATTGCGGCCAGGGTCGGCATCTTGGCAACCAGGCGGATCGCTGAAATTTCGCGATGCTGCGGGTTATTGATGTCGAGGGAGTCGTGGTAGAAGGCAGACAGGGCGCCGACTACGCCGCACATGACGGCCATCGGGTGGGCATCGCGACGGAAACCGTTGAAAAAGGTCTTCAGCTGTTCGTGAACCATGGTGTGGTTCTTGACGGTGCTGACGAACTGGGCTTTCTGCTCTGCGGTCGGCAGTTCGCCGTTCAGCAGCAGATAAGCGGTTTCAAGGTAGTCAGAATGTTCGGCCAGTTGTTCGATCGGGTAGCCGCGGTGCAGCAGGATACCGTTGTCACCATCAATATAGGTGATCTTCGACTCGCAGGACGCGGTCGACATGAAGCCAGGGTCAAATGTGAACCGGCCCGTGGCCGTGAGGCCTCGCACATCGATTACATCGGGACCCACGGTGCCAGTTAAAATGGGCAGCTCGACGGGGGCTGCGCCCTCGATGATCAACTGCGCTTTTTTGTCAGCCATGTGGCCTCCTATTTATGCTTGAAATCATCAGACAGACCCCCCACGCAGGGCCCGCACCACTATAGTGAGATAAATTTGAATGTCAATTTGCCTAAAGTCTTGCTGTACAAGGCTTTGAGGAGCATTTTTTAGCGATTATCCCTGCCGTTTACGCCTTTTGTAGCTTCATTGCAATGAGCTATTAGGGGGAGGTGATTGCGTTGTCATTAGTGACCTAACTGTCTATACTCGGCAGCCGACCGCCAGGGGCTTTTGGGCCCGTTTAGATGGGGGTCGTCACTCCCTGGGTGGTGGGTACCTGACCAGTGCACATCCCAACAAACTTGCCCTGATTGTTAGGGGCTCTTCAGTGTGAAAAAAGCCGTGAATAGCCAACGACCTGTAAACCTAGACCTAAGGACCATCAAACTCCCCATTACCGGCGTTACGTCATTTCTGCACCGTGTATCGGGCATCATTCTCTTTCTCGGCCTGGGCATCATGCTTTATGCATTGAGCAAATCCCTGGGTTCGGAAGAAGGTTTTGCCGAGGTGAAGGCATGCTTGACCAGTCCGCTGGCCAAATTCGTAGCGTGGGGCCTGCTCTCTGCCTTGCTGTACCACTTGGTGGCAGGTATTCGCCATTTGATCATGGACATGGGCATCGGTGAGACGCTGGAAGGCGGCAAACTGGGCTCGAAAATCGTAATCGTCATTTCCGTGGTGATGATCGTTCTGGCGGGAGTTTGGATATGGTAACCAGCGTTACGAACCTGTCGCGTTCGGGCCTCTATGACTGGATGGCACAGCGTGTGTCTGCGGTCGTTCTAGCGGCTTATTTCATCTTCCTGATCGGGTACCTCGTTGCGAACCCTGGCATTGGCTACGCCCAATGGCATGAGCTGTTCGCAAGCAACTGGATGCGTATCTTCAGTCTGCTGGCCCTTGTTGCACTCGGCGCTCACGCCTGGGTCGGCATGTGGACCATCGCGACCGACTACCTGACGCCGATGGCGCTGGGCAAGTCCGCGACAGCAGTACGTTTCCTCTTCCAGGCAGTATGCGGCGTTGCAATGTTCGCTTACTTCGTCTGGGGTGTGCAGATTCTTTGGGGTATCTGAGTCATGGCTAACACAGTTAATACACTTTCGTTCGACGCCATCATTGTAGGCGGCGGCGGTGCTGGCATGCGTGCTGCCCTGCAGCTGGCACAAGGCGGTCACAAGACTGCTGTAATCACCAAAGTCTTCCCGACCCGTTCGCACACCGTATCGGCACAGGGTGGCATCACCTGCGCCATCGCGTCTGCAGACCCGAACGATGACTGGCGCTGGCACATGTACGATACCGTCAAGGGTTCCGACTACATCGGTGACCAGGACGCTATCGAATACATGTGTTCCGTAGGGCCGGAAGCCGTGTTCGAGCTTGAACACATGGGCTTGCCGTTCTCCCGCACCGAACAGGGTCGTATTTATCAGCGTCCTTTCGGCGGCCAGTCGAAAGATTTCGGTAAGGGTGGCCAGGCTGCCCGTACATGCGCCGCAGCTGACCGTACCGGTCACGCCCTGCTGCACACCCTGTACCAGGCCAACCTGAAGGCCGGCACTGTATTCCTGAACGAATACTACGGTGTCGATCTGGTCAAGAACGAAGACGGCGCCTTTGTCGGCATGATCGTCATCTGCATTGAAACAGGTGAAACCTCTTACGTTCGCGCGAACGCAACCGTGTTGGCGACTGGCGGTGCAGGCCGTATCTACTCCTCCACCACCAACGCCCTGATCAACACCGGTGACGGTATTGGCATGGCGCTGCGTGCAGGCGTTCCGGTGCAGGACATCGAAATGTGGCAGTTCCACCCAACCGGTATCGCCGGCGCGGGTGTACTGGTTACAGAAGGTTGCCGTGGTGAAGGTGGATACCTGATCAACAAGCACGGCGAGCGTTTCATGGAGCGTTATGCGCCGAACGCCAAAGACCTGGCTGGACGTGACGTAGTCGCTCGCTCGATGGTTAAAGAAATCATCGCGGGCAACGGTTGCGGTCCGGATGGCGACCACGTGATGCTGAAACTCGATCACCTGGGTGAAGAAGTGCTGCACAGCCGTCTGCCAGGCATCTGCGAACTGTCCAAAACGTTCGCGCACGTTGACCCGGTTCTGGCGCCAGTTCCAGTCGTTCCTACTTGCCACTACATGATGGGCGGTGTTGCCACCAACATTCATGGTCAGGCAATTACTCAGGACGCTGAAGGCAATGACGCAATCATTCCTGGCTTGTTCGCGGTCGGTGAAGTGGCGTGCGTATCGGTTCACGGTGCCAACCGTCTGGGCGGCAACTCGTTGCTCGACCTGGTGGTGTTCGGTCGTGCGGCTGGCCTGTTCCTTGAGCAGACCCTGAAAGAAGGCGTTGATTACGCCCGTCCACGTCAGGCGGATATCGACGCTGCCCTGGCACGTCTGGATGGCTTGAACTCGCGCACTGATGGCGAAGACGTGGCTACCCTGCGTAAAGAGCTGCAAAGCTGCATGCAGAACTACTTCGGTGTATTCCGTACCGGCGAATACATGCAGAAGGGTATTGCCCAGCTGCAAGAGCTGCGCAAGCGCATCGCCAACGTGAAAATCAACGATAAGAGCCAGGCATTCAACACGGCCCGTATCGAAGCACTTGAGCTGCAAAACCTGCTTGAAGTGGCTGAAGCCACTGCAATCGCTGCTGAAACCCGTAAAGAATCGCGCGGTGCTCACGCCCGTGAAGACTACGAAGATCGTGACGACGTTAACTGGCTGTGCCACACCCTGTACTTCCCGGGTGAGAAACGCGTAGCCAAGCGTGCGGTGAACTTCTCGCCGAAAACCGTTCCGACCTTCCAGCCAATGGTTCGTACTTACTAAGGGTGGCCGATATGTTGAAAGTCAGTGTTTATCGCTACAACCCGGATCAGGACGCTGCACCGTTCATGCAGGAGTTCCAGGTCAATACCAATGGTAAAGACCTCATGGTGCTGGACGTTCTGGCCCTGATCAAAGAGCAGGACGAAGGTTTTTCCTATCGTCGCTCTTGCCGCGAAGGCGTGTGTGGCTCCGACGGCATGAACATCAACGGCAAGAACGGCCTGGCGTGCGTCACGCCGCTGTCCGCTGTCGTAAAAGGTAACAAGTTGGTGATCCGTCCGTTGCCAGGTTTGCCGGTTATCCGTGACCTGGTCGTCGACATGAGCATCTTCTACAAGCAATACGAGAAGGTGAAGCCGTTCCTGCAGAACGATACGCCGGCCCCGGCCATCGAACGTCTGCAATCGCCAGAAGAGCGTGAAAAGCTCGACGGTCTGTACGAGTGCATCCTGTGCGCTTGCTGCTCGACTTCGTGCCCGTCCTTCTGGTGGAACCCGGACAAGTTCCTGGGCCCTGCTGCACTGCTGCAAGCCTACCGTTTCCTGGCTGACAGCCGTGACACCAAGACCAGCGAGCGTCTGGCTTCACTGGATGACCCGTTCAGCGTATTCCGCTGCCGCGGGATCATGAACTGCGTGAACGTGTGTCCGAAGGGTCTGAACCCGACTAAGGCCATCGGCCACGTGCGTAGCATGCTGCTGCAAAGCGGCGTCTGATACACCGCTCTACCGTAGATCGCTGTAACCGAAGATGCTGCGGCGCAGGCTTCAACCGGCGCCGTAGTTTTAACCTGAGCAGCAGCTCACAAAGTTGCGGCTCTTATTTTGAAGAAATGAGACCAGCAGGGGCATCCGGGCTGGTACCCGGACTATCAGCGTGATCCTAAGTGGCTTGTTTTAGTCGCTGTATTCGGACTTTCTCAAGCATGCTCTGGTGTTCTCGTCGATGGTGTCCCCTAACCGAGGGTGACCAAGCATGCAAGAAAGCGTGATGCAGCGCATGTGGAACAGCGGCTATCTTTCAGGTGGTAACGCTGCCTATGTGGAAGAGCTCTACGAGCTCTACCTGCACGACCCTAACGCTGTGCCAGAAGAATGGCGCACCAAATTTCAGACGTTGCCGACTGACGGCAACTCTGCCAACGATGTTTCGCACTCCACAATCCGCGACCATTTCGTGCTGCTGGCAAAGAACCAGCGCCGCGCCCAACCGGTTTCCGCCGGGAGCGTGAGCAGTGAGCACGAGAAGAAGCAGGTTGAAGTGCTGCGATTGATCCAGGCCTATCGGATGCGCGGCCACCAGGCAGCCCAGCTTGATCCGCTGGGGCTGTGGCAGCGTCCTGCACCTGCAGACCTGTCGATCAATCATTACGGCTTGACCAATGCCGATCTTGATACGACCTTCCGTGCCGGCGACCTGTACATCGGCAAAGAGGAAGCGAGCCTACGCGAAATTCTCGAAGCGTTGCAGCAGACATATTGCCGCACCATTGGCGCAGAGTTCACGCACATCGTCGATTCCGAGCAGCGCCACTGGTTTGAACAGCGCCTCGAAAGCGTGCGCGGCCGCCCAACGTATTCGGCTGAAGTCAAAAGCCATCTGCTTGAGCGCGTCACGGCTGCCGAAGGTCTGGAAAAATACCTGGGCACCAAATATCCGGGCACCAAGCGTTTCGGCCTGGAAGGCGGCGAGAGCCTGATTCCTTTGCTGGACGAGCTGATCCAGCGTTCGGGCAACTACGGCACCAAAGAAATCGTCATCGGCATGGCCCACCGTGGTCGTCTGAACGTATTGGTGAACACCTTCGGCAAAAACCCGCGCGAGTTGTTCGACGAGTTCGAAGGCAAGAAAAAGATCGAGCTGGGTTCCGGTGACGTTAAATACCACCAGGGCTTCTCCTCCAACGTCATGACCTCCGGTGGCGAAGTTCACCTGGCCATGGCGTTTAACCCGTCCCACCTGGAAATCGTTTCTCCAGTGGTTGAAGGGTCTGTACGTGCACGCCAGGATCGTCGTAACGACAAGACGGGCGACAAGGTTCTGCCGATTTCCATCCACGGTGACGCTGCGTTCGCAGGTCAGGGCGTGGTCATGGAAACCTTCCAGATGTCGCAAACACGCGGCTTCAAGACTGGCGGTACCGTACACCTGGTGATTAACAACCAGGTGGGCTTCACCATCAGCAACCCGCTGGACTCGCGTTCCACCGAGTACTGCACCGACGTCGCGAAAATGATTCAAGCGCCGATCCTCCATGTCAATGGTGATGATCCGGAAGCCGTCATGTTCGTGACCCAGCTGGCTATCGACTACCGCATGCAGTTCAAGCGTGACGTCGTGATCGACCTGTTCTGCTACCGCCGTCGCGGTCACAACGAGGCCGACGAGCCAAACGGCACTCAGCCGCTGATGTATCAGCAGATCGCCAAACAGCGCACCACCCGTGAACTGTATGCCGACCGTCTGACTCAGGAAGGTGTGGTTGACACAGATCGCGTTCAGGCCAAGATCGACGAATACCGCAACGCGCTGGACAACGGTCTGCATGTGGTAAAAAGCCTGGTCAAAGAGCCTAACAAAGAGCTGTTCGTAGACTGGCGTCCGTACCTGGGCCATGCCTGGACTGCGCGTCACGACACGCGTTTTGATCTCAAAACCCTGCAAGAGCTGTCGGCCAAGCTGCTGGAAATTCCAGAAGGCTTCGTCATGCAGCGTCAGGTGTCGAAGATCTACGAAGACCGTCAAAAAATGCAAGCCGGTGGCCTGCCGATCAACTGGGGTTATGCCGAAACCATGGCATACGCGACCCTGGCGTTCGAAGGTCACCCGATCCGCATGACGGGTCAGGACATCGGCCGCGGTACGTTCTCGCACCGTCACGCCGTGTTGCACAACCAGAAAGACGCCAGCACCTACATTCCGTTGCAGCACCTGTACGAAGGTCAGCCTCGCTTTGACCTGTACGACTCGTTGCTGTCGGAAGAAGCGGTATTGGCGTTTGAATACGGCTACTCGACCACCACGCCAAACGCGCTGGTGATCTGGGAAGCCCAGTTCGGCGACTTCGCCAACGGTGCACAGGTTGTGATCGACCAGTTCATCACCAGCGGCGAGCACAAGTGGGGTCGCCTGTGCGGTCTGACCATGTTGCTGCCACACGGTTATGAAGGTCAGGGCCCCGAGCACTCCTCGGCACGTCTTGAGCGTTACCTGCAGCTGTGCGCCGAGCACAACATTCAGGTGTGCGTACCGACCACTCCGGCGCAGATCTACCATCTGCTGCGTCGTCAGGTCATCCGTCCGCTGCGCAAGCCGCTGGTGGTACTGACGCCGAAGTCGTTGCTGCGCCACAAACTGGCCGTGTCGACCCTCGAAGATCTGGCAGAAGGTTCGTTCCAGACCGTTATCCCGGAAATCGACGCGCAGGATCCGGCGAACGTCGAGCGCATCGTCCTGTGTAGCGGCAAGGTCTACTATGACCTGCTGGAAAAACGCCGTGCCGAAGGTCGTGAAGACATCGCCATCGTGCGTCTTGAGCAGCTGTACCCGTTCCCTGAGGACGACTTGATTGAAGTCCTGGCTCCGTACAAAAACGTCAAACACATTGTTTGGTGTCAGGAAGAGCCGATGAACCAGGGTGCCTGGTACTGCAGCCAGCATCACATGCGCCGCATCATTGGCGGTCACGACAAGTCGCTCGTACTTGAGTACGCGGGCCGTGACGCTTCTGCTGCACCTGCTTGTGGTTATGCATCGATGCACGCCGAGCAACAGGCCAAACTGTTGCAAGACGCGTTTACTGTTTAACGCCTTCGCGCACTGAACCGAATTAAAGGAACCACGAACATGGCTATCGAGATTAAAGCCCCAACTTTTCCGGAATCGGTTGCCGACGGCACCGTTGCCACCTGGCACAAGCAACCGGGCGACGCTGTAAAGCGTGATGACCTGATTGTTGATATCGAGACCGACAAAGTTGTGCTGGAAGTACTGGCCACCGCTGATGGCGTACTGGGCGCAATCGTCAAGAACGAAGGCGACACCGTTCTGTCCGACGAAGTGCTGGGCTCTATCGTTGAAGGCGGCGCGGCGGCTCCAGCTGCACCGGCCGCTGCTGCTCCTGCCGCTCAGGCCGCTGCACCTGCTGCCGATGGCGAAGATGACCCGATCGCTGCACCGGCTGCGCGCAAAATTGCTGAAGAAAACGGCATCAACATCGCTTCCGTTGCCGGTACTGGCAAAGGTGGTCGTGTGACCAAGGAAGACGTCGTTGCTGCTGTAGCGGCCAAAAAAGCCGCGCCTGTTGCTGCACCTGCCAAAGCGGCTGCGCCTGCTGCAACTGCACCGGTATTCGCTGCTGGCGACCGCGTTGAAAAACGCGTTCCGATGACCCGCGTTCGTGCCACTGTGGCCAAGCGTCTGGTTGAAGCGCAGTCCAACATGGCGATGTTGACCACCTTCAACGAAGTGGACATGACTGAAATCATGGCACTGCGTTCGAAGTACAAGGACCTGTTCGAGAAGTCCCACAACGGCGTGCGTCTGGGCTTCATGTCGTTCTTCGTGAAGGCCGCCACTGAAGCGCTGAAACGCTTCCCGGCTGTCAACGCTTCGATCGACGGTTCCGACATCGTTTACCACGGCTACGCAGACATCGGCGTTGCCGTGTCCAGCGACCGCGGCCTGGTGGTGCCTGTTCTGCGTAACGCAGAGCTGATGAGCCTGGCGGAAATCGAAGGCGGTATCGCTGCCTACGGCAAAAAAGCCCGTGACGGCAAACTGTCGATTGACGAAATGACCGGCGGTACGTTCACGATCACTAACGGTGGTACTTTCGGTTCGATGATGTCGACCCCGATCGTTAACCCGCCGCAAGCTGCGATCCTGGGCATGCACAACATCCTTCAGCGTCCTATGGCCGTCAACGGTCAGGTTGTCATCCGTCCGATGATGTACCTGGCTCTGTCTTACGATCACCGCTTGATCGACGGCAAAGAAGCTGTAAGTTTCCTGGTAGCAATCAAAAACCTGCTGGAAGATCCAGCGCGTCTGCTGCTGGATATCTGATAGAAGCAGCCATGAGCTGCAAGACTGAAGCCTGCGGTCGTTCGCGACCTGGCTTTGGCTTGCAGCTCGCGGCTTGAAGCTTGTCGCTAAAAGAGGATTCTTTTACATGTCTCAGAAATTTGACGTTGTAGTGATTGGTGCGGGCCCTGGTGGCTACGTTGCAGCCATCAAGGCCGCTCAACTGGGCCTTTCGACTGCTTGCATCGAAAAATACACCGACAAGGAAGGCAAACTGGCGCTGGGCGGTACCTGCCTCAACGTTGGCTGCATTCCATCCAAGGCGCTGCTGGACAGCTCCTGGAAGTACCACGAAGCCAAGGATGCATTCGCCATCCACGGCATCAGCACCGGTGAAGTGAAGATGGACGTGCCAGCGATGGTAGGCCGTAAGGCCAACATCGTTAAAGGTCTGACTTCCGGCGTTGCAACCCTGTTCAAGGCCAACGGTGTGACATCCCTGCAAGGTCACGGCAAATTGCTGGCCGGCAAGAAAGTTGAACTGACCAAGCCGGACGGCAGCGTAGAAATCATCGAAGCCGAGAACGTGATTCTGGCTTCGGGTTCGCGCCCGATCGACATTCCGCCAGCTCCAGTTGATAACAACGTCATCGTTGATTCGACCGGCGCCCTGGAATTCCAATCCGTACCCAAGCGTCTTGGCGTGATCGGTGCGGGTGTGATCGGTCTGGAGCTGGGTTCGGTATGGTCGCGTCTGGGTGCTCAGGTGACGGTTCTCGAAGCCCTGGATACTTTCCTGATGGCGGCTGACGCTGCTGTGTCCAAGGAAGCCTACAAAACCCTGACCAAGCAAGGTCTGGACATCAAACTGGGCGCCCGCGTTACCGGTTCCAAGGTTAACGGCGAAGAAGTCGTTGTGACCTACACCGACGCCAACGGCGAACAGACCATCACCTTCGACAAGCTGATCGTAGCGGTAGGCCGCCGTCCGGTGACCACCGAGCTGCTGGCAGCCGACAGCGGCGTGACCATTGACGAGCGCGGTTTCGTGTTTGTTGACGATCATTGCGCCACCAGCGTACCGGGCGTTTACGCCATTGGTGACGTAGTGCGCGGCATGATGCTGGCTCACAAGGCTTCCGAAGAAGGCATCATGGTTGTCGAGCGCATCAAAGGTCACAAGACCGAGATGAACTACGACCTGATTCCATCGGTTATTTACACTCACCCGGAGATCGCGTGGGTCGGTAAAACAGAACAGGCCTTGAAAGCTGAAGGCGTTGAAGTTAACGTCGGCACCTTCCCGTTCGCCGCCAGTGGCCGTGCCATGGCAGCAAACGACACCGGTGGCTTTGTAAAAGTCATTGCTGATGCCAAAACTGACCGCGTACTGGGCGTCCACGTGATTGGCCCGAGCGCAGCAGAGCTGGTACAGCAGGGCGCTATCGGTATGGAATTCGGCACCAGTGCCGAGGATCTGGGCATGATGGTTTTCTCCCATCCAACCCTGTCCGAAGCGTTGCACGAAGCAGCGCTGGCAGTGAATGGCGGCGCCATCCACATTGCCAACCGTAAGAAACGTTAAGACCAGACAATAAGAAACCACGGCGGTTTGCCCGTCGTGAGCCTTGCTCGCAAGCCTCACCGCGGAACTTCCGCCGGACGCAGTCTTGTCCCGTTTCAATCAGGCCCGACTCCGCCCACGCGGGTGTCGGGTTTGTTGAAACAGTGCAAGCAGCAGTCACAGGTGGTGCGGCACTAATAAAAGTGCAGCGCCGAATGCGCAGTACCTAACGAAGACGGTAAAAAGCATGAATCTTCACGAGTATCAGGGTAAGCAGCTGTTCGCTGAATACGGCCTGCCAGTATCCAAGGGTTATGCAGTAGACACCCCGGAAGCGGCCGCAGAAGCATGCGACAAAATCGGCGGGACCGAATGGGTTGTAAAAGCCCAGGTTCACGCAGGTGGTCGCGGTAAAGCGGGCGGTGTAAAGCTGGTTCGCAGCAAAGAAGACGCTAAAGCATTCGCACAACAGTGGTTGGGCAAGCGTCTGGTGACCTACCAGACTGACGCCAATGGTCAGCCGGTCACCAAGATCCTGGTTGAATCGTGCACTGATATCGCTAAAGAGCTGTACCTGGGCGCTGTCGTTGACCGTTCGAGCCGCCGTATCGTGTTCATGGCTTCCACCGAAGGTGGCGTGGACATCGAGAAAATCGCGCACGACACTCCTGAAAAAATTCTTAAAGCCACGATTGATCCACTGGTTGGCGCTCAGCCATTCCAGGGTCGTGAGCTGGCTTTCCAGCTGGGTCTGGAAGGCAAGCAGGTTTCCCAGTTCGCCAAGATCTTCGTAGGTCTGGCCAAACTGTTCCAGGACCACGATCTGGCCCTGCTGGAAGTGAACCCGCTGGTTATCAAGACTGACGGCGATCTGCACTGCCTCGATGCGAAAATCAACATCGACGCTAACGCCATGTACCGTCAGCCGAAGCTGAAAACTTTCCACGATCCGTCCCAGGACGATCCGCGCGAAGCGCACGCTGCCCAGTTCGAACTGAACTACGTAGCGCTGGAAGGCAACATTGGCTGCATGGTTAACGGCGCTGGCCTGGCCATGGGCACCATGGACATCGTCAACCTGCATGGCGGCAAGCCTGCCAACTTCCTCGACGTTGGCGGCGGTGCTACCAAAGAACGCGTGACTGAAGCGTTCAAGATCATTCTGTCCGACAGCAATGTTGCCGCAGTATTGGTCAACATCTTCGGCGGCATCGTTCGTTGCGACATGATTGCCGAAGGCATCATCGGTGCAGTGAAAGAAGTCGGCGTTAAAATCCCGGTGGTTGTGCGTCTTGAAGGCAACAACGCTGAACTGGGCGCTAAAGTACTGGCAGAAAGCGGCTTGAACATCATCGCTGCTACCAGCTTGACCGACGCTGCTCAACAAGTTGTCAAAGCTGCGGAGGGCAAGTAATGAGCGTCCTGATCAATAAAGACACCAAAGTTATCTGCCAAGGCATCACCGGTTCGCAGGGCAGCTTCCACACCCAGCAAGCCATTGAGTACGGCACCAAAATGGTCGGCGGTGTGACGCCGGGCAAAGGCGGCACCACTCACCTGGACCTGCCTGTTTTCAACACGGTAAAAGAAGCAGTAGCGGCGACTGGCGCAACAGCCAGCGTTATCTACGTACCGGCTCCGTTCTGCAAGGACTCCATCCTTGAAGCGGCGTTCGGTGGCATCAAGCTGATCGTGTGCATCACTGAAGGCATTCCTACCCTGGACATGCTGGACGCTAAAGTTAAGTGCGACGAGCTGGGCGTGACCCTGATCGGCCCTAACTGCCCAGGCGTGATCACGCCGGGCGAATGCAAAATCGGCATCATGCCAGGTCACATCCACTTGCCAGGCAAAGTAGGCATCGTGTCGCGTTCCGGCACCCTGACTTACGAAGCCGTCAAGCAGACCACTGACGCCGGTTTCGGTCAGTCGACCTGCGTGGGCATCGGTGGTGACCCGATTCCTGGCTCCAACTTCATCGACATCCTGAAGCTGTTCCAGGAAGACCCGAAGACCGAAGCGATCGTGATGATCGGTGAGATCGGCGGTTCGGCTGAAGAAGAAGCGGCAGCCTACATCAAGGCTAACGTGACCAAGCCGGTTGTTTCCTACATTGCTGGTGTGACTGCCCCTGCAGGCAAGCGCATGGGCCATGCGGGCGCAATCATCTCCGGCGGCAAGGGCACTGCAGACGAGAAGTTTGCTGCTCTGGAAGACGCAGGCGTTAAAACCGTGCGTTCGCTGGCAGACATCGGCAAGGCTCTGTCCGAGCTGACTGGCTGGGCTATCAAATAAGCCACGTGCTTGATTGAGTGCTACACCAGACAAAGGCCACCTTCGGGTGGCCTTTGTGCGTTCAGGCCCCGGTACTTTGAAAAACCCTGTGGCAGGGTCATTATTCAGACTCCAGGCTGTAATCTTCGCTGGGTCTGGTCGCTTCAGGTTTAGCTGCACAGGAATGCTACCTGCCAGGCATTGCGTTCGTTTGAGACGTTCAATAACGTCTTTGACGGGGCCAGCCCCCCTTGAAGCAGCGTCGTGCTGATCGCCATCAGCGACAAATCCCGTACAACCTGTTGCCGGACTCCCAGCCGTTTAGTGAATGGGTGCGTAGGTTGTTGTGTGCTGCCATGTAGGAAAAGCACACCAAGGCGAATTTCGATGTCATCAAAGCGACAACTGCATGCGTTCATCGGACAGAACGCCCTGCAACAGTGCGTTGCAGGAAAAAAATGGGTAATCTGACGGCCAATTCTGCGTTCGCATCCCACAAGGAAGCCACGCGCTAGACGGGTTGGACTTATACAGTTCGACAGCATTTCCCACATCCGCACGGGAAATTCCCCCTCTAAATTCCGATTCAGTAGTGTGGTATTTCCGTAATGAAAGTATTGAAAGGCCAGGACATCCTGGCACTTGGGTTTATGACGTTTGCCCTGTTCGTTGGGGCTGGCAATATCATTTTCCCGCCGATCGTTGGCCTGCAAGCCGGACCGAATGTCTGGATTGCGGCGTTGGGCTTTCTGATCACCGCTGTAGGCCTGCCAGTCATCACCGTTGTGGCGCTGGCGAAAGTCGGCGGTGGCATGGATGCGCTGAGCAGTCCGATCGGCAAAATCGCCGGTGGCTTGTTGGCCGCTGTTGCGTACCTGGCGGTGGGTCCGCTGTTCGCGACCCCACGTACGGCCACCGTATCGTTTGAAGTCGGTCTTGCGCCCCTGACCGGAGAAAGCCCGCTCGCGCTGTTCCTGTACAGCTCGGTGTACTTCCTTATCGTGTTTTTCGTTTCACTGTACCCAGGCCGTCTGCTGGACACCGTGGGGCGCTTTCTGGCGCCGCTGAAAATCATCGCGCTGGCGATCCTCGGTATCGCTGCATTTGCATTGCCGGCGGGCGACATTGGCGTGGCCACCCCGGAATACGTTGCAGCGCCGTTCTCCCAAGGGTTCATCAATGGTTACCTGACCATGGACACGCTGGGCGCCCTGGTATTCGGCATCGTGATCGTTAACGCCATCCGCTCCCGTGGCGTGGAATCGCCCAAGCTGATTACCCGCTATGCCATTATTGCGGGCCTGATTGCAGGCGTCGGTTTGGCACTGGTGTATGTCAGCCTGTTCCGTCTCGGCTCGGGCAGTCATGAAGTTGCCGCTGGCGCCACCAACGGCGCGGCGGTGCTGCACGCGTACGTTCAGCACACCTTCGGCTCGCTGGGCAGTGGCTTCCTTGCCGTGTTGATTGCACTGGCTTGCCTGGTGACAGCAGTGGGTCTGACCTGTGCCTGTGCCGAGTACTTCAGTACTGTTCTGCCACTGTCCTACAAGGCCCTGGTGGTCATACTGGCCTTGTTCTCGCTGGGCGTGTCCAACTTGGGCCTGACGCAGTTGATCGCGTTCTCCATCCCGTTGCTGACAGCGATCTACCCGCCGTGCATCGTGCTGGTGGCGCTGAGTTTCTGCAAAGGCCTGTGGCATGCTCAAGCCAGGATTGTAGGCCCGGTCATGCTGGTGTCGTTCATCTTCGGTTCCATTGACGCACTCAAAGGCGCTGGCATGGCGGGCTGGATTCCGACCCAACTGGTCAACATGCCGTTCAGTGAGCAAGGTCTGGCGTGGCTGGTGCCTTCGCTGGTCGTTCTGCTCGGGGCGGTGATTTGCGACCGCATGCTGGGCAAGCGTCACGAAGCCTTGGCGTGATTGTTCAGTCCGCCAAAAGCGGGCGATGAACCCATCAAAATGCCCTGTATCAATTTGATACAGGGCATTTTTTATGGGCGTGCCTTTTTGCTGGCCAAAGCGTCGAACGAACGTGCATAACTCTCACCTTCACGTGCGCTTCGGGAAACCCCATGTCGTTCATTCAGTCAAATTGGACTCATCTTTTAGCCGCTCTCTGGTTTGTCGTGTGCTGGGGTGGCTACACCCGCTATGCCACCTGGAAAGCGCGCGACACGGCTTGTCTGGCCAGTGTGCTGCACTTGTATCGAAAGGACTGGATGCGCCGCATGCTGTTGCGCGACAACCGCATTGCCGACGCTAGCGTGATCGGCAATCTGGAGCGTAATGCATCGTTTTTTGCTTCCAGCACGTTGATCATCCTGGCGGGTATTCTGACCGTGCTGGGTGCATCGGAGCGGGCAGTGTCCCTGTTGGCCGACATCCCGATGGTGCAACAAGCGTCGCAGGGCATGTCTGAAATCAAGTTGTTATGCCTGGCACTGGTGTTCGTCTATGCCTTTTTCACCTTTAGCTGGTGCATGCGCCAATACAACTTTGCCGCCATCCTTATTGGTTCGGCGCCCATGATTGGCGAGCGCGATGTGGCGGAACAAGAGCGCAAGGCGTTTGCATTGCGCGCCGCTAAAGTGATTTCGATGGCGGCCAACCAGTTCAACTTTGGCCTGCGTTCGTATTACTTCGGCATGACCATGCTGGCGTGGTTCGTCAGCCCGTGGTTATTCATGCTCATGAGTGCGGGTGTCGTCGTGGTTTTATACCGACGCGAGTTTCATTCCGACGTGTTGAGTGTCATGGTCTACACCCCGACTGAGGCGCTATTGCCTGAGCCAAACAAGGACGCAACCCCATGAGTATTCCGTTCTGGTGTGTGTTTATCAGCGCGTTGCTGATTTTTATTGCACGCATACCCGTAGCAAAAGCCATGAAAGAGCAGGGCGGTTATGACAACCAATTGCCCCGTGAACAACAGGCACGTTTGACCGGTTTGGGCGCGCGGGCACTGGCAGGGCATCAAAACAGTTTTGAAGCCTTCATGCTGTTTGCCGCCGCTGTATTGATGGCACACACCACCCAGACTCAGGGCTTTGTGATTGACACTTTGGCCATCGTTTTTGTCTGTGCGCGGAGTGTGTTTTTGCTGTGCTATTGGGCAGATCTGGCGTGGCAACGCTCCGTGGCCTGGGTGGTCGGAATGCTTTGCACGCTGTTGTTAATGTTGAGCCCGACGTTCAAGACACTGTTGTTCTGATCGGTCAAATTGCAGACAAAGTAAAGCCCGCATCAAGCGGGCTTTCTTTTGCAGCCAAGTAAAGGAATTACTTGGTAGCAGGAGCGGCTTCTGGAGCAGCCGGTGCAACTGGAGCAGCCGGAGCGGCTTCTTCAGCAGCAGCTTTGTTCGATTCAGCTTGAGCTTTAGCCGCTTCAGCGTTCTCTTTTGCTGCTTCGTTTACTTTGTCTTGTGCTTCATTCATTTTTTCTTGAGCTTGCTCGGAGTGTTGAGCAGCATCTTGTGCTTTGTCTTCGGATTTTTTGTCGCAAGCAGCGAGACCGAGGGAAGCAGCCAACATCAAGGCAACAGCGAAAGTCTTACGCATGGGGTGTTTCTCCTTATTGAGTATATCTACCGGCCGTTTGAGCACAGGCCGATAGCTTAAGTTCCTTGGGTGTGCAGATATATAAATGCACGCCGCGCGCGAATTCTACGCAGTCACCGGCGGACAAGCCAAGCAGATTAGTAATGGCCCGGTAATATCGTCGTAATGCCCTGTATAGAGGGGCTCGACACGGTGCAGCAACCGGCGAAAAGCAATGGGTCCGTTTTGATTCAAAACACAGGCCTTGAAATTTCGATGCCAGCCCCAACGTTCATGACATCCCGCCGCCAACCCTCTAGGGCGTGGCTCATGCCATCAAATTGGAGTTTTATAACAATGAGCGTGGAAACTCAAAAGGAAACCCTGGGCTTCCAGACCGAGGTCAAGCAACTGTTGCACCTCATGATCCATTCGCTGTATTCCAATAAGGAAATCTTCCTTCGCGAATTGATCTCGAACGCCTCCGACGCTGTCGACAAATTACGTTTTGAAGCGCTGTCCAAGCCAGAACTTCTGGAAGGCGGCGATGAACTTAAAATCCGTGTGAGCTTCGACAAGGACGCCAAGACCGTCACCCTCGAAGACAACGGTATCGGCATGAACCGTGACGACGTCATCACCCACTTGGGTACGATTGCCAAGTCCGGCACTGCCGATTTCATGAAAAACCTCTCGGGCGACCAAAAGAAAGATTCGCACTTGATCGGTCAATTCGGCGTGGGCTTCTACTCTGCTTTTATCGTCGCTGACAAAGTCGACGTGTTCAGTCGTCGTGCCGGTACACCTGCCAGCGAAGGCGTTCACTGGGCGTCCAAAGGCGAGGGCGAGTTTGAAGTTGCCACGATCGAAAAACCTGAGCGCGGCACCAAGATCGTTCTGCACCTGAAGTCCGGCGAAGAAGAATTCGCCGATGGCTGGCGCCTGCGCAACATCATTAAAAAGTACTCTGACCACATCGCCTTGCCGATCGAGCTGCCAAAAGAACAGGCCGCTGCAGAAGGCGAAGAAACGCCTGCGCTGGAATGGGAAACCGTTAACCGCGCCAGCGCCTTGTGGACCCGTCCTCGCACTGAAGTCAAGGACGAGGAATACCAAGAGTTCTACAAGCACATCGCCCATGACTTCGAAAATCCGCTGGCCTGGAGCCACAACAAGGTCGAAGGCAAGCTGGAATACAGCTCGTTGCTCTATGTGCCTGCCCGCGCTCCGTTTGACTTGTACCAGCGTGAAGCGCCTAAAGGCCTGAAGCTGTACGTACAGCGCGTATTCGTCATGGATCAGGCTGAGTCCTTCCTGCCGCTGTACCTGCGCTTCATCAAAGGCGTGGTCGACTCCAACGACCTGTCGTTGAACGTGTCGCGTGAAATCCTGCAAAAAGACCCGATCATCGACTCCATGAAGTCGGCGCTGACCAAGCGTGTCCTGGACATGCTGGAAAAACTGGCGAAGAACGAGCCCGAGAAATACCAGGGCTTCTGGAAAAACTTCGGTCAGGTGATGAAAGAAGGCCCGGCTGAAGATTTCGCCAACAAAGAAAAAATCGCCGGTCTGCTGCGCTTCGCGTCTACCCACGAGGAAGGCGGCGAGCAGACGGTTTCCCTGGCGCAATACCTTGAGCGTGCCAAAGAAGGCCAAGACAAGATCTACTACCTGACCGGTGAAACCTACGCTCAGGTCAAAAACAGCCCGCACCTGGAAGTCTTCCGCAAGAAAGGCATCGAAGTGCTGCTGTTGACCGACCGTATTGATGAGTGGCTGATGAGCTACCTCAGCGAATTCGACGGCAAAACCTTTGTTGACGTAGCCCGTGGCGACCTCGATCTGGGCAATCTGGACTCCGAAGAGGACAAGAAAGCCGCAGAAGAAGTGGCCAAGGCCAAAGAAGGTTTGGTAGAGCGCATCAAGACGGCCTTGGGCGACAGCGTCAGTGAAGTGCGTGTATCGCACCGTTTGACGGACTCCCCGGCCATTTTGGCCATTGGCGAGCAGGATCTTGGTTTGCAAATGCGTCAGATCCTTGAAGCCAGCGGTCAGAAAGTGCCGGATTCCAAGCCCATTTTCGAATTCAACCCGGCTCACCCGTTGATCGAAAAACTGGATGCGGAACAGAGTGAAGAGCGTTTCGGCGATCTGTCGCACATCTTGTTCGACCAGGCGGCACTCGCGGCAGGCGACAGCCTGAAAGATCCGGCGGCCTATGTCCGTCGACTCAATAAGTTGTTAGTTGAGTTGTCCGTGTAAGACGTCTATAAAAACCCGCTTCGGCGGGTTTTTTTTGTTTCAAATTCAGAGGTTTTCAATGGAATCAATAACGCTCCAATCGGTGATCTACCAAATTGATGGCCAGCCTTACGAGGGCCGTCTTGCCTATGATTCGAGCCGGGCGGATCCGTTGCCGGGGTTGCTGATGGCGCCCAATTGGATGGGTATCAGTACCGGGGCTGAAGAGATTGCCAAGTCCGTGGCCGAACAGGGCTACGTTGTACTGATTGCCGACTTGTATGGTCAGGGTGTCCGTCCTTCGAACGCTGACGAGGCGGGTGCGGCGATGATGCCACTGAAAAACGACCGTGCCTTGCTGCGTAAACGCATGTGGGCCGCTTACGATAACTTGCGTACCACCTCGTTTGCCAAGGTCGACAGCGCCAAACTCGCAACCTTCGGCTTTTGTTTCGGCGGCTGTTGCTCGCTGGAGCTGGCCCGTGGCGGAGCGCCGTTGAAAGCAGCGGTATCCTTCCACGGTACTCTGGATACCCCCAATCCTGTTGATGCCAACAGCATCAAGGGCGCCGTTCTGGTGCTGCACGGGGCGTCCGACCCCCTGGTGCCCCACGAGCAGCTCCCGGCCTTTGAAAACGAGATGAATGCAGCGGGCGTTGACTGGCAGTTGCTCAGCTATGGTGGCGCTGTGCACTCGTTCACAGATCCCCACGCCAACGTCCCGGGCAAGATGATGTACGACGCCAAAACGGCGAAGCGCGCTTTTATCGCGATGCATAACCTGCTGGATGAAGTGTTCAGGGATTGATCGCTTCACCCGCAGCAATGACGCTGGCTGTTACAGCGCTGTGTGTTTGATCGTCTCGCTGATGGTCAGGTCCCGCATCAGCAATGCATAGCCCAGGTCCACTTGATCGGGAATCGGCAGGTACACCGTGTGGCCATCACCGGGCGCAACCTCGATTGGCAAGTTGGCACTGCTGTGTAATTGATAAAGGTCAAAGTGGTAGTTGCCGCGCGGGGTCATCAGTTCCAGATGATCGCCCACGGCAAACCGGTTTTTAACCTTGACCTCGGCCATGCCGTTGCGCCGTTCCCCTGTCAGCTCGCCCACGAACTGCTGACGCTGGGACAGTGAACTGCCATGCAGGTAGTTCTGGTACTCGTCATGCACATGGCGACGCAGGAAGCCTTCGGTGTACCCGCGTTGCGCCAGAGACTCCAGGTCAGTCATCAGGCTGCGGTCAAAATCACGGCCTGCCACGGCGTCATCAATGGCTTTGCGGTATACCTGCGTGGCCCGGGCGCAGTAAAAGTGCGACTTGGTGCGGCCTTCGATTTTCAGCGAATGCACGCCCATGTGCGTCAGTCGGGACACGTGCTGAACGGCGCGCAGGTCCTTGGAGTTCATGATGTATGTGCCATGCTCGTCTTCAAACGCCGCCATGGGCTCTTCAGGACGATTGGCTTCATGCAACATAAACACCTGGTCGGTCGGCTGGCCTATGCCCAGGGTCGGCTCCACAGACGGGTCAACCACGTTGACGATATTGCCCAATTCATTCTCGGTGGCGGGCGCAGCTTCATACTTCCAGCGGCAAGCGTTGGTGCAACTGCCCTGATTGGCATCTCGCTTGTTCATGTAGCCGGACAACAGGCAGCGCCCCGAATAGGCCATGCACAGCGCGCCATGCACGAAAATCTCCAACTCCATGTCAGGCACTTGCTGACGAATCTCTTCGATTTCTTCCAGTGACAATTCGCGGGACAGGATGATTCGGCTCAGCCCCTGCTGGCGCCAGAATTCGACGCTCGCCCAGTTCACCGTATTGGCCTGCACCGACAGGTGGATCGGCATGTGTGGAAAGTGCGTGCGCACCAGCATGATCAGGCCCGGATCAGACATGATCAACGCATCCGGGGCCATCGCGATCACCGGTTCCAGGTCCTTGAGAAAGGTGCGCAGCTTGGCATTGTGCGGCGCGATATTGACCACGACGTAAAAGCGTTTGCCCTGGGCTTGCGCTTCTTTAATGCCGATGGCCAGGTTGTCGTGGTCGAATTCGTTATTGCGCACCCGCAAGCTGTAGCGCGGTTGGCCTGCGTACACGGCATCGGCGCCATAAGCGAAGGCGTAACGCATGTTCTTCAGGGTGCCGGCAGGGGCGAGGAGTTCGGGCGGTGCAAGGGACATAGTCGAGCCATTCGCAAAGGGCGCGATGTTAATCGAGCTTAAACAGTGGAATGTTGATCTGGATCTATGCTTTATGCAGCAACGATGGCACTTGGCAGACGCTTTGCGGACTAAGCAGGCGCTAACCGACGAATGTGCGCCTTACTGACATGGACGGCCTATGAACGAAACAAGCCTGCAACGCAAAACCCTGCTGTTATTGTTGGCCTTGGTCACAATTGCTTTCATCTGGATTCTGTTGCCGTTCTACGGCGCGATTTTCTGGGCCGTCGCACTGGGGATTCTGTTCGCCCCCTTGCAACGTAAATTACTGCTCAAGCTCAAGGGGCAACGCAACCTGGCGACCTTCGCCACCTTGGGCATATGTACCGTGATCGCCATTTTGCCGGTCATCGTCACCACCGCCCTGCTGGTGCAGGAAGTGGCGATGCTCTACAACGACGTGCAAAGCGGCAAGATCAACGTCGCAAGCTACGTCATGCAGTTCAAAGACATCTTGCCGATGAATGTTCAGAATTGGCTGGACCGCTTTGGCCTGGGCAATATCGCCGGTTTGAGTGAAAAAGTGTCTAAGGGTGCGCTGGAAGGCAGCCAGTTCTTTGCCACGCAGGTCTTCAGTTTTGGCCAGAGTACCTTCGAGTTGGTGGTGAGCTTTTTCATCATGTTGTACCTGCTGTATTTCTTTATCCGTGATGGCCAGCAGATGGTGCGCAGCATTCGTAATGCGGTGCCGCTGGCTGAGCAACAGAAGCGTTTGCTGCAGCTCAAACTGCGTCGCGTGGTGCGGGCGTCGGTCAAGGGCAACCTGGCAGTCGCTATCACACAGGGTGCCTTGGGCGGGCTGATGTTTTGGTTCCTGGGCATCCACAGTTCGTTGTTCTGGGCGGTGTTGATGATGTTTCTGTCGCTGCTGCCCGCCGTCGGCGCCGGTATTGTCTGGGCCCCGGTGGCCATCTACTTTCTGGTGACGGGCCAGGTGTGGGAGGGCGTGGTTCTGGCGCTGTATGGGGTGTTGGTGATCGGCATGGTGGATAACGTACTGCGCCCGATTCTGGTGGGCAAAGACACCAAAATGCCGGACTTCCTGATCCTGATCTCCACCTTGGGCGGCATGGCCATTTTTGGTCTCAATGGCTTTGTGATCGGGCCGTTGATCGCAGCCCTTTTTCTCTCCAGCTGGGGACTGTTCAGCGGAACGCGTCGCAAAGTCCGACTGCCCGCTGACATTCAGCCACGCGACTAGCGGAAGTTGTAAGACACCCCGACGTAGGCGCCCATGCCTTCGCCGGGGGTTGAGCGCGCAGCGTCCTTGCCCATATCGTCATAACCGGGCGTGACCGTTGCGGCGTAGCGCTGGCGGGTCAGGTTGCGCAGGTCGAGCCAGGTTTGCCAGTCTTTCTTGGGTGAGGCATACCCGAATGTGGCGCCCCACAGCCTGTACGAAGAGGTGTAATACGAGTTGGCGTAATCCACGGCCATGGGTGAAGCCACCTGCGTGTTGACACCCGCGTAGAACCCGCGCGGATGGTTGTAGCGAAGCTCGGCCTGATAGTAATGGCGGGGAATGCCGGGCAGCGCGTTACTGCCAAAACGATCGTCGTTGCGGTAGTGGAAGTCACTGAATGTGTAGGCCTGTCGCAAAGAGACGTTGCCAATCCCGTCTTTCTCCCACAACAGACTGTTGAGCCCGGCTTCAATCCCTTGATGAACAGTGGGGCTGGCGTTGGATTCACCCACAATCGGTGCTTGAGTGGCGGTTGCAGCCTGAGTTTCGACGCTGAGTAACTCGTGGCGAATGGCCGAGTAGTACCAGGCGAGATCCCATTGGCCGAGCCATGAGTCGCCGCGAGTCCCCAACTCAAGAGTCGTGGCTGTTTGATTGCGTAAGGCAACAGGTGTGCTTTGACGGCCGGTGGCAGGGCCATTCCCGACGGGGAAAGTGATGGGCGAGCCCCAGATCATTGACCATGGGTGAGGCGGCTCGACGGAGCGACTCACATTGCCATACACCTGTAACTGGGGACTGAATTCATAACGCAGGCCGATACGTGGCGCGTAGTCCCAATCATGTTGGCTGACCTTGCCGCCGCTCTCGGGGTAGCTCATCTCGCTTTCACGACGGGTATAGATCAGCGCCATGCCTGTGGTGAGCCATACATCGGGTATCAGTTCCAGATCGTTGCTGGCGTGCAGCACGGTGTCCGAGCCTTGGTAGCTGAAGTCACGCATCTTTGTACCCGGAGGGTACGCTGCGGTGTTGCCCGCCGGTATCCGCACATACTCCGAAGCCCCGCTATTGGGCAGGTGCTTGGTACTGCGCAAGCCCACGGTGGTGTTGCTTTGCTGTCCGAACAGCGTGTCACGACGCTTGTAGTTCAAGGTGCCGCTCACATCGGTGTAGGCGACTTTCAGCCGGTTAGGGCCTTCACGCAGGTCCATCGGGTAGTCGTGATACACCATCGCAGCTTCAAGTTGCGAATTGTCGTCCAGGTACATCGTCGTCTTGTTGGCGAACCACGTACTGCCGGGTTGTGGACGGCTGTAATCTCCGGCGACATAGACCGGGTTGGCCGAGCGGGGATGATGCTTGATCTGATCTTTAGTGACCCGGCCTGCCAGTTGGTTATCAGTCTCGCGATAACGCAAATAAAAGCGCGTCTCCAATTGCGGGCTGAAACGATAACCGATGTTCGCCGCCATACCTTTGCTGCTGCCACGGGTATGGTCTTGATAACCGTTGGTATCGGAGTCATTCAGGGAAATGTAGTAATCAAGATCGCCCAGTACTTGCCCCGAACTGATCTGGCGCTTTTGATAGCCGTAACTGCCTGCCTCATACCGCACTTGCAGCGGGGCGGCGTCGTAGCCGGTATGGGTGACGTAGTTGATCGAGCCGCCCAGAGCCAGTGCCCCTGCGTCAAAACCATTGGCGCCGCGCAGGACTTCGGCGCGGCTGAGCCATAACGGTTCAAACAACTCATAAGGTGTGCCACCGGGACCGGTCAGCGGCAACCCGTCGAACATCACGTACAAACCTGAACCGTGCGCGCCGGGTACCCGATTGAGGCCAGAGCCGCGCACCGAAACCTTGGCACCGTCATTGCCCGCTGACTGCGCATAGACGCCGGGCTGGTACGCGAGCACGTCGGTATTGCTGCCTGTTCGGCCGGTTTCAACCGTGTTCAGGTCAATCACATTGCTGGCGCCGGGCACTTCGTTCATCCGGGCTCGGGCCAAGTCCAACTCGCTGCTTTCTTCACTGCGAACCTGAACTTCCCCCAGCTCAAGTGGCCCTGCGAAGGAGGGCGATGCACAGGCAAGGGCCAAAGGCAGTAGCGGATAACAGAGAGAACGCATGAATGACAGGTCCAGGAGTGGTCGGGCGGCGCGCAAGCCTATACAAGGCAAGAATCGCTCGCAACCAGCACTTGGGGCTGAGGGTTTAATCAGTTGGTGATTGCAGCACATAGCATTCAAACAACTCCAGTTGGCCCGGCCGCGCGGCCAGGGAGGACATGAGGTTCAAGCCCAATACGCCCGCCCAATACCCCATATTGGGTAGCACCGGGGTATGGCCGAACACGATTGCCATCGCCCCCGGCTTCAATTGCCCCAAAAGCAGCACCAGCAGGTGTTGGGCTTGATCGCGACTCATCACCTCGGCGTTGAGAAAGCGCAGAAACATAACATCGCATTCTGCCGCCGGCTCCAGCGTTGCTTGCGCCGCACGATGGTGAAATTCCAGATTGGGTAATCGATGACGGGCGCGAGCCTGGTCGATCATGCTTGATGAGCAATCGGCCCCCGTGCAACGGGTATGGGGCAGGGCGCGGGCAATGGACGCCATGAACGCACCGGTGGAACACGCCGGGTCGAGGAGTTGAGCACCGGGCGTGAGTCGCGATTGCAGCAGGGCGATGCAATGCTCTCGAAAGTGCTGTTCATCCCTGTCCAGTGTATGGGCCAGTGCTTCGCTGAAGCGCCAGTGCTCCTCGCGCATGACGTGTTCCTGTGCGCGGTTATCGAGGACAGGGTAGGGGAAGTAGAGCGCGCTGTCCGTCAGGTTGGATGCCAGGAGAAAGCGCTGAGTTTTTTCTTGCTCGCACGCCGTAATGAACTGCACGGTGATGCCATCGTTCTCATAAACAACACGGGTAAAACGTCCCAGCAACATGGACGGCTGGATCAGGCTAGACAGGTGCTGTCTGCCTTCGAAGGCGGTTGTAAGTGTTTTACGGCCCACCCAAAGGGTGTCCTTGATAGTGAGCATGAACAGGTTGTTAAGCCCGGGACCCACGGGTTCTGTCCACGACGTGTGTTGGTGGGGCTTAATGCAGCAGATCTCACGGATCTGCTGCTGGACGTGCTGCTCTTGGTGGACGCTCAGGCCATGATTCATAAGGTCACCCGTAACACTCATTGAGTGCCTGTCCGCGGGCTTGCGGGATGACAACGTTACCGGTGCTTACGATATAAAAACGTTCAAGCCCCGGAATCACCACATTGGCCAACGTGGTACCGCTGTCGGTTTGATAGAGGATGCTGATCCCCAGTTCGCGGTTGTGGCTGCGCACGTTATGGGCAATGACGCGAATCTGTTCGTCCAGCGTGCGGTGTTCGCAGTCCGCCGGTAGCGTCACACATTGCTGACGGGACTTGCTCATCAGGCCGTCTATATCCAGATGTAAACAACGCTGGAGCCGGGGGAACGGTGCCAAGTGACGCCATTGCCGTTCCAGGTGTCGGGCAGTGTCGGCACGGGTTGCGCTCAAACGCAATTGCACCAGTTCGGTCAGGGCGCGTTCGGCAGCATGGGGGGCGCTTAATGAAGTACCACAACCGAAAAGGCCAATAGGCCGGTTATCGCCAAGGCTGAAGGCGAGGTAGGTGTTAACGCAAAACTCACTGCTGATGTCGAGTAGAACCACGTCTGCATCCAACTCTGATTCAACGTCCTGCCAGAGTGTGGCCAGTGGATGGGGAGGTTGCGGACGCTGCACCCGGCGTAGAGGCCGGTCTTGTTGATAATAAAAATGTCTGAGCAGGAAAAGTGAAAGTGCATCGCGCTCCAGGCATTCATTAATGGCGTGCAGTGCTGCTTCGTTGTAGGTGGCGCCAATGGCGATGCCGCTGTTGCTGAAGTAACGCCGAATACCGGCGTAGTCGAAGGTGTCCCCGGCCAACGGCCTGGCGCTGTACGCGGGCAAGCTGAAGGCGACCGGGTAGTAGAAGGTCGAAGTGTCGAGGGGGCTGTGGTATTGGCGGCTGGCGATGTGCGCTTCAGTGTGTTGAATGACGCAATCCAGAAGACTGTCGTCGTGAAAGAACCCGTCGCGCGCGTAACGGTTCGCAGGGCGCATCTCAATCCCCGCGTGCATTTCATGGTGTTCGCTCAGGTAGTGTTCCAGCGCCTCGAAATAGGCCCCTACCAAGGCGCTGTCAGCATAGCCTTTTCCGGAACCGGCTCCCTTGGGCGCCGTGTGTGCGTCAGTCAGCGTGACGCGGGTATTCACGACGCGTTTCCCGAGCGTGTGAGCCGAGCCGACAAGCCCGAGGCAGGCCAGTTCTTGAAGCACTCGGGCATAGGCCTCGGCTAATGAAAGCTCACGTTCGTGCGCAATAATCGAGTGAGTCATAAGACATTCCGATTTAAGGAGGGGACGTCACAAACGTCCCCTCTTTGAAGTATCAGTCTGCGGTGAGTTCTTCTTTCTCAGCGTCGGTCAGTTCAAGTTGTTCCAGATGTTGCTGCTCGGTCTGTGAATCAAGCGTTTCTGTATCTGGCAGCGCTTGGGTGTTCATTGCCATGTAGTAGCCCATATCGAAAACCTTTTCTTATTGGATGGTTGGTTTGAATTGGCTTTGACTGTCAAAGCACACGTTGAATTTAGTGGTGCCTGTTATTTCATGTCAATGAACGTTATTTTCAAAATTTTAGTTGAGGGCAATGTTTGGGTATATGTTTATAGTTGCTCGGCGCTGTTCAATATATCGTCGCTGTGCTGTTACGCAGCACACAGTTTAGCGTGCTGCTTCAGGCCGATAGGAAAAAGGCAATTGAGTTGGAGTGCAAGGTGGCGCGTGTAAGATGTTTAGAGTTGAACTTCAAATAGGGTACTTGCGCCGCGTAGAAAATCTTCTGGCGTGTGTAGTGGTTTTTATTGATTTAAGAAAAAGAGGATGAATTCAACTTCATTAGTCAGTATTTTCTTACACGAGCCTCAAGGATTCAGTGTTTCGCGAATTTTACTGAGTAAGGTTGGCTCAAGCGCATTGTGGCCAGCCCTCACCTGTACGACTGAGGCGCGAGACCGTTTCCGAAGCCAGTCAAGGCTGGCCATACCGCACGTATCGTCGATGCCCTGAATCAGGGTCATCCTCGGACTCATCCTGAGGAGCATGTCGGCAGGGGTGAAAAAGTAGTGATTGAGGTGGTAATGCAGTTCGAGGCGGATGGAGGCAATGGCTGAGTGATCCACAAAGGCGTTCAGTTGCTCATCAGTCATGGACTCTCCCAGATGCGCTTTGCTCCAGTACATTGCCGCCGCCTGACGGGCTTGCGGGGTGCCGGTGCATAACGTGTTGTAGGTTCGCTGAAGGGTCAGTCCTGCCTCGGGTAAACGTTCAAGGGTCTGCTGAAGTATCCGGTCATAGGTATCGAAAACCTCATCGACAGGTACAAATACGGAGGCGGCAATGCCGCGTCTTACCCGATGCTTAAAACGGTGCTGGTATTTCAACGCCAGCCAACTGCCCCACGACACTCCGAGCAGGCTGATGCGCTCAAAACCGAAATAGTGCCGCAGATCGTCTATGTCTTGAACCACTGCATCAGTGTTGTTGTTTGTTAACTCGCCTTGGGGAGTGGAGCGTCCGCAGCCTCGCTGATCAAATAAAATAACGTCAAAATGATTAAGGTCGAAGAACAGCAGATGCTTGTTGTTGCAGTAACCGCCTGGCCCGCCATGAAGAAAGAAGATGGGCTCGCCTCGGGGGGTTCCATGTCGCTCCCAATATAATTGATGACCGTCGCTCGTCGAATAATGACCGCTATGTTCAATGGCGGGATGCATAAAGTATTCCTGTATGTGTAAACGTGAAGTGCAAGGGTGAGTTCAGGTAAGTGGTTGAACGTGAAAGTGAAAGGCTGATGAATTTATGAGGGGCGACAATGACTGTCAATGCGTCGTTGATCAGGGTTCTGTTGGGTATGTTTTATAAGCTGTAAACGTAAGAGGGTGTGTTCATATGCAATGTTTTAAATAGGTAAAGAATGTTTGATTCATGTGTTTAAGTTAGGCGTGAGTTCACAGTTAAACCGTGTGACAGGCGTTATCAGCGAATGGGTAGAAGGCTTAAATAAATGACCATTTTTACTGTCAGTCGTCGGTGGGTCGATGTGGATTTCTTAGGCTCCTGCGCGGCGTGGGGTGTGATAACGCGCAGACAAAAAAATACCCCGTGAAAGCCAGGCTTTCACGGGGTAGTGGGGCGAGCGAAGGGTGTTTAGCCCAGCAAGCCCAGTGTTGCGCGTTGCACCAGTTCCAGCATCGGCTGAGGGTAAACGCCCAGCACGAACACCAGTATCGACACCGCCAGCAGCATGACGCCGCCTGCCTTCTGCTCCCAGTTCAACGGGGCATCGTGGCGATGCAGTTTTGGCTCAACCAGGTACAGGGTGACCATCACACGCAGGTAGTAGAACACGCCGATGGCGCTGCCCAGGATCAGGGAAGCCACCAACCACCATTGCTGCGCCTGAACACCGGTAGCAATGATGTAGAACTTGCCGATGAAGCCTGCGGTGAGCGGAATACCGGCCAGCGACAACATCATCACGGTCAGCACGGCAGTCATGTACGGACGGCGCCAGAACAGGCCGCGGTATTCATACAGGGCATCCGCGTCACGCCCTTTGTAAGGCGAGGACATCAACGTGATCACACCGAATGCACCCAGGCTGGTGAGCACGTAGGTGATCAGGTAAACGCCGATGGCTTCCATGGCCATGCCTTTGCTCGCAACCAGAGCGATCAGCAGGTAGCCGAAGTGAGCGATCGACGAATAACCCAGCAGACGCTTGAGGTTGGTTTGCGTCAGCGCCAGCAAGTTACCAAACAGGATCGAGGCGATCGCGATCACGGTCAGTACATCGCTCATCACACCGGTGGTGGCCGCCGGGGAGATCTGGAACAACCGCACCATCACTGCGAAGACAGCGACCTTGGAGGCGGTGGCCAGGAATGCAGCCACAGGAGCTGGCGCCCCTTCGTACACGTCTGGTGTCCAAAGATGGAAAGGAACCAGCGACAGCTTGAACGCCAGACCGACCAGCATCATGCCCAAACCCAGCTGGGCAATGGCGCTCGGAGCGCCAGTGGCGGCCAGTGCGTGACCAATACCGTTGAAGCTCAGGCTACCGGCTTCGGCATACAACAAGGCCATGCCGAACAACAGGAACGCAGAACCGGCCGCCGACAGCACCATGTATTTGATGCCGGCTTCCAGTGAGCGCTTGTTGAAAAAGGCATAAGCCACGAGCCCGTAAACAGGCACCGAAAGCAGTTCCAGACCGATGAACAGGCCAGCCAGGTGTTGCGCGCTGACCAGTACCAGACCGCCCGACGCTGCCAGCAGCATCAACAGGTAAAGTTCTTCGCGGTTGCCCGGGTAACCGGTGCCGCCTTCACCCAGATAAGCGTGCGCAAGTGTTACGCAGGCCAGGGTCGCGACCAGAATCAGCCCGATGTACAAGTAGGCAAAGTTGTCCAGCATCAACAGCGGAGTGACCGCCAGTGGAGCGACTTTCAACGCCGGGAAGATCGACAGCAATGCCAGGTTAAGACCCGCCACCGAAAGCAGGAAGGTCTGTGAGTGGTTGCGGCGCCACGCGATTGCCAGCATCACCACAACGAGGGTGATGCTGGTAATCAACAGTGGAGCAAGCGCGATAAAGTGTTGGATCGTGAATTCCATAGCGCTCTTACCGGGCCGAAGCGAGTTGAGTGAAGGCGGTGCCGAGCCATTGCTGCACGCCATTCATGGTCGCAGCAGAGGTGTCGAGGAACGGTTGCGGGTACACGCCGATGAAAATCAGCAGAACCGCCAGACCGAGCACCATGATCATTTCACGTGCATCCATGCCGGCCAGTACGGCTTCGGACTTGGAAGGGCCGAAGTAGGCGCGGTGAATCATGATCAACGAGTAGACCGAACCAAACACCAGGCCGGTCGTTGCAATCGCCGTGACCCAAGGGAAGCTGGCGAACGAGCCCATCAGGATCAGGAACTCGCCAACGAAGTTACCGGTGCCCGGCAAGCCCAGCGACGCCGCGGCAAAGAACAGGCTAATGGCTGGCAGGTAAGCGATCTTCGACCACAAACCACCCATTTCACGCATGTCACGGGTGTGCAGGCGCTCGTACAACTGACCGCTGAGGATAAACAGCGCCGCCGCTGATACACCGTGCGCCAGCATCTGGATCACCGCGCCCTGCAGAGCCAGCAGACTGCCGGAGTAAATCCCGATCAGTACGAAGCCCATGTGCGAAACACTGGAAAAAGCGATCAGACGCTTGATATCGGTTTGTGCGAAGGCGAGGAATGCGCCGTAGAAAATCCCGACCAAGCCCAGTGTCATGGCAATCGGCGCGAATTCGGCCGAAGCATTCGGGAAGAGCGGCAGGGCGAAACGCAGCAGGCCGTACGCAGCGGTTTTCAGCAAGATACCGGCCAGGTCGACCGAGCCCGCGGTAGGCGCTTGTGCGTGAGCATCCGGCAACCAGGAGTGGAACGGCACGACCGGCAGTTTCACGGCAAATGCAATGAAGAAGCCGAGCATCAGGATGTACTCGGTGGTGAGCGACATCTTGGTTTTCAGCAACTCGGCATAGCTGAAGGTCAGCACGCCGGTTTCATTGAAGTTGACCAGCACCAGACCCAGGATCGCCACCAGCATGATCAGGCCGGAAGCCTGGGTGAAGATGAAGAACTTGGTCGCTGCGTAAATACGGGTTTTCTTGCCGTCCGATGAACTGTGACCCCAGAGCGCGATGAGGAAGTACATCGGCACCAGCATCATTTCCCAGAAGAAGAAGAACATGAACAGGTCGATGGCGAGGAATACGCCGACCACACCGCCCAGGATCCACATCAGGTTCAAGTGGAAGAAGCCCACGTGACGCTGGATTTCTTTCCAGGAACACAAGACCGACAGCACACCCAGCAAGCCGGTGAGCAAGATCATCAGCAGGGACAGGCCGTCCAGTGCCAGATGCACGCTGATGCCGAAACGTTCGATCCAGACGTGCTTGAATTCAAGCGCCCAGACCGGGTCGGCACCCGGGTTAGGGGCCAGGTGGTAATCCCCGTGCGCCCACAGCCAAAGGCCGAGCGCAAGTTCGAGGGACATGGTCAGCAACGCAATCCAGCGTGGCAGGGTGGCGCCGAAGCGCTCACCCAGCCAGCACAACAGGCCGCCGATAAAGGGGATCAGGATTAGCCAAGGCAGAATCATGACGGGCTCAATTCCTTTCGCAATGTCGAAGGTTCATATCAGACCGCTACCAGTACGATGGCGCCCATGACCAGTACAGCACCGGCAGCCATGGAAGCAGCGTACCAACGCAGTTGACCGGTTTCGCTGCGGCTCAGGGCGTTGTGCCCGGCCTTGGCCATCTTCGGGACCAGGCCGATGGTCTGGTCCAGAGGGTCCTTGCGCAGCAGGCGGCAGATCAACAGGTACGGTTTGACGAACAGTTTGTCGTACAGCCAGTCGAAGCCCCACGCGGCGAACCACCAGGCCGACAGGAAACGACCGATGCCGCTGTTGGCTACAGCCGTCACGAAACGACGTTTGCCCAGGTAAAGCAGGGCGGCCAGCAGGATACCGGCCAATGCGATGGCGCCCGAGGCGATTTCAAGGCTGTGCTTGGCTTCGCCGCCGGCATGGCCAACGCTTTGTGGCAGTACGCCCGCCAGTGGAGGCGTGATCATTGCGCCGATAAAAGTCGACAGGACGATCAGCACACTCAGTGGCAACCAGTACGAAACACCATGGCCCGCGTGGGCTTCAGTCTTGGCTTCACCGTGGAAGGTGATGAAGATCAGGCGGAAGGTGTACAGCGAGGTCATGAACGCACCTACCAGACCGGCGTACAGCAACTCGTTGTTACCGCTGGCGAAGGCTTCCCAAAGAATTTCGTCCTTGGAGTAGAAGCCTGCGGTCAGCAGAGGCAAGGCCGACAAGGCCGCGCCGCCGACGATGAAGCTGATGTAAGCCAGTGGCAGTTTTTTCCACAGGCCGCCCATCTTGAAGATGTTCTGCTCGTGGTGGCAGGCGACAATCACCGCACCGGAAGCAAGGAACAGCAGTGCCTTGAAGAAGGCGTGGGTCATCAGGTGGAAAATCGCACCATCCCATGCGCCGACGCCCAAGGCCAGGAACATGTAGCCGATCTGGCTCATGGTGGAGTAGGCGAGGATACGTTTGATGTCGGTTTGCACCAGTGCCGCAAAGCCGGCCAGTACCAGTGTCACGCCGCCCACGATGCCCACCAGATGCAGGACTTCAGGCGCCAGGGTGAACAGGCCGTGGGTACGAGCGATCAGGTAAACACCGGCGGTCACCATGGTGGCGGCGTGGATCAGTGCCGAGACGGGCGTCGGGCCTGCCATGGCGTCTGCCAACCAGGTTTGCAGAGGCAATTGCGCCGATTTACCGACCGCGCCGCCCAGCAGCATCAGGGTCGCCAGCACGATCCAGAAATCACCGGTCTGGAACTTCAGCGGTGCCTGAACCAACAGCTCCTGAATGTTCAACGTGCCCAACTGCTGGAACAAAATGAACAGGCCGATGGCCATGAACACGTCGCCGATGCGGGTCACGATGAAGGCTTTGAGTGCGGCGTTACCGTTGTTGCGGTTGCTGTAGTAGAACCCGATCAACAGGTAGGAGCACAGGCCCACGCCTTCCCAGCCGAAGTACACGAACAACAGGTTATCGGCCAGGATCAGGAACAGCATGCTGGCGATAAACAGGTTGGTGTAGGCGAAGAAGCGCGAGTAGCCGTCTTCACCGCGCATGTACCAGGAGGCAAACACGTGGATCAGGAAGCCGACGCCGACCACCACGCCGAGCATGGTGACTGACAGGCCGTCCAGGTACAGGGCGAAGTTCGGTTTGAACTCGCCCACTGCCATCCATTGCCACAGCACTTGCGTGTAGTGACCGCCTTCAGGCGGCGCAACGTTGAATTGCCAGATCACGTACGCGGCCACCAGCGCCGACAGGCCGATGGAGCCAACACCGATCAGGGCCGAGAGGTTTTCGCTGAAGCGTCCACGGGAGAACGACAGCAGCAAAAAGCCGATCAGGGGGAATACGAAAGTCAGAAAGAGAAGGTTCATCCGCGCATCTCACTGGCAGCATCGATATCAAGCGTGTGGAAGCGGCGATACAGCTGCAGCAGGATCGCCAGGCCAATACTGGCCTCGGCGGCTGCCAGGGTGATCACCAGAATGAACATCACTTGTCCATCCGGCTGCGCCCAGCGTGCACCGGCAACGATGAACGCCAGGGCAGCCGCGTTCATCATGATTTCCAGACTCATCAATACGAAGAGAATGTTACGGCGAACCATCAGTCCAACCAGACCGAGGCAGAACAGGACACCTGCTACTGCAAGGCCATGTTCCAAAGGTATTCCAGGCATCTTATTGCTCCTTCGCCTCGTTGCGGCCCAAGTGGAACGCCGTCACCGCTGCTGCAAGCAACAGCATCGAGGCGAGTTCGACCACCAGCAGATACGGGCCGAACAGGCTTATGCCGACGGCTTTTGCATCAATGGTGGTTTGACCGATGGCTGCGCCGCTCTGCTGTGCAAACAGCACGTACAGCAATTCGGCCAACAGGATGGCGGACAGAATGCTCGGTCCGATCCAAATGCCGGGTTTGAGCCAGTGGCGCTCCTGCGTCACCGAGGCCGGGCCTTGGTTGAGCATCATCACCACAAACACGAACAGCACCATGATGGCGCCAGCGTAGGCGATCACTTCGAGAACGCCCGCAAACGGCGCGCCGAGGCTGAAGAAGGTCATCGCCACGGCAATCAGCGAAATAATCAGGTAGAGCAGGGCGTGCACAGGGTTGGTGTTGGTGATCACGCGCAGCGTGGACACGACAGCGACACCCGATGCGAAATAGAAAGCGAATTCCATCGTTCTTCCTTAAGGCAGCAAGCTCTTCACGTTGATCGGCTCGGCTTCGTTCTGAGCAGCGCCTTTCGGCTTGCCCTCAACGGCCATACCCGCAACACGATAGAAGTTGTAATCAGGGTTCTTGCCGGGGCCGGAGATCAGCAGATCTTCTTTCTCGTACACCAGATCCTGACGTTTGAACTCGGCCATCTCGAAATCCGGCGTGAGCTGGATGGCGGTGGTCGGGCAGGCTTCCTCACACAGGCCGCAGAAAATGCAGCGTGAGAAGTTGATGCGGAAAAACTCCGGATACCAGCGGCCATCCTCGGTTTCGGCTTTTTGCAGCGAGATGCAGCCCACCGGGCACGCCACGGCGCACAGGTTACAGGCAACACAACGCTCTTCGCCGTCCGGGTCGCGGGTCAGGACAATCCGGCCACGGTAACGCGGTGGCAGGTAGACCGGTTCTTCCGGGTATTGCAGCGTGTCACGCTTGCGGAAGGCATGGCCAAACACCATCACCAGGCTGCGAAGCTGGGTGTAGGTGCCATGCACGATGTCAAACAAGTACTTGAACATGGGTCTCTATCCTCACTGAACCGCGCCGGCGGGCGTGTTCAACAACACGACTGCGGCGGTTACCAGCAAATTGATCAGGGTCAGCGGCAGGCAGAACTTCCAGCTGAAGTCCATCACTTGGTCATACCGAGGGCGCGGAATAGAGGCGCGCAGCAGGATGAAGATCATGATGAAAAACGCAGTCTTCAGGGCGAACCAGATAAACGGAATCTGCGGCAGGATGCCGAACGGCCCGTGCCAGCCACCGAAGAACAAAGTCACCAGCAACGCCGAGATCAACACGATCCCGATGTATTCACCCACGAAGAACATGCCCCATTTCATGCCGGCATATTCAATGTGGTAACCATCGGCCAGTTCCTGTTCCGCTTCCGGCTGGTCGAACGGGTGACGGTGAGTCACGGCGACGCCAGCAATGAAGAAGGTCAGGAAACCGAAGATCTGCGGAATGATGAACCACAGGTTTTGCGCTTGATATTCAACAATGTCGCGCATGTTGAACGAGCCGACCTGAACCACGATGCCCATCAGCGACAGGCCCATGAACACTTCGTACGACACAGTCTGGGCCGAAGCGCGCAGGCTGCCGAGCAGGGCGAACTTGTTGTTGCTCGACCAGCCGGCGAACAACACGGCGTACACCGACAGACCGGCCATGGCGAAGAAGAACAGGATGCCGATGTTCAGGTCTGCTACACCCCAGGTCGGGGTGATCGGGATAATCGCGAAGGCGATCAGCAAGGCGCTCATGGCCACTACCGGTGCGAGGGTGAAAATCACCTTGTCGGCAAACGGCGGAGTCCAGTCTTCCTTGAAGAACATCTTGATCATGTCGGCGGCGATCTGAAACGCGCCGAACGGGCCGACGCGGTTCGGACCGTAACGGTCTTGCCACAGGGCGAGCAAACGGCGCTCGACCCAGCTCAACAGCGCACCGCACACCACCACGGCGAGCAGGATTACCACGGCTTTGACCACCGAGAGAATCACGTCGATCACTTCAGGCGTGAACCAGGTCATTGGGCTGCCTCCTGCAAACCGTCAACGGTAAGACCAAAGATCGCAGGCGGGATGCCAGCCAAGCCGGCAGGCAATGCCACCAGGCCAGCACCCAGCTCTTCATTGATACGCAGCGGCAGGCGCAGGGTCACACCGGCTACGTTCAGGCTGAGCAGGGCACCGTCATTGACGCCCAGGCGATCGGCTTCGGACTTGGCCAGCGCGATGTAGGCGGCCGGGATGCGTTCTTGTACCGGCGCGGCTTTCGAGGAGTTCTCCTCGCTGCCCAGCAGGTGATAGAACGGCACGACGTGCCAGGTGCCACGGGCCGGGTTGAACGGGCCTGGAATGTTGGCGCACCAGTTCAGCGAATCACCTTTGCTTTCGATCAGGCGAATGCCCGGATCGCCCGCACGGATGTGGCCGCCGACTTCGTCTTGGAACTTGTTCCACGCTTGTGGCGAGTTCCAGCCCGGCGACCAGGCAAAAGGCACTTGCTGACGCGGCTCAACGGAGCCCGAGTAACCTTCCATGGAGAAGGCGAACGCGGTGTCCGGGTCTTGCGGAGTACGCGGCTCGTGAACGCTGATGTTGGCGCGCATGGCGGTGCGGCCGCTGTAGCGCAGCGGTTCGCGTGCCAGTTTCAGACCTTTGATGCGGAATTCGGCCGAAGGCGCAGCGTCTACGATGCCGGCCAGATCTGGCGTGCAGGCAGCAGTGGCCTGAGTCACGTGATCCAGCAGCGTCCAGTCCACCGGCTTGTTCAGCAGGGTGCTGCGCAGGGCGTGCAACCAGCGCCAGCCTTCATGGATCAGGTTGGCGGAATCCAGATAACGAGGGTCGAACACCTGGAAGAAGCGCTGGGCGCGGCCTTCCTGGCTGACCAGCGTACCGTCGGCTTCAGCGAAACTGGCGGCCGGTAGTACCAGATCGGCACGGTCGGTGGTGGCGGTTTTCTGATGGTCGGCAACAATCACAACCTTGGCAGCGTCCAGCGCAGCGTTCACCTTCACGGCGTCCACGCGGGTGAACAGGTCGTTCTCCAGCACCACGATGGCGTCTGCCTGGCCGTCAATCACGGCTTGCAGCGCGGCGTCTACCGATTCGCCGCCGAGCATGGCCAGACCCAGGCTGTTGGCTTCCGGCACGACCAGGCTGATGGAGCCGGCTTTTTCGCGCAGGTGCAAGGCTTTGGCAATGTTGCCCGCCGCTTCGATCAGGGCTTTGGAGCCCAGTGACGTACCGGCAATGATCAGGGGGCGCTTGGCAGCGAGCAAGGCGTCTGCGATGCGCTGGGCCAATTGCTGGGCTTCGGCATCCAGACCGTCGACAGCAGGCGCGCTGGCATCGAGGGCGTGAGCCACGGCGAAGCCGATGCGGGCCAGATCGTCCGGTGCAGCGTGAACGCATTCTTCAGCGACGTCGTCCAGCTTGGTTTCAGCCAGGCTGGCGATAAACAGCGGATTCAGCGCGTGCTGACCGATGTTTTTCACCGCGGCGTCAAGCCATGGCTGAACGCGCATGGCCTCGGCCATGTCTTCAGCTTTGCCCTTGACGGACTGACGCAATGACAGCGCCATACGAGCGGCGGTCTGGGTCAAGTCTTCACCCAGAACGAAAATCGCGTCATGGTCTTCGATGTCGCGCAGGTTCGGCACCGGCAGCGGGCTGTCCTTGAGGACTTGCAGCACCAGGCGGATACGCTCCAGCTCACCGGCTTCGATACCCGAGTAGAAGTGCTCGGCGCCTACCAGCTCGCGCAACGCGTAGTTGCTTTCGAGGCTGGCACGAGGCGAACCGATACCCACAATGTTGCGACCGCGCAGCAGTTCGGCGGCCCTGTCCAGGGCCGCGTCGACGCTCAGCTTGTTGCCGTCGGCCAGCAGCGGCTGACGTGGGCGGTCGCTACGGTTGACGTAGCCGTAACCGAAGCGGCCACGGTCACACAGGAAGTACTGGTTGACCGAACCGTTGAAGCGGTTTTCGATCCGGCGCAGCTCGCCATAACGTTCGCCCGGGCTGATGTTGCAGCCGCTGGAGCAACCGTGGCAGATGCTGGGCGCAAATTGCATGTCCCACTTGCGGTTGTAGCGCTCGGAGTGGGTTTTGTCGGTGAACACACCGGTCGGGCAGACTTCGGTGAGGTTGCCCGAGAACTCGCTTTCGAGAACGCCGTCTTCAACGCGACCGAAGTACACGTTGTCGTGGGCGCCGAAAACGCCGAGGTCCGTACCGCCCGCATAGTCTTTATAGAAGCGCACGCAGCGGTAGCAGGCGATGCAGCGGTTCATCTCGTGAGCGATGAACGGGCCGAGTTCCTGGTTCTGGTGGGTACGTTTGGTAAAGCGGTAACGGCGTTCGTTGTGACCGGTCATCACGGTCATGTCTTGCAGGTGGCAGTGACCGCCTTCTTCGCACACAGGGCAGTCGTGCGGGTGGTTGGTCATCAGCCATTCGACAACGCTGGCGCGAAACACTTTCGCTTCTTCGTCGTCGATGGAAATCCAGCTTCCGTCAGTGGCCGGGGTCATGCAGGACATCACGATACGACCACGGGTGTCGTTCTCGTCGGTGTATTGCTTGACTGCACACTGGCGGCAGGCGCCAACACTGCCCAGGGCAGGGTGCCAGCAGAAATACGGAATATCGAGTCCCAGCGACAGACAGGCCTGTAACAGGTTGTCTGCCCCATCGACTTCGAGCTCTTTGCCGTCTACGTGGATAGTGGCCATGGTTCAAAGGTCTTCGTTGGCCCGGTGTCAGCGGGCGTGGCTAATGGAATCTTGTTATTCGTTCGAAGCAACCCAGCCTTACGGCGTTATCGAACGATCAGAGGGCGGCACGGACCGCCCCCATTCAGAACGTTACGCGCCGATAACAATCGGGCGTGCCAGAGGTGGAACACCGGGTTTTGCTTGCGCAATGCCGGCTTCGAACTCTGGACGGAAGTACTTGATTGCGCTGCCCAGTGGCTCCACGGCGCCCGGTGCGTGAGCACAGAACGTCTTGCCCGGACCGAGGAAACCCACCAGACCCAGCAGGGTCTCGATGTCGCCCGGCTGGCCTTCGCCTTTCTCGATGGCCATCAGCAGCTTGACGCTCCATGGCAGGCCATCACGGCACGGGGTGCAGAACCCGCACGACTCGCGCGCGAAGAACTGTTCCATGTTGCGCAGCAGTGAAACCATGTTCACGCTGTCGTCCACGGCCATGGCCAGACCCGTACCCATACGGGTACCCACTTTGGCAATACCCCCGGCGTACATTTGTGCGTCGAGGTGCTCGGGCAACAGGAAACCCGTACCGGCACCGCCTGGCTGCCAGCACTTGAGCGTGAAGCCGTCGCGCATGCCGCCTGCGTAGTCTTCGAACAGCTCGCGAGCGGTGACGCCAAACGGCAGTTCCCACAGCCCGGGATTCTTGACCTTGCCGGAGAAGCCCATCAGCTTGGTGCCGTGGTCTTCGCTGCCTTCGCGGGCCAGGGATTTGTACCAGTCAACGCCATTGCCGATGATGGCCGGTACGTTGCACAGGGTCTCTACGTTGTTCACGCAGGTCGGCTTGCCCCAAACGCCCACGGCCGCCGGAAACGGCGGTTTGGAGCGCGGGTTGGCGCGACGGCCTTCAAGGGAGTTGATCAGTGCGGTTTCTTCACCGCAGATATAACGCCCGGCACCGGTGTGTACGAACAGTTCGAAATCAAACCCCGAACCCAGGATGTTTTTGCCCAGCAGGCCTGCTGCCTTGGCTTCTTCGACGGCACGGCGCAGGTGCACGGCCGCGGTGGTGTATTCGCCACGCAGGAAGATGTAGCCGCGGTAGGTTTTCAGGGCGCGAGCACTGATCAGCATGCCTTCGATCAGCAGATGGGGCAGTTGCTCCATCAGCATGCGGTCTTTCCAGGTGTTGGGCTCCATTTCATCGGCGTTACACAACAGGTAACGGATGTTCATGGATTCGTCTTTGGGCATCAGCCCCCACTTCACACCCGTGGGGAAACCTGCACCGCCACGACCTTTGAGGCCGGCGTCTTTCACGGTCTGGACGATATCGTCCTGAGCCATGTCGGCGAATGCCTTGCGGGCAGCCGCGTAGCCGTTTTTGGCCTGATATTCGTCAAGCCATACCGGCTCGCCGTCGTCACGCAGACGCCAGGTCAACGGATGGGTTTCTGCCGTGCGCGCAATGCGGTTGGCAGGCCCGAAAGAAGTCAGGGTCATGGGTAGCCCTCCAACAACGTGGCAACGCCCGATGGCTGGACATCACCGAATGTGTCGTCGTCGATCATCAACGCCGGCGCTTTGTCGCAGTTGCCCAGGCAGCACACCGGCAGCAGCGTGAAGCGGCCGTCTGCGGTGGTCTGGCCCAGGCCGATGCCCAGCTTGGTCTGGATCTCGCTGACCACGGACTCGTGACCACCGATGTAGCAGACCATGCTGTCACACACGCGAATGATGTGACGGCCTACCGGCTGGCGGAAGATCTGGCTGTAGAACGTCGCCACGCCTTCAACGTCGCTGGCGGGAATGCCCAGCAGCTCGCCGATGGCGTAGATCGCGCCGTCCGGCACCCAGCCACGTTCTTTTTGAACGATCTTCAGGGCTTCGATCGACGCTGCGCGCGGATCTTCGTAGTGATGCATCTCGTGCTCGATGGCCGAGCGCTCGGTTTCGCTAAGGGCGAAACGGTCTGTCTGGATAAGCGTGCTGTTCATGCTTAGCGGTCCACGTCGGCCATAACGAAATCGATACTACCCAGGTAAGCAATCAAGTCCGCGACCATTTCGCCTTTGATCACCGAAGGGATCTGCTGCAAATGGGCAAAACTTGGGGTGCGAATCCGGGTGCGGTAGCTCATGGTGCCGCCGTCGCTCGTCAGGTAATAACTGTTGATGCCCTTGGTCGCTTCGATCATCTGGAAGGATTCGTTGGCCGGCATCACCGGGCCCCACGAAACTTGCAGGAAGTGCGTAATCAAGGTCTCGATGTGCTGCAAGGTGCGCTCTTTGGGCGGCGGTGTGGTCAGCGGGTGGTCCGCCTTGTACGGGCCGGCCGGCATGTTGCGCATGCACTGCTCGATGATTTTAAGGCTCTGGCGCATTTCTTCGACACGCACGATGCAACGGTCATAGGCATCGCCATTGGCCGCCAGCGGCACTTCGAACTCGAAGTTCTCGTAGCCGGAATACGGCCGCGTCTTGCGCAGGTCGAAGTCGCACCCGGTAGAGCGCAGGCCAGCACCGGTGACACCCCATTCCAGGGCCTCTTTGGTGTTGTACTGGGCAACGCCGATGGTACGGCCACGCAAGATGCTGTTGTCCAGCGCGGCTTTTTGGTATTCGTCCAGACGCTTGGGCATCCAGTCGATGAATTCCTTGACCAGGCGATCCCAGCCATTTGGCAGGTCGTGGGCAACGCCGCCGATGCGGTACCAGGCCGGGTGCAGGCGGAAACCGGTGATCGCCTCAATCACTTTGTAGGCGCGCTGACGGTCGGTGAAGGTGAAGAACACCGGGGTCATGGCGCCCACGTCCTGGATGTATGTCCCCAGGAACAGCAAGTGGCTGGTGATACGGAAGAACTCGGCCATCATGATGCGGATGGTGTCGACCCGGTCCGGCACTTTGATGCCTGCCAGTTTTTCTACCGAGAGCACATACGGCAGGTTGTTCATCACGCCGCCGAGGTAATCGATACGGTCGGTGTACGGAATGAAACTGTGCCATGACTGGCGCTCAGCCATTTTTTCGGCGCCACGGTGGTGGTAGCCGATGTCAGGCACGCAGTCGACGATTTCTTCGCCGTCCAGTTGCAGAATGATGCGGAAGGCACCGTGAGCCGAAGGGTGGTTCGGGCCCAGGTTGAGGAACATGTAGTCCTCGTTCTCGCCGGAACGCTTCATGCCCCAGTCTTCAGGCTTGAAGCGTGCGGCTTCTTCTTCGAGCTGGACTTTGGCCAGGCTTAGGCTGTATGGGTCGAACTCCGTGGCGCGCGCAGGAAAGTCCTTGCGCAGCGGGTGACCTTCCCAGGTCGGCGGCATCATGATGCGCGACAGGTGAGGGTGCCCGGCGAAGTCGATGCCGAACATGTCCCAGACTTCCCGCTCGTACCAGTTGGCGTTCGGCCAGATCCCGGTCACGGTCGGCAGGCTCAAATCGCCTTCGGACAGGGCCACCTTGATCATGACGTCGCTGTTACGCTCAAGCGACATCAGGTGATAGAAGACGGTGAAATCGGCACCCGACGGCAGGCCCTGACGCTTGGTGCGCAGACGTTCGTCGACACCGTGCAGGTCATAGAGCATGACGTAGGGTTTTGGCAGGTTGCGCAGGAAGGTCAGGACTTCGACCAGTTTGGCGCGGGCAACCCAAAGCACCGGCATGCCGGTGCGCGTGGCCTGGGCAGTGAATGCATCAGGACCAAAACGGTTATTCAGTTCGACAACCACATCGTGGTCGTCAGCCTTGTAAGGCGGGATGTACAGAGCGGAGCCTGTAGTCATGGTTTTTTATCGCTTTCGTTCAACGTAAAGAATGAAGCCAGTGTCTCGTTCTATAAAAAGAAGCGGGGCTGGATCAGACTTCGTCGGGGCTGCGCAGGTTGGTCACCTGAATACGCTGTTCGCGGCGCTGTTCCTTTTGCGATGGCATCTCGGCGCGGTACACGCCTTGCTCGCCAACGACCCAGGAAAGGGGGCGACGCTCCTGGCCAATCGACTCTTGCAAGAGCATCAAGCCTTGCAGGAAAGCCTCCGGGCGGGGTGGGCAGCCGGGTACGTAAACGTCCACGGGCAAAAACTTGTCCACCCCTTGAACCACGGAGTAGATGTCGTACATGCCACCGGAGTTGGCGCACGAACCCATGGAAATGACCCATTTAGGTTCAAGCATTTGCTCGTAGAGGCGCTGAATGATCGGCGCCATCTTGATGAAGCAGGTACCGGCAATAACCATGAAATCCGCCTGACGCGGCGAGGCCCGGATAACTTCGGCGCCAAAGCGCGCGATGTCGTGGGGCGCCGTGAAGGCGGTGGTCATTTCCACGTAGCAGCACGACAAGCCGAAGTTGTACGGCCACAAGGAGTTTTTACGCCCCCAGTTGACCGTGCCGTTCAGCACGTCTTCAAGTTTGCCCATGAAAATGTTTTTGTGGACTTGATCTTCTAACGGATCGGAAACGGTTTCCCGTTTGCCGATCGGGTACTGCTCGTTAGGAGCATCCGGGTCGATCCTGGTGAGTTCGTATTGCATCGCCAAAGCCTCATTGTTTCAGCTTGGCCTGCCGCTTACGACGAGCTTCCGGTGCCCAATCAAGAGCACCCACCCGAAATAGGTAGACAAGGCCTGCCAACAGAATTGCTATGAAAACGAGAGCTTCGACGAATCCGGTCCAGCCGCTTTCGCGAACAGACACAGACCAGGCAAAGAGAAAGAGGGCTTCGATATCGAAGATCACGAACAGCATCGCGACCAGATAGAATTTGGCTGAGAGCCGCAAGCGGGCGCCACCGGTGGGTAGCATGCCGGACTCGAACGGTTCGTTTTTGCTGCGGCCCCAGGCTTTTGACCCGAGGAGGCTGGAGACGCCAAGCATGAAGGCACAAAGGCCGACAACGCCGAGAAGGAAAATGGCAAAGCCCCAGTTGTGGGCTATGAGTCCTGTCGCTTCGGGCATGCTGGTAATCCTTAACAGAGAGCCAATGTCTCTGAGCTCAAAAAGGTAATAAAGCAGTGACGATATGTCGCAGCGCAATTGATGGGCGGGATTTTATGGCTAAACACCCAGCAAGTAAATTTTCTAAGATGAATAAATTCAGTCCTTTAGTGGTATAGCTTCCTCCAAAGTCTACGTAGGCCACGTGGCACGGGCATTACAGCTTATTTCAGCGATGATGTTTTGTTTGCGCTGCAATGAACAGTGCGGTGCCCAAATGATAATGAATATCGTTTAAATCCGAGTCTGTTGTTTTTCAGCTTAGCCTGCCTGCGCAAGTTGGCTTATATATGTAGCCATTGCAAGTTTCGAACTTGGTTTTCTAACCCGATTCTGTTTTCGATTTATGGATCTGGATCAGGTTTTCGTCGATGTGCGGGCGGATCTTGACGAAATTTGGATAAAAAAAACGCCCCGAAAACCAGTCGGGGCGTTATGTTCAAGGCATTGCGTTTGTTCTTTACAGGCGAGGCAATGGCCGTCGTTTCACTGGTTGCCGGGCAATCAGTGGAACTGTTCTTCTTCGGTCGAGCCGGTCAGGGCGGTGACCGAGGACGAGCCACCCTGAATCACGGTGGTCATGTCATCGAAGTAACCGGTGCCTACTTCCTGCTGGTGTGCAACGAAGGTGTAACCCTTGGCGGCGTCAGCAAACTCCTGCTCTTGCAGCTTCACGTAGGCGGTCATGTCGTTACGGGCGTAGTCGTGCGCCAGGTTGAACATGCTGTGCCACATGTTGTGAATGCCAGCCAGGGTGATGAACTGATGCTTGTAGCCCATTGCCGACAGTTCGCGCTGGAATTTGGCGATGGTCGCGTCGTCCAGGTTTTTCTTCCAGTTGAAGGAAGGCGAGCAGTTGTAGGACAGAATCTGGTCCGGGTATTCCTTTTTGATCGCTTCAGCAAAGCGGCGCGCTTCGTCCAAGTCCGGCTTGGCGGTTTCACACCAGATCAGGTCGGCGTACGGCGCGTAGGCCAGGCCACGGGCAATCGCTTGATCCAGGCCAGCGCGCACTTTGTAGAAGCCTTCCTTCGTGCGTTCACCGGATACAAATGGCTTGTCGTACGGATCGCAGTCGGAAGTCAGCAAGTCGGCAGCGTTAGCATCGGTACGGGCCAGAATGATGGTCGGTACGCCTGCCACGTCGGCAGCCAGTCGGGCCGCAGTCAGCTTCTGTACGGCTTCCTGAGTGGGCACCAATACCTTGCCGCCCATGTGACCGCATTTTTTAACCGACGCCAGTTGGTCTTCGAAGTGAACGCCTGCAGCACCCGCTTCGATCATGTTTTTCATCAGCTCGTAGGCATTGAGTACGCCGCCGAAACCGGCTTCAGCATCTGCCACGATGGGGGCGAAGTAGTCGATATAACCTTGGTCGCCCGGGTTCTTGCCGGATTTCCACTGAATCTGGTCGGCGCGACGGAACGAGTTATTGATGCGCTTGACCACGGTTGGAACGGAGTCCACCGGGTACAGCGACTGGTCGGGGTACATGGATTCGGCAGAGTTGTTGTCTGCCGCCACTTGCCAGCCCGACAGGTAGATAGCCTGGATACCGGCTTTAACCTGTTGTACTGCCTGGCCCCCGGTCAGGGCGCCCATGCAGTTGACGAAATCTTTTTCAGGACGGAAGGACGGGTGTGCGCCCTGAGTCACCAGTTTCCACAGCTTTTCGGCGCCCATTTTTGCAAAGGTGTGCTCGGGTTGAACCGAGCCGCGCAGGCGGACCACGTCAGCAGCGGAGTAATCGCGAGTCACGCCTTTCCAGCGTGGGTTTTCGGCCCAGTCTTTCTCGAGGGCTGCAATTTGCTGTTCGCGTGTCAGTGCCATGGTGATAAACCTCGTCGCATAGGTCTGGGTTGAAAAATTTTTGCTCCACCAGGCACACAACCATTTTGTTCGTATACGTGCGTGAATGGCTTCTCGCTAGCGGTCAGAGGCGCTTTACAGGGCCTCTGATCGGCGGGAGCGGGGCCATCATGCCTTCGCTTTTTTGAGTCGTCAAACGTTTTGTAGTGCTTTTTTGGCGGCACTACATATTTGGTCTAATACGACCCGTCAGTCAGTTTTGGCCTTTTGGGTCGAGTGCGTCGACTTTGACCCGCAATGTCATGTCATCCCGGCTTTGAGTCGAGTAAGTGCGGGTTTGGCCCTGCTGGCCAGCCAGATTCTGGCCGCTGATGCCCGCCACTGTGATCCATTGGCCGAGGGGGCCGCTGACCTGCGTGTCGGTACTTTGCACGTTCACTACATCCGGCTGTTCCTGGCTCATGCGGTCGCGGTTGGTGCTGATCGCCAGGTGTACCGTTTCACCCGTAACGCTGGCGGTGATGTAGAAGCCCTTGGTCACATTGCGATAAGCAGTTTGTGCCGAGAGGCGCCCGTATGCGTCGGTCTGGGTGCTGGTCTGGGGAATGCTTTGGCCTGTCTGGATCAAGGCGGGAACACCTTCAGTGGCCTGAATCTGCTGAACGCCGCCGTCACGGCTGGCGGTGCTGTAGACCCGCGTATTGCTATTGCTGTCAGGCAGGTTGCTATCGCTGGTATCGACTGTGATCAGCAAACGGCGCGCAGGCGTGTCGAGCTGGCTGAGCAAGTCTTCCAGGCCCTGGATTTTCTGGGCCGGGGCCTCGACGATGAGTTGATTGCCGTAAACGGTGACGTTGCCGTCCTTGCCGATGAAGTTCTGGGCCACCGGCAGTAAGTCCGCGCTAGTGCGGTTTTGCAGTGTGATGACTTGGGTATCGGCAAGGGCGCTGAGGCTCAACAGCATCATCAGACCGGCGATGAGTGGGCGTAAGACCATGTCTGTTATCTCCGCAAGGCTTGAAAAGGGATGAAAGCAGTGTGCCAGTTTGTCGGCCTAAATGTGACGGGGTTGAATGACACACAGCAAAACGCCCTGCGATCCGACGATGGCAGGGCGTTTTTTATTCAGGAGCAGCGTTCACGTGTGTCAGGCGCAGCGCACCATGTCCACGTGCGGAATGCCCGCCTCCAGAAACTCGTCGCTCACGATCTTGAACCCGAGCCGCTCATAGAAAGGCGTGGCGTGCACCTGTGCGCTCAGCTTCACCTCTTTCAAGCCGCGTTCTTCGGCTTGTTCGAGGGTGGCCTGCATCAGGGCGTCGCCGACTTTCAGCCCTCGCCAGTCCTTGAGGACGGATACGCGGCCTATCTGGCCATCCGCCAGGAGTCGGGCCGTGCCAATGGCGAAATCGCCCTCAAAGGCCAGAAAGTGTACGGCGCTGCTGTCGTCCGAATCCCACTCCAGTTCGGGCGGGACGTGTTGTTCGTTGATAAACACGGCTTCACGGATGCGTCGAAGTTCGGCGTTATCCTTTTGCCAGTCGGCGACACGTACGCGAATTTTATTCATCAGCGAACCCCAGGCTTCCTTGTTTGACCAATTCACACAGCAGGTTGCGGCCATCCTCATCTGCCAGCCACGGGCCGAGGTTTTCGGCATGCAAGGCATCGGCGGCACAGATCATTTTCAAGAGATCGCGCAGTTTGCCCGGCAGCAGACGGCTCTGTCCGCTGGCAAACAGAAGCAGGTCTTCATCCACTTCAGACCAGGCCAGTCGGGCACTCGGGTTGCGGATCAATACCGCGCCCTGGTCGAGACTGCCGAGCAGGTCTTCTTCTTCGAGCTCGGGGCCGACGACGAGTTCCGGATAGCGCGGCTCGGTCATGAACTGGCCGAACCAGGTCAGGAGCATGCGTTCATCGCTCATGTGTTCAGCGAGCAAACCTTTCAAGCGATCCAGCGCATCGCGCTGGATCTGATGCGGGTCGCTGACCGGTTGTGCGTCGGCATCGGTGTAACGTTCTTCATCCGGCAGGTACTGGCTGAGGAAGTCGGTGAAGTGGGTCAGTACTTCAGCGGCGCTCGGGGCGCGGAAACCGACCGAGTAGGTCAGGCAGTCGTCCACGGCTACACCGCTATGGGCAAGGCGTGGCGGCAGATACAGCATGTCGCCGGGTTCCAGTGTCCACTCATCGGTGGCCTGGAAGTCTGCCAGGATGCGCAGGTCGGCGTGTTCCAGCAGGGCGCTGTCGGAGTCGCACATCTGGCCGATCTGCCAGTGACGCTGGCCAGCCCCTTGCAGCAGGAATACGTCGTAATTGTCGAAGTGCGGACCGACGCTGCCGCCAGGTGCGGCGTAGCTGATCATCACGTCGTCAATACGCCAGCTCGGCAGGAAGCGAAAGTGCTCCAGCAGCTCGCCCACTTCAGGCACGAACTGATCGACGGCTTGCACCAGCAAAGTCCATTCGCGTTCAGGCAGTTTGCCGAACTCATCTTCGGCAAAAGGCCCGCGGCGCAGCTCCCACGGGCGTTCGCCGTGTTCGATGACCAGTCGTGATTCGACCTCCTCTTCAAGTGCCAAACCGGCCAGTTCGTCGGCATCGATCGGGCTTTCGAAGTCAGGGATTGCCTGTCGGATCAGCAGCGGTTTTTTCTGCCAGTAGTCGCGCATGAATTCGCGTGCAGTCATGCCGCCCAGAAGTTGAAGAGGAAGATCAGGATTCATGTGTAACCTATTGAAAAGTTGCGCTTTGTATTCGGGAATAAAAACGCCCGGCACGGCCGGGCGTTAGTAGGTCGTTACAGCACTCAGATGCGCTTGGTCTGTTCGACCGCGTTGCCGATGTAATTGGCAGGGGTCAGCAGCTTCAGCTCGGCCTTGGCCGCTTCCGGCATTTCAAGGCTATCAATGAACGTCTGCAGTGCTTCAGGGCTGATGCCCTTGCCGCGCGTCAGCTCTTTGAGCTTCTCGTACGGGTTTTCAATGTTGTAGCGGCGCATGACGGTCTGGATCGGCTCCGCCAGCACTTCCCAGCAGGCATCCAGGTCAGCAGCGATTTTCTGGGCGTTGAGCTCCAGTTTGCTGATGCCTTTGAGGCTGGCTTCGTACGCGATCACGCTGTGAGCAAAGCCCACGCCGAGGTTGCGCAGCACGGTGGAGTCGGTCAGGTCGCGCTGCCAGCGGGAGATGGGCAGTTTGCTGGCCAGGTGCTGGAACAGCGCGTTGGCGATCCCCAGGTTGCCTTCGGAGTTTTCGAAGTCGATCGGGTTGACCTTGTGCGGCATGGTCGATGAACCGATCTCGCCCGCGATGGTGCGCTGCTTGAAGTAGCCCAGGGAGATGTAGCCCCAGATGTCGCGGTCGAAGTCGATCAGGATGGTGTTGAAACGCGCAATGGCGTCGAACAGCTCGGCAATGTAGTCGTGCGGTTCGATCTGCGTGGTGTATGGGTTGAAACCCAGGCCCAGTTCGTCTTCGATGAAGGCGCGGGCGTTGGCTTCCCAGTCGATCTGCGGGTAGGCCGACAGGTGGGCGTTGTAGTTGCCCACGGCGCCGTTGATTTTACCCAGCAGCGGTACGGCGGCCACTTGAGCGATCTGGCGCTCCAGGCGGTAAACCACGTTGGCCAGCTCTTTACCCAGGGTGGTAGGCGACGCCGGTTGACCGTGGGTGCGCGACAGCATCGGCACGTCGGCAAAGCGGATGGCCAGTTCACGGATGGCTTCAGCGGTTTGACGCATCAGTGGCAGCATCACCTCATCACGGCCTTCGCGCAGCATCAGGGCGTGGGACAGGTTGTTGATGTCCTCGCTCGTGCAGGCAAAGTGGATGAATTCGCTGACATTGGCCAGTTCCGGCAGCTTGGCAGCCTGCTCCTTGAGCAGGTACTCAATGGCTTTGACGTCGTGGTTGGTGGTGCGCTCGATCTCTTTGACGCGTTCGGCGTGTTCCAGAGAGAAGTTTTCGGCCAGTTCATTCAGAACGGCGTTGGCTTCGGCGGAGAAGGCCGGGACTTCCGGGATGGCGGCGTGGGCAGCCAAACGCTGGAGCCAGCGAACTTCAACCAATACGCGGGCACGGATCAGGCCGTACTCGCTGAAAATAGGGCGCAGGGCCTGGGTTTTGCCGGCGTAGCGGCCGTCAACAGGGGAAACCGCAGTGAGCGAAGAGAGCTTCATGGGGTGTTCTCGGACAGTCGGGCAACGAAATGGGGCGCGTATCATACATGAAAAAACGGCCGGTCCGTTGCCAAGTGACCGGCGTCATACGCGAAGCGACGTTACAAAGGTGTGCGTTCTGGCGGGTGTTAGCCGCGCAGCATCGGATAAAGCTCTTTGAGCAGCTTGCGACGGCTGAATACCAGCTGCCAGCGATGACCGCCCAATTGGCGCCACAAGCGAGCCGAGCGGATCCCGGCCAGCAGCAGAGCGCGAATTTTGGCGGCGTTGCTGGGTTGTTGCAGGTTGCGCATGTCGCCGTGGACCTGAATGCGCTGGCGCAGTGTGCTGAGGGTGTCCTGATACAGTGCGCCACAGGCAGCCACGACGTTTTCATGAGCCGGACCGAAGTGCTCGACCTGGGACTGGATCTGCGGCAAGCGTTTGCCGATCAGTTCAAGCATGTCGTCACGCTTGGCCAGTTGGCGCTCCAGGTTGAGCATCGACAGGGCGTAGCGCAAAGGCTCGCGCTGCAACGTATTGGGGTCGCGTTCAAGGGCGCCAATGAGGGCCCGGTAACCTTCGCGCAGGTTGATGTCGTCACCGCCAAACACTTCCAGCGTGTCTTTCGGGTCGCGCACCAGCAATGTGCCAAGCATGCAGGCCAGATCCGCTTCGCCGACCTGGCCGGTGCGGGCGATTTTGTCCACCAGCACGGCAGCCAGAAAAACCCCGCCGAGTGCGATCAGTTGTTCCTGGGTGGCATTCATGCCTGTTCGCCCTTGTGGTTCCAGGGTTCGGCCACTTCGATCACGCCGCCACCCAGGCACACTTCGCCATCGTAGAACACCACTGACTGGCCGGGTGTAACGGCGCGTTGCGGGTCATCGAAGGTCGCGCGGTAGCCGCTGGCGGTTTTTTCCAGCGTGCAGGGCTGATCGCTCTGGCGATAACGCACTTTGGCGGTCAGGCGCAGCGGGCTGTCGAGGTTAATCGGGTTGACCCAGAAAATCTCCGACGCGAGCAGGGCGCGCGAAAACAGCCATGGGTGATCGTTACCCTGGCCGACAATCAGCTCGTTGTTTTCGAGGTCTTTGTGCAGCACGTACCACGGCTCGTCGCTGGCGTCTTTCAGGCCGCCGATACCCAGGCCCTGCCGCTGGCCAATGGTGTGATACATCAGGCCGTGGTGGCGGCCGATGACTTCGCCGTCGGTGGTTTTGATCTCGCCCGGTTGAGCGGGCAGGTATTGCTTGAGGAAATCGCTGAAACGGCGTTCACCAATGAAGCAAATACCGGTGGAGTCTTTCTTCTTGGCGGTCGCCAGGCCATGTTGCTCGGCAATCTTGCGCACTTCGGGTTTTTCCAGTTCACCGACCGGGAACAGGGTGCGGGCAATTTGCTCGCCGCCTACCGCGTGCAGGAAGTAGCTCTGGTCTTTGTTTGGGTCCAGGCCCTTGAGCAACTCGGTGCGGCCGTCGATGTCGCGACGGCGCACGTAGTGGCCGGTGGCAATCAGGTCGGCGCCAAGCATCAGGGCGTACTCGAGAAACGCCTTGAACTTGATTTCACGGTTACACAGGATGTCCGGGTTAGGCGTGCGTCCGGCCTTGTATTCGGCCAGGAAGTGTTCAAACACGTTGTCCCAGTATTCGGCGGCAAAATTGGCGGTGTGCAGCTTGATGCCGATTTTGTCGCACACGGCCTGGGCGTCTGCCAGGTCATCCATGGCGGTGCAGTAATCCGTTCCGTCGTCTTCCTCCCAGTTCTTCATGAACAGGCCTTCCACCTGATAGCCCTGCTCCATGAGCAGAACGGCGGAAACGGAAGAGTCAACACCGCCGGACATGCCGACAATGACGCGCTGTTTTTCGGGGGCGACTAAGGCTGGATCACGCATAGGGTTTCAATGAGTGTCTTGAAAAAGGACGCGATTCTAGCAGGCCCGAGCGCTCAAGGCTAAACCGAAGGGCGGATTAACGAGAGGTCAAACAATTTGCCGGACAGATAATCGTCGATGCAAAGCAAGGTCAGTTCGCTGCGCCAGCGGTGGCGTTGTGCGAGTAACTCGTCGCGGGTCAACCACCGCGGGCCGATAATCCCCGTATCGAGCGGTGAGTCGGGGTGATGCTTGAGCGCTTTGCCTGCAAAGCACACGCGCTGATAGGTCACACCATTGCTGGGGGCGGTGTACAGGTAAATGCCGATCACGCCAGTCAATTCAACGTCATAGCCGGTTTCTTCGAAGGTCTCGCGAATCGCGGCCTGGATCAGGCTTTCATTGGGGTCCAGATGCCCGGCAGGCTGATTAAGCACAGCGCGCTCGTGCTTGAGCTCTTCGACCATCAGGAAGCGACCATGGTCTTCGACGACCGTGGCAACTGTGATGTGGGGTTTCCATTCCATAAAATGTGCTCGGCTTGAAGGAGGGTGGGTTCTGGATCCTACAGAAAGTGTGTGCCAACCCCAACCTCTGCAGGTGTCGGCAGTGGGAAGCCCAAAAACACAAACCCCGGCGTCGTGGGCCGGGGTTTGTGGTGTTGCGGTGTTGCTCTTACACCGAAGCGATGATCGCGTTCAGTGTGGCGCTAGGGCGCATAACGTTGCTGACCTTGTCGGCATCGGCGTGGTAGTAACCACCGATGTCGACCGGCTTGCCCTGAACGGCGTTGAGTTCGGCAACGATGGTTGCTTCGTTCTCGGCCATGGCTTTTGCCACTGGGGCAAACTGGGCTTGCAAGTCTTTGTCTTCGGTCTGGGCTGCCAGGGCTTGTGCCCAGTACAGAGCCAGGTAGAAGTGGCTACCGCGGTTGTCGATATTGCCGACTTTGCGCGATGGCGATTTGTTGTTGTCGAGGAACTGGCCAGTGGCCTGGTCCAGGGTTTTGGCCAACACCAACGCTTTCGGGTTGTTGTAGGTCGTGCCCAGGTGCTCCAGGGAAGCAGCCAATGCCAGGAATTCGCCCAGCGAGTCCCAACGCAGGAAGTTTTCTTCCAGCAGTTGCTGCACGTGCTTGGGTGCCGAACCGCCCGCGCCGGTTTCGAACAGGCCGCCGCCATTCATCAGCGGAACGATCGACAGCATTTTGGCGCTGGTGCCCAGTTCCATGATCGGGAACAGGTCAGTCAGGTAGTCGCGCAGAACGTTACCGGTCACCGAGATAGTGTCCAGACCCTTGCGGGTGCGCTCCAGCGTGAACTTCATGGCCTCAACCGGGGACATGATGCGAATGTCCAGGCCGCTGGTGTCGTGATCCTTCAGGTAAGCCTGAACTTTCTCGATCATCACGCCGTCGTGGCTACGTTGTGGGTCCAGCCAGAAAACAGCAGGGGTGTTGCTGGCGCGAGCGCGGTTGACGGCCAGTTTGACCCAGTCGCGGATCGGCGCGTCTTTGGCCTGGCACATGCGCCAGATATCGCCCGCTTCGACTTTTTGTTCCATCAACACGTTGCCGTTGCTGTCGCTCACGCGAACCACGCCATCGGTCTTGATCTGGAAGGTCTTGTCGTGGGAGCCGTACTCTTCGGCTTTCTGGGCCATCAGGCCAACGTTTGGCACGCTGCCCATGGTGGTCGGATCGAAGGCGCCGTGTTGCTTGCAGTCTTCGATAACCGCCTGGTAGATGGTTGCGTAGCAGCGATCCGGGATCACGGCCTTGGCGTCGTGCAGTTGACCGTCAGTGCCCCACATTTTGCCGGAGTCACGGATCATGGCTGGCATCGACGCGTCGACGATGACGTCGCTCGGCACGTGCAGGTTGGTGATGCCTTTGTCGGAGTTAACCATCGCCAGCGCTGGGCGATTGGCGTAGACCGCCTGGATGTCCGCCTCGATTTCGGCTTGCTTGTCCGCCGGCAGGGCCTTGATGCGGGCGTACAGGTCGCCGATGCCGTTGTTCAGGTTGAAACCGATTTCTTTCAGGACGTCAGCGTGTTTTTCCAGCGCGTCCTTGTAGAACTCGGCCACGATCTGACCAAACATGATCGGGTCGGAGACCTTCATCATGGTGGCTTTCAGGTGAACCGAGAACAGTACGCCTTGTTTCTTGGCGTCTTCGATTTCGGCCGCTACGAACTGGCGCAGGGCTTTTTTGCTCATGACGGAACAATCGATGATCTCGCCGGCCTGTACGGCCGTTTTTTCTTTCAGGACGGTGGTCGTGCCGTCTTGAGCGATCAATTCGATTTTGACGCTGTCCGGGGCTTCAATCAGGGCCGCTTTTTCGCTGCCGTAGAAGTCGCCTTCGCTCATGTGAGCCACGTGGGACTTGGAGTCTGCGGCCCAGGCGCCCATTTTGTGCGGGTGCTTGCGTGCGTAGTTTTTCACCGACAGCGGTGCGCGGCGGTCGGAGTTGCCTTCGCGCAGTACCGGGTTTACGGCGCTGCCCATGACTTTGCTGTAACGCGCTTTGACGTCTTTCTCGGCATCAGTGGTGACTGACTCGGGGTAATCCGGGATATCGAAGCCCTGCGCTTGCAGTTCTTTGATCGCGGCCTGCAATTGCGGGACCGAGGCGCTGATGTTAGGCAGCTTGATGATGTTGGCTTCAGGGGTAACGGCCAGGGCGCCCAATTCGGCGAGGTGGTCTGCTACGGCCTTGGCACCCAATTGCTCGGGGAAGCTGGCAAGGATTCGGCCTGCCAGAGAGATGTCGCGCGTCTCAACAGCGATATCAGCCGGAGCGGTGAACGCTTCGATGATAGGCAGCAGTGAATAGGTGGCGAGGGCCGGAGCTTCGTCGGTGAAGGTATAGATGATCTTCGAACGGGTGGGCATTTCGGATTAACTCTCTTCTTTGCTGAGCGTGCTCAGATTCTCGAGATGCGCAGGGTAGGCGCTTTCGTTCACAGTGAACAATGAGCCGAAAGTCGAGGTTCTTCGCGGTGATGTGAATGCATCAGTAGAGCGTCAAGCGGTCGAGCCGGGGTAACGGCTCAGCCTTTCTAGGCCTGAAAGACTCATTGCAGTGTGGTGCTTCGCGATGACTCCGCGGTCACCGGCGCAGTATACATAGGTCACTAATGTTCCGGCGAGGGCTGAGGTGGATCAGCGGTCATCCATTGGTCTAAGAAGCGTTCGCATATCGCCCTGTATTGTGTCGCTAACCCCTTTGTATCCGGGCTTGTCAGGAGGGTTGTGGCAGGCAAGTAACCGGGTATGTAGAACATTCGGTTTGCGTCCCCATTCAACTGGGTTACGCTCGAGAGCGGCATAGATGTTAAACCCACATATGGAGTTCAGCATGGGATACAACAAGATCAAGGTTCCAGCCGCAGGTGAAAAAATCACCGTCAATGCAGACCACTCCCTGAACGTGCCCGACAACCCGATCATTCCTTACATCGAAGGTGACGGCATCGGTGTCGATATCAGCCCGGTCATGATCAAAGTGGTGGATGCTGCTGTGAGCAAGGCCTACGGCGGCAAGCGCAACATCTCCTGGATGGAGGTGTATGCGGGCGAGAAGGCTACTCAGGTTTACGATCAGGACACGTGGCTGCCTCAGGAAACACTGGATGCAGTCAAGGAATACGTCGTGTCGATCAAGGGCCCGCTGACCACGCCGGTCGGTGGCGGTATTCGCTCCTTGAACGTAGCCCTGCGCCAGCAACTCGATCTGTATGTCTGCCTGCGCCCCGTGCGTTGGTTTGAAGGCGTGCCCAGTCCGGTCAAAAAGCCGGGCGACGTCGACATGACCATCTTCCGCGAGAACTCCGAAGACATTTATGCCGGCATCGAATGGAAAGCCGGTTCGCCTGAAGCGAACAAGGTGATCAAGTTCCTGAAAGAAGAAATGGGTGTGACCAAAATCCGTTTCGACCAGGACTGCGGCATCGGCGTCAAACCGGTCTCCCGAGAAGGCACCAAGCGTCTGGCGCGCAAAGCCTTGCAATATGTGGTGGACAACGACCGCGAGTCGCTGACCATCGTGCACAAAGGCAACATCATGAAGTTCACCGAAGGTGCCTTCAAGGAATGGGCTTACGAAGTGGCGGCCGAGGAGTTCGGTGCAACCCTGCTCGACGGCGGCCCGTGGATGCAATTCAAGAACCCTAAAACCGGACGCAATGTCATCGTCAAGGACGCCATTGCCGACGCCATGCTCCAGCAGATTCTGCTGCGTCCCGCCGAATATGACGTGATCGCCACGCTCAATCTCAACGGCGACTACCTGTCCGATGCGCTTGCAGCAGAAGTGGGCGGTATCGGTATTGCGCCGGGCGCCAACCTGTCGGACACCATCGCAATGTTCGAGGCCACCCACGGCACGGCGCCCAAGTACGCGGGCAAGGATCAGGTCAACCCCGGATCGCTCATCCTGTCTGCTGAAATGATGCTGCGACACATGGGCTGGACCGAAGCGGCGGACCTGATTATCAAAGGCACCAATGGTGCAATTTCGGCCAAAACCGTGACGTATGACTTCGAACGCCTGATGGAAGGCGCCACGTTGGTGTCGTCTTCAGGTTTTGGCGATGCGCTGATTGCCCATATGTAGGGCTTTAATGACAGAAAAGGCCGATTCATGTGAATGAATCGGCCTTTTTTTGCACTGACTGTGGGATCGGCGGGTCAGACCGAGAGGGTGTTGGCCTCTGTCGCAGTCGTGGGGGAGGTGGCTTTATTGCTGGTGATCTTCACTGCGTGCAGGCCTTTGGGGCCTTGAGTGATTTCGAAATTGACTGGCTGGCCCGCTTTGAGCGTCTTGTAGCCGTCCATTTCAATGGCTGAAAAGTGGGCGAAAAAGTCGATCTTGTCTCCGTGTTCATCTATGCCTTCCTTGGCGTCCGCGTTGATAAAGCCGAAGCCTTTGGCATTGTTGAACCACTTGACCTTGCCTTGCATACTCATATCCCTCTGCTGCAAACGACTCCATCACTGGAGTATCATCCAGTTCACTCGCACATCGACCCTGAAAGTGGTTGACTGTGCGGACCTTTACTCCCCACATTGGGTACCAATGGTTGTAACACCGTTTTACCGATAGTCAAGGTCACGCGGCGGCGCTGTTGAAATTTGATGCGCCTGCCTCCATCACTGTAACCGCACAACGACGAACCTTTCTTTCCATGCATGCAATCAGCCAGATTCGACTAACATTCAATCAGGATCGACCCGATTTTGATGACGACGACTCCGCTGGCTTGGCTGTGCAAGAGGCTAAGCCCGCACTTCAGGCGCCGCCGATGTACAAGGTGGTTTTGTTCAACGATGACTACACACCCATGGATTTCGTCGTCGAAGTACTTGAGGTGTTTTTTAACTTGAATCGCGAATTGGCGACCAAGGTCATGCTGGCCGTTCATACAGAAGGACGGGCAGTGTGCGGCATCTTTACCCGCGACATTGCCGAGACCAAGGCCATGCAGGTAAATCAGTACGCACGCGAAAGCCAGCATCCGCTACTCTGTGAAATCGAGAAGGACGGTTAACGCCGACCACTTGGGTATGAGGTGAAGCCATGTTAAACCGCGAGCTCGAAGTCACCCTCAATCTTGCCTTCAAGGAAGCCCGCTCCAAGCGTCATGAGTTCATGACGGTTGAGCACCTCCTTCTTGCGCTTTTAGATAATGAGGCAGCCGCAACCGTTCTACGCGCCTGCGGCGCAAACCTCGACAAACTCAAGCATGACCTGCAAGAGTTTATTGATTCCACAACCCCTCTGATCCCCGTTCACGATGAAGACCGTGAAACCCAGCCTACGCTCGGTTTTCAACGGGTTCTGCAGCGTGCGGTATTTCACGTCCAAAGTTCGGGCAAGCGTGAAGTGACCGGCGCCAACGTGCTCGTGGCCATTTTCAGCGAGCAGGAAAGCCAGGCGGTATTCCTGCTCAAGCAACAAAGCGTTGCACGCATTGATGTGGTGAATTTCATTGCACACGGCATCTCCAAAGTGCCGGGCCACGGTGAACATTCCGACGGCGAACAGGACATGCAGGATGAGGAAGGCGGTGAAACCTCCTCTTCGAGCAATCCGCTGGACGCCTATGCCAGTAACTTGAACGAGCTGGCCCGTCAGGGTCGCATTGACCCGCTGGTTGGGCGTGAGCATGAAGTCGAGCGCGTGGCTCAAATCCTTGCGCGGCGCCGTAAAAACAACCCGTTGCTGGTCGGTGAGGCCGGGGTGGGTAAAACCGCAATTGCCGAAGGCCTGGCTAAACGTATTGTTGATAATCAAGTCCCGGACTTGCTGGCCAATAGCATCGTCTACTCGCTGGATCTGGGCGCGTTACTGGCCGGTACCAAATACCGTGGCGATTTCGAGAAGCGGTTCAAGGCGTTGCTGGGTGAGCTGAAGAAGCGCCCGCAAGCCATCCTGTTTATCGATGAGATCCACACCATTATTGGTGCTGGCGCTGCATCGGGTGGCGTGATGGACGCGTCCAATCTGCTCAAGCCGCTCCTGTCTTCCGGGGACATCCGCTGCATCGGTTCCACGACGTTCCAGGAATTTCGTGGCATTTTCGAGAAGGACCGTGCACTGGCGCGTCGCTTCCAGAAAGTGGACGTGTCTGAGCCGTCGGTTGAAGACACCATCGGCATTCTGCGCGGGCTGAAAGGGCGTTTTGAACAGCACCACAGCATCGAATACAGCGACGAATCGCTGCGTGCCGCGGCTGAGCTGGCATCACGCTACATCAACGATCGCCATATGCCCGACAAGGCCATTGATGTCATCGATGAGGCGGGTGCTTACCAGCGCCTGCAACCGGTTGAGAAGCGCGTCAAGCGTATCGAGGTCGAGCAGGTGGAAGACATCGTGGCGAAAATCGCCCGAATTCCGCCTAAGCATGTGTCCAGTTCCGATAAAGAACTCCTGCGCAACCTTGAGCGTGACTTGAAACTGACCGTATTTGGTCAGGATGCGGCCATTGATTCGTTGTCGACGGCCATCAAGCTCTCCCGTGCAGGGCTCAAGTCGCCTGACAAACCGGTCGGTTCCTTCCTGTTCGCAGGCCCGACGGGCGTGGGTAAAACCGAAGCGGCCCGTCAACTGGCCAAGGCGCTGGGTGTTGAGCTGGTGCGCTTTGACATGTCCGAGTACATGGAAAGGCACACCGTCTCGCGTCTGATCGGTGCTCCTCCCGGGTACGTAGGGTTTGATCAGGGGGGGTTGCTGACGGAGGCAATCACCAAGCAGCCGCATTGCGTGTTGCTGCTCGATGAAATCGAGAAGGCGCACCCTGAAGTCTTTAACCTGTTGTTGCAGGTCATGGACCACGGGACGCTCACCGACAACAACGGGCGCAAGGCCGACTTCCGTAACGTGATCATTATCATGACCACCAATGCCGGGGCCGAGACCGCTTCCAGGGCTTCGATCGGGTTTACCTTCCAGGATCACTCGTCCGATGCCATGGAAGCGATCAAGAAAAGCTTCACGCCGGAGTTCCGCAACCGCCTGGACACCATTATTCAGTTTGGTCGCCTCAGTCACGAGGTCATCAAAAGCGTGGTGGACAAGTTCCTTACCGAGCTTCAGGCGCAGCTGGAAGACAAACACGTGCAGCTTGATGTCACAGACGCGGCACGTGGCTGGCTGGCGGCGGGTGGTTACGATGTGCTGATGGGTGCGCGTCCGATGGCGCGTCTGATTCAGGACAAGATCAAGCGCCCGCTGGCGGAAGAGATCCTTTTTGGCGAATTGGCCGATCATGGCGGTGTGGTTCACATCGACCTGAAAGACGGCGAGTTGACCTTCGAGTTTGAAACCGCGGTTGAAATGGCTTAAAGCAGCCCAGCATAAAAAAGCGCCGAAAGGCGCTTTTTTTATGGCGTGGTGATCCGGATGCTGACAAATCGCAGGCAAACAAAAACGCCCGGCAGAACCGGGCGTTTTGTATTGACTTGATTAGCGAGCGCGGTAAGTGATGCGCCCTTTGCTCAAGTCATAGGGCGTCAGCTCGACGCGCACTTTGTCACCGGTAAGAATACGGATGTAGTTCTTGCGCATCTTGCCGGAGATATGCGCGGTTACGACGTGCCCATTTTCCAACTCCACGCGAAACATGGTGTTGGGCAGGGTGTCGACGACAGTGCCTTCCATTTCGAAGCTGTCTTCTTTCGACATGCAGTAAAGCCCTCGGTGTCCAGTGAATGGCCCGGTGCAACTGCGCCAGGCAAAAGCGGCGTGCATTGTGCCCGAAAAGTGGGGTTCACGCCAAGGGGGTTCAGTAAAGAGTGCTCCATCTTTGGTTAATCAGCAGTTCAATAGGCCTGTATTCGGTCTTGTAATTCATTTTTTTGCAGTTTTTGATCCAGTAACCGAGATAAACGGCTTCCAGTCCAAGGCGCTCGGCTTCCGTGATTTGCCACAGGATGCAATAGCGGCCCAGGCTGCGGCGCTCTTCGTCGGGATCATAAAAGGTGTAAACCGCAGACAGGCCGTTAGGCAGCACATCCGTCACGGCCACTGCCAGCAGCCGTCCGTCCAGCCTGAATTCATAGAATCTGGAAAATGGCAGGTCGCGCACCAGAAACGTCGAAAACTGATCGCGGCTGGGCGGGTACATATCGCCATCGGCATGGCGCTGCTCGATGTAGCGCTGATACAGGTCGAAGTGTTCTTCGCTGAACCCCGGCCTGGCCACCTGCACGTGCAGGTCTGCATTGCGCTTGAAGATGCGCTTTTGCTGACGGCTCGGGTTAAAAAGCGCCACAGGGATGCGTGTTGCCGTGCATGCATCGCATCGCAGGCAGTGTGGGCGGTAAAGGTGGTCGCCACTACGGCGAAAGCCCATTTCGGACAAGTCGGCGTACACCTGCACGTCCATCGGCTGGCTGGGATCGAGGAACAGCGTTGTGGCTTGTTCGTCGGGCAGGTAGCTGCAAGCGTGAGGTTGAGTGGCATAAAACTTCAAACGCGCCAGCTCGGTCATGATCGGCCCTCGGTGAATCCTTGAATTAAGTGTAAGCCAGCTCGGAAAACTCGCCCGTTAAACCTGGAGTGTTCTCCCGCACCCGGCGCGGGCAACTTTGCGCTACGGTCATGCCTGGCGGGGCCAGCAGGCGGTTGTCGGTTGATCGAGATGGTTGTGCAGGTAATCGGCGAACTGCACGCGCGGGATGGAGCGTGCGCCGAGGCTTTCGAGATGGCGGGTAGGCATCTGACAGTCAATCAAGACAAATCCCCAGGCCTGAAGCTGTTTGACCAGGGTAGCAAATCCGACTTTGGACGCGTTGTCGGCGCGGCTGAACATGGATTCGCCAAAAAACAGTTGGCCCATCGCCAGGCCGTACAAGCCGCCCACCAGTTCATCGTTCTCCCACACCTCAACAGAATGGGCGTGTCCACGTTCGTGAAGTTCGATGTAAGCATTTTGCATGTCGTCCGTGATCCACGTGCCATCGGCGTAGGCGCGTGGTGCCGCGCAAGCCTGGATGACCGCCTGAAAATCCCGGTCGTAGGTAACGGTGTATCGCTGCTGGCGCAGCACTTTGCCCAGACTGCGTGAAACATGCAGCTCATCTGGAAATAGCACCGTGCGCGGGTCTGGCGACCACCACAGGATGGGCTGGCCTTCGGAAAACCACGGAAAACAGCCGTGACGATAGGCCTGGACCAGGCGGTCGGCCGACAAATCGCCGCCTGCGGCAAGCAAACCATTGGGCTCGCGCATGGCGTTGGCCAAGGGGGGGAATGTCAGGGAGTCGCGTTTCAACCAGGTCAGCATGGCATTGAGTCTTACAGTAGAAGGGGAGGGCGGCTGCAACTCTGTCGCGCACGTGCGGTCTCAGTCGATCTGGCAGTCAATTCAGGGGCTGTGTGGCGCCTGTTATAAGTCTTTGTCACACAAGGCAATGCATGCTCAAATTGGCGCTTTGGGGCGTAGCACAAGACAATTTCTGTAACCTCGGGTGCCAGCATGGCATCGGCGGCTCAAACCCGTACAATGGCCCGCCTGTTTGAGCTGTTCTAAGCTGCACAGTATTCACTGTTTTACATGGCGGGCTGGTCATGAAAAAACACGTAATAGTACAAGGCTGTGTGTAAGGCTAGTCCAGTTTCATGTCTGAACTTGTCACCTGCTCGCCGTGAGCAGTATTTTTGCAGTCAATCCATAGTAGGGCGCGCCACAGGCGCAGGAAAACACGCGTTTTGAAGAAATCCACAGCAGCACCTAAAGAAGTTCCTCTCTGGCGTCAGCAATTGCACTACCGGCTCAAGGAAGGTGCGTTGATTGCGATTGGCGCCCTTTGCCTGTTCCTGATGATGGCGTTGCTGACCTATGCCAAAGACGATCCCGGCTGGAGTCATAACAGCCGCGTGGTGGATGTGCAGAACTTCGGCGGGCCTGCCGGTTCTTACAGCGCGGACATCCTGTTTATGGTGCTGGGCTACTTCGCCTACATCTTTCCGCTGCTGCTGGCGGTCAAGGCTTACCAGATCTTCCGTGAGCGGCATCAGCCCTGGCAGTGGAGCGGCTGGCTGTTTTCGTGGCGTCTGATCGGGCTGGTGTTTCTGGTGCTGTCCGGCGCGGCCCTGGCCCACATTCATTTTCACTCGGCTTCCGGCCTGCCGGCGGGCGCCGGTGGTGCACTGGGCGAAAGCCTGGGGGATCTGGCCAGGAACGCGTTGAACGTGCAGGGCAGTACGCTGCTGCTGATTGCGTTGTTCCTGTTTGGCCTGACCGTATTCACGGACTTGTCGTGGTTCAAGGTGATGGACCTGACGGGCAAGATCACCCTTGATCTGTTTGAGTTGATTCAGGGCGCTGCCAATCGCTGGTGGTCAGATCGTGCTGAACGCAAGCAACTGCAAGCGCAATTGCGAGAAGTCGACACCCGTGTCAGTGAAGTGGTGGCTCCCAGCGTTTCCGACAAACGCGAGCAGGCCAAGGCCAAGGAGCGCCTGATTGAGCGCGAACAGGCCCTGAGCAAGCACATGTCTGAACGTGAAAAACACGTGCCGGCCGTGATTGCCCCAGTGCCCACCAAGGCGCCGGAGCCCAGCAAGCGCGTGCAGAAAGAGAAGCAGGTGCCGCTGTTTGTCGACAGTGCGGTTGAAGGCACGCTGCCACCGATCTCGATTCTCGACCCGGCCGAAAAGAAGCAGCTCAACTACTCCCCTGAATCACTGGCGGCGGTGGGGCATCTGCTCGAGATCAAGCTCAAGGAGTTCGGCGTAGAGGTCTCGGTGGACTCCATCCACCCGGGCCCGGTCATTACCCGTTACGAGATTCAGCCCGCAGCAGGCGTCAAAGTCAGCCGCATTGCCAACCTGGCCAAGGACCTTGCACGTTCTCTGGCGGTAACCAGCGTGCGGGTGGTTGAAGTCATTCCGGGTAAAACCACCGTGGGTATCGAGATCCCTAACGAAGACCGCCAGATCGTGCGCTTCAGCGAAGTGCTGTCGACCCCTGAATTTGATAATGCCAAGTCGCCGGTTGCCTTGGCCCTGGGGCATGACATCGGCGGCAAACCGGTGATTACCGATCTGGCGAAAATGCCGCACTTGCTGGTAGCCGGTACTACGGGTTCCGGTAAGTCGGTAGGCGTCAACGCAATGATCCTGTCGATCTTGTTCAAGTCGGGCCCGGAAGACGCCAAGCTGATCATGATTGACCCGAAAATGCTCGAACTGTCGATTTACGAAGGCATCCCGCACTTGCTGTGCCCGGTAGTGACCGACATGAAAGACGCCGCCAACGCCTTGCGCTGGAGCGTGGCGGAGATGGAGCGTCGCTACAAGCTGATGGCCAAGATGGGCGTGCGTAACCTCGCGGGCTTCAACCAGAAGATCAAGGACGCCCAAGAAGCGGGCGAGCCGTTGACCGATCCGCTGTACAAGCGCGAAAGCATCCACGACGAAGCGCCGCTGCTGACCAAATTGCCGACCATCGTCGTGGTGGTCGACGAGTTTGCCGACATGATGATGATCGTCGGCAAGAAGGTGGAAGAACTGATCGCCCGCATCGCGCAAAAAGCCCGTGCGGCGGGGATTCACTTGATTCTCGCGACCCAGCGTCCTTCGGTGGATGTGATCACCGGTCTGATCAAGGCCAACATTCCGACCCGCATGGCGTTTCAGGTGTCGAGCAAGATCGACTCCCGGACCATCATCGACCAAGGCGGTGCCGAGCAACTGCTGGGGCACGGTGACATGCTCTACATGCCGCCTGGCACTAGCTTGCCGATTCGCGTGCATGGCGCGTTTGTGTCCGACGAAGAAGTGCACCGTGTGGTTGAAGCCTGGAAGCTGCGCGGCAGCCCGGATTACAACGACGACATCCTCAGCGGGGTGGAAGAAGCAGGCAGCGGCTTTGAAGGCGGTGGTGGCGAAGGCGGTGATGATGCAGAAACCGACGCCTTGTATGACGAAGCTGTCCAGTTTGTACTGGAAAGCCGTCGCGCCTCTATTTCAGCCGTTCAGCGAAAATTGAAGATCGGCTACAACCGCGCGGCGCGCATGATTGAATCCATGGAAATGGCCGGGGTTGTAACCTCCATGAACACCAATGGCTCGCGTGAAGTTCTGGCGCCGGCCCCACTACGCGACTGATCGGCCCGCGGCGCACTCGCGGGCCGGGTTTAACTAATCAAAGAGGGTTTTCATGCGTTTTTTCAGCATGCTGTTGCTACCGGTTCTGGCTATGTCTTCTCTTGCGGCTCATGCCGGCGAACAGGATGTAAAGCGGTTAGGCCAACTGCTGGGGCAGTCCAACACCATCAGTGCCCGTTTCAGTCAGTTGACGCTGGATGGCAGCGGCACTCAATTGCAGGAAACGGCCGGTGTCATGTCGGTCAAGCGCCCGGGGCTGTTCTACTGGCACACCGATGCGCCTCAAGAACAGACCATGACCTCGGATGGCAAGAAAGTGACCCTCTGGGACCCGGATCTGGAGCAGGTGACCATCAAGAAGCTGGATGAGCGCTTGAACCAGACACCTGCTTTGCTGTTGTCGGGAGACGTCTCAAAAATTGATCAGAGCTTCGACGTAACCTCTAAGGAGCAGGGAGAGGTGTTGGTGTTCACGTTGAAACCCAAAACCAAAGACACCCTGTTCGACTCGCTCACGTTGTCTTTTCGCAACGGCAAGATCAACGATATGCAATTGATCGACAGTGTCGGTCAGCGTACCAATATCCTGTTCAGCGGGGTGAAGGTGAATGAAGACATTCCTGCCAGCACATTCAAGTTTGTCGTGCCCAAAGGCGCTGATGTCATCCAGGAGTAACTCACTGTGCCGATCGGGCGGTGACGCGCGGCTAGTATTTTTCTGGCCGTGCCAGAGCGGTTTTTTTCGCGCAGTCAGCGCCCCTGTGGCAGGGCGTGAGCATCGCCATGGCATTGGCCCGCAGCACACACGTGAGGTTGTTTAAGCAGTGATGGACCTGTTTCGAAGTGCGCCAATCGCTCAGCCCCTGGCAGCCCGGTTGCGCGCCGCCAATCTGGATGAGTACGTGGGCCAGCAACATGTGTTGGCCCGCGGCAAGCCCCTGCGTGAAGCGCTTGAACAGGGCGCGTTGCACTCGATGATCTTCTGGGGCCCGCCGGGGGTGGGCAAAACCACGTTGGCGCGGTTGCTGGCGCAAGTGTCTGACGCGCACTTTGAAACCGTATCAGCGGTGCTGGCGGGCGTTAAAGAGATTCGCCAGGCCGTGGAAGTGGCCAAGCAGCAGGCCGCTCAATATGGCCGTCGTACCATCCTGTTCGTCGATGAAGTCCATCGTTTCAACAAGTCGCAGCAGGACGCGTTCCTGCCGTATGTTGAAGACGGCACGCTGATTTTTATCGGCGCTACCACGGAAAACCCGTCTTTCGAGCTCAATAACGCACTACTGTCGCGGGCGCGGGTGTACGTACTCAAAAGTCTGGATGAAGCGGCCTTGCTCAAGTTGGTACAGCGTGCCCTGACCGAAGAAAAGGGCTTGGGCAAGCGGGGGCTGACGCTTAGCGATGAGGGGTTTCACGTGCTGCTCAGGGCTGCCGACGGTGACGGTCGGCGCCTGCTTAACCTGCTTGAAAACGCGGCTGACCTGGCTGAAGACCACAGCGAAATCGGGACTGACCTGCTGCAGAGCTTGCTCGGCGATACCCAGCGTCGTTTCGACAAAGGCGGCGAAGCGTTCTACGACCAGATATCGGCCTTGCACAAATCGGTACGCGGCTCCAATCCCGACGGCGCCCTGTACTGGTTCGCGCGGATGATTGATGGCGGCTGCGACCCGCTGTACATCGCGCGCCGGGTGGTGCGCATGGCCAGTGAAGACATCGGTAACGCCGATCCACGGGCCCTGAGCCTGTGTCTGGCCGCCTGGGACGTACAAGAGCGTCTCGGCAGCCCTGAAGGCGAACTGGCTGTGGCGCAGGCCATTACCTACCTGGCCTGCGCGCCCAAAAGCAATGCGGTGTACATGGGGTTCAAAGCTGCGCTGCGCAGTGCGTCGGAATATGGCTCGCTTGAAGTGCCGCTGCACTTACGCAATGCGCCGACCAAACTGATGAAGCAGCTCGGTTATGGCGACGAGTACCGTTACGCCCACGATGAGCCGGATGCCTACGCAGCCGGGGAGGATTATTTCCCCGATGAACTGGCGCCTTTGCCGCTCTATCAACCGGTGCCGCGCGGCCTTGAGCTTAAAATCGGCGAGAAGCTCAAACACTTGGCCGCATTGGACCGTGCCAGCCCCTTGCAGCGGAGAAAACCTTGATTCCATTGGTCGCAGCTGTTTCTATCGGCGGTGTCGCCGGCACGTTGTTGCGCTTTGCGACCGGAAACTGGATCAACGCCAATTGGCCGCGACACTTCTATACCGCGACATTGGCCGTTAATATCGTGGGCTGCCTGTTGATTGGCATTCTTTACGGACTTTTCCTGATCCGCCCGGAAGTACCGATCGAGGTCCGTGCCGGACTCCTGGTGGGTTTCCTGGGTGGTTTGACCACCTTTTCATCCTTTTCACTGGATACGGTGCGCCTGCTTGAAAGCGGGCAAGTGCCACTGGCACTGGGCTATGCGGCTCTCAGCGTATTCGGCGGGCTGCTCGCAACCTGGGCTGGCCTGTCCCTGACCAAACTTTGATAAACGAGAAACCGACATGCTCGATTCCAAACTGTTACGTAGCAACCTTCAGGACGTAGCGGACCGCCTGGCATCCCGAGGCTTCACGCTGGACGTGGCGCGCATTGACGCGCTCGAAGCCAAGCGCAAGGAAGTCCAGACCCTGACCGAGAAGCTGCAGGCAGAGCGTAATGCGATCTCCAAAAGTATCGGTCAAGCCAAGGCGCGCGGCGAAGACATCGCGCCGCTGATGGCCAGCGTAGAAACCATGGGCAGCGATCTGGCCAACGGCAAGGTTGAGCTGGACGCGATCCAGACTGAACTGGATTCGATCCTGCTGAGCCTGCCTAACCTGCCGGACGCCTCTGTGCCTGTGGGCGCGGACGAAGACGACAACGTCGAGATCCGTCGCTGGGGTACACCGGCTGCGTTCGATTTCGATATCAAGGACCACGTCGCGCTCGGCGAGCAACACGGCTGGCTGGATTTCGAAACGGCCGCCAAATTGTCCGGTGCACGTTTTGCCTTGTTGCGTGGCCCGATTGCCCGCCTGCACCGCGCCCTGGCGCAGTTCATGTTGAACCTGCACATCAATGAACACGGCTATGAAGAGGCCTACACGCCTTACCTGGTTCAGGCCCCGGCGTTGCAGGGGACTGGTCAGTTGCCCAAGTTCGAAGAAGACCTGTTCAAGATCAGCCGCGAAGGCGAAGCGGACCTGTACCTGATCCCGACCGCTGAAGTGTCGTTGACCAATATCGTGTCCGGCGAAATCGTTGACCACAAAAACCTGCCGATCAAGTTCGTGGCTCACACCCCGTGTTTCCGCAGTGAAGCCGGTGCGTCGGGTCGCGATACCCGTGGCATGATCCGCCAGCACCAGTTCGACAAGGTTGAAATGGTGCAGATCGTCGAGCCGTCCACCTCGATGGATGCGCTGGAAGGCCTGGTGGGTAACGCGGAAAAAGTGTTGCAACTGCTTGAACTGCCCTACCGCACCCTGGCGCTGTGCACCGGGGACATGGGGTTCAGTGCGGTCAAGACCTACGATCTGGAAGTGTGGATTCCGAGCCAGGACAAATACCGCGAAATCTCCTCGTGCTCCAACTGTGGCGATTTCCAGGCGCGCCGCATGCAGGCGCGTTTCCGTAACCCGGAAACCGGCAAGCCGGAGCTGGTGCACACCTTGAACGGTTCGGGTCTGGCGGTGGGCCGTACGCTGGTGGCCGTGCTGGAAAACTACCAGCAGGCAGACGGTTCGATCCGTGTACCGGACGTGCTCAAGCCTTACATGGGCGGCATCGAGGTCATCGGCTAAATGGAGTTTCTGCCGCTGTTTCATAACCTGCGTGGCAGCCGTGTCCTGGTGGTCGGCGGCGGGGAGATTGCCTTGCGCAAGTCCCGCCTGCTGGCAGATGCCGGTGCGGTGTTGCGGGTGGTTGCACCCGCCATTGAGCCGCAGTTGTGCGCGTTGATCGACAGCAGCGGTGGTGAGCAAGTCTTGCGCGGCTATGAGGAGGCAGACCTGCAAGGGTGTGTACTGATCATTGCCGCAACGGACGACGAACCACTCAATGCCCAAGTCAGCGCCGATGCTCATCGGCGTTGCGTGCCGGTCAATGTGGTGGACGCACCAGCGCTATGCAGTGTGATATTCCCGGCGATCGTTGATCGCTCGCCGCTGGTGATTGCGGTGTCCAGCGGGGGCGATGCGCCCGTGCTGGCCCGCTTGATCCGCGCCAAGCTTGAAACCTGGATTCCTTCGACCTACGGTCAACTGGCAGGTCTGGCAGCGCGTTTTCGTGCCCAGGTCAAAGGCCTGTTCCCAGACGTGCAACAGCGTCGAGCGTTTTGGGAAGACGTGTTTCAGGGGCCGATTGCCGACCGCCAACTGGCCGGGCAGGGCGCAGAAGCCGAGCGCCTGTTGCTCGCCAAAATCAATGGCGAAGCGACGCTGGCCACCGGCGAGGTTTACCTTGTGGGGGCCGGGCCGGGCGATCCGGACTTGCTGACCTTCCGCGCACTGCGCTTGATGCAACAGGCCGATGTGGTGCTGTACGACCGCCTCGTGGCGCCTGCGATTCTGGAACTGTGTCGCCGTGATGCCGAACGTATTTATGTCGGCAAGCGCCGTGCCGATCATGCGGTCCCGCAAGACCAGATCAACCAGCAGCTGGTGGATCTGGCCAAGCAGGGCAAGCGTGTGGTGCGCCTCAAAGGGGGCGACCCGTTCATCTTTGGTCGCGGGGGGGAGGAAATCGAAGAACTGGCCGCCCACGGGATTCCGTTTCAGGTGGTGCCGGGCATTACGGCCGCCAGCGGGTGTGCGGCGTATGCCGGTATTCCGCTGACCCATCGTGACCACGCGCAGTCTGTGCGATTCGTCACCGGTCACCTCAAAGACGGCACCAGCAACTTGCCGTGGAGCGATCTGGTCGCCCCGGCGCAAACCCTGGTGTTTTACATGGGGCTGGTGGGATTGCCGATCATCTGCGAGCAGTTGATCCGCCATGGTCGTTCTGCGGACACCCCGGCCGCCTTGATCCAGCAGGGCACGACCACCAATCAGCGGGTATTCACCGGCACGCTGGGCAATCTGGCCACGCTGGTCGCTGAGCACGAAGTCCATGCGCCGACCTTGGTGATCGTGGGCGAAGTCGTACTGCTGCGTGAGAAACTTGCGTGGTTTGAAGGGGCGCAGGCCGAGGTCTAAGTTCTACCCCTCACCCTGGCTTGGGTGAGGGGCTTTTATCACGTGCGGTTATCGCCCACCAGGCTATCCACTGACGGCACCCGTGTGTCGCTCTCCATTTGCGTGTCGTGCTCCAGCTGGTGACTGAACCTGTCCAGCGAGCCTTGCGCAGGCTGCGCATCGCTGGCAAACACCGGCGGGCTCATCATGTACGCCCCGAGCAAGCGACTTAACGCCGCCAGACTGTCGATGTGGGTGCGTTCATAGCCATGCGTGGCATCACAGCCAAATGCCAGCAGCGCACAGCGAATATCGTGCCCCGCCGTGACCGCTGAATGCGCATCGCTGAAGTAGTAGCGAAACATGTCCCGGCGTACCGGCAATTCGTTCTCCGCGCCCAGGCGCAGCAAATGCCGCGACAGGTGATAGTCATACGGGCCGCCGGAATCCTGCATCGCCACGCTCACCGCGTGTTCGCTGGAATGCTGGCCGGGGGCCACCGGGGCAATGTCGATCCCGACAAACTCACTCACGTCCCAAGGCAGGGCGGCAGCAGCCCCGCTGCCGGTTTCTTCGGTGATGGTGAACAGCGGGTGACAGTCGATTTGCGGCTGTTCGCCACTTTCCACAATCGCCTTCAACGCGGCCAGCAAAGCGGCTACTCCGGCTTTGTCATCCAGATGCCGGGCACTGATGTGGCCGCTTTCGGTGAATTCCGGCAATGGGTCGAACGCCACGAAATCCCCCACGTTGACCCCCAGCGAATCGCAGTCGGCGCGGGTCGCGCAGTACGCATCAAGGCGCAGCTCGATGTGGTCCCAACTGATCGGCAGTTCATCGACGCCGGTGTTGAAGGCATGCCCTGATGCCATTAAAGGCAACACGCTGCCACGGATCACGCCGTTGTCGGTAAACAGGCTCACGCGGCTGCCTTCGGCAAAACGGCTGGACCAGCAGCCTACCGGGGCCAGCACCAGACGGCCGTTGTCCTTGATCGCACGCACGCTGGCGCCAATGGTGTCCAAATGCGCAGACACCGCGCGATCCGGGCTGTTTTTCTGCCCCTTGAGGGTGGCGCGCAAAGTGCCGCGACGGGTCAGTTCAAAGGGAATGCCCAGCTCCTCAAGGCGCTCTGCTACGTAACGCACAATGGTGTCGGTGAAACCGGTGGGGCTGGGGATGGCGAGCATCTCCAGCAATACCCGTTGCAGGTAATCGAGGTCGGGTTCGGGAACAGTGCGGTTCATAAAGACTCCTGAAACGAGGCCCACCGCGCGCACGGCGTGCGGCGGGCCTGACGGGATGTTCAGCGGCTGGCCTAGGGCGCAGGCTGACGGTGAGGGAACAACAAGTCGATGAAGCGCTCGGCGGTGGGTTGCGGCTCGTGGTTGGCCAGCCCGACCCGCTCATTGGCTTCGATAAACACGTACTCGGGTTGATCGGCGGCTGGGACCATCAAGTCGAGCCCGACCACCGGGATATCCAGTGCGCGCGCGGCCCGCACAGCGGCATCCGCGAGCACCGGGTGCAAGATGTCGGTGACATCTTCCAGGCAGCCGCCGGTGTGCAGATTGGCAGCGCGGCGCACCGCCAGCGTTTCGCCCGCGGGCAGCACACTGGCGTATTCATACCCGGCAGCCTGCACCGTGCGCTCGGTTTCCGCGTCGATCGGAATACGACTCTCCCCGTCGGTGGCGGCCTGCCGTCGGCGGCTCTGCGCTTGGATCAATTGCAGGATGCTGTGATGACCATCGCCCACCACTTGGGCTGGGCGCCGGATAGCGGCGGCCACCACGTCAAAGCCGATCACCACAATGCGCAGGTCGAGGCCTTCGTGGAAACTCTCAAGCAGCACGCGACTGTCAAACGCCCGTGCGGCTTCAATGGCCTGCTGCACCTGCTGAATGTCGCTCAAGTCAACGGCCACGCCATTGCCTTGCTCGCCGTCCAGCGGTTTGACCACGATGCGTGCGTGTTGCTCCAGAAACGCCAGGTTGTCGTCGGCTTCGCCCGCCAGTTGTTGCGTAGGCAAGCTCAGGCCCGCCTCACTCAACACTTTGTGGGTCAGGCTTTTGTCCTGACACAAACTCATGCTGATGGCGCTGGTCAGGTCCGAAAGCGACTCGCGGCACCGAATGCGCCGCCCGCCGTGGCTCAGGGTAAACAGACCGGCAGTGGCGTCATCAATCTGCACGTCAATCCCGCGCTTGTAGGCTTCTTCCACCAAAATCCGCGCATAAGGATTGAGCCCGGCTTCAGGGCCGGGGCCCAGGAACAGAGGCTGATTGATGCCGTTCTTGCGCTTGATGGCAAAGGTCGACAGGGTGCGAAACCCCAGCTTGTTGTAGAGGTTCTTCGCCTGTTGGTTGTCGTGCAGCACCGACAGGTCGAGGTAGCTCAGGCCACGGCTCATGAAATGCTCCACCAGATGGCGCACCAGCACCTCGCCCACGCCGGGGCGCGGGCACAGCGGATCGACCGCCAGGCACCACAGGCTGCTGCCGTTTTCCGGGTCGTGAAACGCGGTGTGGTGATTCAAACCCATGACGCTGCCGATCACGGCGCCGCTGTCTTCATCTTCCGCAATCCAGTACACCGGGCCGCCCTGATGGCGGGCCGTGAGCAGGGTCGGGTCAATCGGCAACATGCTGCGGGCGATGTACAGCGAATTGATGGCCTCCCAGTCAGCATCGGTTTGCGCCCGGCGAATGCGGAAGCCGCGAAACACGCGGGTGGCCTGGCGGTAATCGGTAAACCACAGGCGCAAGGTGTCCGAGGGGTCGAGAAACAACTGTTGGGGCGACTGCGCCAGCACCTGTTGCGGCGCGGCCACATACAGGGCGATGTCACGCTCGCCGGTTTGCTCATTCAGCAGTTCGTTGGCCAGGCTGGCCGGGTCGGGAAAGGTGTGCCCGATCAGCAAGCGCCCCCATCCGCAGTGCACAGCAACCGGTTGGGTATCCAGTGCGCTGCCGTCTTCGGCGAAGCGCGCTTGCAGACGTTCGTAGGAGGGCGCTTGTCCGCGCAGCAAGCGTTGGCTGTAGGCAGTGGCGAGGGGTTTCATGGGTCAGATTCCTTGTTCGCTCAGCCACAGGTTCAGGGCTGCCAGTTGCCACAGTTTGGAGCCATTGAGCGGCGTTAACTGGCTTTGTGGGTGGGTCAGCAGGCGGTCCAGCATGGCGGGCTGGAACAGGCCGCGGTCCTGGCTCGGATCGAGCAGCAAGTCACGCACCCAGTTCAGGGTATCGCCCTGCAAATGTTTCAGGCCGGGGACCGGGAAGTACCCTTTTTTACGGTCGATCACCTCGCTGGGGATCACCCGCCGGGCGGCTTCTTTAAGCACCTGCTTGCCGCCATCGGGCAGTTTGAAACGGGCCGGGATGCGCGCCGAGAGTTCGGCCAGCCGGTAGTCGAGAAACGGCGTACGTGCCTCAAGGCCCCAGGCCATGGTCATGTTGTCGACCCGTTTGACCGGATCATCCACCAGCATCACCGTGCTGTCCAGGCGCAGCGCCTTGTCCACGCCTGCGTCGGCCCCCGGCTGGGCGAAGTGCTCGCGCACAAAGTCCCCGGCAGCGTCATTGGCCGTGAGCCATTGTGGCTGCACGGTGGCTTTGTATTCGTCGTAGCTGCGATCAAAGAACGCCTCGCGATAGGCCGCATACGGATCGCTGGCGCCATCGACCTGCGGATACCAGTGATAACCGGCGAACAGCTCATCGGCGCCCTGACCGCTCTGCACCACTTTGCAATGCTTGGCGACTTCGCGCGACAGCAGGTAAAAGGCGATGCAGTCATGGCTGACCATCGGCTCGCTCATGGCGCGGAAAGCCGCAGGCAATTGCTCGATGATTTCGTGTTCGCCAATGCGCAGCTGGTGATGACGGGTGCCGTAATGCTTGGCAATCAGGTCTGAATACTGGAATTCATCACCCCGTTCACCGCCTGCGTCCTGAAAACCGATGGAAAAGGTCGATAAGTCTTGTACGCCCACCTCGCGCAGTAACCCTACCAACAAGCTGGAGTCCACACCGCCGGAGAGCAGCACGCCGACATCCACCGCCGCGCGTTGACGAATGGTCACGGCTTCACGGGTGCTGTCGAGTACGCGGTCGCGCCAGTCTTCGAGCGTGAAGTGAGCCTCGTCGGCGTGGGGGCCATAGGGCAAGGTCCACCAGGTTTTCTGCTCCGTATTGCCTTGGGCATCGATGCGTAGCCACGTCGCAGGCGGCAGCTTTTCAATACCCGCAACCAGCGTGCGCGGTGCCGGCACCACCGCATGAAAATTCAGGTAATGGTTAAGCGCAACCGGGTCGAGCATCGGGCTGATATCGCCGCCCTTGAGCAGGGCTGGCAGGGTTGAGGCGAAGCGCAACCGTTCGCCGGTGCGCGACAGGTACAGCGGCTTGACGCCCAAACGGTCGCGGGCAATGAACAGGCGCTTGGCGTCCCGCTCCCAAATGGCAAAGGCAAACATGCCATTGAGCTTGGGCAGCAGCGCCTCGCCCCACGCGTGATACCCCTTGAGCAGCACTTCAGTGTCGCCCCCGGAATAAAAGGCATACCCCAGGGCTTCCAGTTCGGCGCGTAGTTCAGGGAAGTTGTAGATCGCCCCGTTGAACGCCAGGGAAAGGCCCAATTGACTGTCGATCATGGGCTGCGCAGAACCATCGGACAGGTCCATGATTTTCAGGCGGCGATGACCGAGGGCTATCGGCCCTTGACTGTGAAATCCCCAGGCATCGGGACCACGGGGTGCAAGGTGGTGGGTGATGCGTTCGATGGCTGCCAGGTCGGCAGGTTGTTGATCAAAACGTAACTCTCCAGCTAATCCGCACATATTCCATTGGGCCTTGTATTTGCTGGGCCTAGGCGTATCTACCGTGATTCAAGTACCAATTTTGTACCGTTTTTCGGTAAATCCAGCTTTTCAAGCTCCGCGAAATCGCTCGAAGAGCTGATCCACTTGGCATAGGTCGAAAGCAGTACCTGGACGCTGTGTCCAAGTTGCGCAGCGATGAATGCGGGATTCATTCCGGACATCAGGCACATTGTTGCGTAGGTGTGCCTGGTGTCGTACATCCGGCGATACCGTATTCCGCTCTTGCGCAGGGCTGACAACCAATAACGCTTAGCCCCAGTTTCGGATCGGATGTACAGCTCTGATCTTTCACCCGAGCCTTCCGGCGCGAAAACGTAATCAGAGCGCGCCGCCGTAAGTAGTCTGGCTTTTTCGAGTGCCTGCAAGGCTCGATCGTTCAATAAAACTTCCCGCGAGACCTTCGTTTTGGTCCTCTCCTTGATCTTGCCGTACAGCCTGATACGGCACACCTTGGCGCGCCGAGAGCGCGTATCAACCTCGCTCCAGCGCAGGGCCATCGCCTCGCCTGGACGCATTCCTGTATAGAAAGAAAACTCAAAAAAACACGCGTAAATAGCCTGCAAGCCGCTCGTCACTTCGTACAGCTTCTCGATCAATTCGTCAGCCTCTTCGCGACTGAACGGGTCGATCTCGCGCTTGGTGACACGCGTCGGCGGGATCGAGTTGGCCGGGTTCCTCAGAATCAACTCATCATTCACGGCCTGGGTCAGCAGGCCGGTCACCAGCCGTATGGCGCCCTTCCTGCGGATTGGCGAAGTCCACGTAATACCATTGACGATTTTCCGCATGAGCACCGGCGTGATCTTGTCGAGCGGGTACGTGGCCAGGTGCGGTACCCAGTAGTTTTGCATGGTGCTTCTGTAGTTCTTGCGCGTGCTGTCTTCGATCTGGAGGCTGTTCAGCCAGTCCTGGGCGTAATCGAAAAATATGGGCATTTGCCCAGTGGAGTCGCTCCGACTATTAGGGAACAACTCCCTGTATTTCTCCGGTGTAAGCGCGCCCAGCTTGGCCAGCTGTATTACTTGAGAACGTAAAGCCTCGGCTGCTGCGATTCCCCGAGCGGTTTGCGGGAGAGTGAGCGTTTCGCAGTGCCGCTTCTTGTTCCAGGAGAACCTGATCCTGATCGACTTCCCGACAAGCTCAACTCCGGTGGGCAGCTCCATTGGCTCTCTAGCCATTCGTCATACCTCCATTTGCTGTACATGATTCGCCCGTCGATTTTCGACCAGACGCCGGCTGGGATGATGTTACGTTCTCGTTTGCGCTGCAGGGCTTTCGGCGTGGTGCCCAGCAGTTCGGCCATCCGCTTTTCGGTGACCTTGTCATGGCCGGACTCATCGCCCAGCTTCTCGGCTGTCGCCATGGTGATACTCCGCGCCGCGCTGGGCGGCAGAAGGTGGTTATTCCCAGTCGTAACTGAGCGCAGGGTTGATAGGTGGGATGCATTGCAGGGATGCCAGATCAAGCAGCGTGAAGTGCCCGTCCATCCATCCGGTGGTATCGATGTGATAGACGTTGCCGAGGACTGCCGGCTGACGCAGCGGGGTGTGCCCGACCACCATCGCGCGGATACCTGCAACCCCTGAGGCGTCGCCGTCCTGAATTCGGCTGCGCGACCACATGCAGCTGTTCTGCACCTGCTTCAGCCGTTTGCTGCTCTCGGGTGATTCAAGTTCAGCGCGTAACTGGCCCCAAGACTGGAAGGGGCAATCTGCGTGGACGATGCCGATCAGGCCCTGGGCCGTCTCAACCTCGATCGCAATCGGCAAGTCCTGGAACATCACCTGGTAGTTCTGCTGCTCGTTCAGTGGCATACCGACAAACCACGTCCCGCCGTTGTACATCCAGTTGCCGATATCGCAGGTGTCAAATCGGCACACGTAATCGTCATGGTTGCCGCGCACCGGGTGAAACCACAGCTTGTTCAGCCACTTGATCACGTCTTCGCATTCAGGCCCGCGGTCCACAAGATCGCCAACGCTAAAGAGTCGGTCAACTGCAGGATCGAATCCGGCAGCATCCAGCGCCGCTTGCAACCGGGTGAAGTGCCCGTGAATGTCGCCAACCGCGAAGTCGCGGCCAGCAGTATTTGCGGCGAAGCGCTTCACGCGCGACACCTCGATATTTTCGAGCATGCAGAAATACCTCGCCCGCCGCTCACCGGCAGGCATGTAGGGGTATTGGGAGTAGGGTTTTGCCTGCGAAAAGTGGTTCTAGATCACAAAACCATATTTCGATCGCGCCCCTTGCTGGGCTTCCAAGAACTTTTACTGCTTTGGAAGGTCGATCAATAACCTAAAATAGATAAGCAGCTATGCGATCTCTAATTCTTGATATGCCTAATGGGCGCGCGCTCGTCGAGGAGCTTGATCTTGCGACTGAGCTAATGATGTCCATTCCCATCGAGCTTGTCGGCGGTGAGCAATGGCAGGCAGCTTTTGATAGGCAGCAGTTAGCATTCAAGGCTTGGCGCTCATACCTTCTTTGCATAGCCAAGCATCCGAAGCGTGACGCTCAGTGTGAGATAAGTAAGATCGCCTGAGCCTCAATGTGGGCCGGTAGGCGAACCAGAGGGTGGCGATCATGGCGTCACCTCGCGGCGAGCCCACCAGCAGACCGGACCGTCGTCGGTGTCGTGAATGGCCAGGCAGAACCAGCCCTCGCCATCAGGCCGATCCGGCTCCCAGTAGCTGCAGTCCGGGTCGCCGGCTTCGAAATAGCGCTCAGATACCGCTTCGTCGCTGTGGTATTCGAGGCTCACCATCTTCACGTGCAAGCGCTGTTCGGCTACCCAGGCCTTGCACTTATCACCGTCGCCCTCGTCGAAGTCGGGCATATCGGGGTGAGCGAACATGCCGTACTCATCGCGCACGACCGGGGCTGGCTGGATCAACTTGATTTCTTCAGGCATGACTTCGTCCTTGCCGCTATAGCGGCTCAATTGGTCCATTTGCGGGTTCACTGTTAAAATGTTTTTTGGCCCACTTCTTCGAGTGAGTAGGGCCAATTAATTTGAAAATTTGGATTGGTACTTTCGCGTGATAAGAAAAACTAGCAGTGTATTCAAGGCCTCTATGGTTGCCGTATCGACGTTGGTGATGGCGTTTTTGACGGGGTACGCAGTCGGATTTATCGCAAGGAGTACAACCTGGAAAACTCATGACACCATTGGCCGAGCAATTATGGTGTTCGTTCTCGCTGGTATTGGCTTGTCCTTGGCTAGCCTAGTTGGAAAGCTAGTTCGATTTTCAAGGACTGAAGTAGTGGCTATTTTTGCACTTGCCGCTTGGACTATCGCTTTTTGTTTGTACGGGTTCTTTGTTGCGACTGGGAATTAGAATGTAGGTTTGCACTCGATTTGCTTTTGCAGCAGGTCATGGGCATTCACAACCGTCATGCCGGAGAACTCTTCGGCAGTAGGCAAGTCTTCAAGGCAGCCGAATATCGGCATTCCCAGCTCGCGGGCCCGATGCACCTCGCCCAGCGTGCCGGCGCTGTACCGCCAACCATCAATCAGAACAACTGCGTCGCATCGCTCCATCAGAGCCAGTGTGCCGTCTAGGAAGAACTGGTCCTGATCGGGTAGCTCGTCATCGAAGTGAGCGGTATTGGTGTGTGGGCAGATTGGAAACCAGCCCAAACGCGCCGTGGAAACGGCTACGGACCTCGCTGCCGCTATGTTGTCAGCAATCTTTTCCCGGCTGGCCGCCCGGTATGGGCCAGCCACATACACGACAGGTATTTTGCTGCGCATGGTCACCGGGTTGCGGCCGTGGTTGCCGTGGTACTTGTGCTGTAATTCGAACGATTTCCGCGCCGCTGCGGCCTCAAACAGAGACTCGAATCTTCCGAGGAAAATCTGCCTGTTGTTTTGATAGGCGTATGCCTTCCAGCTCGAGCGCTCATCCCAGGAAACGCCGCGAACACCGGTCAGGTTCCCGCTATTGAGTTTTTGATTCCTGGCGTTTTCCAAGTAGGTGGCGGGCCTGAGATTGCTCCACCGGTTGTCCGCGCGATCGCCATTTATGTGATCAACCAGGTCAGGAGGAAACTCACCGACCATAAACAGGAATGCGAGTCGATGTAGGTAGTAGGGCTTTTTGTCGATTACCACCTTCAAATAGCCCTTCCGGTCTTTGGTGTTCGCCGCGGTACCGGCGGCAGTTCGACTGCGGCCAATAACCCAGGTAAACACGCCGGTGACCGGGTTGTAATGCAGCAGCTCTTTCAGCTTTGCCTGAGATATGGACATTACGAGTTCCTGCCGGGCCATGCCCGGGGTGTGGTGCTACGATGGCCCCTTCCTCTAAATGGGCTGGACCATGACCAAGCACGATATTTACGATGAGATCGAAGGCTTTCAGGTTTGGAACTACATGGAGTGCGACAAGGACGAGGAAGGCCGGGAGACCTGGCGTATCAACGTCGAGGTAAAGAGTGGTGGTGAGGTGGTGGTGCCGGTTGTTGCCGGTGACCGAACCTATGTTGACCGTGGCCTGGCGCAGGTTGCCGGGCGTGAGGTCGGGGCCCGTTTGATTGCCGAGCGGGCTTAAAGCTGCTGCAGAAGGCGCCTGCCGATCCAGCGAACCACGGTTACCGCCTTGCTGTTGCCGATTGCCTTGTAGCGCGGGCCATCCGGGCATTCGTCGGCGGGCTTGTTGCGCCAGGGGATTAGAGTGTGGTCGTCAGGGAATCCCTGAAGTCGCTCGCATTCGGTGGGAGTTAAGCGGCGAACTGCTGACCCAGACTGAACGGCCTGTACCTCGGCGCGAGCTTCCAACGTGTAGGCATGATCGGCCTGTACTCCCACACCATCCGGTCCGCTCGCAGGGTTTGTGCGAAGTGCGCCCGCCTGGATTGCGTGAGTCACAATTGGCTGACCCCGCCCCGTGCCGTCCTCGCTTCCGTCGAAGCCTTCGGCCTTGAGTGTGTGAGTGATTTCGCCGGTTACGCATACCGCGACTTGGCCACCTGCATTTGCATGGCTGCCGCTATGGTTCATGGCGCGCAGGGTTGGAGCGATTGGCCCGGCGTCGGCGCCGTAGTCCTTGCAGGTGAAGGCAAGCACCGCGTTCTCTTGCCCATTGTTTCGCCCCAGGGCAAAGGCAAGGTGCTCGCTTGTTCCTGGGTCTTGCGTGCCATGCACTACCAGTAGACCGGCTTCGGCGTCCTGCTGGGTTGCGCTGCCAGCGGCCTTTCCATTGGCGTTAAGCGTTCCGGCAATCAGGTGTCCTGCTTGAGCCTGGTTATCGTCTGCGCCACATGTTCCAACGCCGTTTGCAGTGAGTGCGGCAACTGCCTTGATCTCGCCTCGGCGCGGCGGAGAATCCCGGCGCAGGCCATCGCGCTCAAAAAGTACCGATGTGGGATCGAACCCTTCTCTAGCACTTGCCACAACGAACACGCGTCGGCGTCGTTGGGCCAGGCCGAAATGTTGGGCGTCCAAGATCCGCCAAGCGATTGCTCTTTTGGGTCCATACACACAACCAGCGTCCGTCCACCTTTTCCCTGAAGGGTGCAGCTCGCAGTCTTCCCCAGCAAGCGCGCCAAGAAAGCATCCGAAGGCGTTCCCTTTGTCGCTGAGGACGCCGGGGACGTTCTCCCAGACGATAACGCTGGCTGGCTTTCGCTGGCTGGCGCGAACATAGTCAACTGCATCTGCAAGCTCCACGTATTTGATGGTGAGGGCGCCGCGCGGGTCGGTGAGGCCTTCGCGTATACCGGCAACCGAGAAGGCTTGGCACGGGGTGCCGCCGACCAGCACGTCCGGCGCTGTGATCTTGCCGGTCAGCACCAACGCGGCCAGCTTGGTCATATCGCCGAGGTTCGGCACGTCGGGGTAGTGGTGAGCCAAAACCGCCGAGGGGAACGGCTCAATCTCGGCGAACCAGGCGGCGCGCATGCCCAGCGGGTGCCAGGCTTGTGTCGCGGCTTCGATGCCGCTGCACACAGAGCCGTAGGTGATATCGGGCATAGGGGATCCTCGCCGGCTGGCGTGATTCGTTGATGGGGTATGGTTATTCGTCGTGACAGATGCGCAGGGTCTTGCGCTTGAATTCAGCGTCAAGCAGTCGAGCGTATCGATCTGGCATCACATACTTTTCGCGGGGCGGCGCCGTCAGGAATGGCATACATTGCACTGGACCGCACTCATGTAAGGCCTGAATCGCCAGCCGCATCGCCGCGCATTCATCCTTCGCGCCCGACCACTCGACCAGCAGCGCTAGTGCGTTTCGTGTCCCTTGCCTGATGCGGAAGCGGATCATCTCGCCGCCCGTGATCGGCGCCACGTTTTCGTGATAATCCAAAACCGGGCGCGAGCAGAGGAATCGAATCACACCGTCACGGCCAAGGGCTTGAATGTGGTGGATCATCAACGTCAGAGCCTCGCCTTGCTCCTCGATTCCAGCCCACTCCATCAGATCAGCCAGTGCCTGTCGCGTGCCTGGCCTGACCCGCAGGCGCAATTCCTCTTCCTGAGCCTTGGACCGCCTGAGCGATGTCCGCTCGTCCCGTTGCTTCTGACTCAGTGCCATCACGCAGCCCTCAGCGCTTCATCCTCATGATCGAGGTTTTCGAGCGATGCCCAGATGATCTCGCGGGGCGCTTTCGACATAGCGCACATCGCGACGATCTTGCTGATTGCCGGGCTCTTGGCTCGACTGCCGACATCTGCCAGCACTTCCTTGAGTATCGTGGCGGAGGGCTGAAGTTCGGCGGCCAACGCCATGACCAGCAGCACATGCAGGCCATCTACCGGGCGTTTCTCGGCGCGCCACCACAAGTGCGGTTTGCCGATTGCTGCGCGCTCTCGGGCGGCCTTGCCCTTCAGTTCAAGTTCGGCAAGGTCTGCGCGCACTGCCTGGATGGTCATGCCGGTCGACTCGGCCAGCATCTGAGCCGTCATGCCGGCCGATTGAGTGAGGTAACGCCAGATTGGGGTCATACTGAATACCGCTCGGTGGAATTTTTAGTTGTTCGGCTCTGCGCCGGGTTCGAACCTGCTTACTAATGCGCCTCATGCTGCCTGGGCCCGCTGGCGCCACACGCCCATGGCGGTGAATACGCGGTTGGCCTCGACCTCAGTGAGCGTCACGTCGTCCGGTATGGCAAGCCAGCCCGACCCGATCATGTGATTCGGGTTGCTCGCCGCGACCAGCTCTGCATGCTTCTCGATCATCAGCTGTTCCAGATTCGCCACCAGGTGCACGCCGACGGGCGAGAACTCGGTTGACTTGCTGTACTGGCTGCCGTCCGGCTGCTGGCAGAAGACGCTCATGTAGATCGTCCAGCGGTGGGCCAGGTCGCAAAGCGCGTTCGCCACCGGGAGGCTGGTGATTTGTCGGCAGTTCTTCCAGTTCAGCATCACCTGTCGGTCTGGCGGCTGAACGTCGACCACTGCGGCGTGATTGGTTCGCACCAGGGCGCGGCGGGACCGGTCAATCTGAGCGCGCCGGTTGCAGGGCTTGCGGACTTTGCTCATATCGCCTCCGCCAGCTTGCGCAGCCTGAACCGCTCAGCCCGCGTGAATAGCACGCCTTTGCGCTTGAGTACCGTGTCGGGGTCGATCCAGCTTTTCCGTGGCGGCTTCGGCTCAGGCCGGAAAACCCCTACCTGCCGCACCTCGCCGCCACGCATTTCAAACTCGGCCATGGCCGCAGCCAGGCGCGCCGATTCGACGCTGTTGCGCTGAATTGCGCTCAGTTCTGTGGTCATCATGCTGCCACCTGCTCCAGGGTTACCCCCGGCATATTGAATTCAGAGCCTTGCGACTCAACCATGTCGTCGAGGTTTTGCCAGTTGACCGTCAGCACCGAAATAGGGACCTCTCCGGCCGCGACTGCCTTGACCAACGCTTCCATGTCAGTGACTCGCGCTTCGTGACGTACTGGTTTGGCCTGGACCTTCGTAGACGGGACTGCAGCAACTCGGGCAACCGCGGGGGCAGGCTGTGGAGCGGCTTCAACGACTGGAGCAGGCTTTACCTCAGCCAGACGCTTCTGTTCGGCTTCGTCCGCCAGGCGCTTGGTTTCCGCTTTGACTGCTTCGGCCTTCTGATGCTCATCGATCCGAAACTTGACCAGCGTCACCAGGTCGTCATTGGCCTTCATAACCAATTGCTGAAGGTCGTTGAACAGAAAGGCGTGGTCGGCGGCCAGTTCGGCAAGGCTTGTCAGGTTCAAGCGAATGCTGTCGGCCGTTTGGCTCGCATCGATCTTCGCCCGGGCCAGCTCGGTATCAACAGCGTCCTGCAGGCTGGCGATGGTGCGCTTGTTCTTCATGGCGCCGACGAAGTCCGCGTGCACGCTCGGCAGGACTACCTTGCCCAGGGTTTTGTTGATCGCCGCGACGTGATCGATCAGCGCCTGTTCGGCCTTCTGCTTGATGTTGGTCTTTACGGCGAGCTCCTGCGCCTTCACCAATTTGTCGACCTTCAGGCGGGTTTCGCGGGCATGCTTGCTGATGCGCTCCAGTGCGCTGAAAAGCTCGTCGATGGTCTGGGTTTGCGAAAGCGCCTGTTTCTTCGCCGCCGTCACTGCGTCTTCAACATCGCCGCACCACTTGACGGCTTTCTTCGCGTCGGCGAAGTCTTGGTCAGTGGTCAGCGTGGTTTTTACCGAGTCAATGACCGCCAGTGCCGACTGCTCAAACACTTTCAGGTTGCTGGCGGTAACCATGCCGGTCAGCTCAATGCGCAGCGCTGGCAGCTCGTCCGGGGCCTTGCCGACCACGATTGATGGGGTGTCCGCCACTTCGTGCGCAGCGAGATCCGCCTCGAACTGTTTCCAGCCTTCGACCAACTGCTCGGCGCGGCCCGCGACCGGGCGATATTCCATACTGACAAAGTTTTCGGCGGTGCCGTCGGAGCAAACAAAAATCACCCGCTCGGCACCACTGACCAGCAACTGCTGTTCAAGCTGCCAGTAATAATGGGGATCGAGCTCGCCAGCCTTTACCTGAGCGACCAAGGATTCATTCCAGAGTTTGTGCTCGAACAGCGTCTCGCCGAGCATCGTCGCACCGTCCATCGAGGCGAGCAGGTTGCCCAGCGTGCCGACAACCGGATACAACTCTTCGCCGATCTGCACTTCTACCAGCGGGCGGGCCGCCGCTTCAGTGGCGTGGCCTTTGTCGAAGATGAACTGCTGTGACGGCGTGACGTCTGGAGTAATACCGGTCTTCTTCAGGGTCAGCAGTTCGGTACGGGTCTGGTACTTCGAGGCGCCCATCATGGCGGGGGCTTCGGAGGCGGTGAAGTGCTGGGCGCGCAGGGCGTGCCACTCGGCGGAGCCTTGAGCTACGTTGTGAATTTTCATGCGGCTTCACCTTCAAGTGGCTTGAGCTGGTTGATGGAGTCAATCTGTTCGGCGGTCAGCGTGTATTTGCTGCTGACAGTGGCGATGACTTGTTCGGGCGACTTGCCACCTTCGATTGCCTTCCGCCATTTCGGCAGGTTCTCTGTCAGCTTCTCGTCGGGATACGCCTCAAGCTCCGTCGGCGCCGCGATCTTGGCTACGCTGGCGAGCGGCTGGCCGTTCTCGCGCTCTTTCGGCATGTCCTGCAACTCTTCCGCGACCGGCATGCCGCGCAACACATCAGGGAACACGTCACGCAAGGCGAAAGCTCGGGCCCGCATTTGGCGCATTCGCTTCGGGTGTTGGGTCCAGGGGCCTTGCTTGCCCATCAAACCCGCAGTTTTTGCATCGTCCATGTCGAAGGTGCGGACCTGCTCGTCTTCGCCGCGGCGCTTCACTCGGCAGGTTGCCGTGTGTCCGTCGTCGCTTTCGTAGACGTACTCGCAAAGAGGGGAGCCGCGCACCAGGGCAATCACTGCGTCACCCCAGAGCGCCGGGCGCCCGTTGATGACCGCGATGTTCTGCATCGCTTGCAGCGGCTGCAGGCCCAACTCCAAACCCCACTGGATCGCAACCAGGATGTTGCCCGGGTTGCCGAGGAACTCTTTCGGCACAATGGTCGACTTGGCCAGGATGTCGGCGAAAGCCATTGCCTCGGTCAACGATGACGGCGTTAGGCTGAAACTTTGCTTGGTGGTTAATTCGGACACGACAGAATCCTTGCCGCGATGCTCGCAGCGATTGAAGGTGTTGGTTATTGAGTGATTCGATCGGCGAGAGCGCTGAGCAACATCACGAAAGTAAAGAATGCGAGTGCTATGGCAGACCCGCGCCAGAAGCAGTAGCGCTTGGCTCTTTGGTAGGAGGTCATGGCTTTGTTTCCGGGAAAATTCGCCGATAAACCGGATATGGATTAATTACCTCCGCATCGAACATTTTCTCGTAACGACGACGAGCATTTTCTGCGGCTTTCTTTGAGTAGAAGAATTTGTCAGCGCCTGATATTTCAACCATCCAGCCAACAGGGTGATCACAAATCTCTTGGACGCTCACATTGCCACCTTGCAAGTCCAGCGGCCCGCACACTTGCAAGGCTGCTCGATCCATTTCACTTCGGCCAAAAGCAAGAAGCCTCGATTTCTCAAGGCTTCCACGATTCCTGTAAATGATCCGGCGATGATGGTCATGACACCTCCTTGCGCCGGGCAACAATCTTGTTGAGGCGCCCGCAGTAGTGGTTGAATTCGGCGATGGTGATGCGATCGTCTAGCATCATTTCGCTCAGCGTTTTCTGGATCATCACCGACCAGCTGACCGGTGTTTGGCTATCTTCAAGGGTCTCAAGCTCTTCGCCGATCAGTACGTGAGGGCTCATAGATCACCATCCACATCGTCTTCACGCTCTTCCCGTTCTGCTGCAACAGCGTCGGCGGCGTATGGATTCAGAAGCTCCATGGCGATGCGCTCGGCGGCTTCTATGGGACGCTGCTGGCCGATCAGGTCGGCGGCGTGTGTCCTGGCATCGCTCTGACTTCCAAGGATTGCCGAAAGGAACAGTCGGGCGAGTGAGTCGCGCTCATCCAGTCCGTCTATTTGGCGCTGATTCAGGATGCCTTGCAGATAGGTGCAGTACCGGTCGAAGGTCACGACCTGCGGACGGCCAAAGCGCCGCTTCCACTTGATGTCCATGCCGCACACCAACTGCTCGGCCGAGTGTTCCAGCCATTCCTGTTCCGGGTTCGCCTCGCTGATATCTGGAGGCAACTGAGCGTCGTAACGCTCTTGGCATATCTTCAATGCTGCGTTCATGGTCGCCTCCTTGGGCGTGGCTCAACCGTTGGATACTCACCGACCTGGCGGGCTTCGTTCTCGTACATCCTGAGAAGAGCGACGCATATAACCTGGTCGGCATCGGCGCTATCGCAATAGAGATTTACGCGTGCCTTTATCTCGCCAAGCCTGTAGGCGCGGTAGGCGGCGTGAGCATCGTCGGCGCTATCAAAAATCCCGATACTCTTGGTCTTCCCGAAGCTTTTGTAACGAGCCCTGAATCTCTTCCCATGCATGTGAACGCCCATCGGAAGGTCTCTATTTTTTGTAGAGAGATTGGCCAGTAGAGAGTTGATCCATGCAGGAATGAAAAGGCAGGTTTCCGGGCTGTAGATTCGGTTTCCGATAACTTTCAAGTCTTTATCGAGAACCATGCCCTCCCAATGCTGTGTGTCCATCCATTCTTTAAAGCGCGAATACTTAAGCCAATCGGGATCAACCGAGCAGCCTTGATAGGTCGGATACAAAGCAAGGTACTCGGGTGAATAGCACCGGCCCAACATCCGGACCCAAGCCCGGTAACGCTGATCATCGGCGCGGCCTATCCCACCCCAAGGAGCATCATTTATCCCTACGCCATAGACTAGAGATCGGCTCATTACTTACTCTCTTGCCCATAGGGCGTGGCGTTATTCGGTGGGCGGGGCGGGGAGTGGCTGCCAGTGGGTTACTTTTTTAATGCATTCCCGGATAGCGAACTTTTGAACCTGTCCAAGCTGGTAGAACACACCAGCGCCGCGCCAGATTCCGTCCGGGTGAAGAATTGCCAAGCCCGTATCCAGGCATGGCTCGCCATCAGCGTCGGAGTGGTAAGCCACGATTACCTCAATCGGGAAACCCGGCAGCCGGTCTTCAACCTTGATCCAATCGCTCATGGCGACCTCCAGTGTTTGGGGTTAGGCGGTGGCTTTGGCGATGAGGTTGTCGTATGCCTCGACTCGCTCGCGCAGGACTGGCATCACATCGACGAGACCGCGAAATATCGTCACAACATCTACAAGGGCCAGAAGCAGTTGAGGCGACATCGCCATCAGCTTTGCGTTGGCTTCTCCCTCTTCGATCAGGTGGTTGTAGGAGGCGATCACGATGTCGCCATCTTCGGCCGTTACCTGCGCCTCGATCTTGTCGACGTGGTTGTAGCCAGACCAATACGACCAGGGCCCAGGCGTATGCTTCGTTTCCATGACTTTCTCCATTCATTGGTTCACCTGTATTCGTCAACACTCATGCCTCCCGCTGGTTGCCGATGGGCGCGGGGGAGGAGTGCTGACGTAATAGAGGCGGGAAGGGTGGGTGATCGTCTTTCCGATCTGTCAGCCCGGTAGCTTGGCGGTGCGCCACCTCATCGCTCTTCGTGGTGCATAGGGTCGGCAGGAACACACGTTGCTTGTGCCCACCTACTGCGTCGCCACTACTCGCGTTTATCGGTTTGTTTTGGCTTTCGCCGAATAAGTGCAGATGGCCGGAGCTGATCCCGGCATGACTGGACTCAAACCAGCCTACGTTTTACGAATGACCGCGACCCTTGCGAGCCGGGCGCTATGGTGTCGATTCACCAGCATCAAGCGGGTCTGACCGTTCCACCGTTGCTGGCGGACTATGCTTTCGTATCCGATCCCTGAACTACATCAGGGGTGTTTTCCCGTACGTGATCCCATCAGCCTGGGCATTCATCTGCTTGTTGCGGTGATGCAGGTGGGCGGTTATAGGCCGCGATTTCGTCCGCATCGGGGTGTGATTTGGCAGGGATTCGAACCCAAAAGACTTACGTCGATTTCAGCGGCGCCGCCGTCCTCAACTGCACCAGCTTGGTGTGGCGCCCCTGATCCGCCGAGGCATACTCCAAATTACACCCCGATGCGCTCTCATAGAGAGGATCGGGCAGTTAACGACAGTGCTGACGTGGTGCCTGTTTTTACAGGGGCAGGCTCCCTGTTTCCTCGCTTTCCACAGTCGAGGGAAATCCATATGCTTTGACCTCCACAGTCGAAACAAGGAATGCAGTTATGGCGAATTACATGGTGCGGGTTGAGATCTTCAAGGCTGACGGCGAGGAATACGCAGACCTGCATAAGGCACTGGAATCGCTTGGCCTCAAAAGGACGGTTCAAGGGGATAATGGGGTTCTCAGGATGCCGCCTGGCACCTACTACGGAGCAAGCTCGCTGGGAACCTATGAGCTGAGGGAGAAAGTTAAGACTATTGCCGCCCCCTTCTCCTACCCTGCCGATCCTTCAGTGTTTGTCTCTGAGTCAAGCGACTGGTCTGGCTGGCTTCGACTAGCCTGAGACGAACTACCGCCGCCAGCGGAAGGTCTTCCTTTGGGCATTTCACTTACCCAGTAGGCCAGGTAGTTTGAAGCGATGGCGAAAGCCTCATCAAAAGTGACGCTTTCATCCGTCGCGATCTCCTGAATAATCTGGCGAAACCGCTCAATCTGATCTTCGTTCATCTCACTCTCCTGCTTTCCGCGTGGCCCTGAGTAGGGCCACCTGGAGAGCATCCGACTTGAATTTGGTGCCCGGATATTTACCCACGCCGGGCCGTGCTAGCCTCTCCAGTCCCTACAACCGTTGAGGCAACAACATGGAAATTGCTAAACCGAAATGCTCGGCATGCGGAGTCGAAGGATTGACTAAGGTCGCCATCCAACCCGCCCCGGCAAACAAGAACATCCTGGTTGCAAGCTGTGGCGACTGCGGAAACATCCATTCAGTGTTTGCAAAGCCTTTTGAGCCGCCTCAGGTGCCGAGAGCAAACCAGGTCGAGATCATTCAGTAGCCAGGAACTGAGAGTAAGTGGCGGCTGGGTCCTGCTCAGCACCTTGTCGCCACAACTCAACAAAGTGCCGGTAAGCAGATTCGGCGAACTGCTTGGCCAACTGATCAAATTCGTCGGTGCCTGGCTTTGGAATTACTTCAATCGTCAATCCTTCAATCTTCATCTGCTAATTCTCCGGTTTGATTTCCCTGATACCCCTCGTGAGAAGGTCATCGAGGAAATCTGTTTTCTCCACCACGCGAATCGCCGGATTCATATCTCTGGCCAGGTCACACATTTCGTGTCCGGTGTTCTTCCTGGCTGGCTTGCGTGGTTTCGCGTACTCACATGAGGGAGTACGGCAGCTACCAGAGGCTGCATGGACGACGGTTTAGCTTTCTCACCACCGGGGTTGCCGGTACGTCGTTGGGTCACGTCAGGTTGTGTAAAGAGCGATCAGGCCCTGAGGCCCTGGCGAGTCCCTGTTGGGTGACTCGATGGGGTGAACTATCACGCATCGTGTTTATTTCGTCAACACAAAATGTGATTTATTTTTGCAAATAAACACGGCCGAAATCTGTTTACGCCTGCTACATGGTCGAGCTATGATTTTTCTACTACTGGTTATATGTACAGCTAAGGAGGATTGAAATGGCGAAGGGGCATAAGCATGCGAAACCTACAGCACGGCAGGAAATGAGCGGAGTAGAGCGCCTAGGGCTGCGAGTTTCAGGAATGATCAATCACCCATTTTCGCAAGAGCGGCGCTGGGTGAAGATTCATCGGCTGGATACCGACGGGGATAGGGAGTGGGGCGAGGTAATGGGCTTGCTGGCCGAGACGGACGGCATCGACATTACCTTCAACGATGACGAGACGGTGACGCTAAGGTGGGAAGCAAGCGCGGATGATGAGCGCCCAATTGAAGTGGTCGAGGCGGTAGAGGAGGAGCCAGCGCCTTTCTGAAGGTCGCAAAAAAGCCCGCTCGGTGGCGGGCTTTCTGTAACACCTGGGACGCCGATCCTTCAGCACTGCCAGTGTGCAATCCCTCGGATTGCCAGTTCAATGGTGGCATGACGAAGGGCAGATACAAGAAGCCCGGCGCTGGGCCGGGCTTTGAATGAGATTACTTGGTGGGCTGCTGTGTAGCGGGCGGGTTGGCCTTGTTACTTTCGTTACCTGAGGCGGAGTCTTTGCCTGATGAAAAGGCCGCCAGCGTAGTTTGGGCAACCATAAGGGCATTCCCTTGGTTGGTAAAATAAGCACCGACCAAGATTGCAGCCACTGCCAGCAGCTGCACACCAACGGCGGCCCAATAGTTGTTTTTTACTGTCGCGGCCTGCTTGGCTGCTTCTTCCGCGCCTTCGGCTGCCTTTGTAGCCCGCTCTGCGAGCATCTCAAATCGCTTGTCGCGCTCAGCCTGCGCCTTGTCTCTCTCAGCTTGAGCTGCAAGGAAACCATCAATTTTGGACGAGACAGATTCAACCCGAGCATCCATCTTGACTTCGATGGTCTCCATTCGAGCGTTGAATTCTTCGCGTGTGATGTCGTTCATGGGATCAGTATCGCGCGCTAAGAGCATTTTGTCATGTGCGGCTATGGCTATCTTCTTCTCCAGGTCAGCAATTGTTTCTTCTTGCTTTGCGTACTGTCGCTGGAGCAGGGTTGAGGACACATTTCCTTCCGGCATAGGGTCGCCAGCCTTAACTTCCACCGTTGAGCACCTGTATTTTTGAAAGCTCGTCCAGAATATCCATCTGTTTTTTCAAGCCTTTGAACTCATCGAGCATTTTTGATCTGAGCGTAGAGGGGAGGTCTGGCTCCTGGGCCATGGAGGAAACCAAATTCATGATTGTTTCGGTGTTCGCAATACTGAGGGCGTGCAACCTGGATACCAAAAGCTTCAGCTTCAGTACCTCCTGAAATTGATCCGCGCTTTTATCGTCATCCATGCTGCTCTCCAATTCAAAATCTATTAATGCTGCGTCGGGATACCTATCTAGACTTGGCTCGCGTCACTTGACCGTTTTTCACCTCATCCGCATACCCCGCCAGCCGATCCTCCCCAGCATGAAACACAGTGCACATCTTCAGTGCCGCCTGCGCATCCGCCTCATTCCCCGCTTGACTCAGCCCATCAGCGATCCTCTTCAGCTCTACGGCCGACCACTTCAGGTCTGAGGCGATGCCCTGTAGGTAGCGCTTGAGGTCTTGGCTGGGCTTGGTGAGGGGCATGGCATTACACCAAGTTGGCATTCCAGACGAGGAGCACGCGCGCCTGGATGTAGGTCTCATCGATAAAAATGTCCTCGGCTTTGTGCTTACGGTTGTCCGAGATCATCTTGAATTTGTCTTTCCCCTTCATCTGTAGGCGCTTGATGTACTGGAAGCCCTGATAGGAGAAGAAGTAAATCCCGTCGCCGATGAATTCCTTGATGCTGACATCGACCAGTAGCGGATCGCCATGCTTGATGGTTGGCGTCATGGACTGCCCCCAGCCGGTGATCATCTTCAGATGGAAGTGCTCTTTGAACTCGACGCCCATGGCTCGGAGCTTGGAGGGGCTGACGCGCACGTCCTGGAGCATCTCGGGGAAATCATGAGCAATTTCGCCGCCGCCCAAAGCTCCGCGCACGTCGTAGTGAGCAATCCATACCTCGTCCCCAACAAGGCCGGGGCGGGAGAAGTCCACCGTGACGACGTTGCTGTCTGCAGTATCCGCTACGGCAATAATTTTCTGCTTCAAAGCCTCCGGCACATTCTTCCCGCTCTTGGCGAGCATTGCCCGGACTGCATCGGCGGCGCTGCCTGGGGCGACCGAGGTCTGCGCAGTCTCAAAGCTGAGGGGGCTAAGGTCGGCTGGTGGTGTGCTTAGCAGTAGCTGTGCGTCATCAATTCTGAGCGCTTTGGCTATCGCGGAGATGTCAGCCAGGTTTGGCTCTCTGGTCCCCGCCTCGTAATTACCCACTCTCGACTGAGACTTCCAGCCGCAAGCATCTGCCAACTGGGCCTGGGAGAGGCCAGCTTCTTTCCTGAGGCGCTTTATGCGCTGCGCTAAAGATTCGTTCATTCGCGGGATTCAATCACGAATTGAAATACCCGGCTTTCACTTATTGTGTTTGCCTTTAACACGATGCGTGTTTATCCTGTGTTTAATTATGAAGGAGCACCAGATGAATCAAGTCCGAATGATCCGCGAGAGGGCTGGCGTCACACAGGCAGCGCTGCGCCGGGCGCTCGGCTGGAATCAATCCCGCCTGGCGAATTACGAGTCCGGTCTTCGTTGCCCAGGGCTCAGCGAGGCCCGACTCATCGTCAACGCCTTAAATGTGCTCGGCGCGGAGTGCGAGCTGGATGACGCCTTCCCTCCCGAAAAACAGCCATTAACAGCCGCTTAAACCCAATTCATCAGCCACAAGGAGCAACACATGCATTACGACCCAAGCCACATGCACGACAAGCCGACAAAGGTGCGCCTCGACGAGGTGGCTGACGATCTGCTTACCGCAATGGCGAGATACCAGCGCACACAAAAAGCCGTTCTTGCTCGGGAAATACTTGAGCGCGGACTGAACCAGATGATGGAAGAGCTTAACGCAAAGACCGATGTGGCCTGAAGTTGCCGAGGAGGCCCTGTGCCTGAAACAAAACAGCTGGATGTCCAGCTCGAATGGGAAGGAGTCAGCAATCTGGAGTTTTTAGCCAGGCAAGCAGGCGTAACACCGGAAGAGCTGGCAGCAAGAATCATCAACAAGGAATTGGACCGAATGTCTAGACCACCCCCAAGCAGGGGCAAGGTCAGGTCGCTAGGGCGAAGGGCTGATTAGCCCCTTAGGGACTATTAAGGAGCTGCCAATGAAACAACTGATTACCGAATCGCAGGCACAAAAAAGCCACCGGGCAATGGTGGCTTCTTGTGCAGCACTTAAAACTAATGTCTGGAGCGAATAATGCCTATTCCCCAATCGATCGTCAACACCAACGAATCCGCGCCACGTTTTCTGCAATCGCAAAACGTGGCGCGGGAAGTTTCGATGACCAGCCTTGAGCTTGTCGAATTCATAAATGCTCATCGCTCACGGCAATCCGCCGAGACCGGTTCTAAATTTGCTTTGCTCATGCACAAGAGCTTCTTAGGCAAAGTGCCCGAGGTTTTGGGCGAGCAGGCATCGGCAAAATTTATTGCCGATCTCCCTGATAGCTATGGGCGCCCGCGAAAGGGCTATTCATTCCCAAAGCGCGAATCCTGCCTGATGGCAATGTCGTACAGCTACGATCTCCAGGCCGCAGTTTTCGACCATATGACAGCGCTGGAGGAGCGACTTTCGCAAAAGGTCGCACTCCCTTCATACGCCGAGGCCCTGCGCCTGTATGCCGACCAGATCGAGCAGACAGAGGTGTTGCGCGTAGAAAACCACCAGCAGGCCACGAAGATTCAATGCTTGGAAGACCTGTTCAGGGAGGGCGAGACGGCAGCTCAGTTCTGCAAGCGATTAAACGGCTTGAACGTCATGCAGGTGAACGCCTGCTTGAAGGCTAAAAACTGGCTGTTCACTGAGGGCCGGTCCGGCACCCGGTGGCGCGTCTCCTCCTATGCCCGCGACAAGTACATGACCGAGCACCAGCACGAAGTCACCCCGCATGGGAAAGACGCATTCATCTCCTACACACCCATCCTGCTGAAGAAGGGCGCTGCACGCCTGTACGACCTGTACCTGGCCGGCGAGCTGCCCATGAAGAAGACCTGGGACGGCCTGTTCACTCACGACAAGGCTATGCGGGGTGCTGCATGAGCCGGATAACGATCGTTCTCGACAGCCCCACAGAGCCAATCCACTTGGGCATGACGCTAGCTGGCGGTCGCCTCACAAGCGCATGCCTCGGCGACCAATCAGAGCTTCTCGAGACAACCAAGAAGCTCCAGCGCGCGCTGTTCTATTACAACCAGATGCCAGAAGCCGAACGCCTCGCAATTGAGCGCGAAGCCGCACGCATCATCGCCAAATTGGAGGCCGCGTAATGGCCGGAGACTGGATAAAAATGCGAATCGACCTCCAAACCCACCCGAAAGTTTTCCGCATTGTGTCCGCATTGAAAGCGGACAGGTTGCGGGTGATTGGCGGACTGCATGTCGCTTGGAGCATCTTCGACACTCATTCTGCTGATGGCGTGCTGCTGGGCTATGACTGCAATGCGATGGACGCTGTGATCGGCTGGCCAGGGTTCACGCAGGCCATGATCGACGTGCAGTGGGCTTCTATAGATGAGGCTGGAAGCCTTGTAATGCCTCGCTTTGACGAGCACAACGGGGCAAGCGCCAAGCGCCGTGCGAACGACAATGAGAGGAAGCGCACCGCACGAAAGTCGGGAAGTGTCCGCAAAATGTCCGCAAGTGATGCGGACGAAATTCGGACCAGAGAAGAGAAGAGAAGAGAAGATCAAAACCCTCTCTCTGCGCGGGAAGCTGTCGACCCTCGCATGCCCAGCGAAATGACCCTCGACTGGCACCCGGACGACAAGCTGCTGAAAACCTACTCGGTTCACTCAGGCGTAGCGCTGGACCTGTTCACCGAAGATGCGCGCCGGGCATTCACTGCCCACTACGAGCCGCGCGGCCAAGTGAATACCCAGGCCGAATGGGTGCAGATGCTGGTGAAGTGGGTGCTGAGCGATCGGAATCGAGCAGCATCGTCGAACGTCAGGCAGTTCACGCCGCGCCAGAGCAATGAGCCCGACTTCGACAGCAATGCCTGGGCCGAAGGGCTTGTGGTGAGCCCATGAAGCCAGTCAGCCAATTGATGGCGACCATGGGCAACCTGCCGCCAGCCATTCACGCTCAGCCGTTGCACGTCACACCGCAGACGGCAGAAGTGGTGAATGACCTGTTCCGTCGCCTGCGCGGGATATTCCCGGCATGGCGTCAGGCGTGGCCGTCCACGGAAGCGCTCGACGCTGCCAAGGCCGAGTGGATCAAGGAGTTTGCCGACGAAGGCATTCGTACCTTGGAGCAGATCGAGTTCGGTATCCAGAAGTGCCGAAAGCTCAAGAAGCCCTTCGCGCCGAGTGTGGGGGAGTTCATCGCGATGTGCGTGCCAGGCCCGGAAGACTTCGGCATGCCTTCGGCCGCCGGGGCGTGGATGGAGGCGCTGATGGAGGCCTACAGCCACGAAGGCGTGCGCATCGCTGCCATCGCCACCGGGCTGTTCGACCTGCGTTCCGCCAAGCAGGAAGACAAGGGCCTCCGCCAGCGCTTCGACCACAACTACGCCGTCGTGATCCGCCGCGCCCAGGAAGGTCAGCCGCTCGACGGAAAGATCCTCACCGGCATCGGCCACGACAGCCAGAAGACGGACTTCGAACTCGCCAACGAACTGGCCGACCAACAAGCCCAGGCGCGAATCCTTCAGCAAGGCATCCCGGCCGACGGCAAGTCAGCCCGCGAGCTGCTGCTGGCGAAAATGAACATCAAGCGCGAGCCGGTGTGCGGCGCGGAGAAGCGGACATGACCGACAAGATGCGTGAAGAGTTTGAAGCCTCGGTGCTGAGCGAATACCCCAATCAAAACATGGGCAAATTCGCCACCGGCGAGTACCAAAGCACCACGATTGAGCATTGCTGGTGGGCATGGAAGAAATCCCGCGAGGTGCTGGTGATTGAGTTGCCCCAGATCGTTGGGTACGAGGCCGGTTACGACTCGATCCGCGAAAACGAATACGCCTCACAAAGCAGCGAGCTTTTCGATGCTGATGAGGTGTTTGCTCTGTGTCGCAGCATTGAGGTTCGTGAAGCCATCGAAGCCGCTGGCGTGAAGGTGAAGTCATGAGCGACAACACCGATCTGAAGCGGCTGGCCCAGCGCGTAATCGACATCGAGGCGCTTGACGGCGGAGAACCGATTGGTGAGGCCTGGGGTGAGTTTGAAGCTGCTGCAACGCCTGCTGCAGTCTTGGCCCTGATCGCCGAGAACGAGCGGCTTCATGAGAGCGATCAAGAGGCGACCGAGCTTTGCGACACCCTGTCCGTTCTTCTCGGGGAAATCGCAGTGGCGGTGCGCGGCCCGGAAGAGCCTAAATCGCGCCACGGATTCCACGACCTACCATCCCGTGTAAAGACGGTAGTTTCCGAGCGCGACCAGCTCAAGGCCGATAACGAGCGGCTGCGTGCCGACTATGCCGGATTGGCGAGATTCAACCCTGAATGGGACCGCGCAGCAGCCGCACAGGATTCGGTGCGTGAACACATGGCGATGGTCGTTCAACTCAAGGCCGAAGTAGCCGGCCTACGCACCGGCTACGAAGCCTACGAGCGGGTGAATGCTGAGCTGAAGGCTGAGGTGGAGGAGCTGCGCAAGTCCCTACTGGATGCAGCCGAAGAAATTGATGCATGGGGCTCATACGCAAGTGATTACTTCCAGGAAAAGCATGACCTTGCTGGCTGCGTAGCAAAGTTCCATGCGGCCGCCATGGGCAAGGGAGAGCAGCCATGACCCTGGATTCAATCGCTTTGTGGCTTGGCTACGGCTCAATGATTGTTGGCGCCGTGCTGCTGATCACGTCGATGCTCTTCGTTGGCGGTTGCGCGTTTGCTGCGGTCGCCAACAAGAGCCTTCGCGCGCTGATCCGCATCTACGACCTCAAGACCCTGCGCGCAACCATGCGCCAGCTTGAGGCTGAGGGGAAAGTGAGTATGAAGACGGGGGTGAAAAATGGCTGAGGTCGCTCTTATTCGTACCGCCCAAGGCCTCGTGCCAGCCACTGAAGCTGATCGCGAGCTGACCCAGAAGTGGAAGCTGGGCCAGGTCATCCACGGCAAATTCACCAAAATGCGCAACGCAAAATTTCATGGCAAGTTCTTCTCCATGCTGGATCTGGCTTGGGAGTATTGGGAGCCGGTTGGCGGCCTGATTCCTCGGCAAGAGCTCCGCGGGATTCAAGGGTTGGCCAAGTTCTTCGAAGCGCAAAGCGGTAAGCCTGGGCAGCTGTCGGATGCGGTGGCTGCGTACATCTCAGGCCTTGAGTCCTCTCGCGCAGATCGTTTTCCAGCGGTGGACAAAAGCCGTGAAGCATTTCGCGAGTGGGTGACGATTGAGGCGGGACACTTCCACCTGGTGCACACCCCTGAAGGCGTTCGCAAAGAAGCCAAGTCGATCAGCTGGTCGAGCATGGATGATCTGGCATTTGAGCCTTTGTATCGCGACGTTTTCAATGCCTGCTGGCGGCTGGTGTTGTCGGCGCACTTCGAAACGGAGCAGGACGCCTTGAGTGCTGCTGATCAGATCGGGGGCTATGCATGAGTCTCGCAGTCAAGCAGCCTCGCCCCAAGAAATGCAGCGTTCCACAGTGCAGGGCCTCATTCGTCCCCCGGGAGAGCTTCCAGACCTGGTGTTCGCCGGACTGCGCTGTCGTCATTGCTCGCGGCAAGCAGGAGAAAAAGCGCAAGTCGCTGGCCCTGGTTGAGCGCCGCGAGATCAAGGTTCGCAAGGAGAAGCTGAAGTCACGTAGCGACCACATGAAAGACGCCCAGCAGGCTTTCAACGAGTTCATCCGGTGGCGGGACCGGTCGGCGGGCCGTGCGTGCATCTCCAGCGGCCGGCCGCTGGATTGGAGCGGCAACCAGACAGATGCTGGCCACTATCGCAGCGTCGGCTCGGCACCGCACCTCCGCTTCGATGAGCGCAACTGCCATGCACAAAGCAAGCAGGACAACCGGTTTCTGTCTGGCAATGCCGTGGATTACCGGATCGGGCTGATCGTCAGGATCGGGCTGGCTGCCGTCGAAGCGCTCGAGGCTGACCAGTCGGTGAAGAAATACACGATCGATGAGCTGAAGGCGCTGACCGCGCATTACCGGGCGCTGACCAGAGAACTGAAGAAAGGAGAGGCGGCATGACTTACAGAAATGTTGTGGCAGCAGTAGTCCGGGCCCTGGCCGCCGAAACGATCAACTCAGCCGGCGGGAATGACTTCGAGCCAAAGGTGCAGTGCGCCAAGCAGAAGGGGGAGATCGTCGGGAAGGAGGCTGAATTCCTCGTCGACTGCATGGTTCACGCAAGGCTTCGTGCCCAGCTCGCCCCTGATCATTGGAATGCGCTGGTCGCCCAGTACTCGACCCACGCGGAGCGCAAACACGCCGCGATAATCTTGATTGCCAAGGCCATTAGGTCGCCAGCGCCGGAGCGATTCAGACATGCGGCCGTCGTGACATGGGCTATGCCCAAGCTCCCAGGTCAGGAGGGCAAGCGCTCAACTAGCGTCCTGCCTGCGGGCTGGTATTCGATGGATAACTGGCTAGATGATCCGGTACCCGAGCGCACCCAATACCGCTGGAAGTCCGCCATCTGCAAGGACCTGCGGCGCAGAGTTGATGAGGCGCTGAGTGAGGCTCAGGGCATTCTGGATGGGGAAGGGTTGATTGCTCAAAATGCTGCTTGACGGATAGTGGCAGAATGGCATAGATTAATGCCTATCTTGTCCTTCTTGCGTGTTAAGAATGACAACAAAGAACCCGGCCACTGTGTCGGGTTTTTTTGTGCCCACGATTTACCCAAACCCCTCGGAACCTCTGCCTGCAAGTTCAACGAGGGCCTCATTCGTGTCTCTGCATGCGCAGGGCATTTGCTTTCGGAGTTCGGCGATGAAGAGTGAATACCGCTGCCTGGTTGAAATGATTATTAGCGACGAGCGGAAGTTGGCCGAGGCGACGAAGCTCCATGCGGAGGCGCTGGAGCGCTTTCAGAAGGCTGCAGAAACACTTGTCGCTGTCAGTAAGCGCCTTGACTCCAGGCGTATAGAGCTGAGCCGGTTAGATGAGCTGCTTGATCGGGCTCGTCCGGCGAGTGGTGGCGGTAAAGCGGCGCCCCAGGATCTCGCTCCGACCGATGGTGGTGCTGAGATCCGGGCGCTCAGGGGAGACGTCAAGTCGCTGCAAGCGTCTGTACGGCTGCTCTGTCGGGAAAGCGTGAGAACCGAGATCTAAAGTTCGGTGCTCTTTGTAAGCACTCGCATGCCGATGGACAAAGCCTGATTCAGAGCCTCCTTGGCCATCTCCTTGGCTCCGCTCTTGGTGGCGGTGGAGAGCTTTTCTCCAAGGGTCTCGCTGCCGAGTGATGGCTTTGGTACGTGCTTAAGCGCCTGAAGTCCGAGCGAGGTCAGTACGTAGGTACAGGAGAAATGACCGTTATCTTTGCGCAGCACAAATCCTGACTGGACCAGCCAAGCCAAAGTCGCCTCAAAGAAATCGGTTTCCGGGTCGCGCTCTCCGGCGGTTTCGGAAGTTCCAGTCACAGGGTCATAGTCCAGGATTTCGACCTCGGCGAGGCCTGCAGTCCGGGGCGATACACCTGTGTGCACAGGGAATGCTTCATACAGGTGGGCGAGTATGTCTGCGCTCATCTCATCAAAACGCTCGATATTTGTTTTTGCCATGGCTCGGTCCATCGTCTTGCTGTAGGGGCGTCGACGATAGCACGGAGCCATACGCCCGCCTTTGTGCGGGTTTTTTCTTTGTGGAGTATCAACGATGGCCGAACCGAGTACCGGTGCGCTGGCGGTGACGGCTGCTGTTGGCATGACCACTGCCAGCCTTATCCCTGGAATTGATGTAAATGCAGTGGTCGGGGCTTTTGCCGGTGCCATGTTCTTTGTGGTATTTGCCAGAGAGCTGACGCCATGGTCGCGCTTCGGTTACTTCCTTGCCTCCTGGGTGCTGGGCTATTACGTATCGAGCGAAGTGATGGGGCGTAACTGGGCCAACACCTCGGGTCTGGTGGCCTTTTTCGGCGCGCTGTTTTGCGTGGTGATCTGCATCAGCCTGCTGGAGTGGGTTCAAGGCGGAAAGACGCCTGGCTGGTTGCGCTTCATCGCTGACCGCTTTGGAGGTCGCAATGGTTGACCCTTGGACGTTAATAGCAGGCACCTTGTGCGGTGCCATCTGCTACCGCATTGCGGCTTATCGCCGTGACGGTGCTCGGTACCGCGCAGGAGTGTCATGGCTGGCTTACTTGCTGGCCGTTGGCACAGGGTGCGAGTCACTACTTATCACGTTGTCGGTGATGTTTTCCAAGCCCGTGCCGACGGTGTCGCCTTTCCTGTTGATGGTACTGATTGTTCTGTCGGTACTGGTATATCGCGCTCGGGGCAATGTCGCTCGCATTCTGCGGATGGATTGAGCCGCGCCACGTTTTCGAATGCGCCAAATCGTGGCGCGAGGAAAAATCATGGGTTGTGTAAGTAACATTTCCGCTACAGCTTTCCCAAAGCAGGGTTCATTTACAGGCAGCAGGGTTCGGGTGTGCTTCAACTACGACACTTCGGCCTGCATCTTCGGGGAGGTCATCCGCGATGACGCCGAGGCTCCAGGGGTGATGATCATCCGTTTGGACGACTCTCGCTATGTGCTTTCCACGGAATGTCAGTGGCAGCCTGTATCGTCGAAGGTGACTTGATGACGACCATTGCCTACAAAGACGGCGTGATCGCCTATGACTCTCGCCAAACCCGAAACGATCGCATTGTCTCTGACAATGCCCCGAAGTGCCAGGTTGTCAGTGGGGTCAGCTTCTTTCTGTCGGGTGCGGTGTGCGACGAGAAGGCGCTTATCGCGGCCTACTTCGGCACTCCCTCGGCGGTCCCTGTCGAATGCTCAGGCTATGTCGTCGATGGCGGCAATCTAATGATGGTAGGTCATGACGATAAGACAGGAATCTGGAAACAGGAGCTCGACCTTTCCAATCCAGATGCCATTGGCAGTGGCTCTGCATATGCAATTGCCGCAATGGATATGGGTGCAAGCGCAGAAGATGCGGTGCGTGCTGCGATGAAGCGAGACATCTACACAGGCGGCACGATCCGCAGTGCGTTCATCAACGAGGGGATGGCTGATGCAAAGACCACTACCCCCGGCGTCACTGCTTGAGCTATCGGACCTCTCGGACTTCGGTGTCCGCCTGACGCCCGCCCCTGAAGTTTGGGAATGGCTCCAAGCCGAGATACTTGCCGATACCGGCAGCATTCACAACGAAGACCATGCCCATCTACTGGACGCAGACATCCAGATCATGTGGGCATCGTCGAGCTTCGAGAAGCAAGGCCGCACAGTCCTCGGTCAGGCCGAACAGGTAGCGTTCCGCGCCGGTGGCTGGCAGAAAGCCCGTATGGAGCAACAGATGCGTGATTGGTTCGGCGATGTGCCGGCTTTCATCATCACGCTGGCTGCCGACTACTGCGCCCAGTGCAGCGACCTTGAGTTCTGTGCGCTCCTGGAGCACGAGCTGTATCACCTGGCTCACGCGACCGACAAATACGGTCAACCTGCATTCACCCAAGACGGCGCACCGAAGATCAAGCTGCAGGGCCACGACGTGGAAGAGTTCGTTGGTGTTGTCCGCCGCTATGGCGCAAGCCCTGATGTTCAAGCGATGGTGGATGCTGCAAACAAGCCCGCCGAGGTGGGTAAATTGAACATATCGAGGGCCTGCGGAACCTGTCTGCTCAAGTCGGCCTGATTCTTGACAGGCTCTAGACGGATGAGAATTTATGGCAGTCCTGAAAAATGAGGTGAAGAGCTTCATCGTTCAGGCGCTGGCGTGCTTTGACACACCGTCCCAGGTGGTGGAAGCCGTCAAGAACGAATACGGGGTTGTGGTGAGCCGCCAGCAGGTGGAGACGCACGACCCAACCAAGTCTGCCGGGAAGGGGCTCGCAGTGAAGTGGATGACCTTGTTTCACGACACCCGCAAGCGATTCAGGGAAGAAACTGCCGAGATCCCTATAGCCAACCGCGCCTTCCGTTTGCGTGGTCTTGGGAGAATGGCTGAGAAGGCCGAAACCATGCGCAACTTGGCGCTGACCGCTCAGTTGTACGAGCAGGCCGCCAAAGAAGTCGGCGACGTTTACGTAAATCGCCGCCTTGAACCTGAAAAACCTCTTGGCTCCCACGCGGACCAGCAGCACGCCATTGCTGAGTACACGCTGGAGCCTGATGAGCATGTCCCGACTTCCCCGCACCTTTGATCCTCCGGTCAAGCTGACGCCCAAGCAGGCGAACATTTATTGCTGGGGCTTCCAGCCTGAGGCGCGCTTTCGCGACGCGGTGTGTGGGCGCCGGTTCGGTAAGACATTCTTGGGCAAGGCTGAGATGCGGCGCGCTGCGCGACTGGCTGCTGAATGGGGCGTGAGTGTTGAAGACGAGATCTGGTACGGCGCGCCGACGTTCAAACAAGCCAAGCGCGTGTTCTGGCGGCGCCTGAAGCAAGCCATCCCTGAGGCGTGGCGTGCGCACCGCCCGAACGAGACCGAATGCTCTATCACCCTCAAGTCCGGCCACGTCATGCGCGTGGTGGGGCTCGACAACTACGATAACCTGCGGGGCTCCGGCCTTTTCTTCGTTCTGGTGGATGAATGGGCGGACTGCCCGTGGGCCGCGTGGGAAGAAGTGCTGCGGCCGATGCTCTCGACCTGCCAATACACGATTCCGGGTATCGGAGTGCGCAAGGGCGGCCATGCGCTGCGGATTGGCACACCTAAGGGCTTCAATCACTGCTACGACACGTATCTGGACGGCAAACCAGGCGGCGAGCCTGACCACAAGAGCTGGCAGTACACGTCATTACAGGGAGGCAATGTTCCTCCTGAAGAGCTGGATGCGGCCCGCCGCAAGATGGACCCTCGGACGTTTCGGCAAGAGTACGAGGCCGGTTTTGAGAATTACGCTGGCGTCGTTTACTACACGTTCAATCGTGCTGAATGTCGCACCAGCGAGCGGATCAAGCCGGGCGAGGCTTTGCACATTGGCATGGACTTCAACGTCATGAAAATGAGCGCCGTGGTCTACGTGGTTCGCGACGATCTGCCGTTGGCTCTGGATGAGTTCCACGCTGTGCGTGACACGCCGGAGATGATCGAAAAGATCAAGGTTCGCTTCTCGGGACACAACATTGCCGTTTACCCAGATGCTAGTGGCCAGAACACCAGTAGTAAGAACGCCAGTGAGTCAGATTTGTCGCTGCTTAAGAAGGCCGGGTTTTCAGTCATTGTTGATTCGACAAATCCGGGGGTTAAAGACCGTGTGAATGCGGTCAACGCCATGTTCCTGAACACCTACGGTGAGCGCCGCTTAAAGGTCAATGTCGATCAGTGCCCGCAGCTCACCTTGTGCCTAGAGCGTCAGACTTATACCGACAAGGGAGAGCCTGACAAAGACCCTAAGAAGGGCCATGACCATATGAACGACGCTGCGGGCTACTTCATCGCCAAGCGTTACCCAATCAAAACGGTTGTCACCTCTATCAAAATGGGATTCGCCCGATGAGCAACGACGTCTCCTACAAGCGGGCTGATTACACCGAAGTGCTGGATCGCTGGGCCACCGTGCGCGATGTTTGCGCCGGCCAGCATCGTGTTGTCTCCCGGCTGCCTTATATCAACTCGCACGACAAATCCCCAGAAAATGCTGATCGCAACAAGGCTTACCGTGAACGGGCGGTGTTCAAGAATGCCACCGGTCACACTCGGAACGGTTTGCTTGGCCTGGCATTCCACAAAGACCCGACGCTGACTGTGCCGAAGAAGCTGGAGTACCTGCAAGACAATGCCAACGGTTCTGGCGTCAGCATCTATCAGCACTCGCAAGGCACGTTGGAAAAGGTGCTTGAGGCCGGGCGTCACGGCCTCTATGTCGACTATCACCAAGATGAAGGCGTGGGCGGGCACTCGGTGATCCTTTCCTACTGCGCGGAAGACATCATCAACTGGCGCACCGGGATGGTTAACGGCCATAACGTGCTGACGATGGTAGTTCTGCGCGAGGCGCCAGAAATTGAAGACGGCTTCGGCTTCAAAGTGGTCGAGCAATATCGGGAGTTGGCGTTGGAGCCGGAGGGTTTTGTTTGCCGTGTCTGGCGCAGGTCTGGGCCCAGAGGTGGCGGGCCATTGGAGGTAGTCGAGGCTTTTGCACCCACAGGCACAGGTGGCCGCCTCAAAGAGATCCCGTTTACCTTTGTCGGCGCGCAGAACAACGATCCGACCATCGATGAGTCGCCCTTGTACGACATCGCCATGATCAACCTTGGCCACTATCGAAACAGTGCTGACTATGAAGACAGCGTGTTCTGGTGCGGCCAGGCCCAGCCCTATATCTCAGGCCTTGATGAGCAGTGGCGCGATCACATGGAGAAGAACGGCATTTATGTCGGCTCCCGGGCGCCTATGTTGCTTCCGGCGGGCGGTTCTTTCGCTTACGCGCAGCCGTTGCCAAACACCTTGGTCAAAGAGGCCATGGCAGACAAAAACCAGATGATGATTGAGCTGGGCGCTCGTATGGTGGTGGCTTCGGTATCGTCCAAGACCGCCACCGAGGCCCGCGGCGACCAGTCAGCATCTACTTCAGTACTTGCGGGGTGTGTGGCAAACGTCAGCGAGGCGTATACCCGGGCCATCATGTGGTGCGGCGCTTACATGGGCATGACTGACAAGGTCGCGTACCAGATCAATCAGGAATTCGTAGAGCTGACAGCTGATCCGCAGATGATCACTGCCCTTGTTGGGCTGTGGCAGAACGGCGGTTTCGCCAAGGCTGACCTGCGTTCGTATTTGCGTAAGTTGGGGTTAATCGCACCAGAGCGCACTGACCAGCAAATCGACGGCGAACTGGAAGAGCAGGGCGACGGCCTGGGCCTAGACGACGAGGACAAATTAGATGGCGGCAAATCAAGCAGTCCTTGACGCCACGATTCGGCACGCGGTCTTCCTCGAAAAGCTGAAGGCAGGTGAGGTCGGCAAGTTCGCTCCCTTCCTGAAGGAGATCGACCGCTCAATCCGCGACCGGCTTACCCAGTCGGATCTGACCGAATACAACACGAAGCGCCTGGAAGCGTTGCTGAAGGAGGTCGACAGCCTGCTGCTGGGTATCTTCGACCGCTACAGCCTGCAACTGAACCTCGACCTGATCGATATCGCCAACTACGAGGCTGAATTTGAGGCGTCGAGTCTGGTCCGGTCAGCGCCGGTGGGCGTCGCGCTGGATGTGGTCGCGCCGACGGCAGTGGCTATCCGCACCGCGGTGTTGACCAACCCCCTCAGTGTGCGCGGCACCGGCGGCGGCAAGCTGATGAAGTCATTCATTAAGGGCTGGACCATTGCTGAGCGCGAGCGCGTCACCGGCACGATTCGACAGGGCTTCTTCGAAGGGCAAACGAACTTCCAGATCATTCGCAACATTCGCGGCACCAAGGCGGCAGGCTACAAGGATGGAGTTCTCGCCACCACCAACCGCAATGCCAGCACGGTCGTGCACACCGCGATTCAGCATGTGTCGTCCCAGGCGCGCATGGAGGTGGCCAAGGCCAATACTGATGTGGTGCTTGAGATCCAGATGATCGCCACGCTGGACAGCAAGACCAGCCAGCTATGCCGCTCGATGGACAAGCGCCGGTTTCCGGTGGATTCAGGCCCAAGGCCGCCATTCCACCCGAACTGCCGAACCACGTTCATCTTGCTGACCAAGCTCAGCGCGATGTTCGCCAAGGGCGCAACGCGTGCCTCGGTGGGTGCTGATGGCGGACAGCAGGTCAGTGCTGCCCTCGATTACTACCACTGGCTCCAGCAGCAGCCTACTTCGTTCCAGGACGTCGCCATCGGTCCTGTCAGGGCCAAGCTGTTCAGGGAGGGTGGGCTGACCGTCGAGCGCTTCGCCGAGCTGCAGCTTGATCGCAACTTTGCGCCGCTGACTCTGGTGCAGATGAAGGGGCTGGAGCCGCTGGCCTTCGAGCGAGCAGGGATCTAACCGAACACATTCAATCAGCCGCCTTCGGGCGGTTTTTTATTGCCTGCAAAGCGGGCAAACCAAACCCAAGGGGTGCATCAACGTGGCAGAAGAAAACGAAATCGACCTGGAAAACCCGGCAATCAAGGCCGCTATCGCGACTGCCGTTGAAGCATCCGTTTCTGGCTTGAAAACCAAGAACTCGGAACTGCTGGGCAAGCTGAAGGAAACCTCCGGCAAGCTGACCCAGTTCGAAACCCAGTTTGAGGGCATCGACATCGACGCCGTCAAAGGCCTGCTCAGCCGCGCCGGACAGGATGAAGAAACCAAGCTGCTGACCGAGGGCAAGGTTGACGAGGTGTTCAATAAGCGCACCGAGCGCTTGCGTGGTGAGCACGACAAGCAACTGAAGACGCTCGCCGGTCGCGCTGAGAAGGCTGAAGCCTTCGCCGCCAAGTTCCAGGGCAAAGTCCTGGGCGACTCGGTGCGTGGTGCAGCACTGAAGGCCGGCGCACTGCCGGAAGCCACCGACGACATCATCTTGCGCGCCAAAGGCGTGTTCTCTCTGAACGAAGAGGGCGAAGCGGTCGCTGTCGATGAGCATGGCCAGACCATCCTCGGCAAAGACGGCAAGACCCCTCTGACTCCGCTCGAATGGGCCGAGTCTCTGCGCGAAAGCGCACCCCACCTGTGGCCAAGGGCTTCAGGGACACATGCCCCGGGCGGGGGCGGCGGCCAGGCTGCATCCAAGCGCTCCGAAATGACCTCCGAGCAGAAGCGCGATTTCCAGCGCAAGCACGGCCAAACCGCATATCTCGCATTGCCCAAGTAAGGGGAAATACCCATGGCTACAACTGTCAACAGCGACCTGATCATCTACAACGATGAGGCGCAAACCGCATACCTGGAGCGCATCCAGGACAACTTGGATGTGTTTAACGCCTCGTCCAACGGCGCAATCGTCCTCGACAACGAACTGATCCAAGGCGACTTCCGCAAGCGTGCGTTCTACAAGCTCGGCGGCGGCCTGGAACACCGCGATGTCAACTCCGAGGGCAAGGTCACCGCCAAGAAAATCGGCGCTGGCGAAGCTGTAGGCGTCAAGGCTCCGTGGAAATACGGCCCGTACCAGACCACCGAAGAGGCTTTCAAGCGTCGCGGTCGTGCCGTAGATGAGTTCTCCCAGATCATCGGCGCCGACGTCGCTGACGCTACCATCGAAGGCTTCATTGAGTACGCCACCGGCGCGCTCAAGGCTGCCATCGGTTCCAACGCCGCAATGGTGGTGTCTGCCAACATCGAAACCGACGGCAAGAAGACGCTGACCCGTGGCATGCGCAAATTCGGTGACAAGTTCGGTCGCATCGCGCTGTGGGTCATGCACTCGTCGGCTTACTTCGACATCGTTGATGAAGCGATTGCGAACAAAGTCTACGAAGAAGCGGGCGTCGTTATCTACGGCGGCCTGCCTGGCACCCTGGGCAAGCCGGTGCTGGTGACCGACAAGGCGCCAGTGGATGCGATCTTCGGCCTGCTGCCGAATGCCGTGGTCATCACCGAATCACAGGCCCCGGGTTTCCGTTCGTACGACGTGAACGACGAGGAAAACCTGGCTATCGGTTACCGCGCTGAGGGTACCGTCAACATCGATGTGTTGGGTTACAGCTGGAAGGAAACCACCGGCGGCACCAACCCAACCCTGGCGGCCGTCGGCTCTGCTGCGAACTGGGTCAAGCACTCGGACAGCAATAAGGTCACCGCCGGCGTGATGATCAACCTCACCACCACGCCACCAGTCGGCGGCTGATAACCACCCCAGGAAGCGGCCAGCGATGGCCGCCACGGAGATTCCGATGGAACTCGTTTATACAAACCAGCTTGACGGCTTTGAGCCTGGCAAGCGTTACCGCGTCCCGGGCCTATTCCGCAGTATTGAGCGCGATGCAACGGCAGTGACCGTGGTAGGTGACTATCCCGAAATCGTCACGGCATACGAAGATGCTGGCGTCGATGTTGAGGTGGTTGCGTTGCCAGAGCCTGTTGTTGTCGGCACGCAGGCGGTGGCATCTGGAGAGCTGTCTCAGTTGCTTGCCGCTCTGCAAGACGAGAGTGGCGCAATGGTTCTGCTGGTCGACGGCCTGGAGGCTGGCGAAATCCACCGTCCAGAGTCTGGGGAACTGGCGTTACGCCTGTTTGATGTGCTGGGCACCATTCATGCTTCGGTTGGTGAGTTGACCACTGAACGTGACGGCCTGGCCTTGACTGTCGACGCGCTGCGCGCCGAGGTTGAAGCGCTGAAGAAGTCTGCTCTCACGCCGCCAGCTGATGAGGCCGGTGAAATCTCGGCGCTGAAAGCAAAGCTCGACGAAGCCAAGATTCAGTATCGGGGCAACGCCTCCAAAGAATCCCTGGAAAAGCTCGTCGCCGAGCTGACCAAGGAGTAATACTGCTGGCTGTCGGTCACCCGGCGGCCAATCTACAAACCATTCCAGCGAGTTGACGCATGACACTCATCATCGAGACCGGGCAAGGTCTTCCTGACGCCGAAAGCTATGCAAGCGCCGAGGACCTGGCCCTGTATGCCGTGAAGTTTGGCACGGTCATCCCTGCAGGTGTTGCCGAGCAGGAAGCGCTGCTGCGCCGGGCCGCCTTGGCGATGGATGGCATGACCTGGAGGGGACGCAAGATGAATAGCGAGCAGGCCTTGTCATGGCCGCGCCGGGAAGTGCTGCTGGATCACGAGATCAAGCCGAACAACTACCTGCCGGCCCGCATCCAGTACGGGCAGATGGCCCTGGCCGCTGAGATTCACCAGGACGACATTGACCCGGTGGAGAAGCGCAAGGGTGCAGTGCTGCTGGATCGCGTCGAGGGCGCGGTGACGCGACAGTACGCGGCGATTCCGTCGACCAGCAACCGGCTGATGCCGGCTGCTCCAAATCGTCCAAGCGTCACGCAGTTTGCCGACTATCTGCAGAAGCGAGGATTGTTTTCGGTAAGAGCCTGATCAGTAATCGAGCATTGCGCCAGTCATGTCATCACCAAAGTAATCCATCATCCCGTCACGCCCTTTCTCGATAGCGTTCGCGGCATCCGCCAAGTCTGAAAAGCTGAGTGGCGCGCAGAGTGGCACCACTCTAGATCCGGCTCTCTCCGCAATGAAGGGGTAGTCGGTAGCCGAAATAGCAGTGACTAAAGCCTTTCTAGCAGTGAATTTGTCCTCGATCGACGGGTTTTGCCCTGGCAAGGACGGTCGGGGTATGGCAGCTATACGGGCTTTGAGCTCGTCAGAAATTTTCTGGTAGTTCATCATTCTTCCTTGGGTTGTGATTTATGGAATTCTACGACGAAATGGCCGCGATGGCTCTGGAGATGATCACAGAGTTCGGCCAGCCCGTGACCATCAGCAAGACGGAGCCGGGTGAGTACGACCCAGAGACGGGCGGCGAAGCTCCGGGGGCAACTGTCGAACAGATCGCCCAGGGCATCCTGCTCGACTTCACCGGCCAAGAATTTCAAAACAACAGTCTCATCCGGCAGGGTGACAAGAAGCTCAAGATCGCTGCCCAGGGACTTGAGTGGGTGCCCGGCCTGCTCGACAAGGTGGTCGTCCAAGGGCGCACCTGGTCAATCGTTCCGCCACTGAAAGAGGTTAACCCCGCCGGCACGCCGATCCTGTATGAATTGCAGGTGCGGTCATGAGTAGGGCAGGCGCCGGCCAGTCGGGCAGTTTCGCTCTGAGCCTCGCTGCGTTTGCCGCCCAGGCTACCGAAGCCCTCGACGCAAGCCTGCGCGAGATCATCATCGAGGTGGGCAGCAGCCTGATTCGCATGTCTCCAGTGGGTAACCCGGAGATCTGGGCGCATAACGCTGTAGCGACCCAGTACAACAAGGCCGTCGACGACCACAACAGCGCGCTGCGTAGCGACTCGGCCAACCTCACAAAGGCGGGCAGGCTAAGGCCAGGGCGCAAGGTGCACGACGGCATGGACATCGTCGCACCGGAGGGCTACGTCGGCGGCAGGTTCCGCGGTAACTGGATGTTCAGCATCGGTACACCGAACAGCGCCACGACAGAAGAGGTCGACCCTACGGGCACCAAGTCAACGGCACGTATTACGGCCGGCGCCATTGAATTCAAGGCGGGCGACACCTGCTACATCACCAACAGTCTCGGTTATGCCATCCCGCTGGAGTTCGGCCATTCGACCCAGGCGCCCGGCGGTATGGTCCGGGTAACCGTAGCTCGCTTCCAGCAGATCGTGCTGGAGGCCATCAGGAACAACCAGGTATGAGTCTGTGCGTCATGCAAGGTTTGCCCAAGACCGGCCCGTGCTAATAGCAGCGATAGCGCGCTGGCTCATGCCAAACATTGCAGCAATCTGGCGCTGAGAAACGCCTTCTTGCATCAGGTTCCTAATTTCTCGAACTTGATTATCTGTGAGTTTGGCTGCGTGGCTTTCTTGGCACGTTTTGGGAACCAGAAGCCCTGTTGAGTGAGCATGTGCCGTATTTTCTTTGTGGGAGCACCATTCCAGATTTGCTGGCTGGTTATTTGTCTTGCACCCGTCTATGTGATTGACGCAAGGCAGTGCGGAGGGGTTAGCGATGAATGCTTCTGCGATCACTCGATGAGCGCTCACCGTTTTTCCCGCCATCAGGCAGCGTAGATATCCGGAATTGCTAATCCTGGGACTGAGTACCACGCCTGAAAATTTGCGCGCGACCTGCTTCCCGGAGCGAAAACGGCCCAATCCTACTCTGTCGATTGAGCGTATGCGGCCGAACGAAGACGCTTCATAGGCGTTGTTGTAGCCGGGAACAGGCTTCCATATCTCATTCATTTTGCTCTCCATCACAGAGGGTAATCACTAATGGAGTGCAGCAGGCCGGTGATTAGACGGCTTTTCGGGGGCGACCCTAGCTGCACAGAGCAATCATACAGGGCTTCCGAATGTCACACGCAATCATCGCTTCGATCTACGAGGCAAAGCTCATCGCCTGGAACGCTGCCAGGTCGGAGAAGCTGAAGATTGTTTTCGAGAACAAGGCCTACACGCCGGCGGCGGGTGAGACCTACCTTCGCGCGTTCACGATCCCGGGTGATACCGCGAGCAACACGCTCGGTGGCGATCACCGGCTCTACACCGGCGTGTTTCAGGTAAGCATCATTGCCCCGGCGGGCACTGGGAAGTTCGAAACCAATCCACTCGTTTCTGCGCTGACAAGCCTGTTTCCGCTCTATGCCAGAAATACGAAAGGTGAAGTCACTGTGATCACCATGTCGCCCGTTGATCCGGGCCCAGGTATCACGGGCGATTCCGTTTACACGGTACCTGTTTCGTTTTCATATCGCGCCGACACCAACTAATCCCGCCCATTGGGCAAACCCCGAACCCGCCTTGAGCGGGTTTTGTTATTTCTGAGAGAGGTAAAAACCATGGGCTACAAACTCCCCAACGGCGGAACATTCCAGCATGCCGCCACCTATGCCGCTGCTCTGGCGTTCACTGCAATCAGTAACGCGACTGAAGCCGTGGCCACGGTCGCAGACGCCGATCTGGAGGTGGGCGATATCGTGCTGGTTGAGTCCGGCTGGAGCACCCTCAATGGGCGCGTTGTACGTGTTAAGGCCGCAACAGCGGTGTCGATCACTCTTGAGGATATCGATACCTCGGACACGCAAAGCTTCCCCGCAGGCTCGGGCGGCGGAACCCTGAAGAAGATCGAAACGTGGGTGCAGATTCCGCAAGTCACTGACGTGGCGTTTTCCGGCGGCGAGCAGCAGTACACGGACGTGGTTTTTCTGGAAGACAAACAAGGTCGTCAAGTTCCAACCGACAAGTCGGCAGCGAGCATGGCATTGACCATTGCCGATGACCCGGGCAAGCCATTCGTGAAAGTACTGGAGGCCGCTGACGCAGGTCGTAAGGTGGAAGCTGCGCGCCTGAATCTACCCGGCAATGACACCATTTTCTACGGTGCCTATACCTCGTTTTCCAAGCAGCCAACGGTCTCGCGCAACAACGTCCTGACTCGCACCGTTAACCTGGCTTTGCAGGCCGAACCGACCCGCTATCTGGTGTAAGGAGCACTCATGGCCAAGTTCAAAATTCAGCAAAACCCCACGTTCAAGGTCACCGTTGAAATCCCTCGCGTTGGCGCTGAGCCCGACAAGGTACCTTTCGAGTTCAAGTATCGAGACCGCAAGGCCTTGGCTGCATTGTTCCTGTCGTGGCAGGAGGCGTTCAAAGCTGATGAGGTGCGCTTCAAGGAGATGGGCGCCGAGCTGACCATCGTTGCTCTGACGGAAGCCAATATCGAGCACCAAGTGAGTCAGGTCGAAGCCTTGGTTGTTGGCTGGGGCTATGACGTCAAACTCAGCCAAGAATCCATTCGGGCGCTGGTGGAAACGTCAGCGGGCGCTGGGGATGCAATCGTTAAAGCCTATCAGGGTGCATTCGAAGCGGCACGCTTGGGAAACTGATCGAGGTCGGTCGCGCGCTGTATGAACCTTCGGCGTCATCCGAGCAGCTCAGTCTGTTCGGTCTGACCTCGACAGACTACGACGACACCGTCGAAGTCTGGCCAGATAACTGGCAGGCATTCCGGCTTTTTGAAGCCCTGTCGACGCAGTGGCGCACCGGCGCGTGCGGGGCTACCGGCCTTGATTATTCGGCGATCTACGACACCGCCAGCCTCTCGGGCTTTACCAAAAAACACACAATTAAGCTCTTCCCTGACCTTCGGGTTTTGGAAGCCGAGGCCATGCTCGTCATGTCTGAGCAAATGAATAAAGGGTGACGGCATGAGTGGCGATATTGCGAGCCTTGGGATTGCCGTGCAGACCGGCGAAGTCACCAAGGCCAATAACGAGCTGGAAAAACTCGTTCAGGTTGGTGAAAAAGCTGAAAAGGCAGCAGCAGGGATCAGTGATGGTTTCGACAAGGCTTCGGCGGCGGCTTCTGGTTTGTCGGGCGCAGAAACCAAACTGGCTGAAACCACGGAGGATGCCAAGGTTCGCCTGCTTGCAATGGCCAAGGCCTCTCTGGACTCAAGCGAGTATCTGAAGAGCCTGGCTTCAAGCGTAAACACCAATACCGCCGCCATGGATGCGGCTCGAGCCACCACCACCGACTTTGCTGCACTCAACCGGCGACTTAAGGCGGATGCTGACGCTTTGGTTGGAACGGTAGACCAACAAGCGCAATCCACCCGCCAAGCAGCAGCGGCGACCGGAGTGCAGGCCGACGGTCTGGCCAAGCTTCTGGGGCAAATCAATCCTGCCGTTGCAGCGCTGGGGCGTCTTGATGAACAGCAGGCCAAGCTCGAGCAATACCGCAAGGCCGGGCTGATTGATGCAGAGACCTTCAAGGATTACTCGACGCGCATCGATTCGACGCGCAAGAGCCTTGGCGGGTTTGACGATGGGTTGTCGAAAACCGGCCTGAGTGCGAAGCAAACCGAGGCGGCACTGCGTCAATTACCAGCTCAGTTCACCGATATATTTACCAGCCTGGCAGGCGGGCAAAACCCGCTGATGGTGTTGATCCAACAGGGCGGGCAGATCAAGGACTCGTTTGGAGGCATTGATAACACCCTGACCGTGCTCAAGGAGAAGTTTCGGTCGCTGTTTTCAGGTGGCTCCGGCGCCGCTGATTTAGGGGCTTCTTTGGCCGGCATGGCAGTGAACTCACAAGATTTGGCTGAGAGTGCTGGCGAAGCTGGCGAGAGTCTTTCTGATCTGGCTGAAAGCTCGAACACAGCAGCGGAGGCCGCTGAGAACGCACAGAAAGCCGTAGGGGCGATCAGCCCAGCAATGAGTGGCGTGACGCTTGGTGCGGCAGGGATGGCGCTCGCCGTACTTGCCGCAGCGGCAGCGGTAGGCGTACTGATCTATGGCTATAGCCAGGGGAGCAAGGAGGCTGATGAGTACAACAAGGCACTGATCCTCACCGGTAACTATGCCGGAACCAGCGCCGGGCAATTGGCTGACTTGGCACTGCAGGTCAGCGCTACCAATGGCACGATCGGCGATGCGGCAGCCATACTGGCTAAGCTCGCAGGTAGTGGTGTGATTGCAAGTAGCAGCTTCAAGGAAATAGCTGATGCAGCTTCAGCAATGGAAGACGCTACTGGCAGGTCGGTAGATGCAACCATTGCCGAGTTCGTCAAAATCGCAAAGGACCCGGTGGCGGCAGCAAAAGAACTCAATGATCAATATCACTTCCTGACCGCCTCGGTTTACTCGCAAATTGTCGCGCTGAAGGAGCAGGGCGATACCACGGCAGCGACCGACCTTCTCACCAAAACCTACGCCGAAACGGTTCAAGATCGATCCAGGCAGATTACCGACAACCTCGGGACGATTGAACGGGCATGGAAAGGGATCAAGGATGCGGCTGCCGGCGCGCTGGATGCGACGTTAAATATCGGTCGGGTGCTGACCATGGAGCAGCAGGCGCAGGTCATTCGGGATCGCCTCGCAACCAATCAGGGTCGACGCGGGCGAGTAGCATCGCTTGGTATTGAGACCAGAGACATTGCTAATGATCAGCGTGAGCTGGCTTATCTCGAGCTTCAAATTGATGCGGAGAAATCCAAAAACAGCTATCTCGGCGAGCGAAACCGAATACAAAAAGAAGGTATAGATGCCGGGCAGCGGCTGAAGCAAATTAGTGATGCCAGCCTTACAAATGCAGAAAAGCGCGACAAACTCACCAAGGCTTATCTACGTGATGTAGAAGTGCTGAAGAAGGCCAATCCGGACGATCCTCTGGTCCAGGCAGAGTTTGTGGCTAAATCCCTTCAGAACATCAAAGACAAGTACAAAGACCCGAAAGTCCCAAAAGGAGCGGTCGGCGCCGTAGACCTGACGGAGTTCAACGCCTCTCAAAACGCTATCAAAACAATCCTCGCCGAGTACACCAACGCCCAAAAGGAGTTGGATGCACTGCAAAAGGCTGGCTTGGTTTCGCAGGAAGAGTACGGCTGGAAGCGCGCAGGCCTGATAGGCAATGAGAAAGACGAAATCACCGCGGCGTATGAGGCCGAGATAGCAGCGCTTGAGTCAGCCAAAACCAGAAAGACCACCTCTGCTGCGCAAGCGATCGAACTCGACAAAAAGATCGCCGATGCCCGCACTGACATGGTTAAAGCTCAGCAGGACGCGGACAGTAAGCTTAAAGTGCTGGAGATTGATCAAGAGGGGCGCCTTAAAAAGCAAACCTTGGCGATCAATAACTACACCGATGCGCTGAGTCGGCAGAATCAAGCGTTGCAGCAGGCGGGGCAGCGGGCCGCGCTCGGCGTTGGTCAGGGTGACCGTCAAAACGCCCTCAACGGTGAGCTGAATGGCATTGCTGACCAAGCCAACCAGCAGCGCCTAGATCTGGCCCGGGACAAAGCCGACGCCGCGCGCAACATGAGTGCGGACGAGTACAACCAGAAGCTCGCTGCCATCAATAAAAGCGAATCCGACCTTGCGCAGACCACGCTCAGCAATTATGAGCAGATGTCGGCCGCTCAAAGTGATTGGCGCAACGGGGCAACGGCCGCTTTCCAGAACTACATGGACAGTGCCCGGGATGTGGCAGGGCAAACAAAAAGCCTGTTCAGCAACGCGTTCAGCTCGATGGAAGATGCGGTCGTTAACTTCGCCATGACCGGGAAGCTTTCGTTTGCGGACTTCACCAAGTCAATTTTGGCGGACATGGCAAGGATTGCGACCCGGCAAGCGGCTTCAGGACTGTTGAGTAGTATTGCGGGGTCTGCTTTGGGCGCGTACTTCGGTGGCGGTTCAAATAGCGGCATAACGGGATTCAGCGAGAACTTGACGCCGGTAGCGAACGCCAAGGGCGGTGTTTACGATTCGCCAAGCCTTTCGAGCTTTAGCAATCAGGTGCATGACTCACCGCAAATGTTTGCGTTCGCGAAAGGGGCGGGCGTATTCGCCGAAGCCGGGCCTGAAGCAATCATGCCACTGACCCGCACAGCTAACGGCAAACTCGGCGTAATGGCTGTGGGCGGCGGGGGCGGCGGTACTTCCCTGAGCTTCAACATGCCCTTAATGGTGATGACCGACGAAGAGTCAGGCCGCCCGGATGGGGCTGAGCTCGATACCGAAGCTTTCCAGCGCAACATGCAAGACCGGATGCGCGTCGTGGCCAAGGAAGAAATCGCCAAGTCGTGGCGCCAAGGCGGGGTCAGCAGCCGAAACGTAAAAGGATGATTTATGGCAATCGAAACATTCACCTGGCAAACCGAAAAGGGCGAAGGCGAGATCAAACAGCGCGTGCGCACCAAGCAATTCGGCGACGGCTACGCGCAGACGACTACGGACGGGATCAACAACAAATCCCAGTCCTGGCCGTTTATGCACACCGGCCCCAAGGACCGAATCAAGGCCATTATGGCGTTTCTGGATCGGCACCAAGGGGCGAAAGCCTTCCTCTGGACACCGCCACTGGGCGAGCTGGGTCTTTACAAGTGCAACGGTTACAAGCCTTCACCCCGTGGCGGGCTGACCTACTCCCTGTCGGCCACCTTCGAGCAAGTGTTTCACCCCTAAGGTAATCCTCACATGGCATTAATCACGGACATCCAGAAACTGGAACCCGGCGGCGAAATTCGCTTGTTCGAAATCGACGGGACTGAATACGGCGCGGATTACCTGCGCTTTCATGGGCATGCCATTCCACATACCCCGGATGAATTGCTGGCCTATCAAGGCTCTGACGAAGATCTGCCTGCCAAGTCGATTTTCTGGCAGGGCAACGAATACGCTGCGTGGCCCGTGAACATTGAAGGAATTGGCTCTGACAGCGACGGCACAGCCACTCGGCCTACGTTCATAGCAGGCAACATCAACGGCCGGGTGACGGCGCTGTGCTTGGCTTTTGAAGACCTGCTCAAGTTCAAACTCACCGTACGCGAGACACTGGCGCAGTACCTGGATGCCGAGAACTTCCCCGAAGGCAATCCCACGGCCGACCCGACGCAAGAAGCACTGGAAATCTGGTTTATCGACCAGAAAACCGGTGAAGACGGCGAACAGGTGCAATGGGAACTGTCCTCGCCTGGCGAAATCGACAACCACGGCTTGCCCGGGCGCCAAATGACGACTTTCTGCCACTGGGCAATGACCGGCGGCTATCGTGGCCCGAACTGTGGCTACACCGGCAGGCAGATGTTCGATGATGAGGACGTCCCAACAGACGATCCCAGCAAGGACATCTGCAAAGGCTGCCTGTCGTCCTGCAAGTTACGCTTCGGCGAAAACGAAGAGCTTCCCCACGGCGGATTCCCCGCTGTGTCACTGATTGCCCGGAGCTGATCATGCGCAAACACATACTGAGCGCGATTGCTGCGCATGCAGCTGCCGAATACCCCAAAGAAAGCTGCGGCCTGCTGCTGGCAATTGGGCGCAAGCAGCAGTACTTCCCGTGCCGGAACATTGCCAGTGAGCCGAACGAAGAGTTTCGCCTTGATCCTGAGGACTACGCCGCCGCGGAAGACTTGGGCGAAGTGATTGGCATTGTTCACTCCCACCCGGACGCTACCAGCCGACCGTCACCGCGCGACCTGGCCATGTGCGAGGCGACGGGGCTGCCCTGGCACATCCTGAGCTGGCCCGAGGCGGATCTGCGCAGCATTACCCCGACCGGAAGCACGCCGTTGCTGAATAGGCCTTTCGTGCATGGTGTCTGGGACTGCTGGCAGGTGTGCGCTGACTGGTACAAGCGTGAGTGGGGGCTGGAGTTCGAAGCCTTCCAGCGCGCCGATGGCTGGTGGGAGAGTGCTGAGAACGCCAGCCTGTACGAGGCGAACTACGAGGCGGCCGGGTTCGTTCGCGTCGACCGGCCGCAGCGCGGTGACATGATTGTTATGCAGGTCGGGCGGACGGCTCACCCAAACCATGCCGGGATCTACCTCGGCACGGATCCGGTGCTGCCGGGTGAAGAGTCAGGCACGTTCGGCCCTGGCCCGTTCCTACTACACCACCTGTACGGCAGGCCTTCCGAGATCATCGTCTACGGGGGGCCATACTTAGACAGAACACGCTTGATCCTGAGGCACAAAACAGCATTCAACCCTGAATGATAATCCGAATAGATCCTTGCAAAAGGTTGCGAATACTTGTTTACGGTTGTAAATGGTTGGGCAAACGTTATAATTGGTTGACACCAGCTACAAAGCCGAATAGGCAGCTGAAACGCTATCGACCCAAGTAGGGCGAATCAAATGACAAATACTGAAATCCGGTTGGATGGAAAGAAATCCACGCTTAGCGCCTACGAGCGCAAGATGGCCCGTCAGCGCCCTGCTTTTCTCAATCAAGCCACGCTTGATTACATTGCTCAGGATAGTGCCGCCTATCTGATTGAATTGGGTAAGAAGTCCGGCGCTAAATGACAGCAGTCATCCTGAGCAGGAGGCTCACTCTTCTGATACCGCGACAGGAAGCGGTTTCCCTCGTTTCCGAATTTAAGCTATGGCGCGAAGGTGGTATTGGGCCAGGCGATACGTTCGGTAAAGACTCAGCTTTTAAGAAACCGAAGAGTCTAGTTGATATGGGCTTGAGGAAGGTTCATCTGGAAGAGCCTTCCGTCTCCCAAGAGTGGGACCGCGGGATACGCCGTGGGATTACAGACCCTCAGCGATTTACATCAAACCGAGTGCTCGTATATGGGCAGCTTGGTGAGATGAAGCATAACCCTTATCTGTTACTGACTATTCTTGATCCTGGGCACTCGTTCATGGAGCAGCCGGACCTTGTAAGGGGGTTGGGCGTTTTCTTTGAAACAGAGAGGCAGGATATCGGAAAATATTTCCCGTCTCCTGAGTGGATTTCAGCCGGCCCCCCATAAAACCGTTTTGCCGTGTGCCAGAACGCCCAGCCTAACCGCTGGGCTTTTTCGTTTCTGAGTATTGGTACAGGCGAGAAAAGCCCAGCGGGCCGGGCTTGGGGGAGGCTAGGTCTTAGTCTTCGCAACAGCTTTCCCGAAGGACGAGCCTGGAAGGCTGAGCAGCCTGGACTCAAGAAGATCTATTCGCTCATCGAGTAGTTTTGAAAATTCGCTCTTAACAAGAGACCTGAACTCATCCCTTTCTGATTTAAGTGCCTGGTTCTCTTTGATCAAGTTGGCCAAGACCCCAGCGGCATAGATAAAGCCGCCACTGACGGCTAGCAGCTCGTCCAGTTCAATCGTTACCTCAAGGCGTTTAAGCATCTCGTTGGACAACGATCGCGAGTTCTCGTCCGCCTTTGCGTCAAGGGTTTCCTTGAGTTCGACGGGTATCCGAAGCTTGAATTGGGGGTCTGTTCTATTCATTTTGAAATAATGGACCAAATGGGTCTTGACGTAAACGGACCCAATGGGTTCTACTTGTGTTGCACCCATTGGGTCCATCGGAGGATTTAGCATTGAGACCAAAAGCGCAATTCAAGCTTCGTTTGCCCGACGAACATAAAGACTGGGTCGAGCGGAAGGCAAAAGCTGGCTTCCATAGCATGCAAGCCGTTGTTCTAGGGCTTATTGAGGAGGCGAAGCGGAAGGATGAACAGCAAATCAAACAGGCATAAAAAAACCTCAGTGCTGGCAGGCGCTGAGGTCTTGGTTAACGAGATCAACTACCAGGAAGAAATCGTCATGAGCGATATTAGCACAGCTGTAGCGAAATCCAATGTCATCCCGTTCCGCTCGACCAAGCTGTTACTCGTTGAGCGCGACGGACAGCCTTTCGTGCCAATGAAGCCAGTAGTAGAGGGGATGGGCCTGGCCTGGCAAACCCAGCACCGTAAGCTGATGGCTGGACGCTTTGCTTCAGTTATCACCATGATGGTGACAACTGGATTTGATGGTAAGCAGTACGAAATGGCGTGCTTGCCATTGAAAAAGCTTCCGGGCTGGCTTATGTCGATTCACGCGAGCAAGGTCCGTCCCGATCTGCGCGAGAACGTGCTGGCTTATCAGGACGAGTGCGACGACGCGCTGTGGGCGTACTGGAATGAAGGTCGCGCCGTGAACCATCGCGGTCCCGATCAGGCGATGACCGTTCTCGGCCAAACCATCGGCACGGACGGATTTCACATGCTCGGAGCCGTGGTGAAGGGGAAGGTTTCTAATCTCCCTGCTCCAGCTCAGCGCCGCGCTACCGCAAAGATCTGGGCACAGACCCACGCCGCATTCGGCGTTCGGTCGGCAGCGGACATCCCAGCCGATCAGCTGGATTCTGCGCGTAACTTCATCGCCGCTTATGTGGTGCTTGAGGGCGAATACCTTCCGCGCGAGCCAAAATCTGAGCGGTTGAACATTCACTTCCCGATTCAGGCGCTCGCCGGCCGTCGCCAGGGGATGCTGACGGATCGTGGCGATGGTCGGGCATGGCTGGATGTTCGGCTTGAGGATGTCGGCTACCACCACGATTCGCTTTGCGAGCTGATCATCTTCGAGCTTCAGCGTGCCGGTTACGTTGTCGACGCCGCCCAATGGGAGCTCGCGACCTACCGCAATAAGCTGAGGGGGATCAGCAGCTTTGTCACCGGTTTGAATCGTGTCGTCGAAGAGCCGCATCGCTACGCGGTTGATTCGGGAGAGGCAGCATGAACTTCACCCTCAAAGCTGGCGGCCGCGCCTTGATCCTTTCCCTGGAGCGGCCAAATCTGGTCGGGCGCTCCGGCCAACTGATCCGCAAGGTCGAAGAAAACTGGCTGATGCTGGTCGAGGGCAAGCGCTACTCGGTCAGCGAGAAGACGCTGATGCCTCTGGACGGCTTTAACCCTGGCGCTCCAGGCGCAATGTGTGCGGAGGTGGCGGCATGAATACAGGAATTATTCCGTTCCACTATGAGGGGCAGGCCGTCAGCTTCAATAGTGATGGCTGGATCAATGCCACTGAAGTGGCGGCGCGTTACGGGAAGAAGCCAATCAAGTGGCTAGAGCTGGCCAGCACGAAAAACTACATGGCGGCGCTTTCTCGGCACCTCGGTTTTGATGTCCGCAATTCGGACTTCAAAATGGTCGAGGCTTCCCGGGTTCGTGGTCGCGCCGGTACTTGGCTGCATCCAAAGCTTGCGGTTGCGTTTGCCCGATGGCTGGATGACGACTTTGCGGTCTGGGCTGACCTTCATATTGATGCGCTCCTGCGTGGCGAGCTCAACGAAAAGCAACAATTTGACCGGGCATGCAAGGCCCTGAACGACGCTCAGAGCATTGCCAGCCTCAGCGGAAAAGAGCTTTCAAAGTTTCGGTGGAAAAAACCGAAGCTTGTGCATGACGTTGATTACTGGCGAGACCAATTGCAGCTCACGCTCGGCCTCGACGCAGCCTAGCCTCCCACGAACCCGAAGAACCCCGCCCATGCGGGGCTTTCGTGTTGCTCTCTCGTTGGTGATAAAGTCTCGCCACACATCAACGAGGGAACGACATGAAATTATTCATAGGGGCGATGGCCCTGGTTGCGCTGGCGGGGTGCTCGACATCTCAAGTGTCGGCGGACAAGGCCAAGCCTGTGCCGGCTGATAGGGTTTTGGCATTCTCGAAAAAGCCATCTGGACCGCACGGGACGGTTATCGTCACGCGAGATACAGGATTTGTAGGTGGTGCGTGCTACGTAGGAGTATTAGTCGATGGTAAGTTTTCAGCGCGCATCGATACTGGAGAGGTGGTTCGCTTGTACGTCCCATCCGGAGAGCACCTAATTGGGCTGTCTGGTGATGAGCGCAGCGGAGGAACGTGCGGCTGGGGTAGTTTGAGAAAGGAGCAGTCAACAATTGTTCAGGACGGAAGCGTTAAAAAATTCAGGATAGGCGGTGACACCCAAGTCGGCCTTGATATCAGGCCGACATCCATGTGACCGCTAGATCAGGCATGCAGACCACCTTCGGGTGGTTTTTTATTATCTGGAGAAAAGTAATGGCCGCACTCGCTATCGAATATCAGCCCATGACTACGATTTTGTTGTATGGGCAGCTCCGCCAGTTTGGGCGATCTTTCAGGCTTTCCGTCAGGTCGCCCGCCGAGGCAATTAAAGCTCTTTGCGTCCAGATTCCTGGTTTTGAGCGATTCATCTCAAATGCAAAATCGAGAGGCATCGAGTTCGCTATATTTCGCGGAAGCAAGAATCTCGAAGAAAAAGAGCTTAGCTACGGCGGAACTGGAGATATTCGTATTGCTCCGGTTATCTGCGGGAGTAAGCGTGGTGGTGTGCTTCAAACAGTCGTGGGTGTTGTTTTGCTAGCGGTAGGGGCGGTATTGACTTATGCCTCTGGCGGTACTGCCACACCGTTTACTTCTGGAATGATGATGATGGGCGCTTCTCTTGCGCTTGGAGGCGTGATCCAAATGCTCAGTCCCCAGGCCGGCGGTTTGAAGACCAGCGCAGCGCCTGAGAACACCCCCGGCTACGCCTTCGGCAGCGCCAAGAACACCACAGCCTCCGGCAATCCGGTCTCACTGTGCTACGGCCGTCGGCGCTGGGGTGGGGCAATCATCAGTGCTGCGATCTATGCCGAAGACCAGATGTAGACACTACCGAACGCCACGCCGCCCATGAGGCGGTTTTTTATTGCCTGGAGAAAAGCATGGGCGCAGCACAGTTAATCGATATCCACGGCGCCAAGGGCGGATCAGACAAGCCGAAGACCCCAACCGAAGCCCCGGACAGCCTGCGCTCTATTGCCTTGGCGAAAATGCTGATTGCTGTGGGTGAGGGCGAATTTGACGGAACGCCTACGGCCAAAAACATCTTTCTCGACAATACCCCGCTGCAGGACGAGCAAGGCAATCTCAACTTCCCGAATGTTAAGTGGGAGTGGCGTACTGGCTCCGTTGAGCAGCCTTACATCCCAGGCATTCCATCGGTGGAGAATGAGACCACCTTGGGCATTGAGCTGCGCAGCGGTACACCGTGGGTGAGGGCGATCAGCAATACCCAGCTTTCTGCTGTGCGTCTGCGCTTTGCCTGGCCAATGCTGCAATCGATTGATGCCAGTGGAAACATCAACGGTTACCGGATCGAATTTAAGATCGAAGTGGCCACCGATGGCGGTGCTTACAAAGAGGTGCTGAATGAAGCGGTAGACGGGAAGACCACAAGCGTTTACGAGCGCACGCGGCGCATCGACTTGCCCAAAGCTGTGAGCGGCTGGTTGCTGCGGATCACGCGCCTAACCGCCAACCAGAACAACAACAAAATCGCCGACACCATGCAGATCGCGGGCTTCACCGAGGTCATCGATGCGAAGCTGCGCTATCCGAACACCGCGCTGCTCTACATTGAGTTTTCGGCTGAGCAGTTCCGCAACATCCCGGCGGTCACGATTGAATGTGATGCACGCAAGATGTCGGTACCAAGCAATTACGATCCGCGCACCCGGAGCTACAGCGGTATCTGGGACGGCACGTTCAAACAGGCATGGACCGATAACCCGGTCTGGATGACTTACGACGTCACCGTCAACGACCGCTTCGGCCTTGGCCGGCGCATCAAGCCATGGCAGGTCGATAAGTGGGAGCTGTACCGCATTGCTCAGTATTGCGATCAGTTGGTACCAGACGGCAAAGGCGGGATGGAGCCGCGCTTTATCTGCAATCTGAACCTGCAAGGCAAGGCGGATGCCTGGACGTTGCTGCGGGATATTTCTGCAATTTACCGCGGCATGACCTACTGGGCGCAGGGCCAGGTGTTTTCGCTGTCGGATATGCCACGCGCCACTGACTTCGACTTCGCCTACACCCGCGCCAACGTGATCGATGGCAAGTTCACCTATGCCAGCGCCTCGGAGCGCACCCGTTACAGCCGGGCACTGATCAGCTACGACAACCCGGCTAACAACTACGACACTGACGTCACGGCGGTAACCGACAGCAAGTTGCAGCGCCGCTACGGCGACAATCCGCTGGAGATCAGCGCTATTGGCTGCACGCGTGAATCCGAGGCGCAGCGCCGGGGTAAGTGGGCGCTGCTGACCAATGCCAAAGACCGCGCCGTTACGTTCAGGACCGGCTTGGCCGGGCGCATTCCGCTGCCGGGTTATGTCATCCCGATTGCAGACGAGTTGATTGCCGGGCGGCCGGTTGGCGGGCTTGTGTCTGCTGTAGCAGGCAAGGTCATCACGCTGGATCGCGACACTTCGGCCAAGCCAGGCGACCGTCTGATTCTCAACCTTCCCGACGGCAAGTGTGAGGGCCGAACCATTCAACTGGTCAGCGGCCGCAAACTCACGGTGACCACGGCTTACTCCGTTGCGCCTGAATCCGAGCTGGTCTGGTGCCTGGATGCCGATGATTTGGCGGTACCGCTTTACCGGGTTACCAGCGTGTCGCGGCCGGAGCCTGGCGTATTTGAAATCTCGGCCGTGCAGTACGACCCGAGCAAGTTCGCGCATATCGACACTGGGGCCCGACTGGAAGAGCGCCCGATCAGCGTAATCCCAATCACTGTGGTTCCGGCACCGGCCAGCGTGGCGCTGACGTCGAGTTCGTCGGTTGCCCAAGGCTTGGCCGTGACCACCATGACCATTGCCTGGGCGTCGGTACCCGGCGCAGTCGCCTATGACGTGGAGTGGCGTAAAGACAATGGCAACTGGATCAAGGTGCAGCGCACCGGCTCATCCAGTGTTGAGGTACCTGGTATTTACGCTGGCGCTTATTTGGCTCGGGTGCGTGCGGTCAGTGCATTTGAAATTTCGTCCATCTGGAGAAACTCGCAACTGACGCAATTGAAAGGCAAGGAAGGCTTGCCGCCTGCCATCACACACCTGACCACAGAAAGCCTGGTCTACGGCATCCGCCTGAACTGGGGTTTCCCACCTGGCGCCGAAGACACCCAGCGCACTGAGATCTGGCAGAACAAGGCCAATGACCTGCAGTCCGCAATAAAGCTTGGCGACTACGCCTACCCGCAGGCCCGACACGAACTGCAAAACATCGTGCCCGGGACCAGCCTGTTTTTCTGGGCGCGGCTGGTGGACCGCACCGGCAATGTCGGGCCGTGGTTTCCGGAGAAGTTCGGGGTCAATGGCCAGCCGAGTTCGGACCAGACGGAGTACGAGAAGTACTTTGCGGGGAAAATCGGCACGGGCGCGCTTTACCCGGAGTTGAAGAAGGACATCGAGCTCATCACCGGTGACGGGCCGGGTTCGGTCAAGGAGCTGGCTGAGCAGGTTAAAGAGCTGGGCGACAAGGTCGAAGGCCTGGTCGACACCTTCATCTACGACCCAAAACTGACCTACAAGACCGGCGAAAACGCCCGCGAAGGACGGCACATCTATCAGGCGCTGCAGGCCGTACCACTCGATACACCGCCGCCCAACCCGGCCTACTGGAAGGACATCGGCGAGATCCTCGAAACCGCCAATGGCCTGGCCTTTCAGGTCAACCAGAACACCACCAGCATCAAAGATCTCGACGGCAAGGTCACGGCGTCTGCGTCATCGCTGGAAGCCTTGCGGGCCGCGGCGCGGGGCGACACGGGCGAGGGCGAGCTGGCCGACGCCCTCAAGAGCTGGCAATCCACGGCTGAGCTGGCCGTTGAAAAGCGTGTGCGGGCCACTGAAGACGAGGCGATTTCCGAGCGTGTGACCACGTTCGGTGCGCAGGTCGGGGAGAACAAGGCCGGGCTTTCGAGCCTTGAAAAGGTCGTGGCCACCAATGATTCAGTCGCTGCCAAGCGCATCACGGAACTGAAAGGCGAGCTGAGCGATGTCGGTTCAGGCGTGACGGGTAACACTCAGGCGCTGGAAACACTCAGCGGTGAAATATCTCGTATAGATGGGGCGGTTGTAGCAACGGCCAGCAGCCTGGAATCACTACGAGCAGACGCGCGAAGTGACACAGGCGAGGGGGATTTGGCGGGTGCTTTGGAAGCCTGGAGCTCAACAGCCAACTTCGCGCTGGAGAAAAAGGTGCGCGCTACGGCGGAAGAAGCCTTGGCGATGAAAACTGAGCAGCTGCAAGTCAACCTCAATCAAACCACGGCTTCCGTGGAGCAGGTCAGCAAGGCCGTGGTCGATGTGAATGGGCGGGTGTCGGCCCAAACCACGATCAAGGCCGAAACCATCGTGGGCGGGCGCAAGGTCATGGCGGGTCTCGCGCTGGGTTCTGATGGGGACACCTCGGAGATTCTGGCCTTTGCGCAACGCTTCGCCATCATCGACGAAGTCACTGGGCAGCTCAGAACACCCTTTGTGGTGCAGGGCGGTCAGGTGTTCATCAACTACGCGATGATCGATACGGCGTTCATTCAGAACCTGGTGCTGGGGATGACGCTGCGATCCAGCGCTTTGAATGCCAAGGGCTTGCCGTTGCTGGAAATCAATATTCCACAAGGAATGCTGACCCTGCGCAGCCCTGGAGCAGGCGGCTCTACGACGCTCAATAACAACGGACTGCTTGTGCAGGATGAAGATGACAGCGTTCGTCTGCGGGCAGGGAATCTAACGCTACTGAAGGCCGGAGGCTGAAGTCATGATTTATGGGTTAGAAGTGCTCGATGCGAAAGGCGTGCAGACGCTGGGGATGGAGGATTTCACCATTCAGAGACTGGCCACCATGACCATCCCTGCAAGTCGAAGTGGTGGGCTTGGCATTAGGGGTGATTACATCCTCATTAATGTGGATGGCTATGATCCCGCCACATGCTTCGTGACCATTACACCCAAAGCGTACTCCCCGTACCCACAAGGTGCGGGGCAGGCGTACTGGGGGTGTGTGCCGACTTACAAAGACCTCGGTGGAACGCAGATAGGGATCATCACGTATGGCAATTACTTTGAAGTAGACTACAAGGGGGATTGGATATTCAAGTGGAAGTCCGAAGTGGTTGAAAGTGTTGTCGAAGTGGTGAGGGTTATTTAATGAGCTACGGCCTGTCTGCGACAAATAACGGCGGTTCCGTTGTAATCAGCAGCGATTATAAAACCTTAGTGTTTTCTGAGAGAGGGAATTTCCAGATACTGTCTCGCTACTCAGATGGTGAGGGGTATGGGGCAGTTACATTTGTAAAACCGATCCAGACACAAGAGCCGCCTCAAATATTTGTCAGGTGCATTTCCGCATCCCACCCGGCGTTATCGTTTTATACAAGGGTGCTCGGAAGTCCCGGTAACTGGACAGGCTTTAGCGTAGTGAGTGCGGCTCTTGGCGGTGGGGTGGTGCAAAATTTCAACCTTGAATATGTATCGTGTAAATACTCTGATAAAAAGAGTGTTGATGAGTATGGGCTTGAGATATACGACGCTCAAGAGGGGGTAGTCTATACATCCAGTGACAGGGTAGTGAGGTTCGGTAAGTTTACGAAGAACTGGACCTATGTGCCTCCCCAAGTCGCCTACGGGCTGGTAGCTGTTTTTAATAGCAACCTACCTTTGGCTCACGATGACTTTATCAGTATATCCAGTGTGGATCGGGGTAATGCATGGTTCATGGGGTCGGTGGATTATGCGGGGCTAAGGATCAGGGAGGGCGGCGCCCCTGTGATTAAAATATTAACTAACTTAAATCGTACCGATATCGGTCTATTTCAAGGCACAGCAGGCTCGGCCTTTTCGATACCGGTATGTAAGTTTCCAATTGAGCGTTACTACAATGATTAAGGAAGTAGCCTATGCCTTGGTATAAAGCCGGGACTGTTAAAACCACCAACAACAGCAACGCCATTATCGGAACGGGCACGGCTTTTATTGCGAACGCACGAACGGGTGATGCGTTTCGCGGCCCGGATGGTGCGTGGTATGAGGTCACCAACATCGCCAGCGATACGGCCTTGTCGATTTCTCCAAACTATCAAGGGCCCACCGTCGCTGCCGGCGGCTATGCGCTCGCGCCCATGCAGGGGTATGTCAAAGACCTGGCTGACCAGGTGAGGGCGATCGTTCAGCAATGGGGCGCGACCTTGGCAGGGTTGGGGCCTTTGTCCAGCGTAAGCATTGCTCCGATTGCCAATGGCGGCACGGGCTCAAACTCTGCAGCGGGTGCTCGTACAGCCCTGGGGCTGGGGACCGCAGCGACTGCAAACCTCACAAGCTCTCCCGAGGATTACGGGGCAGGTAAAGTGTTGCAGGTCGGTGCCCTGGGCTGGAACGGTGGTAACTCCTTGGCCCAGTCTGCATCGGGTGACGCGAATTTGTTGGGGCGCTCAGGGATCTATCTCTACTCCAACGGGGGTCAGAACGTGCCCGCTGGTGTGTTCCCGCATGTCCGGCTCACAACAGCCGCGCCCGGGTACCAGACCCAAGAGGCGATTTCATCGTCTCCAAATCCTCGATACATGATGCGCAATCAATATGGTGGCTCGTTCTCCCCATGGGTTGAGTTCTACCACTCTGGTAACACCACCCGCGCCGCCGACGGCACACTGAAGGCTATTTAAATGACGACTCGTGCAGCTATCAACATTCTCGGCTCCACCGGTGAAATCATCGACATCACATCGCTGGGCGTGAGCACCATCGAATCGAAGCGAGAAAGCCCCGGTATTTACCAACTGATCGGAACGCAGGGCATGGCCAGGGCGCCAGAGGGGTGGGGCTATGTCGTCAACCAGATGGACGTGGATAAAACCGTGGCCATCTCCTATGACGAGCAGGTGCTGCGCGTCTGTGTGTCCCTGGACGACAAGCCTACCGACCTGAGCCACAGCATTACCTTGCACGTGGCCGTCGATGAGCTACCAGTCTCATCCATGCCACCCCCTGAGCAGGTGCCTGACATGGATCCAGCCCAAGAGGCCCAGCGCGAATACACTCACTTGCGCGCCATCGCCGACTACGCTATCGCCCCGCTTCAGGATGCTGTCGATATCGACGAAGCCTCAGAAGAAGACGCCGTCCGGCTCAAAGCCTGGAAGAAATACCGCGTGGCGCTTAATCGTGTGTTTGAACAGAGTGGGTACCCAGACGCCATCGATTGGCCGTTGGCGCCAGAGTAAGCCCGGCCGTTATCCCGAACCCCGCCGAGTGCGGGTATTTTTTTGCCCGGAGAAAGCCATGCCCATCACCACGCAGCAACTGTTGCAGATCCTCCCAAACGCCGGCCAATCAGCCGGCGTTTTTGTTTCTGTCTTAAACTCCGCCATGAACCGGTATCAGATCGTCGGCCCGAAGCGTGTCGCCGCCTTCATCGCCCAAATTGGTCACGAATCGGGCCAGCTCAAATACGTCAAAGAAATCTGGGGGCCTACCACTGCTCAAGCCCGATACGAAGGCCGCGCTGATCTGGGCAACACTCAGCCGGGTGACGGCTCCAAGTATCGCGGCCGTGGCCTGATCCAGATCACGGGCCGCGCCAACTACAACGCGTGCGGCGAAGCGTTGGGCCTGGACCTGCTCAGCAAGCCAGAACTGCTGGAGCTGCCGCAGCACGCCGCGATGTCGGCGGCTTGGTTCTGGTCTATGAAAGACCTGAACACGCTGGCGGACAAGGGAGATTTCGTGAAGATCACTCGGCGCATCAACGGTGGGCTCAACGGCCAGGCCGACCGCCAGGGGCTGTACGACAAGGCGCTGAAGGTGCTGGCATGACGCCCGGTCAAGTCCTGGCCGCTATCCTGCTGGCGCTCGCCATCGGATTTGGCGGTGCCTGGCAGGTGCAGGACTGGCGCATGGGCGAGCGACTGGCCGTGCAGGACGGCTTGCACCAGTCGGACCTGACAGCTATCGGCAATGCCGCGGCCGCCCAGGCCCGTATCGAGCAGGACAAGCGCCTGGGCCTAGAAGGCCGTCTTCAATCTATAGACGAAGCGCATTTCAAGGAATTTAGTGATGCACAGAAAAATATTTCAAGGCTGCGTGATCGCCTTGCCACTGCTGATGTGCGGCTGTCAGTCCTTATCGACGCCACGGATTCAGCCAGTGGCTGCAACGTGCCTTCCACCACCAGCGCCGTCGGCGTGGTTCATGCAGCCCGTCGAGCCCAACTTGACCCAGCGCATGCTCAACGAATTATCGCCATCACCGACGCCGGCGACCAAGGACTGATCGCGTTACGGGCGTGCCAGGCGTACGTCAGGGCTGTGTTGCGTTAAGCTAGACCGAATGGATTGAATCGCGCACAAGGAAAGGCTATGGGTCAGGATTTTGTAGGGCTGGGAGTGCTGCTGGTCATCGCCTGGATGGTTGCCATTGCGCTTATTATTTACGTAGCGGCCAAGTAGAAAAGCAAAGCCCCGGAGGTTCGCGGCTCCAGGGCTTCTATTTTCGCCTCCATCCCTTAATGGCTGACGAACGTGGCTGGGAGATTACCAGCGACTTTCGGATATTTCACTACGACTATAGGAGATTGTAATCGGTCGGCGGGACGTCGGGGGTGGGTGTTTCAGGCATGGATCGAAAGATGCGCACGTTACTTACTGAGCGCCGGCAGCAGATCGGATAAAAAAAGGAGAGTCGTTGCGGCGGTGAGCTGCCAGTAACACGCGATCAAGGTCTGATCGCGCTCTAAGGGTGCCGGGCTTATGATGGCGCACAGAGTCGGCTACGCTGAGTTGGTCGGCCTACAGTGAGAGCCATCAACATCCATCCAAACGGGAAGGACCTTGTGGATAAAAGACTGGCGGGGCTATCGTTCTTGTTGACTCTCTGCTGGGTAATTGCGGTGATTGACGTTATGTGGCTCTTCAGCTGAGCTGTCTGCCTATCACTCAGGAGTCATCAGGACAGCAAGAGTTAGCTTGATGAATTCGTCATTGTAATCAAGTATTTCTAGTGCGCCACGGACGTTTGCTGTTGCTTCGACGCCGCCGTGTCGCTCGACCCATTGCGCGAGTTCCATGATGGCGGCTCCTAGGGCGACTTGGTTTTCGTTGAACTTGGAAAAAAGGGTAGGTAGTAAATCTGAATTAGGCATGTCTGTTCCTCGGTTGAATGAACAGCGTAGCAGTAGGTGTACAGCGGGTATTTGATATAGGTCGGCAGGACGCCGGGGGAGGATGGATCTCGTACCACTTTTTGTACCAACTGATGTTCCCTTGAGGGACTCTCCGGGGCCTCAGAAGGCGCTGAAACCCCTTGTCTAGCGCCTTTGAAATACTCCAGCTAATCCGCACATACTGCTTGAACCCTTTTAAATCGGGGCCTTTCACGCTACTGCCGGGTTGCGGTACGCACTGGGCACCGTGTTGCAGGATGTTCAGCGTGTACAGCCCGCACCCCGTCATGGAGCAGTGGCTGCGTGTTGCACCGGTTAAAAGCACGGTCTGCTGGCGTGGATCAAGTCGGGCGATAGACATCAAACACACCCTGGCACACGTGTGCCGGGTGTCATGCATCCTGCGGTGCCTCACACCCAGCGTGCGCAGTGCTAACAACCAGTAGCGTTCAGGCCCTGTTTTGGATCGGACGTAATGCTCTGACCTGTCTCCCGATCCTTCCGGCGCGAATACACAGTCAGAGCGCGCCGCTGTGAGTGACATGGTTTTTGTGAGTCCCTGAAAAGCGTGATCGTTCAAAAAAATTACAAATGGTCGTTTTCTGAAGGCCGTGAACGCGTACTCAAACATCAGCCGGTCATATTTATTTAGGTCATTAGGCAGGGGTTGCAGGGATAGGTTGGTGAGCTTATTCGACCTAGGCAGAGCTGTTGATATGACCGATACCCTCGCAACGTTGCCCCTTGATGCACGCGATTCAACCCTGAGTGATCTGCAGCCCCTTGAACTGGTACGCGGGCACATGCCCAAGTGGCTGCTGGATGCTCCGGCGAACACCCTCAAGGCGCTGAATACCGCCATGGCCCAGAGCCGTGCTTACCATGCCGTGTCAGGGCAGCGTTTTTCCGAGCTGGAAGGCATCGAAGCGTATTGCGCCCCGTTGCTTGAGGCTGAAGTCAAACGCAGGTTCGGCAATGTGCTCGACATTTTTCATGACCATCTGCATGTGGCACACGTGCACCTGATGACAGATGACACGCTGCTGGGCACGCTTCGTCATTACACCGTACTCGATGAACCCAAAACCCTGCTGTGGGCGGCCCTGCAAAATTTTTCGGAAGGCGAGGCCCTGCCCGGCGGTTTTAGCCCGCAAAGTCGAATCCGTCTGGCACGTTACCCAGGGACGGCGAGCCCTGTTCATCCTCACCAATTCGCCGCCTTGAGCCGTGAACTGAACCTGGGACTCAAATATCAGCAGTATTTGCAGGCGTTTTTGGGTGTTGCCCCCACGGGGGCGTCTGAACAAACGGACGCTCACGCCCAAACTGTGTCCAATCTGCGTGTACTCAAGCGTTATGACATGGAGGTGGATGCCCACATTGCGCACCTGAAAAACAACCTCAGCGACACGGCCTATCATGCCCTCGTGGGGTTGTTGTCGCAGAGTGCTGACCCCAGAGGACGAGGCAGCCCCACGCTTGACGGCAACGCGTTAGTACAAAGCTCGCTGTCGATACTGGACACCGTGATTGACGGTGTGGTGATTTTTTCGGCCCATCCACCGTTGTTGCACCCCAATGAACGCGTGCTGGTTTACATCCCCAACGACCCGGTTTCACCGTTCTTTGAGTTCAACTCATTGCAGGTGTTTATTGAAGAGTTGCAGGTGCGCCTCAAACGGTCGGAGTACGTGGATTTCTTCTCGCGTTTCGTCGCACTTGGCGCAAGGCCCGGCTTTTTGCAAAAGGTTAAGGCCGCCCCTCAATGGCTGGCGCTGGTGACCTCACCGCTGCGCGTGAGCGCCGCGCATTATCTGTGTACGGTTCAGTTGAAAAACATGTTTGCCGATGCCCGGGTGTTGGCCGTGCCGACGGGGGTGCTGGACGAGCAGGAACGCGAGCAAAAGTGGCAGCTCTATCAGAGCGTCGGCCTGTTTATCGTTAACGTGGCGTCGTTGTTTGTCCCGGTGCTAGGGGGTGCCATGCTGGCCGTTGCGGTAGGACAAATGCTCTCAGAAGTGTATGAAGGCGTTGATGACTGGGCGCATGGTGATGTTGATCATGCGCGCGAGCACCTGTTGAACGTCGCACTGGACATCGTGACCACGGCTGCCACCGTGGTCGGGGGCGTGGTGGTCAAAAAGGTCGCCAGCCGCTTGAGCGAGACCACCACCGCCTTTTTTGAAGATTTCGAACCCATTCGCCGCGAAGACGGCACGGCGCGGTTATGGAACAAGCAGCTTGAGCACTATGCCTATACCGGGGCGGCCGAGCACCGCCAGCACACGCGCGATGCAACCGGTTTTTTCAAGGTCGATGGCAAGCAACTGGTCACCGTGGATGGCAAACACTATGCCGTCGAACACGATGGATCCGCCAGGCAGTGGCGCATCGTCCACCCGCGTCGGCCAAAGGCATTCAAGCCCGGGCTTTTGCACAATCAGCAAGGGGCATGGCAGCACGCGCACGAACGTCCCCTTGAGTGGCAGGGCAGTGGGGTGCTGATAGGGCGATTGGGGCACGGTTCGACAGGTCTGGATGAATCGACGCTGGAGCAGATTCGTGCGTTGACAGGGACAGAAGCCGATGTAATGCGTCGTGTGCATCTGGAAAACCTGAAGCCGCCCCCGATGTTGAACGTCAGCCTCAAACGCTTCGAGATGGACCGCCAGATCACCGGGTTTATCGAACAGATGAGGGCGGGGGGGTACACACAGCCCAAGTGGGCGGATTTGCAACTGAGCCTGCTGCCGCACTTGTCGGGTTGGCCCGAAGGCAAAGGGCTGGTGCTGGTCAATGGGGCGGGAGGCTCCCACCTTGAGTACGGCGTTGTGGAAGGGGAACGCCCCGACCTTGTCACTCTCACGCACACGGCGCTTGAACAAGGCAAGGTGCTTGAGACGGTGCTGGCGGCGCTGTCCCCAGAGCAAGTGAAGACGTTGCTGGGCAGCGACATCTCGGTGTCGCCCCTCCCTGTCGCAGCCTTGTCCAACGCCTTGAGTGCTTATGCCAGTGATAATCGGGCGGCCTTGTTTGAGCGCCTCTACGCACGTTTCAATGTGTCCGATTCCGCGCTGGTCACACCCATTGAAACGGCTTTTTCCGGGCTGCCAAAACCGGTGGCCCAGTCGCTGGTCGAGTCGGCCACCGATGTTGAACGCGATACGTTGCGCACCGGTAAGGTGCCCTTGCCGCTGGCTGAACACGCCCGTGCCTACCTGCGTGACGGGCGTTTGAATCGCGCGTTTGAAGGCTTTTACCTGACCTCCCACATACCGAACGCCATCGATACCAATCGTCTGGCCGGTCATTTTCTCGGTCAGATGCCCCATTGGCCGGTCAGTGCCTCATTTGAACTGCGCGATGCTTCTCCTTTGGGTGCGGTATTGCAACGGTGGGGGCGCTCTACACAACCGACGCGCTTGCTGGTCAAAACACAACACGGTTATCAGCGGTATGCACTTAAAGACAAGCGTTATGCCCTGGAACCGGGTGAGGATGCGCTGTTGTCAGGTGCGGTTTTCAAGTTGTTGAACAATCGCGAGCGCGAGGCGTTAGGGTTCTCGACAGCCAATGACGCGCCTGCTTTTAACGCAGTGTTGGGTTCAGTGGCGGTCAGTCAGCGTGAAGCATCCGCACACGCGTTGGGTATGCAATCGATCAAACCGCAATTCAAACCGCCGGTGCGCATGCTCGACGGTCAAATCGGGTATCCGCTTTGCGGGTTGGATCAGGGGCGTTATGCCCAGTCGTTACAACGCCGGGTGCGCGATCTGTACCCTGAATTTGCCGACCATCACGTGCAGGCGTACCTGGATTCCATCACCGAGAGCCAGCTTGAACCGCTGGTTTATCTGCGGGCACGCAAGCGGCAGAGGAAAATACTGCGTCAGGCGCTTCAGGCGTGGATTGATGCAGCCCCTCTGGACATGGCCGGTGCCCCCGCTTTGCACGATTACCCGGAAAGCCGGTATCAGGCATCGCGCATGATTCAACGCAGTTGGCGTAAAGATCCGACCCACATGCCCTGGATCGGTCGTCATCAAACCTATGAGTTGAATCTTGACGGCTTGCGCGTGGGCAATATGCCCAGATTGCCCACGCAGATCGATTTCAGCCACATCACGGATTTGAACCTCAGCAACATGGATTGCCGTCATAACGCTGACACGTTCCTTGAGTCGTTCACGGGGCTGAGGTCGTTACAGATGGACCATAACCGACTGGTGAATCTGCCCTCGCAATTGAAGACTATGCGGCAGTTACGACAGCTTTCACTGGCACACAACCTGTTGTACTTCACGGCAGAAGACACCGCTGTACTGGGTTCACTGCATGTGCTTGAAACGTTGAATCTCAATGACAATCTGCTGGGCCCCTCGCTGGATCTGAGTGAACTGCCGTACTTGCGCCGGGTGTATCTGCGCCGCACCTGGATTGAGCAGTGGCCAATGGGGCTGCTCTCGCGGCCCATGCTGGAAGCGGCCGATCTGCGAGAAAATCAGTTGGTGGATATTCCCGAACTGATTTATCAGGCCTCTGCCACGGTCACGCGTAATATTTCCTTGTCGGGCAACCCATTGTCAGCAGCGACCCGCTTGCGCCTTTCACGCTTTGTCGCCCAGGACGGTGGCAGCAGCTTCGGGATCAACACGGAGACCTTGATGAGTGAAACGGCGGCTTTTGATTTCTGGACCACCGGTATCACCAATCATGAGTTGGTGCGACGTGAGGCACTCTGGGCCGAGTTGAAAACAGACCCGTCTTCAGAAGACTTCTTCACGGTGATTGGCCGTCTGACCTCAACCGCAGATGCCCAGACCGTGCGCCAGGACTTGAGCCGCCGGATCTGGGAGATGATTGAGGCGGCCAACCGAAATCACACGCTGCGTCGCGACTTGATGAATATCGCCGCGGCGCCGCGCAGTTGCACAGACAGTGTTGCCCTGACTTTCAGCGCATTGGAGGTGACCATGCAACTGGCCAAGCTGAGTGCTGGCGGGTCAGCGCAGGAATCCGACCTGCTGAACTTCGCCACGGGTCTGTTCAGGCTCGATCAAGTGGGCAAAGTGGCCAGTGATGCGTGTGAGGCGCGATTGACTGCAGGAGGCCCTGCTCCCGATGAGGTGGAAGTCCATCTGGCTTACAGGATTGGCTTAAGTCAGGCCCTGAACCTGCCTGATCAGCCTCGCAGCATGCCCTTTAAAGAGATTGCCGGTGTCAGGCAAGCGGACCTGGACGCTGCCAAAGAGCGGGTTGAAGCCGCCGAAAAAACACCAGCGTTAGGTGAATTTGTCAGCAGCACCGAGTTCTGGCGTGAGCATTTGATTCGAAAATATCAGTCTGAATTTTCTCAGCTGACGGCCCCGTATTTTGAGCAATTGAGTGAATTGCTGCGCAACTCCCCGGAAATGAACAGTGAACGCTACCTCAGGTTGGTGAATGAGGTTCGTGCCGCAATGGACACGGCCGTTGACGGGTGGAGCCTGGCCAAAACACAGGCCATATTGCCAGCGCCCCCGTCCCGTTGAGGGGCGGCGTCAGCGCCTGCGAACCAACGCGCGTACGGCAAAGCGATTGGGGTGACAGGCTTGGGCAACGTCACGCGGCAGGGGGAGGGGCTCATTGTTGATCCACGCCGCCAACAACTCGCCCGACAAAGGCGCGGTTATCAGGCCGCGTGAACCATGACCGCTGTTGATATACAAACCGTCGAGCCATGGGCACGGTACGTCCGGCGCTTGCCGGGCGTCCTTGCTCAGTACGGCATACGCCTGGTCGAACGCCTGCGGGTCGGCAAGCGGCCCGACGATGGGCAGGTAGTCCGGGCTGGTGCAGCGAAACGCAGCCCAGCCCTGCAATGACTCGGGATCAAGGTGTTCCTTGCCCAGACGTTGCACCAAATCCGGCGAAATTTCTTGCAGCAACTCCAGATTGCCCTGATGGCCTTCGGGCGTGGTGGTCAAATCGTCATTATGGAAATCAAAGCTGGCGCCCACGGTGTGCTCGCCAAGTCGGCCGGGCGCCACATAACCCTCGGCGCAGACGACGGTGTTCAGCGCGGCACTGCCGGGGCTTTCGATCAATTGGGTGATTTGCCCGCGAATGCGCTTGAGGGGCAAGCCGCTGCTGGCCGGGAAGCGTTTAACCTCGGCGGCCCCCGCCAATATGGCCACTGAAGCACTGGCCAGCACGCGATCGTTATGCAACGCGTGCCATTGGCCGTCTACCTTGTCGATGTGCAGCACGTCATGGTGCGTCAGGATCTTCACATTCGGGTGCAGTGTCTGGAAGCGGCACAGGGCTGGAGGGTGAACCCAGCCGCCCTCAGGATAGAAAAGGCCGCCATGGGCCAGTTCGACACCGGCCAGGGCTTGGGCCTGGGGTTGATCCAGCAAGTGAACCAGCGCAGCAGGAAAGGCGGCGGCCAGTTGTGCCTGACGGTCAGCCTCCTTGGCATTGAAACCCAGTTGCAGTACGCCGCAGTCGTCCCAGTCCCGACCACGCTGCAAGTGTTCAAGTACACGACGGGTGTAGCCGAAGCCGCAGACGATCATCTGCGACAGCGCGGTGCCGTGCGCGGAAAGCTTGAGGTACAACACGCCCTGCGGGTTGCCCGAAGCCTCCTTGGCCAATCGTTCGTGACGCTCCAGCAGGGTCACTTGCCAGCCGCGTTTGGCCAGGCTGTTGGCGCTGGCGCATCCCGAGAGCCCGGCGCCAATTACCAATGCCGTGCGCGGGCCGTTGATTTGCGGCGGGCGAGCGAACCAGGGTTTGACGCCGGGTTCGGCCACCGCAGTTTCAGGCATCCCCAAAAACACGCCCCGCAGAATTTCCCACTTGTGCCCGATCCCGGGCGTGCGACGCATTTTGAAGCCGGCTTCATTCAGCGCGCGGCGCACCCAGCCGGTGCTGGTAAAGGTGCTGATCGTGGCATCGGGTGCTGCCAGACGCGCCAACTGCGCAAACAGTTCGGGGGTCCACATCGCCGGGTTTTTTGCCGGAGCGAAGCCGTCCAGAAACCAGGCGTCGATTCGCGCATCGAGCTGCGGCAATTGTTCCAGCACATCGCCAATCAGCAAGGTCAGCGTGACCCGCCCGTTGGCCAGACTGAGGGTCTGGAACCCCGGATGAATCGCGAAATAGCTCGCCAGTAAGGGTTCACTGTACGGCGCCAGCTCTGGCCAGAGGCTGAGGGCGCGTTGCAGGTCCTCGCGGGTCAGCGGGTATTTTTCGACACTGACGAAATGCAGTCGGGCGTCAGGGTGGGCGGTTTCTTCAAACAATTGCCACGTACACAGAAAGTTGAGGCCGGTGCCGAAACCGGTTTCGCCCACCACAAAATGCCCGTGGGCGGGCAGGGCGGCAAAGCGCTCGCGCAAGGCATTTTGTTCAATGAACACATAACGGGTTTCTTCCAGACCGGATTTGTCCGAAAAATACACGTCGTCAAACAGTCGCGAGTGGGGGCGACCCTGGTCATCCCAGTCGAGCTGGGCATTGGGCATTTCAATTGTCATGGGGGGCTCGGTATCGGCAAGGCGGCCATTCTAGCGGATTGGCAGATGACAGCATGACCCATGACAGATTTGTGATCATTCTCCCCTACGCATGACAGATCATTCCGCTAGTCTTGTGGGCATCGTGCCAGGGAGTTTTCCATGTTCGAATCCGCTGAAATTGGCCATGTCATCGACAAAGAAACTTACGACAACGAAGTGCCCGCGTTGCGTGAGGCCTTGCTCGAAGCGCAATACGAGCTGCATCAGCAGAAACGTTCTGCAGTGATTGTGCTGATCAACGGGATCGAAGGGGCTGGCAAGGGCGAAACCGTCAAGTTGCTGAACGAGTGGATGGACCCGCGACTGATCGAAGTGCGCACCTTCGACACCCAGACCGATGAAGAACTGGCGCACCCGCCGGCCTGGCGCTATTGGCGTCAGTTGCCGGCCAAGGGGCGAATGGGGGTGTTTTTCGGCAACTGGTACAGCCAGATGCTGCAAGGGCGCGTGCATGGTCAGTTCAAGAATGCGGTGCTCGATCAGGCAATCAACGGCGCTGAACGGCTGGAAAAACTGCTCTGCAATGAAGGCGCGGTGATATTGAAGTTCTGGTTTCACCTGTCCAAAAAACAGATGAAAGCCCGGCTCAAAGCCCTGAAGGACGATCCGCTGCACAGCTGGCGCATCAGCCCGCTGGACTGGCAACAGTCCGAAACCTACGACAAGGTGGTGCATTTCGGTGAGCGGATGATTCGTCGCACCAGCCGCGACTTCGCCCCGTGGAACATCGTTGAAGGCGTGGACCCGTATTACCGCAGCCTGACGGTGGGCAAAATCCTGCTCGAAGGCCTGCAAGCAGCAATCAATACCCCCAAAGTCAAGCCGCACTCCATCACGGTGCCGCCTTTGCCGGACCCTATAGACGGCAAGAGCCTGCTCGATTGTCTGGACATGACCCATCGTCTGGACAAAGACGATTACGAGGAGCAGTTGATTACCGAGCAGGCGCGTCTGTCCGGACTCATGCGCGATAAACGCATGCGCCGTCACGCGTTGGTGGCGGTGTTTGAAGGCAACGATGCGGCGGGCAAGGGCGGCTCGATCCGGCGCGTGGCCGCCGCCCTGGACCCCCGTCAATACAGCATCGTGCCAATTGCCGCCCCTTCGGAAGACGAACGGGCGCAACCGTACCTGTGGCGCTTTTGGCGGCAGATCCCGGCGCGCGGCAAGTTCACGATCTTCGACCGCTCTTGGTACGGGCGCGTGCTGGTGGAGCGCATTGAAGGCTTTTGCGCTCAACAGGACTGGCTGCGCGCCTATGGCGAGATCAACGACTTCGAAGAACAGTTGCACAATGCGGGCGTCATCGTGGTCAAGTTCTGGCTGGCGATTGACAAGGACACCCAGCTGGAGCGTTTTCAGGCGCGCGAAACCATCCCGTTCAAACGCTTCAAAATCACTGAGGAAGACTGGCGCAACCGCGAAAAGTGGGACGAATACCGCGCGGCCGTGTGCGACATGGTGGACCGCACCAGTACTGAAGTGTCGCCCTGGACCCTGGTAGAAGCCAATGATAAGCGCTGGGCGCGGGTCAAAGTGTTGCGCACCCTTAACGATGCGCTGCAAGCCGCGTTCGAGAAACGCGACCGGCACGATAAAAAGCACAAGAAGTAACTAACGCGATCTTTCTCGGTGTTCGGCAGCGACGACAACAGTGGTGTCGTCGCTGCGCGCCTGCCGTCAGTGCTTACCGGTGCCCAACATGTTCTCTGGCCGCACCCACTGGTCGAATTCTTCGTCTGTGAGGTAACCCAGCTCCAGCGCGGCTTCGCGCAGGGTCAGGCCTTCGGCGTAGGCTTTTTTGGCGATTTCCGCCGATTTGTCGTAACCAATGTGCGGATTGAGTGCCGTCACCAGCATCAGGCCACGTTCCAGATGTTCAGCCATTTTCGCCGCGTCGACTTCCAGCCCGGTGACGCAATGCTTGTGGAAGTTGCTGCAGCCGTCTGCCAGCAGCTGGATCGATTGCAGCAGGTTGTGGACGATCACCGGCTTGTACACGTTCAGTTGCAAGTGACCCTGGCTGGCGGCAAAGCCGATGGTCACGTCGTTGCCCATCACCTGGCAGGCCAGCATCGACAGGGCTTCGCACTGCGTCGGATTGACCTTGCCCGGCATGATCGAGCTGCCCGGCTCATTGGCGGGCAGTTTGATTTCGGCCAGTCCCGCGCGTGGGCCGGAACCCAACAGGCGGAAGTCATTGGCCAGTTTCATCAGCATGACCGCCAGGGTTTTCAGCGCACCTGACAAGTTGGTCAGGGGCTCGTGCCCCGACAGCGCGGCGAATTTATTGGGTGCAGTGACAAAGGGCAGGCCGGACAGCGCTGCCAGTTCAGCGGCAATCGCTTCGGCAAACCCGTGGGGTGCGTTCAGGCCGGTGCCGACGGCTGTGCCGCCCTGGGCCAACTCGTAGACCGCAGGCAGGGCCGCGTAGATGCCGCGTTCGGCGTAATCGAGTTGCGCGATAAACGCCGACACTTCCTGACCAAAAGTAATCGGCGTGGCGTCCATCATGTGGGTACGCCCGGTTTTCACCAGCTTCATGTGGCGTGCCGACAGCTCCGCCAGGCCGCCGGTCAGTTCGCTGATAGCGGGCAGCAATTGTTCATGCACCGCTTTGGCCACGGCGATGTGCATGGCAGTGGGGAAGCAGTCGTTGGAGCTTTGGGAGCGGTTGACGTGGTCATTGGGGTGCACCGGCGACTTGCCACCCCGGCCCTTGCCCGCCAGCTCGTTGGCGCGTCCGGCCAGCACTTCGTTGGCGTTCATGTTGCTTTGGGTGCCGCTGCCGGTTTGCCAGACGGCCAGCGGGAACTGGTCATCGTGTTCACCGGCCAGCACTTCATCGGCGGCCTGTTCAATCAGGCGGGCGATGTCGGCAGGCAAGTCGCCATTGCGGTCATTGACCCGGGCAGCGGCTTTTTTGATCAGCACCAGGGCGTGCAGCACGGGCAGCGGCATTTTCTCGTTGCCGATGGCAAAGTTGATCAGCGAACGTTGGGTCTGCGCGCCCCAATAGGCCTCCTCCGGCACATTCACTTCACCCAGGCTGTCGGTTTCGATACGGCTCATCTGGTGGCTTCCTCTCAGAAATGGATCACTGAGCTTAGGCCCGGATCGGGGAAAGGGGTTCAATCTTTGGTTTTATCGACTTTTGTCGACAGGATGAGAACCCTTATCACCCTCGGGGTTGAGTGACACACTTTGTTAGGCGCAGAATGGGCGTCCTTGGGGTTCGACCTCGCTTGCTAGATAAAGGAAACTCGATGACCCGTCTTCGCGCCATCTGTACAGCAGTTGCTCTGGTATGCGCCAGCGGCCAGGTTTTTGCCGATGCTGCCAGCCACGCTGCCAGTGCTGAAACCTTCCTGAAGCTGGCCCATGCCGACAAGCTGGGTACCCCGGTCTACATGCAAGTGCAGCAAATGTTCGCTCAACGCTTTGAGCAGACCAAAGCACCTGCCTCCAAGAAAGCCCTGCTGGAAACCTACCAGGCCAAGGCCAACACTGCGCTGGATCAGGCCATTGGCTGGGACAAGCTCAAGCCGGACATGGTCAAGTTGTACACCACCAACTTCAGCGAACCCGAGCTCAAGGAACTGGTTGCGTTCTACCAGTCGCCACTGGGTAAAAAAGTCCTGGAAAAAATGCCTCAGTTGACCCAGCAATCGGCACAAATGACCCAGGCCAAACTCGAAAGCGCCGTACCGGTGGTCAATAAGCTGCTGGCAGACATGACCGCAGAGCTGGAGCCAAAAGCGGCCCCGGCCAAGAAGAAGTAAGCGGAGCCTCAATGAACATGCAACAACGTATTGAATCGACGCTTGCCGCCTTGCAGCCCGTGCACCTAAGCGTGCTCGATGAAAGTCACATGCACAGCCGCGGGTTGCAGACGCACTTCAAGGCCGTGCTGGTCAGCGAGCAGTTTGCCGGTCTCAACAGCGTCAAGCGTCACCAAAAGGTATACGCCACCCTGGGTGACTTGATGGGCGAGTTCCATGCGTTGGCCTTGCACACGTACACGCCTGAAGAATGGGCGAAAATCGGCACGGCCCCGGCATCGCCGACTTGTGCTGGCGGTGATCGCCCGTTGGCTTAACCCGGGGGCTTTTTGTTAGAATCCGCAGCGCGCCGCTTAGCCGGCGCGTTTTTTTTGCATCCGGTTCACCCCTTACGAGGGTAGCCACCTGGAGAGAGTCCCATGACTGCGCCAATCGTTGTCGCTGCACTGTATAAATTCGTCACCCTTGAAGACTACGTCGAACTGCGTGAGCCGCTGCTCAAGGCCATGGTCGACAATGGCATCAAGGGCACTTTGCTGATCGCTGAAGAAGGCATCAACGGTACGGTTTCCGGCAGCCGGGAAGGCATCGACGGGCTGATGGCCTGGCTCAGGAATGACCCGCGCATGGTCGATATCGACCACAAGGAATCCTACTGCGACGACCAGCCGTTCTACCGGACCAAGGTCAAGCTCAAGAAAGAAATCGTCACCCTCGGCGTTGAAGGCGTAGATCCGAACAAGAAAGTCGGTACCTACGTCGACCCCGAAAACTGGAACGCGCTGATTAGCGACCCAGAAGTTTTGCTGATCGATACCCGCAATGACTACGAAGTGTCCATCGGCACGTTCGAAGGCGCTATCGACCCGAAAACCACCAGTTTTCGTGAGTTCCCGGACTATATCAAAGCCAACTTCGACCCGGCCAAACACAAGAAAGTCGCCATGTTCTGCACCGGCGGCATTCGTTGCGAAAAAGCCTCCAGCTACATGCTCAGCCAAGGTTTTGACGAGGTGTATCACCTCAAGGGCGGAATCCTGAAATACCTCGAAGAGGTGCCGCAGGAAGAAACCAAATGGCAGGGCGACTGTTTCGTGTTCGACAACCGCGTCACCGTGCGCCATGACCTGACCGAAGGTGAGTACGATCAATGCCACGCCTGCCGTACGCCGATCAGCGCGGCCGACCGTGAGTCCGAGCATTATCAGCCGGGTATCAGTTGCCCGCATTGCTGGGACAAACTGAGCGAGAAAACCCGTCGCAGCGCCATCGACCGCCAAAAGCAGATCGAATTGGCCAAAGCCCGTAACCAGCCGCATCCGATTGGCCACAACTACCGTAAACCTGCCGAGGCCTGAGCCATGTCAGCGCGCCTGCTCTATGTGATGGACCCCATGTGTTCGTGGTGCTGGGGCTTTGCGCCCGTCGCCCGGGCCTTGGTCGAGCAGGCGCAGGCCGCCGGAGTGGAGTTGCATCTGGTGGTCGGCGAGTTGCGCACGGGCAGTGGATCAGCCCTCGAACCGCACACCCGACGCTACATTTTGGAGCATTGGCAGGCGGTCACTGAGGCCACCGGCCAGCCGTTTACGGTTGACGGAGCGTTGCCCGAGGGTTTCGTGTATGACACCGAACCCGCCTGTCGGGCGATCGTTGCCGCGCGCAGCCTGGCCCCCGATTGTGCGTGGACCCTGACGGGTTTGATCCAGCAAGCGTTCTACGTGCAGGGCCGTGATGTGACCCAGGCCAGTGTGCTGGTGGAGCTGGCTGAAACAGCCGGTGTGCCGCGCATCGAATTTGCGGCGGCCTTCGACAGTGTCGAGCAACACGCCGCGACGGCGGCTGATTTTACATGGGTGCAAGATTTGGGCATTGCCGGGTTCCCGACGCTGCTGGCTGAGCGCAATGGCCAGTTGGCGTTGCTCACCAATGGCTATCAACCGCTCGACCCTTTATCTGATCTGCTCGGGCGCTGGCTGGACCGTGCCGCGCGTGGGTAACCCCAAGGAATCCCCTCTGAGTACTTCCCAACCGGATCGCCTGACCTGGGCTGAAATCCGTCGGCTGGCCCTGCGTCACAAAAAAGCGCTGTGGATTGCCAATGGCGTCGCAGTGCTGGCCACCCTGTGCAGCGTGCCGATCCCGTTGTTGCTGCCCTTGCTGGTGGACGAAGTGCTGCTGGGCAATGGCGATGCCGCGCTCAAGGTGATGAATCAGTTCTTGCCGACCACGCTGCAGTCTTCAGTGGGGTATATCGGCCTGATGCTGCTGGTGACGTTGATGCTGCGTTGTGGCGCGTTGTTGTTCAACGTGCTGCAAGCGCGGTTGTTTTCGCGGTTGGCCAAGGACATCGTGTTTCGCATCCGCCTGCGGTTGATCGAACGCCTGAAACGCATCTCGCTGGCGGAATACGAGAGCTTGGGCAGCGGTACCGTGACCACGCATTTGGTGACCGACCTGGACACCCTGGACAAGTTCGTGGGCGAGACCCTGAGCCGGTTTTTGGTGGCGATGCTCACGCTGGTCGGCACGTCCGCGATTTTGTTGTGGATGCACTGGCAGTTGGCGCTGTTGATCCTGCTGTTCAACCCGCTGGTGATTTACGCCACGGTGCAGTTGGGTAAGCGGGTCAAGCACCTCAAAAAGCTCGAAAACGACAGCACCGCGCGCTTCACCCAGGCGCTGACTGAAACCCTGGATTCTATCCAGGAGGTGCGCGCCGGCAATCGTCAGGGCTACTTCCTCGGGCGCCTTGGGCACCGGGCTAAAGAGGTGCGTGATTTTGCTGTGGCCTCGCAATGGAAAAGCGACGCCTCCAACCGGGCGAGCGGGTTGTTGTTTCAGTTCGGGATCGATATTTTCCGCGCTGCCGCGATGTTGACCGTGCTGTTCTCGGACTTGTCGATTGGCCAGATGCTCGCGGTTTTCAGTTACCTGTGGTTCATGATCGGCCCCGTTGAGCAGTTGCTGAACCTGCAATATGCGTTTTATGCGGCGGGCGGGGCGGTGACGCGTATCAACCAATTGCTGGCCCGCGCTGACGAGCCGCAGTACCCCGGTGGGGCCGATCCGTTCACGGGCCGGCAGACCGTCGGGGTGCAAGTGCGGGACTTGTGTTTCAGCTATGGCGAAGAGCGCGTGCTCGATCACTTGAACCTGACCATTGCACCGGGCGAAAAGGTGGCCATCGTCGGGGCCAGCGGTGGCGGCAAAAGTACCCTTGTTCAGTTGCTGTTGGGGCTGTACACGCCTCAGTCAGGCAGCATCTTCTTTGCTGGCGAAAGCCAGCCGGCCATCGGGCTCGACACCATTCGTGAGCATGTTGCCGTGGTCTTGCAGCATCCGGCCCTGTTCAACGACACGGTGCGCGCCAACCTGACCATGGGCCGCGAGCGCACCGACGAAGCCTGCTGGCGGGCGCTGGAAATCGCCCAGCTCGACGGCACCATTCATACCTTGCCCCAAGGGCTGGACAGCATTGTCGGGCGCTCCGGCGTGCGCCTGTCCGGCGGTCAGCGTCAGCGGCTGGCCATCGCGCGCATGGTGTTGGCCGATCCCAAAGTGGTGATCCTCGATGAGGCGACCAGTGCGCTGGACGCTGCCACGGAATACAACCTGCATCACGCTTTGGGAAAATTCTTGAGCGGGCGCACGACTTTGATCATTGCCCACCGCCTATCTGCGGTAAAACAGGCGGATCGGGTATTGGTGTTTGATGGCGGCCGCATTGCCGAGCAGGGCGATCACCAACAGCTTATGGCTGAAGGCGGGCTCTACGCCAAGTTATACGGGCACTTGCAGCAAAGTTGAGCCTGCGTCGACGTTGCGTTTTCCCTGTTGAGTGCTTGAATCCCCAACATCAATCTCTTTTTTGTGCCTGATTGCCCGCCCGAAGCCTTTAGAGTGGGTCTGCACGTCTGGTTGTTTTGCTTGTCAGAAATTGACCTAGTCTCAAGTAGCCGTGAGGCATTTTCTCTGGTTTTCATCCAGCAATCTGAATGAAAGGGAACTCATGAAGCGTAAGCGTGAACTTGGTACACCGCGGCTGTTGGGCATTGTGTGGCCGTTTATCGCGGTGGTGCTGTTCCAGGCGTTATTAGGCTGCGTGAGCCTGTATATGCTCTCGGCGGTTCGGGGTTATGTGGCGGGCGAAAGCCTGTGGTCCAAGGGTCAAAAAGATGCCATTTACTACCTCAATCTGTACGCAGACAGCCGCGATCCGGCCATTTTTGACAAATATCAGCAGGCTATCCGGGTGCCGCAAGGTGGTCATAATCTGCGGTTGGCGCTGGACCAGTCCCCCCCCGATCTGAATGCCGCCCGCGAAGGCATCTTGCAGGGCGGCAACAGCCCGGATGATGTAGCGAGCATTATTTGGTTCTATCGCCACTTTCGCCATTTCAGTTACCTGGACACCGCTATCCAAAAATGGACGGTGGGTGACGAATACCTGATTCAGCTCGATACGCTGGCGCAGGAAATGCACCAAAAAATCAGTGCCAATCAGGCCACCGACGCGGACGTGCAGCGCTGGAAGCAGCGGATTTTCGAAATCAACGAAGGCGTGACTCCGGCCGCCAAAGCGTTCAGTGACGCCCTGGGTGAAGGTTCGCGCTTCATTCAACAGTTGTTGATCTTCATTAACCTCGCCACCGCCCTGATGTTGATTCTGCTGGCCCTGTTGCGCACGCATAAAATCCTGGCGCAGCGCCGGGCCTTTGCCGAGGCGTTGCAGGTGGAGAAAGAGCGTGCGCTGGTGACGTTGGAGTCGATTGGCGACGGGGTGATTACCACCGATGTCAACGGCGCCATCGACTACATGAACCCGGCTGCCGAACACCTCACTCACTGGAACTCCAAGCAGGCGCAGGGCGTGCCGTTGGCGGCACTGTTCAGGTTGCTGGATGAAAATGCGCCCGATGACGGCTTAAAGCTGATCGACCATATTTTGAGCGGCCAGTTGGGCAACAGCAGCGACCACTCCAAGCTGATTCAGCGCATGGATGGCACCACGGTCGCCGTGACGCTGGTGGGCGCGCCTATTTTCAGTGCAGGTAAAGTGAGCGGCGCTGTGCTGGTGCTGCATGACATGACCCAGGAGCGGCAATACATCGCCAATCTCTCCTGGCAAGCGACCCACGACGCTCTGACCGGACTGGCCAACCGCCGTGAGTTTGAGTACCGCCTGGATCTGGTGCTGCAAAACCTGGGCCGTCAGCAGGGGCGGCACGCCTTGATGTTCCTCGACCTGGACCAGTTCAAATTGGTCAATGACACCTGTGGCCATGCGGCAGGCGATGAGCTGTTGCGCCATATTTGTGCGCTGCTGCATTCGGGTTTGCGCGAGGGCGATACCCTGGCGCGTCTGGGCGGTGATGAGTTCGGCATCCTGTTGGAGAACTGCGCGCCGGATATGGCGGAAAAAATTGCCGAGGGTTTGCGTCAGACCGTTCAAAGCCTGCATTTTGCCTGGAAAGGCCGTCCTTTCCTTAACACCATCAGCATTGGTCTGGTACACATTCACCAAGCCCCTGTGACGCTGGAAGGCTCGCTGCGCGCAGCGGACATGGCCTGTTACATGGCCAAGGAAAAAGGCCGTAACCGGGTGCAGGTCTACCATGCCGACGACTCGGAGTTGTCTTTGCGTTTTGGCGAAATGGCGTGGGTGCAACGCCTGCACGTGGCCTTGGAGGAGAACCGGTTTTGCCTGTATTCCCAGGAAATCACGCCGCTGGGGCAGGGCGTGCAAGACGGGCATATTGAAATCCTGCTGCGGCTGCACGATGAATCGGGGCACATCATCCTGCCCGACAGCTTTATTCCGGCCGCAGAGCGCTATGGCTTGATGACATCGATTGACCGCTGGGTGGTCGAGAACGTGTTCAAAGTGATTTCTGAATGCTCGGCCTTGGGTTCTGATCAGTCGATGGCAATGTGTGCCATCAATTTGTCGGGCTCCACCATCGGTGATGAGGACTTTTTGCAGTTCCTGCATGAACAGTTCGCGTGTTATGGCGTGGCGCCGGAGCGGGTGTGTTTCGAAATAACCGAAACCAGCGCGATTTCCAATCTGGGCAGTGCGATCCGCTTTATCAATGACCTCAAAGGGTTGGGCTGCCACTTCTCGCTGGATGATTTTTGCGCCGGAATGTCATCGTTTGCGTACCTCAAGCATCTGCCCGTCGACTTTTTGAAGATCGATGGCAGTTTTGTAAAGGATATGCTGGACGATCCCATTAACCGCGCTATGGTTGAGGTTATTAACCATATCGGGCATGTTATGGGCAAACGCACTATTGCAGAGTTCGTTGAATCGCCGCAGATTGAGCAGGCATTGATCGAGATTGGTGTCGATTATGCTCAGGGTTACATCATTGAACGGCCGCGATTGTTCACCAGTGACAGCCTGTTGTCCCGCCCCAAGCGCTCATGGCCATTGGCTTTGAAGGCGCCGGGCTCGTTGCGTTGAGGTTTTGCAGGTCTGTCTAATCACCTCTCAAAAGGAACCCGATTGTGATCGATACATTTGTTCGTACTGGCCCGCTCATGGAAGCCACCAGTTATCCGCAATGGGCTCAGCAGCTGATTCGTGACTGCGCGCCGAGCAAACGCCGGGTCGTGGAGCATGAAATCTACCAACGCATGCGCGACAACACGATCAACCCCAAAACCATGCGCATGTACCTGATCGGTGGCTGGCCGGTTGTCGAGCAATTCTCGCTGTACATGGGGCATAACCTGGGCAAAACCCGCTATGGCCGCCACCCCGGCGAAGACATGGCGCGTCGCTGGCTGATTCGCAACATTCGCGTCGAACTCAACCATGCCGATTACTGGGTGCATTGGGCGCGTGCCCATGATGTGAGCCTGGACGACATGATCGCCCAGGAGATCCCGGCAGAATTCCAGGCATTGAACGACTGGTGCTGGCACACGTGCACGGCGGACTCGCTGGCGGTCTCGATGGCAGCGACCAACTACGCCATTGAGGGCGCCGTGGGTGAATGGTCAGCGGTGGTCTGTTCCAGTACGGTGTATGAGGACTCATTCCCGCAGGAGGGGCGCAAGCGCGCCATGAAGTGGCTGAAGATGCATGCTCAGTACGATGACGAGCATCCCTGGGAAGCCCTGGAGATTATTTGCACGCTGGCGGGCTTGAACCCGAGCGAGGCGCTGCAAACTGAACTGCGCAAAGCGATTTGCAAAAGTTATGACTACAAATACCTGTTCCTGCAAAGCTGCCTGCAGTACGAGAAGGCGCCCGTGGCGCGCGAGCGCCAGGAGATGGTCGAGGCCGGTTAAGGCGTTTGATTTGAATGTGAGCGCATAAAAAACCGCAGGTCGCGTACAGCGCAACCTGCGGTTTTTTAGTTGACGCTTACTGCGCGTCGAAGGCCTGGCCGTTGATGCCGGTGCTGTCCGGGCCCATCAGGTACAGGTACGCCGGCATGATCGCGTCGGGCAGCGGGTTGTTTTCCGGGTTTTCGCCCGGGTATGCCAACGCCCGCATGCTGGTGCGGGTTGCGCCCGGGTTGACGCTGTTGGCGCGAACCGGCGCGATGCCGTCCACTTCATCGGCCAGGGTTTGCATCAAACCTTCGGTGGCGAACTTGGACACGCCGTACGCCCCCCAATAAGCCCGGCCTTTGCGACCCACACTGCTTGAGGTGAAGATCACCGAGGCGTCCTGCGACAGCTTGAGCAGCGGCAGCAGGGTGCTGGTGAGCATGAACATGGCGTTGACGTTGACCTGCATCACGCGCATGAAGTTCTCACCCGACAACTGCTCCAAAGGCGTGCGCGGCCCGATGATCGAGGCGTTGTGCAGCACGCCGTCCAGGTGACCGAATTCGCTTTCGATCATGGCGGCCAGTTCGTCGTACTGGTGTGGCTGTGCCGTTTCCAGATTGAACGGGATAACCGCAGGCTGTGGGTGGCCTGCGGCTTCGATTTCGTCGTACACCTGGCTCAGATTGGCCTCGGTTTTGCCCAGCAGCAGCACCGTGGCGCCATGGGCTGCGTAGGTTTTGGCGGCGGCAGCGCCGATACCCCGGCCAGCGCCGGTAACGAGAATGACGCGGCCCTGAAGCAGGTCGGGGCGGGCGGTGTAATCAAACATATAAAGCCTCTACGAGAAGATGGGGTCTAAGGCGGCGCTTGTTGCTTAGCAACTGCACATCGCGTTATCCAATACTTTGCGCAAATCGCAGGGGTGATCGACCACGACGTCAGCGCCCCAGTGATCCGGGTTGTCGTCGGGGTTGATATAGCCAAAGCGCACGGCGGCGGTCTTGGTGCCTGCATCGCGGCCCGATTCGATATCGCGCAGGTCGTCACCGACGTACAGCACGCTGGCCGGGTCGAGATCGAGCATCTTGCATGCCAGTGTCAGCGGCTCGGGGTCCGGTTTGCTGCGCGTGACATGGTCCGGGCAGATCAGCAGTGCCGAGCGCTCGGCCAGCCCCAGCCGCTCCATGATCGGCTGTGCAAAGCGCACCGGTTTGTTGGTGACGACGCCCCAGATCAGGTGTGCTTTTTCGATGTCGGCCAACAGCTCGGCCATGCCATCGAACAGCCGCGTATGAACGGCGCAATTGTGCTGGTAGCGTTCCAGGAACTCCAGGCGAAGGGCTTCGAACCCCGGGGACTCTGGGTCCATGTTGAACGTCACGGCTACCATGGCGCGTGCGCCGCCGGAGATTTCGTCGCGGATCAGCTTGTCAGCGATAGGTGGCAGGTCGCGTTCGGCCCGCATCGCCTGGCAGATGGCAATGAAGTCCGGCGCGGTATCGAGCAGGGTGCCGTCCATGTCAAAAAGAACTGCTCTTAAACGCATGGCTTACTCCTCGCGCAGGGTCTGGATCATGTAGTTGACGTCGACGTCCGACTCCAGCTTGTAATGCTTGGTCAGCGGGTTGTAGGTCAGGCCGATGATGTCTTTGACGCTCAGTCCGGCCTGACGGCTCCATGCACCCAGCTCGGAAGGGCGAATGAACTTCTTGAAGTCGTGGGTCCCGCGCGGGATCAGCTTCATGATGTATTCGGCGCCAATGATCGCGAACAGATAGGCTTTCGGGTTGCGGTTGATAGTGGAGAAGAACACCTGGCCGCCCGGTTTGACCAGACGATGGCAGGCGCGGATGACCGAGGCCGGATCGGGCACGTGCTCAAGCATTTCAAGGCAGGTGACCACGTCGAATTGCTCTGGCATTTCTTCGGCCAGCGCTTCGGCGGTGATCTGGCGGTAATCCACTTCCACGCCGGATTCAAGTTGATGCAGGCGGGCTACGGCCAATGGCGCCTCGCCCATGTCGATGCCCGTCACCTGGGCGCCGCGCTGGGCCATGGATTCACTGAGAATGCCACCGCCGCAGCCCACGTCGAGGACTTTTTTGCCGGCCAGTTGCACGCGCTCGTCAATCCAGTTGACGCGCAACGGGTTGATGTCGTGCAGTGGCTTGAATTCGCTCTCACGGTCCCACCAGCGATGGGCAAGCGCTTCGAATTTGGCGATCTCGGCGTGGTCAACGTTGCTCATGGGTCAATCCTCTAAAACTGAAAAATCCGGGTAATGCGGCGGGCTGACACCCCCGCGTTGGTCTCAATGGGTGTGGCTGGCGATGCGCTCGCCCCAGGCTTTGGCGTTCGCGATCAGCTGTTGTTCATCCAGGCGGGTCAGGCGCCGGTCTTCGACCAACTGCTTGCCGCCCACCCACAGGTGCTGGACGCAGTCCCGGCCTGTGGCGTAGATCAGTTGCGACACGGGGTCGTAGACCGGCTGCTGGGCCAGCCCACTCAAGTCGAAAGCCACCATGTCTGCATATTTACCGAGTTCAATGGAGCCGATATCGCTTTCAAGGCCCAAGGCGCGGGCGCCGTTAAGGGTCGCCATGCGTAACGCGCGGTGGGCGTCAAGTGCCGTGGCCGAGCCTGCGACGGCCTTGGCCAGCAAGGCAGCGGTGCGGGTTTCGCCCAACAAATCGAGGTCATTGTTACTGGCCGCGCCATCTGTGCCTACCGCCACATTCACCCCGGCCTGCCATAAACGCTCGACCGGGCAGAAGCCGCTGGCCAGTTTCAGATTGGACTCGGGGCAGTGAATCACGCTGGCGTTGCTTTCTACCAGCATCGCCAGGTCGTCATCGCTGATCTGGGTCATGTGAACGGCCTGGAAGCGCGGACCCAGCAACCCCAGGCGAGCGAGGCGGGCCAGCGGCCGCTCGCCCGTGTGCGCCTGCGCCTGATGCACTTCATGGGCGGTTTCGTGCACGTGCATATGAATCGACGCGTCCAGCTCATCGGCCACCACGCGGATTTTTTCCAGGTTTTCGTCGCTGACGGTGTAGGGCGCATGCGGGCCGAAAGCGATGTTGATCCGTGGATGAAATTTAAGGTCGCCAAACAGTTCCACCGCCTGGCGCAACGACTCGTCCGCCGAACTCGCGCCGGGGATCGGGAAGTCGAGGATCGGAATCGCGACTTGCGCGCGGATGCCGCTTTCATGAACACGGTCGCAGGCGACCTTGGGGAAAAAGTACATGTCGCTGAAGCAGGTGATGCCGCCTTTAAGCTGTTCGGCAATCGCCAGGTCGGTGCCGTCGCGCACGAACGCTTCGTCGACCCACTTGCCCTCGGCGGGCCAGATATGATCTTGCAGCCAGGTCATGAGCGGCAGGTCATCGGACATCCCGCGAAACAGCGTCATGGCTGCATGGCCGTGGGCGTTGATCAGCCCCGGGCAAAGCAGATTGCCGGGCAGTTCGCGGGTCTGGACAGCGGTGAGCTTCAGGGCGGTCGCGCGCGGGCCGATGAACACGATGCGCCCGTCACGAATACCGACACCGTGGTCCTTGAGTACGACGCCGGCCGGTTCGACAGGCACCAACCAGGTTGGCAACAGTAATAAGTCGAGGGGCGCAGTCGCAGTCGGCATCGAAAAGGGTGTCCAGTGCTTTATAAAAAGGAGGCGAAGTATACCCGAGCGTCTTGCTGGAGGGCTCGCTATAATCGGCGGCTTTGTTTCTGGGTGATGGGGGAAGGCATGCGCGATCGACTGTTGGCGGCGGAAAAGGTGAAGGCCATCGACTGGCGGGGCGAGGCCCTGTATCTGTTGGATCAGCGTATTTTGCCGTTCGAAGAAAGCTGGTTGCCCTACACCAGCGCTGAGGGTGTCGCACAGGCCATTCGCGACATGGTGGTGCGTGGCGCGCCGGCGATCGGTATCGCCGCCGGCTACGGCGTGGTGCTCGCTGCACGCACGCGCAAGGCGGCTGGCGGTGATTGGGTGGCGGCGCTGGAAGCCGACTTTTTGCTATTGGCTGATTCGCGGCCGACGGCGGTCAATCTGTTTTGGGCGCTGAACCGTATGCGCGAGCGCCTGGCCCGCGTGCAGCATCGCGAGGATGCGCTGCAGGCGCTCGAAGCCGAAGCCTTGGCCATTCATGACAGTGATCGCGAAGCCAACCTGACCATGGCGCAACTGGGTGTCGATGTGATTCGTCGGCATCAAGGCAACGCCCAGGCCGTGTTGACCCACTGCAATACCGGTGCGCTGGCGACTGGCGGTTTTGGTACGGCGCTGGGGGTGATTCGTGCGGCCTTCCTGGAAGGCATGATTGAGCAGGTCTATGCCGATGAAACCCGGCCGTGGCTGCAAGGTTCGCGCCTGACCGCCTGGGAATTGGCCAATGAAGGGATCCCGGTGACGTTGAATGCCGACTCGGCGGCGGCGCATATCATGAAGACCAAAGGGGTGACCTGGGTGATTGTGGGGGCTGACCGCATCACGGCAAACGGCGATGTGGCGAACAAAATCGGCACCTACCAGTTGGCCGTCAATGCCATGCACCATGGCGTGCGGTTTATGGTGGTCGCCCCCAGCTCGACCATTGACATGGCGCTGGACAGCGGTGAGTCGATCCCGATCGAAGAGCGGGACGGCGAAGAATTGCTGAGCGTGGGCGGCAAGCGCGTGGGCGCGCAGGTGTCAGCGTTCAACCCGGTGTTTGACGTCACGCCCGCGGACCTGATCGATGTGATCGTGACCGAAAAGGGCATCGTCGAACGTCCGGATGCCGCCAAAATGGCCCAGTTAATGTGTCGCAAGCGGCTGCATTAAGACGCTCTCGGCTCCCCAGAGCGCGTTTAAGCCGATAATTGGTGCACTTACTGTGTGCCATGCGCATCAGGGGGATAGGTGCGTGGCGGCGATTGTGATAACATCCAGCGGTTTCCAGGGTGGCCCGCAGGGGTTGCCCTTAATGCGCAAATCCGTGTCATAACTCGTTGATTTGTCGTAAGTCGTTGCTTGGCACGTGGCCAGCATCGGCGAGCTTCGTTCGTCCCGAATGGATGTGGCGAAGTTTCACCCGAAAAAGGAATCAGGCTTCTCATGGGCGAACTGGCCAAAGAAATCCTCCCGGTCAATATCGAAGACGAGCTGAAACAGTCCTACCTCGACTACGCAATGAGCGTAATTGTCGGGCGGGCACTGCCTGATGCACGCGATGGCTTGAAGCCCGTGCACCGGCGTGTGCTGTTTGCAATGAGCGAACTGAACAACGACTGGAACAAGCCGTACAAGAAATCTGCCCGTGTGGTCGGTGACGTAATCGGTAAGTATCACCCGCATGGTGATACTGCGGTGTACGACACCATCGTTCGAATGGCTCAGCCATTCTCCCTGCGCTACCTGCTGGTAGACGGTCAGGGTAACTTCGGTTCGGTCGACGGCGACAACGCCGCCGCCATGCGATACACCGAAGTGCGCATGAGCAAGTTGGCCCACGAACTGCTGGCCGACTTGCACAAAGAGACCGTGGACTGGGTGCCGAACTACGACGGCACGGAAATGATCCCGGCGGTCATGCCAACCCGTATTCCCAACTTGCTGGTCAACGGCTCCAGCGGCATCGCCGTGGGCATGGCCACCAACATTCCCCCGCACAACCTGGGTGAAGTGATCGATGGCTGCCTGGCGCTGATCGACAACCCTGAGCTGAGCGTCGATGAGCTGATGCAGTTCATCCCCGGGCCGGACTTCCCGACAGCGGCCATCATCAACGGCCGTGCCGGCATTATCGAAGCCTATCGCACCGGTCGTGGCCGTATTTACATGCGTGCCCGTTCGATCATCGAAGACATCGACAAGGTCGGTGGTCGCCAGCAGATCGTGATCACCGAGCTCCCTTACCAGTTGAACAAGGCGCGTCTGATCGAAAAGATCGCCGAACTGGTCAAAGAGAAGAAGCTCGAAGGTATTACCGAGCTGCGCGACGAGTCCGACAAAGACGGTATGCGTGTCGTGATCGAGCTGCGTCGCGGTGAAGTCCCGGAAGTCATCCTGAACAACCTGTATGCCCAGACACAGCTGCAAAGCGTGTTCGGCATCAACATCGTGGCCCTGATCGACGGTCGTCCGCGCATCCTGAACCTCAAGGATCTGCTGGAAGCCTTCGTGCGCCACCGCCGCGAAGTCGTTACCCGCCGTACGGTATTCGAGCTGCGCAAAGCCCGCGAGCGCGGTCACATCCTTGAAGGTCAGGCCGTTGCACTGTCCAACATCGACCCTGTGATTGCCCTGATCAAAGCGTCGCCCACGCCGTCGGAAGCCAAGGAAGCGCTGGTTAGCACGCCTTGGGAGTCTACCGCCGTGGTGGCCATGGTCGAGCGCGCAGGGGCCGATTCCTGCCGTCCGGAAAACCTGGACCCGCAATACGGCCTGCGTGATGGCAAATACTTCCTGTCGCCTGAGCAGGCTCAGGCCATTCTTGAATTGCGTCTGCACCGCCTGACCGGTCTTGAGCACGAGAAGCTGCTGGCCGAATACCAGGAAATCCTGAATCAGATCGGCGAGCTGATCCGTATCCTCAACAGCGCTGTGCGTTTGATGGAAGTGATTCGCGAAGAGCTGGAAGTGATCCGCGCCGAATACGGTGATGTGCGTCGTACTGAAATCCTGGATGCCCGTCTCGACTTGACGCTGGGCGACATGATTCCGGAAGAAGAGCGTGTGGTCACCATTTCCCACGGTGGTTACGCCAAGACCCAGCCACTGGCGGCTTATCAGGCTCAGCGCCGTGGCGGTAAGGGCAAGTCGGCTACCGGCGTCAAGGATGAGGACTACATCGCTCACCTGTTGGTAGCCAACAGCCACACCACGCTGTTGCTGTTCTCCAGCAAAGGCAAGGTGTACTGGCTCAAGACCTATGAAATTCCGGAAGCCTCCCGTGCAGCCCGGGGTCGTCCGTTGGTCAACCTGCTGCCGCTGGATGATGGCGAATACATCACCACCATGCTGCCAGTCGAGGAATACACCGAAGGTCACTTCATCTTCATGGCCACTGCCAACGGCACTGTGAAGAAGACCCCTCTGGAAGCCTTCAGCCGCCAGCGCAGCGTCGGCCTGATCGCCCTGGAACTGGATGAAGGCGACGTGCTGATCAGCGCCGCGATTACTGACGGCGAGCGCGAAGTCATGCTGTTCTCCGATGGCGGCAAGGTGACGCGCTTCAAAGAGTCTGACGTGCGTGCCATGGGCCGTACGGCGCGAGGCGTGCGCGGCATGCGTCTGCCGGAAGGCCAGAAGCTGATTTCGATGCTGATTCCTGAAGAGGGCAGCCAGATCCTGACGGCTTCGGCGCGTGGTTATGGCAAGCGCACCCCGATCAGTGAGTTCCCTGAATACAAGCGTGGCGGTCAGGGCGTGATTGCCATGGTCAGCAACGAGCGCAATGGCCGTCTGGTCGGTGCGGTTCAGGTGCTGGACGGTGAAGAGATCATGCTGATTTCCGATCAGGGCACTCTGGTGCGTACCCGTGTCGATGAAGTATCGAGTCTGGGGCGTAACACGCAGGGCGTCACCTTGATCAAGCTGGCAAGCGATGAAACGCTGGTCGGGCTTGAGCGGGTTCAGGAGCCTTCGGAAGTCGAAGGCGAAGAACTCGAAGGTGAGGGCGAAGACGGTATCGAGATCGAAGGCGAGGTCCTCCGGGACGGCGCTGACGACGAGCAACCGCTAGAGGCTGCCGCTGACGAAGAAGCACCGCAAGAATAAGCGGACACACAGGGGGCGGATGAGAATTCGCCCCCTTGTTGTTTGTCCCGTATGAAAAATCGGCATCCCCGTGGGCGCGGTCTCGCGTTCAACCGCAGTGCCGAGAACCGATTTATTGCATGACCCACCAAATCAGAGCGAGAGTGGATGTGAGCAAACGAGCCTATAACTTCTGCGCAGGTCCAGCTGCGCTTCCTGAAGCTGTCCTGTTGCGTGCCCAGTCCGAGTTGCTCGACTGGCATGGCAAAGGCCTGTCGGTCATGGAAATGAGCCATCGCAGCGATGAGTTCGTGTCCATTGCCACCAAGGCTGAGCAGGACCTGCGTGACCTGCTGTCTATCCCCTCGAACTACAAGGTTCTGTTTCTGCAAGGCGGCGCAAGTCAGCAGTTTGCTCAGATCCCGCTGAACCTGCTGCCGGAAAATGGCAAGGCCGATTACATCGACACGGGCATCTGGTCCCAGAAGGCCATTGAAGAAGCGTCGCGTTTTGGTGCGGTCAATGTGGCTGCCACGGCCAAGCCTTATGACTACTTCGCGATCCCGGGTCAGAACGAATGGAATCTGAATAAGGACGCGGCCTATGTGCATTACGCGCCTAACGAAACCATTGGTGGCCTGGAGTTTGACTGGATTCCGCAAACCGGTGATGTGCCGCTGGTGGCCGACATGTCCTCTGACATCCTGTCGCGCCCTGTGGATGTATCGCGTTTTGGCATGATTTACGCCGGTGCGCAGAAAAACATCGGTCCGAGCGGCATTGTGGTCAATATCATCCGTGAAGACCTGCTGGGGCGTGCGCGCTCCATCTGCCCGACGATGCTTGATTATAAGGTCGCGGCCGATAACGGCTCGATGTACAACACGCCGCCGACCCTGGCGTGGTACTTGTCTGGCCTGGTGTTCGAGTGGCTGAAAGAGCAGGGCGGTGTAGAAGCCATTGGCAAGCTCAATGAAGTGAAAAAGCGCACGCTTTACGACTTCATCGATGCCAGCGGCCTGTACAGCAACCCGATCAACAAGACAGACCGCTCGTGGATGAACGTCCCGTTCCGTCTGGCCGATGACCGTCTCGACAAACCGTTCCTGGCGGGTGCCGAGGCACGCGGCCTGTTGAACCTTAAGGGTCACCGTTCGGTAGGCGGTATGCGGGCTTCGATCTATAACGCTGTGGACATCAACGCCGTCAATGCGCTGGTGGATTACATGGCGGCGTTCGAGAAGGAACACGGCTAATGTCCGAACAGGAACTCAAAGCCCTGCGTTTGCGCATTGACAGCCTGGACGAAAAGGTCCTGGAGCTGATCAGTGAGCGTGCGCGCTGCGCGCAAGAGGTCGCGCGCGTCAAAATGGGCTCGCTGGCGGAGGGCGAGGTGCCGGTGTTTTACCGGCCTGAGCGTGAGGCGCAGGTACTCAAGCGGGTGATGGAACGCAACAAAGGCCCGCTGGGTAACGAAGAGATGGCGCGCTTGTTCCGCGAAATCATGTCGTCGTGCCTGGCGCTGGAGCAGCCGCTTAAAGTGGCTTACCTGGGGCCTGAAGGGACCTTCACGCAAGCCGCCGCAATGAAACACTTCGGTCATGCCGTCATTAGCAAGCCAATGGCTGCCATCGATGAGGTGTTTCGTGAAGTGGCGGCCGGGGCAGTGAATTTTGGTGTGGTGCCGGTGGAAAATTCCACTGAAGGGGCCGTTAACCACACGCTGGATAGCTTCCTTGAGCACGATATGGTGATTTGCGGCGAGGTTGAGTTGCGCATTCACCATCACTTGCTGGTGGGCGAGAACACCAAGACCGACAGCATCAGCCGTATCTATTCCCATGCCCAGTCGCTGGCCCAGTGCCGCAAGTGGCTGGACGCGCACTATCCGAACGTCGAGCGTATTGCTGTATCGAGCAACGCCGAAGCGGCCAAGCGCGTGAAAGGTGAGTGGAACTCGGCAGCCATTGCTGGCGATATGGCGGCGGGCCTCTACGGGTTGACGCGACTGGCCGAAAAGATTGAAGACCGCCCGGACAACTCCACGCGGTTCTTGATGATCGGCAATCAGGAAGTGCCACCGACCGGTGATGACAAAACATCGATCATTGTGTCCATGAGCAACCGGCCGGGTGCGCTGCATGAGTTGCTGGTGCCGTTTCATGAAAACGGCATCGATCTCACGCGCATCGAGACGCGTCCCTCGCGCAGTGGTAAATGGACTTACGTTTTCTTCATTGACTTTGCTGGCCACCACCGAGATCCGTTGGTCAAAAGCGTGCTGGAACAGATCAGTCAGGAAGCTGTAGCACTCAAAGTGTTGGGTTCCTACCCGAAAGCGGTTCTTTAAGGCGATTTCACATGAGCGGTGATTTTCTCGCCCTGGCATTGCCGGGCGTGCAACAACTTTCGCCTTACGTCCCAGGCAAGCCTGTGGACGAGCTGGCGCGTGAGCTGGGGATTAACCCGGACACGATCGTCAAGTTGGCGAGTAACGAAAACCCGTTGGGGCCCAGCCCTAAAGCGTTGGCGGCTATTGGCGACGCGCTGGCAGAACTCACGCGTTATCCCGATGGCAACGGTTTCGCACTCAAGACATTGCTGGCAGAGCAGTGTGGCGTCGAGCTGGATCAGGTCACGCTGGGGAATGGTTCCAATGACATTCTGGAATTGGTGGCGCGAGCCTATCTGGGGCCGGGCCTGAATGCCGTCTTCAGCGAGCATGCGTTTGCGGTGTACCCGATCGTCACGCAGGCTGTGGGTGCGCAAGCGCGCGTAGTGCCAGCCAAAGCCTGGGGTCATGATCTGCCCGCCATGCTGTCCGTGATCGACGAGTCCACGCGAGTGGTGTTCATTGCCAACCCGAACAACCCGACCGGGACCTGGTTCGATGCGAATGCGTTGAACGAGTTTTTGCAGGATGTTCCGCAACGGGTGCTGGTGGTACTGGATGAGGCCTACATCGAATACGCGGATGGCGGCGATTTGCCAGATGGTCTGGAATTCCTGTCTGCTTATCCAAACCTGCTGGTATCGCGTACCTTCTCCAAGGCTTACGGCTTGGCGGCATTGCGTGTGGGTTACAGCCTGTCAGCGGCCGGCGTGGCAGATGTGCTGAACCGCGTGCGTCAGCCCTTCAACGTCAACAGTCTGGCATTGGCGGCTGCCTGCGCTGCGTTACGCGATGTGGAGTATCTGGCACAAAGCCGGCGTCTGAACCAGGCCGGTATGCAGCAGTTGCAAGAGGGTTTCCAGGCGCTGGGCCTGAGCTGGATTGCGTCCAAGGGCAATTTTATTGCGCTGGATGTAGGGCAAGACGCAGCGCCCGTGTATCACGGGTTGCTGCAGGAGGGGGTGATTGTGCGCCCTGTCGCCAACTACGGCATGCCGAACCACCTGCGCATCACCGTGGGGCTGCCCGCTGAAAACACCCGCTTGCTTGAAGCGTTGACCAAGGTTCTCGCTCGTGGGTGATGTCATCTCGAAACAGTCGGCCAAGCCCTTGGTGGGCCGACTGGTAGTGGTCGGATTGGGGCTCATCGGCGGCTCCTTTGCCAAGGGGCTGCGTGAAAGCGGGTTGTGCGTGGAAGTGGTCGGCGTCGATCTCAATGCTGCATCCCGTGCCCTGGCCGTAGAGCTGGGCGTGGTTGATCGCTGTGAGGCGGATCTGGCAGTAGCCTGCCGCGGCGCTGATGTGATTCAGTTGGCGGTGCCGATCCTGGCCATGGAAAAAATGCTCGCTCAATTGGCGGGCATGGATCTGGGCCAGGCCATCCTGACCGATGTCGGCAGCGCCAAAGGCAATATTGTGCGCGCAGCCACTCAAGCGTTTGGCGGCATGCCGCCGCGCTTTGTTCCGGGCCATCCGATTGCGGGCTCCGAGCAAAGTGGGGTAGAAGCGTCAAATGCGCGTCTGTTCGAGCGGCACAAAGTTATTTTGACCCCGGTAGCCGACACGGACCCCGGAGCGCTCAAGGTTGTGGATGCGATGTGGCGCGCCCTTGGGGCTGACGTCGAGCACATGCAGGTTGAGCGTCACGATGAAGTCCTTGCGGCGACTAGCCATTTGCCACACTTGCTGGCATTTGGTCTGGTGGATTCTCTGGCCAAGCGCAACGAGAATCTGGATATTTTTCGCTACGCTGCGGGTGGCTTTCGCGATTTCACAAGAATCGCGGGCAGCGACCCGGTGATGTGGCATGACATTTTCCTCGCCAATCGCGAGGCAGTGCTGCGCACATTGGATACATTTCGCACAGACCTCGACGCCTTGCGCGACGCGGTCGATGCAGGGGACGGGCATCAATTATTGGGCGTGTTCACGCGCGCCCGTGTTGCTCGCGAGCATTTCGGTAAAATCCTGGCCCGCCGGGCATATGTGGACCCTATGAATACGAATGATCTGATTTTCCTGGCAAATCCTGGTGGACACGCAATCGGCCGCATCCGTGTACCAGGCGACAAGTCCATTTCTCACCGCTCGATCATGCTTGGCTCGCTGGCTGAAGGCACGACCGAAGTGGAAGGGTTCCTTGAAGGCGAAGATGCGCTGGCAACATTGCAGGCTTTTCGTGACATGGGCGTGGTCATCGAAGGGCCGCATCAGGGGCGCGTCACGATTCACGGTGTCGGGCTGCACGGCCTGAAAGCGCCACCGGGGCCTATTTATCTGGGCAATTCCGGCACCTCGATGCGCTTGCTGTCAGGTTTGTTGGCGGCGCAACCGTTTGATACCACCCTGACCGGGGATGCCTCGCTGACCAAGCGTCCAATGAATCGCGTGGCCAATCCATTGCGTGAAATGGGCGCCGTCATTGAAACCGCTGCCGAAGGGCGTCCGCCAATGACGATTCGAGGCGGGCATGCGCTCAAGGGCATGAATTACACCCTGCCGATGGCAAGTGCCCAGGTTAAGTCCTGTCTGCTGCTGGCTGGCTTGTACGCTGAAGGCAAGACCTCGGTGACCGAGCCTGCGCCAACACGCGACCACACCGAGCGCATGCTGCGTGGCTTCGGCTATCCGGTGACGGTCGACGGTGCCACTGCTTCCGTTGAGTCGGGCCATAAGCTGACAGCGACACACATTGAAGTGCCGGGTGATATCTCCTCCTCAGCGTTTTTCCTGGTTGCCGCTTCGATCGCTGAAGGTTCGGATCTGGTGCTTGAACATGTCGGGATTAACCCGACCCGTACCGGTGTGATCGACATTCTGCGTCTGATGGGGGCCGATATTACCCTCGAGAACCTGCGCGAGGTGGGGGGCGAGCCGGTTGCAGACCTGCATGTGCGTGCAGCGAAGCTCAAAGGTATCGATATCCCGCAAGCATTGGTGCCACTGGCTATTGACGAGTTCCCGGTATTGTTTGTGGCGGCTGCGGTGGCAGAAGGCCGGACTGTACTGCGAGGCGCCGAAGAGTTGCGTGTGAAGGAGTCGGACCGTATTCAGGTAATGGCTGATGGCTTGCATGCACTGGGCGTAAAGTGCGAGACGACCCCGGACGGCATCATCATTGACGGTGGTGCGATAGGGGGCGGCGAAGTCCATGGTCATGGTGATCATCGTATTTCGATGGCGTTCAGCGTGGCTTCGTTGCGTGCCACTGCGCCTATTCGCATCCATGACTGCGCAAACGTTGCCACGTCCTTCCCCAACTTCCTGGCGCTGTGCAAGCAGGTCGGCATGAATGTCGCTGAAGAGGCGCAGTCGTGAATCCGTTGGCGCCGGTGATTACCATTGACGGACCGAGCGGTTCGGGTAAAGGCACAGTAGCGGGGCGGCTGGCCACGGAGTTGGGCTGGAAGCTGCTGGATTCAGGTGCCTTGTATCGTCTGCTGGCGCTGGCAGCCCGGGATCATGGTGTCGCACTGAATGACGAGACGTTGCTGCAGCAGTTGGCGGCGCATCTGGACGTGCAGTTCGTCGGAGCGACAAATGGTCAGCCTGCCAAGATCATCCTGGAAGGGATGGATGTCACACTGGATATTCGCAATGAAGCGGTAGCGGCGGGGGCATCTGCTGTTGCGGCGTTGCCCGCTGTTCGTGAGGCTTTGCTGCAGCGTCAGCGAGATTTTAAGGAATTGCCGGGCCTGGTTGCGGATGGGCGTGATATGGGGACGGTGGTTTTTCCGGACGCTCCGCTCAAGATCTTCCTCACCGCCAGCGCTGAAGAGAGGGCGAGGCGTCGCTACTTGCAGTTGAAGGCCAAGGGCGATGATGTTAGTCTCCCGCGTCTGCTGGACGAGATACGTGCCCGCGATCAGCGTGATACGCAGCGTGCAATAGCCCCGCTTAAGCCGGCGGCTGATGCCATACAGCTTGACTCTACGGAGTTGTCTGTCGAGCAGGTGCTTGAACGCATCAGAAGTGAAATCGCCCTGCGCGATATCGCTGGATGACCAAGAAAGCATGCAGGAGACCAGAAATAGTCCTGTATGCCTTCTTTTATATGAACGTAACCCACATTGTCTGGAATGTGGCAGATGGGCGTATTCCTTCGCCCTTATTCAACAGGAATTAAAATGAGCGAAAGCTTTGCAGAACTCTTTGAAGAAAGCCTAAAAACCCTGAATCTTCAGGCTGGCTCGATCATCACCGCTATCATCGTTGATATCGATTACCAAGCTGGTTGGGTTACCGTTCACGCTGGTTTGAAGTCTGAAGGCCTCATCCCGCTGGAGCAGTTCCACAACGACGCTGGCGAACTGAACATCAACATCGGTGATGAAGTTCACGTTGCGCTGGACGCGGTCGAAGACGGCTTTGGCGAAACCAAACTGTCCCGTGAAAAAGCCAAGCGCGCTGAATGCTGGATCGTTCTGGAAGCAGCCTTCGCAGCAGAAGAAGTGGTCAAGGGCGTTATCAACGGTAAGGTTAAAGGCGGCTTCACTGTCGACGTTAACGGCATCCGTGCGTTCCTGCCAGGTTCTCTGGTTGACGTTCGTCCAGTGCGCGACACCACGCACCTGGAAGGTAAAGAGCTGGAATTCAAGGTCATCAAACTTGACCAGAAGCGCAACAACGTTGTTGTTTCGCGTCGCAGCGTACTGGAAGCAGAGAACTCGGCAGAGCGCGAAGCGCTGTTGGAATCCTTGCAAGAAGGTCAGCAAGTTAAAGGTATCGTTAAAAACCTCACCGACTACGGCGCGTTCGTGGATCTGGGTGGCGTTGACGGCCTGCTGCACATCACTGACATGGCGTGGAAGCGCATCAAGCATCCTTCCGAAATCGTCAACGTTGGCGACGAGATTGATGTAAAGGTTCTGAAGTACGATCGCGAGCGCAATCGTGTTTCCCTGGGCCTCAAGCAACTGGGCGAAGATCCATGGGTTGCTATCAAAGCCCGTTACCCAGAAAGCACTCGCGTTACCGCTCGTGTAACCAACCTGACCGACTACGGCTGCTTCGCTGAGCTGGAAGAAGGCGTTGAAGGTTTGGTACACGTGTCCGAAATGGACTGGACCAACAAAAACATCCACCCTTCGAAAGTCGTACAAGTCGGCGACGAAGTGGAAGTTATGGTTCTGGACATCGACGAAGAGCGTCGTCGTATCTCCCTGGGCATCAAGCAGTGCAAATCTAACCCATGGGAAGATTTCTCTGGCCAGTTCAACAAGGGCGATAAAATCTCCGGCACCATCAAGTCGATCACCGATTTCGGTATCTTCATTGGTCTGGACGGCGGCATCGACGGTCTGGTTCACCTGTCCGACATCTCCTGGAACGAAGTGGGCGAAGAAGCTGTACGTCGTTTCAAGAAGGGCGACGAGCTGGACACCGTTATCCTGTCTGTTGACCCAGAGCGTGAGCGCATCTCCCTGGGTATCAAGCAGCTGGAAAGCGATCCGTTCTCCGAGTACGTACAAGAGAACGACAAAGGCGCAATCGTTAAGGGCATCGTGAAAGAAGTTGACGCTAAAGGCGCCATCATCACTCTGGCCAACGATATCGAAGCGACTCTGAAAGCCTCCGAAATCAGCCGTGACCGCGTTGAAGACGCGCGCAACGTTCTGAAAGAAGGCGAAGAAGTAGAAGCCAAGATCATCAGCGTTGATCGTAAGAGCCGCGTAATCCAACTCTCCATCAAGTCGAAAGATGATGCTGAAGAGAAAGAAGCAATCCAGAGCCTGCGCGACAAGCCAGCTACCTCTGACATTGCTGCTGGTCCGACCACTTTGGGCGACCTGCTGCGTGCACAAATGGAAAAGCAGAACTAAGTTCTGATTGACCATTAAAAAGGGCGACTTCGGTCGCCCTTTTTTGTGCGCGCGGGTTTGATAGTGTTTTCTGTCCTTTGTGTTTTGCTTTCCTGGGGGGTTCTCATGCCCTGCGAGGTTGTGGAGCGTTCTCGCTGGTTGAGTCGAATTCAAGCCAATCCAGGTGTCGCTTATTGCAGGGCTGATCGCAGCGTGTCTGTGGTTCTCTTCATTAACCCGAACATACCTAAAAGTTCCCCTTCAATATTTCTTCAGATAAGTCAATCCCTGGGCTGTTCAAAGTCACTTGATCATGCTAAAACCTTTCAAGCGCTGATCTAGCTGCTTGAAAAAGAAGGGAAAAATATGACGAAGTCGGAGTTGATCGAACGAATTGTCACCCATCAAGGGCTACTCTCATCAAAGGATGTGGAGCTGGCCATCAAGACTATGCTTGAACAAATGTCACAGTCCCTGGCGACCGGAGATCGAATAGAGATCCGCGGTTTTGGCAGTTTTTCACTGCACTACCGTGCACCGCGTGTGGGGCGTAACCCAAAAACCGGGCAGTCTGTCAGTTTGGACGGCAAGTTCGTCCCTCATTTCAAGCCGGGCAAGGAATTGCGGGATCGGGTGAATGAGGACGAGGAAGATGACTTTAATCCTGAAGAGTAAAGGAGCTGCTCATGCGTGCTATTAAGCGCACAGCCGTCGTGGTGGTGTCTCTGCTGATTTTCTTTGGCGTGATTATTTTCATTCTTGAAAATCAGCAAGCGACATCACTGACGTTTCTTGGCTGGAATACGCCACAGCTGCCAGCTGCAATGTTCTTTGTCGGGGCTCTGTTGTTAGGGCTAGCAATTGGCCCGCTTATTGGTTTTCTTGCCTACTGGCGAAAAACCGCCGGCTTGAAGCGCCGCATGCACCTTAGCTGACCTGCGCGTTCAACGTTCATGCGCTTGAGCTTTTACGAGGCGAGTCAGGCGCGTTGAGTGAGGCGGTGTAAGAAATACGGCTTTTTCTGTGTAAGCGATTTCTCAGGAGAACCCCTACTTATTCTCAAGCCTTGTATTGTTTTGTAATACTGGCAGAATGCGGGCTGTTCTCGATTGCCAGCTATTTTTTGTGCTTCACCAGGTGCGCAGTGATGCCATTACCCGGTTGAAAATAAATCGTATTTCAAGCACGCAAGAAAAATTTCTGCATGACGAGCCCGCAGTTTCTTTTGAAGGCAGGCCCTTGTTGTGACCAGTATTTCTCGTATACCCAGTGGCTCATCATCCGATGAGATTGACCTGATTGCCTTGTTTCAGGCGATTTGGCAACAAAAGAAAATGATCATTGCCACAACTATCATCAGCGGGATGATAGCACTGGGCTATGCCTATTACGCAACGCCTGAATATCAAGTCACCAGCGTTCTTCGCCCTGCGGCGATCAATGAGCTGGACGCGCTGAACCGGTCAGGCGTCTACACGCTGCCACCCAGCGAAGCGTTGATGAAAGTGGGGGCCAGCCTGGAGTCGTACGATTCGCGCCTGGGCTTCTTCCGGGACAATCAGGAACTCTTCAGGCAATTCAAGCGTCCAGGCCGGACACTTGAGCAAAGTTTCGAAGAGTTCAACCGTGACTCGCTCAAGCTGGTTCTGCCAGACCCTAAAAAAGCGGATGCACTCAGTGCTTTCATTGGTCTTGAGCTGAATTACCCCAAGGGCGTGGAGGGTGTGCAGATTCTCAATGGCTTTGTTGATTACGCAATCAATGCAGAGCGCGAGCAGATCGCTGCTGACCTGAAAGTCATCGTCAATAACCGTCTGACTGAGCTTAAAGGCAAGATCGACGCTGCCCGCTCAAGTTATGAAAATGACAAGGCCGCTCGTATCGCCACGTTGCAGGAGGCAGATAACCTCAAGCGTGCTCAGCTACAAGACGAGCTGAAAGCCTTGCGTCAGCAGCTGAAAGTAGCGCGTTCAGACAGAATGGCGCAATTGTCCGAAGCGATTGGCATTGCCAAAACCTTGGGGATTCAAAAGCCAACCACGCCTTCTGCCTTGGGCGACTCTGTACGTTCGGGCGATACCAGCGTCATGCGCACCGAAATCAACAACCAGCAGATTCCTCTGTACTTTATGGGTGTTGAAGCCCTGGAGGCGGAGCGTGCGGCCTTGCAGCAGCGTAAAACAGATGACTTTACCGAAGGGCGCATTGCACAGATCGCCCGTGAGTTGCAATTACTGCAAAGCAACAGGGAAGTAGAAGTGCTCAAGCAGCGTCAAAATGAAGACGTGTTTTTGAGTGGGGTTGAACCTCTGCGTGCTGAAGTCGTACGGTTGGGCAACTTGAACAATCTGGATTTCACAAACCTGAAGCTTGTTTCCATCGACCGTAAAGCGTTGGAACCTATGGCGCCTGTTAAACCCAAAAAGTCGTTGATTGTAGTGATGGGGTTGCTGCTCGGTGGCATGTTTGGAGTCTTCATTGCGCTGATGCGTTACTGGGTCAAGTCGCATCGACTTCAGCAGCAAAGACTGTCGCCAGTGCTCTCTGCAACGTTAAGCGGAGCACAGGGTGTGGTGAGCGGTAACGGAAAAGTCTTGCAAAGTGATCGTCGCTGATCGGTTAGATGCCTGGATGCATCTCGACCTGACTTGTGGACTAATTGCCTCTTCATAGAGTTGAGCCGAGAGCAAGCCTATGCCGTATCCACACATCATTCACCATGGGGCCGTTAATGGCGTCACAGGTTCATGCCACCAACTGGTGATGGACGCTAATGCCAGTCTGTTGATTGACTGTGGCCTTTTTCAGGGAAATGAAAAAAGTGCCAATACCAGCGTTCATGGCCAGCAGCAAGGCATCGATTTTTGCCTGGAAGGTATCAAGGCGTTGGTGGTTACGCATGTGCATGCTGACCACGTGGGTCGAATTCCTTGGTTGCTGGCAGCGGGTTTCGATGGGCCAATCATTTGTAGCGAACCCTCGGCCAAGCTTTTGCCATTGGTTCTTGAGGATGCTTTCAAGCTTGAAATAAGTCGCGACTCCAAAAAAGTTGAGCGTTATCTAGAGTATGTAGATGCCCGCATTGTGGCGTTGCCCTACGGACAATGGCACGCGATTGAATCCGGTGAGCATGTACTGCCGCGAATCCGCTTACAGCGCGCAGGCCACATCCTGGGTTCGGCGTATGTGGAATGTGATCTGAGCTACCCGGCTCATGACCATAACTCAAGAATCGTGTTTTCTGGCGATTTGGGTGCTCCGCATACCCCTTTGTTACCGTCTCCTCAATCTCCCGAACGTGCGGATGTACTGGTCCTGGAAAGCACCTACGGCGATCGTTTACATGAGGACAGAGCTTGCCGTCAGTTCAAGCTTGAACACGCCATCGACAAGGCATTGGCAGACCACGGCACTTTGTTGATTCCGGCATTCAGCATAGGCCGTACCCAAGAACTGCTCTGCGAAATTGAAGACATCCTGCACCGAAAAGCAATCCTTGCAGTGAATCCTGCAGCGGCGAACAAGGATCAATCCTTGCCGGTGAATTGGCCGCAATTGCCTGTCATCATCGATTCCCCCCTGGCAGGTCGGCTAACAGCTGCATATCGCCAACTGGAACCTTACTGGGATGGGCCTGCACGTGAGCGCTTGCGCGATAATCGTAACCCTCTGCTTTTTGAGCAATTAATCACTATCGATAGCCACGCAAAACACCTGCAAACGGTCAACTATTTGAGCAGTACGGGTCGCCCCGCCATTGTGATAGCGGCAAGTGGCATGTGCTCCAGCGGTCGAATTGTTAATTACCTCAAAGCCATGCTTTCAGACCCAAGGCATAATGTCCTTTTTGTGGGTTACCAAGCGCAGGGTACAGCTGGCGCAAATATTCAAAAATACGGATCGACAGGTGGTTTTGTTGAGTTAGAAGGTGAGCGCTGTATTATCCGTGCAGGCGTTTCGAGCTTAGGCGGATATTCTGCCCATGCTGACCAACAAGACTTGCTCAATTTTGTCTCCGGTATCGACCCGTTGCCCAAACAAATACGCTTGGTGCACGGCGAGCTTTTTGCAAAACAAACCTTAGCGAATGAACTCTGCCAGTTCTACAACACTCGAAGCCAATCACTTGAGCTGCTGATTCCTGAAGATTAAACCTGAACACGTGCGATGACATATCGCCACTATCAAAAGACCCTGACGGTTTGCCCGCGCAATCATGACAGGCACGATGGCAGACCACGGAAGACCGCTTGATGATTGACCCATGGACCTGAGAAGCAACCACAATGCCCCGACATCCGTTGCGCCAAAGCAGGGCAACTGGTACTTGGTGCAGTGCAAACCTCAACAAGATGAGCGCGCAGAAGAAAACCTTATGCGTCAGGGCTTTGGATGTTCACGTCCAGTCTGCCGCCGTGAGCGCATGCTAAGAGGCAAGCGTCAAATCATCGAAGAATCGTTGTTTCCAGGCTATCTCTTCATCCACATGCCAGCCGGTTCAAACTGGGCGCCTCTGCGCTCGACGCGAGGTGTGGCACGTATTGTTGCGTTTGGTGGACGCCCCTTGGCAGTCGCTGACGATCTCATCGAAACACTCCAGTCGCGTGTCAAAACGCAGCTGATCTCCCAGTTCACGCCAGGTGAGCACGTTGTCATCAAGGATCACGGATTTGAAGGCGTTGAATCCATCTTCATGGCAATGGAGGGAGATGAAAGGGTCATTTTGCTTATCAATCTGCTAAATCGGCAGCAACAGATCAGTTTGCCTCTGGCGAGTATCGCCAGTCGCTAAAGCAATACTCAGGATCGCATCCTGGGCAGCTATGGATTAAACCGTTCTCAGGAAATTGACGATCAATCCTGGGGCGGTAGCGTGTTTAAACTTTAAGCTGACACTTCGGTTGGTTGAGTGCTCACCAAGCGCTGAAAAATTATTACGGACGACTAAGTCATGAAAGGCATTATTTTAGCCGGCGGATCGGGTACAAGGTTGTACCCGATTACTAAAGGCGTCTCTAAGCAACTTTTACCCGTCTACGACAAGCCGATGATTTACTACCCGCTTTCGGTATTGATGTTGGCGGGCATTAAAGATGTGCTGCTCATCAGTACGCCGCAAGATATTGATAGCTTCAAGCGCCTTTTAGGAGATGGTTCAGACTTCGGTATTAATTTGAGTTACGCGGAGCAAGCATCACCTGACGGGCTGGCGCAAGCCTTTATTATCGGGGAATCATTCGTCGGTCAGGATTCAGTGTGTTTAGTGCTAGGCGACAATATTTTCTATGGTCATGGTTTTGGCACCATGTTGCGCAATGCAGCCAAAATAACCGATGGTGCTACAGTTTTCGGTTATCAGGTTAAAGATCCTGAACGCTTCGGTGTGGTTGAATTTGATAAAGAAAAGCGAGCTATTTCGATTGAAGAGAAGCCACTTAAACCGAAATCTGACTATGCCGTGACTGGGCTTTATTTTTACGACAATGAAGTGCTTGAAATTGCTAAGTCAGTCAAGCCTTCGGCGCGGGGTGAGCTTGAAATAACCAGTATCAACCAAGCCTACCTGGATCGTAATAAACTGAACGTTGAATTGCTCGGTCGTGGCTTTGCCTGGTTAGACACCGGTACTCATGAAAGCCTGCTCGAAGCAAGTCAGTTTGTTGAAACCATTGAAAAGAGGCAAGGTTTTAAAATAGCCTGCCTGGAAGAAATTGCATTTAACAATGGTTGGTTGTCAGTTGATTCGATGTATCGTATCGGTCAGGCATTAAGTAAGAATAGTTATGGGAAATATATTCTTTCTCTTGCAGGAAATTAACGCTATGTTTTTGACTGATTTGATTCCTTTGCGAACGCTTGGCGATGACAGAGGTGGGCTGACTGTATTGGAGGGTGGGAATGACCTCCCTTTCGAAATTAAGCGCGTTTACTACCTCACACGGACTAAACCAAAAGTATCTCGCGGTTTTCATGCGCATATTGCATTGAGACAAATGGCCGTATGCATTTCGGGCGAGTGCGAGATGGTGATGGATGATGGGTATGTAAGGGAAACTGTGCTAATGAACTCTTCTGAGCGCGGTATTCTTATTGAGCCAATGGTGTGGCATGAAATGCATAATTTTAGCGAAGACTGTGTGCTATTAGTTTTGGCTAGTGATATCTATGATGAAGCAGACTATATAAGAATATATGATGATTTTCTGGAAATCGTGCGAGCTAAATCATGATAGTAATTGCGGGAAAAAATAATATAGCAGTCCATGGGTTGGAGCTTGCGCTGCGTAAATATGATCGTAATCAGATAGCAGTGGTATGTAATAAGAATGAAACGGGTGTAGATGGTTGGCAAAGATCATTACGTAAATTTGCTTTAGATAATCTGGTTCAAGAAATAACCCTAGAAGAAGCATATGCGCGTACGTCTATTTGTTTCTTGTCCTTAGAATTCGATTCTTTAGTTGTGCCTGAACGTTTCAAAACAGAAAATATATTTAATATACATTTTTCTTTGCTTCCAAAATACAAAGGCATGTTCACCTCGGTGTGGCCTATATACAACGCTGACAAAAAGTCTGGTGTGACACTCCACTACCTTGATAAAGGTATTGACACCGGCGATGTTATATCCCAAGTTGAGTTTTCAATAGAAAGTAATTGGGTTTCGCGTGATGTTTATTTTGCCTATATCAAATACTCTTGTTCTTTGTTAGAGGAGAATTTTGAATCGGTTGTCAGTGGCTTATGCAAGGGTAAGCCTCAAGAGTGTATAGGTTCCACATATTACTCAAATAAATCCATCGATTTCTCGAATCTATTACTGCCCAAAAAAGCTACCGCTTGGGAGTATAGGAATTATATAAGAGCATTTTCATTCAGGGAATATCAGTTCGTTAGTGTGGAGGGTAGTAAAGTAGTTTGGGCAGAAATCTTGCCTGCTAAGTCCACAGCTAAATGTGGAGAGCTTTTTAATGCAACTAAAAATTATGTCGATCTGGCGTCGATAGATTATGATCTTCGCTTGTATTTCGATTGCCTTGATGAGTTTTTGGCGGCCTGTAAAGTCAATGATCTTGTTGCAGTTAAGCGTTTGCGATTTAATATTTCTGGAATCAATGATGCTATTGTCAACGGCTGGACACCATTGATTGTCGCTAGTTTTTTTGGTTCATTTGAAGTGGTGAGATACCTATTGAGTGAAGGTGCTGATCCCCAGAGGCCTAATATAAAGGGCACCACGCCTTTGATGTATGCGAAGGATGCGTTTTTTTCCGGGAGATGCTTTAAAACCTTTGGTTTATTAATGAGTGCTGGCGCTGACCTAGTTCAGGTAGATTACTCAGGGAAGCAGTTGTATGACTATCTGACTTCTGCTCAGATTTGCGATTTGCAGAAATCACTTGGATAAGGACGGTGAAGCATGATTCCATTTCTTGATTTAAAAAAAATAAACTCAACTATGTCTTCTGAGCTGTTAGCGGCTTGTGCCAGAGTAATAGATTCTGGTTGGTATATTGGTGGTAGTGAACTTTCCTCCTTCGAAGCTGAGTTTGCTCATTATTGCGGAGCACAGCATTGCATCGGCGTTGCAAATGGTCTTGATGCATTGAGTTTGACTATACGAGCCTGGAAGGAGCTTGGTAAGCTATCAGAGGGAGATGAGGTTATAGTTCCATCAAATACGTATATCGCAAGTATTCTTGCTGTCAGTGAGAACGGTCTGGTGCCTGTGTTAACAGAGCCGGATGTTAATACGTATAATCTATGCCCTGAAAACACCAGGCAGGCAATAACGCCCAGGACCAAAGCCATTTTGCCCGTGCATTTATACGGGCATTTAGCTGATATGCCTGCTTTCATGCAGATAGCCGAAGAATACAATTTGCTTGTTCTTGAAGATTCCGCTCAAGCCCATGGGGCAAGTTTGCATGGAAAAAAAGCAGGTAGTTGGGGACATGCCTCAGGCTTCAGTTTCTACCCAGGGAAGAATTTGGGCGCTTTGGGGGATGCGGGTGCTATCACTACAAATGATGATGCGTTAGCTGACACACTGAGAGCGCTTAGAAACTACGGATCTCAAGAAAAGTATAAAAACTTATACAAGGGTGTGAATAGCCGTCTGGATGAAATTCAGGCTGCGATGCTAAGTGTTAAGTTGAAGTACCTCGATGCCCAGACTGCACATAGACAACTCATCGCCTCTCTGTATCTGAATGAAATTAAAAATCCGGAAATCAGTTTGCCTGGCGTGGACGTGTCGAACCAGGTTTGGCATCTATTCGTCATCAGGACTAAACACCGAGCAGCCCTGCAACACCATTTGCAAGAACATGGCGTGCAAACGTTAATTCATTACCCGATAGCACCTCACAAGCAAGATGCTTATAAGGAGTTTGCGCACCTCCAACTGCCCGTGAGTGAACAACTGCACGCTGAAGTGTTAAGTTTACCTATTGGTCCTGAGTTAAGTTCCGAAGAAGCACGTCATATTGTGTCAGTCTGCAATAGCTTTAGCGTCAAACATTAAGTATGACGCTAATCAAAACGAGTCTGCTCAATGCGATTGCAGTCATCATAAAAATGCTCACCTTGTTGGGGATCAATAAGGTGCTTGCCGTGTACGTTGGTCCTTCTGGATATGCAGCGATAGGGCAGTTTCAAAACGCTGTACAGATGATTACCGCTTTTTCCAGTGGGGCAATCAATACTGGCGTTACAAAATATACCGCCGAATACCAAGGCGATGTTGAGTTGACACGCCGGTTATGGAAAACGGCAGGCATGATTGTGATTTGTGCCTCTACTGCAGTCGCACTCTTGGTTGCCATTTTTTGTGTTCCGCTTGCACGCTATTTTCTCAATGATGTGACGTTGTCTGGTGTATTTCTCTGGTTTGCAGCGACCTTGGTATTATTTACATTCAATGCCTTGCTACTCGCTATTCTTAATGGAAAAAAAGAAATCCATAGTTATGTATTGGCCAATATTGCAGGGAGTATATTTTCTTTAGCCGTAACCGTGTTAATGACGATGTACTACAAGCTCTACGGTGCTTTAGTCGCGTTGGCTATTTACCAGTCTATTTCGTTTTTTGTCACATTAGCGATCTGTGGGCGAAAACCCTGGTTCCGTGTGAAGGATATGATCGGGCGTATTGATGGAACGATTGCTCTTAATCTCTCAAAATTTACAGCGATGGCACTCACGTCCGCAGCATGTTTACCCCTCACGTCAATTTTAATTCGTAACACACTTGGCGAACATTTTGGCTGGGACAGTGCTGGTTATTGGGAAGCAATGTGGCGCTTGAGCACCGCGTATCTGATGTTGGTCACGACGACGTTAGGGGTGTATTACCTTCCAAAATTATCTGAATTGAAAGCATCAACGGACATACGTGCTGAAATCATCAATGGTTACAAATACATACTACCGGTCGCTGTTATTATCGGTGTCAGCGTTTATGTTTTGAAGGATTTCATCATCAGTGTGCTGTTTACGCCTGATTTTTATCCCATGCGCGACCTTTTTGCATGGCAGTTAACAGGTGATACGCTAAAAATTGGCAGCTGGATCATTGGTTATCTAATGATCAGCAAGGCAATGATTCGGTTATACATTGTTTCCGAAATAATCTGTGCGTTAGTTTTTGTCGCGAGTGTTAAGTTTTTCACTGTGGTATTGGGTTTTCAGGGCGCAGCTATTGGATATGCCTTCACATACTTTTTATATTGGCTTGTGATGGGGTCTATCGTCTGGAAAAGAATCGATCGTCTTGAGTCCTGAATAAGCAGTCCGACATTAACTGAGTAGGCAATTTATGAGTTCTGAGCCGTTAGTAACCATTGTGATTCCCTCCTATAACCATGAACGCTATGTCGTGGATAGTATAAAAGGGGTGGTGTCTCAAACCTATAATAACGTTGAGTTAATTATTATTGATGACGGCTCAACGGATGGTTCAGTGTCTAGAATTGAATCCATGCTGGACACTTGCCGTGAACGCTTCAAGCGATTCGAATTTCGCTCGCGACCCAATAAAGGTTTATGCGCCACCCTCAATGAAGCCTTGGAGTGGTCTCAAGGTGAATTTTTTTCATTAATCGCCAGTGATGATATTTTGCTGGAGAATAAAACCAGCGTATTGGTTGACGTTTTAAAGACAGACGATTCCATCGTGGCAGCCTTTGGCGGCCTTGAATTGATTGATGATCTAAACCGTCCTGTTGCCAGTGTGTACGGGGCTGATAAAGTTCACACATTTGATGAGATCATCATGGGGGAAACAGTCCCCGGAGCGCCTGCCGGGCTGATGAGAACGCCTGTATTAAAACGTGTAGGTGGGTACCCTGAATCTTTGAGTGTCGAAGATTGGTACATGTGGTTGACGTTAACCAACACCGGGCAGCGTTTGCGATCGATCAAAGAACCCGTTGTCAAATACCGGTTACATGAAAATAACACCGCAAAAAAATACAAGTTGATGCATGAGCAACGATTGAAAATACTCAGCTTTTTTACACAGAGTCATCTTTATTCTCGTGCCGTCAATCGGGCGTATTTAACGTCTGCAGCGGAGGCCAGTAGTGTTCCCGATGTTCCATTTACCCTCGCAATGATCAGGTCAGCTAAGGGTGAAAGTTATCGCTTACGCTGCCTGTACCTTGTCAAATCGTTACTTCCTAAATCTATTGTTAAAGTTGCCAAGTTTTTTTTGAAAAAATAAGGATGCGTGTGAGATGAGTAACGTGCGGTTGTCGTTAATTGGAACAAGTCAGGGTGGGCGCGAGAAAGAAGTACGCCGTTTATTAAATAGTTTGGTAGGCTACTTTGATTCATTAGAGATAATCTTTGTAGACCAAACTTCTGGTGACAAATTACAAACTATTTTCAATGATTTTTTTGGTGTCGTAAACTTCAAGTTGTTAAAGAGTCAGCCTTGCCCGTTGTCTGTTGCCCGAAATATAGCTCTTGATTATGCATTAGGTGAGGTTATCGGGTTTTGTGATGACGATGCTTATTATAATAATGATATTCTTGCAGAATTAGTTGGTGGCTTAGAGCGCGGCGCTGTTATTTCATTTCCTGTGCGAGATGGTGTAACTGGAAAAGCTTATGCCTCACGCTCCTATCCTGCAAAATTCAAAAAACTTAACTATCTGGGTGTAATTAAATACTCATTAAGTGTGGGGACATTCATTTCATTGCGGTCGCTCGATGATAGATCTCACATCAGATTTGATGAAAGGTTGGGGGCTGGTACTAATCTAGGTGGTTCTGAAGAAACTGAACTGTTTTTCAGATTGATAAAGTACGGTTATCAAGCTTATTTCAGTGACAAGGCTTCCGTATTTCACGATGATGATTTTTGTGGGTCTGATATTCTACCTAAAAAATATCAGATGTATGCAATTGGTTATGCTGTAGTTATTAAAAAATACATGCTAAGTTCACATGGTTTGTTGATGTTAGAAGTGGTGCGGGTTGTTGTGAGAAGTGGTGCGGGCTTGCTTTTTTCTTCTAAGAGAAAGGTGTGCGCTTCTCGGCTAAAAGGTTTTTTTAGCGGTATTTTCTTTAGGTCCTTGAATCGCCCCTAGTTTCGTAGACACCTCCAAGCCTTAAAATGAGGCCCATTAGGAGGTGCCATGAGCAACCAGCGTTATCCCGAAGAATTCAAAATCCAGGCGGTCAAGCAAGTGACCGAAAAGCA
>NZ_JYKY01000079.1 GCF_001042985.1 Pseudomonas lundensis
TAGGCTCTGTACGTAAACCCAAGAAATACGATTTTCTGTAAAATACACCGCCATTAAAGCCAGGAGGCCAAGATGGCAAAGCGGTATGAACTCCCCGACGCAGCCTGGGATCTGGTTGCAGATATCTTCACCAAAAATCAGCGCACCGGGCGCCCTCGGGCCGATGATCGCCTGATGCTAAACGGTATTCTCTGGGTGCTTTGCTCTGGCGCAGCCTGGCGAGACATGCCCGAACGATTCGGCCCTTGGTCAACGATCTATCAACGGTTCCGGGGATGGCGTGATTGCGGAGCTTTTGATCAGATGCTCAAGCGTCTTCATATCCGATTGAATGAGCAGGGTTTGATTGACTTGGAAACATGGATGATCGACTCCACTGCCGTACGAGCAACCCGGGCCTCATCAGGTGCCGGGAAAAAAGGGGATTTGAAGAACCGCAAGACCACGCGCTCGGGCGCAGCCGGGGTGGCCTGACGACCAAGATTCACATGCTGTGCGACGCCAATGGTGTGCCTCTGCGTTTCCTGTTGTCAGGCGGACAAGCCAGCGATATAGCCTATGCCCAACCGCTACTCGATCAGGCTTGCATACCCAGCCTGCGCGGTCGCCCACGCAAGCGTTGCCGCTGGTTGCTGGCTGACAAGGGTTACGACGCTGAAGCGCTGCGCCAGTATTGTGATCGTTATCGCATGCAGCCAGTCATTCCGTTGCGAAGCATGAAGCGCAAAACCAAGCCAGGATTGCCTCGACTTTTTGATCGCCCCAAATATCGGCAGCGCAACATCATCGAACGCATGTTTGGCTGGCTGAAGGAGAACCGTCGCATCGTGACGCGCTTCGACAAGCTCGCAACAAGTTTTGCGGCGATGGTCTCATTGGCCTGCGCTATGCGGTGCTTGCGACAATACTTTACGTACAGAGCCTAG
>NZ_JYKY01000080.1 GCF_001042985.1 Pseudomonas lundensis
AGGCTACCGCGCTCTTGATGTCGGAAGATCACGAGCGTTCGCGCTGATTGACCAGTTGAGCGCACATGAGCCGGTTGATTGGCTGTGCAAGGTGTTTGACGTCACTCGCTCGTGTTACTACGCCCAGCGCCTGCGGCGCCGCTCACCCGCTGTTGAACGGCTTCGATTGCGTAGGCGTGTCAGTGAGCTGTTCTCACAAAGTCGCAGTGCTGCGGGCAGTCGCAGCATTTTGTCGCTGATGCGTGAAGACGGTGAGCAGATCGGTCGATTCAAAGTGCGCAGCTTGATGCGCGAGCTTGATTTAGTCAGCAAACAACCCGGCTCCCATGCCTACAAACGAGCAACAGTAGAAAGACTGGATATCCCGAACACATTGAACCGCGAGTTCGACGTGCCAGCGCCCAATCAAGTCTGGTGCGGCGATATCACCTACATTTGGGCGCAAGGAAAGTGGCATTACCTGGCTGTCGTCCTGGATCTTTGTACGCGTCGGATCGTGGGCTGGGCGCTGTCGGAAAAGCCAGACGCTGAGCTGGTGATCAAAGCGCTAGATATGGCTTACGAGCAGCGTGGCAGGCCTTCGGATCTGCTATTCCACTCGGACCAGGGATCGCAATATGCAAGCCGACTCTTTCGCCAGCGGTTGTGGCGATACCGCATGCGCCAGAGCATGAGTCGACGAGGAAACTGCTGGGATAACGCACCGATGGAGCGCGTATTTCGCAGCTTGAAAACAGAATGGATACCGACCGTGGGCTATCGAACTGCGCAGGAAGCACAGCGCGATATCAGCCATTTTTTGATGCATCGCTACAATTGGATTAGGCCTCATCAATTCAACGATGGGTTGGCTCCAGCGCGGGCCGAGGAAAAACTTAAAGTCGTGTCCGGGATAAGTTGACCACTACA
>NZ_JYKY01000081.1 GCF_001042985.1 Pseudomonas lundensis
AGGATTGCATGTACAAGCGCACCGGGCTCGTCAGCTTCACGCTTACCGCCTTGGCCCTGGCGATGGCCAGCGAGCGGCTCACGGCGGCCGAGGCGGCCACCACCGAGCATGTCGAAGTGGTCGGCCAGGCCGCTGCCATGGACAGCGCCCTCAAGGAACAACGTTCTTCCGACAGCATCAGGAGCGTGGTACATGCCGACGGTGTAGCCCAGTTACCGGATGAAAACGTCGCCGAAGCGGTGCAGCGCCTACCGGGCATCAGCGTGGAGCGCGACCAGGGCGAAGGGCGTTTTGTCAGCGTGCGCGGCCTGGGCCCGGACCTCAACAGCGTCACCATCAACGGCACCCTGGTGCCCGCGCCGGAGAGCGAACGCCGCGCCGTGGCCCTCGATGTGCTGCCCTCGGAGTTGGTGCAGTCGCTGTCGGTGATCAAGACCCTGACCCCGGACATGGACGCCAACTCTCTCGGTGGCACCGTGGATGTGAAGAGCCTGTCGGCGTTCGATCACAAGGGCTTGTTCTATACCGGTAGCACCGAAGCCAGCTACGACAAGAATACCGGCCAACCCAGCCCGAAATTCTCCGGTGCTGCCAGTAATCGCTTCAGCCTCGGCGACGGCATCGACAACTTCGGCGTGGCCGCAGCGCTGAGCTGGCAAAAGCGCGACTTTGGCTCAGACAACGTCGAAACCGGTGGCGCCTGGGATTTCACCGACGGCGCCAGGCTCAACGAGTTCGAACAGCGCGACTACGACATCAGCCGCGAACGCGCAGGTGGCGGCTTGAACTTCGACTACAAGCCCGACGACCTGAGCAGCTATTACCTGCGT
>NZ_JYKY01000082.1 GCF_001042985.1 Pseudomonas lundensis
AACTGCGCCACGCCCCGCGCCTGTGGCGTCGGTTGATGCTGAGCTGGGCGCTGGTATTGGCGGCCGTTGTCGGGCTGACGCTCGTGTTGTTCCGTTGAAGAGCTCATTGATGAGCATGGGTATCCGCACTCGGTAAAAGTGTGGGAGGAGGCTTGCCCCCGATGAGCATAGGTATCTACACAACTTTTATATCAGCCGACCCGAACGTAACCACGATGCGAAGCGAGCCGCTCTTGATCTTGATCTGCTTTTGATTTTAGGCGCCCCGTTAAACCACGCTTGCCGGAATTCGACAGGGATTTGGGGGGTAAACCGGCAGGGATGCCGGTTTAGCCGCCCCGCGCCATGGATGGCGCGTGGCGGCGGCCCCCCAAATCCCTGTCGGATTACGGGCACACCGAGCCTGGGCGAGGTGCCGAGTGGTGGGGCAAGAGCCTTTTGGTTACTTTTGCTCTTTTCAAAAGTGACCCGCTGTAAAAGCGGAACCATAAGTAGCCATTGCCCAAATAACGGATATGTACTCGATCAAATCCAACATCCTGGTGGGCCCAGGCCGCCATCGGGAGCAAGCCCCCTCCCACATTTGCACTGCCGTGCTGTGTTTTTGCTCGGCTGGGGCTAACGCAGCGCCGCAGCCCCACTGCAAGCCTGCCCCGCCTGCTCACAAATCTGCCAGCCACCGCCCAGCGCCTTGTAGATCCCGACCACCGCCAAGCGCTGCTGGGTGCGCGCCGCCGTTAA
>NZ_JYKY01000083.1 GCF_001042985.1 Pseudomonas lundensis
CCTGCAACTGCGTACCACCCTGTTCCACAACAAAGTCGAAGACGAAATCTTCAAGGCCACCGGCGTGGGTTGCCAGAACCAGGCCATCAACGGCGGCAGTATTTCCTCGGCTTGCCCACCGGGGCCGATGTCCAACTACCGCAATATCGGTGGCATGACCATCAAGGGCGTCGAGCTGGAGTCGATCTATAACTCCACCTACCTGTTTGGCTCGGTGTCGTTCGCCTATGCCAAGGGCCAGCACCAAGGCGCCTACACCAACCCTTGGGGCCCTGATGTGGCAGCGCGGGATATCCCGCCGACCAAATGGGTGCTGGTCTTGGGCACCCACATCCCGGCCTGGGATGCCCAAGTGGGCTGGATGGGCCAGTTCATCGGTGCCACCGACCGCCTGCCCAGTGATAAATACTCCGGTGGCCCGGGTTCCGGTGTGGGTGACTTGTTCTTCGACCAGTACGGCAACAAGCGCTACAACACCCAGGGCCTGTTCGCCAAATGGGCCCCGCAGCAGGCGTACCTCAAAGGCACCGAGGTCAACTTCACCGTGGACAACCTGTTCAACGAAAACTTCCGCCCGGCCTTGAGCGGCGACCGCGCCTACACCAAGGGCCGCGATGCGAAGATCAGCGTGACGCGGTTCTTCTGACCACACACGCATTCCAAATGTGGGAGCTGGCTTGCCTGCGATCGCGGTGGCACCGCTAC
>NZ_JYKY01000084.1 GCF_001042985.1 Pseudomonas lundensis
GCCGAGCTGAAACGGGTGACGGAGGAGCGAGACATCTTAAAAAAGGCCGCCGCGTACTTTGCCAAGGAGTGCGGCTGAAGTACGCCTTTATTAAGCAGCAAGCGGGTCATTACGCGATTCGACGCCTTTGCCTGACACTCAAGGTTCATCCCAGCGGCTACTACGCGTGGCTATCAGAACCAAAATCTGCGCGAGCAAAGGACGATCAGCGACTGCTTGGATTGATCAAACACTCCTGGCTGGAAAGCGGTGGTGTTTATGGCTATCGCAAGATCCATGATGACCTGCGAGAGGTTGGAGAGAGCTGTGGCCGTCACCGGGTGGCTAGGTTGATGCGCCTTGAAGGTTTACGTTCTCAGACTGGGTATCGACGGAGGCCGGGAAAATATGGCGGTAAACCAGCTGTTGCCTCACCGAACTTACTGAAGCGCCAATTCGATGTCAGAGAACCCAACAAAGTCTGGGTCACAGACATTACCTACATCCGAACATATGAAGGCTGGCTGTATTTGGCCGTGGTGCTCGATCTGTTTTCACGCCAGATCATTGGTTGGTCAATGAAGTCGCAGATGACCAGCGACGTAGCCATTGATGCACTGCTGATGGCGGTTTGGAGACGTAAGCCGAAGCAAGAGGTGATGATCCACTCGGATCAAGGCAGTCAGTACAGCAG
>NZ_JYKY01000085.1 GCF_001042985.1 Pseudomonas lundensis
TGCTCCATCTCAGCGATTTTATTTGCATTTGCGCTAGCCATATATCCCATGGTGAAAGCCTCTCGGTTATTTGAAGGTTGTTGTTAAGTACTCGGTGAGCACCCTTGAAACCTACAAAACACCGCGAAATAGGGCAAATATCACGCATTTGTTACGAAAACGTGTTGGCGGCTGCTCGGAAAACAATCCACACGCTTTATCGCTCGACAATGCATGAAGAGCGTAAAGGCTGCTGTGTGCGGGTGTTAATCAGGTGCGTGTGCCCTCGGGCAATAGCGAGCGCTGTAGCGCGCACTCGTTGGCAAGGCTGCGAAAAGGTGTTCGAACGCATGTTGATTGTCGACAGGGGGCGAGGACGGATCTGCTGTTACAGGGCGCGGGCGCTTGGAGACCACCGTGCGCGTTGATATTTTTTACAGAACAATTGCTGCCTCAATGACCGCTGATCCGCACTCACGCAATCCCAATGGAATTTTGCATATATCCCAAGGCTCTGCATTTTAGAAGCGCACGTGTTCGAGCGCTCTTGCGGGGCCGCCTTGTTGGGAGGCCTGTTGTAACGGACTTTGCGGAA
>NZ_JYKY01000086.1 GCF_001042985.1 Pseudomonas lundensis
CATCACCAGCGTGCTGGCCGAGCAGAAACTGACCGACATTCGCAGCGAAATCTGCTTCGAACACCAACCCCGCGAATACTGCGTGCAGGCCGGCGAAACCGACCTCGACTTCATCGACCGCCTCGCCGCCGAAGAAGGCCTGCTCTACACGTTCGAACACCGCGCCGACGGCCACACCCTCGTCCTCACCGACCGCGTCGGCGGCCTGGGCACCATCGGCACCCACACCGACTGCCCGGTGATCTACCAGCCCATGGGTGGCGGCGACTCCAAGGAACCGGCGTTGACCCGCTTCCACTACACCGAACAGGTGCGCACCGCACGCCAGGTGCAGCGCGACTACACCTTCACCCACCCGCGCTACAACCAGCAGCACACCGCCACCGGCGACCAGGACCTGAACAACCAGCACAAGGACTACGAACGCTACGACTACCCTGGCCGTTACAAGCGCGACATTGCCGGTAAGCCTTTCACCAAGACCCGCCTGGCAGCCCTGCGCAACGACGCCAAGTTGGCCCATGTGGAAGGCGACGATGAACGTCTGCAACCGGGATTGGCCTTCGA
>NZ_JYKY01000087.1 GCF_001042985.1 Pseudomonas lundensis
GCTGAGGCAATGCCTGAGTACAACAGAGAAGTGATCCGTGTGCGCATGGTCGGTCCTCGCTTGAGCACAATGATGTCCCGGCACCTGGCACACCAGGCGCGGTTCAAGACCATGGCAACGACGAACGCGATACGGATCAGGGACTACGGGTTACCTGCATCTGAAAACATCGGCCAATGCAAAGGGTTGGCATGGCTTTCTCGACTGCACCTTAACCTGTGCAAGACTTTTTGCACCTTAGCCGTAGATTTGATGGGCTGCTACTGTAAGAAATAACAGGTATGGACGAGTCAGCCCCTAGGCAAACACGATCTCGTAGGGTTCGCGTATACGCTCGAGCAACACTTGGGCCAGCTTGGGCGGTAAACCGATCTGCGGATCGCCGACCAATTGGCTGGCATAGGCATGGGTCGCGTGCAGCTTGCGCGCGACGCTCCAGGTATCCAGGCGTACCTTGCGTGCGCGCTGCCAGGGGATCATGGAAACCTCCCGTGCCGGCCAGTGCCAGGCCCAGACCGGCAGTTCATAGAGCTTTGCCCCCACCAGGT
>NZ_JYKY01000008.1 GCF_001042985.1 Pseudomonas lundensis
AGGTCTCGTCGTCATTGAGGTGAGTGAGGCTTTCGACAATTTTGTCGTAGCAGTCCCAGTTGCGTGCTGCCCGGCCAATGCCGCCATACACCACCAGCTCGGTCGGGTTCTCGGCCACTTGCGGGTCAAGGTTGTTCATCAACATCCGCAGCGGGGCTTCGGTCATCCAGCTTTTAGCCGTAAGACGGGTGCCACGGGCGGCGCGGATTTCACCGTCGCGGTGACGGGTGTGAGCAGTTGTCATGCAGTAATCCTTCATCAAATGGCATCAACGACATGAGGTGCAGTGCGGCAACTGCGCACTTATACCAACCTGTATGTACAAGTGAATGCAAGTGAAGGGCCAACATGCAGCGCGCCTTCTGAGACGCGTGCCATGACAATAGGAAAATATTATTTAAATCAAGATGTTATAAAAATTCAGATTTTCAGGACTCAGCTCGTTCTTAGCGAAAGCACGTGAAAAGTTGCCGCAACTTGGTGCGCAGACCGGCAAAAAGGTAACGGAACTGCACCATAAGTAACGCGGGTAACACGCCCGCCCGCGCCAACGCCCACTCAGTGCCCACTCAGTGCCCACACTGCCCTTGCAACCGATAGCGCGAGCCCGGATACACCAGTCGCGCGCACCCCACCACGCCTTGGGCCGACCAGGTGCGGCGGCGAATCATCAGGCACGCTTCGTTTCGTTTGATGCCTAGCAAACGGCACTCCGCCGAGGTGGCATGAATGGCTTCCACCACATGCTCGCCCCCGGTCAGCGGCGCAAGGTCCATCAAGTAGGCGTAGGCCGTGGTGCGGGTGAAGTCCTGCTGCAGATAAAGAGGCGCAATCTGCGCATTGACGAAACGCTCCTCGATTTGCACCGGCACCTCGTTTTCGTAATGCACGATCACCGAATGAAACAGCCGCTCGATACCGTCCAGGGCGAAGGGCAAGGTCGGGCTGGCCTTGGCCGGGACCTCTTCAAGCACCATCACGTCGCTGCGGTGTACATGGCCGCGATCAGCGATTTCCTGCGCGATATTGTGAATTTCGAACAGTGCCGCCGTGCCCTTGGGCATCGCCACAAACGTCCCCACGCCTTGCATGCGCACCAGCAGGCCTTCGATGGTCAGCTCGCGCAAGGCACGGTTGATGGTCATGCGGCTCACGCCCAATTGCTGGAGCAACTCGCTTTCGGACGGCAACTTCGTATTGGGGAGCCAGGCACCGGAGCGGATTTTCTGCACGATGGCCTGTTTGACCCGCGCGTACAGGGGCGCCGGGCTTTCAAGAGAGAATGACTCGAGGGGCGAATGGTCATCGACAGACTGGGACACAACAACTCCTGTTTATTGATTGGGGCAGGCCCGTGCGTGGCGCCAGTCTACCCGTCGCGCAGTCGCAGACAAACAGGGGCTTAACGCGGCATGTAATCGCGCTGCCAGCGGCGCGGGATGCGCAAGGAGATCACACCGAGCACGCAGGCAAACCCCGCGCTGAATAACATCGCCCTGACGCCGAACCGAGCCTCCAGCCAGGCGCCCAACACCGCGCCTAGCAACATGCCGCTCCAGGGCACCAGTTGCACGCGCCAGCCGCTCTTGCGCTCGCCCAGCAGCCAGCGCCCCAGACCGCGGCCGAAACGCGACAGCGCCCCGGTCACGTACGTCAGCCCCACCGGCAACCCGTTGACCTGCTCCACAGCCGCATTAAGCATGCCCATCGCCAGTATGGCCGCCAGCAAGGCCGGCACCTGCGACGCAAATGGCACCAGCCCGGCGGCACACAACAGCCCGGCAATGACCAGCATCAAGGGCAAGGCGCGGCGTCCGCCCCAACGCCCGAGCAAAATGCCCAGCGTGTTGCCTGCGATGAACGCCAGCACGGCAAAGAACAGGCGCAACACCAGGCTCGCATCCCCCTGACTGATCGCCACCGCCAGGCGCGTGGTGTTACCGCTCATGAACGACACGAAATCGCCCGTGGCCAGAAACCCGATGGCATCGGTCATGCCAGCCAGCACCGAAAGGCTCGCCACCAACCCCAAGCCGACCCGCCCTCGCCAGGCTCGCACGCGCAGGTGTACGGGGTTGATCGGGGGTCTGAGCGGAGCAGGTAACATCGGCACAACCTCTTAAGGATGAAGGCCGTTCAATGATGGCCAATTGAACACCGCCTTACCAGTACTCGTCAGTTTAATCCCTGGAAGCATTCAGAAACGTCTGCAACTAAAGTGAGAGCGAACCAATTTCAAAATGCGCGTCTAATGAACACTTTGTTCAAGGATGACGGGCACTTCGGTGTTTGTACGACAAGGAGCGCACTCGCCCGATTTGATACAGAAGACCTTCATGTTCCCGATCGACTGGAAAAAAAACCGCTTCGCGTTAGCCGCTGTCCCGCTGCTGCTGATCGCGGGCACTGTCAGCCTTAGCTCCCACGTCGAAGACGCTTTCGCCCAACCGGCCGATGGGGTTCAGACCCTGGTGTTCATGCGCCACGCTGAAAAACCGGCTGACGGTCTGGGGCAACTGACCTGCCAGGGCCTGAACCGCGCCATTGATCTGGCGACGTTGCTGCCGCAGAAATATGGCAAGGCGGATTACGTGTTCGCCGCCAACCCGTCGCGTCAGGTCGAAGAAGGCGCCGAGGATGACGCCTACAGCTATGTGCGGCCGATGATGACCATCAACCCCAGCGCCATCAAACTGGGCTTGCCCATCAATCTGGAGTTTTCGGCCAACGATACACGGCAACTGGCCAACGAGCTGACAGACGACAAGTACCACAACTCGACCGTCTACACCGCCTGGTCCCATGGCTACCTACCCGAGCTGATTAACACGGTCGCGGGCAAGGCCACCGGAAAAAAAGTCTCGCTGACCGAAGACTGGGCCGACAGCGATTTCGACTCCCTGTATGTACTGACCCTGACCTGGCACAACGGCAAAGCCACCCTGCTCAGCCGCGTCGATAAACAAGGGCTGAACAACGGCGCCAAAGCCTGCCCGAGCTGATCAGGCCAGTGCCTGGCGGGCGGACGCATGACGGCGTACGGCCCAACTGACGCCACTTAACAGCAGGATCACGGCCAGTGATTCCAGCAACGTCGGCCAGCGCTGCACATAGACAAAGCCATAAAACAGCGCGAACAGTGTTTCAAACACGATCAACTGGCCGCTCAAGGTCAGCGGCAGCCGCCGCGAAGCCGCATTCCACAGCCGGTTGCCGAACCATGAGCCGACGACCGCACACGCCAGATTGATCGCCCAGAACCCCTGCCAGCGGGCGTCACTGACGTCGGCGTGCGCAGCCTCCAGCGACAGCGCATGGGCGACGGCCCAGATCAAAAGCCCCAGCACACCCGTGGTCACGCCCCACAAGCTCGACCATTCACTGCTGGTGAATGAACTGTGTTTCAAGTACCGCGCGTTGGCTGTGGCAAATCCCGTCCAGCACACCAGTGCGCCCATGGCACAGGCAATGCCCAGTATTTTTTCAGCCAACGGTTGCCCGACATCGGCGCCAGACAAGGCCTCAAGGTTGATGCACAGCATCCCGGCCAGCACCAGCAGCAACGGCCAGATCAGGCGAGTCAGCGGCACGGCCCCCGCATCGCTGCGGCCCAGCCAACTGATGGTCAACGGCAATACGCCGATGATCAGTGACGCCACGGCGATCCCCACCCACTGCACGGCGGCGGCCAGCAGCATGTAATAAATCAGGTTGCCCAACAGGGCGAGCTTCACCAGTGTCATTACGTCGCGCAGGGTCAGTTGGGTCAGCAAGCGCTTGGCGTTGGGCAGTATCAACAGTGCCGACACTGCGCCGTACAGGATAAAACGGGCACAACTGAGGAGCAGCGGACTGAACTCCGGTAACAGCACCGGCACCAAAAACACCCACCCCCACACGGCACCTGCCATGCCGGCATAGACTATCCCGCGCTTCATTACGTATGCTCACAACCTGAAAGAGGCTGCAAGAATAGGCATTCCACGCTTGAGTGACTAAAGAGCATTTGGCATTCAGGCATTCCTTATGGGAATAATCCAACACACTTGCAGCCCACCCGCAGAGTCTGCCCCACAGGAACACCCGTGAGCCGCTACCTGAAACACTTGCCACCGCTCGACACGCTGATCACGTTCGAGGCGGTTGCCCGTAATGGCAGCTTTACCCGCGCCGCAACCGAGCTGTGCCTGACCCAAAGCGCCGTCAGCAAACAGATTCGCACCCTTGAAGATGCCCTCGGACTCTCGTTGTTCGAGCGTCAAGCCCGGGGTATCAGCCTGACCCGCGCGGGCGCCGGCCTGTTTGCAGAAGTCAGCGCGATGCTTGAGCGACTGCAACACAGTGTCAACCGGATCAAGGTGGAACATGCGCCTACTGCCGTGACGGTGCAGTGTACCCACGCTGTGGCACAGTTCTGGCTCTTTCCGCGTCTACTGGCGTTCAACACCGCTCACCCCGGGATCACGGTCAACATCCACGCCAATAATGGTCTGGACGAGTCGAGTACAGCGGATTACGATTTCTCGATCTTGTACGGTAATGGCAAGTGGTCATCACTGGATGCCCATCTCTTGTTTGCCGAATGCGTGTACCCGGTGGTCAGCGCTGACTTGCCTGTGGCAGACATTGGCGCACCGTCTGATGTGCAAACGCTGCCCCTGATCGAGCTGGATTCATCCGGCTGGAACTGCATGGACTGGCGCGACTGGTTCCGGCATTTCGCGATTGAGCACACCCCCTCGCCCGACAGCCCGCTGTTCAACCAAGTGACGCTGGCCTATCAGGCAATCATGCAAGGCATGGGCGTCGGGCTGGGCTGGGATTTTATGGTCAGGGACAAAATCGACAGCGGCGTGCTGCGGCGCGTCGGCCCTTATGAATGTATCAGCGGTAATGCTGACTACCTGGCGCACTCTCGGCATAAAACGTTGTCAGAGGCAGCAGTTATTTTCCGACACTGGCTTTTGCATAAAAGCCCGTGCGTTTAATCCTTACATTTGAATGCTCGAGGAGCTTGCATGAAGATCAATGTGATCGCTGTACCGTTGGTGATGGTGGCAATGCTGGGGCTGGCCGGGTGCGCCTCGCCGAGCGTGGTGACCCTGCAAAACGGCACGCAATACCTGACCAAAGACCTGCCAAAAACCAAAACCAACGACGGCTTCTACGAGTTCGTGGACATTGCCGGCAAGCACATCAGGATCAAGGCTGACGACGTGGCCACCATCAAAACCGACGATTGACGCCCAGGCAACGGCAAGCAATTGCTTGCCGTTGCGCAGTTCAGTTCAGGGCATCGAGCATTCGGTAGTAGGTGATCCCGGCGGCAACGTACAAGCGTTGCAGGCTGTGGAACGGGATGCTGCGAATGGGCGTGACCGGGAACGGGAAGTCACTGTCGGTTCCCGCCACGCGCGCCGCCAGATGCTTGCCCAACAGGGTCGACATGGCAATCCCGCGGCCGTTGTAGCCCATCAGTATCGACAGTCCCGGCTGAGGTTCATGCAGCTGCGGCAACACACTCTGATTCAACGCAATGCGCCCGCTCCAGCGGTATTCGACGGCCACCCCGGCCAGTTGCGGGAACAGCATCACCATTGAGCGTTCCAGATGCGTCCAGTCCCCGGCCCGGGTCGGCTCCGCAAACGGCCCGCGACCGCCCAGCAACAAGCGGCCCTGGGCATCCATCTTGAAGTACAGCAACAGGCGACGCGCATCCGAACACACTTCACCTCCCGGCAAGATGGTCTTGCGCAAGTCAGGGGGCAGCGGACGGGTGGCGATGATGAAGCTGTTGGCCGCCAGTACGGTCTGGCGCAAGCCCGGCCACAGGTTGTCGGTGTACCCGTTGGTGGCCAGCACCACCCTATCGGCGCTGACCGTGTTGCCTTGGGCAGTGGTCAATTGCCATTGTTGCCCCACACGCCGCAAATCGGTCACCCGGCTTTGGCTGTGAATGGTGACGCCACGGCCCAACGCTGACTTGGCCAACCCGCGGGCATAGTTCAGCGGATGCAAACTGCCCGCGCGCGGGTCGACCCAGCCGCCCAGATAATTGTGCGTACCCAGACGCTGGCATACCGCATCACGGTCCAGAATCTCGGCGGCAATCCCTCGTTGCTGCCATTGCCGGGCCCGGTGTTCAAGCGCTTTCATGGATACGGCGGACACGGCGGGCTGGATCCAGCCTTTACGGCTGGCTTCGCAGGCGATGCTGTACTCGCGAATCAAGGCAAAGACTTCATCGGCAGCCCCTCCGCAGGCCTCGATGATGCGCTCGCCGCGCGTCTCGCCGTAACGCTGGAGCAACTGATCGGGGTCGTACTTGAGGCCCGGAATCACTTGCCCGCCGTTGCGACCCGATGCCCCCCACCCGGGTTCGCCAGCGTCCAGCACGCACACGCTGATGCCTGCTTCGGCCAGCCTTAATGCCGTGACCAGCCCGGTGTATCCGGCCCCGACAATGGCCACGTCCACGCGTTTGTTTTCACTGAGCGGCGGCGTCATGGCGCCGGGCCGGGCCGTGGCTGACCACAGCGAAGGCGGCAACTGACCGCTGGAAGCAGATTTCATGAGGTAACCTCGTCCGTCTGGTTCAGCAGACGTCGCAGAAAATCCTGGGTACGCGGGTGTTGCGGGGCGCTCAGCACTGTTTTGGCAGGCCCGGCCTCGACAATGTGGCCGCTGTGCAAGAAACACACTTTGTCCGCGACATCCCGGGCAAATCCCATCTCATGGGTGACGACGATCATGGTCATGCCCTCGTCGGCCAGACGCCGCATGACCGTGAGCACTTCACCCACCAGTTCCGGGTCGAGGGCCGAGGTCGGCTCATCGAACAAAATGGCTTGCGGGTTCATGGCCAGCGCGCGGGCAATCGCCACGCGTTGCTGCTGCCCGCCGGACAAGGCGTCCGGGTAGGCGTCCATGCGGTGGGCCAGACCGACTTTTTCGAGCAGCGCCGTGGCCTGCTTGCGCGCCGCTTGCGGGTGTTGCTTGAGCACGTAAATCGGCCCTTCCATCACGTTTTCGAGCGCCGTGCGGTGCGGGAACAGATTAAAACGCTGAAACACCATGGCCACACGCGTGCGTAACTGATGGATGCTCTTGTCGTTGCGGTCCACGCGTTGGCCGCTGACCAGGATCTCGCCCCGGTTGTAACTTTCCAGGCCGTTGATGCACCGCAACAGCGTCGATTTGCCCGACCCCGAAGGGCCGATCAGGCACACCACTTCGCCTTGCCCGACTTGCAGATCCACCCCTTCAAGCACCGGGACGCTGCCGAAATGCTTGTACACACCCTTGAGTTCAATCATGAGGTTCTCCGCGTCGCGAAGCGTGCTTCCAGGCGACGCAAACCGAAGGACAACGGCAGGCTCATTGACAGGTAAAGCAAGGCCACCAAGGTGTACACCGTCATGTTTTCGAACGTCGAAGAGGCGATCAACTGACCTTGGCGGGTCATCTCGGCCACGGTGATGGTGGACACCAGCGAGGAGTCCTTGAGCATCATCACCAGCGTATTGCCGTAGGGCGGCAAGGCGATGCGGAACGCCTGGGGCAATACCACGCGGCGCATGATCATCATGCCGCGCATGCCGATGGATTCGGCGGCTTCGATCTGGCCGTGGTCAATGGCCTGGATGCCGGCGCGGAAGTTTTCGGCCTGATAGGCCGAGTATGCGATGCCCAGACCAATCACACCCGCCTGCATGGCGCTGAGCTGGATGCCGAAGTCGGGCAATACGAAATAGATATAAAACAGCTGAACGATGATGGGCAAACCGCGAATCACGTTGACCACGCCTATGGCGAACAACGCCACCGCGCGGATTTTGGAAACCATCATCAAAGCGAATACAAGACCGATCAGCGAACTCAGCACGAACGATCCCGCAGTGACTTGCACAGTAACGACCGCCCCTTTCAACAACAGCGGGAGGAAGTCCAACGCGTCCTGGAGAAACATAAGTTACCTGCGAAACAACACATGAAACGGCCCGCAGCAGCGTGCGGGCCGAGGAATCATCAGTTCAGTTTCCACTGCTCAATGATGCGGTCCAGCGAGCCATCAGCCTTGATCGCGGCGATGCCCTTGTTCACTTGCGCAAGTGTTTCGGGGTCGTTCTGGCGCATCACGATGCACACATCGCCCACCACGACCGACTTATAGGTGTCCGACAGTTTCAGCCCCTTGGTCTGCTTGGGGTTGGTGGCCATTTGATACGCCACGATGGGACGGTCGCCGAATGCAGCCTTGATCCGGCCCAACCGCAGGTCGCGCATCATGTCGGCCACCGAGTCGTAGCTGCGCACTTCCTTGAAACCGCCATGCCTGTTCAAGGCATCAATAAAGACCGATCCCACTTGGGCACCGACGATTTCCCCTTTCAGGTCAGCCATGCTGGTGTAGGTTTTAGGGTCTTTTTCCTGAAGGATCAGCCCTTCACCGTAGCTGTAAATCGGGTCGGAGTACTGCACGACCTTCTCGCGCTCAGGGGTTTTGAGCATGGCGGCCGAGATCAGGTCGATCTTGTTGGACGTCAATGAAGGAATCAGCGCAGAAAAGACGCTTTGTTGAATATCCGTCTCGAAACCGCCCGCTTTGCCGATGGCTTCAATCGCGTCGACCATCATGCCCTGGGTATGCCCGCTTTTGATGTCAACGAAGGTAAACGGAATGCCTGTGGCGGTAGCCCCGACGCGATAGGTCGGTGTAGCCAGTACGCTGGCAGATCCCATCATGCCCGCGGCGATTGCACACACGAGCGTGAGCACTTGAAATTTTTTCTGCATGGCGAATCTCCCTGTGGTCGCTTTTATTATCCTGATAACGCCTTGAAACAGCCTCCGCACCCTCTGGTGTTAAAAGCCGGCATCGACTATAAACAATTTACCTAAATCGTAAAGAGATTTATAAGTATCGGATATCGATATTTATAACGTACATAAACGCCAAGGAAGCGTCATGAGCGAACACAATAACCCCCTTTTCAATCAGTCGTTGGAGAAGGGCCTCGCGGTATTGCGCGGCTTTGGCGCAGCACGGCGAACCATGAACCTGGCTGATATTGCGCAGGTTGCGGGCATTAGCAAAAGCTCCGCCCAGCGAATGGTGCACACGCTCGAAGAGCTGGGCTATATCCGCAAGCATCCGCAAAGCCGCCGCTTCCAGTTAACGCCCAAAGTTATGGAAATCGGCTACAACTATTTAGCCGCGGACACACTCGTTGACGTTGCAAATCCTTACTTGGCGGAACTCAACCAACTCACTGGCGAAACCGTCAACCTGACCGAGCCTGACGGCGTGTCCATGGTGTATGTCGCGCGTTTTGTGGCGCCCAAATTCATCCCCATTCATATGCCGATTGGCAGCCGCATCCCCATGTACCTCAGTGGCGGCGGACGGGCCTACCTCAGCGGACTGCCTGACGAAGACGTGCACGCGGCCCTGCAAGCCAGCGATATTCGGCCTTTCACCCAGCACACGCTGACCGATCCGGCGGCTATTTTCGAACGCATACAAGCGGCCCGGAGCAAGGGCTACGCCACCAATAAGGAAGAAATGTTCCTGGGGGACATGACCCTTGCCGCGCCGGTGTACGGCAGCCATGGCCTGCCAGTGGCAGCCGTCCACGTGGTGGCGCCCAGCAGCCGCTGGAGCATGGAAGACGCAGAGCTCAAGATGGGCTCGGCCATCGTCCAGTGCGCGCGGGCAATCAGCAACGCCATCAGAACCTTGTGAGGCTTCACTACAGATCGCGCCAGCTTGCGCGGTCTGACACCCCTTGCAGATAAATCAGCCTCCGGATTGGCGTATGATGCGCCGCAATTTCCTCATGTCCGGTAACTGTTTATGTCCAGTGTTTCCTCAGTCAAACCTACACGGGGCTGGTCATTCTGGTGCAAGCCCCTGCTGTTCCTGCTGATAGCAGGCATTGGCCTGTATTACGTCAAGTGGTCGCCCTACTACGCCAAAGCCTTTTTGGCGGCAGACAACCACAGCATTGGCGCCTCGATCCTCAACGATAACCAGGGCGAGCCCCTCGCCGCGGCACTGGCGTATGCCCAGGTGTATTTTCTGGCGATCTGGAAAGCCGCCGTTCTGGCAGTGATTCTCGGCTCGCTGATTCAAGTGCTGATCCCGCGCGACTGGTTGCTGCGCCTGTTCGGCAAGGCCGGTCTGGGTTCGACCCTGCGCGGCGGGCTGTTCGCCCTGCCGGGCATGATGTGCACCTGTTGCGCGGCCCCGGTTGCCGCCGGCATGCGCCGACAGAAGGTGTCGGTGGGCGCCGCCCTCGCCTTCTGGATTGCCAACCCGGTACTGAACCCGGCAACGCTGGTGTTCATGGGCTTTGTACTGGGCTGGGGGTTCAGTGCATTACGCCTGGTGGCCGGGTTGGTGCTGGTGATAGGCGTCTCGCTGATTGCCCAGCGCATCTCACGCCCGGAGAGCATTCCTGACGCGGCGCTGGACGCGATCTCCGATGCCAGCCAGGGCAATCAAGACCCGTTCTTGGTGCGCTGGGCGCGCACGTTGTGGCAATTGTTCTGGAATACCATTCCGGTGTATTTGCTGGCCGTCTTGCTGCTGGGCGCGGCCCGCGTGTGGCTGTTCCCGCACGTCGATGGCGCCATGAGCGACAGCCTGCTGTGGCTCGTCCCCCTGGCGATTGTCGGCACGCTGTTCGTGATCCCCACTGCGGCGGAAATCCCGATTGTGCAAACGATGATGGCACTGGGCATGGGCACCGCGCCTGCTGTGGCCTTGCTGATGACCCTGCCCAGCGTGAGCCTGCCGTCGCTGTTGATGCTGCGCAAGGATTTCGACACCCGCGTGCTCGTCAGTGTGGCCGTGATGACCATGCTGGTGGGCATCCTCAGTGGGCTGGTGGGCATGTGGCTGCTCTGAATCAGCGCACCCTGCACCGTCCCGGCCATTGCTTAATGCCATCATGAAAGCCTTGTTCCAGAGCGGTTAATTCAGTTTTAGTTAAGCTTCAACCGGTACTTTTTTTCATTCGGGTCAATGACGGCCCGTTTCTGGCCTCCACCAGAAATCTCTTCGCTTTGCCAAAAGAGGATGAATGATGAGTACCAAGGATAATCAGTCGATAGCTGCAGCCACTGCCACCCCCGAAGCAGCGCTGCAGCACATCGTCGAAGGTTTTTTGCATTTTCATCACGACATCTTTCCGCAACAGAAAGACCTGTTCAAAAAGCTGGCCACCGCCCAACGTCCCCGCGCCATGTTCATCGCCTGCGCCGATTCGCGCATCGTCCCCGAACTCATCACGCAAAGCGCGCCCGGCGATTTGTTTGTCACGCGCAATGTCGGCAATGTCGTGCCGCCCTACGGTCAGATGAACGGCGGCGTGTCCACGGCCATTGAATACGCCAATCTGGTGCTGGGGGTGCAGCACATCATCGTGTGCGGGCACTCGGACTGCGGCGCGATGCGCGGTGTGCTCAACCCCGACAGCCTTGAAGCCATGCCCACCGTCAAAGCCTGGCTGCGCCATGCCGAAGTGGCCAAGACCATGGTTCAAGAGAACTGCGCCTGCGCCAGCGAAACCGACAGCATGCACCGCCTGACCGAAGAAAACGTGATTGCCCAGCTGCAGCACCTGCGTACGCACCCGTCCGTGGCCTCCCGTCTGGCCAATGGCCAGTTATTTATCCATGGCTGGATCTACAACATCGAAACCAGCGACATCAGCGCCTACGACGCCGAACAAGCGGCTTTCAGGCCCTTGAACGACGTGCACAACATCCCTTCTGCGACGCCCAAAGCGCGCTTCTGACCGACATTGACCGCGCCTCGTCCCGGCTGCCCGTCATGCAGCCGAACGTGGCGCTGGCTTGAACCTGTTTTGGGAGCATTTCCATGCGTGCTGAACACTTGAGAAAAAACTTGCCCCGCGAGTTGATGGCCTCGGTGGTGGTGTTTCTGGTCGCCCTGCCTCTGTGCATGGGCATTGCCATCGCCTCCGGCATGCCGCCCGCCAAAGGCTTGATTACCGGCATCATCGGCGGGCTGGTGGTGGGCTGGATGGCGGGCTCGCCGTTACAGGTCAGCGGCCCGGCCGCCGGGTTGGCGGTGCTGGTCTTTGAAATCGTGCGCCAACACGGCATGGCCATGCTGGGGCCGATCCTGCTCCTGGCTGGCCTCTTGCAATTACTGGCCGGGCGTTTGCGGCTGGGCTGCTGGTTCCGCGTCACCGCCCCGGCCGTGGTGTATGGCATGCTCGCCGGGATTGGCGTGTTGATCGTGTTATCCCAACTGCATGTGATGCTCGACGGCGCGCCGCAGCCCTCAGGGCTGGCGAACCTGACGGGCTTTCCGCACGCGTTGCTGGCAGCGCTGCCGACGCTGGGCGGCGGCCTCGGTTGGCAAGCCGGAGCGTTGGGGCTGGGGACCATTGTGGTGATGGCGTTGTGGGACAAATGCCGCCCGCAGCGTTTGCGATTTGTTCCCGGCGCGTTGCTGGGCGTCGGCCTGACCACCGGGATCAGCCTGCTACTGGAGCTGTCGGTCAAACGGGTCGAGGTGCCGGACAACCTGGCCGATGCCATCGACTGGCTGCGCCCCGCCGACCTGCTCAATCTGGCTGACCCGACCCTGCTACTGGCTGCCTTCACGGTCGCCTTCATTGCCAGTGCCGAAACCCTGTTATCGGCAGCAGCAGTGGATCGCATGCACAACGGCCAGCGCTCGGATTTTGACAAGGAGCTCAGCGCTCAGGGCGTCGGCAACATGCTGTGCGGCCTGTTCGGGGCATTGCCGATGACCGGGGTGATCGTGCGCAGTTCGGCCAACGTTCAGGCCGGCGCCACCACGCGGCTGTCGGCCATGTTGCACGGCGCATGGCTACTGGCGTTCGTGGTGTTGCTGTCCAGCGTGCTGCAACGCATCCCGGTGGCAAGCCTCGCGGGTGTGCTGGTCTATACCGGGATCAAGCTGGTGGACGTCAAAGCCTTTCGCGGCCTGGCCCGTTATGGCCGCATGCCGATGTTGACCTATGCCGCCACGGCACTGGCGATCATCTTCACCGACTTGCTGACGGGCGTGCTGGTGGGCTTTGCCCTGACGCTGGTCAAGCTGGCCTGGAAAGCGGCGCGCCTGAAAATCAGCCTCACCCCGTTATCGGCCCCGCATGAGATGGAGCTGCGCTTGTCAGGCGCGGCGACCTTCCTCAAAGTCCCCGCGCTGACGCGCACCCTGGGCCGGGTGCCTGCGGGTTCGATCGTGCACGTGCCACTGGGCAACCTCAGTTACATCGACCATGCCTGCCTGGAACTGCTGGAGGAGTGGGCGCGGGCCAACGCGGCCAGCGGCTCAAGACTGATCATCGAACCCCGAGGGCTGAAACGTCGGCTGGAAGGACGAACCCGGACCACGGCCGGTCTCGGCTCGACCGCCAACTGACCGTGTTGAACAGGCCTGCCGCGGTCACTGCGGCAAGCCTGTTCAATTGACGCCCAGAATCAGGCTGCGGTAATGCCCCGGGTTGGTCCCCGACCATTTGCGAAACGCTTTGTAGAACGAACTGGTGTCGGCAAACCCGAGGTGGGAGGCGATGTCGGCAAAACTCAATTCAGGCTCGGCCAGCCAGCCGATGGCCAACTCCTTGCGTACCCCGTCCTTGAGCCCCTGATACGTCTGCCCTTCTTCGGCCAGACGGCGGCGTAACGTCGAGGCTGACATGCACAGCGTGTGCGCCAGGCCTTCAGTCTCAGGCCACTGCGCAGCAGGCAGTTGTCGCAAACTGTGCTTGATCTGACTGGCCAGGCTTTGCGGGTCGCGGTACTTGACCAGAATATTGGCCGGTGCCTGCGCCAAAAAACGCTGCAGTTCGCCCTCAGTGCGCTTGATCGGCGCATCCAGGCAATCGGCCGCGAAAATCATCCGCGTGCGCGGGCGCCCGAAACGCAAATTCTCTGAAAACATCACCGCGTAATCGTCGCCATGCTCAGGCGGCGCACACCGCAGCTCGATGGCCAGGATCGGAATCCGCCGCCCGACCAGCCAGCACGCCACCCCGTGCACAATCATCCAGTACGTAAAGTAGGTGAAGGCCCGCGCCGGGTTGTCGTCAGGCTCGTGCAAGACAATCTCGGCCAGGCTCTGGCGCCGCACCAACGTGGCGGGCAGGCGTTCGAGCATCAACGACAAAAAGCCCAGCACCAGCTCCAGGCCCTGCACCAGCGTGGGCTGTGCCATGGCCGCACGGCACATGAACGCCAGGCTTCCGGCGCGCAGCTTGCGCGGGTCCATGCCAAAAAATTCATCGTCCAGACGCTGCGCCAGCAAGCGCCACATGCGCGCATAGGTGTGGGCAGGCACGCGGCCTTCGGCGTCTTCCAGCAGCGCCGGATCAACCCCCACGGTGCGCAACACATCCTGCATGACGAGCGGCGAAGCGCAGCTTTGCAACAGCGCTTCGCGCACCAACTGAATGGCGATGGTGTCTTTGTTCAACATTGGCCTTGATCCAAGCCTGATGGTGTTTAACTGTGGGCCATCTTAAGCAGCGTGGATCAAAAAGCCAGCGTTGATCAGCGATTATCCACCGTGGTGAACTCGCGGCACTCGGCCATGCTGGCCGGGATGCTGGCCTCATCGGTGAAGAACTGCTGATACCACTCGCGCAGCTGGTACACGGGGCCGTCGCCTTCCGCCAGCACCGGGTTGTTGACGCGAATCTTGTGGGTCCAGATGTCCACGTCCTGATAGAACGAGTCGCGGTTGCGCTGCACGTAATCGATGGCCAGCGCTTCGTTTTGCGCGTCACTCCAGCCCGGCACTTTTTTCACCATGCAGCCAAAGCGCAATTCGAAACTGTTGGGGCCGATCGGCACGTGACAGTTGAGCAGGATGGACTTGATCTCTTGACCGTCGAACATGGCGCGCATGCGGGTAAAGTGCGTGGCCGGGCCGTAGTACGCCGATTCGGCGACCAGATCACCGCCCAGGCGCTCGGAGTCGCCATGGAAAATCTGCTGGGCGATATGGCCCTGAAAAACGTTGTGAAAGTACTTGGTCGGTGTGCCGTGTACTGGGCCGAAATGCTGTGCGTCCACCAGGTTATCGACCAGCTCGCGTGGCTGGGTGTTGATGATCAGTTTGTCCATGTGCCAGCTGTGCAGCCACTCGTCACTGTCCATCTCGGGCAAGTGGGGGATCACCACGTCTTCGGCGGGCGGCTTGCCTTCGGGGTTGTTCCACACGAACAGCAGCTTGTTGACTTCACAGGTTTGCCAGGCGCGGGTTTTGGCTTTGGGCGGGATGCGCTTGCAGTAAGGGATTTCCACGCACTTGCCGCTGGCGTCGTATTGCCAATGATGGAACGGGCAGACGATGCGGTCGTTCTCAATCGTGCCTTGGGACAAGTCCGCGCCCATGTGCGGGCAGTGCGCGTCGAGCACGCTGATCGCCCCTGACGCAGTGGAAAAAGCCAGTAGCCGGGTGCCGAAAATGTTCAACGTATGCAGCTTGCCATCACGGAACTCGTCCGCTTCACCCAAGCAATGCCACCCCCGTCCGAAGCGCGGCGACAGGGCATTTTCGACGTGGATTTCTGCGAGCTTAGTCATTTTTATTATTCCTCCGGTTAAAGGCCACGGGACCTGCCCGATGATCTTCAACCAGGGCAGGCGCGGGTTCATCGTTCAGATGGACTAGAAGCCGCCCCTCACCCCGGCTCAACCTTTGGCTACCACTGCACAATCGCGTGCTCACGTGCAAAAGGCTGGCAATGAATGGTCTTGCGCTGATGATCCACCGCCGCAGGATCGGTGGCCAGCCACAGCATCACCGCCGCGGGCACCTGGGGCGGCGCTGACCCCGCCCGCAGGGCGATCACACCCTTGTCGCCAATGGTGGCCCGCAAGGCGTCTGTGGTGACCACCCCCGGATTGAGCGTATAGGCGCGGATGCCCTGCTCCCCCAGCTCCACCGATAAAATCCCCGACAGCCTTGAGACCACCGCCTTGCCCGCGCCATAGGCATAGCCCCAACCGCCCTTGCCCGCCGCCACGGGCGGGTCGCTTTCGCCTGCACCGGAGGTCACGTTAATCACCACCCCGCCGCCCTGCTCCAGCATCCCGTCGACCACGGCGCGGGTCAGCAAAAAGGGCGTCATCACATACCCTTGAAACACCCGTTCAAGGGTCGTCGGGTCCAGCGCCATAAAGGCTGCGTTCAAATCGCTGCCCTGATAAATGGCGTTATTGATCAGCACATCCACCCGGCCGTATTCAGCAAACACCGCCTTGCTGGCAGCCAGTACCGACGCGCTGTCGAGCAAATCCATGGGGACCACCAGCGCCTTGCGACCCAGCGCGCGGATCGCCTCGGCGGTGCCGTTCAGACTGCCCGGCAACGGCGTGCCGTCGGGGTTTGACAACCCATGGGTGTGGCGCTCACCTTCTTCCACGCTGCGGGCGCTGATGGCCAAATCAAACCCGGCACGGGCAAACGCCAACGCGGTTTCACGCCCGATGCCACGGCTGGCACCGGTCACAAATGCGACTTTATTCATGGCAATTCCTTGGGTTTAAAACCGTTGTGGACGCGCCTTGGCATCCATCCCGCCATCGACAAACAGCACGCTGCCGGTGATGAAACTGGCCTGCGGCGATTGCAAAAAGGCCACGGCCTGCGCGATTTCGGCTGGGTCGCCCGCACGCCCCAGCGGCGCCACAAAGTCGCGCACAGCCTGACCGAAGCGGGCATCGTCCTTGGCGGCTTGGTGCAGCGGCGTCTCGACAGCGCCGGGGGCGATCACATTCAGGCGGATGCCCTGGGCGGCCCATTGCACCGCTTTGCGCCGCGCATCGCAGGTGACGGCGTATTTGGAGCCCGCATACGCGATGTGCGGCTGAGCCAGGGCATCGGCCAACGCCAGCGCCTGCGCTTCCTCCCCTGCCAACAGGGCGGCCACCATCGGTTGTTGCTCAGCGCCGGCGTGGGTTGCAGCCACCGAACCGATCACCAGCGCGGCCGGTTGCGTGCCTTTTGACAGCGCCTCGGCCAACCCGTCAAGCAACTCACTGACGCCAAAATAATTGACCGCCAGCACCAGGCTGCTAGACGACGCGGTCACCCCCAGCCCGGCGCAACACACCAGCCCGTCCAGCACGCCCTCGCACTGCTCCAACACCTGCGCCACCGCGCCTTGCCTGCCTGCTGTGCTGGACAAGTCGGCGATCACGTCGGCCTGGGCGCGATCAATCCCGATGATGCGATGACCGGCTGCGCGCAACACCTCACACACGGCCGCGCCGATCCCGGATGCAGAACCGCTGACAGCTGTAACTGGCATAGGGTTTTCCTCGTTAAGTGCAGGCCCTTGGCGGCCTGATGGGCATTGAGCCGACGGCGATATCACACCTCGCCGTCAGCTCGCGAATATCAGCCGCTTAGGCCGTCTGGCGAAGGGGCCGGGGCGGTTTCGGGGCCAATTGCGGGGCGGGCACCAGCACCTTTTCAGGCGTTCGCAAGGCGCACTTGGGCTTTCCCAGCGCGACCACGCTGTTCAGCAGAATCCTCACCAGTTCGGTCTGGCGTCGCACGCCGGTCTTGGAAAAGATCGAGCGCAGGTGAGCCCGGGCAGTGTTGCGCCGGATGTTGAGGTTTTCGGCGGCTTCTTCCAGCGACAAACCATTGGCCAACTCCATCGCCAGTGCCGTTTCGGCCTTGGTCAGGTTGAACAGTTGCTTGGTCACCACTTCGCTGGCCAGCGACTTGCCCACAGCGTCGCGGATGTACACCACAGCGGCGGGCTTGCTTTTGCCCTCGGCCCATTCCAGCGACGGGATCGCCTCGACCACCACCCCAAGGCTGACCTGACCCGATGGCCGGGTGACGGACATGGCGTCCGCGGTGACCCCGCCCTCGCGCACTTCAGCGCTGAACGCGTGTTTGACGAGCCGCTGCAACTCGCGGTTGTCACTCGGGTAGGTGGCCTCCAGACGCCCGCCCACCAGCTTCAGGCCATCAGCGCTGCTGAGAATTTCTTCGGCAACCGGGTTCAGGCGCAGCACTTTGCCGGTCTCATCCAGCACGATGGTGGCCACGGACAAGCGGCTGATGGCCTGGGAATACAGCTCGCTGATGGACTCGCTGCGGTCCAGCAGGTTGTGCATGTGCAGGGCGCGGCGCAAATGCGGCAAAAACATGCTGCACAACGCGCGTTCAGAGGCTGAAAACGCGGGGGAAGATTTAGGCCGGGTGATGCGAAAACGCAGTTTGCCGCCATCGGGCGTTGAGATATCGGCCCCCATCACGTGGTACACGTTTTGCGGCCCGCAGTACGCCTTGAAATACGCCGACGCCACCCAGTCGGCCTCGCTCATCAAGTCTTCGACCGTGAATACCTGATCCAGCGCCTGACCGGTAAACGGTGTGTTGGTTTGCGGGTAGGTCTGATACGTGAGCTCGCCTTCGCCTTCAATGTCCCCCGCCACGATCATCAGGCCGAGGTCAGGCTGGTCCGGCACGCGCAGGATCAGCGTGGCGTAGTTGGCCTTGAACATCATGCGCACGGCGCACAAGGTGCGGCCCATGACTTTGGGGTCCAGGGCGCCGTCATAAAAGCTGCCGACCATATGATCGTAATCGTTCAATTCGAGCCCCAGGTCGGCCAGGGTCTGCGGGTTCAGGGTCACTGTATCCATGGACGTTTCCTCGCAATGGGCGCGGTTCGAGACCTGCCCTTTTTTATTGTTATTGTTGCCAGTCGACACGCGCGCGAGCGCCTGTCAGGTAATCCGTAACACCTTGCAAAGCCGGCTCAGTGTGGGGTCAACGCCGAACACTGTGCAATCACGCCATAGGCTTTGTTTCATCGATTTGTGATGTCTTTGGCAGCGACGCTGGGTTTGAGCGGGTAATGCCCGCACGCGCCTTCTTTGGCACGCTGTTTGACCTTCACCAGCGGCCGTCCGAGGTTGAACCAGGCCGCCAGCGCCGGAAGCAGGAAGATCGCGCCCAGCACGTTGACCAGAAACATGAACGACAACAGCACGCCCATGTCGGCCTGGAACTTCAAGGGGGCAAACGCCCAGGTACACACGCCGATGGACATGGTCAGTGCCGTGAACACCGCCGCCGTTCCGCGCTGGCACATGGCTTCATAAAAGGCGGTGCGCAGGTCCTTGCCGTCGGCCATTTCATGCTGGATGCGCTCATACAGGTAAATGCCGTAATCGACCCCGACCCCCAGTGCCATCACCGGCAAGGTGGCGACTTTCAGGCCGATGCCCAGCGTGGCCATCAGCGCATTACACAGAATAGCCACAATCGCCAGCGGCACCAGAATGCACAATACCGCGCGGAACGAGCCGAACGTCAGCCAGCAAAACAGCGCCACCGAGCCAAACAGCGCCGCCAGCATCACCACTTCGGCCTGCTTGACCGCGTCGTTGGAGGCCGCCATCACCCCGACATTGCCCCCCGCCAGCAAGAACTCGACGTGTGGGCCCTGCACGCTGGCGATGATGCGTTTGGTTTCGTCGACCACATGGCTCACAGTGGCGCCCTCGTGGTCGGTCAGAAACACCAGGATCTGCATGCGCTGGCAGCCTTCGGTCACCAAACCGTCGTCCGGCATGTACGCGCGGGCGCCCTGGCTCAAGCCGCGCTCGGAACCGGGGATCGCCGACCAACGCGGGTTGCCTTCGTTATTACCGGCAATCACGTTTTTACTCATGCCCGCCACGCTCTGCACCGACTGCACGCCCGGCACGCTGCGAATCTGGAAGTCAAACGACTCCACAGCGCGCATCACTTCGGGCGCCAGGCACCCTTCGTCAATGCCCTTGACCTGCACGAACACCGACATCACGTCCAGACCGATGGAATAACTGCTGATGATCTTCTGGTTGTCCTGGTTGTAGCGCGAATCCGCCCGCAGTTCCGGCGCGCCGAGGCCGATATCGCCTACCGCCAGGTCCCGGGCTTTATAGGCGCCGATGCCCAATAGCATCAGGCTCACCGCAAACACCGCCATCGCCGGGCGCGGTTCGGCCAGGGCCGACAGCCGCCACCACAGCGCATGTTTGCCACGGGCCTGCAGGCCCTGGCGCAGCGCACTGCGCTCAAGGCTCAGGTACGACAGGATGATCGGCAGCATCAGTTTGTTGGTGATGATCATCAACATCACGCCGATACAAGCCGTCACCCCCAGCTCGTGAACGATGGGAATGTCGATCAGCATGATCACGCCAAAGCCCAAGGCATTCATCAGCAACGCCAGGGAGCCGGGGATGAAAATCTTGCAAAACGCGCTGTGGGCCGCCTGAACCGCCGAACTTCCGGCCAACACGTCCTGTTTCCAGGCGTTGGTCATTTGCACGGCGTGGGACACGCCAATCGAGAAAATCAGGAACGGCACCAGAATCGACATCGGGTCGATCCCCAGCCCCAACAGCGGCAGCAAGCCCAGCAGCCAGACCACCGGCAACAGAGCCACCACCAGCGCCACCAGCGTCAGGCGCCACGAGCGCGAATACAGCCACAGCAACAGGCCGGTGATGACAAAGGCAATCACAAAGAAGCCGATCACCGTGTTCAGGCCCTCGACCACGTCCCCCACCAGCTTGGCGAAACCGACGATATTGATCTCAATGTTGTCATTGCTGTATTTGCCGCGAATGTCTTCCAGGCGTTGAGCGACCTCGGCATACGACACCGACTGGCCCGTCTTGGGGTCGAGGTCTTGCAAGTCGGCGCGGACCATCGACGACCTGAGGTCGTTGGCCACCAACCTGCCGATTTGCCCCGAACGCGCCACATTGCTGCGCACCTGGCTCAGGTCATCGTCCGACCCGGTAAAGCGCGGCGGCACCACCACGTCACCGAAAAAACCGTCTTCGGTGATTTCGATGTAACGCACGTTGGCGGTGAACAGCGACGTGACACTGGCGCGGCTGACGCCATTGATGAAGAACACGTCATCGGTGACTTTGTTCAGGGTTTCAAGAAACTCGCGGTTGTAAATGTCGCCCTCACCCTTCCAGCGCACGCTGACCAAAAAGCGGTTGGCGCCGGTGAAGTACTGGCTGAAATTGAGGAAATTGACCATGTATTCATTGCGCACCGGAATTTGCTTGTTAAACCCCGGATCGAGCCGGGTGTGCGTGGCGCTGTACCCCAACGCCAGCGTCAGCAATACAAACAGCGCCAACAGGGCTTTGCGCCAGTGGATCAGCAGGTCGGCGGTGCGCTCGACCATGCGCGTGACAGTGGACTTGGCAACGTTCATTTAGCGCCTCTCATTGAGCTCGCGCAGCAACGCTGCTGTCCGTGCCCTGGAATACTCCGCGTTCGCCGCCCACCAACAGGCGGTTGGCCCCCACCAGCACGGCCGAGGTCAATGTCCCCAGCCCCGACAGACGTGTGGCGCTGACCAATTGGCCCTGGCCATCAAGGCGCACCATCGAACTGCCTGCGCCGACGATCAGCACACCCTCTCCATTGGGCAATAACGCATGCCCATACAGCGGCAGGCTGTTACCCACGGCCACCTGTTGCCAGGAGTGACCGAAATCCTGCGTCACAAAAACATGGCCGCGCATGCCGTAAGCCACCCAGCGTTGCGCGCTCAAGCGCACCACGCCAAACAGCGAGCCGTTGTAGAACGGTGCCAGGGTTTGCCAATGCTGGCCCGCATCGTCGGTGCGCATCACCAACCCCTGTTCGCCCACCAGCATGCGCCGACCGTCCGGCCCGCCGTCCATGCCATTGAGGTGGGCACTGTCCACGCTCAATTCGGCGGTTTGCCAGGTGCGGCCTTCGTCGTCGGACTGATAAAACTTGCCGAAGCTGCCAAATGCCAGCACGTGCGTGCCGCCAGCGCTCCAGATGCCGAGCAGCGGCTCACCCAGCTCGCTGTCGTGGCGCACCTCCTGCCACTGAGCGCCCCGATCGGCCGAGCGCAGAATCCAGCCGTCATGGCCTACGGCCAATAAGTTGTCATCCGCCAGTGCCACCACGGCCGTCAGGGTCAGGTCGCGCTGCGGCTGGACCGTCGCGGGCTGCCAGGACACGCCCTGATCATCGCTGAGTAAAATCGTCCCGCGCTCGCCCACCGCCAGCACGCGCTGGTCGAGGTAGAGCATGCCGTTGATTTGCAGGCGATCCGGGCGCAGCGGCTCGGCGGCGACGTCCAGGGCTTTGCGGGGGGCGAAGGTAAAGCCGATGGTGGCCGCGACGATCAGGCACACCAGATAACCGATCATCGAGCGCATGGTCGAGACCTCGTCACACGAGGCAGTAGCAGGGCGAATTGCATGCGGCCAGTCCTCTTCTTTTTATAGTCGTGGATGCTCTGGCGAACTCAGCGGCGAGGTCGCTGGAACCTGGCCCCGATCATCGGACTGGTCAGTCACAGGCACATCGTCCAAATGGCCTAGCTGTCTGGAATGAGTAGTTTGAATGAGCGCGCAGGGCAGTTACGCTCGGCAACTGCCACGCATCAGGCAGGGATCAGATCAGGCGCTGGATCTGTTTGTGACGCCACACCAAACGGTAGTAGGCGGTTTGCAGGACCAGCATGGTGAGGTAAGTGATCGGAAACGCCATCCACACACCTTGCAGCCCATAGTGCGCATCGAGCAGGTACGCCACCGGCAGTTCCACGCCCAGCACGCAGAAAATCGTGATCCCCATTGGCACCAGCACCACCCCGCTGGCGCGCATAATGCCGCCCACCACCGCCTGAAAACCAAAAAACAGGATGCTCCAGAGCATGATGTGCAGCAGGTGTTCGGCCCGTACCCGCGCCTCGGCATCGGTGATGAACAACCCGAGCAGCCAGTGCGAGAGTACATAGCCCAGCAGCACCAGCGCACCGGTCAACCACAGGTTGATCATCAGGCCTGTGCGCAGGATCGGCCCGATGCGTTCGAGTTTACCCGCACCAATCGCCTGCGCGCCGAGGATCGAGGCCGTAATGGCAATCGACAATGCCGGAAACTGCACATAGTTGACGATCTGCGTCACCGCTCCGTAGGCCGCCGTGGCCTGTGAGCCATGACTGTTAACCAGCGCCAAAATCACCAATTCCGAGAGCGATAACACGATCATTTGCACACCGGTCGGCAAACCGATGCGCAACACCTTGCCTAAAATGGCGCGATCAAGGCGCAGTGCGGACCACAGCTCACGGTCCGGCGCCATCACGCTGTTTTTGTGGCGCAGGCGAAGCCCGAGAAAGAGCATGGCCAGCACGTTGCCGGCCAGCCCGGCGTAGGCAGCACTTAAAATGCCCAAGCGCGGCAAACCGGCCCAGCCCAGAATAAGCGCGGGCGTCAACAACAGCCCCACGGCGGTGGACACCACCAGCGCCAGCAGCGGCGACACCGTGTCGCTGACCCCCCGCAATAACTGGGTTAGCAGGATAAAAACCAGCAGTAGCGGCATGATCAACATCGTGATCCGCGCATAGGCCACAGCATCGTCCAGCACATCCACCGGCGTGCCCAAGCCTTGCAAAGCCTGGCGCGCAAACAGACTGCCCAACATCGCCGCCACCAAGCCGATGACTAAACCCAGGGTCAGCGTGGCGCCGGTGATTTTCTTCACCATCAGCGTCTCGCCCGCGCCCCAGGCCTGCCCGATCAACACCGATGCCCCAGCCCCTAAACCCACCACCAGGGCAATAAAGAAGAACACAATCGGAAACATGCCCGACACAGCGGCCAGCGCCTGAGTCCCCAGCATCTGTCCGATGTAAATGCCATTGAGCGTGCCGGAGAAAACTTGCAGGAAGTTGGACAGCACCATCGGTGCCAGAAAAATCAGGTAGATCTGCCACAGGGGCCGTTGTGACGGGGATTGCATCACCGGTTGACCTCAAAATAAAGCAATGAGGGGTTATACCGTAAATGGCCAGTAAATGGCGAACTGCCCCGGCCCCGCAGGCGCGGGCTGACCTCATGGCCAGCCATGCAGCCCGCGCGGCGAGGCCTGCCAGCCTAAAAAACGACTCTGTTTCAGATGATTTCGAACAGTCCCGCTGCGCCCATCCCGCCGCCAATGCACATGGCCACCACGACAAACCGGGCGCCGCGACGACGGCCTTCCAGCAAGGCGTGCCCCACCATGCGCGCCCCCGACATGCCAAACGGATGCCCGATGGAAATGGCACCGCCGTTGACGTTCAAGCGCTCGTTGGGAATGTGCAGAAAGTCTCGGCAGTGCACCACCTGACAGGCGAAGGCCTCGTTGATTTCCCACAGATCGATGTCCGAGACCGTCAGCCCGAAGCGCTTAAGCAGTTTGGGGATGGCGTAGACCGGCCCGATGCCCATTTCTTCCGGCGCACAGCCGCTCACGGCCATCCCGCGGTACACGCCCAGCGCTTCAATCCCGCGCTGCCGGGCTTCGGCGCGGCTCATTAACAGGACTGCCGAGGCGCCGTCAGAAAATTGCGACGCGTTGCCCGCCGTCACAAACTCGCCCTGCTGCACCCAGTGGCCGTCTTTCCACACCGGTTTGAGCGCGGCCAGATCGGCCAGCGTGGTGGACGGGCGATTGCATTCGTCGCGGTCGGCTATGACGTCCTGATGCCCGGCCGGCTGGCCTTCTTTATCAAACAGCAGCTTGCGCGCCGCCAACGGTACGATTTCGTCAGCAAACAGACCTGCCGCTTGGGCGGCGGCCGTGCGTTGCTGGCTTTGCAGCGAATAGGCGTCCTGCACCTCGCGGCTGATGCCGTAACGGCGCGACACGAGCTCGGCTGTTTCCAGCATCGGGATATACGCCGTCGGCATGCACTCAATGACCGCTTGGGACTGCGCGCGGTAGGTGTTTTTGTATTTATTTTGCGTCAGGGACAGCGACTCGACGCCCCCGGCCACAGCAATCGAAAGATCGCCCGCCAGGATGCCGTTCGCAGCGATGCCGATGCTCATCAGCCCCGACGCGCACATGCGGTCTATCGCCATACCGGGCACCGTGTCAGGCAAGCCGCCGGTGTAGGCACACAGACGACCGATGTTGTAGCCCTGGGTGCCCTGCTGCGCCGCCGCGCCCATGATCACGTCCCCGACGGCGCCCGGCTCGATCCCGGCCCGCTCGACCACCGCGCGCACCACATGGCCGCCGAGCACAGGCGCCTCGGTGTCATTGAAGGAACCGCGAAACGACTTGCTCAACGCCGTCCGGGCAGTGGAAACGATCACGACATCATTGGCATTCATGCACAGGCTCACTGTTCAAGAGGGTTGAAGGTGTAACGGCTGATGGTGTCCACCACGCAGCCGGGGCGATCGCTGCCCTCGATTTCGACGCTGATGCGCACCACCGCTTGCAGCGTTTGGCCCAGGGTTTCCACGCGCAGGATTTCACCGTGCCCGCGCACCCGAGAGCCGACCCTGACGGGGGCCGGGAAGCGCAAGCGGTCGCTGCCGTAGTTCACGCCCATGGCCAGGTTGGCGAACTGCATGAGCTGCGGCATAAACAGATTGGCCAGCGCCAGGGTCAAATAACCGTGGGCGATACACGCCCCGAACGGCCCCGTGGCCGCGCGCTCGGGGTCGACGTGAATCCACTGGTGATCGCCCGTGGCTTCGGCAAACAGGTTAATGCGCGCCTGGGTCAGCAGCAGCCAGTCGGTGCGGCCCAAATCCTGCCCCTGCGCCGCCAGCAACTGCTGCGCATTGGTAAACAGCGTACTCATGCGCAACTCCTCAGGCTTGCTGCGAACTGACCGGCAACACTTCGCCGACCATGTACGAGGCGTAATCACTGGCCAGAAACACCATGACATTGGCCACTTCCCAGACTTCGGCGGCACGGCCGAAGGCTTCGCGGCTGGCCAGTTGTTCCAGTAAGTCATTGCTGGAGGCTTTCTTTAAAAACTCATGCAAGGCAATCGACGGCGCCACAGCATTGATCCGCACCCCGCTTTCGGCGGCTTCCAGTGCGCTGCAGCGGGTCAGGGCCATGACCCCGGCTTTGGCGGCGGCGTAATGCGCCTGCTCTTTCTGAGCCCGCCAGCCCAGTACTGAAGCGTTGTTGACGATGGCCCCGGCGCCGCGCTTTTCCATGTGCGGCAACATGGCGCGGGTCATGCGCATGGTGCCGGTCAGGGTGATATCCAGCACCGATGACCATTGTTGATCGGTCATGTCCGTCAGGCGCACCTGACCGCCGAGCCCGGCGTTGTTAATCAGCACATCAACACCGCCCAGCGCGTCTTCGGCGGCGGCGACCAGGGCTTGCACCTCGGCCTCCACGGTGACGTTGCACAGCTGACCGAACACGGCCTGCAACCCGGTTTCGGCCTTAAGGCGTTCAACGGCTTGTTCGAGGCGGCGCGGATGAATGTCAGAAATCATCAAGGCGCGACAGCCTTCTTCGGCGCAGCGTTTGGCGGCGGCATAGCCGATGCCTGCGCCGGCGGCGGCGGTAATCAGAATGGACTTACCGGCCAACAGTTGATGGCCGGGAACATAGGGAGGCGCCTGTTTCATGGTTGTGACTCTCTTGTGTCAGGTTTCAATCGTTCAGCTTCCCCACACCCGTTGCGCTGTGGGCGCTTCGGCAAGGATCTGATCCAGCGCGTGCCCGACTTCTTCAGGCCGCCATTGCGCCCCTTTGTCGCGCGTCACCCCGGTACGCCAACCGTCGCCCAACGACAGGCGTCCGCCCTGACTTTCGATGATTTGCCCGGTGACATGGCCCGACAACGCGCTGCCCAACCACACCACCAACGGCGCCACGTTTTCCGGCGCCCAGGCATCGAACCCACCGTCCTCGGGCTTTTTCACCACCTCGGGCATCGCACTTTCGGTCATCGAAGTCCGGGCTGCAGGCGCCAAGGCGTTGGCCGTCACGCCGTAGCGCGCCAGTTCCGCCGCCTGCACCAGCGTCAATGCGGCGATCCCGCCCTTGGCCGCGCTGTAATTGGATTGCCCCACTGAGCCCTGCAAACCGGCCCCCGAGCTGGTGTTGATGATGCGCGCCGCCACCGGTTGCCCGGCCTTGGCCTGATCGCGCCAGCGCTTGCCCAAAATCGTGGCCAGGCAAAAATGCCCCTTCAGGTGGACCCGCATCACGGCGTCCCAATCCTCTTCACTGAGGCTGATAAACATGCGGTCACGCAGAATCCCGGCGTTGTTTACCAGCACGTGGACCTCGCCAAACGCGGCCAGCGCGGCGTCGACGATGCGCTGCGCCGTGGCCACTGTGGTGATGTCGTCAGCGTTGGCGATGGCCTGCCCGCCGCCCTCACGGATTTCTCCGGCCACCTGTTCGGCGGCATCGTGGCGAATGTCATTGACCACCACATTCGCGCCTTCTTGCGCGAACGCCAGCGCATAGGCGCGCCCCAGACCACCGCCCGCCCCCGTGATGATCACGGTCCGTCCTTCACAAATCGCCATCTCGCTGCTCCTAAAGACGCTCAATAATTGTCACGTTGGCCTGCCCGCCGCCTTCGCACATGGTCTGCAAGCCGTAGCGGCCGCCACTGTGTTCCAGTTGATGAAGCAGGCTGGTCATCAGCCGCGCACCGCTGGCACCCAACGGGTGACCGAGGGCAATGGCGCCGCCATTGGGATTGGTGCGGGCCGGGTCGTAATCGAGTTCGCGGGCCCATGCCATCACCACCGAGGCGAAGGCTTCGTTGATTTCCACCACGTCGATCTCGTCCATGCGCAGCCCGGTTTTCTTCAGCGCGGCGCGGGTGGCGGCAATCGGCGCGGTGAGGTGCCAGATCGGGTCATCGCCCAGCACCGATACATGATGAATACGCGCGCGCGGGGTGAGGTTGTAGCGTTTGAGCGCGGCTTCGGAGACCACCAACAGGGCGGCCGACGCATCACAGGTCTGGCTGGAAACCGCCGCGGTAATGGACGGAAACTCGGCAGACACCGGCTCCAGCTCGGCCATTTTGGCCAGGCTGGTATGCCGGGGCGTTTCGTCGTCCACCAACCCTTCACACGGCACGATTTGAGCGGCAAAACGACCGTCGGCCTGCGCCTGCAACGCACGACGATGACTTTCCAGCGCATAGGCTTCCATCTGCTGGCGGCTGAGCTGCCAATGATCGGCAATCCGCTGCGCGGCATAAAACTGGTTCACCGGCTGATTGCCAAACCGGGCCTGCCAACCCTTGCTGCCGGAAAACGGGTCGCTGAAACCCAGCGGCTGTCCCGCCAGCATCGCTGACGAAATCGGAATCTGGGTCATGGTTTGCACGCCGCCCACGGCAATCACGTCCTGGGTGCCACTCATGACCGCCTGTGCCGCAAAGTGCAGGGCCTGTTGCGATGAGCCGCACTGACGGTCAATGGTGGTGCCCGGTACATTCATCGCCAGGCCCGCCGCCAGCCAACTGGTGCGGGCGATGTCACCGGCTTGCGATCCAATGGTGTCGACGCAACCGAAGATCACATCATCGTATTCGTCGGCGGGGATCGCGTTGCGCGCCACCAGCGCCTTGAGCACATGGGCGCCGAGGTCGATGGCATGCACATGGGCCAGCGCGCCTTTACGCTTGCCGGTCGGGGTGCGCAGCGCGTCCACAATGTAGGCTTGGGGCATGGTTTATTCCTCGAAGGTATGGCCGGGGCCCAGGGGTGCGCCGCTCAGGACATGGGCGGCCACCCGGGCTTTATGCAGGGCGCGGTCGCCCCACGCGTTGTCGAGCGCCCAGGCGCGCTTCATGAACATTTGCAGGTCGACTTCCCATGTGTAGCCCATGGCGCCGTGTACCTGAATGCCGTGACGCGCGGCCAGCCAAGCGGCTTCGCAACAGGCCAGGCGCGCCTGCGAGACCCACACGTGGGCCGTGCTCTGACCCTGCGCCAATGCATAGGCGGCGCGGTAGAGCACCGGTTTGGCAAACTCCAGTTGCGTGGCCACATCGGCCAGGTGATGTTTGACCGCCTGAAAGCTGCCGATGGGTTTGCCGAATTGCTTGCGCTGGGCGGTGTAATCCACCGACAGGTCTAGCATGCGTTGGGCCAGCCCCAGCAACTGACCCGCCACCGACAACGCGCCGCGACTGAGTGTGTGCGCCCATAACGTGCGGCCCAATTGGCCTTCGGCCACCAACGTGGCGGCACTCGGTTGCCAGCAGACCTGTGCCAGACGCCGTGAGGCATCGAGGCTGGTCAGGTGGTGCACATCGACCTGCGAGCGCGGCACGGCATGCACTTCATCGTCGTGGGCCAGGAGCAACAGGTCCGCATGCCCGGCGTCGGCCACCCACGGGTTAACCGGGTGGCCGACGGCAACCCGCAAGCTGCCGTCGGCAATGCCCGCCAGCCATTCGCCGCGCTTGAACACGCTGGCCGGCAACCCGGCAATCAGCGCGCAGGCCACGTAGGCCGTGTCGGCCAACGAATCGGGGATCGCGTAGTAACCCAGTTCCTGGGTCATCAGGGACCACGCCACGTCGTCCATGCCCAAACCGCCATAGGCTTCTGGCACCGACAGCGCGGTCAGGCCCTGCTCGGCAATTTTGTTACGCAAGTCCGGGGAGCGGCCGGCGTCAGTTTCCCAGATTTCGCGCAGCATTTCCGGCGCGGCTTCGGTCATCAGAAACCGGCTGATGGCTTCGCGGAAGGTGAGTTGGTCGTCGCTAAAGGTAAAGTCCATACCCGCCCTCACTTCGGCAGGCCGAGCATGCGCTCGGCAATGATGTTGCGCTGGATCTCGTTGGTTCCGGCGTAGATCGGCCCGGCCTGGGCGAACAGGAAGCCTTCGAGCCAGTCATGGCCATCGCTGGCGGGCCCGGTCAGCTCACCCTGGGCACCCAGAATGCGTAGCGCGGTTTCGTGCAGGCGCAGGTCCAGTTCCGACCAGATGATTTTGTTGGTGCTCGATTCGGCGCCGATCTGCGCGCCACGGCTCAGGCGCCCGACCGTGTGATAGGCCGACAAGGCATAGGCTTGCGCGTCCATCCAGGCTTTGCACACGGCCTCGCCCAAACCCGGATCGCGGTCGGCGCTTGCGCGGTTGGCCTGGTACAGTTCCACCAGTTTTCGCGCGGTGTATTGAAAGCGCGCCGGGGAACGTAACAACAAGCCGCGTTCGAACCCGGCAGTGGCCATTGCCACATGCCAGCCCTGCCCTTCCTCGCCGATGAGGTTTTCCAGCGGGATGCGCACGTCATCAAAGAACACTTCTGCAAACGCGTCTTTGCCGTTGAGTGCCTTGATCGGGCGCACCGTCACCCCCGGTGCATTGAGCGGGACCATGACAAATGACAGCCCATGGTGACGGCTCGAAGCCGGGTCGCTGCGAAACAGGCCGAACAGCCAGTCGGCAAAAATGGCGCGCGTGGACCAGGTTTTCTGGCCGTTCAGCACATACCCTTCGCCGTCGCGGGTGGCTTTGCTGGTAATCGCGGCCATGTCGGAACCGGCGTTCGGCTCCGACCAGCCTTGCGCCCACATGTCCACACTGGCCGCCATGCGAGGCAGAAAGCGTTTTTTCTGGGCCTCGGTGCCGAACTCCATCAGGGTCGGGCCCAACAGTAACTGGCCGTTCTGGTTGACGCGCATGGGCGCTCCGGCGCCGTAATACTCTTCTTCGAAAATCAGCCACTCGATCAGGTCACAGCCCCGCCCGCCCAGCTCCGTGGGCCACATGACCATCGACAGCCGGTTTTCAAACAACGTGGCTTCCCATTGCCGATGCTGTTCGAAACCTTCGCGGGTGTCATAGCTGGCCAGCGGCGCCTTAGGCGCATGGGCGGCGAGCCAGTCCCGCACTTCCTGGCGAAAGGCTTTTTGTTGCGGGGAGTACGTCAGATCCATCGTCAGCACCTCAAAATGTGGCGTCGCGTTTTTCGACAAACGCGCGGCGGGTTTCAGCGGAGTCCGCACAGGTGTAGGCCTGCAGCGTGAACCCCTGCTCCCAGCGGTATTTATCTTCCAGATTGCCGTCTTCGATGCCGTTGAGCGCCTCTTTGGCGATACGGATCATGGCGGGGCTTTTGCTCGCGATGGTGCGGGCGATCTGCAAGGCGGTTTCACGCAGTTGCTCGCGGGGCACCACGCGCTCGATGAAACCGTACTGTTGCGCCTCGACGGCGCCGATCTTGTCGCCCGTGAAAAACAGGTAGCGGACCTTTTGCACCGGAAACAGACGCTGCAAATGCGCCCCGCCGCCCATGGCGCCGCGGTCGACTTCAGGCAAGGCGAACGTGGCACATTCAGACGCCAGCACGATGTCGGCCGCGCCGGTAATACCGATCCCGCCGCCCAGGACAAAACCATGCACCGCCACGATGACCGGCACCGGGTTGCGGTGTACGGCTTTAAACGTGGCGTAGTTGCCTGCGTTGACGTCAACGATCAGTTCCGGGTGCGCGTCCAGTTCCTTGATGTCGACACCCGCGCAAAACCCCCGTCCTTCGGCGCGAATCACGATGACCCGCACCTCGGGGTTTTGCCCAAGGGCATCCAGGGTGTTGGCCAGTTCCCGCCACTCGCGACTGTTGAGCGCGTTGACCGGCGGCCGGTCGATCACCAGTTCAGCGACGCCCGCGTCGATACTGGTGTGAAATGCGGTAGAGATTGCGCTGTTCACATGTGCTCCTGAGGTGGCGAAGGCATGGGAGCAGTATGCGAACGCGCGCGGTCAGGATCATCGTCCGTTGAGACTAAACCCGCCCGCCCGAAACAACGTGCGGGGCACTGCCGCAGGCCAGCCGCACGTGGCCGCTTGCCCTGCGACAGCCTGCGGTTATTCGCCGTCTACGATGGCTTTGGCCGTGTCGTTGAGCAGGTTGTGTACCCGCTGGATTTCCTGGGGGCTCCAGTGGCCCTGATGGAGCTGCAAGGCATGGCGCAAATTGTGGATCGCCTGATGAATTTCCGCGGGCCGGTCCTGGCCGCGTAATGAGCGGCGGCTGACGTCAATCCGCATCCAGACGCCATTGAGCGCCACGGTCTGCTGGCTTAAAGACCCGCGTCCGGTATCGGTAATCCGATACTGCTTCTTGTCGCCATGGACGCTGACTTCCACCAGTTGCCCTGCTTCCAGATGAGCCAGGGTGGGGTAAATGACGCCGGGACTGGGACTGTAAGCGCCGTCAAACAACGCTTCAATCTGCAAGATCAGGTCATACCCGTGACAGGGCTGCTCGGCGATCAGTGCCAGTAACAACAGTTTTAAATCACCCGGAGCAAACACCCGTGGACTTCGAATCCCGCGCTCACGGCCACCGCGCCTTTCAAGTCCATCCGAATTTTCCTGCCCCCGCCGAACTGTATATTGACTGAACATAAGCCCTCTCTCCTCGCGTTAAAAAAAGCAACATAAAACACAACTTAAAACACAACTCAAGCCACTCTAATCCCGCAATAGAAAGACATAACTTACTTGACCGCCTGCGATATAGCTTAGTTAACCACCTAAACTATTACACTTATTTACCCTTACGACATAACGCAAAAAAATCGGTTAAAACCGCGCGCCTGACGTTGCACGCCACCCTGACGGCCATTATCAATGATATCAAATTGATATCTAAACGCCATCCAACTGAAAAATATGAGCTTTATACGATAAAAATACACATCCATCATCACTAAAAGAAAATTCGTACAGATCAAATAGCACTTAAGCCACAATATGAAAAGACAAGTACTACTCAAAACCACATAGGAAACTTAAATAACTTAGTTAATACTTTGGCCGCTCTAAAAGTTCACCACCCTCCGAATCATTTCGGAACACCCACCCTGCTTTATGCACTTCCCGGCTTTATTGAATGGCCGAGACGTGTTTAAACATCTGGTGACTTATTGCACTTTTCTTACTCACACTGGACATCAAACATGTTGAATAAAATTGTTGCTGCTTCACTGTTCGCCTTAACAATGGGTTCAACGGTTGCCCATGCAGCCGGTGAAGCCAGCAGCCTGATCAATATCAAAGCGACCATCCCGACCAAAACCTTCTACGTCCTGCCCCACGACCCTGAGTTTGGTAAGGATGAAACCCTGCACTACAACCCGGTCAACAGCACCCTGAGCAGCTTGAAACAGCCGTTCAATGTCAAAAACACCGACGGTTCCATTCACGCCTACATCGAAGGAGGCCCAGCCAGCCTGTTTAACGGCAACCCAACCCAGAACATCGCGCTAGCGACCAGCTTCAATGGCGTGACACTGACGGCTACACCTCAAGAAGTGGTAAGCGATGCGGCCTCGACACCAGGGACCCGGGCTGATCTGGTCATCACCCCCACCGCGCTCGATGAGGAACACGTCGGCGACTACACGGCGTCGTACACCGTGATTTTCGACAACGTACCCCGCGTCGTCACGCCATAACCCGTCGCCCTGCTGGCATGAACCCTTCAATCATGCTTGGCGCCCGGAGCCTCTCCGGGCGCTGCGGGGCGCTTAAACGGCCTGCAATCAGAGAAACTCGTGAATGTTACCGATGACTCCCATCGCGGCAGCGCTTGCCTTGATTTTCGGCAGCTGCGCGTTTGCTGCTACCGCGGCATCCGGCACCACGCCACGTAGCCTGCTGGCCCAGGCCAAGGGCTTGCCTGCCGATTTCGAAGAACACCTGTTTGATGTCCCACTGGCTGTTCAGGTGGAGCGCGATCAACAACGGGTGGGTGAAGCGATGATCGTCCTGACCCGCGATGATCGACTGACCCTGCTTGAATTCACCGACCACGAAGGCAGTCAACTGTCGCTCGACGAGCTTGACACCTGGGCCACTTACCTCAAACAAGGTGTGCCATTGGGCACTTGCACGGGCGAGTGCCCGGAGCAATTACTGGCCGTGCATTACGACCTGGAGAACTCACGGCTCTCCCTGCTGACTGAAAACGCGGAACGCGAAAACCAGATCAGCCAGTACTACGAACTCCCCGCGCAGGGTAGCCGGGGGCTGATCATGCGTAACCAGCTCAACCTCAGTGGTGGCCAGGAAGAAGACCTCGGCGGGCGTTTCGCGCTGCAAGCCAGCAGCAGCCTGGGCAATTGGACCCAGGGCTTGAACCTGCAACTCTCGCGCCAAGGCGGGCCTGACGACAGCACGCTCTACCACGCTGTTTATGAAGCGTTTACGCAACGCGAGCTGGAAGGCAGTTTTTTACGCTTGGGCTATTTCACCCCGACCGCCGAGGGTTTGACCCGGCAGATCCGCACTTTTGGCGCCAACCCCGACACCGCACTGGGGGTGATGTACGGCAGCTCCGACAGCCTGGCAATCACACAGCCCAAACCCAGTATTTATCCCGTGTACGTCACGGCCAATCGTCAGGCCACCGTGGAGATCTACCGCAATGGCCTGCTGATCAACACCCAGATGGTCAACGCCGGCTTGCAAAGCCTCGACACCCGCCCACTCCCGGGCGGTATCTATGAAGTGCAGGTGCGGCTGATCGAGGATGGGCAAATCACCAGCACCACCCCGGAACTCATCTACAAACCCAATAACTGGCGCAACCCTGACCAGCGCTGGCGGTACAACGTCTTCGCCGGGCGCGAAAGCAAACTGCTGAGTAATTGGGAGGAGCAAGCCAGCGGCGAGATGACCGCCGGGGCCTCGCTCAATTATTTGCTGCATCCCCGGGTGGTAGTGGGCGTGTCCGGCCGTCAGGTCAAACAGGACCTGCAACTGGGCACCTCGGTGGATTGGTCCATCTCCAACAACGCCAACCTGTACGCCAATGTCTATGAGACCGAAAACTATGGCACCGGCATTGACCTGAACGGTCTCTACAACTACGGCAGCGGGAGTCTGGTGTTCATCCACACCCGCAGTTGGCTGGACACCCGCCAAACCTATGAAACCTTGCCCGACGGCACACGCATTCGGCAGCGCTCGGTGTTCATTGGCCAGACCAGCAACTCATCCCTTGCCCTGAACCACCGCCTTACCCCGAAAAGCAGCGTGAATGCCCGGTTGTCCCATAGCCAGGGTTATACCGACGGCATAGGGCTGGATCTGGGCTGGACGCAGGTCACCCACTGGTTTGGCAGCGACGGCAACTGGCGACTTTCGGTATTTGACCGTCCCGCCAGCATCAGCTCCGGTGCAGCCCGCAATCGTGGCTTTGACTTGACCTTCAGCCTGGCACTCGGCGCGCCGGGCGAGCGTTGGTCCGCCAGCGTGGGCAGCCGCACCGACCGTGACGGCGGACGCGACAACAATGCATCGCTCACCTACAGCAAGGACTTGACCGGTCACGCGTTGCAAAGTGTCTCGGCCACCGTTTCCACTGACACCTATGGGCTGGGCCTTGCCGGTCGTGCCAGCGTGCAGACCGAGACGCTGAACGGGGACGGGTTTGTGCAACGCTCGTCCTATAACGGCAACTTGACGGGCGGCCTTAACCTGGAGAGCACCTTCGCGGTCGGCGAAGGCAAAGCGGTCATGACCAGCCAGCATCAGGGACAAGGCTCAGGGATGATTGTCGACGTGGTGAGCGATGTGGAAGACATTCTGTTACGCGCTGACGACCTCAGTGGCGGCAGTACAACGTTGCGTCCCGGACGTAACTTCGTCCCCATCACCGCTTATAAAAGCAGTTCATTAAGTTTCGATTTTGAAGGCAACCACGCTCCCGCGGCCACCATTGAACCCGCGCGCAAGCGTTATCACTTGAATAAAGGGGGCGTGGACTATCAAACCCTGCAGGTCATGCAAACCGTCACAGTACTGGGCCGCCTGATCGATCAAGCGGGCAATCCGCTCAAGGGTCATCACATCTTCAATCACGCCAGCCGGGGTGTCAGTGAAGTGGACGGGTTCTTTTCAATGGAATTGAACGCCAAGGCGCCGACTCTGGAAGTACGTCGTGGTGAACAATTGTTATGCAAATTCCGTGTGGACATGACCAACCCCCCGCTGGAGAACAGCGTCATGATGATGGGTGATCTGGTCTGCACACCCGAGACATTGGCCAATACCGCGCTGCCGATAAAGCGTGCCGGGTAATGCATCCGTTTAATGTTAATGCCATGAGGAACACCCCGTGAACCTGCTTTTATCCGTTCGACTACTCGGCGTGATGTTAGTCATGAGTGCGCTCCCTGTGGCAGCCGCCACGCTTAATATCACCGCTGTTTTTAAACCCGATCCGTCTAAACCCAATCACAATGTGTTTGAAAACACGACGCCGAATACCGGGTTCTGCCGCTATCACTCCTGGTATTGCAGGCAGAACAACTTTTTCAGCCTGAGAGCGGTACCCACCATTTATGCCACGGGCCCCATCACCGCGAATCATGAGAACCCACGACAAGGCGTCATGTTAAAAGCACCTGCACAATGGCGTGACGTAAACGTAACCAACAGCGCTACAGGCCACCAGGAAACAGTCAAAATACGCATCGCTTCATTGGTGACCGATCCCGTTGTGGGGCTGGTTGGCGGTGGGGTTTCAACCTCAGAGGCTCATGCCTTGTTATTCGGAACAAAACTATCCGTAGCGCCCGCCCCGTGTAAGGCGTTAAGCCCTGGCTGGACCTTTAACGACATATCGTTTGATTTTTTCTGGGGGTTTGCGGTCAGTGGCGAGTGTGCAAAACAAGCGAAATTCGACATTCCCAAGTCACGCCTCAACTACATTGAAATCTCGTATGAAATCAATACCCCAAACCCGTTAAAAATGTCAGCGGGTCAATACACCGGCACGAGTACGTACACGCTGGGCCCTCATCAGGACATCGACATGGGTGACAACTTCCTGCCCAACGACCCCACCTTGATCATCCAGTTCACATTAACCGTTGACCACAATCTTAAAATTGAAATACCACCGGGCGGTAATAATATCGTCCTTGAACCCAAAGGGGGTTGGCAACTCTGGAGTTTGGGGCGACGCCCGGAAAAACTGTTACGCGATCAAACGTTCCTGATCCATACAAGTTCACGCTTCAAAATGCAATTGGCCTGCGAGCGTATTATTGGCGATACCTGCGGCTTGAGTAACAGCCGTCAGCATGAAGTACCTATCAATGTATCGGTGTCATTGCCCAACGGATTGCGACATGCCAATGGCGCGTCGGTTAATCACCAGCCGTTGTTGTTGAGTGGTGCCGGAACCGAGCTATTTGAACCCACGCAATACGTGGATCGAAAACCGGGAACCTTGCACTTCGAAATAGACAAACAATACGTCGCCGAGATGTTATTCCAGGAGGGCACGTATAACGGCAGTGTCACCGTCATCTGGGATTCCGAAGTTTAAACACCCAAACCGCACACTTTTTTGAGAATAAGAACATGATGAAAACAATGACGGGAATTATGGGCGCGTGGCTCATCTCCTTGAACTGTATGGCCGGGCCAACTATCAATGTCGGGATGGTGTATGACTATCTGGACGGGGATAAAAGTACGTATTTGAAGCGCGTCTTCAACGGCGGCGACAGCACCGCTTTTGTCAGGGTGTCGATCAAGGAAATCCTCTACAAGGCCGACGGTTCCTCCGAGGAAGTGGAGGTCAAAACCCAAACAGACAAACGCGTGCGCGACGGTTTGATGTCCAGCCCCGCGCGCCTGATCGTGCCGCCCAACGGTACTCAAGGTGCGCGGCTGTTATTCATGGGTGATCGTGAGCAGGAGCGCTACTTCCGCGTGCGTTTCATCCCCGTGGTGCCCGAAAAAGAAGACGAGTTTGCGCTGTCATCCGAAGAGGCCCGTGACTATAAAAAAACCTTGTCGGCAGGCGTGAATGTATTGGCCGGCTACGGCACGGTGTTCTTTGTCAGGCCCAAAGAGACCCGCTTTGATACGCAGATTGAAAACACACCGAACCATTACCAGCTGCGTAATCAAGGCAACAGCGTAGTCGTGGTCGACGAGTTCAAGGACTGCGCGTCCAGCGACAGGCTGCACTGCAAGCCCACTACCAAAACCCACGTCTTGCCGGGGCGGACGCTGCGGTTCGACAAGCAGCCAGGACGTCATTACCGGTTCACGCTGGTGGAAGGCCGGGCGCAGAAAGTTATCGAGGTCAAAGCCTGATGTTCCAGACGCGCTTGCGGGCAGTGCTGCTCACCGCGACAGCCCTGTCCTTGTGTACATCCGTGACTTATGCGGCCCGCGAAGAACACCAGTTTGATGTCAGCGTAACCATCCCGACCTTCGAGTTTTATGCCATCCCCGCGGACCCCGAGTTTGTTCTGCGCGAACAACCAATGCGCTGGAACTTGGTCAGTTCAACCCTTGAGCCCCTGCGTACGCAGTTCGATATGATCAGTTCCGCGGGCGCCATGACCGCCCGACTGGGGTATGAACCCGTCTTGTCGAATGGCAACACCACCTTTGCTCTTCGGGTCACGTTCAACGAGCAGGTGTTGACGTTATTCGACAGCGTCGTGGTGTCTGCCGCCGACGCCTATAACGGCATACGGGTACCGGTACGCATCGACGCCCTGCCCCCCGCCGAGGGGTTTGAGCCAGGGGACTATTACGGCAGTGTGCAATTGATCTTCGATACCGCAGCCCCTTGATGGCATTGGGTTACAGGCTTCAAACGGACTAGTCCGGGTCAGGGTGTTCGCTGTTCTGAGGCCACTTCATGCTAGCGCCTTGATCTCAAGCATTAGGATGAGGAGCCGGTATGCAGCTTGCCCTGACAGATGAGCAGCGGATGATCCAACAATCTGCCGAGCGCTTTCTGGCGCAAGTCGCCAGCTCCGCAGCCGTGCGCAGCGCCATGGCCAGTGAGCGCGGGCACGACCCGCAGACCTGGGCGCGCATCGCCCGCGAACTGTATTGGCCCGCACTGGCGATTCCTGAAAGGTACGGCGGATTGGGGCTGGGCTTTGCCGAAGTCTGTCTGCTGCAGGAACAATTGGGCCGCTGCCTGCTGCCCTCAGCGTTCTACGCCACGTGCTGCCTCGCTCTGCCGGCTTTGCTGCTGAGCCGAAACGAAGCGCTCAAATCCCGTTGGCTGCCGTTGATCGCAGCCGGCGAGGTCACTGCCAGCCTGAGCTACACCAATACGCAGCGCTGGGATGACAGCAGCATCGTGGTCTATGCCACCCCTCATAAAGATGGCTACCAACTCTGTGGCCAATACCTGAATGTGATCGACGGCGCCGACTGCGATCTGTTGATTATTGCGGCACGCACGCCGGGCAGCGTCGGGGAAGCCGGGATACGCCTGTTTGCCCTGCCTGCCGACACGCCGGGCCTGATCAGGCAAGCATTGCCCACACTGGATCAAACCCGGCGTCTGGCGAACATCACCCTGGATAACGTCGTACTCAGCGATGACCAATTACTCAGTGAGCCGGGCCAGGGCTGGGCCTTGCTGTGTCAAACCCTTCAATTTGCGTGCGTGGGGCTGGCGGCCGAACAAACGGGCGGCGCCCAACAGTCGCTGGACATGACCCTGGCCTACATCAGCGGGCGCCAGCAATTCGGGCGTAGCATTGCCAGCTTCCAGGCCATCAAACACCGCTGCGCGGACCTGATGCTCGCGGTGGAATGCGCACGTTCGGCCAGTTACTACGCCGCGTGTATCGCCGATGCCTGTCTGAACATTGATGCAGATCCCCAGGTGCGCGGGCAACTGGCTGAAGCCGCCGCCACGGCCAAAATCCACGCCAGCGAAGGTTTCTTCCAGTGCGCCAGCGAGTCGATTCAATTGCATGGCGGTGTGGGGTTTACCTGGGAGTACGACCCGCATTTGTACTTCAAGCGTGCGCGCGCCAGTGAACAACTGTGGGGCGCGCCCGCGTTTCATCGCGAGCAATTGGCCAGACAGATCTTCGGGGAGCAGGCATGAATATTGGCTTCAGCGCGAAAGACGAACAGTTTCGTCAACACGTGGCGCAGTGGATGCAACAGCACCTGAGCGGTGAATTCAGCACCCTGCGTTTTCGCGGCGGGCCGGGCGATGAAGATTTTGCCCCGCTGTTACGTAAACGCTGGGAACAAGAGCTGGCCAAAGGCAGCTGGATAGGCGCCGGCTGGGCCACCGAACACGGCGGCCAGGGGTTGAGCATCAATCAGCAGGTGATTTTTTACGAAGAGTACGCACGCGCTGGTGGCCCGGGACGCATGGGGCATATCGGCGAAGGCCTGGTGGGCCCGACGTTGGCGGCCTTCGGCACGGCGCACCAACAACAGCGGTTTTTACCGCCGATTCTGGCCGGTCAACAGTTTTGGTGTCAGGGGTATTCCGAACCCGGTGCGGGTTCCGATCTGGCCAACATCACCACCCGCGCCAGCTTCGACACGCAACGCAATGAATGGTTGATCAGCGGGCAAAAGGTCTGGACCTCACTGGCCCATGAAGCCGACTGGTGTTTTGTGCTGGCGCGAACCGAACCCGCGAGCAAGGGCCATCACGGGCTGTCCTTTTTGTTGGTGCCCATGGCCCAGTCCGGGATCACGGTGCAGCCCATCAAGCAATTGACCGGCACCAGTGAGTTCAATGAAGTGTTTTTCGACCAGGCGCGCACCTGTGCAAGCAACCTGATCGGTCAGCCCGGCGAAGGCTGGAAAATCGCCATGGCGCTGCTGGGGTTCGAACGTGGCGTCTCCACCCTGGGCCAGCAGATGCAGTTTCAGAATGAACTGGACGAGGTGGTGCGCATTGCCAAAGCCAATGGCGCGGCGCAAGACCCGGTGCTGCGCCAGCGCATTGCGCACGCCTGGAGCGGCTTGCGCGTGTTGCGCTACAACTCGTTGCGCATGTTGTCCGGCCCACAGGACGGGAGCCTGCGGCCCGAGGCGACGATCTACAAACTGGCGTGGTCCACCTGGCACCTCGAACTGGGCAAGCTGGCCATGGACGTGCTGGGGCCACAGGCCGAGCTGCTGGCGGGCGCGCCTTATGAACTGACACGCCTGCAATCGTTGTTTTTGTTCACCCGCGCCGACACGATCTACGGCGGCAGCAACGAGATTCAGCGCAATATCATTGCCGAGCGCGCCCTCGGGATGCCCAGGGAGCGGCGCTGAACCTGATCGTCAGGCCGCGTCCTGCAGCCGGGCCAGTTCACGACGCACCATGCTTGCGTAGGCTGCCGGGCGCAACGTGTACAACTGCCCGGCGACCCACGTAAGCCACCCCTTGCCCATCTGGGGCTGGCAGGCCAACAGCTCGATCGCCTTGGCGGTCGCCTGTTCCTGATGCTGGCGATGAAACTCGCCGCGTGAGCCTGTCACTCTTTACTGGCCTTGAAGGTCAACTCACCTTTGCGCCACTTGGCCGCTTTGGCAGTGACCGCCTTCAGGGTTTTGCTCAGGCCGGTGGCCAGTTGTTCATGGGCGGCGAACACCAGCATCACCCGCTGACCTTCCTTGAACACAATTCCTTCGCCTTGCGGCGTGGTGACATAGGCATAGTCGCCAATGCCATAAATCGTCATTTTGATCTCGCGGAACTTGAGTTCGAACTTCCCGCCTTCACGGCTGGCAAGTACCGCCGCACTGAAATGATCCCCCACCTTTAACTTCAAGCCAGGCTTGTCATCGACGACCAATGCCGCGTCGGTATCGATTTCGGCCATGTAGGTGTCTTCAGCCGTCTGCTCGGTGACATACACAAAACGGGATTGAAACAATTTGACCAGACGCGCTCGCAGGTCACCCAACACAAATAACGCGTGCATCTCCAGATTGCTGACTGCCAACGAAAAACCCTCGAAAAATGAAGTAAGACTGCCAAAACAAAAACAGGCAGCCCATAGCAAGCCTTGACTTGCCGGTTGTGAAATCTGCGTTCGACAAAACCTTCTGAAGCCGTGGCTCAGAAGTGACTGCAAGCAATCAACGTGATGGATTCCCGCCCTGACACCACGAACCAGCGGTATCGGCGCTTATGCAGCGTCGGTACGCACTCGAACGATGAAACGGACTAGTGCACTTAGGGGGGAAACCTGCTTTTAAAGACGTAATGTCTGACGCAGCGTTTTTAAAAAAAACCTTACAAATAGACAAACGCCAACGGCTGGAGTTTACGTGCGTGCCCAGCCTCGATCCGAACAACTTTTTGCTAGAACCATTCAATCAAAGGAAGTCGTTCCATGGACAGATCAGATTTTCATCCGTCATCCGCCAATGGGCTCCAGAACGTGGCTGATCCCGTTGACGGGGCGCCATTCTACCGGCTCAACACCGACTTTGGGTATACACAATCCCGCCACTATCAAGTGATACCGATCAGCCACGGCTTTTTTCATGTACGAGAAGCCCACACAGGCCAGATCAGGGGCTTTCGGTGCTCGCATTACGAAGCCTGTGCGCTGGCAAGCCAGTTAGAGAAAATACAGCCCGATTTCAGCCCGCCCGCCCCTCTGTGACGGCAGCGCTTTCGTCAGTTGGATGACTTAACTGCGCCACTGCCCGCCAACAACTGCCATACTCGCGCAACAATCGACCCGGCCCATGCCGCCGGGTTGACCCGGCTCCATTACCTCCAAGGGAAAGTGACACGTGACGGAATTTGATATTGGCGAATTTTTTATCCGCGGTGAAGCCAGAGAAGTCGATGGCGAGTTTCAGGCAGTGATTGTCATGCGTGCCAAACCCCCTCTCAAAACCATCACCTATCATCAGGTCGAGAAAGACCGTTGGTTCAAAACCGCCGATGTGGCTGAAGTCGCTGGCAAAGAAGCCGCCAAAGCCCTGAAAGAAGCCGTGGATGCGGGTGCCCTGAACGCCTGAATCCTGGCCTTTCGCTCAAGAAACGCGGCGCCAGGCCGATAGCCGGGTGAGTCTCTGTCAAGGGCATCACTGATGATTAACGTCACTATCGCCACTCACCTTGCGGCCCCTCGGGCAGCGCCCCTGAACGACGCCGTGACACCTGCCGCGAAACCCGGGCGGTTTGAGCTCGTGTTGCGGGCAGACACCGATGCCGCGCAAGCCGCTGGCGACACGCCGGTAGAAACCTTGCAAAAACGCATCAAGCTGCTGAAAAAACGCCTTGAACAGCTTCAGCAGCACCTGCGCCAGGCCAATGCTCGGATGGCCGCCGTCAAAGCCGGGCGCTATCGCAATGATGAAGCTCGCACGGCCGCCATCATGAAGGCGAAAAGCCAGGTGGTCTCGCTCAACAGTGCGGTCTCTGTCGCCCTCAGTTCACTTTTCGAGGCCGAAAAAACCTTGATCGGCAGCGTTAACCTCTCCATTTGACACCATGGTCTACAGTGCTACACGCACATTGAGTCGAACTCTGAGGGTTCTACGGCCTCAGATACCCTGTACTCACTTAGACGCTTCTGGAGATGAACATGGACGAGACACCTGTCACGCTGGAAAACCTCTTCAACCAACTTGGCCTGGATTCAGATGAAACCGCCATGGAGCAATTCATTGCAGACCATTTTCTGGCTGAAGACGTGAAGCTGGTTGAGGCCCCCTTCTGGTCCCCGGCGCAAGCGAGTTTTCTGAAAGAAAAGCTGCTTGAAGACGGCCCTTGGGCACTCGTGGTAGACGAACTGAATGTCCGCCTGCACGAATCGCCTCACGCCTGAAGGCGCATTGCCACGGGGTTGGCGCTCAACTGCGCCAACCAGGCGCTCTGGCACTCTTGCGCTTCTGCGCGCGTTGAAAACGCGGTCCCGCGCTGTTCTCCATTGACCAGCACCACCCAGCAGGCCTTTTGTCCCGCTTCGCGCATGCCCTTGGGAACACCGCTTCCAATCATTACGGCGATATCAACTTGATTACGCATGATGGCCACTCCACCTAGTTAGTTAGTCTCCTAACGATGTGGGCCATCTTAGTGACAAAAGGACGCAGGAAAAAGCTATGCCACGCATAGCTCAATTGCATGAACGGTAACAATACCGCCTGTTGTCAGGCCAAGGACGGGAGGCGTTGATCGTAAACCAGCCGAGCGCCCTCCTGCGGGAGGTTGAAAAACGCTTTATCCAGCGCACCAAGCCCCTCACCAATCGCGGCATTCCAGTTCGCGGACTGATGAATGTAACGCTGTCGCAGTAGCCGTTCTTCCTCGCTTGTCAGCGCAATACGCCCGCTGGACCATTGCTCTTGAATTTTGTCCGCAATGGGCAGCAACTCTTCCGGCAAACGAATCTCGGGCCTGTCTGAAAGGGCCATAAAAGGCACACCGTGCTCAATGGCCAGAGCGTGCATGACCCGTAAATACACCCGTGACAAATGCCCATCCACACGCCGCTGCATGTAAATGGCTGCCTGCACGCGCTGCAGCGGATCTCGGCGCGTGCCTTGCTGATGCGATGCCGTGCGGATTTCCAGCAATGCCGCCGGGTCACGCTCGTCCAGCAAGTCTTTGGCCTGCCAAAACGGCAACTGTGCCTCCGTGGTCTTCCACGCGCGGGTCAGCATGGGGGCAGTCCCCGGGCTGACCAGGTTTGTCTCCCAGCGCGTGAGAAACACTTGCTCCAGCATGTACGGCGCATAGCCGCCGCCCACATCTGCATGCGCGCCCGGAACGGCGACGTCCATCGGCCACTGCGGCGCAATTCGAGTGAGGGCAAAGTTGCGCCGCAGCTCATCCCGCGCGCTCATTTGCACCACCTGACGCGCACTGTCCGGGCCCAGATACAGATTAAGACCCGGATTCACGTCATCGCTGATATCGCCCAAATCCACCAAGCCGCCCATCGCCGCGACCGTGTCAAACAGCCCGATAAAATTGATTTCGCAGTTAAACCCCGGCGCCAGCGCCAACCGGGTGTCGAACCGGGTGGCCTGCACTTCATTGGCAAAATGCCGCGCAGCCGCCGCACCGCGACTGAAACCGAAAATATCCAGCTCCAGGCGCTGCAGCGCACGGGACGGTAAAGCCTTCACGGCCTCCAGCAGGCAGTGCAGCAAACGCGCGTGGGCCTCTTGCGCCTTGCCCACCACCCCGGTACTGCCGCGGCCGTACGTCTGCGCCGGAAAGCGCGAATCGGCCTGACCGGTCGTGGTTCCGATTCCGCTGATATAGAGCGACGTGACCCTGTGCCCATCCGCCTCAAAGGCGGGCTGCACGGGGTAGTGCTGATGAAGAAGGGCGATATTGGTGGGCACACTGCCGTAACTGCTGGCGGCGTCTATCATCAAGCCTTGCGCCAGACGCGCCTGCCCCGATTCGCTGTTGTACTGGTTATTGGCCGTTCCATCAAAAAAGACACCGACCCGCAACACGCCTCCTGTGTTGCTGGAATTGCTCATCACGCCTTTGCCCCTCTTATAAGTCGTCCTCACGCACAGTGCGCGAGCCAATATAAGGGTGCAAAAAGTCGCCAGCCAGCTCAATGTTGGCCGGGTGTGAACGCAGGTGTCACAAGAAGATGCCGAATGCCAGCCAGAACGGCGGCTTGGCCAAAAGCGCTACCGGGGCCGCTTTGCGCGGCCCGGCAACGTCAGGATCAGGCCTGACGCTGATGCTTGTCGATTTGCTCGTGACGCTCTTGAGCTTCGATGCAGTATTTGGTGGTCGGGCTGATCAACAGGCGCTTGAGGCCAATGGCGTCACCGCTGTCGTCACACCAGCCAAAGCTGTCGTCCTTGATGCGCTCCAGCGCTTGTTCCAGCTGAGGCAGCATGCGCTGGTCACGGTCAATCGCGTTGACCAGCCAGGTACGCTCTTCTTCAACCGAAGCGGCGTCTGCAGGGTCGGCCGGGGTGTCCAGGCTCTCGATCGCGATGCGATTCTGCTCAATCCGCTCGTGGGTTTCGACCTTCATGTTTTGCAACAGCTCAGTGAAAAAAGCATGTTGCTCGGCATTCATGTAGTCATCCGCCGGCATGGCCAGCAACTTATCCTTTGTCATTGATTTCTCTATAAAAAATACGTGCATTAAGGCGAATTAGGGAGCGTCCTGACCGATCTTCATCCCAACCAGTTAGGTGCTATCTATTTCAAGCGCCACCCGGCACTCAATTTACGAGGGGCGGCAGTCTACGGCCGAGTTATCGACTCAGCAACTGAAATGACAGCTATTTGTCCAGCAAAACCTGGAAAAAGACGAAAAACCTGTCCCCCAGGGCCTAATGGAGTACGCGGATGGCAGGAAATTCCATGCAAACACTGAAATCGCCCCCTTTTAATGCACGAAAAACCTGAGCATCAGGGGCGTTATTGCCACCGATGCTCAGGTTTTTTTAGGCCGATGTGATCGGAAAAAGCTACACAGCGCGGTCAGCGTTTGAGTTTGCGCTTGTTGCGGTACTGGTCGATCACCACCGCCACCACGATGATCAGGCCCTTGATGATGTCCTGAATGTAGGCATCGACCCCCACAAAGGTGAAGCCGCTGGCCATGACGCCCAGGATCAGCGCGCCAATCACCGTGCCGGTAATCCGCCCCACGCCCCCGGCCAGGCTGGTGCCGCCAATCACCGCCGCGGCAATGGCGTCCAGCTCGTAGGACATGCCCATGCCCGCCTGCCCCGTGGCCGCCCGTGCCGATGCCACGACCCCGGCCAGGCCTGCCAGCAACCCGGCAATGCTGTAGACGATAATCAAGTGACGCTTGACGTTGATCCCCGAGGTCCGCGCCGCCTGCATGTTGCCACCGATGGCATAGGTGTATTTGCCGTATTTGGTGTAACGCAGGGCAATGTGGAAGATCAGCGCCACCACCAGAAAGATGATCACTGGCATAGCACCATGGCCGATGGCCGTGTAGGAATCAGACAGCATGCTGACCGGTTGGCCTTCGGTGTAATAACGCGCCAGCCCACGGGCAGACACCATCATGCCCAGCGTTGCGATAAAGGGCGGTATGCCGGTGATGGCGATGATGCTGCCGTTGATGGCACCGGCCAGCAGCCCGACCCCAAGCCCCGCGACCACCGGAATCCAGACCGGCAAGTCGGTCAGTGACGGGAACACGGCCCGGCTGAAATCCGAGGTTTGCGCCAGGCTCGCGGCCACCATGGCCGACAAGGCCAGCACCGACCCCGAAGACAGGTCGATCCCTGTGGTGATGATCACCTGGGTGACGCCAATCGCCAGCAAACCGATCACCGACACTTGCAGAATCATCAGCACCAGGCGCTGGGAGTTCATCAAAAAGCTCTGGTCACGCACGATCCAGCCGAACAGTTCGAACACCAGCCCGATGCCGATCAGCACCAGAAAGATGCTCAATTCGGTCGGAAAACGACGCCGGGATTTGCTGGGTGCCATGGCGGGTTTGTTATCCGTTATTGCGTTCATGGACATGTGCCCTCTCACTCTGCGGAGCTACCGGCGCAGTCGCCGCCGGCGCCCTGAAATGGTTAATGAATCGCCGTGATGCCCGAGGCCAGTTGCATGACCCGTTCCTGGGTGGCGTCGGCGCGATCGAGGGTGCCCATCTGCTCGCCTTCATGCATGACCATGACCCGGTCGCTCATGCCCAGCACTTCAGGCAGCTCCGAAGAAATCATGATCACCGCCATGCCCTCACTGGCGAGGAATGAAATCAGCCGGTAAATCTCGACTTTGGCCCCCACATCAATGCCGCGGGTCGGTTCATCGAGGATCAACAGCCGCGGGTTGGTCATCAACCAGCGTGCCAGCAGGGCTTTTTGCTGGTTCCCCCCCGATAGGGTGTCGATGCATTGCTCCAGCGACGGGGTTTTGACCCGCAGCTTTTTACACATGTCCTCGCACAATGCGCGCAAGGCTTTTTGCTGGATAAAACCGTTGTCGGCGTATTGCGGCAGGATCGCCATTTCCATGTTTTCCAGCACCGACAGGCAAGGAAACAGCCCCGTCAACTTGCGGTCTTCGGTCAACAGCGCGAAGCCCTTCTCAATCGCCAGATTGGGGCTGGTGATGCGCACCGCCTGACCGTCGAGCTGAACCTCGCCGCCATCGCACGGGGTGATGCCAAACAGGGTTTCGGCGATGTTGGTGCGGCCCGACCCCATGAGCCCGGCAATGCCAAGGATTTCCCCGGCATGCAGGTCGAACGACACACCGTGAAACACGCCGTCCAGGCGCAAGTCACGAACCGAGAGCAGCAATTGCCCGAGCGGGTTTTCCCGCACCGGGAACAACTGCGTCAGCTCACGGCCCACCATCATCGAAATCAGGCTGTCGCTGTCCATGCTGTCGGCGCGTTGCAGACCGATGTACGCACCGTCACGAAACACCGCCACTTCATCCGCGATGGCAAACACTTCATTCATTTTGTGGGTGATGTAAATGATGCCTTTGCCCTGCGCCTTGAGGTCGGCAATGATCGAAAACAGGTGGTCGACCTCTTTGTCGGTAATGGCCGAGGTCGGCTCATCCATGATCAGGATGTCCGAGTCATAGGAGACCGCCTTGGCGATTTCAACCATCTGGCGCTCGGCAATGCTCAGGTGGCCGACCAGTTCCTGCGGATCAAGATTGATGCGCAAGCGCTCCAGCAGTTGCGCGGTGCAGCGGTACATTTCGCGGTGATCGATCATGCGCAGGCTGTTGAGCTGTTCGCGACCCATCCAGATGTTCTCGGCGATGCTCATGTGCGGCATCAGGTTGAGTTCCTGATGAATCATCGCGATCCCGGCCTGCAAGGCCGCCAGCGGCCCATTAAAGGCGACGGGTTGGCCACGCAACCGCAACTGCCCCGCGTCGGGCTGGTAGATACCGGCGATGATTTTCATCAGCGTGGACTTGCCCGCGCCGTTCTCCCCCATCAGCGCCAGCACGGTGCCCGCTCGCACGCGCAACTGCACGTCATCCAGGGCAACCACACCAGGGAAGCCCTTGCTGACATTCACTACTTCCAACAGGTAGGGCGCCTCCGCCGAGGTGGCCGGGGCGGCAGTCGCCACGGCCGGGGTCCTTGAAACAGTCGCTGACGCGAGCATAGCCAGTACTCCTCAGGTGCCCCGGTGTGGGCCGGGACTGCGGGCAAGGTTGAGCCTCGCCGCTTATTGTTGTTGTGGGGGTGAATGGACGACTACTTTTTATACGTGCTGACGTTGTCTTGGGTAATCAGCTGGAACGGCACCCAGACCGCCTGCTCGTAAGGCGCTTTGTTGATCATCTTCAGCGCCGTCTCGACCGAGCCGTTGGCCTGCCCGGCGGCGTCCTGGAACACCGAAAGGGTTAAATCGCCCTTCTCGACCGCCCGCACACCGTCTTCAGTACCGTCGACACCGGCAATCAACACCTTGCCTTTTGCGATGCCAGCCTGCTTGAGCGCCATCGCGGCGCCAATGGCCATTTCGTCGTTGTTGGACACCACGGCATCGAACTCACGGCCCTGGGTGATCCAGTCATTGGTCAGGGTCATGGCCTTGTCCCGCAGCCAGATGCCGGTTTGCTCCTGATCGACCTTGATGCCGGGGTACTGGGCCAGTACTGCTTTCACGCCCTTGGTGCGGTTGGTGGTGGAGTTGTTGGCCAGATCACCGAGCAGGATCACGATGTTCCCCTTGCCGCCCATTTTGTCGGCCAGGTACTGCATCTGCATGCGCCCGGCCTCCAGGTCATCGGAGGCCACTGTGGCCACGCCCTGCGGCAGATCGGTTTTGTCCGGGCGGCGGTTGACGTAGATCAACGGGATGCCCGCGGCAACCGCAGCTTTGGTAATACGCTCGGTGGATGCGGTATCCACCGGGTTGACGATGATCGCGTCGACCTTTTGGCTGATAAAGTTTTCAACTTGGCTCAGTTGCTTGACTACGTCGGCGCGGGCGTCTTCAAACTGCAATTTGACTCCTTCGGGGTAGGTCTTGGCTTTGTCGTTCATCGACTCGCGCAAGTACGTCAGGTAGGTGTCATCGAACTGGGACATGCTCACGCCAATGTTGACATCGGCCAGGGCCGCGCCGCTGGCGAACAGGATCGAGAGCGCAAGGGAAGCGATTCGTAAGCTGGGTTTCATTTGGGGCAGTCTCCACATTCTTGTTGGTTTTATAGATGCGGTACTTGGTGACACTGTGCTGAAATCGACTCTATTGGAAAATAATTTCCATATCAATCGATTTTAGAATTTATTGCGTTCTATTTTCTATTTTCATCATGGGCCAACGTCACGACCTCACCCCGCTGCGCACTCAGCCGCGCCGCATCCAGCACCTCAAGCGCCTGCACAGCCGCTTGCGGCAACACCGGCACAGGCCCTCGCCCCTCAACGGCGGCGATCATTTGCCGGTAAAACTGATCCCAGCCGCCATGCTCGCTCGGCACTCGCTCGCGTTCTTCGCCCTGTTCAAACCAGCCCCAGCGCCGATGCTCTTCGGCCCCCCAATCCTCGCCACAGGTTGTGGGGGAGCGGCCTGCGAGCAGCGCCGCTTCCTGCCCGTCCAGCCCCTCAACGCTGTAGCAACCAGAGGTGCCGCTGACCCGAAAGCGCGGGCGCGGGCTGTTTTGCAGCACGCTGGCGCCCAGGTGGGACAGCACGCCGTTGCGGTGAGTCAACGCCATGAAGAAGGTGTGGTCCAGGTGCGGGGCTTGGGGGCTGCACGCCCTCTCGGCGTACACCGACACCACCGGGCCGAACAGTTGCAGCGCCTGATCCACTTGATGACTGCCCAGATCGCGCAGCAGACCGCCGCCGCTGGCATTGCCCACTGACGCAGGGGTAAACCGTTCAATGAACGATTCAAACCGCGTGACCGCTCCTAACGCACCGGCCTCGATCAGCTTGCGCACGGTCAGGAAGTCCGAATCCCAGCGCCGATTCTGATACACACTCAGCAACACGTTGTGACGCTGCGCCGCTGCCACCAGGTGTTGCGCTTGCTGCACGTCAGCGGCGAAGGGTTTTTCACTCACCACGGCAAGCCCCAGCTCGATGGCTTGCATCACCTGCTCAGGCCGACCGTCCAGCGGCGTGGCGATCACCAACAGGTCAACCCCGGCCTCAGCCAACTGCCCCAGGCTGTCATAGGCCCGCACGCCGGGGTACGCGCTGGCCAGGTGCTGGCGACGCTCAGCCGAACGCGTGACCACGCCGACCAACGTCACCCCCGGCAGGCTGGTGATCAACGGCGCATGAAAAAAACGACCTGCGTGGCCAAATCCAACCAGTCCGATGCGCATGTGAACACTCCTTGACAGGCCTGTGGCCGAGGTCCAGGCGCGTGAGGTGGCGTCTGTTGAACCGCTCGCAGCCTCACGCTGCCCAGGGGCGACCACGGCGTTGAGATCAGCCGTAAAAGGCCGGACGTGGCGGCAGTTCAACGTTGACAATCGCCCCGCTCTGTTGCGCCTGGATGCAGGCATCGGCTGCCACCGCTGCGGCAAAGCCGTCCCATGCCGAAGGACCGCTCACCTGCCCGGCGCGCACGCCGTCAATGAAGGCTTGCAGCTCCACGTCGTAAGCGGCGATGAAGCGGTCTTTCCAATCCATCAGAATCGCGTTCGACAGTTTGGCCTCGCTGCGCAGTTGCACGTGCGACGGCTCGGGCAGTTTGGCAATACCGGTTTCGCCCACCACTTCGCACTGAATGTCGTAGCCGTACTGGCAGTTCACAAACACTTCCACATCGATGCGCGTGCCCTTGGCGGTTTCGAGCAGCACCACTTGCGGGTCGCGCAGGTGCGCCAGCGCTTTGCTGGTTTTGCGCGGGAAGACCACTTGCACCGACACATAATCGTCGTCGAGCAACCAGCGCAGCACGTCCAGTTCGTGGATCAAGGTGTCGGTGATGGCCATGTCGGTTGTGTAGTGCTCACCCACCCGCGGGTTACGGTGAGCGCAGTGAAGCATCAGCGGTTCGCCGATCTGCCCGCTGTCGATGACGGCCTTGAGCGCCTGATAACCGGCGTCGTACGGGCGCATGAAGCCGACCTGCACCAACCGGTGGCCATGGGCAATTTCCGCGTCGACGATGTTGCGGCAACCGGCAGCCGTGACCGCCAGTGGCTTTTCGCAAAACACCGGTTTGCCGGCGCGGATGGCCGCCAGCACGTACTCTTCGTGGCTCGGCCCCCAGGACGTCACCAGCACGGCCTCGACATCAGCCGCCTGAATCAGCGCGTGCGCGTCCGGGTACACCTCGGCACTTAAGCCCAGTTCGGCAACCACCTGCGCCGCCTGTTGCTGATTGATGTCCGTGACCGCCACCACCTGACTGCCAAGCAGGGTCTGGCTGCAACGACGAATATGATCACGGCCAATCGCGCCCGTCCCGATCACGCCCAACTTCAAGGCTTGAGTGTTCAACGACATGTGCAGACTCCTGGTCAATGTAATAAGAGAGCGTTGCAATCAGTACTGCCGCACGCGGGCGAGCTGACGGTTGAGGTGTTTCGCGGCGTCGGCCGTGCGGGCGCTGGTAGACACTTGCGCCACGCCCACGCGCCACCACGACAGGTAGCCGTGGATCATGGTTTTAGGGAGCACTTTGATATCAATGAGGGTGGACACGGTTTGCCGACGCGCATCGGCCAGCGCGGCGTGGAGTTGCTCAACGGTGGTCACCCGGTAGGTCTTGCAGCCATAAGCCGCTGCACTCATGGCGAAGTCCACCGGCACCAGGCCACCGTCCAGCTTGCCCGTTTCAGGGTTGCGGAAGCGGAACTCGGTGCCGAAGCTGTCCATGCCGTTGCCCATCTGCAAGTTGTTAATGCAGCCGAACGCCATGTTGTCGAGCAGCACCACGTTGATTTTCTGGCGCTCCTGAATCGAGGTGGCCAACTCGGAGTGCAGCATCATGTAGGAACCATCGCCCACCAACGCGTAGACCTCGCGCGCCGGTTCGGCCAGCTTGACCCCCAACGCTGCGTTCACTTCATAGCCCATGCACGAATAGCCGTACTCCACGTGATAGGTGTTCACGCCCTTGCTGCGCCAGGCCCGTTGCAGATCGCCGGGCAGGCTGCCAGCGGCCGCGACGATCACGGCTGTGTCATCAAGGGTGTGATTGAGTACACCCAGCACCTGGCTTTGGGTCAGGCACGACCCTGTCAGCTCGATAAACTCGCGCAGCACCGCCGGGTCCATGTGGTCGCTGATTTCGGGGGTGAAATCCGGTTGTTGATAATTGGCCTTAAACACACGCTCCACCTCGGCCTCCAACTGCGCCCTGGCCTGATGCGGCGCCTCGCCCCATTGCGCGTGGTAGCCGCTGGCCGCCAGGCACTCACTCAGCCCTTCCAGCCCCGCGAGGGCATCGGCAATCAATTGCACGCCATCGAGCTTGAGCGCATCGCAGGGGCTAACGTTGAGGTTGAGAAATTCAACCTCCGGGTGCTGAAACAACGATTTGGAGGACGTGGTGAAATCGGTATAGCGTGTGCCGATGCCGATAATCAGGTCAGCCTGCGGCGCCAGCAGGTTGGCGGCCAGGCACCCGGTTTCGCCGATGCCGCCCATGTTCAGCGGGTGCGCCGACACGATGGCGCTTTTGCCGGCCTGAGTTTCTGCGAACGGTATCCCGAAGCGCTCGGCAAACGCTTGCAACGCGGCACTCGCCCCCGCGTACTTGACGCCACCGCCGCAGATGATCAGCGGCGTGCGCTTGCGCCGCAGGATCGCCTGTGCATCGGCCAGCATCGCTGCGGTCGGTAGGCGTCGGTCGATGCGGTGCACGCGTTTTTGCAGAAAGTAATCCGGGTAATCGTAGGCCTCGGCCTGAACATCCTGCGGCAGGGCCAGGGTTACGGCCCCGGTTTCGGCAGGATCGGTGAGCACACGCATCGCGTGAATGGCGGCGCTCATCAATTGTTCCGGGCGGTTGATGCGGTCCCAGTATTTGCTCACGGCTTTAAAGGCATCGTTGGTGCTGATGCTCAAGTCATGGAACTGCTCGATCTGTTGCAAGACCGGGTCGGGCTGACGGCTGGCGTACACATCCCCCGGCAGCAGCAACAGCGGGATACGGTTGGCGGTGGCCGTCGCGGCAGCGGTCAGCATGTTGGCCGCGCCGGGGCCCACCGAGGCAGTGCAGGCGTAGATCTTGCGCCGCCGGTGTTGCTTGGCAAAACCGATGGCGGCGTGGGCCATGCCCTGTTCGTTGCGCCCTTGATGCACCAGCAAGCTGCCGCTGTCCTGTTCCAGCGCCTGCCCGAGCCCCAGCACATTGCCGTGGCCAAAAATCGTGAACACCCCGGCCACAAATTTGCTCTGGACCCCGTCCACCTCGACGTATTGGTTATCGAGAAACTTCACCAGCGCCTGAGCCATGGTCAGTCGTGTCGTCGTCATGTCTGCACCCTTGAACTTGCACAGCCGCTGCGGCAACCGCAGGGCTGTGACCGATGATTATTTGGCGGTTGGCATGCTGAATTCGGGGCCTTTGGCGATGCTGTCCGGCCAGCGCTGCATCACGCTTTTGTAGCGGCTGTAGAAGCGGATGCCTTCTTCGCCGTAGGCATGGTGATCGCCAAACAGCGAGCGCTTCCAGCCACCGAAGGAGTGCCAGGCCATGGGCACTGGAATCGGCACATTGATCCCCACCATGCCGACCTTGATCGTGCGCGCAAACGCCCGCGCCACGCCGCCATCGCTGGTAAAGCAGGACACGCCGTTGCCAAACTCATGCGCATTGATCAACGCCACCGCACTGGCGAAATCCGGCACGCGGACAATCCCCAGTACCGGGCCAAAGATTTCCTGCCGGTAAATGCTCATCTCGGGCGTGACCCGGTCGAACAGCGTGGCGCCGACAAAGAAGCCCTGCTCGGCCCCCGGCACCTTGAGCGCACGACCATCGACGATCAGCTGTGCGCCCTGGGCCACGCCCTGATCGATAAACCCGACCACCTTGGCCCGGTGCTCCGCCGTCACCAGCGGGCCCATTTCGCTGTCGGGCTGCGCGCCATTGCCGACTTTGAGGCGGTCGATGCGCGGCAGCAGTTTTTCAATCAACTGATCGGCCACCTCCCCCACCGCCACGGCAATTGAAATCGCCATGCAGCGCTCTCCGGCCGAGCCGTATGCCGCGCCCATCAGGGCGTCCGCCGCCTGATCGAGGTCGGCGTCCGGCATCACGATCATGTGATTTTTAGCCCCGCCCAGCGCCTGCACCCGTTTGCCCCGCGCAGTGCCCTGCTGGTAGATGTACTCGGCAATGGGGGTGGAGCCGACAAAGGAGATGGCTTCAACGTCCGGGTGTTGTAACAGCGCATCCACTGCGCGCTTGTCGCCTTGCACCACGTTGAAAACACCGTCGGGCAGGCCCGCTTCGGTCAGCAGCCGCGCCATCAACAGGCTGGCGGACGGATCACGCTCCGAGGGCTTGAGGATGAAGCAGTTACCGGTCACCAACGCCAGTGGAATCATCCACAGCGGCACCATCACCGGGAAGTTGAACGGCGTGACGCCCGCACACACCCCCAGCGGCTGGCGCAGGTTCCAGTTGTCGATACCGCCGCCAATGTTGTCGCTGAAATCGGTTTTCAGCAGCGTTGGCGCCCCGCAGGCGTACTCGACGATTTCGATCCCGCGCGTGACTTCACCCTTGGCATCGGCGAACACTTTGCCGTGTTCGCGGCAAATGATGTGCGCCAGTTCGTCGTGGTGCTCATCCAGCAATTGCTTGAACTTGAACATGACCCGGGCGCGGCGCAGAGACGACTGCTCCGACCACGCCGGGAACGCCTTGAGAGCTGAGGCGACAGCGTCATCGACGGTGCGCTGGCTGGCGAGGGCGACGCGGGCCTGCACGCTGCCTGTCGCCGGGTTAAAGACATCACTGAAATGTTCGCTACCTGAGTCCTGAACGTGGCCGTCAAGGTAGTGGCCAATCACCGGGGTCGTGCTCATGCGGTTTGTTCTCCGAAAAGTTAAAGGTCCATCAGCCAGCTGTGCTGCGGGTCGTTGTGGAAGTGCCAGACCCGCTTGGGCCCTGCCATCACGTTCAGGTAATACGACTCGTAGCCATAGGGCACGCTGACCGGGTGATAGCCCTTGGGCACCACCACCAGATCGCCGTTTTCCACCGCCATGGCCTGATCAAGGCTGCGATCGTCGGTGTAGACCCGCTGGAACACGAAGCCCTGCGGCGGGTTGATCTGGTGGTAATAGGTTTCTTCAAGAAAGCTCTGGTGCGGCAAGTCGTCGGTGTCGTGCTTGTGCGGCGGGTAGCTGGAGGAATGCCCGGACGGCGTGCGCACCTCCACCACCAGCAGCGAATGGGCAGGTTCGGTGTCCGGCAGGATGTCGCACACGTAGCGGGTGTTGGCGCCCTTGCCGCGTACGCTGCGTTTCATGCCCTGCGGGGCAATCAGTCGCGGACCGAGCCCGGCATCGCTGGCACCGGGGGCGGCGCAGACGGCGATATGCACGTCGTTCAGCGCCTGCACCTGCGCCTGACTGGCGGGCGGCAAATACACGGCAAAGGGCGATTTGTCCTCGAACACCGACTGACGATCGCCGATAGCCTCCCAATTGAAAGCGCCGTGCCCTGGCGCTTCGCCTGAAACATTGGCCAGCCCGCTGAGCAACACCAGGCACAGCTCTTGCTGCCCGGCCTGCACCGGCAAGGTCTCGCCCGCTTGCAGCCGATAGGCGCTGAACCCCACGTACTCCAGCGCGCCCGTGGGCAGTTGCACAAGGGGCTGGCCCGTGGGCTGGCGTTTAATCAGTAAATTCATGCCCGCGCCCTCTCATCGAGCAGCGCGCGCAAGATTTGATAGCCTTTTTGCGCGTAAGCAAAACTCGGCGCCACGGCCGGGTCCTGTTCGGCTTCTACCACCAACCAGCCGTGGTAGTCGGCGGCCAGCAGGACGTCCAGCAACTCGCCAAAATCAATGTCGCCGTCCCCCGGCACGGTGAAAGTGCCGTTGATGATGCAATCGGGAAAGCTCCAGAGATTGTTGCGGGCCAGTTGCACCACGGGCTTGCGCACATCCTTGAAATGCACGTGGCAGACGCGATCAATGTGTTTGCGCAGCACCTGGACCGGTTCACCGCCGCCCATGTAGCAATGCCCGGCATCGAACAGCAGGCCGACTTCAGGCCCGGTCAGGCGCATCAGGGTGTCGATGTCCGAAGGCGACTCAACGTACGCGCCCATGTGGTGGTGGTACGCCAGGCGAATGCCCTGCGACAGGGTGAAGCGCGCCAGTTCATCGAGCTTCTCGGCGTATTGCTGCCAGGCGCGTTCACTGTGAAAACGCGGGCGCTCAATCAAAGGGATACGCTGGCCCTGAATCGAGTCAGCGACCTCGCCATACACCAGCACCTTGGCGCCATTTTGCGCCAGCAGCTGCACGTGGCTGGCAATGGCGTCGATCTCCTCGGCCGCCGAGCGGTGCGCCAGGCGGCCGGAGTACCAGCCCGAGACCAGCGCCAGCGTGTAAGGGCGCAGGACATCGCCCACGCCCTTGGCGTCCTTGGGGAATTTGCCGTTGAGTTCAAACCCTTCATAACCGATCTGCTTGCCTTCACTCAGCGCGGTGCTGAGCGGCGTTTCGCCACCCAGCGAGGGCAAATCGTCGTTGCTCCATGAAATCGGATTGATGCCAATACGGATAGCGGGCATGGCTGCACCTATTATTGTTTTGAATGGGTTGCGCGGCGTGACCGGCGAATCAGGGACGGGCCGTTAGCCAGGCGTCGATCAATTGCACAAAGGTGCCTTGCACCCGCTCGATCAGCGTCGCGTCGTCGATTTCACCGGCCAGCCAGGCACGGGCCGGTTCCTGGAAAATCGTGCGCCCCACCGCAAAACCGCGGCACGTGGTGCTGCGCGCCGCCTGGCGAAAGCCGTCGGCCAGCGCACTGGCAGGCGCGTTCAAGCCCAGCAGGACAACACCGCGGCAGTACGGGTCACGTTCTTCGATCAAGGCATCCAGTTGCTGCCAGACCTCGGCCGGTTGCGCTTCGATCTTCCACCACGCCGGGTAAATGCCCAGGTTGTACAAACGTTTGATGGCGCGATAGAGCACATCCGGGTAGGTCGAGGGGTGATCCTTGGGCGGGATGATTTCCAGTAGCAGTTCATGGCCGCTGGCCAGCGACGCCTGGTACAACCCCTTGATTTGCGCTTCCTGTTCCAGACGCAGCAACGGCTCATCGTCGGGATGAAATTGCACCAGGCATTTGATGATGTGTTCGTGCGGCCAAGCGATCAGGTTGCTGCCCACCGAACGACCGTGTTCAAACGCCAGCGGTCGCGACCCCTGCACTTCCACCGGGCGGGCGACCCACCAGCCGCGACCGGTGGCGGCATTCAGCGCGTCCTGGCCGAAACGCTGATCGGCCAGCAGGCCCACATCGGCGTCGATGCCCTGACGCTGCAAATCGGTTTCAACGCGCTCGAGCGCCCGGATGAACAGCTGTTTCAAGGTGCAAATACGGCTCGGGTCGCGGCCATGCTGCTGCGCGATTTCCAGCAGTTGCCAGCGATGATCGAAAGCAAACACAAACAGCTGTTTCCACTGTTTGCGCGGCACGCTGACGTGGTGCAGGCGTTGCAGCGCGACGTCCTGATCCGGTCGGGTAACAGGCACCGGGCTGTTGAACAGGTAGTCGAGTTCTGCCCGGGTGGGCATGGCCGGGGCGCAGGCATGCCGTGAGACCACCAGCGCACCGCACGCGTTGGCCAACTGGCAGCAACGCTCATCGCTGGCGTCTTCGAGCCAGCCACTGAGAAAGCCCGACATAAAGGCATCCCCCGCCCCCAGCACGTTAAGCACTTGCACACGCACGCCGGGGTAAATGGCGCCGTCTTGCAAACGGGCCGGAATGTCGCCATGGATCACCGTGCAGCCCAGCGGGCCCAGTTTGACCACCAGGGTGGCGTCGGTCAGCGAGCGCACTGTGCGCAGTGCTGCCAGTAAATCCGTGCCGCCACCCGCGATCAAAAATTCTTCTTCGGTGCCGACGATCAAGTCAAAACGCGGCAGGATCGATTGCACATGGGCGCTGACTGCCTCGTCAGCGACAAAGCGCGTCTCCCCGTCCGCTTTGCCTGCCAGGCCCCACAGCACCGGACGATAGTCGATGTCCAGCACCCGTTTGACATTGTGCTGCTCGGCGTAATCCAGGGCCTGAAGACTGGCCTGGTACACGCCTTCGGTGGAAAAGTGCGTCCCGGTAATCAGCAGCGCCTTGCTCGACGCAATAAAGGCCGGGTCGATGTCTTCGGCACGCAGCGCCATGTCGGCGCAGTTTTCGCGGTAGAACACCAGAGGAAAGGTTTCGCGGTCTTTGAGGCCCAGCAGCACCAGCGCCGTCAAACGCTGCGGGTCAACCTTCACGGCGCTGACGTCACAGCCTTCACGCGCCAGCGACTCCAGCAGGAAGCGCCCCATGTGATCGTCACCCACCCGGCTGAGCATGGCCGAACGCACACCGAGGCGCGCCGTGCCGAACGCAATATTGGCTGAGGAGCCACCCAGGTATTTGGCAAAGCTACTGACGTCTTCCAGCCGCGCCCCGACTTGCTGCGCGTAAAGGTCGACACCCATGCGGCCCAGGCAAATGACATCCAAATCGCGGCCTGTGGCAAAACGAGTCTGTCCCATGGTGGCTCCTGTTATTTTTATCAGCCTGCGCTCATCACCCTCAGGGCCCGAGCACTCAATGTGGGATGAAGACTAAAACGTCCCGGCGCAATAAACAATATTTATTCCATTATTTTTTAATGTAGAATTTTTTTTCCATATTCGACGCGCCGGGAGGTTTTTCCAGGGTGCATCGTTTCAGCCCGCAGCGGATTGAACGGCTGGTCAGGATTTTATTTGCACCTACCCTGTAGACTGCGCAGCTAAAAAACCTGCTCCGTGACAACCCGCGCCATTGATAAGGACTCCACTATGTCATCCACCGATCAGCCGGCATCCGTCGAGCAAACGCCAGAGCGCGCATTGACCAGCCCGCCGGTGAGTGCCGAGCGTCTGTTGCAACTCATTACCGAGGAATACGAGAGCTTGCCGCGCCAGCTCAAGCGCATTGCCAGCTACATGAGCCAGCAAAGCGACCGCATCATGGTGGACCGCATCAGTGACATTGCGCGCGAGTGCGACGTGCATCCGTCGGCCATCGTGCGGTTTTCCCAGCGGTTCGGGTTCAGCGGTTTCAGCGAAATGCAGGCCCTGTTCCGCGAGGCGTACACCCATAAGACGACCCCGGTGCAGAACTACCAGCAACGCATCCGCAACATGATTGCCAACAAGTCGCAAAAGGCCAGCGGCGGCGATCTGGCGCGCGAGTGCATCAACGCCACGCTGTCGGGCATAGAACGCCTTGGGCTGGAACTCGACGACCAGGCCTTCGACAAGGCCGTGGACCTGGTGGTCAACGCTGACAATATTTACGTGGTCGGCGTGCGACGCTCCTTCGCCGTGGCCGATTACCTGGTCTACAACCTGCAACACACCAACAAACGCATTCATCTGGTGTCCGGGCTGGGCGGCAGCTACCGCGAGCAAATGCGCAGCGTGCGCGCCAACGACCTGGTGATTGCCATCAGCTTCACGCCGTATGGCAAGGAAACCCAGCATTGCCTGCGCATTGCCCAGCTGCATCAGGCCAAGACCCTGATCATCACGGACAGCAACCTGTCGCCGCTGGCCAAGCGCGCCAACAGCGTATTGCTGGTCAATGAAGGCAGCTCGTTTGCGTTCCGCTCACTGAGCGCGACGCTGTGCCTGTGTCAGGCATTGTTCATTGCCGTGGCCTACCGCCTCGAACTGAAAGTCGACGAGATTCACGAACAGGTCGGGTTCGACGATTAACGCGACGCCGATGCAAACGCTTGAGACCCGATCCAGCGAGGGTGGTCGACAATCGCTGTAAGGTTTTTGCATCAGAGTGTGTACACCCTGTGCCTAAAGAGCGTCAGGAATGGGAAAACAAAAACTCTTTCCCCGAAACTTGAAAGCTCCTACGACTTTCTCCGTAAATCTTATCGCCAGCTACTCACTGCCTGACAACATGTCCCTTGCACACGGCCTTACAATCGCCCCTTTGGATCTAAGATCTCGGGCCGTGTAAACGCCGTTTGTGTCACCCGTTGTATCGCAACCGGATCTGCCGCCAGTTGCTGCACGCGATGTGTTCCCACCCTTAAACCGATTTGCTGAGCTCACCCCCCCAGAACTGTTGTTTCAAGGGATTGCACACCTGTGTGCGTCCCTTTGAATTGTCATCAAGGAAGCGCGCCCAAAGTCCCTGGATAAATGGAGTACAACATGACGAGTGAAGTTTTTTTGGCCAACGACCGTTACCTGCCCGAGCAATCCACCCATGCCCCTTCAAACCCGCGTGACGTCATCCGGCCAATGGCCGACAGGCGAGACATGATGCACAAGCCTGAACTGAGCAGGCTGGTAAAACTTCGCGATGCCTTGCTTGTGCTCAAAGGTTCGATGAGCCCCAGTGCCGACCTGCATCAGCTCCTTGAACGCCAACTGTTGAGCAGTGACGTGCATGACCGGGTGCTGGGCAAATTGGCCGATTCAGGGGCAAGTTTAGTCAGCTAGCATTCGCCATCAAAATTAATGCACTCAACCCTCATTATTATGAATTTGCGGATTGTATCGGCAGTGGTCAGACTACGCCGGTCCCTTCCCCCATGAAGGAACTGTTCAAGGGCTTGCCGGGTCTCCCGCCAGGCCCTTTTTTGACCTGCTGACTGACCCTCCCGGACGCTCCCCACCATGCAAACCCGCTGGATCAGCCGCCTTTTGCCTGCGGCTACACATACCCGCCCCCTTGAATGGAGCCGCGCCGCCCTTGGCGTGTCCCTGGGCACCCTGTTTAGCGTGTGGCTGTGCAGCCTGTTTTTTGGCCTGCCCATCGCCATGCACCTGATCGGCCCGCTGGGCGCTTCCGCGATTCTCTTATTTGCCGTCTCCTCCGGGGCACTGGCGCAGCCGTGGTCGATCCTCGGCGGCTACCTGTGCGCCACTGTCGTGTCGCTGATCGTCGTGCATTTTTTCGGCCGGGACTTAGCCAGCGCCTGCCTGGCCGTCGGCATTGCGCTGTTGGTGATGTGCCTGCTGCGCTGCCTGCACCCGCCGGCCGGGGCGCTGGCCCTGCTGGTGGTCCTGGCGGACCCGGACAGCGCCCGCCTGGGCTGGGAGCTGCTGGCCCCGGTCATGCTCAGTGCCGTGTGCATGCTCCTCGCGGCACTGGCCTACAACAACCTGACCCGTGTGCGCTATCCGAAAAAGGCCGCCGAACCCGCCCCCAGCGTGATAACGCCCCCCGACGAAGGGGATCCCGGCATTACCGCCGAGGACTTGCAACAGGCGCTGGCCAAGATGGACGCGTTCATTGATGTCACCCCCCAGGATCTCGAAGAGCTGATCCGTACCAGTGAACACTACGCCCGCCGCCGCAGCGTGGGCGAGGTACTTTCCCATGCCGACTGAGCGCGTGCTGCGCATTGCCAAGGCCCCTGAACGATCCGCACGGTTACCCCTCAAAGTCCTGCTAGGGTTATCGGTGCGTGGTCCGGGGCTTTATCTTGATGCCCTTGATGAGGTGGATCCGCGACCGCTGGACGCCCTCTTCAACGACCGTGATCAAGGCTTGCAATGCTCAAGACCATCGAAAATGAAATCTCAAAGCACGCCGCGCCTTCTGCTTTGCAAGCTGAATTTGCCCAACACGATTTTGAAAAGCTGCGCACCTTCTGCAGGCTGACCTACATCGCCAGCATCGTGATCTGGCTACTGTTCGACCTGATTGTCAGCTTCAAGGGCCAGCAAGGCTTTACCGCCCTCTCAATGCTCTATTTCGGAACCATGGTGGTGCTGACCATCGTGCTCGGGTTTATCCGCAAGGCCCGTCACTTCGACGTACTCAACCTGATTTATGTGCTGGTGATTACGTCGGGCATTCGCCTGATCGTGTTTGGCTTGCCCGATAACGCACAGCCCATCTGGTTGATCCTTGCCACGTCCAGCCTGCTGTACAACGCCTCGGTGCTGCCCCTGAGCCGCTGGGGCTTTCTGTCGGTGGTCGGGGCGACCTGGGTCGTGCTCAACCCGTTTTTGATGACCGATGTCGAATTCTTCGACCTGCGCGGCACGTTGATCCTGTGTTACTTCGTGTTTCTCAGCGGCCTGACCATTTACAGTTTTTTCAAGCTGCGGCAAATCAAACTCTACAACTACACCATGTCCAAGCTGTTGCTGACTCAGGCGTACATCGACACCCTGACCGAGATCCCCAACCGACGTTCTTTCATGGCCCGCGCCACCGATTTGCTGACCCAGCTTCCGCGCGAACACGACCACTATCTGGCGATGATCGACATCGACAATTTTAAAAAAGTGAATGACCTGTACGGCCATGACATCGGCGATGAAGTGCTCAAGCGCACAGCCGCCAGCATCAAAGCCGTCATGCGCGGGTATGAATATGCACGATTGGGGGGCGAAGAATTCGCAGTGTACCTATCCGGTGTGCGGCGCGAAGATGTCGAGGCACTGATGACGGCGCTGTGCAGCCGGGTGCGCAATGACCCGGCGGCCCATCCGGTGACCGTCAGCATCGGCCTGGTCAGGGTTGAGGATCAGGACACCCTGAACCAGGCGCTGGCCAAGGCCGACAAAGCGCTGTACGCGTCAAAAAACGCTGGCAAAGACCGGTTTACGTTTCATCGTTAACCCCCCACGGCGTTACGGCTTGTCAGCCTTTTCACGGGCGCTCAGATCGGTGTTGCCGTCCCAGCCACCGCCCAGCGCGGCAATCAGTTTCACGCTGGCAAGCAAACGATTTTGCTCCAGCGTGAGCATGGTGCGCTCCGCATTCAGGGCCGTGGCTTGCACCACCACCACATCCAGATAGGCAATCAAACCGGCCTTGTACTGATTGCGGGTCAAACGCAGTGACTCGCGGGCCGACTCCAGCGCCTGACGTTGCACCACGGCCTCGTCCTCCAGCACTTTCAACTGCGCCAGGTAATTTTCCACCTCGCGAAAACCATCCAGCACGGTCTGGCGGTATTTGGCGACCGTCTGGTCGTAGACCGCTTCATTGCGATCCACTTCAGCCGAGCGCTGGCCCCCGTCGAACAACGGCAGCGACAGTTTAGGCCCCACCGACCAGAAGCGGTTCGGCACGCTGATCCAGTCTTCGTAGGTACTGCTGCTGTACCCGCCCTGCAAGCTCAGGCTGAAATCCGGGTAGTAGGCCGCCTTGGCCACGCCGATATTGGCGTTGGCGGCTATGATCGCGCGCTCTGCCGACGCGATGTCCGGACGCCGCTCCAGCCACTGTGAGGGCACGCTCAGGGGAATGGACGGCAACGCGGGCACGCTCTGGCTTTCAGCCAGCTTGAAACCGGCGGGCGGCTGACCGGTCAGCACTGCGATTGCGTTTTCAAACTGCGCGCGTTGCCAGATCAGGTCGATCAGGTTGGCTTGAGTGTTGCGCAACTGGGTTTGCGCCTGGGCCACGGCATCTTTGCCGGAGATCCCGGCCCGGTACTGGTTTTCGCTCATTTTCAGCGAACGCTCATAGGCCTGTACGGTGGCCTCCAGCAAGCGCTTTTGCTGGTCGATCACCCGCAATTGCAGGTAGTTCTGCACCAGCTCGGACTGCTGGCTCAGGCGCATGGCGGCCAGATCGGCCAGGCTGGCTTCGGCGCTGGCGGTGTCGGCCTCCAGCCCGCGTCGCAATTTGCCCCACACGTCAGCCTCCCAGCTCACGCCGACCTGGGCGTTGAGGGTGTCGCGAATGCCGCTGCTGGAACTGGTCAGGCTGGAATTGGAACTGCCCGTGCCCTGACTCGAACGGGTCTTGCCCACGCTCAGGTCGGCACTGGGAAAGAACGCACCGCGCGCGCTGCGCACCAGGGCTTGGGCCTGACGGAACTGGGCTTCGGACTGCGCCACGGTCTGGTTGGAGCGGTTGAGGGATTCCACCAGCCCGTTGAGCTGGGGATCACCGTACAACTCCCACCACGCACCTCTTTCCAGCGCATCGCCGGGGGTGGCCTGGCGCCAGCCCGCGGCTTCCTTGAAGGCCACCGGCGTGGCCGCTTCGGGGCGCTGATAATCCGGGCCAACGGCGCAGGCACTGAGCAACAGCCCGGACAACACCAGCCCCAGCAGGCGCGAGCCACGGGCCAACGCCCAACGTTGAGGCGACAAGGCCGGGGCAAGGTCAAGCAAACGAGACGTCATAGCGGAGTTTCCAGGGCTGCATCAGTGCGCACGCCGCGCCATTGGTTGAAGCGATGGCGCACACGGTCGAGATAGAGGTAAACCACCGGGGTGGTGTACAGGGTCAAAATCTGGCTGAAAATCAGGCCGCCGATAATGGTCAGACCCAGTGGCTGACGCATTTCTGCGCCTTCGGCATGGCTGAGCATCAGCGGCAAGGCGCCCAGCAAGGCGGCGAGCGTGGTCATCAGGATCGGCCGTAAACGTTGCAGGCAGGCACTGCGAATCGACTCCTGCGGGCTCATGCCCGCGTGGCGCTCCAGCTGCAAGGCCAGGTCGATCATCAGAATGGCGTTTTTCTTGACCACGCCGATCAACAGGAACAGCCCCAGCAGCGAGATCAGGCTGAACTCCCCGCCAGTGAGGTAAATGCTCAACAGCGCGCCCACCCCGGCCGAAGGCAAGGTCGAGAGAATGGTCAGCGGGTGAATGTAGCTTTCGTACAGAATCCCCAGCACCAGGTACACCGCCACCAGCGCGCCCAGGATCATAAACGGCTGGCTTTTTTGCGTGGCAGCAAAGGCATCGCCGGTGCCGGCCATTTTGGCGATCACGTCTTCAGGCAAACCGAGTTTGGCAATGGCCCGCTCGATGGCCGCCGTGCCCTGCTCCAGCGACACGCCGTTGGCCAGGTCGAAGGCAATGGTTTCCGAGGCAAACTGCCCTTCGTGTTCGACCCGGTCGTCTTGCAGGCTGTTTTCATAATGGGCGATGGTGGACAGCGGGATGCGCTGCCCGTCCGCCGTGATGACTTGCACCTGATTCAGGGTTTCCGGGTCTCGGGCGTATTGGGGGTTGACCTCCATGACCACCCGGTACTGGTTCAGGCTGTCGTAAATGGTCGAAATCTGACGTTGGCTGTAGGCGTTGTTGAGCACGGCGGTGACCATGTTCATGTCCACCCCGAGGCGCTTGGCTTGATCGCGGTCGACCACCAGCGTGACTTGCTGCGCGCCGCGCCCCTCACGGGCGTCAATGGCGGTCAGCTCTGGCAGCGCCTTGAGGGCTTCGACCACTTTCGGGTACCAGGTGCGCAGCTCGCTGAGGTCGCCGCTTTGCAAGATGTACGAATATTGCGAACTGGTTTGCTCGCGACCGCCGCCAAACTGCAAATCCTGATCGGCCATCAACATCAGGCGCCCGCCCGGGACCTTAGGCAGGGTTTCGCGCAGGCGCTCAATGACCTTTTGCGCCGAAATCTTGCGCTCGGAAATCGGCTTGAGGCGCACGATCATGAGGGCGTTGTTGGTGCCACCGTTGCCGCCAATGAAGCCCGCCACGCTCTCAACCGCCGGGTCAGCCAGCACGGCTTTGCGGAATATTTCCATCTTGGGCTGCATCACGCTGAACGACAGGCCGTCATCCCCGCGCACGAACCCGATCAATTGCCCGGTGTCCTGCTGCGGCATGAAGGTTTTGGGCACCACCACGTACAGCGCCACGTTGACCCCAATGGTGACCAGCAAACTGAACAGGGTCAGCCGCTTGTGCCGCAGCACCCAGTCCAGGCTGCGGGCATAACCGTTGACCATGCGCTCGTTGAGCCTGTTGCTCCAGCGCTGCATGGCGTTTTCAGTGCCCGGCACATGGGGCTTGAGCCAGCGGGCGCAGAGCATCGGGGTCAAGGTCAGCGACACCACCAGCGACACCACGATGGACGCGGCCAGGGTGATGGAGAACTCGCGGAACAGGCTTTCAATGATGCCGCCCATGAACAGGATCGACAGGAACACCGCCACCAGCGACACGTTCATCGACAACAGGGTAAACCCGACTTCCTTCGCCCCCAGGTACGCCGCCTTCATCGGCGCGATCCCGGCATCGATGTGACGCGAGATGTTCTCCAGCACCACAATCGCATCGTCCACCACCAGCCCCGTGGCCAGAATCAGCGCCATCAGCGACAGGTTGTTCAGCGAAAAACCGTAGAGGTACATGATGGCAAAGGTGCCCACCAGCGAAACGGGTACGGCCAGCGTCGGAATCAGCGAAGCGCGAAAATTGCCGAGAAACAGGAACACCACCAGAATCACCAGCGCCACGGCGATCAGCAAGGTCATCTCCGCTTCATGCAAGGTGGCCTTGATCACCGGCGAGCGGTCCATGGCCAGGTTGAGTTTCACGCTGGCCGGCAACACCGCTTGCAGCGCAGGCAACTGGGCCTTGATCGCGTTCACGGTCTCGATAATGTTGGCACCCGCCTGCCGGTTGACCACCAGCAATACGGCCGCGTCATTGTTGAAAAAACCACTGTTGTAGCGGTCTTCCACACTGTCCTGAACCTTGGCCACATGGCTCAGGCGCAGCGCCGCGCCATCCTGATAGCGGATGATCAGCGGCTCGTAATCCTTGGCCTTCTCCAGTTGATCGTTGGCCTGAATCTGCCAATTACGCTCGCCATCGGACACCGCACCCTTGGGTCGGCGCACGTTGGCGTTGGCAATGGTGTTGCGCACCTCGTCCAGCGACACGCCGTACTGGTTGAGCAATTGCGGCTCCAGCTCGATGCGCACGGCGGGCAGCGAACTGCCGCCGATCTGCACTTCGCCCACCCCCGGTACTTGCGACAGGCTTTGCGACAGGATGGTGGAGGCCAGGTCGTACAGCTCGCCCTTGGACAGCACATCCGAGGTCAGCGAAAGCACCATGATGGGCGCTTGCGACGGGTTGACCTTTTTGTAGGTCGGCATGCTGCGCATGCCGCTGGGCAACAGGTTGCGTGACGCGTTGATCGCCGCTTGCACTTCGCGGGCGGCGCCATTGATGTCTCGGTCCTGATCGAATTGCAGAATCACCCGCGTCGAGCCCTGACTCGAACGGCTGCTCATGGTGTTGACCCCGGCAATCGCGCCGAATGAGCGTTCCAGCGGAGTGGCCACCGTGGAGGCCATGACCTCGGGGCTGGCGCCCGGCAAGCTGGCCGAGACCACGATCACCGGGAAGTCCATCTGTGGCAGGGGCGAAACCGGCAACAAGCCGAAACTGACCCCGCCCAGCAGCATGATCGCGAGGCTCAGCAGCAGGGTGGCAACGGGCCGCCGGATGAAAGGGCCGGACAGGTTCATAGCGGCGCCTGCTCAGGTTCGCCCGCGTCACCGCGCCAGCGGCGGCCCAAGCGGTCGAAGTACAGGTAAATCACCGGCGTGGTGAACAGCGTCAATACCTGACTCACCAGCAAACCGCCGACCATGACCAGACCCAATGGCTGACGCAGTTCCGCGCCAGAGCCGGTGGCCAGCATCAACGGCACGGCCCCGAACAGGGCGGCCAGCGTGGTCATCAGGATCGGCCTGAAACGCAGCAAGGCGGCCTGATAAATCGCCTGTTCCGGGGCCATGCCCTGATTGCGCTCTGCGTCGAGGGCAAAGTCGATCATCATGATCGCGTTCTTTTTCACGATGCCGATCAACAGGATGATGCCGATGATGGCGATCATCCCCAGATCATTGCCGCTGAGGATCAGCGCCAGCAACGCCCCGACCGCTGCCGACGGCAAGGTCGACAGGATGGTGATCGGGTGAATGTAACTTTCGTAAAGCACACCGAGCACGATGTACATGGTCACCACCGCCGCCAGAATCAGCAGCAAGGTGCTCGACAACGAGGCCTGAAACGCTTGCGCCGCGCCCTGGAATTGGGTCTGCACGCCCACCGGCATGCCGATGTCTTTTTGCACCTGATCGATCAGCTCAACGGCTTGCCCCAGCGCCACGCCGGGGGCCAGATTGAACGACACCATGACGGACGGGAACTGGCCGATATGCGACACCGCCAGTTGCGCCTGACGCTCTTCGACCTTGGCCAGGCTGGACAAGCGCACCTGCCCGCCGTCGGTGGTTTTGACATGGATCTGGTCCAGCGCTTGCGGGCCGATTTTCTCGCCGTCTTGCGCCTGCAAGACCACGCGGTATTGGCTGGCCTGGGTGTAGATGGTGGAAATCTGCCGCTGACCGAAGGCGTCGTACAGCGCATCGGTGATATTGGCCACCGACACCCCGAGGCGCGAAGCGGCATCGCGGTCAATCACCAGGTACACCTGCAAGCCTTTGTCCTGCAGGTCGCTGGCGACATCCGTCAGCTCAGGCTGGTTGGACAACGCGGTGACCAGTTTTTGGCTCCAGGTGCTCAGCAAGTCGGCATCCGGGGATGACAGGCTGAATTGATACTGCGTACGGCTCACCCGGTCTTCAATGGTCAAGTCTTGCACCGGCTGCATGAACAGACGGATGCCCACCAATGTGTCGAGCTGCGGCTGCAGGCGCGCAATCACCTGCGCGGCGCTGTCGCTGCGTTCGCTGTGGGGCTTGAGGTTGATCAGCATGCGGCCGCTGTTGAGCGTGGCGTTATCGCCGTCGACACCGATGTACGACGACAGGCTTTCAACGTCCGGGTCTTGCAGGATGATTGCACCCAGCTCCTGCTGACGCTGGCTCATGGCGCCAAACGAAATCGACTGCGGCGCTTCGGAAATGCCTTGTATCACCCCGGTGTCCTGCACCGGGAAGAAGCCCTTGGGCACGATCAGGTACAGAAACACCGTCAGGGCCAACGTGCCGATGGCCACCAGCAACGTCAGTGGCTGGTGCTTGAGTACCCACTGCAACAGGCGGCCATACTGCCCGATCATCCAGTCGATGAACGCACCGCTGGCCCGGTAAAAGCGGCCCTGCTCTTCTTCTTTGGGTTCAGGCTTGAGCAAACGCGCGCACATCATCGGCGTGAGGGTCAGCGACACCACCAGCGAGATCAGGATCGCCACCGCCAGGGTGATGGCAAACTCGCGGAACAACCGCCCCACCACGTCCGCCATGAACAGCAACGGAATCAACACGGCGATCAGCGACAGCGTCAGGGAAATCAGGGTAAAGCCAATCTGTTTGGCGCCTTTGAGCGCCGCCTGCATCGGGCTGTCGCCTTCCTCGATGTAGCGCGAGATGTTTTCCAACATCACGATGGCATCGTCCACCACAAAGCCGGTGGCGATGGTGAGCGCCATCAAGGTCAGGTTATTGATGGAAAAACCCGCCAGGTACATCACGCCGAAGGTGCCGATCAATGACAGCGGCACGGCAATCGAGGGAATGAGGGTGGCGCTGGCACGGCGCAGAAACAGGAACGTGACCATCACCACCAGGGCGATGGCGATCAGCAGTTCATGCTGCACATCACGCACCGAAGCGCGAATGGTTTGCGTGCGGTCGGTGAGCACCGTGACGTCGATCCCCGCGGGCAAGTTGTCGGTGATGCTGGGCAGCAGCGCCTTGATGCGATCGACAACTTCGATCACGTTGGCGCCCGGCTGGCGCTGGATATTGAGCAGGACCGCCTGGTTCTCGTTGGCCCAGGCCGCGAGGCGCTCGTTTTCGGCGCCGTCGACAATCTCGGCCACGTCCTTGAGGCGCAAAGGCGCGCCGTTGTTGTAGGCGAGGATCAGCTCGGCGTATTCCTGCGGGGTTTTGAGCTGGTCGTTGGCGTCGAGCATCGACACCCGGGTCGGGCCGTCAAAGTTGCCCTTGGGCTGGTTGACGTTGGACGCACCGATCAACGCGCGCACATCGGCCAGATTCAGGCCGTTGGCCGCCAAGGCTTCAGGGTTGACTTTGATCCGCACCGCCTGACGCTGCCCGCCCGCGATGCTGACCATGCCCACGCCGCTGATCTGGGCGATCTTTTGCGCCATGCGCGTATCGACCAGGTCATTGAGCTTGGGCAGCAGCATGGTTTTGGAAGTAATGGCCAAGGTCAGTACCGGCGTATCGGCCGGGTTGACCTTGTTATACACCGGCGGTGCTGGCAAATCGCTCGGCAACAGGTTGCTCGCGGCATTGATCGCGGCCTGCACCTGCTGCTCGGCCACGTCCATGTTGATGTCGAGGTTGAAGCGCAAGGTCAGCACCGAAGCGCCGCCAGAGCTGGTGGACGCCATTTGCGTCAGCCCCGGCATCTGCCCGAACTGGCGCTCCAGGGGCGCCGTCACGGCACTGGTCATCACATCCGGGCTGGCGCCGGGGTACAGCGTCATGACACGGATGGTCGGGTAATCCACCTGAGGCAAGGCCGATACCGGCAACAGGCGGTAGGCGATGATCCCGGACAACACGATGGCCAGCATGCACAGCGTGGTTGCGACTGGGCGCAGGATAAACAGCCGCGACAGATTCATTCGTGGGCCTTGGTCTTGGCAGCGTCGGTGGCCGGGGTCGTAGCGTCACCCGCCGCTGGCCCGCCTTGCAGGTGCGATGCCGGGGTCGCAGGCACCTCGGCGCTGTCGTTGACCACTTCGACCGCGCCGCCATCACGCAGGCGGTCCGTGCCTTCAAGCACTACGCGGTCACCCGGCGCCAGCCCTTCTTCAATCACGGTGACGTCGCCGTCAGTGGCGCCCACTTTGATGCTGCGAATCTTGACCTTGTTGTCGCCGTCCAGGGCGTACACGAACGAACCGTTGGTGCCGAACTGAATAGCAGCCGAAGGCGCGAGAATCACATTTTTGAGGGTGTCGGCCAGCAAGCGCACGTTCACAAACTGATTGGGGAACAGCACCTGGTCACGGTTTTCGAACAGCGCCTTGAATTTCAGGGTGCCGGTGGTGATATCAATCTGGTTGTCGATGCTGCTCAACACACCCACTGCCAACTCTTTGCGGTCCCCGCGGTCCCACGCCTGAACCGGCAATTTGGCGCCCGAACGATAACGCGCGATCACCAGCGCCAGATCGTTCTCGGGCAAGGTGAAGCTGACCACAATCGGCTCGGTCTGGGTAATGACCACCAGCGCAGTGGTGTCGTTGGCCGCGACCAGATTGCCGACGTCCAGTTGGCGCAGGCCTACGCGGCCGCTGATGGGCGCGCGGATCTTGGTGAATTCGAGGTTGAGCTTGGCGTCGTTGACCGCTGCCTGATTGGTTTTCACGGTGCCCTGGTACTGGCTGACCAACGCTTCGGCCGTGTCCAGTGTCTGCTTGGCGATACTGTCTTCGGCATACAGGCCGCGATAGCGCTGCACATCGACTTGAGCATTCTTGAGTTGGGCCTGGTTCTGCAACAGCGTGCCTTCGGCCTGGAGCAAGGCATTTTGGTAGCTGCGCGGATCGATTTCAGCCAGCAGGTCGCCCGCTTTGACCCTCTGCCCTTCCTTGAAGTAAACCTTGACCAACTCCCCTGCCACGCGGCTGCGCACATTGATGGTGTTGAGCGCCGTCACGGTGCCCAGCGCCTTGTAGAACACCGGGAAATCCCCGCGCTTCACTTCAGACACCCTTACCGGCACCGCCAGGGTCGAGCCGCCAAAACCGGGACGCATCATGCCCGACTTGCCGGTGTGCCCTTCAGGCTGGGCGCCCTGCTGTTTTTTCGACGAAGACGGCCACAGCCACCAGCACAGGCCGACGACGACCAACACGAGCAAAAGGCCAACCAGCCAGCGACGGGATTTGTGTGAAACAGTGGATTGCATGGAGTGATCAACCATTGGGCGCGTGGGCTTATATTCAGGAAGGCTGAACGATAAGCAGTGTGGACCGTTAAGAAAAGGTTCTTTACCGGGTATTTACGTAAGCGGGGTGTCTGGGGCGGGTTCAGGGCAGCGATTTAGCGCTGTGCAGGCCAAAGCGACGCGAAGGGACTGAATAAAAACGGCCTGACAGTGACTGCCAGGCCGTTTTGCGTTGCAGGAGTGACCTTACTTCAGAACAGCCAGCGCTGCTTCGTAGTCCGGCTCATCAGCGATTTCTTTGACCAGCTCGCTGTGCAACACATTGTCGTTTTCGTCCAGCACCACAACGGCACGGGCCGTCAGGCCTTTGAGCGGGCCGTCAGCAATGGCCACACCGTAGTTCTGAATGAACTCTGCGCCACGCAGGGTCGACAGGTTTTTAACGTTTTCCAGGCCTTCTGCACCGCAGAAACGCGCCTGCGCAAAGGGCAGGTCAGCGGAGATGCACAGCACGACCGTATTGGCGATCTCATTGGCCTTGGTGTTGAACGTGCGCACCGACGTGGCGCAGGTCGGGGTGTCAACGCTTGGGAAGATGTTCAGCACTTTGCGCTTGCCGGCAAAGTTTGCCAGCGTTACATCGGACAAATCACCCGCCACCAGCGAGAACGCAGGTGCCTTGGAGCCTACAGCTGGCAGCTGGCCGTTAACTTGAACAGGATTGCCTTTAAGCGTCACTTGAGCCATGAACGATGTCCTTCTTGACGGTTTTTGAAGAGGCCGAAGTTAAACACGAAACATTCCATCGACCTATGCCCCACTTGCAAAATCTCATGCGGCCCATCACAAAAAGACGATTCTAGATAAATCGTTGAACAATCCCTACAGGTCAGGTGCATATCGCACGCCCTGAGCGCGCGTCGCGCACACGTGCTGCCAAGACGGGAGGCCACAGGCCAAGTGCCGATCGGCTGCGAGCGTGTTGGGGCATTGCTTCAATGCCCCAAGCATCGAGGCTTCGTTACTTTTTGAGTTTCAAATACGACTGGTGCAAGTCCGAAGCCCAGCCATCAATGACGTTTTTCACGTCGTCGGCCTTCATCACCTGACTGTCGTTTTCCAGCGGTTTGCCGGTGCCTTTGCGCACCACCTGCGCCACGACCTTTTGCGAGCCGCCGTCGATGAAGACAGCCTCGGTGGCCAGGTCGGTTTCCTGATCGCGAATACCCGAGGCCGTGCTCACAGCCGCTGCCACCAACGCCACCGGAATGTATTCATACGGCTTGAGGCTTTGCGTCTGGCTGCTGACCGCCGTGATCGCCGGACGTACCACGATCACACCCGGACCGGGGGCGCTGGCCAGAGGCAACGATTTGCCCAATTCACGCTTGAGGGCCTGATCGTAGTAATGGGTGATGGCCGTGAGTGTGCTTTGCGGGATTTTGGCGGTGGGCTTGGGGGCCGGGTAGAACTGGCTCGGCTCGATGTACACGGCGGTGTACTGGCCAGCCTTCAACTGGGGATCAACCCAACGCATCACGTCCGCACCCGATGGCGATTTGGCTTCCTTGAGCCGGCTGTAGTCTTTCAAAAAACCGGAATACTCATCCGGCTGCGTGACATTGCTTGAACAACCGACCAGCCCGATCGAGGCCAGGCACAGCGTACCGATCATTAAGCCGAACTTCATTGTGAAACTCCTGTGGAAAGCGCCACCGCATGCGCACGGTATTTTAGGTATAGCCAACCCATGGAAAAGCGTCGTTCATTCACTCGCTTTTAATGCCAAGGGTGAATCTGCTTTCGAAAATCGTCACGGGCTGCCTGCGTCAATACGGCGCAGACGCAGAATGAACGGGTTACGACGTCTAAAAAGCAGATCAGATACACACCCAAGCCCAATAAAACACCTTTTAATCTGATCCGTAGTATTTAAGTTTTTCTTGATCTGTTTTGTTCTGCGGTGGGTTCCTACAGTTCACCTTGCGCCAGACCACGTGGTCTGGCAGGACTTTGAACCGTGGAAGACTTGAGCATGAGCACAGCACTAAACGGGCAGGCCTATAACTATAAGGTCGTCCGCCAGTTCACCATCATGACCGTGGTGTGGGGCGTCATCGGCATGGCCATGGGCGTATGGATCGCGTCTCAACTGGCCTGGCCCGCCATGAACCTCGACCTGCCCTGGACCACCTTCGGCCGCTTGCGACCGCTGCACACCAGCCTGGTGATTTTCGGCTTTGCCGGCAGCGCGCAGTTTGCCGCCAGTTACTACGCCGTGCAGCGCACCTGTCAGGTGCGGCTGTTCAGCGACAAACTCGCGGCCTTCACGTTCTGGGGCTGGCAGTCGGTGATCGTGATCATGCTGGTCACCCTGCCGCTGGGTTACACCACGACCAAGGAATACGCCGAGATCGAGTTCACCGGTGCGGTGTGGATGACGGTGGTGTGGGTGGCCTACGCCATCGTGTTCTTCACCACGGTGGTGCAGCGCAAAACCAAGCACATTTATGTCGGCAACTGGTTCTTTGGCGCCTTCATTCTGGTGATTGCCATGCTGCACGTGGTCAACCACCTGGCCATTCCCGTGGACTGGTTCAAGTCCTACCCCGTGTACGCCGGCGCCACAGACGCCATGGTGCAGTGGTGGTACGGGCATAACGCCGTGGGCTTCTTCCTGACCACCGGGTTCCTCGGAATGATGTACTACTTCGTTCCGAAACAAGTCGGACGTCCGATCTACTCGTATCGCCTGTCTATCGTGCATTTCTGGGCACTGATTACGCTGTACATCTGGGCCGGCCCGCACCACTTGCACTACACCGCCCTGCCCGACTGGGCCCAGTCGCTGGGCATGGCCATGTCGATCATTCTGCTGGCGCCGAGCTGGGGCGGCATGATCAACGGCATGATGACCCTGTCGGGCGCCTGGCATAAGTTGCGCACCGACCCGATCCTGCGCTTTCTGGTGCTGTCACTGGCGTTCTACGGCATGTCGACCTTTGAAGGTCCGATGATGGCGATCAAGACTGTCAACGCCCTGTCTCACTACACTGACTGGACCATCGGCCACGTACACGCCGGGGCGCTGGGCTGGGTGGCGATGATCACCTTTGGCGCGGTCTATCACATGATCCCTAAACTCTATGGCCGTGAGCAGATGCACAGCGTGGCGCTGATCAACCTGCACTTCTGGCTGGCCACGATCGGCACCGTGCTGTACATCGCCTCGATGTGGGTCAACGGCATTACCCAGGGCCTGATGTGGCGGGCGATCAACGATGACGGCACCTTGACCTACTCCTTTGTGGAGTCGCTGCAAGCCAGCCACCCGGGCTTCGTGGTGCGCCTGGTGGGCGGAATATTCTTCCTGACGGGCATGTTGCTGATGGCTTACAACGTGTGGCGCACCGTTCGCGTCCCTGACTTCAAAAAAGCCGAACTCTCGGCGCAAATCGCCTGACCTGCGCGGCGCACACCTGCGGGTGTGCGCCGCCACGGGCACGGAGCCGTGACCATGATAGAAATAGCCCTGAACATGCTGGCTGTGACCAGCCTGTACTTCTCAATCAGCTGGTGCCTCAAGCATCAGACCGAGCGCGATATCGATGACGCCAGCCTGATCCCGTTCGCGGACGACCCCGAGGTGGCGCGCCGGGTCGAACAAGCCACGGGCAAGACGATTGAGGCGGTACAGGTCAGCGACGAAGCCGTGCGCCCGCCCGGCTGGGGCACCCTGAAGCTCTAAAACGCGGGTTGCGAACACCTGTAGAGGCGTTTGGGCGCAGACATCGGTTGCATAACCCGGGTCATCGGCGGCATTCTGCCAGACCTGATGTTTTGCGAACTTTTGATCGACGACGCACTCAATCTGTACAGCCATTACACTTTTTCGGACAGAGCACGCCCATGACTTCCAAGCTGGAACAACTCAAGCAGTTCACCACCGTGGTCGCAGACACCGGCGACCTCGACGCGATTACCCGCCTTAAACCCGTCGACGCCACCACCAACCCGTCGCTGCTGCTCAAAGCGGCCGCGATGCCGGGCTATGCCGAACTTTTGCAAAACGCCATCAACCACGCCAAGGGCGATGTCGGCCTGGCCTGCGATCACTTCGCGGTGTCTGTGGGTAGCGGTATCTTGAAAGTGATTCCGGGGCGCATCTCGACAGAAGTCGATGCCCGCCTGTCGTTTGACGAACCGGCCTTGCTGCAAAAAGCCAACCAGTTGATCGAGCTGTATGACAAAGCAGGCGTGGGCCGTGACCGCGTGCTGATCAAGCTGGCATCGACCTGGGAAGGGATCCGCGCCGCCGAGAAACTGGAGAAGGCAGGCATTCAAACCAACCTGACCCTGCTGTTCTCGTTTGCCCAGGCAGCCGCCTGTGCCGACGCGGGGGTGTTTCTGATTTCCCCGTTCGTGGGCCGCATTTACGACTGGTACAAAAAATCCACCGGCATCGACTACACCGGCGCCGAAGATCCGGGCGTGCAATCGGTAACCCGCATCTACAACTACTACAAAGCCAATGACTACAAGACCGTGGTCATGGGCGCGAGCTTCCGCAACCTCAACCAGATCGAGCAATTGGCGGGCTGCGACCGTCTGACCATCAGCCCCGACCTGATCGAAAAACTCGCGCAGGAAGACGGCCCGCTGGAACGCAAACTGAGCCCGGGCAATGCGGGCGAGCCGCGCCTGATCCTCAACGAAGCGCAGTTCCGCTGGGCCTCCAACGAAGACGCCATGGCCACCGAAAAACTGGCCGAGGGCATTCGTCAGTTCGCCCGCGATCAGGAAAAACTGGAAGCCCTGTTGTCGGTCAAGTAACCCGCCGACATCTATCCCATCCGGCGGCAGCGACGACCCGATCAGGCAGTCGCTGCCAAGCTGCGCGCTCAACGACTCAACAGCGCTCCAGCACCCCCCTGACGTACCGGCTCACGCCCTCCTCCAGCCCCAGCATCGGCGCCCGATAGCCTGCCTCACGCAGTTGAGTCAGATCGGCACAGGTATACACCTGATATTTGCCCTTCAAGCTGTCCGGAAACTCAACGTAATGAATCACCCCTTCCAGTAACGCGGTCTCCAGGGTCAGCGGTGGACGGCCTTCTGCCGCCCGCACTTCATTGATGGTGGCCAGCGCCAACGCATTAAACGCCCTCGGCCGCCCGCTGCCGACGTTGAAAACACCGCTGACGTGGGGGTTGTCCAGCCAGTGAAGATTGACGTTGACCACATCCTCGACCGACACAAAGTCGCGCAGATGCCCGCCCGCCGGGTAGTCGCCATATTCGCCAAACAACTCGACGTAGCCCCGCTCGCGGTACTGGTTGAAGCAATGCCAGACCATCGACGCCATGCGCCCTTTGTGCTGTTCGCGCAGGCCGTACACATTGAAGTACCGCAAGCCCACCACCTGACTGCGCGCCCTGGGCAGTAACTGGCGCACTTTCTGATCAAACAGGCTTTTGGACCAGGCATACACGTTGAGCGGCCGCTCGCACTCGCGCACCTCGCGAAAATCCCGATGGGCGCCATAGACCGCCGCCGACGAGGCGTAAATCAGCGGGATCGACTGGTCCTGACAGGCCTGCAATAACGCGCAGCTGTAGCGGTAGTTGTTCTCCATCATGAAGCGACCGTCACGTTCCACGGTGCTGGAACAAGCGCCCTGATGCAAAACCGCACGGATATCGCCCAACTGGCGATCCGCAAACCGCTGCACGAAGTCACGTTTGTCGAAGTAATCCGCAATATCACAGTCGGCCAGATTGCGGCATTTATCGCCGTCAGTCAGGTCGTCCACCGCAATGATGTCGCGCTCGCCGCGATCATTGAGCGCCTTCACCAGGTTGCTGCCGATAAAACCCGCAGCCCCGGTCACGATGATGCTCATTCAGGACCTCCTGCCGATGCATGAATGGTTTCAGCCTAGGCGTGTTTGCAGGTCCGACATTGATGCGGGTCAAGGCTTTTTCAAGCGCGCAGACCCAAAGGGATCGACGGCGCGCTGAAGGCGCCGTCGCGGTGCTCAAGGGGGTGTCACTGCGCGCGTGCGCAGTGACAACAGCGCCACTCAGGCGAGAAAGGTTTGCGCCAGGGAATAGACCACCGAGGAGATGGCCACCAGCCCGATCACGGTGACGAACACGTTGGAGATCGTGCCCGCATACTGGCGCATCGCTGGCACACGACGGATGGCATACATCGGCATCAGGAACAGGATGGCCGCGATCACCGGCCCGCCCATGTTTTCGATCATGCCCAGGATGCTCGGGTTAAGGGTCGCCACGGCCCAGCACACGATCAGCATGAAGGCGGCGGTCATGCGGTCCAGGCTTTTGGCTGCCGGACGCTTGCCGGTTTTCAGCACCAGGCCTTTCAAGCCTTCGCTGGCCCCGATGTAATGCCCGAGGAACGACTTGGCAATGGCCACGAAGGCAATCAGCGGCGCAGCGAACGCGATGGTCGGGTTGCTGAAATGGTTGGCCAGGTACGACAGGATCGACAGGTTTTGCGCCTTGGCTTCGGCCAGTTGCGCCGGGGTCAGGGTCAGCACGCAGCTAAAGACAAAGAACAGCACCATGACCACCATCAGCAGGTGCGCACGGGACAGGATCTGCGAGCTGCGCTCATCGGCGTTCTCGCCATAGCGGCGTTTCTGGTCGACGGCAAAGGCCGAGATGATCGGGGAATGGTTAAACGAAAACACCATCACCGGAATCGCCAGCCACAGCGTATGCAGAAACGCCGAAGGCTGCGGCAGTGTGCTGGCCGTGGTGAGAATGCCGCCGTTCCAGTGCGGGATCAGGAACACCGCCAAAAACAGCAGCGCCACGATGAACGGGTAAACCATCATGCTCATGGCCTTGACGATCACTTGCTCGCCGCAACGTACCACCACCAGCAGCCCGAGGATCAGCACCAGCGACAGAATCGCCCGGGGAGGCGGCGTGATCGACAGTTGGTTGAGCATGAAACTGCCGACCGTGTTGGTCAGCGCCACGCTGTAGATGAGCAAAATCGGGAAGATGGCCAGGAAGTACAGCAGCGTAATCACTGCACCGGCCTTGAGACCGAAGTGTTCCTCGACCACGTCCGTGATGTCAGAACCCTCGCGCCCGGAGAGGACAAAACGGGTCAGGCCCCGGTGGGCGTAAAAGGTCATCGGGAACGCGAGCAACGCCAGAATCAACAACGGCCAGAAACCGCCCAGCCCGGCGTTGATCGGTAAAAACAGTGTGCCTGCGCCAATCGCTGTGCCGAACAGGCCCAGCATCCAGGTGGTGTCTTGGCGGTTCCAGCGAGTGAGCGTCGCGGGTGTCTCGTCGAAACAATCGTCGACGCTATTAGCCTGGTCATTCATCCGGTCGAATCTCCGCTAGCCGGTCGTTACCACGCGGCCGGGGCGGACAAAACACACCTTACAGACAACGCCCCAGCCATAAGAAGGGCGCGATTGTCCGGGATTAGACATAAGAAGCAAAGGTTTAGCTGAGCAAAGGTAAAAAACATTTGCTAGGCCAAAGCCATCTACAGACACCTATTGATACACTCCGCTGACCCAACCTACGCCCATAAGGCCTGTCCTCCCATGACTGTCTCGCACCGCTGCACAGCGCTGATCGGACTCATCTGCGCCCTCACTGTGCCTGCCGCCCTGGCCGACGCAACGCGCATCATCTGGCCCGCCGGCTGGGAGGTTCAAGACGTGCCGCCCGCACCGGACGACAACGGCCAGCGCCAGCGCGCCGTGAAGAACGACGCCAACGGCGACCCGCTGATGGTGATGGAACTGACCCAGACCACCTTGGCGCCCGAGCACCAGGTCAACATGGAGGCCGTTTTGCTGCAAATGCGTAAAACCCTGCAGCAAAACTTCGCCAAGGGCGGTTACCAAAGCGCCTGCAACAAGATCCACCCGAGCACGCTGGGCGGCCTCAAGGCACTCGAAACCACCTGCAAAATCACCCAGAACGGCAACCACGTCATCACCCAGACGCTGGTGGCCGCGACCCGCGAGGCGCACGCCTACGCGCTGTCTTACGCAGGCCCCGCCGACGGCTACAAAGCCACCGAACCACAAGTGCAAGGGATTCGCGGCAGCCTGCGGTTCAATCAATAAACGACGCCTGGCACCTTGAATCCCTGGCAACCCTCCCCAACCTGACAAAACTGTCATCCAGCCATCAGTTGACTGACAGCAGGTGTCGGTCAGGCTGACATTTTCTCAAGGCTGCATCTGCGCCTTTTAAGCTGAAGAGGACCTCAATGAAAACCCCACTGCGCGTTGCCGCACTCTCGGCCCTGTTACTGAGCGGCATGGCCCACGCCGCCGAACCCCTGACCATTGATGTTCACCGCGATGCCAATTGCGGCTGCTGCAAAACCTGGATTTCTCATCTGCAGGCGAACGGCTTCAAGGTCAATGACCATGTCGAAGCCGACATGAGCAGCGTCAAGCAGCGCCTCGGCGTTCAGCCCCGACTGGCCTCGTGCCACACCGGTGTGATTAACGGCAAATTCGTCGAAGGCCACGTGCCCGCAGACCAGGTGGTTGCCTTGACCCGGCGCGACGACTTGAAAGGGATTGCCGTTCCCGGCATGCCGATCGGCTCTCCCGGCATGGAGATGGGCGATCGCAAAGACGCCTATCAGGTGATCGGCCTGACCCAAGAAGGTCGAGATGTGGTCGTTGCCGAGTACCCCGGTAACTGACCCCGAAAAGCCAGCCCGCGTGCGCTTCAAGGCATTAAGCCAGTCACGGCGGGCTGGCGAACCGTCGGCTTTAAAACACCGGGTTCTGATTCATTCCAAATCGTTCTAACCCCCGGTTGGCCCTCCCCCGCGTTCCTTGGTAGAACTACACCTATCGGCAGTCGATAAGCTCATATCGCGCGATACGATTGAGTTCTGCATCGATCTACTGCCATCTACGTGAAAAAACCACGAGCACACTGCTTCTAATCCGGCTGCCTCGCGCCTACAGGTTTGCCCGAAGACACGCGCGCCACCAAAGAAGATTGATCTGACGCAATTGGAGATAAATTTCTTACGCATTATCCATGACTTAGAAGTCCGTAATCCGGCTTCTCTCCTACACTCATGGCTTCGTAAATCCTTCGGATGTTTAACACTAAAAAAAACGAACCTTCTGCAATTGCACCGGGTCAGCTTAACAGTAGGGTCGTCGATTCTTGGTTCAATCCTTGCAACGCCCTCCTCACCCTTTGCGCATTACCACGCGATAACCCAAGCAGTGTTGTGCCTGCCCACAGGAAGTGAGTAAGAACCCGACCAGGGGTCGGGGCAGATCAATAAATACAACGGGAGAACACCATGATCAGTGCTGCTGCGACAAACCCACAGAATTGCCTGAATACGCTGGTCAATGAGGTGATAGCCGGTGCCACCCGGACACCGGCTGGCAAAGTAGCCGTACCGATCGCAGAAGCGCTCCCGATCAATCCGAATAAAAAGAAAGTCCTGTTTGTGACCTCCGAGCTGGCCGATCTGGTTAAAACCGGCGGTTTGGGGGATGTTTCAGCGGCGTTGCCACGCGCCATGCGCCACTTGCACGATGTCCGTGTGTTGATTCCGGGTTATCCGCAGGTGATGAACAGCGACAACCCGATCCACGTGATCGGCGAACTGGGCGGCCATGCCGCGCTGCCACCGTGCAAGATCGGGCGCATGGACCTTAAGGACGGGCTGGTGATCTACGTATTGATCTGCCCCGAGCTGTATGAGCGCGAAGGCACGCCCTACGGCGCCAACAATGGCTGCGACTGGCCCGACAACCACATCCGCTTTGCCCGGTTAGGGCTGGCGGCGGCCGATATCGCCGCCAATCTGGCGCAAATTCACTGGCAGCCCGACCTGGTGCATGCCCACGACTGGCCTGCAGGTCTGGCCCCGGCGTACATGCACTGGCGCGGCCAGCGCACGCCGACGCTGTTCACCATTCACAACCTCGCCTATCAGGGCGTGGTCAGCCTTGCTTGCTGCCCGGAACTGGGCATCCCGTCCCACGCCCTGCAACAGGAAGGCATGGAGTTCTACGGCAAGTTGTCATTTCTCAAGGCGGGTATGGCCTATTCAAGCCACATCACCACCGTAAGCGCCACCTACGCGCAAGAGATCACCACACCGGCCTTTGGCTGCGGGCTGGACGGCTTTTTGCACAGCAAGACCCAGCAAGGCCTGCTCAGCGGCATCCCGAATGGCATCGATGAAAGCTGGGAAGCCTCCAGCGACCCGCACCTGATAGCACCGTTCTCTCTCGGTGAATGGCAAGGCAAGGCCACCAACGCCGATCACGTGCGCAGCCTGTTTGGCCTGGCCCCGTCCAAAGGCCCGCTGTTTGCCGTGGTCTCGCGACTGGTGTACCAAAAAGGCCTGGACCTCACGCAAGGCGTGGCCGCCTACATCGTGGCCAACGGTGGGCAAATCGCACTCATTGGCCGTGGCGAGCCTGAAGAAGAGCAAGCCATGCGCGAGCTGGCCTTGCGCTTCCCCGGCCAGATCGGCGTGCGCATCGGCTTCAATGAAACCGACGCCCGACGCATGTTCGCTGGCAGTGACTTCCTGTTGATGCCTTCGCGCTATGAACCCTGCGGCCTGAGCCAAATGTACGCGCAACGCTATGGTTCATTGCCTGTGGCGCGCAACACCGGCGGGCTGGCCGACACCATTGAAGATGGCATCACCGGCTTTCTGTTTAACGAATCCACCGTGGACAGCTACGAGCAGGCATTAAGCCGCGCTTTCAAGGTTTTCGCCTTCCCCGACCTGCTGAACGCCATGCGCTGCCGCGCCATGTCGGCCCCCTTCAACTGGTGTCAGGCCGTGGAACCCTACGCCCATCTTTATGAACAACTGGTGGTCAAATCCCTGAGCAGAGCCGGCAAACCCTGACCTGAGGCGTGTACCGATGCCTTTAAAAACCGTGGAACACGGCTCCCATGGTGCTCAGCGACTGGACGCGCATCACACGCGCTTCACTTTGTGGGCGCCCGATGCCTTTTACGTGAGCCTGGAGCTGCCCGACGGCCGCTCCCTGCCCCTCATTCCGCAAGCCGATGGCTGGTTTGCACTGGAAATCCCGTGCCCGGCCGGCACCCGTTATCGCTTCAACATTGACGGCGAACTCGAGGTGCCCGATCCGGCGTCACGGGCGCAGGACGGCGGGCTGGCAGGCTGGAGCGTGGTGGTCGACCCCCGGGACTATCACTGGCGCCATCCTCACTGGAAAGGCCGCCCGTGGCAGGAAGCGGTGATTTATGAGGTTCACGTCGGCGCCATGGGCGGCTATGCCAATGTGGCCCGGCACCTGCCCCGGCTGGCTGAAATGGGGGTGACCGCCATCGAGTTGATGCCGCTGGCCCAATGTCAGGGCCAACGCAACTGGGGCTATGACGGTGCCCTGCTGTATGCGCCCCACGACAGCTACGGCTCGCCGCAAGCCCTCAAGCAATTGATCGACGACGCCCATGGCCTGGGGTTGATGGTGATGCTGGACGTGGTCTACAACCACTTCGGGCCGGAAGGTAATTACCTGTCGCGCTATGCCAGCCCCTTTTTTCGTAAAGACAGCCACACCCCGTGGGGCGCCGCGATCGATTACCAACGCCCGCCGGTGCGCGACTTCTTCATCGACAATGCCTTGATGTGGTTGTTGGAGTACCGCTTCGACGGTTTGCGCCTGGATGCCGTACACGCCATTGACGACCCGGCGTTCTTGCATCAGTTAGCCCATCAGGTACGGCGCCACACCGCGCCGGACCGCCATGTGTGGCTGACCCTGGAAAACGAGTTGAATCAGGCGGGCCTGCTGGAAAAATCCTTTGACGCGCAATGGAATGATGACGGCCATAACACCTTGCATGTGTTGCTGACCGGCGAAACAGACGCCTATTACGCGGAGTTCGCCGACAACCCGACGCAAAAACTGGCGCGCTGCCTGAGCCAGGGTTTTGTGTTCCAGGGCGAAGACAACCGACACGGGGTAGCGCGCGGTGAACCCAGCGGTCATCTGCCGCCCAGCGCGTTTGTGCTGTTCCTGCAGAACCACGATCAGATCGGTAATCGTGCAGCGGGCGAGCGTTTGCACCATTTGTGTGCACCCCAGGCCTTGCAGGCTGCCACCGCCTTGCTGTTGTTGTCACCGATGATCCCCTTGTTCTTTATGGGGGATGAAAGCGCGGCGCCCGAGCCGTTTCTGTTTTTCACCGATTACAGCGGCGAACTGGCCGACGCCGTGCGTGAAGGTCGACGCAAGGAATTTGCCGAGTTCAGCACCTTCGCCTCGCCTGACGCGCATTCGACGGTGGCCGACCCGAACGCCCCTGAAACCTTTGCCCGCTCGCGCCCGGATTTTCGGGTACCGGAGCGTGGTCCGCGCCGCGAGATGCTCACGCTGTACCAGCACCTGTTAGCACTGCGCCAGCAACAGATCGTGCCGCGCCTTGAAGGTTCGCAGGCCTTGGGCAGCAAAGTGCTGGCCGAAGGTGCCGTCACCGCCAGTTGGCGTCTGGGCGATGCCAGTGTGCTGCACATCACCGTGAACCTGAGCGGGCAGAGCGTGCCTTTTGTGGCGCCACTTGACCAACCGGTCCTGTTCCAGACCCCACCCGATATGACCCTCGACGTGCAACAGCATCAGCGGCTGGTGCCTTACAGCGCACTGGTCAGTCTGGTGCCGCCACCGACCCTTTCGCCCTTGATGGAGAGCGCCCATGAGTGACGCGCAACTGGAAATACTGGCGAGCCGTGCCGGACTGGCCGTGGACTGGGTAGATGCCAACGGCACCCCGCAGCGGGTTTCACCCCCTGTGCTGCGGGCAGTGCTGGCCGGGTTGGGCTTGCCCGCCGACAGCGACGAAGCCATCGAAACCAGCCTGCTCAACCTGCAACTGGAACAGCAAAACAAGCGCCTGCCGCCCCTGCTGACCGCCGACGTGGGCCGCAGCCTGGACCTGACACGCTACTTCCACCCGCACAGCCAATGCGTGGTTCACCTCGAAACCGGCGGCTCGCTGGATATTGAGCTGGACGCCGACGCCTACCTGCCGGGCATGATCCCGGTGGGCTATCACCGGGCGCAAATCGGGGAACAACACTTCACGCTGGCCGTCGCCCCCGCACGCTGTTACAGCATCGCAGATGCGACGGACAGCGACACGCCACGCACTTGGGGCTTGAGCACGCAGCTGTACAGCCTGGCACGACCGGGCGACGGTGGACTGGGCGACACCCAGGCGCTGGAAACCTTCGCCAAGGCCGCCGGGGAACGGGGGGCCGACGCACTGGCCATCAGCCCGATGCACGCCATGTTCAGTTGCGACCCCGACCGCTACAGCCCGTATTCACCCTCCAGCCGTTTGTTCCTCAACTATCTCTATGCCGCCCCGGCCAGCGTGCTGGGCGACAGCGTGGTGCAGCAGGCCATTGATGACAGCGGCCTACGCGAAGAATGGCAGCGCCTGGAACACCTGCCGCTGATCGACTGGCCCGCCGCCACACGTGCCCGGCAAACCTTGCTGCGCGCACTCTACGAAGACTTCGTGGTGGGCGAGCAGCCGCTGCGAGAGGATTTCAACGCCTTTTGCGACAGCGGCGGCGAATCACTGGAAAACCACTGCCGGTTCGAAGCCTTGCAGGTTCAGCGGCGCAGCGAGCAACTGAGCCAGGACTGGCGCGAGTGGCCCGAACAGTGGCGCGACCCCAACAGCCCTGCCCTGTTGCTGTTTGCTGAAGAACACCGCCACGACATCGGCTTTTACGCGTTTTGCCAATGGCTGGTCGCACGCTGCCTGGCAAAGACCCACAAAGCGGCGCGCGACAGCGGCATGGCCGTTGGCCTGATCGCTGACCTGGCCGTTGGGGCAGATGGCGCCGGCAGTCAGGCCTGGTGCCGACAGGACGAACTGCTGTCGCAACTCACCGTGGGCGCCCCGCCCGACCTGCTTAACCGCCAGGGTCAGGGCTGGGGCATTTCGGCATTCTCACCGGACGGCCTCAAGCGCAACGGCTTTCGTGCGTTCATCGAAATGCTGCGGGCCAACTTCGCCCACGCGGGTGGCCTGCGCATCGACCACGTCATGGGCTTGCAACGGCTGTGGGTGATTCCTCTGGGGGCAACCCCGGCAGACGGTGCCTATTTGTATTACCCGGTTGAAGACCTGCTGCGCCTGCTGGCCTTGGAGTCATTGCGCCATCGCGCGATTGTCCTCGGTGAAGACTTGGGTACGGTGCCTGAAGGCTTGCGCGACAAGCTCAGCGAACGCGCCATCCTCGGCATGCGCATCCTGTTGTTTGAACAAGATTACGGCGCCCGCTTCAGGCCAGTGCTGGAATGGCCGGACACGGCACTGGCCACCACCAGCACCCATGATCTGCCGACCCTCAATGGCTGGTGGCATGAACGGGACATCGACTGGAACGCACAACTGGGGCTGGTGGACGCCGACACCGAAGACCATTGGCGCGACAACCGTGCCCACGAGCGCAACGGTCTGCATCACGCGCTGAGCCTCGATCCGCAGAATTTTCAGGAAGAAGCCACCGGCGCCGATCAGGTGCTCAACGCCAGCGCGCGCTTTTTGGGCCACACCCATGCGCCTCTGGTGTTGCTGCCTGTCGAGGATGCGCTGGGCGTGCTGGAGCAAGCCAACCTGCCGGGTACTGTGGGCACTCACCCCAACTGGCGACGACGCCTGCCGGTCGAGTGTGCTGCCTTGCTCGACCTTCCCCAGGTCGCCCGCCGCCTTGAGCTGCTGGCCTGTGCGCGCCTGCAGGCGCAGGAGCGTGATGAATGCACACATTGAGCACACCGATTCTGCGCGCCACCCAGCGCCTGCAATTTCACGCAGGTTTCACCCTGGACGATGCGCGCCTGCAGGTGCCGTACTTTGCGCGCATGGGCATCAGCCACCTCTACGCTTCACCGTTGCTGACGGCGCGGGACGGGTCGATGCACGGCTACGACGTGGTCGATCCGACCCGCGTCAGCCCGGCGCTCGGTGGTGAAGCCGCGCTGCGGCGGCTGGTGGCCGAGCTGCGCGCCCATGACATGGGGCTGATCCTCGATGTGGTGTCCAATCACATGGCGGTGGGCGGTGCTGACAACCCGTGGTGGCTGGACCTGCTGGCCTGGGGGCGCGCCAGCCCCTACGCGGAGTTTTTCGACATCCAGTGGCATTCCCCCGACCCCTTGCTCGAAGGGCAATTGCTGCTGCCCTTTTTGGGTAACGACTACGGCGCCACGTTAAAAGCCGGGGAACTGCCCTTGCGTTACGACGCGCAACAGGGCCGCTTCTACACCGAGCACGGCCATCACCACTTCCCGATTTGCCCGCTGGATTATGGCTTCTTGCTGCACATCAGCGGCCAGCCCGATCTGCAATTTCTTGGCGAACGATTTACCGCGCTGCACCCGCTGCCCCATCCACGGGAGCGCACGGCGCCGCTGCATGCGGAGCTGGCCGCGCTCAGTGCCCGACCTGAGGTGCTGGCCGCCATTGAACAGCAACTGACGTGTTTCGATGCGCGCCACCCCAGCGGCCTGGAACGCCTGCATGCCCTGCTCGAACGTCAGTCTTATCGGCTGGCCAGTTGGCGCACGGCTGCCGACGACATCAACTGGCGGCGGTTTTTCGATGTCAACGAACTGGCCGGGCTGCGGGTCGAGCGGCCCCGCGTGTTTGAGGCCACCCATCAGAAGATCTTCGACCTGATCCGCGACGGGCTGGTGGACGGTTTGCGCATCGACCACGTGGACGGCCTGGCCGATCCCCGTGGCTACTGCCGCAAGTTAAGACGCCGCGTGGATGCCCTCGCACCCGACCGCCATTTGCCAATCTATGTCGAAAAAATCTTGGGAGCCGAAGAGTCCCTGCCCGATGACTGGCACGTTGACGGCACCACCGGCTACGAGTTCATGGACCAGGTCTCGCTGTTGCAACACGACCCCGCAGGCGCCGCGCCGCTGGCCAGCCTTTGGGCCGAGCACAGCGAGCGCCCCGGCGACTTTCGCGAGCAGGCGCTGCTGGCCCGGCAGCAGATCCTCAACGGTTCGCTGGCGGGCGATTGCGACCGCGTCGCCCTGGCCCTGCGTGACGTGGCCCGTGACGACCTGATGACCCGCGACCTGACGCTGGGCGCCATTACCCGTGCGTTGCAAGCGCTGGTGGTGCATTTCAGCGTGTACCGCACCTACATCAACGCCGCCGGGCGTAGTGCGGCCGATGACGAGGTGTTTGGCCGCGCCATGGAGGGCGCCCGCCATGACCTGAGCGAAGCCGACTGGCCGGTGCTGGAGTCCTTGCAACGTTGGTTGGGGGGCGATAACTGGCGCACCCGGCCTTACGGGCGCTCGCGCAAATTGCTCAAGCGCGCCTGCGTGCGTTTTCAACAACTCACCTCACCCACCGCTGCCAAGGCGGTGGAAGACACCGCGTTCTACCGCTATGGGGCGCTGCTCTCGCGTAACGATGTGGGCTTTGATGCCGAACGCTTCAGCGCACCGGCGCAGGTCTTTCACCAGACCTGTGCCGAGCGCCTGCTGCACTTTCCCGACACTCTGTTGGCCACGGCCACCCACGACCACAAGCGCGGCGAAGACTGCCGCGCACGGCTGGCGGTGATCAGCGAAAAGAGCGCCGACTACGCCCGGTGCATCGCGCGCTGGCGCCCGATGGCCAGCACCCTGCGCGGCCACCGCGAAGGGCCATCGGCGGGCGATGAGTTGCTGCTCTACCAGATTCTGCTGTCGACCTGGCCACTGACACTATCACCCGATGACCCGCACGGCTTGGCGCACTACAACGAACGGGTGTGGCAATGGCAGCTCAAGGCCCTGCGCGAGGCCAAACTCGACACCCAATGGGCCGCGCCCAACGAGGCTTACGAACAAGCGGTTCAGGCCTTCATTGAACAGCTGCTATTACATCCCCAAGGCGCCGCCCTGCGCGCCGAGATTCATGCCTTCAGTGAACAGTTGGCTCCGGCTGGCGCCCTGAACAGCTTGGTGCAATGCGTGCTCAAACTGACCACGCCGGGCGTGCCGGACCTCTATCAAGGCACCGAGTTCTGGGACTTCAGCCTGGTCGACCCCGACAACCGCCGCCCCGTGGACTTCGCCTTGCGCCAGCAACAGCTGGACATCCACGCGCCTGCGCCTGCGCTGCTCGATGACTGGCGCAGCGGTGCGATCAAACAGGCCGTGATCGCCCGCACCCTGGCCATGCGCGCTGAGCACCCGGTGTTGTTTGCACGTGGGCGTTATCAGCCGTTGCACGTGACCGGCCCCCATGCCGATCGGGTGCTGGCGTTTGCGCGTGAGTGGCAGGGGCAATGGGTCGTGGTGGTGGCCCCTCGTTTGAGTGCCCCACTGCTGCAAAACAGCGCTTTGCCGTTGATTAATCCACGTGAATGGGCAGATACCCGCCTCGAATTACCGTTCGACGGAACTGAGCACAAATTAAATGGATTTTTTGCGCACCCCGTAGTCACTAACAATAAGGCGATAAGGGTCAGCGACGCTCTCGGTTCGTTCCCCGTCAACCTCATGATCACCACTTGATTCCAGGAGCTTTGCGATGAATAACGACGATAAACGCATTCGTGAATTTGCCTACCAGATCTGGGAATCCGAAGGCAAACCCGAAGGTCAGGAAGCACGTCACTGGGAAATGGCCGTTACGCTGGCCCAGGCCGAAGCGCTGACCCCCAAAAAGGCCGCCGCCAGCAAAGCCAAGTCCAAGGCCGCACCGGCCGCCAGTGTGAAACCGGCGGCCAAAGCGCCCGCGGCGAAAAAACCGCGCGCACCGCGCAAACCCGCCTCTTGACTGCCCGGTGCGCCACGCCCTGACGCACCGCACCGCACCCCGTTTTTAACAGGACCGTAATGCCTGACGGCCGTGCTTTGCCTGCCGTTTGTGAAGCCCTCGATACAGCCAGGAGTCACCATGACCAAGCGCAAGTCAGCCCCACCCGTTACACCGGACGTTGAACCCTCACGCCTCAGGGAGGGCCTGCCCTTCCCGCTCGGCGCCACATGGGACGGGCTAGGTGTTAACTTCGCGATTTTTTCGGCCAACGCCACCAAGGTCGAGCTGTGCCTGTTTGATGAAACCGGTGAAGTGGAACTCGAACGCATCGAACTGCCGGAGTACACCGACGAGACCTACCACGGCTACTTGCCCGATGCGCACCCCGGCCAGATCTACGGCTACCGGGTCTACGGCCCGTATGACCCACAAAACGGTCATCGCTTCAACCACAACAAATTGCTGATCGACCCCTACGCCAAACAATTGGTGGGCGAACTCAAGTGGTCAGAAGCCCTGTTCGGCTACACCATCGGCCACCCGGACGGCGATTTGAGCTTCGATGAACGCGACAGCGCGCCGTTCGTGCCCAAATGCAAAGTCATCGACCCGGCCCATACCTGGGGCCACGACCACCGCCTGATCGTGCCGTGGGACAAAACCATCTTTTATGAAACCCACGTGCGCGGCATCAGCATGCGCCACCCCGATGTGCCGGACGCCGTGCGCGGCACCTTTGCCGGGTTGATGGTGGATGAGGTGATCGAGCACATTCGCAAACTCGGGGTCACCAGCGTCGAGCTGCTGCCGGTGCATGCGTTCGTCAACGACCAGCACCTGCTGCAAAAGGGCATGACCAACTACTGGGGCTACAACAGCATTGCGTTCTTCGCCCCCGACCCACGCTACCTGGCCAGCGGTAAAATCGCCGAATTCAAGGAAATGGTCGCGCACCTGCACGAGGCCGGGCTCGAAGTGATTCTGGACGTGGTCTACAACCACACTGCCGAGGGCAACGAGCAAGGCCCGACCCTGTCCATGCGCGGCATCGACAACGCGTCGTACTACCGCCTGATGCCAGACGACAAGCGCTACTACATCAACGATTCCGGCACCGGCAACACGTTAGACCTGAGCCACCCGTGCGTGCTGCAAATGGTCACCGACTCGCTGCGCTATTGGGCCCATGAGATGCATGTCGACGGGTTCCGCTTTGACCTGGCCACGATTCTGGGCCGCTACCACGACGGTTTTAACGAGCGACACAGTTTCCTCGTGGCCTGCCGTCAGGACCCGTTGCTGCGGCAAGTGAAAATGATCGCAGAACCCTGGGACTGCGGCCCCGGCGGCTACCAAGTCGGGGGCTTCCCGCCGGGCTGGGCCGAGTGGAACGACCGCTTTCGCGACACCGTGCGGGCCTTCTGGAAAGGCGATGACGGGCAACTGGCCGACTTCGCGGCACGCATGACCGCCTCCGGCGAGCTGTACAACCAGCGCGGACGGCGACCTTATTCCTCGGTCAACTTCATCACCGCCCACGATGGCTTCACGCTGCACGACCTGGTGTCCTACAACGACAAGCACAACGAAGCCAACGACGAAAACAACCAGGACGGCAGCAACAACAACCTGTCATGGAACCACGGCGTCGAAGGGCCGACCGACGACCCCGAAATCAATGCCCTGCGCCTGCGCCAGATGCGCAACTTCTTTGCCACCCTGCTGCTGGCCCAAGGCACACCGATGATCGTCGCCGGGGATGAATTCGCCCGGACCCAGCACGGCAATAACAACGCCTACTGTCAGGACAGCGAAATCGGCTGGATCAACTGGGACCTGGACGAAGACGGCAAGTCGTTGCTCAAGTTCGTCAAGCGCCTGATCAAACTGCGCAACAGCTACCCGATCCTGCGCCGTAGCCGCTTTCTGGTGGGGCATTACAACGAGGAGCTGGGGGTCAAGGACGTCACGTGGCTGGCCCCGGATGGCAATGAAATGTCCATCGAACAGTGGGAAGACCCGCAAAGCCGCAGTTTCGGCATGCTGCTCGACGGCCGGGCGCAGGTGTCCGGGGTCCAGCGCTCAGGCGCCGATGCCACCTTGCTGATCGCGTTCAACGCCCAGCATGACGGCGTGGACTTCATTTTGCCCCACGTGCCTGAAGGCACAGGCTGGATCTGCAAGTTCGACACCTTCGACCCGGACTTCAAGCGCCCGCACACCCTGGCGTTCGGCAGCACTTACGGCGTTAACGGCCGTTCGGTGGTGCTGTTCGAACTGGAGCATCTCAAGGACGCGGGCTGACCATGAATCTGCATGATTTTCTCGAAGATTGTGCCTCGCCCCTGAACACCCCGCAGGCACTGGGGCAGTGCTTGCGGCACATGGTCGAGGCCGGGCTGGATCAATTGCCCCTGCCCGGCAGCGGATTGACCCTGCAACGCTGGCAGCAACTGGCGCTGGTGGCCGGGCATGACTTGGGGCTGTGCAAAGTGTACGAAGGCCACACCGATGCACTGGCCACGCTGCGTGAACTGGGCGCCCGGCCGGTGCCTCCCGGCAGCACGTGGGGCCTGTGGGCCGCCGAGCCGCCCAATGCCCGCGTGCACCTGCGCGAGGTGAACGGCCACTGGCAAATCAGCGGGCGTAAAGCCTGGTGCTCAGGGGCGGGCGTGGTCAGTCACGGGTTGCTCACGGTCTGGGATGAACAAGGCGGCCAGCAACTGGTGGCGGTCGACATGCAACAGCCGGGGGTCAGCGTTTCCAGTGAAGGCTGGGAAGCCGTGGGCATGGCGGCGACGGCCAGTGTCGACATTCTGTTTGAGCAGGTGCCCTGCACCCGCGTGGGGCAACCCGGCGACTATTTGCATCGCCCCGGCTTTTGGCAGGGCGCCATCGGCATTGCCGCGTGCTGGTATGGCGCGGCATACCGGCTGGGCGAGTCCCTGCAACAACACGCTGCCCAACGCGCCGAACCCCATGCACTGGCGCATTTGGGCGCGGTGCAGGCGGCGCTGTTCGGGGCACGCAACACCCTTATCGTGTGCGCAGGGCAGCTGGACGAAGCGCCCACCGCCGACTGTCAGGCACTGGCCCGGCAAACCCGGGCGCAGGTCGAAGACGTTGCCGAACAGGTGCTTCGCCACGTCGGCCGCGCACTAGGGGCCGGGCCGTTTTGCAAAGACCCGCACTTTGCCCGCCTGAGCGCCGACCTGCCGGTTTACCTGCGCCAAAGTCATGCTGAACGCGACCTGGAAGCCTTGGGCGAATGGGCCGCGCAAACGCCTCGCAGGCACTGGCCCCTATGAAAGAAAACCTGATTGTGGGCAGCGGCACACCGCTGCAACACTGGCGCGACTCTCAACGGCTGGCCAATTTGCCGTCGGTGGAGGTGACCGAACTGTTGCCGCAAGGCTCGCGGGCGGTCATCGTCGCCCCGCATCCGGACGACGAAGTGTTGGGCACCGGCGGCCTGCTGCAACTGATCAACACCCTCAACCGCCCGCTGTTGCTGATCTCGGTCACGGATGGCACCGCCAGCCATCCCGGCTCCAGCTTATGGCCCGCGTGCGATTTGGCGTACCAACGCGCCCTCGAATCGGAAGAAGCCTTGACCCGCCTGGGCCTGCCGGTGACTGAACTGCACTGGGTCCGGGGCGGTTTTGCTGACAGCCAGGTGGCGGCCGATGAAGCGTTGCTCACCGCCTTTATCGAACAGCACCTTGAACCGGACGATGTGGTGTTCAGCACGTGGTGCCGCGATGGCCACTGCGATCACGACGCCGTCGGCCGCGCCAGCCGCCAAGCGGCGGCCAACGTGGGCGCCTGCGTGCATGAACTGCCGATCTGGACCTGGCACTGGGCGCATGACGACGACCCGCGCGTGCCGTGGGAACGCGCACGACGCATCGACCTCAGCGCCCACGCGGTGGCGCGCAAACGCTATGCCGCGCAGGCCTTCACCAGCCAGATCCACGAAGACCCGAGCACCGGTGCCGGGCCGGTACTCGGCGCACTGGCGCTGGAACGGTTGCTGCAACCCTATGAAGTTGTTTTTGTACAGGGATGAACCATGAGTGTCTCGACTGCTTTTTTTGATCAGCTCTACGCCCACAACAATGACCCGTGGGCCTTTCGCGAGCGTTGGTATGAACAACGCAAGCGCGCCATCACCCTGGCCAGCCTGCCGCGCCAGCATTACCCGGCGATTTTCGAGGTGGGCTGCGCCAATGGCGAGTTAAGCGCCGGGCTGGCGCAGCGTACCGATTGGCTGCTGGCGTGCGACACCTCGGCCAAGGCCGTGGAACTGGCGCGCCAGCGTCTGAGCGACTGCCCCAACGTTGAAGTGCGCAAAAGCCGCGTGCCTGAACAGTGGCCCGAGCGCCGCTTCGACCTGATCGTCATCAGCGAAGTGGCGTATTACCTGGACCCTAAAGCGCTGGAAGAGTTGATCGAACTGGCCCTGCTCAGCCTGCCCCCCGACGGCCAACTGCTGGCCTGTCACTGGCGAGCGCCCATCGAAGGCTGCGCGCTGACCGGTGACGAGGTGCACGCCCTGCTCCACAACGCGTTGAGCTGGCCGCGACTGGCGCAGCACGTTGAAGACGATTTCATCCTTGAAGTGTGGGGTCGCGACCCTATGTCTGTAGCCAGCCTGGAGGGATTGCGATGATCGGCGTGCTGATTCCCGCGCATAACGAACAGGCACTGATTGCCCATTGCCTGCATGCCGTGCTCAGCGCCAGCCGTCATCCGCAGCTCAAGGCAGAACCGGTGCGCGTGCTGGTGGTGCTCGACAGTTGCGACGACCTGTCGGCCGACATTGCGGCGCAATACGACGTCGACGTGCTGGCGATTAATGCCCGTAACGTGGGCGCCGCCCGTGGCGCCGGTGCGCAATGGCTGTTGGAACGCGGCGCACGCTGGATCTCGTGTACCGATGCCGACAGCCGCGTGGCCGAAGATTGGCTGGTGGCGCAGTTGGCGTTGGGCAAAGACGCGGTGTGCGGCACGGTGACCGTCGAAGACTGGGGCAGCGCCATCGATGAGGCGGCCCGCGCCCGCTACCAGGCGGCCTATCAAGCACGGGACGGCCATCGACATATCCATGGCGCCAACCTGGGCTTCAGTGCCAACGCCTACCGGCGCGCCGGGGGATTCCAGCCGCTGGCGTGTCACGAAGACGTGCACCTGGTCAAGCAGCTGGAGGCGTGCGGCGCGTCCATCGCCTGGAGCCACCGCCCGCAAGTCATCACCAGCGCCCGGCTCGACTGCCGCGCCGCAGGCGGTTTTGGTGATTACTTAAGGTCGCTGCTTAGCGTGGCCGAACATGACCAACATCAAGCGGGGTCGCGACCCGACGCGCTATAAAAAGGCAGTGCCGCACCTGAACGGCCTGTCTCGGCATGCGTCGAACCCAGGTGACCCCACGCACAGGAGAGACCATGACCCTCGATATAGCCGGTAACAACCTTGAACCCCCTGCTCCGCTGACAGCGCCTGCCGTGCACCGCATGAAGGTGCTGACCGTCAACACCCACAAGGGGTTTACCGCCTTCAATCGACGTTTCATCCTGCCGGAACTGCGCGACGCCGTGCGCAGCACCGGGGCCGATCTGGTGTTTTTGCAGGAAGTGCTCGGCGAGCATGAGAAACATGCGTCGCGCTACGACCAATGGCCTGCCATGTCGCAGTACGAGTTTTTGGCCGACAGCATGTGGAACGATTTTGCCTACGGTCGCAATGCGGTTTACCCGGACGGCCACCACGGCAATGCCGTGCTGTCCAAATACCCGATCAAATCGTGGCGCAATCTGGACGTCTCCATCACCGGCCCGGAACGCCGCGGCCTGCTGCACTGCGTACTGGATGTACCCGGCCATGACCAGGTGCACGCGATTTGCGTGCACTTGAGCTTGCTGGAGAGTCATCGCCAGTTACAGATTGTGTTGCTCAACCAACTGCTCAAGTCCTTGCCGCCCGAAGACCCGGTCATCATCGCCGGGGACTTCAACGACTGGAAACAGCAAGGCAACGCCGCGCTCAGGCAGCGAGACGACCTGCATGAGGCCTTCGAGCGCCACCACGGCAAACTGGCGAAAACCTACCCGGCGCGCTGGCCCCTGCTGAGGCTGGACCGCATTTACCTGCGCAACGCCCGCAGCCGCAACCCGCAAATCCTCGACGGCAAACCCTGGACTCACCTATCGGACCATTTGCCGTTGTCGGTCGAGGTGCATTTGTAGTCACTGCCGCTAGTCACTGCCGGGGCGTGCCCCGGCAGTGACCGGTCAGTGCGGTTTAAGGATCAACACCCCCAGCGGTGGCAGGTTCAGGGCCAGTGAATGGGTTTGCCCGTGGCTGGGCAGCGGCTCAGTGCCCACGCCTGCGCCGTTGCCATAGTTGGAGCCCGCGTAAGTATCGGCGTCGCTGTTGAGCACTTCTTGCCAGGTGCCCGCAAACGGCACGCCAATCCGGTATCCCTGACGCGGCACGGGGGTGAAGTTGGCCACCACCAGCAGCGGCTGGCCGTCTTTGCTCCAGCGCAACCATGCGTACACGCTGTTGGTGGCGTCATCGCCGATCAGCCATTGAAAGCCCTGCGCCACGTCGTCCTGGTCGTGCAGGGCCGGGCAATCGCGGTACAGGCGGTTCAAGTCACCCACCAGTTTCTGCACGCCTTGGTGTTCGGGGTATTGCAGCAAGTACCAGTCCAGTTGCTGATCGTGGTTCCACTCGCGCCACTGGCCAAACTCGCAGCCCATGAACAACAGCTTTTTGCCCGGATGGGTCCACATGAAACTCAGGTACGCCCGCAAGTTGGCAAACTTCTGCCAGCGATCACCGGGCATTTTGTCGATCAACGAGTGTTTGCCGTGCACCACTTCGTCGTGGGAGATCGGCAGGATGAAGCGCTCGGTCCAGGCATACACCAGCCCGAAGCTCAACTCGTTGTGGTGGTGCGCGCGGTAAACCGGGTCTTGCTGAATGTAGTGCAGCGAATCATGCATCCAGCCCATGTTCCACTTGTAGGAAAACCCTAACCCGCCTTCATCGGTGCGCTGACTGACGCCCGGCCAGGCCGTGGACTCTTCAGCGATCATCAGCGCGCCGGGGGCTTCGAGTGCCACCACATCGTTGAGGTGGCGCAAAAAGTCGATGGCTTCCAGGTTCTCCCGCCCGCCATGCCGGTTCGGGATCCACTCACCGGGTTGACGCGAATAATCGCGGTACAGCATGGACGCCACTGCATCCACCCGCAGCCCGTCGATGTGGAAGTCTTTGAGCCAGTGCAGCGCGGACGCCAGCATAAAACCGTGAACTTCGGTGCGGCCCAGGTTGTAGATCAGGGTGTTCCAGTCTTTGTGGAAGCCTTCGAGCGGGTTGGCGTATTCGTACAGCGCCGTGCCATCAAACTGGGCCAGACCGTGCTCGTCATTGGGGAAATGCGCCGGCACCCAGTCCAGAATCACGCCGATACCCGCCACGTGACAGGCATTCACAAACGCGCCGAAGTCATCCGGCGAGCCATACCGCGCACTCGGAGCGAATTGCGACAGCGGCTGATAGCCCCAAGAGCCGCCGAACGGGTGTTCCATGATCGGCATCAGCTCGATGTGGGTGAAGCCCATCTCGCGCACGTAAGGGATAAGCCGCTGCGCCAGTTCGTGCCAGGTGTATTGGCGGGCCACTTCGCCCACCTCGTCCACTTCGCACTGCCACGACCCGACGTGCAGTTCGTAGATCGACAACGGCGCGTCGGGGCGTTGCAACTGGCCACGGGCCTGCATCCAGTCCTGGTCCTGCCAGTCCACCGCCAGCGGCGAGGCGACTTTGGACGCGGTCTGCGGCGGCAGTTGCGTGGCAAGTGCCATGGGGTCGGCCTTGAGCGGCAAAATCCCGTGTTCACCCAGAATTTCGTATTTGTAGGCTTCACCCGCCTGCAAACGCGGGATAAAAATTTCCCACACCCCGCTCGGATGGCGCAGGCGCATCGGGTGGCGGCGGCCATCCCAGATATTGAAATCGCCCACCACCGACACGCGCCGGGCATTGGGCGCCCACACGGCAAAGCGCACGCCGGGGACGCCGTCGACGCTCATCACCTGAGCGCCCAGGCAATGGCTGAGGTCGCGGTGATTGCCTTCAGCAAACAGGTAAAGGTCCATCTCGCCCAACAGCGGGCCGAAGCTGTAGGGGTCTTCGCTGGTTTGCTCGCCCCCGGCCCACTGGATACGCAATGCGTACGCACGCGGCTCGGCGAACTGGCCGACGAACAACCCCGGCACGTCAGGGCACGACAACGGCCCCAGCACGTCGCCTGTTTCGCGGTCGACCACATTGACGCTCAACGCCTGGGGTAAAAACGCCCGAATGCAATACCCCCCTTGCCCGTCCGCGTGGGGGCCCAACACCGAAAAAGGATCGCGGTGCTCGGCGTTAATCAACGCCTCAATGTCTTGCCGAGTGGGCAATAAACCACCACGTGCCTTACCCAGATCCTTGCCAGCACTCATTGTTTCTCTCCGTTCAAAGGCTTGGACATGCCTGGCACCTGACTGAGCAAGGCGCTCAGCCCGCGCAGTGGAACCTGTAGCCAGGCAGGCCGGTTGGCCGCTTCATAGATCACTTCATAGGCCGCCTTTTCCAGGCTGAAGAGGGTCAGTGCAGCCTGCGGGCCACCCTCCACCTTCCAGCCTGAAGCCAGATTAGCTGTTGCGTGGGAATACGCCTGCGTCAAGGCACCGCGCGCTTGCTCAAGGTAACGCTCGACCACGCGCTGGCGAGCCAGGTCGGCCTCGGGCGAATGGTCCGCCTGTTGCACCTGCGCCACCGCCATGGCGGCGGCGTAGTCGAACGAACGCAGCAGCCCGCTGAGGTCTTTGTACGGGCTGTGACGGCTGCGTCTTTCTTGCAAGGGCCGCGCCGGTTCACCTTCAAAGTCGATGAAATACGCATCGCCCTGCACCACCAGCACCTGCCCCAAGTGCAAGTCGCCATGCACGCGAATCAGGGGGCCGCCAAGGGTGTGATCGGCCAGGGAGGTGATGTAAGCGCCGATCTCGCGCTCATGTTTGAGCCAGTGCTTGACCTGCGCCTGATCCTCGGTGGGCAACTGCGACAGGTGAGCGTCGAGTTGCTGCAACGCCGCGTGGACCTGCCGACTGATGGCCGTGGCCCAATGGCGTGCCTCTTTCGCGCCGGTGGTCTGCGGCGTGAAATCCGGGTTGTCGGTCGCGCTGGCCAGCACCTGATGCATTTCGCCCAGCCGGCGGCCCAGCACGGCCGCAAAGTCGGCCAGCTCGCCGAGGGCGTTGTAGTGCTGATCGTGTTCGGACATGGCATCCGCCAGTTCGTCACGTATGGCGCGCTCCAGATTGTTTTGGGTCCAGGTCCACGCATCGCCCTGATTGCTCAGATAGCCTTGGGCGATCATTAGCAAGGTGCTTTCGCCGTCGGCGTCATGGCGCTCCACGGCACCGAGCAACGGAGAAATATTCGGGTAGCCCGCCGCCGTGAGGTAAGCGCCCATTTCCAGCTCCGGGTGCACGCCGGTGCTGAGCTGACGAATGAGTTTGAGCACCAGGGTGCCGCCGACCACCACCGAGCTGTTGGACTGCTCGGCCGACAGGTAACGAATCTCGCTGTTTTCATCCAGACCCTGTTCAGCCCACTGCGCGGTCGGGGTGAACCGGATCTGACCTGCGTCGCTGTCCAGCACCGTACCGGCGTGTAGGTGGCTCAACACCGTGCGCACAAACGGTTCAAGGCTGAACGCATCGGTAATAAATCCGACCTGACGCACCCGTCGAGCGCGGCACAGGACCAATTGCTGAGCCAGGGCGCTGACGGGCTGATCTTCACCCACGACCCCGAGCGGCAGTTGATAGCGACGCGGCTGACCGCCCGCGGTCACCCGCACCTCGGTCAGCAACATCGGCGTGTCGGCCTGCCCCAGGCGTGTGCCGTACACCCACTCCACGTGCTCGATAGGCGCGCCTTTTTGCCCGTACCAGCGCTGCTTGGGCAGCCAGGCAGGCAGGGTGACGCGCTCCAGGGTGGTGCGGGTCGGCGCTTCGAGCACTTCTTCAATGCGTTTTTTGATCACCAGCGTGACCAGCTCCGGCAGGCTTTGTACCGGCTCGGCGTGCCAGCCCGGCATCTGGCTTTCCGGCGCCAGCAGGAACCAGTAGAAGCCATATGGCGCCAGCGTCAGCATGAAGTGCAACTGGCCAATCGGCGGGAATGCATTGCCGCCGAGCATTTCCACCGGCACCCGGCCGCCGTACTCGCTGAGGTCCAGTTCAACCGCTTGGGCGCTGCGCGACACGTTGGCCACGCACAGGAGGGTTTCGTTCTTACCCTGGCTGTCGGTGTATTCGCGAATGTAGGCCAGCACCCTGCGGTTGCTCGGTGACAGCATTTTCAGGCTGCCGCGGCCGAAGGCTTGCTGTTGCTTGCGCACGGCCAGCAACCGGCGAGTCCAGTTGAGCAACGAGTGCGGGTCGCCGGACTGGGCCTCGACGTTGACGGATTGATAGCCGTACAACGGGTCCATGATCGGCGGCAGCACCAGGCTGGCCGGGTTGGCACGCGAAAACCCGCCATTGCGGTCAATCGACCACTGCATGGGGGTGCGCACGCCGTCACGGTCGCCCAGATAGATGTTGTCGCCCATGCCGATTTCATCGCCGTAATACAAGGTGGGCGTGCCGGGCATGGACAGCAACAGGCTGTTGAGCAGCTCAATGCGCCGACGGTCGCGTTCCATCAAGGGTGCCAGGCGCCGCCTGATGCCCAGGTTGATCCGCGCACGACGGTCCGCAGCGTAGTAATTCCACAGGTAATCGCGTTCTTTGTCGGTGACCATTTCGAGCGTCAGCTCATCGTGGTTGCGCAAAAAGATCGCCCACTGGCAATTGGCGGGGATTTCCGGGGTCTGGCGCAGGATGTCGGTGATCGGAAAGCGATCTTCCTGCGCCAGCGCCATGTACATGCGCGGCATCAAGGGGAAATGGAACGCCATGTGGCATTCGTCGCCATTGATGCCGTCGGTGTCACCGAAGTACTGCTGGGTGTCCTCGGGCCATTGGTTGGCCTCGGCCAGCAGCATGCGGTCCGGGTAGTGCGCATCAATTTCGGCACGGATCTGTTTCAGAATCTGATGGGTTTCGGGCAGGTTTTCATTGTTGGTGCCGTCGCGCTCGATCAAGTACGGAATGGCATCCAGGCGCAGGCCATCGATGCCCATGTCCAGCCAATAACGCATCACCGCCAGCACTTCTTTCATAACCTGCGGGTTGTCGAAGTTGAGGTCGGGTTGGTGGGAGTAGAAACGGTGCCAATAGTATTGGCCCGCGACGGGGTCCCACGTCCAGTTTGAGCTTTCGGTGTCGAGAAAGATGATGCGCGTGCCGTCGTACTTTTCGTCGGTGTCGGACCACACGTAATAATCCCGGGCCTTGGAGCCGGGTTTGGCGTGCCGCGCCTTTTGAAACCAGGGGTGTTGGTCAGAGGTGTGGTTGATCACCAGTTCGGTAATGACCCGCAGGCCACGCTTGTGGGCTTCAGCGATGAAGCGCTTCACATCGGCCAGGGTGCCGTAATCCGGGTGGACGCCGCGATAATCAGCGATGTCGTAGCCATCGTCACGCCGTGGCGATGGGTAGAACGGCAGCAGCCACAGGGTGTTGACCCCCAGCTCCGCGATGTAATCGAGTTTGCTGATCAGGCCCGGAAAATCGCCGATTCCATCATTGTTGGAGTCGAAAAACGATTTCACGTGCACTTGATAAATCACCGCGTCCTTGTACCAGAGCGGGTCGTTGATAAAACTTGCGGTTGCGACGTTCTTTGCCATGAGTAATACCTGCTGATTCGCACGCGCGAGGCCGCCCGGGCAGCGGCTCAAGGCTCGGTTAAAGAGGTTTGATGCGCCAGATGCCGAAGGGCTGGACCGCTGGATCAAGCCGCGTCCATTGGGTTTTGCCGTACCAGGTCCAGCGATGGCCGCTCATCAAGTCTTCGCCACAGGTGGCGGCATCGTCGGGCAAGCCCATTTCCCACAAAGGCAATTCAAAATGAGCCTCTTGCACGTGATGCGGGTCCAGATTGATGGCCACCAGCACACAGTTGCTGCCATCGGCGCTGCGCTTGCCGAAATACAGAATGTTGTCGTTCCAGGCGTTGTAGAACGTCACGCCCAGATGCGTGTGCAAGGCCGGGTTTTGTCGGCGGATGCGGTTGAGCTGGGCAATCTCGGCCACGATGTTGTCGGGCGCGGTGAAGTCACGGGGGCGGATCTGGTACTTCTCGGAATCCAGGTATTCCTCCCGTCCCGGCAAGGCGGCGGACTCGCACAGCTCAAACCCCGAATACATGCCCCATAACCCCGAGCCCATGGCGGCCAGCGCGGCGCGGATCAAGAACCCCGCACGCCCCGACTCCTGTAGAAAGCGCGGGTTGATGTCCGGGGTGTTGACGAAGAAGTTGGGCCGAAAGCACTCGCGCAACGGGCTTTGGTTGAGCTCGGTGAAGTACTGGGTCAGCTCGGCCTTGGTGTTGCGCCAGGTGAAATAGGTGTAGCTCTGGGAGTAACCCACTTTGCCCAGTCGCGCCATCATCGCCGGGGTGGTGAAGGCTTCGGCCAGAAAAATCACCTCGGGGTGCGCGCTACGCACGTCGGCAATCAGCCATTGCCAGAACGGCAGCGGTTTGGTGTGAGGGTTGTCCACGCGGAACAGCTTGACCCCTTCTTGCACCCAGCCCAGCACAATGTCGCGCAGGGCCAGCCACAGCGAAGGAATCGCATCCGGCGCATAGAAATCGACGTTGACGATGTCCTGGTATTTTTTCGGCGGGTTTTCCGCATAGCGGATCGTGCCGTCCGGGCGCCAGTTGAACCAGCCGGGATGCTGGGTCAGCCAGGGGTGGTCTTGGGAGCACTGGATGGCGAAATCCAGCGCGATCTCCAGCCCGTGGGAAGCGGCGGCCTGCACCAGACGGCGAAAATCGTCGCGGGTGCCCAACTGCGGGTGAATCGCCTCGTGCCCGCCTTCTTCGCTGCCGATGGCATACGGACTGCCGGGATCGTCCGGCCCGGCTTGCAGGGTGTTATTGGGCCCCTTGCGATGACGGCGGCCGATGGGGTGAATCGGCGGAAAATACAGCACGTCAAAGCCCATGTCGTGAATCATCGGCAGCCGCTCGATCACGTCATTAAAGGTGCCGTGCCGGGCGGGATCGTGGGTCATCGAACGCGGGAACAGTTCGTACCAGCTGGCGAACTCGGCGAGCGGGCGTTCCACCTCGACCGGGTAGCGAGGACTGAGGCTGACGTAGGCGTGATATTGCGCCTGCGCCATGAGGTGAGCGCTGCTTTCATGGAGAAACAGCGCCACCTGTTCGGTTTCGAGCAAACCGGTCAGTTGAATCAACAGCGTCTGCAACTGCGCCTGAAGCTCACCCTGGGTGCGCTCAATGGCGTGTTGCACCAGCACGCGGCCTTCTTGCAGCTCAAGGCTCACCGGCACCCCGGCCTGGTGTTTTTTCTCCAGCTCGTGGCAAAAGCTGGCAAAGCGATCGATCCAGGCTTCGATGCAGAACTCATAGCGTCCCTGCAACGGCACCTCGAACTGCCCCGCCCAGCCATCATTGCCCACGAACGTCATGGCCGCGGTGGACCATTCTTGCTGCTCGGCACGGCGCCAATGCAGCATCACGGCCAGTTGATCGTGGCCATCGGTGAAGACCTTGCTGGTGACGTCCACCGTCCGCCCTTGGGTTGCCTTGACGGCAAACTGGCCGTTTTCCAGCACCGGGGAGGTGCTTTCGATGGCAATACGCGGCAGCAGCAGCGCATGGGACAGAGGCAATACAGCGGTTGAATCTGAATCCTGGAAATCAGCAGTCATCGAGCATCACTCCTCACGCCCATGGACGCTAACGTGTGTCGTTTCAAAGCATTTTCCGGCATTGACACCGGACACCTAGCTTGGGAGGCAGCATCCGGATTAAAAGTTCAGACTGTTTTACAAGGCTCCGTTGGTCGTGTGGCGGGAGTGTTTTGCGCAGGTCACCGGTCAACCCCTTGACGACCTGACGTTTATCCGCCGTTGAAAAAGCCACGAGGCCTACTGATGAGTATTCCGATTCCTGCGCACACGCCGGACCCGAACATTGACGATCCGGTGATCCCGCCCTCTGACCCGCCACCGGTTCCTGAACAGGACCCACCGCTGGCCGATCCAAAGCCGGTGGGCGACCCACCCAGCCAGACACCACCCATCAAGGGCAACCCCGCGGCTTAAGGGGTTCAGATTAAGGAGAGTCACCATGAGCTTTGTCATCGATCAAAATCGCGGCATCTGCGTCTTTTCACGCAGTGAAGGCGAGTTACAGGTGCAGTTACCCAAGATCATCGTCATGAACAACAACCCTTCGGGCCTATCAGAAGCACGGGTGGGCCACGCACGCATCGCCATTACCGAGGAAGAGGCAGAAACCTTGGTCGGCGCAGGCGCGGTGGATCAACGGACCATGCGACACGCCACCAGCAAAGGTTCACCGATCTGAACCCTACCTTGGCCTGCACGGTGAGCACCGTGACCCCGGTGCTCACCGCAGCTGTCAACGCACCACGTACAGCGGGTATTCAGGGCTGAGGGTCAAGCAGGTACGCGGCTGGGCATCACGCATCAAGCCTTTGGTGCGTTCATTCATCAAACAGGCCACTTGCTCAGGCGGCGACAAACGCCTCACGTGGTAGTGCAGCGCCTTTAACGGGTGTTGTCGCTCCTCATCACACCGTCCGAGCGCCTGCACGATATGCGCTAGCCCGGTATCGATCAGTGATTGCAGCGGCTCGCCTGTCTGCAGCGCTTTTTCCAGCGCCAGGCAATAACCGCCATAGCTGTCGATCCACGCGTCGATGCAAAACACATGGGGCCCCGGTTGATCGATCAGGATCTGGCCGTACCACACGCGATTGCCCAAGGTATGCAGGTGCAGGCTGTCGCCGTCACTGCTGTCGACATGCCGCCAGCGCACAATCACTGCCAGTGGTCCGGACGTGAGGCAATACGCATGACTGGTGACTTTTAATAACTGGCCGACCACGGCCTTGGCTGGTTGCTGGCCGAAATCAACAACCGGCTGGGTGTTTTCGATCACGATCTGCGGCAGCTCCAGGCCGCTTCTTATTCCATCTGCCTCTGAACCTGGTTCGAACCTCGCCCCGGCTGACATTCATTTACTCCTCAACACACACATAAGTGCTGGCTCACCCTACTCAATTCTGGAGCTCTGCTGTCAGGTGAGTCGCATTTTCCTTGATCTCGATCAGCATCATCCAAGACGCATTCGGTTACAAGCTGACACGCCATAAATACTGCTCTTCAGCGGGGTGCAGCCGGTTGTCGCAGGCACCTCGAAAAAACCATCTGATCCGCTTTTAAAACAGATAGCTGAGCCTGTTATGCAATCAGTTCCCCCGGCATAGTGCTCCGGCCTGATGGAGGCTGATGAGCGAAGACCATGAGCGAACACATTCCCGTCCAGATTCTTGAATCATTTGAGGCTTCTCGACCTCGAGCCGCAAAACCCAAAAGCCCGTCCAGCGATAACGCGATTCATACCCGTAGTTTTTCTGGCCTGTTCCGTACCCTTCGATTAATCGGCGCCGGGTTTCTGTTTCTGCTGTTCTTCGGCACTGTCTGGCTCAGTTGGGACGGCCGCCAGGCCGTCTTGTGGGACCTGTCCGAAAGCAAGTTCCACATCTTTGGCGCCACCTTCTGGCCTCAGGACTTCATCCTGTTGTCAGGGCTATTGATCATCGCCGCGTTCGGTTTGTTCACTATTACGGTGTTTGCAGGACGCGTGTGGTGTGGCTACACCTGCCCGCAAAGCACCTGGACCTGGTTATTCATGTGGTGCGAAAAGGTCACCGAAGGCGACCGTAACCAGCGCATCAAGCTCAAGGCGGCGCCCTGGGGCATCAAAAAAGTCGTGCGCCGTACCGCCAAACATTCGCTGTGGCTGGCGATCAGCGTGATGACGGCATTGACGTTTGTCGGCTATTTCACACCCATTCGGCCGCTGGCCACAGAACTGCTGACCCTGGAAATGGCCGGCGTCAGTCTGTTCTGGGTGCTGTTCTTCACCGGCGCCACCTACATCAACGCCGGCTGGCTGCGTGAAGCCGTGTGCATGCACATGTGCCCGTATGCGCGGTTCCAGAGCGTGATGTTCGACAAGGACACGCTGGCCATTTCTTATGACGTGGCGCGTGGCGAATCCCGTGGACCGCGCAAACGCGGGTCCGACCCCAAACAGGCCGGGCTGGGCGATTGCATCGATTGCCACATGTGTGTGCAGGTGTGTCCGACCGGTATCGACATCCGCGACGGCTTGCAGATGGAATGCATCGGCTGTGCGGCCTGTATCGATGCCTGTGATTCAGTGATGGACAAAATGGGCTATGCCCGCGGGCTGGTGCGCTACACCTCCGAACACGAATTGCAGGGTGGCAAGACCCACCTGCTGCGCCCGCGCCTGATTGGCTATGCGGTGGTGCTGGTGGTCATGATCGGTGCTCTGGTGGTGGCGTTGAACCAGCGCAGCATGGTGTCACTGGATGTGATCAAAGACCGCGGCTTGTTCCGTGAGAACAGCCAAGGCCAGATCGAAAACATCTACAGCCTGAAAATCATCAACAAAACCCAGGACACCCAGCACTATCGCGTGTCGCTCAAGGACGGCGAGGGTTACCAGTTGCAAGGTAAAACCGAGTTGACCCTGGCACCCGGCGAAATCACCGACCTGCCGGTCTCGGTTGCCCTGCTGGCCGATCGCCCGACCAGCAGCTCGCAGACCATCACGTTTGTGGTCACGGACACCGATCAGCCCAGCGTGCGCGGTGTGGCTGACAGCCGTTTCGTGGCGCCGCTCAACCGCTGAGGCGTACCCGCCGAGCACACACCGGCCCGGTTGCCGCTGCGATGCGCGGCGGCGACAGGTAGAGTGTCGGTGCTGAAACTTTTTGAATAACGCCGGACCGAGCCTTGCCCACATGAAACGTTACGAAAAATTTGCCGACGACATTGCCGAACTGATCCGCTCCGGGGTGCTCGGCCCCGGCCAACGGGTGCCTTCCGTGCGCTATGCCAGCCAGACTTACGGCGTCAGCCCGTCCACGGTGTTTCAGGCCTATTACCTGCTGGAGCGCCGCGGTTTGATCCGGGCCAAGCCGCGCTCCGGGTATTTCGTCAACGCCCATACACCCAGCCCGTTTTGTGAACCGGCGTTCAGCAACCACGTCACCGAATCCACGGAAGTGGACGTCAGCGGGTTGGTGTTTTCAGTGCTGGATTCGATCAAGGACCCGCACACCGTGCCCTTTGGCTCGGCCTTCCCGAGCCCGACATTATTTCCGTTGCAGCGCCTGGCCCGTTCCATGGCCACCGCCAGCCGCGAAATGGACCCGCGCATGGTGGTCACCGACATGTCCCCCGGCAACCCGCAACTCCGGCGCCAGATTGCCCTGCGTTACATGGTGGGCGGGCTGATGCTGCCGATGGAGGAGTTGCTGATCACCAACGGGGCACTGGAAGCCTTGAACCTGTGCCTGCAAGCGGTGACCGAACCCGGTGATCTGGTGGCCATTGAAGCGCCAGCGTTTTACGCCTGCCTGCAAGTGCTGGAGCGACTCAAGCTCAAGGCCGTGGAAATCCCCGTGCACCCGCGCGACGGCATTGACCTTGGGGTGCTGGCACACACCCTGGAGCGTCACCCGATCAAGGCGGTGTGGTGCATGACCACCTTCCAGAACCCGATTGGCGCGAGCATGCCCGATGCCAAGAAACAGGCACTGGTCGACCTGTTACGCACCCATCAGGTGCCGTTGATCGAAGATGACGTGTACGCCGAACTGTATTACGGCCAACACGCCCCTAAACCGGCCAAAGCCTTCGATACCGAAGGCCTGGTGATGCATTGCGGCTCGTTTGCCAAAAGCCTGGCGCCGGGCTACCGGATCGGCTGGGTGGCGGCGGGTCGCTACGCGCAAAAAGTCGAACGCCTGAAACTGATGACCTCGCTGTGCGCGTCAATGCCCGCGCAGGCGGCCATCGCTGACTACCTGCAACACGGCGGTTACGACCGTCACCTGCGTAAATTGCGGTACGCGCTGGAAGAACAGCAAAGCGCCATGCTGGCCGCGATCGGCCGTTACTTCCCGGCGCAAACCCGTGTCAGCCAGCCCACGGGGGGGTACTTCCTGTGGCTGGAGCTGCCCGAACAGATGGACTCGCTCAAGCTGTTTCAGATGGCGCTGGCCCAAGGCATCAGCATCGCGCCGGGGCCGATCTTCTCGGCAACCCAGCGGTTTCGCAATTGCATCCGCCTCAACTACGGCAGCCCGTGGGATGAAGCCTGTGAAAAAGCCATGGAAACCCTCGGCAAAATCGTGCGCTCGTTTTAGCGCGCCCGGCACCGGGGCCTCACGCTAACCGGGCAGACAGGTGAAGTCCGCCGTGTGGGCCACTTCCTTGCCCTGCCCGTCGACCAGCCGGGCACTGATCTGCGCGCCCAGGCTCGATTCGATGAGTTGGTAATGGCCGCCGGGCTTGAAGCCCTGGTAGCTGACGTTACCCTGGCAATCGACCTGATTTTGATCACCGCTGGCCCCTTCGAACAACGTGACGTCCAGTCGGTGGGCGCCCGGTGTCACCTCAAAAAAACGCCCGTCACGGGTGTTTTTGCCATCCACACGCTCGGCCATCAGGTCGCCAGTGCCCTCTTCCTTGAGGCCAATCCAGGCCTCGCTCGGGTCCTGCGCGGGCATGGGACCGGCGCAGGCCGACAGTAACAGTGCAAGGCTCAGGCCCGGAATCAACAGCAAGGGTTTGACAATCATCGCAACGCGCCTCGAAAACAGACCATGGACACGACGGGGCTGACCTGCCTCCGTCACACAGGCCATCAGCCTGGCCGCCTTCGGGCACAGCGCCAAATGAAGGTGAATGAAGGGATTTTCAGCCCTTTCTTAAAGGATCCTTCACGTGCCTGAAAGCGCCGCGTTAGGTTCCAGCGGCAAGACTGCCGGGGTTTGCAATTCCACTCCCCGGAGGTTCAGGCATGCTCGGGCTGGTAAAGACCGCACTGCACAAGCCCTACACATTTATGGTGTTGGCGATTTTCATCTGCATCATTGGCCCCCTGGCCGCCGTGCGTACGCCCACGGACGTGTTCCCGGACATCGGCATTCCGGTGGTTGCCGTGGTATGGCAATACACCGGGCTGGCGCCCGCCGACATGGCGGGGCGGGTGATTTACACCTATGAGCGCTCGCTCAGCACCACCGTGAATGACATCGAACACATCGAGTCACAATCGTTGCCGGGCATGGGCATCGTGAAAATATTCTTCCAGCCCGGCGTCGACATTCGTACGGCCAACGCCCAAGTCACCGCGGTGTCGCAAACCGTGCTCAAACAAATGCCGCCCGGCATTACCCCACCCCTGATCCTCAACTACAGCGCCTCCACCGTGCCGATTCTGCAACTGGCGTTCTCCAGCCCTACGCTGTCAGAAGCGCACATCCGCGACCTGGTGCAGAACAACATTCGCTTGCCCCTCAGCGCCCTGCCCGGGCTGGCCATGCCCACGCCCATGGGCGGCAAACAGCGCCAGATTACCCTCGACCTCGACCCCCAAGCGCTGGCCGCCAAGGGCTTGTCGGCGCAGGACGTGGGCACTGCACTGGCGGCCCAAAACCAGATCATCCCAGTGGGCACGGCCAAGCTCGGCACCTATGAGTACACGGTGATGCTCAATAACAGCCCCAAGGCCATCGACGAACTCAACGACTTGCCGATCAAAACCGTGAACGGCGCGTTGATTACCATTGGCCAAGTGGCCCACGTGCGTGACGGATCGCCGCCGCAAACCAACATCGTGCGGGTGGACGGCCACCGCGCAGTGCTGATGCCGGCGTTGAAAAACGGCAACATTTCGACCCTGTCCATCGTCGACGGCATTCGCGCGATGCTGCCGCGCATCAATGAGACCCTGCCGCCGTCACTGAAAACCTCGTTGCTGGGCGACGCCTCGGTGTTCGTTAAACAGTCGGTGGGCAGCGTGGCGCAGGAGGGGGTGATTGCCGCCTTGCTGACCAGCGCCATGATTCTGCTGTTTCTCGGCAGTTGGCGTTCGACGCTGATCATTGCGGTGTCGATCCCGCTGGCGGTACTGGCGGCCATTGCGTTGCTGGCGCTGAGCGGGCAAACCCTGAACGTGATGACACTCGGCGGACTGGCCCTGGCGGTGGGCATTCTGGTGGACGACGCCACGGTAACCATCGAGAACATCAACTGGCACCTTGAACAGGGAAAGTCGGTGCGTGAGGCCATCCTGGATGGCGCCAGACAGATCGTCGGCCCGGCGTTTGTCTCGCTGTTGTGCATTTGCATCGTGTTCGTGCCGATGTTTATGTTGCAAGGCATTGCCGGCTACCTGTTCCGCCCGATGGCGCTGGCCGTGATGTTCGCCATGGGCAGTTCCTTTCTGCTGTCGCGCACGCTGGTGCCGACGCTGGCGATGTTTTTGCTCAAGCCCCATATGCCTGAGCAAGGCGTCGGCCATCACCCGGAAAACAGCTACCTCAATCACCACGAAGGCGTACAGCCCAAACAGCCACACTCGGCGCCGGTGCGGGCGCTGCTGCGCTTTCAGCAAGGGTTCGAGCGTCGTTTTTCTACCGTGCGCGACGGTTACTACGGGTTGCTGACACTGGCGCTGGCGTGGCGCAAGCGGTTCCTGCTGGTGTTTATGGGGTGTGTACTGGCCTCGTTCGCGTTGTTGCCCAGCCTTGGGCAAGACTTCTTTCCGGCTACCGATGCTGGCGCCCTGGCGTTGCACGTGCGCTTGCCGTTGGGCACGCGCATTGAGGAAAGTGCCGCAGCATTCGACCGCATTGAGTCGCGCATCCGCGAGGTGATCCCGGCCGATCAAGTGGACAGCATCGTCGACAACATTGGTATTCCATTAAGCGGGATCGACATGGCCTACAGCAGCAGCGGCACTATCGGGCCGCAGGACGGCGATATTCAGGTCACGCTCACGGCCGATCATGGGCCGACGGCCGCGTACGTGAAAACGTTGCGCGAAGTACTGCCCGACAGCTTCCCCGGCAGCCAATTTGCGTTCATGCCCGCCGACATCAGTAGCCAGATTCTCAACTTCGGTGCGCCCGCGCCGCTGGACGTGAAGATTTCCGGACGTGATGACGCTGCCAATCGCGCCTATGCCCTGCAATTGCAGCGCCGTTTACAGCAGGTGCCGGGCATTGCCGACCTGCGCATTCAGCAGTCGGTGGGCTACCCGTCATTGCAGGTGGATGTCGACCGTCAGCGTGCCAGCGGGCTGGGCATTACCGAGCGTGATGTGACCAACAGCATGGTGGCGTCCCTGGCGGGCAGTTCGCAGGTGGCGCCGACCTTCTGGCTCAACCCGCAAAATGGCGTGTCGTACGGGGTGGTCGCGGCCACACCGCAATACCGGCTGGACAGCCTGCCCGCCCTGGAAGCCTTGCCGGTGACGGGCAGTAACGGCCAGTCGCACATCCTCGGCGGGCTCGCCACCCTGCGCCGCGTACACAGCCCGGCCGTGGTCACGCACTACAACATCCAGCCGACCCTCGACCTATACGCCAACATTCAGGGGCGCGATTTGGGCGCCGTGGCCGCCGACGTGCAACAGGTGATTGATAGCGCCGCCGACCTGCGGCCCAAAGGCGCGATCGTCAGCCTGCACGGGCAAATCGACGCCTTGCACGAAGCCTTTAGCGGCCTCGGCGTGGGCTTGCTGGGGGCCGTGGTCCTGATTTATCTGCTGATCGTCGTCAACTTCCAGTCCTGGCTGGACCCGTTCGTCATCATCACCGCCCTGCCCGCAGCCCTGGCCGGGATCGTGTGGATGCTGTTCCTCAGCGGCACCTCGTTGTCGGTGCCAGCCCTGACCGGCGCCATCTTGTGCATGGGCGTGGCGACCGCCAACTCGATTCTGGTGGTAAGTTTTTGCCGCGAACGCCTGGCTGAGCATGGCGACGCACTGAAGGCTGCGCTGGAAGCGGGCTACAGCCGATTCCGACCGGTCTGCATGACGGCGCTGGCGATGATGTTCGGGATGCTGCCGCTGGCGCTCTCGCAAGAACAAAACGCCCCGCTGGGCCGCGCCATGATTGGCGGCCTGATGCTGGCCACCGTTGCCACCCTGTTATTCGTGCCCGTGGTGTTTAGCTTGGTGCACGGGCAAAAAGACACTCGCGCTGCTGGAGAAACGCCCCATGTCGTCTGATCAAACACCTTCGCACACGCGCTTGATGTACCTGGGCATCGGCGGCCTGACGCTGGCCGCCCTGCTGGTGGCCAACGGACTGGCGAGCCGCAGCCGGCATGAGCAGGCGGTCAGCCAGTGGACGCAAGCGGCTGCCTTGCCGGTGGTGAGCGTGTTCCAGCCCCGGCAAAACGCCGGGGGCGATACCTTGCGCTTGCCAGCCCACCTTGAGGCCTGGAGCAAAGCGCCCATACAGGCGCGGGTGAACGGCTACCTCAAGAGCTGGCAAAGCGATATCGGCAGCAAGGTGCAAGCGGGCCAGGTGCTGGCGTTGATCGACAGCCCCGATCTGGACCAGCAACTGGCACAAACCCGCGCCCGGATGCTGCAAGCGCAGGCCAATGCAAAGCTGGCGGCGACCACGGCCTCGCGCTGGCAACACCTGCTGGCGTCGCATTCGGTGTCACGTCAGGAAGCCGACGAGAAGCAATCGAATGCGGCCGCCGCCCATGCCAATGCGCAAGCGGCCGAGGCTGATTTCGCACGGCTTTGCTCACTGGAAGCCTACAAAACCATTCGCGCGCCTTTCGCCGGGACCATCACTGCGCGCCATACGGACATTGGCCAGTTGATCAAGGCCGATACGGACAGCGACACCGAACTGTTTGACATCGCGGATACCCACCAGCTGCGCCTGTATGTGCCAGTGCCCCAAAACTACGCCAGCGTGGTGCGCCCCGGTATGCAAGCTCAACTCTCGGTGCCGGAGCATCCGGGCCAAACCTTCAGCGCTCGCCTGATGGGTAACTCAACCTCGGTTGACCCGCGCTCGGGCACACTGATGGCCCAATTTTTGGTCCCCAATCCCAACGATGCGCTGATGCCTGGCGACTATGCCGAAGCCGTGTTGGCGGTGGCGCCTGACACCCATGGGGTCAGCATTCCCGCCAGCGCGCTGATTTTTCGCGCCCAAGGTACCCAAGTGGCGCTGCTGGATGCATCGCAGCATGTGCACTTGCAGACCATCCATATCGGGTTGGAGCTGGGTGATCGGCTGGTGGTCGATCAAGGGCTAAAGCCTGCTGATACCGTCATCGACAACCCGCCCGACGCCTTGCGCGACGGTGATGCCGTACGGCTCGCGAACCAGGGAGCGTCCCATGCTGCCAAGGCTTAAGTCTGCGCTATGGCTGTGGGTCCTGGCGTTGCAGGGCTGTTCATTGGCCCCCGCCTACACCGTGCCACAACTCGCATTGCCCGCGCATTATCGTGAACAGGCCGATGCTGGTGCCTGGCATCCTGCGCACCCCGCGGATCAACACTCGGCGCATTGGTGGTGGGTGTATCAGGACGCACGCCTCAACGCTCTGCAACAACAATTACTGGACGCCAATCCCGATCTGGCGGCGGCGCTGGCGCATGTTGATGCGGCCCAAGCGTATGCCAGCCAGTTGCATGCCGGTCTGTTCCCGCAATTGACAGCCAGCGCCCAGCCGCTGCGCGAACGTCAATCAGATAGCCGCCCGTTACGCGGTACGACACAACCGTCGGTGTACAACAGCAAGACAGCAGCTTCGCGCTGAATCTAGACCTCGACCTGTGGGGCAAAATTCGCAATCAGGTGGCAGCCGGTGATGCACAGGCGCAGGCGTCAGCCGATGATCTGGCGGTCGCTCGCTTGAGTTTGCAACGGCAATTGACCTGTTTGTATGTGCAGCTCGACGGTCTGGATGCGCAGCAGCGCATTGTGTCCCGCTCGCTGCAGGATTACAGCCAGGCCCTGCAACTGACCCGCGCCCGTTATCTGGGCCAGATTGCCTCTGAAGTGGACCTGACCCGCGCCCAGACCCAACTGGCCCAAGCCCAGGCGCAACTGGATGAGGTGCGCGGGCAGCGCAACTTGACTGAGCATGCCATTGGCGAACTGGTGGGCGAACCCGCCAGCACGTTTGAACTGGCCGCCCGCGAACAAACGCTGTCCCCGCCGGAGCAACCCGACACGCTGCCCGGCGCCCTGTTGCAACGCCGCCCCGACATCGCAGCGGCGGAGCGCAGGGTGTTTGCTGCCAATGCACAGATCGGGGTGGCGAAAGCGGCCTGGTATCCCGACTTTAGCCTGAGCGGATTAATCGGCGGGCAAACCCGGGGGGCAGGCAACCTGTTGGCGGCGGGCAACCGATTCTGGGCACTGGGGCCGCTGGTCAACTTGCCCATTTTTGACGGCGGCCGACTGGATGCGCAGGCGCGTCAGGCCAAGGCCGAATTTGAAGAGGCCAGCGCGTCGTACCGCAGCACGGTCCTGCACGCTGTGCGGGAAGTTGAAGACAACCTTGCGCAGTTGCGTGACCTGCGCCAGCAGCAGCTAGACGAGCAGGCCGCCGCCAATGCGGCGCACAACACCCAGACGCTGGCCACCCGCAGTTATGAAGCGGGAGCGGTGAGTTATCTGGAAGTGGTCACTGCGCAAACCGCCGCCTTGCAGGCGCAACGTCAGGTGCAGGCTCTGCGCACTCGCCAGTTGCAGGCCAGCGTGGCGTTGTTGACGTCATTGGGTGGTGGCTGGCGTGCTCAGTGACAAACGCCACCGGCGCACGCTCAGGGTGCAAAAAAATAATGGCTCAAAGCCTGCGCCTGCGCCGGTTGCCGCTACGCTTAGGAAGCAAAACGGCACCGTGACTGCTTAGTGGGCGGGCTTGTCGACCGGCAACTCAATGATCCGGGCTTGCAGGTTGTCGAGTTGGGTTATCAAGCGGGTCAACATCGCCTGCGCTTCGTCGCGGCTAGTGAAGGGGCCGAGCAGCACGCGTTGAACACCGTCAATTTCCGAAATATAAGAGCTATAACCATGTTCCAGCAGCCTTGCCGTCAAATCACTGAGCGCTTGAGTCTCGCCCAGTTTGACCTCTACCGCCCAGCGAGCCACCGGCGCTTGAACAGTCGATGTGTCAGAAGCTGCTTTAGCCCGTTGAATTTTATCGTTAGACTCCTGACCGCAAGCCGTCAGGGCCAATATTGCTGTCATCACGATGACTTTACGCACTGCGTTTCCCCTATCTTTTTGAGTGGGTCGATTTTATCACTGGGGCAGCGGCCTTTGCTCTCCTTGAACAAATCCGATACGCCCTTATCTAAGACACATAGGCGAGAGCTTTCCTCGTACAGGGAATTGCCACTCTGGCTATGACGTCTGTAATGAGCGGCGCATTTATATGCAGTTAGCAGTATTCTGTAGCCATGACCGAAGCCGCACCGTCTCAGAGACGTGCCATACAAAGCCATCAAGGAGAAAAAAATGCTGATACTCACCCGCAAAGTTGGTGAAAGCATAAACATCGGTGACGATATTACGATCACTATTTTAGGTGTCAGCGGCCAACAGGTCAGAATTGGCATCAACGCGCCCAAAGATGTAGCCGTACACCGTGAAGAAATTTACCAGCGCATCCAGGCTGGCCTGACTGCTTCGGACAAAAACGATCAGCAATAAATCTCCGAGGTATCAGCCCTTGGAGTAAGTGTCAGGGCTGCTCAGCCAGCCCTCCTCTTCCTTTCTATTCCCCTCTGCGCTGTTTTCCCTTCTGCTCCCTGGTGCGACAACCCGAACCGGGTATCGACTTGACGGTTTCAAGGTCTGCGACCACGCTCATTGCTCGCAGCCGCTTCTCAACCGCTGCTGTGCTGCGCAACAAGGTGTTAAAGGTGTCATCACACTTTGAGGCCTACTTCTTCATTCAGCCCGTTGCGGGCTGGAACTGCACAGTCAAGGAATGAAAGACATGTCTGATTTGATCGTAGTGGGATTTGACGATACTGAAAAAGCTGACCGCGCCTTGACCAAAATGGTGTCGTTGAGCAAAGAGCATCTGGTGGAGCTGGAAGATGCGGTCATTGTTGTTCGTAACAATGAAGGCAAGGTGCACATCAAACAGAGCGTGAACCTCACCGCCCTTGGCGCGACCTCCGGCTTGGTCACTGGCGGCCTGTGGGGCGCTCTGGTCGGGCTGTTGTTTCTCAACCCGCTGGCAGGTTTTGCCATCGGCGGCGCGCTCGGTGCGGGCACTGGTGCGCTCTCGGGGTCGTTGAGCGATTACGGCATCGATGACGATTTCATCAAGTCGCTGAGCGAAACCATTCCCAACAACTCTTCGGCCCTGTTCGTGCTGTTGCGTAAGTTCCAGCCCGAGAAAGTGTTGAAGGAACTTGAAGATTCAAACTTCAAGGGCAAAGTGTTGCGCACCTCGCTTTCCCCCGAGCAAGAAGAAAAACTTCAGGCGGCACTCTCTCAAACCAGCCTGACGAAAGCGTAAAAGCCACCCGTTGCCGCTCGTTCGACCGCCTCAAAGGCGGTCGAACGTGTAGGGCAATCTCAATCGGTAGGGTTATTGTCCGCAAACGATTTGTTGAGCAGCTTTTTAATGGTGTCATCCGGCATGCCCAAAAATTGCTGATCAAATGTTTCGGCATTCTCGGCGCGAACGGACAGTAGCCCCCACGCCTGTTTGCCATCGGGGCTAAACACCACATTCAACTGATTGGCTGCACAATCGTGGGGTTTGCACATCTGGCCGACGGTCCAGGTTTTACCGTCCATGACCACTTTTTCAACAGGAGCCGCAGTGCCCTGACCGGTTTTCACCCAATCCGGGTAAGCCAGCATGGCCGCATACGCTTGTTTATAGGGTGCTTGAGTCGTCAGCTCAGGTAGCCGACTTTCGGCAGCCACTCCCGTTGCGACACCCGCCACGACCCACCCCATCAACGCACGCTTTAAAAATCCTGTCATCGAAACGCTCCTTCTATTTCCCAAAACTGACGGTCTGACAACTGCCACAGGTTTAGCGCAGTTTCAGCTCAAGCGCACGGCCGTGCCGGTGGCGAATACCACCAGCATGCCACCGCGACCTGACGGCATGCTGATTTCAAAATTCAGCCCCACAATTGCATCGGCGCGCAGCACGCCCGCACGCTCTCGGATTTCATCCGTAACTTCTGCCCGCGCTTCTTTCAACGCGCGCTCCAGCGTCTGAGAACGCCCACCGAAAAAATCCCGCATGCCGGTGAAGAAATCCCGCACGACGTTGATACCGTGTACCGACTCTGCACTGATGACCCCCAGGTACTCCGTGATCTGGCGCCCTTCGATGCTGTTGGTTGTGGTGATGATCATTAACCCTTCCTTATGCGAGGTGAGGTCTTGCACCTTCCCTCATCGAGGCACAGGTTACCTCAGACAAAGCAGGCCCGACCGACTTGATCATCAACGTCTGCGGTGCGCTGGTCTTATGAGCAGGCGGTGTTACTGTAGAGGCCAGCCGCGAAACAGCCGGCATCAACAATGAACAGATATCCAGCGCCACGACAATCGGGACTTCTTGTGGCGTAGATACACTCGGCAGGTATGCATGTAAAACTGCGTCAGGCAATTTTTTGACCCGCTCAAGGAAGTTCTCAATGGTCCAAAGACACGTCATCAATGCTTCAGTCAGCCCCAAAGGCAGCCTGGAGACGTTATCGCAACGTGAAGTGCAGCAACTGAGTGAAGTCGGCTCAGGCACCAGTTACACCCTGTTCCGCCAATGTGTGCTGGCCATCCTCAACACCGGCGCCCATGTCGACAATGCCAAAACCATCCTTGAAGCGTACAAAGACTTCGAAGTGCGTATTCATCAGCAAGATCGGGGGGTTCGCCTTGAGCTGCTGAACGCTCCGGCTGATGCCTTTGTGGATGGCGAAATGATCGCCAGCACGCGTGAAATGCTGTTCAGCGCCCTGCGCGACATCGTGTACACCCAAAGCGGACTCGACAGCCCGCGCATGGACCTGAACACCTCGGCCGGGATTACCGACTACGTGTTCCACCTGCTGCGCAACGCGCGCACTTTACGCCCAGGTGTTGAACCCAAAATCGTGGTGTGCTGGGGCGGTCATTCGATCAACACCGAAGAGTACAAATACACCAAGAAAGTCGGCCATGAATTGGGCCTGCGGCTGCTGGACATCTGCACTGGCTGTGGTCCCGGCGTCATGAAAGGCCCAATGAAAGGGGCCACGATTTCCCACGCCAAGCAACGCTTGTCGGGCGGACGCTATCTGGGGCTGACCGAACCTGGGATCATTGCGGCCGAAGCGCCCAACCCGATCGTCAATGAACTGGTGATCTTGCCTGACATCGAAAAGCGCCTTGAAGCTTTTGTACGCGTAGGCCACGGCATCATCATCTTCCCGGGCGGCGCAGGCACGGCAGAAGAGTTCCTGTATTTGCTCGGGATTTTGATGCATCCCGACAACAGCGATGTGCCGTTTCCGGTCATTCTGACCGGCCCTAAAGAAGCTGAACCCTACCTGCAACAGCTCCACGAGTTTGTGGGCGCGACCCTGGGCGACGCGGCGCAAAAGCACTACCAGATCATCATCGATAACCCGGCCGAAGTGGCGCGCCAGATGACAGCCGGGCTTAAAGAGGTCAAACAGTTCCGTCGCGAACGCAATGACGCGTTCCACTTCAACTGGCTTTTAAAGATTGATGAGGGTTTTCAGCGCCCGTTCGATCCGACCCATGCCAACATGGCCAGCCTGCAATTGCGCAAGGACGTGCCACCCCATGAATTGGCTATCAATTTGCGACAGGCTTTTTCTGGCATTGTGGCCGGTAACGTGAAAGAAAAAGGCATTCATCTGATTGAGCAACATGGTCCTTACGAGATCCATGGCGATGCGGCTGTGATGAAGCCGTTGGACAAATTGCTGCAGGCCTTCGTCGAGCAACACCGCATGAAACTCCCCGGTGGTGCAGCGTATGTGCCCTGCTATCGCGTGGTGAGCTAACCACGCAGCGTCATGGCTGGCCGGGCTACAGGTGCGCACTGGGCGCCCCCATGGCTTGGCTGGCCTTAACGTTTTATTTCAACGGTGTGAACGTTTTAACCTTCTCGATCCACGCAGGGTCCAATCGCGTTTGCTCAGTGTCGATGCCCAACGCTTCAAGCCGCGCCTTGTGCAGGTCGATCTCGCGCACCATCTGGCTCAACGCGCTGGAGTTAGCATCCAGCTGATACATCTGGGTGATGCCCAGGTGATAAAAACGCAACAGCTTGAGCGCGCTGACATCCCCGGCCATGACACCCGCCGTCACGTGATGCATGACATTTGTGACCCGCATCAGGCTGCGCTTGAGTTGCCACCCATACACCGCAGCCGCCATCCAGGGCTGGGACCAGAACACGTAGCGCACCAGACCGACCGTGACGATCAGTGCCACGATCACTCCGGCCAGATTCAACCGGAAGTTATCACCGCCCGGCACGCCTGCCAGCATCACTGCCAAGCCAGAAATCACCAGCGCCAGCAAGGCAAACAGCAAGGCGATGTAAAGCGTGCTGCGCCGGGTTTGTTGACGATAAGCCTCGGGACTCATCGACTTCAGTTCAAACATCACGGTTTAAATACCCCTGCGTGGCTGGAAAAAAACAGGCGCGCATTATGGCATCTAAACCGAGTGAGCTGAGGTTTCACTCCCATTAATAACGCCAGTCAACCAGCAGATGTCTGGCTCATCAGGTTGAGGGCTTGTTCATATAGCGCTACGCGCTGGGCATGGCCGTTAAGTCCTCCATTGATAGCCCGTGTCACACGCTCAAAATCATCGCCATCTGCCAACGCATTGAGGTTACGGGTACTCCAATACCAGCCTGCCGACTCGACTGCCCAGCGCCACTGTTCAAGCAATTGAGGCGTGGTCAATAAACGCTCATCCCCGAACAGGCCCAGGCTGCATTGTTGATAGTTACTCTTGCCCGTCATCTGAATCAGCCCCCTGCCACGGTAACGCCAACCGTCTCCTGACGCTTCATCACCGTTACCCAGACGATTGCTGTACACCCGATTGGCAATGGCCTCGGGTTGGCGATGCAACTTCTGCGCATCACTGTTGGGCACTCGTCGTGAACGCCCCCCTCCATGACGGTTATGTAGGCGCCAGCCGCATTTTTTTCGGCAAACCGTGAACCCCACGTCGCGGCCAAACCACCCGCACTGTAATTAAGGTTCTCGACCAACACTGTAAAGCCGCCACACTCATGCCCCACTTGGGACAAAAACGCCGCTATCCGACGCGGGGTGGTGATCTGCCGCTGCTGCGCCACATGCTGTAAGGAAGGAAAATAATCGTTCATGAACTGTGAACTTTTGGGGAACAACCCCATCATCAACTCTCGTGTCAACATCGTGTGCTCTTACCATTAATAAAAATAAAAGCTAAGCACTCTCTGTGTATGCGCGCACCCGTTCAAGAAGCAAAAAGACACTTCCTACTTACAATTTAACTTTAACCGACATTATTCACCCGGCTTCAACCCTTTTAACCCACTGCGGCTCCCCCCCCCGTAACGGCGTACAACAATGTAAGTATTTCCTTCTGTAAATCCTGCGCATTACTTATAAAACACACACCATACTTAGGCTTAACCACACAGATTAACGGCCGAACCATCCTTACAGGAACTCATTGAATGACCAGCCATCCTGGCGACAACATGTATATCAATATGCGCTTTATCAATAAAACGGGCTACCGACTGGATTTGCTTTCCGCACACCACACGGCGAGACAAGGCGCTTTCCCTCCGGAGCTATCGGACAACAATCTTGACGTGCGCGTCGACCAAATTCAGTTCGTGACCACACCCAAACTACGGGGTGACATTCTGATTGACTATGATGTTAAAAAATCCATCTTTGAATCTCGCGCTGCTTACACGCTCGACAAGACGATCATTACTTTTGAAAGTAGTTTCTTATATGCCTATGAGAAAAGACTTAATCATCGCGCGCCCAAGGTGACATTCTATTGGACACACCACTGTGCATGTGCCGAGTATCCGGACTTCCCCTGCCGTTCACAACTCACCCACCATAATCCCTCCAGGCCCTACAGCTACACGGTCGACTTTTTTATCGGATAACGGTCGTTAAAGTCCCAGGGGCATCTTGCGAAGCGGTTTTACCGACTTGAATGAAAAACTTGAATAAATCTCCTTGACCGCAGGTAAAGCTTGCAGAACTTCACGCGCAAACTCACCAAAAGATTCAAGGTCTTTAGCCACCACTTCAAGCAAGAAATCATAACGACCCGAAATGTTATGACAGGCCACGATCTCAGGAATATCCAGTAAGCACTGCTCGAATTTTCTGGCTGTTTCCTGAGAATGTGAGGCCATCATGACGCTGACAAAGGCCGTGACGCCGTACCCCAGTTGCTTGGGCGAGATGATCGCTTGATAGCCCGTAATCAGGCCCTGTTGCTCAAGGATTTTGACCCGCCGCCAACAGGGCGAGGTGGTCAACGACACCTGCTCCGCGAGTTCGGCCACCGTTAATCGCGCATTGTTTTGCAATGCAGCCAGCAGGGCTTTATCGGTTCTATCCAGAGCGTTGAGCATACTGTGCCTCTTGATCTCGATGTGGAGGGTATTTATTCCAATAGCGCTCGATTTAACCCTTGGAATTGGTATTTATCGCTTCGAATTTGAGCATAGCATTGTAGGAAATATCGGAGCGTCCAGCATGAACGACAAAAAAAATGAGTTCGGCTTTTCTACCCGCGCGATCCATCACGGCTACAACGCCCTTGAGAATCAGGGCGCCCTGATTCCTCCCATTTACTTGACGTCCACATTTGCTTTTCCGACTGCTGAATACGGCGCAGCGTGTTTCGCCGGAGAAGAAGACGGGCATTTTTATACACGCATTTCCAATCCCACCCTCGCGCTGCTCGAAGCACGCATGGCGACACTGGAAAACGGCGAAGCCGGTATTGCCTTCAGTTCTGGCATGGGCGCTATTGCCACGACCTTCTGGACGCTACTGCGCCCGGGGGATGAACTGATCGTGAGCCGCACCCTGTATGGCTGCACCTTTGCCCTGCTGCATCACGGCATCGGGGAATTCGGCATCAAGGTCAAACATGTCGACATGACCGACATGCAAGCACTTGAAGCCGCGATCTCCCCCGCCACGCGCATGATCTACTTTGAAACCCCGGCCAACCCCAACATGCAACTCGTCGATATTGCAGCTGTTGCGCGCGTTGCCCACGCCCATCCTGACATCACGGTGGTGATCGACAACACCTACTGCACCCCTTACTTGCAGCGACCATTGGAGTCAGGCGCCGATGTGGTCGTGCACTCGGCCACTAAATACCTGAGTGGGCACAGCGATATCACGGCGGGCATTGTTGTCACCTCACAAGCGCTGGCCTCGCGTATTCGCTTGCAGGGCTTGAAGGACCTCACGGGGGCCGTGCTGTCGCCCCACGATGCGTACCTGCTCATGCGCGGGCTCAAGACCCTGGCTTTACGCATGGATCGCCATTGCAGCAGTGCTCAGGTGATTGCCCAGTATTTGGAGAATCACCCGGCCGTGAAGTCAGTGTCTTATCCAGGACTACCCTCTTTCGCACACTATGAGTTGGCTAAATTCCAAATGCGCCAACCTGGCGGGATGATTGCTTTCGAGCTAAAGGGAGGCCTGGAAGCCGGTCGGCATTTCATGAACGCTCTGCAACTGATCAGCCGGGCTGTCAGCCTGGGCGGTGCAGAATCTTTGGCGCAACACCCTGCAAGCATGACCCATTCGGCTTACACGCGGGAGGAGCGTGCTCGACACGACATTAGTGAGGGGCTGGTGCGTTTGGCGATTGGCCTGGAAGACGTGGAAGATCTGCTGGCTGATGTTGAACAAGCCCTCACGTACAACGCCTGAATACCCTTGCGCAAACAGAAAAGGCCGCTGATTTCGCAGCGGCCTTTAAATGTAAAAGGGATCAACCCGGCGGAATGGTGGCAAGGATACCGATCCCAATGGTCAACAGCAGAAATCCGCCCAAAAACCAACCCATCTTAGCCATATCAGTTCCTACCGTAAGTATGTCGAAAACCAGAACGTGAGCATCAACGGACGGCATCCCTGCACCGTTTAAGGTTCGATGCCTGCTTGAGCGATCTGACTGGCTGCAATTTTCTGCCGATTGTGAGCTGCAATACAGGCGCAGTTGATTCATAAAAATACGGATCAGATGATGAGCTGTACTAATCGAGGGCCTTGGGCAATACCAGATGGCCCGGAGCAACGGCACGTTGGTAGTCGGCCACCACCTCTTGCGCAAGGCTGACAACCGCTTCATTGAGTTCAAGGCCAGCCCCGACGCGCCAACTGGCATAGACCGAAAAGCCGGGCCCAGCACACATCGGCAATTCAACCAGACTGCCATTACTCAATTCGCGGCTGACCAGCACTGGCGGCAGGACGCCAATGCCAAACCCGTCAGCCACCAGCTTGATAATGGCCGCCACCGAATTGATGCAACTGATGCGTGGCGCGCTCACGCCTTGCTGATGCAGGTAATTGAGCACGTCCTGATGCGGCCGGGACAGCCGCGAAAAGGTCAGGATCCGCTCTTGGCAAAGCGCTGCAAGCCCTTCATACGGGCGATCAAGCGGGGTTCCACTGGCCACCACCCACCGCAACGGATAGCACGCCAAGTGTCTGTTACGCACACCGTCGGCCCGTAATAAGTCTGTCTGGAAAATCAGGTCCAACTGCCCCTTGAGTAACTGCTCATTCAGGTTGAGGGCCGTATCGGCAGTCAGCTCGACTTCAACCTGCGGGTATTCCCGGCTCAGGGCGTTAATCAGCTCGCTTAACCAGCTGTGAATCACGGTGTCCATGACCCCAATGCGCAAGCGGCCTGAAAACGTGTCGGCCTGGCCCAGTGACTGGAGCAAGCGCTGCTGGGTCGCCAGCATCTCCTGCGCATAGCTCAGCACGTTGTGCCCCTCACGGGTCAGGCTGACCCCCCGTGAGTCACGTTGAAACAACTGCACGCCGAGTTCAGCTTCCAGCACCGAGATACGGCTGGAGATCGCCGCTTGTGTACTGGATAGCTTTTCGGCAGTCAGTCGAAAGCTGCCGAGCCGTGCCACCCACACAAAGGTCAAAAGGAATCGCATATTCATGCAGGGTTGCCCGTCCACACCAAACAAGGCTGCCACTGTAAACCCTTGCAACAATCCCAAGCCAGCCCGACCAGGCAAGCCGTTAACCAAACTTTTTTGTTCGGCGGTGACAACTTTTTTTGACTGGACGCAGTGAATAAAGCGCCCAAAGATATCGCTCAATGACGCTCTATCATCGGGCGCCAACAATAAAAAAACACGCTGAGTCCGGCAGCGAATCAATTTTGCGAAAGTGAGCCCGACCGCTTTCGCCTTGCGCGCACCCCAGCCTGCCCTGGCGTTGCGGCATCCAGCCAAGGGATTCACTCCCCATGCAAACCGTCGTCAACCTATGGCCCTTATTGGGCGTATTCGTCATCGTCGTGGGCTTCGTGCTGCGCTTCAATCCTCTACTGGTCGTGAGTTTGGCCGCGATCGTGACCGGCCTTGCAGCCAGCTTCTCCCTGGAGCACATCATCACGTTGATGGGCGAAGGGTTTCTGCAAACCCGCGCCTTGCAACTGATCCTGCTGCTGCCCCTCGCAGTGATCGGTTTGCTGGAGCGCCATGGCTTGCGTTTGCATGCGCAGAACTGGATCGCCAAGTTTCAACGGGCCACGGTCGGTCGCCTGCTGATCATGTATCTGTTCGTGCGGGAGACCACCGCGGCGGTGGGCTTGACCAGCCTGGGTGGCCACCCGCAGATGGTGCGCCCTTTGTTGGCCCCCATGGCCGAGGGCGCGGCTGAAAATAAGTTCGGTAAGTTGCCCGAAGCACTGCGTCATAAGGTGCTGGCCATGTGCGCGGCCACCGACAATGTCGGTTTGTTCTTTGGCGAAGATGTGTTCGTAGCCTTTGGCGCAATCGCCTTGATGCATACCTTTTTACTGGGCTCGGGTCTCGATGTAGAACCTTTACACATCGCATTCTGGGGAATTCCCACGGCTATCTGCGCCTTTATCGTGCATGCCCTGCGCCTGTATCGCTTCGACTTGCAGCTGACGCGCCAACTGACCTCGCCGCAATCGTCCATCACGCCTGGCTCGCGGGAGGCTGCACAATGATCATCTCCATTGAGTACTTCTACTGGCTGGCTGGCGTGTTGTTAATGGTCACCGCCGCTATGATCGCCTGCGACAAGACCCATCCAAAACGCTGGAGCAGCAGCCTGTTCTGGACACTGTTTGCCATCGTTTTCCTGGTAGGCGACCGCTTGCCGCCGTTCGCTGTAGGCGTAGGCGTACTGGTCATGGCTGTGATCGCAGGTGTGGGCGGCGTAGGCCGCGGGACGCATGCCGAATTACACGTCAAGGCAGCACGCGCCAGCGCCGGGCGACTGGGACACAAGCTGTTCATCCCTGCCCTGTCGATTCCTCTGGTCACGGTTATCGGCTCCATGCTGCTCAAACACACGCAAATTGCTGGCGTGCCGCTGCTGGACCCCAAAAACACCACGTTCGTGTCCTTGGGACTGGGCTGTATTGTGGCCTTGATTCTGGCCTGCCTGCTGACTCGCGATACGCCCCTGCAAAGCCTGCGCGAATCACGCCGTCTGACCGAGGCACTGGGCTGGACCATGGTGCTGCCGCAAATGCTGGCCATGCTCGGCCTGCTGTTTAACGATGCGGGAGTGGGTACAGCCGTGGCGCACGTCGCAACGTCCTACATCAACATGGACTACCGCCTGATCGCGGTGATGGTGTATGTGCTGGGCATGGCGTTGTTTACCGTGATCATGGGCAACGGGTTTGCGGCGTTCCCGGTGATGACCGGTGGCGTGGGTGTTCCAGTGCTGGTGGGTATTTACGATGCCAACCCGGCCGTCATGGCCGCCATTGGCATGTTCTCGGGGTACTGCGGAACACTGATGACGCCGATGGCGGCCAACTTCAATATCGTGCCGGTGGCCCTGTTGGAGATTCCGGACAAATACGCGGTGATCAAAGCGCAAATGCCGACGGCACTGATGATGCTGCTGGTCAATATTGCCCTGCTCTATCTGCTGATGTGAGGTACCCATGCGTACTGTGTTGCTGACAGGTTTCGAACCGTTCGATCAAGACACGCTCAACCCCTCATGGGAAGCCGTGAAAGCGCTCGATCAACGCCTGATAAAGGAAGACACCCGGATTGTCTCGCGGCAGTTGCCGTGCGTGTTCTCTCAAGCCCCGGCCCGTTTGCGCGAGCTGTTGGAGACCGTGCGGCCAGACCTGGTCATTGCCGTAGGACTAGGGCCAGGACGCACCGATATTGCCATCGAGCGCGTGGCAATCAATCTCAACGATGCGCGCATTCCCGACAACCTGGGCGACCAGCCCATCGACACCCCAGTGGTCATGGAAGGCCCGGCAGCCTACTTCAGTACATTGCCGATCAAGGCCATGGTGAGGGCGTTAAGGGCTGAGGGCATTCCGGCGTCAGTGTCCCAGACGGCCGGAACCTTCGTCTGCAATCAGGTGTTCTATTGCCTGCAACACGCCCTGGCAGGTACTGGCATACGCAGCGGATTCATCCATGTGCCGTATCTCCCGCAGCAGGTAGCGCTGGCGCCTCAGCCAGTGGCTTCCATGAGCCTTGAAACACAGGTCCAGGGGTTGCGTGTGGCAATCATTACAGCGCTTGAGACCTGGGTAGACGTCCTCGATTCAGGGGGGCAGGTGAGCTGACGGCTGCGCAGGCAAGCCCTCGCGCGGTGGCCCATTTCGAAACCGCTTGAAACCTCAATCGAATGCCCCATTAAGCACTTCATAAATCAGACCACTGGCGATCGAAACCAAGATCAAGTCAGCTCCGGCTTGTTGCCATTCATACCCCTCGTAGTGGGGCAATTGAGTTAACAACCTGCCGTCCAGCTTTTTCGCAATCCCCGGAGGCAGCGGTTTTCCCCGCGCGAGGTTTTTTTGGATCCCGGGCGGAAGTGACGGGCCAGGCTGCCAGTCATTGCGATGGCCTGCCAGAATCCCTAAAACACTGTCCCTGTCGATATGAGGCGAACGGCCCCACTCCCCCTCCTGTTGGCCCTTGCCTTTATTACCCTGATTCCCTTTAGAGTCCTGATTTTTGTGGCCCTGATCCGCCTTATTACCCTGCCCTTTGCCTCCTTGTGCATGACCTTTATCAGGCCCTTTGCCGTTACTGGGATCGCTGGATACAGGCAACGAAGTCAAGGCCAGGGAGCAACACATGGCCGTAGCCGCCAACACACGTAATGTGAACATGACCGTCCTCTCAATTAAGGGAGCACCTCTGGGTATTGTTGAAAGTAGCTGATTCCTGGCTCATACGCCGAAGCGTTTCTCGTTCACCCACGCCGCGTCGACTCTCTTCGGTCGAACGCGCCTGACGTTCAGTTGCCGCCGACCGTTCACTCATGAGCGTGTTTGCTATCGCTCGGTGCCTGAAGGCGATCCTCAAGACTATAGTCGCGAACCACGTGGGCAATGCGCAGGTGATAGTCATCGAAAACCTGCCTGCGCCCCGCCAATTGTGCCGCCCGGTGCAGCTCAAGACCGCGCCACCGTGTGATAGCGTCCTCGTCACGCCAAAAGGACAGTGAGAGCACCTTGCCGGGCTCACTCAGGCTTTGAAAACGCTCTACCGAGATAAAGCCATCCAGCTCTGCCAGCATGGGTTGGAGTTCAGCTGCAAGGTCAAGATACCGCTGGTATTGCACCTCATGAGGCCATGCTTCAAAAATAACAGCGATCATTAGCGGGTTTCCTCATCAGGATAAAACGTGGGGATGCGGCCATTGTGGGAGGGCAAATAGTCCCACCGCAGCAGACGGGCAAACGGGACAGGATGACTATGCAGCCAGACCAAAATCGCCTCGCAGGCGATCGTCAATGCAAGTGCCCGACCCGGACATTCATGCCTTGCTGCCCCAAAGCTGAAGGTGCGTCGCTGCGTCCGTCTGAGCAAGAAGCTGTCGGGGTCCGGATTGACGTCAGGATCCCTGTTGGCTGAAGCGAGCAGCACCAGCACAGTATCCCCCTCTTCCAGCACCCTGCCGCCGACAGTGCAACGCATCGCCACGAATCGCCGAGTGTTTTGCACGGGCGAGTCGTAGCGCGCTACCTCGGCCACCAAGTCCGCAACAATCATCGGCGTAGGCTGCACGCCTTCAATCAGGTGAGGTTCCCGCTGAAGCGCTATGAGGGTATTGCCGATCAAGCCAGCGGTGGCCTCGCAGGCCTGTGACAACAGGCCAATAAGGTTGGCGATCAACGCATCGTGATCTCCCCAGGCAGCGGCTTCGCACCGGTTCAAGATATCGCTCAAGAAGCGGCTTTTTAGCTCGCCACTGCCAAGCAGCGTGGTGAATATTTCGCTTAGCCGGATCGCCCCGCGATGGGCTGCACCCAGTTACTGGTGCCGTTGCTGGCTTCCCCGAGCCAAATGCCGCATGGCGCCTGCTCAGCTTCATCGTCGTCAGGGTAGGGATCAAAGTGCGTGGCCATCGTCGGTTTCCTATTTGGGGTTTGGGGAGCAGTGGAACCAAAAACCAATGTAAGCCGTACTTTCTGTTTGCCGTCTACGACGGCCTGCGCGCTCGCGTGCCACCTGTGGAGCTGAGAGTCCAGGCGCTGGCATCCAAACCTAAGTTAGACCGCCTTAGGCGGACGCCTAGGAGGGGGTGTATGCCGCCCCCCCCAGAAAATTCCGTCGGAAACGCCTGGAGATAGATTTCCGGCTGCTCTGTCTACCCGATATAGTTTTACGTACACGTTTTACTCATGAAAAGGGGCCGTTTTCGCGTTTGGTTCAGCAGAGCCGGAAATCACTGGTTTTCCGACAGACCTCGCCGTTGCTGGGTTGGGGACTCTCCGGAAAAATCGGGGGGTCCGGCGTACACCCCCTGAACAGCAGATTACCTTGTTACAAATACTCACTTTTTCTAGATAGGTCAGCGGAAAAAACATGAAATAACATTTCCCCCTGATTATCTAAGGAAGAACATAATGGCTAGCGTCAGTTACATAAGCATTACCGGAAATAAGCAAGGACTTATTTCCGCCGGTTGTTCTGATCAAGAGTCAATTGGTAATAAGAGTCAGACAGCTCATAAAGATGAAATTATGGTGTTGGCTTATGAGCACGATTTGGCCACCAACAGTAACGGCAGCAGCGCGGGCGGGCGGGCGGGCGTGGCCAACACATGCCGCTATCGATTACTAAGAATATTGATAAATCTTCCCCATTGTTAGCCAGCGCTTGGGATAGCGGGGAAGAGCTGGACTGTACACTACACCTTTACCGCACCAGTTCGTCCGGTGGGCAGGAGAAGTATTACTCCATTCGACTCAAAGGGGCGCGTATCGCGCATATCAACGCACAAAGTCCTCACGCTGTTTATTTGAATGATGCAGACCCACAAGAACACGTGACTATACGTTACAGGGACATTATTTGGGAGCACATAGCGGCCGGAACATCAGCCTACAGCTCTTAGGAATCCTCTAATGAATGAAGCGTCTTGCACTATTCATGACGCCATTAAAACGGCGTCTAATCTAGCTTCCTTCGGCTCTTCGCTAGGCCGAAAACACGGCTTCGACCATTTGAAAAAAAGCCGGTTTGGTTTTCACATCGCGACATTAGCCAATGGCATCATCAAAAATATGCATGAAGGCAACCTCAGTGCCTGGGAAGGAATGCAGCAATTACAGGCTGAGTATGAAGGATTACGAGCAAAAACTTTTTTTTACGCAAAAAACGGGCGCATGCAAGGTAGAGATTACGAACGCCCCTATACGCCAATGCGCAGGGCAACAGGCGGAAAACTGGCTTTGTTCTTTGAGTCGCTGGTAGCGACTGGGAGTGATCGCTCACCGGACGGAAATTCCGCGCCTCCTGACGTGAAACCAGCTGCCACCATAGCGTCTACTGGCACGTATACCAACACCTCCAAAGGGGACGCAGCACGAGTGATGATTAGCCATTTAGCTAAGCTAGCCTCCCCCCTTATACCTCCCGCCCTTCAAGGTTCGTACGTCAGGGAATCCATCTGTGATATCACGCCCCAAGGATTAACTGGCCTGATGAGCCAGACCACTCCACCAGAAAAAACGGAGCCTGTCGTCTGCACTCATCCAGACATGATGGAAGAGCTGGCCAGCTACATCGCTGATGAGATGAATCGCAACATCCATCACTCGTCAGTCTCGAAAATGAAAGAATTGCTTAGCTACGACGTAGCGGAAGAGACCCGCAAGTTTATGGCGCTGCCTTGGTATGCCCAATCGGGTGCGTCCAGCCCTCAAGTTATTGGTGCCGCGAATGCTGCGGTGGCAATGACACTTTGGGCTGCAAAAGTGGGCCAGGGGATGGACTGGGATCACAAGAAGAAAATCCCAAAGGTCATTGGAGGTGTTTGGCACAAACAAGGAGACTACAATTATTTCTATGATATTTGGTCGAACATCCACTATGGCTATGTAGGGCGCGCAGGAGGCCTTTCAGAAAGCGTCCTATCCGATGGCGCGGGCGTTGAACAGATTGCATCCGAATCCATCCGTAAGATAAAAGATTGGGAGGAACGCCAGTGTTGGCGGCCTGGAAAACTTGTTATAAACCCTCTATAAACCCCAGAATAACCTGCACTAAATTAGTAATGTTTCAACACCCACCTCCATTTTGCCCAGCGTTTACGGGGTGAACTGATCGTCTGGGCTAAGCAGGGCGCTTCCACTCCTCTGGAAACTGGTTTATGCAAAATGACACGGTGCGATAGGGCTCTGGAATGATTAGCTTCCCGAACAAGACCAACCATATCTAAACGCTAACCGCAACCACTTCTTGACAGGCGGCCCACATCTGTGAGCAGATAGCTTTCTGCTTCAGTGAGCAGACAGACAATCTAGAAGCCTCTACGCGACCACGGAGCGAACTAATCGCCCAGAAATCGCAGGAGGTTTTTTAACGCCTGAACTTTGGCTGATCACCATTTGACGATCACAGCAAACCATGAGAACAGCCATGACTATTGCAAAGCAAGCGAACACCACCATGAGGTCGACGACATCGAATAGCTGAGTTCCTGCTCCTCCGTAGTGAGAAGAATGACGAGCCGATGCCGACCGATGTGTCGGTATTTTTACGCCCATTTTTAACTACATAGGAGGATTTTATGAGCAGCACTTTCACTGAAAACGACAAGACCAATGGTGAATCGCCGCAACTCGCAGGCAATCACCTCATCCGCCAGATCGCAGCTACAACGACAATCCCCGGACATACAGTTCGGTCCGCCAACGACAGCGTTAGCGGAAAGCTTGTCTGTGGAGTTGGAATTAACGACCTCCCCGGTAACTCATCCTACCGTGACCCCAAGACCGGTAAGCTGCGGATACAGCCAGCGTATTCAGCGTGGAACACCATGATCAATCGCGGCTATAGCAAGAAAACCCATGCCCGCTGCCCCACCTACATCGGGTGCTCTGTACACCCCGAATGGCTCAGACTCTCTGGGTTCAAAGCTTGGTTTGATCAAAACTATGTTGAAGGCTGGTGCTTGGACAAAGACCTGATATGTCCCGGTAATAAGGTATATGGACCGGAACACTGTCGATACGTGCCACCGTACCTCAACCTCATCGTAACCGACTCCGCAGCCACCCGTGGCGAGTGGCCGCTAGGCGTAACTAAGCAGGCACGAGGAGTAGCGTATCAGGCACTTTGCAGAGCTGATGGCAAGCAAATTCGCCTCGGTAGCTTTGATTGCCCGCTATCGGCTCACAAAGCTTGGCAGGTGAAGAAGGCAGATGTAATTGATGCTGCTCTACGGCGGTACATGAATGAACGAGTGGTCCATCTAGAAGTTGTACGAGCGTTGATTCACTACGCCGACCGGCTTCGAGCTGACTCGACCGCAGGCAGGGAAACTACTGGTTTCTCCGCTTAAACAGCATTACCTAACATAGCCGCAGGCGCTCACTTGCGGCCAAAACAAACACTGAGGCAACAGCCTATGAAATGAACTTGAATACAGGAGAACAACCCATGTCGCACGCATCCGCCTTTAAATCGCCCACTATCACAACCGCCACCAGTAAATCTCTTTCCGACCTGCTCTCCCCAGCAGAATTGGAAGCATTGAATGTGCGTATTGCCGCTAACGCAGATCAGTGGCTGGTAGACAATGCACCGAAGACCAGAACGAAGGCACCACGTAAACCAAAGAGTGAACGCGGGCGAAAGCCCAAGATGATTGAGAATCCGTTTTATGGGTTCATCGGCTGTACAACTTACTGGGGGCGCTATCCAGCGTTTGCCATGGACATCATTGAAGGAATTGCACGACTTGACTGGTATGACCGCCCCGCGGGTATTGGTGGAAAGTCTATGCCGCTGTCTGTACGTAAACTTGTAGTAACTCTGGAAAGCCTCCAAGTCGTCTCTAATGAGGGTGTAGAGGATTTGCTGCAACTTGGGGAAAGGCACGCAAGACGTTACGTCAAAGCAATCGAAATGATTGTTCCAAGGATGATGGAGAGTCGTCCGCGATCCCTGATCAACGAGATGGATGGCATCGAGCCTGAGCCAAAAGCTTGTGAGTGGGATGATTGGGATGATCTGTGCAAACCAAGTGCTGAAGAACTGGCCAAACTGCATGATGACTTGCGCACCCTCACCGAGTTCAAGACTGCGGAAGAGTACGAAGCGGAATATCCGACACATCCAGCTCCCGCTAATGTCGTAGCCTTGCCGGTGCGTCATAAGCACCAGAACCGGCACCAGCACCCGAAGAAGCTAGACGTACTGGAGATGCTAGCACAAGGCGTAGCGGTCAAGGCCATTGAGCGAGACACCGCCGTATCGGCAAAGACCATCAGGAAGTGGCGTGACGAGATGCAAACCACACAGGGTGAGTTGCAGGCCGCATAAGCAGCCCCTCTCAAAAAAAAAAGGGGGGGGGGGACTAATTCGGCCGCATGTATCATAGAAACACTTCAATGCGGAGCATTGGATTGAATACCATTTCATGCAAAGCATGAGTCAGAACAATCTTCGTATCGTCCCGATTCTGGATCAACATACCAACAAATTAAATGAAATCAATATACATCTAAGCTCTTGCTCTTGATCTGCTCCACCGAAGGTAACGTGCATAATTGTCAGCGTCCGCTGACGGAAGGTCTACCTAATACTTCCGTATTCATTCTTACACCAACAAACAAGATCAAAATAAAAATCAAAAGAGAAGAGCTGAATTTGTGTAATTTTTATTTGTTACTGAAGTACATCCGAAGGGATGTCGGCAGTCACGCCTAAACATTGAAAACTGAAATTTTCGGTGCGAGCATTTCAGCAGAGCTGAGAGGGTATAACACCCAAAGCTCCGCTTTAGATGTGCAATCGTTGTCTTGCATGTGCAACAACTATCGCAGGCAGAAGTACAAAAATACTACGACCAGAACCACGAATATCACCCGCCCTTGAAGCACTTCCGAGTTGAGTTCGTCGCTCCTGATCTGCTTGTAAGTCTCGTTGTCACTCAAGCCTTTCGTCTTGTAGTGCATTATCTGGTTGATCTGCTTGTCGAGCTTTTTGTTGTGGCTGTCATTGCTCCGCATGGCAATACCCCACACCAACAACCAAAGACCTCCAGTCAGCACTGTCATGATCACGTGCAGGATGTGATTTGTTTTCTTCTTCTGGGGGGTCAGTACAAACAGTTTTTCGTTCATAGAGCATCACTCTCGGTTGCTGGCTAGCAAACGTTGAGCATAGCAATGTATCAATTGGTGTGTCACCATTTGGTGTGTTCACGATTGGGGTACATCCGCCCATCATTCGAGGATGCAACCAAATCAGAATCTGAGAAAGGGCTTCGGCCAACGAATCCGAGAGCTACGCACGAGTCAGGGCTTCAGTCAGGAGGCTTTCGCTGATCGGTGTGGGTTCGTTCGAACGTATATGTCGCGAATTGAAACGGGCACAGCCAACCCCAGCCTAGATGCGGCAAAGGTGCTTGCTGATGGACTTGGAATGACCTTATCAGAGCTGCTACAAGGGCTCTGACGATCTCCAAAGACAAACTCAAGGAGTAAGCAGTGCCAGACAACACAGAAGCCAATGCAGCCACAGCAGACGCTCTAACCCTCCTCCGTCACAACCAGCACGCCATAGCTGCTGTAATTGAAGAATTGTCCCTGTGGGCTAAAGCTAATGCCGCAGGTGCCACCGGCGAAAATGCACTCAACGCATTACAGACTCTCGATGCGAACGCATCAGCCATCACCGCTGGGACTCTCAAACTCCGGCAATAATCGCTATCAAAGAAGTAGACCCATCAGGTAGTGCGATAGCGATCAGGAAATCACTATCAATAGACTCTTGTGGAGTGCTATGCGATTCATTTATCATTTACCTATCAAGTCGAATGACAAAGGATAGATGACGATGAATGCCCACCTTTACCTCCGAGCCTCTACCAAAGACCAAGACGCCAACCGTGCAAAGCTGGCCTTGGAGCAGTTCGCCGTCGAGAAGCGGTTGAACATTGTTGGCGTGTATGCGGAGAACATCAGTGGCACCAAGCTCAACCGTCCTGAACTGCTTGCCTTGCTGGATTCTGCCGCGAAGGGGGACGCACTATTGGTTGAGTCTGTAGACCGCCTGAGTCGCCTCTCACAAGCTGACTGGGACACTCTTAAGACTACCATCAAGGCCAAAGGGTTGCGTCTGGTTGTAGCTGATCTGCCTACCAGTCACATGCTCGTTGAGGCGAAGGGAATCACCGGTCAAATCATGGACGTGATCAACAACATGCTGATCGACCTCATGGCAACCATGGCAAGACTGGATCAAGAGAAACGCGTGGAGCGTATCAAGCAAGGATTGGAAAACAAGAAGGCTGCTGATCCTGATTGGAAGCCATCAGGCAAGGGAAGGAATGCTGCCAAGTGGGCTAAGGTACAGAAGCTGGTGCAGGAGTATCCAACAATGTCCGCCGACGAAATTGCCAAGCTCGCTGACTGTGGAGTCGCCACGGTGTACAGGATCAAGAAAGAATCGAAAGCAGCTTTATTGGACGCCTATACTGTCTCTGTCGCCCCAATCGAGCACTGCGGCACCTGAGCACCTGAGCACCTGAGATTATTTTCAGAAAGCAGCGGCCCTCATTAGCCCTCCTTGTGCTTGGTTAAGCACCTAGGGCAAAACCACCAGATTATTTTTCCAATCGAAAAAACCTATCGACTATCGAAGTAAATCTAAAATTTTGGCGGGACTGGAAATTCGCTGGAGAGCAGTCATCAGATAAAAGATTATCTACTGGAATCACCATGTTGTTTTCGCACACGGCGATTACACCGCGATGAATCCTCCAATGCACCATCTACTTGAGGATAGATCAGATGAAGGTGCCGGATAATTGGACCCACTTTTCGCCATTCGTCCCGATGAACGACTCGCTTGATAGCGGCATAAAGTATTTGACGGGACAAAGACCTTTATACACCACTTCAACTTACCAAGTAGTAAACCTAGCAGCAGAAGAGGCATATTATCCATGGCCCGTCTCGCAGAACCATCCTTCAGGATCTGAGATGATCTACGATCAGCTTCATTCTGCCATCAATATAATTATCGTTTAAAAATCTGTGAACACTATCTTTATAAGATTCAGCGACAACGTAAAATTTTTCACCACGTTTCTCTGAGAGAAACTCTAGCAATCCAATTTTAAGAAAACTATTAAACCCTCTCTTCCCCATCTTTTCCACTTTACCAGAAAACTGCATGTACATAATTTTTTGATCTATGAAATCATCACCTCGATGAAAGCTCCTCAGAAACTTTTTCAACTCCGACTCACAGAGAGCCTTATTACTTTTCTCGGAACTCTCAATAAGAGCCACAGTATCCGTCAAATCGCCAAGCTTACATGTACTATCGAACATTGCCGGATCAAAGCTTTCAGATGCATATGAACCGCCGGTATTTGAAAACTCACTATAGTAAAATTTCGTGCCCGAAAATTTTGACGTGATAAAATTCTCATAATTATAAAAACCACTCCCCCAAACTTGCAGATTGGAAAAATCCAAAGATGGGAAATCGCCATAAATATATAATCCCTCGATTTTTCCTTCAACATCCAAGTCCGGGGATATTTGATAAAGATCCCTTATACAGCGTGACAACTCCCCTCTTGCACCCTGGCTGCATCGTGAGTAAATACCCAGCAAAGCTCCCACGGCCTTTTTTAAAGCCTCCCCCTCTCTTGGCTCTAATCCATCACGAGCCATTAAAATTTTCGCGCTCTTCAACATATCTTTCACTGCCGAATGAAGAGTATCAGAAGGTTCTTGAGAGAAATAGCTAACTACATCTGACGAGGCCGATTGACCTACATCCTTAGTACTCGCAAGACATTGAACCATAACCTTACTCAGTGACTTACGCAGAATTCCGGCTATGACATAAAGCGATTTAAAGTATTCATTAAGAAAGTGATAACGAAAGCGAAGTTGCGTCCCTTCCTGAACCAGCAGCGGATTAATAACAACTTTCGAATACAAAACATCAGCACTATCATCGTGATAAATAGTTAATTTTTCACGGAGCTTTTCTGCCGGCATCGTTTCGCCATGCTCAACAGCCAACTCTGAGAAAAGATCAATGAACTCTTTTGTCTCGAGCTCTATATCATGCCTCGTTTTCTCACGCCGCAGGACGGAAAAAACTATTAAATCTGTCAGGGCCGAATTACAAGCATAGTCTTTATCTTCTGCCGAGATCTCAAATGATATTTTTCCCTGCTCATCAAGCTGCTCCTCGAATATTGTAGAAACAATATCAACAAAGAAAGGCACTATACGACTTTCATGCTCCCCAAAGCGCTCAAGCTGATAGATATATCTATCAAAAAGCCCAGTTACCTCTTCCACTTTATCGTACTTAGAAAACCGCTTCCTAATATACTTCGCACGAGAGCCCTCATCAAAACCGAGCAACTCATGGCATTGAATCCCAACATCATCTAATGCCACATCGTTTATGAAGTTCATATTCCTTGATGTTAATATAACCTGACTTCGCCCCATCTGCTGATGAGCGTCATGTATAGATATTAAAAAATCGACTACTGAGAAGCGATCTTGCAATATCGATGCAAACTCATCCAGACCATCAATAATTACTACAAGTCTTCCGCAGAGCAAGCATAACTCAAATTGATTTCTATCGTAAACCACCTCAAGCTTGTTAACTTGGGCATGTAGATCGTACAAATCATACAAGCCTTTAACTTCAATGTTTGCTACAAAATCACTGGAAAAATTATTCCGTAGCGATTCGGCCTTGATTAATATTACAGAGCTTTCACCGGCAAGCTTCTTATTCAAAGCGATAGCCAGTTCGTGACACAGAGTGCTCTTGCCCATCCCTCCGGTGGCAATAACGAGCTGCCCTGATGACGCTGTTTCTTTTGTTAGGCGATCAATCAGAAAACCAACAGCCGAATCACTCTTCGTTTTCACGTCATCGCCCGTCATGTGAAGCAAGGCTTGATCCGTATAGAATTTATTTGGCCTTACAGATGACGAATTACGCAAACCCTCATCAATACAGTACTCCCAGATAAATTCAGAATATGTTAACTCCACCACATTTATTGAAAGCCCAGCCGTATCAATAGTTCTTTGCACAAGGCTTTCAACGCCCTTCGCAGGGCGCAACAGAGTTAAATCCTTAACCTTTATACCCTTCTCTTTAACAAGCAAACAAAACCTATTAATGGTATGAGCAATAGTTATATTTGGATAAAGAATCAAGAAGTGAGATACAAATGGATTGCGAACCTCCCAAAGCTCAAATTTCACTCTATTGCCGTTAGAGAAATCGGTTCCATCAGCCGCACTAATCAACCCTTGTCGCTTGGGGTATTTAAGCCGTAATATATCTTCAACTCTCGTGAAAGTATAATTAGCACTACCACTCTCTATACTTTTCCTCTTTTCTGGGCGTTTAGTTTTTGCTTGGCGTGTAACAGCCTTAATTAAATAACTCAAACTCTTTTGGTATAAGTCATCCACGTGAAAGTCGACTCTAAACTTCCCCTTCAAGTAGAACGGCGTGCTGTTTCTCTCGCGAGAAACCACCAAAAGATTGCTCGCCGCCCCCCCTTCTGACTCCTCCCAATGCCGAATCGTGGCTAAGGTCGTTTCAATTCCAACGCCGCCAGTCCTACTGTCGGCCTTTTCTCTGTACTTCTCAGTACACACTACTAATATCACATCGGATTCTTGGACTGCCTTCTCCATAAATAAATTTTTATCGGAGAAGTTATCCAAATCAAACCTATCATAAGTTACGTGAAGCTCTTCATACTCATCTAAATCTGTAGCAAGGCCCAAAACCCAGTTTTGGTGCTCTTCACTATCCCAACTATAACTTATGAACAACTTGATAGGAGGCATTTTAGTCCTTAATCCTCGATAGTAGTAGACCCCCCAAGCTCACGAAAGGTCAGTGTGTGCCCATGCTTACATAAAAAACCCTAATGATGCCATATTGACATCTAACATCTTGCTGGACTCACCCCGGCACTGCTGGATAGGCTCCGCCACGGCGATTGCTGCACAAGGACACTTGCTATGATGGAAGGGAGATTTTAGCGGCCTGTATGTCGACCAGTGACGCCTCCCTCAAGCGTTAAGGCAGAGGCAAGAGGCATCTGGTAATTGCTGCTGACGCAACCACAGCGCCCAACAAGGCGAAAAAAGTTAACAGCCATCTAAGCAGGATCGAGTGATATAGCTGAAACAGACGCACTAGCATGCAGCTTATGATGCACCACTTAGGTGTCACTAAACGCTGTCGTACTTCGAGATTTTTGACCTAAAAACTCTTTCAGAGTCAATGACTTATGTAACGAAGACAGCCCCGCCAGCCATACCCCAGCGCGCAATGTTCTCGCTGCGGCTAGCTACCACACACAGCATACGCCCAACACCTCCGACAATACCGTCCAGCTACTCGTAGAAAAATCCTATCCGAAATCGAGCCATTTTCGGCATTCACATTGCCCCGTGTGAACGAACCCGATATTTTGTGAACGTTCTGCATGAAATTCAAGACAACAAAAAAGGGCCCACCTTTCGGTGAGCCCTTCTAGACCGCCCAGCAGAGCGGATTTTGTTTGGTAGGCGCGATTGGACTCGAACCAACGACCCCCACCATGTCAAGGTGGTGCTCTAACCAACTGAGCTACGTGCCTGCTGTGGGGTCGCATTCTATAGATTTACGGAGGTGTGTCAACACCTTTTTTGCAGGTAACTCTATGAATTGTCGAATTTTTTATTTGAAGCGCAGAAATACGCGCCTCCGGGTAGCTGGCGGGGGGATTTCAACTCAGGTAGCATCGACCGCACTCGTAAAAAATATAAAACAGAGGTTGCAGAATGGCGAACACTCCTTATCCCCAGTCGTATTACGCGGCTTCGGCGAACCCGGCACCTGAACGCCCCGCCCTGCAAGGCGAGGTCGAGACGGATGTTTGTGTGATTGGTGCCGGGTATACCGGGTTATCGAGTGCGCTGTTTTTGCTGGAGAACGGTTTCAAGGTCACGGTGCTGGAGGCAGCCAAAGTGGGGTTTGGCGCTTCCGGTCGTAATGGCGGGCAAATCGTTAACAGTTATAGCCGCGATATTGATGTGATTGAGCGCTCAGTCGGCGCCAAGCAAGCCCAGTTGTTAGGTCAGATGGCATTTGAAGGCGGCAAAATTATTCGTGATCGCGTCGCCACGTATCAGATTCAATGCGACCTCAAAGACGGCGGGGTCTTCGCTGCGATCACCCGTAAGCAAATGGGTCATCTGGAAGCCCAGAAGAAACTCTGGGAGCGCTATGGCAATAATCAGCTGGAACTCCTGGATCAGCGCCGGATACGCGAGGTCGTCGCGTGCGATCAATATCAGGGCGGCTTACTGGACATGAGCGGTGGCCATATCCACCCGCTCAATCTGGCACTGGGTGAAGCAGCAGCGGTTGAATCACTGGGCGGCATTGTCTATGAGCAATCGCCTGCCGTGCGCATTGAGCGCGGCGCCAACCCGGTGGTGCATACCCCGCAAGGCAAAGTCAGGGCCAAGTTCATCATCGTGGCCGGTAATGCCTATCTGGGCAATCTGGTGCCTGAACTGGCTGCCAAATCGATGCCGTGCGGCACTCAAGTCATTACCACAGAACCCCTTGCGGACGATCTGGCCAAGACGCTGTTGCCTCAGGATTACTGCGTCGAAGATTGCAATTATTTGCTGGACTACTATCGCTTGTCCGGTGACAAGCGCCTGATCTTCGGCGGCGGCGTGGTGTATGGGGCTCGTGACCCGGCGAATATTGAAGCGATCATCCGGCCAAAAATGCTCAAGGCATTCCCGCAATTAAAAGACGTCAAGATTGACTACGCCTGGACCGGTAACTTCCTGCTGACGCTGTCCCGCCTCCCGCAGGTAGGACGCATCGGTGACAACATTTATTACTCGCAGGGCTGCAGCGGTCATGGCGTGACCTACACCCACCTTGCGGGAAAAGTGCTGGCCGAAGCCTTGCGCGGTCAGGCCGAGCGCTTCGATGCGTTCGCCGGTCTGCCCCACTACCCGTTCCCGGGCGGTCAATTGCTACGCACTCCGCTGACAGCGCTAGGTGCCTGGTACTACAGCCTGCGCGACAAATTGGGCTTCTGATCGGACGCTTCATCGAAAACGGCGCTCTCGGCGCCGTTTTTTTAATCCTGACTACTGTTGCGCTTCCAGCGTTTGAATCGCTTTGGCGCTTGCCTGCTCTTGCCCGGCACGTGCCAGCGCCTCGGCAGCCTTTAGCCAACGCGCTTTGTCGACCCGGGCAGGTAACTGACCAGGTGAAAGTATCAGCACCGCCCAACTCCCCTCCTCCTTCCAGGCCGACTCAAAGGCATTGAAGCTCATCGGGCGCCGCCTTTCCATGCCGGCACGCAACAGTACAGTCTGTTTGTGACGGTCATACCCCACCACCATGGCGTAGCGAGGCGTGGACCAGACAACCCCATCGGCGATGCGGACCATGACCGGATAGCCCGCCGCCACCTGCGTCAGCACCGCTGATAGCGAGGGGTCCAGCGGATATACCATCAACCCGTATTGCTCGGCCAATGCTTGCATATTGCCTTGCAAGGCCTGCTCTGCTTGCGGCAACTTCAGAGGCTTGGTCAACAGACCAGGCGTGGTGCCGATCCGCTGTTCATTGAACATGCTGGCCAAGACGTGCGGCCCGCTTTGATGCGCATTGCCGCGGAAAAATGGCACGCCGTTGAGTTCAACCCGCTCTGGCAGCTGGCGAACCTCAGGTCGCTGAACGCTGGCACAACTCGCCACAGACAAGACCATAACCGCCGCCCAGACAATTCGCGCCACTCTCATACCCTTCATTCCCTGCATGCACCCTCGCCTTGAATGGTTCCAGACTGTCAGCCCGGCATGGGTGCCGATCTTAAGGCTCGCGCGAGATCAGGTATAGCCTTAGTACCCAGTAAACCGCGTGATTTAGAGCCAATCAGTTGAACATCCACGACCTTTGGTCAATAGCTTGAAACACATCAGCGGCTAGACTGTCACTTGTCATGTGTGTATGCCCCATTGAGGCAAAGGAGGCACTGATGAGCCCGGCATTAACTCTCTTTCTACTGTTCAGTGGCTGGTTGGCGGTCGCCGCCGCCATGCTGTGGGGTGTGATGCGTATCAGCCGTCGTCACCATCATCCGCAACCCCGCGTTGAGCCCAAAAAAGTACTGGGCGCCAAACCCGCCGTCAAAGCAGCAAGCGTCCATTAACAAAAAACCGCTCAGCCTGTGAAAGTGAACGGTTTTTTTGAGCTTCGTCAGTGATTACTTCTGCAACGCCGCCTGGCGTTTTTCCCGGACTCTTCGAGCCAGTATGTTGAGTGTTTCGACCGTGGCCGAGAACGCCATCGCCGCATACACGTAGCCTTTAGGCACATGGGCGCCAAAGCCTTCTGCAATCAGCGTCATACCAATCATGATCAAGAAGGCCAACGCCAGCATGACCACGGTCGGATTTTCGTTGATGAACTTGGCCAAAGGCTCCGATGCCAGCAACATCACCAACACCGCCACCACGACGGCAATGACCATGATCGGCAAATGCTCGGTCATCCCCACGGCGGTAATGATGCTGTCAATCGAGAACACCAGGTCCAGCATTAAAATCTGCCCGATCGCGGCAGCGAACCCCAATGACACGCCCGATGGCGTGCTCTGGGTCTCACCTTCGGCGTGCGGGCTCATGCTGTGATGGATTTCACTGGTGGCTTTCCACACCAGGAACAGGCCGCCCGCAATCAGGATCATGTCCTTCCAGGAGAAGGCCTTGCCTAAAACCTCGAACACCGGCGTGGTCAGTTGCACGATGTAAGCAATGGTGCCCAGCAAGCCCAGGCGCAGGATCAACGCCATGCCGATACCGATTCGGCGGGCCTTGGTGCGATATTGCTCAGGCAATTTGTTGGTGAGGATCGAGATGAAGATCAAATTATCGATCCCCAGCACGATCTCCATCACGATCAGCGTGGCCAGTGCGATCCAGGCAGTTGGGCTGGCAGCCAGTTGTAAAAGGTAATCCATAGGTGCGTTCGGACTCAGATGTAGGGCGAATTAAATGGCTTGCGAGGAATCTTTATTGTCTTTGGGTGCTGCGTCCGGCTCGGCGGGCTTATACCCCGTCGCCTCATTGAGCGCCTGTTCTGCGGCTTTATGCGTATCGTCGATGGCCTGCTTGGCGCTCTCGGCCGTTTTACTGAGCATCTGCTGCGCGGCTTTCTCGGCCTGATCGCAACCGCTCATCAACAAAACCGCTGTCGCAAGCAGTGTAGCAACGCCCCGTTTTCTCATCGTCATCTTGCCTTTCCTCTCTCAATCATTGGTCACGGCCAGCGCACGCGAATAACGCGAGAGTCTAGACAGGCCAACAGTTCAGTAAAATTCGTTTTTTTAAGGCGTATACTTCGCTTTTTACGAAGTGTTATCGGGCTAATGCTGAATTATCGACAGCTGCACTACTTTTGGGTGGTTGCTAAAACCGGCAGCATTGTGCGCGCCTGCGAGCAACTCAACCTCACCCCCCAGACCATCAGCGGCCAAATCAGCCTGCTTGAGCAAACTTATGGCCTGCCTTTGTTTAGGCGGGTCGGCCGACAACTGGAATTGACCGAAACCGGCCGACAGGTACTGCCCTATGCTGAACAGATGTTTCAGTTGGGCAGTGAGTTGGAATGCATGCTGCGCATGTCACCCAAGGAGCAACAGATTTTGTTCCGCGTGGGGGTGGCGGATGTCGTGCCCAAATCGATTGTGTACCGGCTGATTGCGCCAACCATGGCGCTGGAGGCGCCGATCCGCATCACGTGTCGCGAAGACAAACTTGATCGTTTGCTCGCGGACCTGGCGATTCAGCGGCTGGATCTGGTGATTTCCGACAGCCCCATGCCTTCACACCTCGACATTAAAGGCTTGAGTCAGAAGCTGGGTGAATGTGGCATCAGTTTTTTTGCCACAGCCCTGCTGGCCAAAGACTATTCGCACAACTTCCCCCACTGCCTGCAGGGCGCCCCGCTGCTGATTCCGGGCCCCGAAACCGTGTTGCGCAGCCGGCTGTTGCGCTGGCTGGCTGAACAACACATTCAGCCGCGCATCGTCGGCGAATTTGACGACAGCGCCCTGATGCAAGCCTTCGGACAGTCGGGTACGGGCGTGTTTATCGCCCCCAGCGTGATCGCGGATGAAGTGATCCGCCAGTTTGACGTGGAACTGATCGGCCAGACCCACGCCGTGACCGAATCGTTTTACGCCATCACCGTGGAACGCAAGATCAAGCACCCCGGTATCGTTGCGATTACCGAAGGTGCGCGACGCGAGCTGTTCACCGATCTTGGCGATTAGGGTCTGTACGCACTGTTTTCAACGCTGCATCAGCGATGCACACATCCATTTCGTACAGCGCCTAGGCGCAAATCTCGCGCTTTTTAGAGGTCATGAGCATCAATGCGAGCAGGATCGACACCACAATAAAGCCCGCGGCCGCGAAACCAAGGCTGCCCAGGCCGTAGTGGTCGATAACCCGGCCGCCAACCATGGCGCCCAGCCCGATGCCCAGGTTCGCCCCAGCGATGTTCAGCGAGGCTGCAAAGGCCGGGGCGTGCGGCGCCACTTTCATCAGGCGCACATGGCTGACCAGAAACAGCGCAGCTTGCGTCACGCCCCAGACGCCCAAGGCCGCCGCCAGCCCCAGCGTGGAATGAATGCTCGGCACCAGCGCCACCATGCCGCCAATCATGAAGGCGCAGAACACCATCGAGGCGATCAGCGGATGACGATCCACCATGCGACCGCCCAACGAATTGCCGATCAGCCCGACCGCACCGAACCCCATGAGACACCAGCCCACCAACGTGCCATCAAAGCCTGCCAGGCGCTCGAGAATATCCGCCAGATAGGTGTAGGCCGTGAACATGCCGCTGAACACCAGGACCGACAAGACAACGTGACCGATCATCAACGGGCTACGCAGCATGGCGAATTGAGAGCGCAACGTGACGGCGGCTTTAACCACCCGCGTTGAAGGCAGGTAGATCCACAACAGCAAAGCCTTGGCCAGCGCCACCACCGCAAGGATGCCGAACGCACTGCGCCAACCCCACGCATCCGAAATCAACGTACCTACCGGGATACCGAACACCGTCGCACACACAATACCGAAACCGATTTTAGCGATCGCACGCCCCGCATAGTCAGGGCCCACGATGTCGACCGCCGTTTCACTGGCCAGCGCCCAAAACACCGGTAAGCCCAAGGCAGGCAACAGACGCGCAAATGCCATCACCCAAATAGTCGGCGCCAATGCGGCCACCGTGTTGGCAAAGGCGAACATCAACAAAATGCCTATAAACAGACGTTTACGCTCGAACCTGGCGAAATAGGCGGTCAAAAAAGGGCCGAGCGCCGCCACCGTAAAGGCGAACAACGTCACCAGCAGCCCGGCCTGGGGCACGCTGACATCAAGGTCCCGCGCAATAGAGGGCAGCAAGCCGACGATGATGAACTCGGTCGTGAGCACGGTAAAACCGGCCGCAGACAGCAGCAGGATGGGCAACAGCATGGATAACTCCAGAGACGGCAAGGCCAGCGAAAGCCAAGTGGCCCGCTGATTTGAATAAGAGTGGATGACGCAATGGTAACAGAATGATTCGCAGCACGCTTCGGCCGAATCCACGGCCCTGACACGGGTTCAGCTGTGACAGATTGCCCTTGAGCAGGAAAGTTCCCGCAGCCCTATGATAAAGTCCGCGCCCCGCCATGGTTTTAGTCACACAGACGTATCCAATAGACACGGCTATTATCTGCTGCGCACTTTTCGCCCCCTGAGATCTGTGGGAAACATCTGACATTTTTGTTCGCACACGATCATTGATTGCGGCACCCACAACAACTAGAGAGTCCCCTATGACTGACGCTTCACCTTCCCTGCTGCACCGGCTCAAACGCACCAGCCTGGTGACCCAGATCGTGATCGGCCTGATTGCCGGGATTCTGCTGGCCTGGCTCGCCCCGTCGGCGGCGCTGACCGTAGGCTTTATCGGCAAGATTTTTGTCAGCGCCTTGAAAGCAGTAGCCCCCATTCTGGTGTTTGTGCTGGTCATGGCTTCGATCGCCAACCACAAGCATGGTCAGGAAACCCACATCCGTCCCATCCTGGTGCTGTATCTGTTTGGCACGTTTGCAGCCGCGGTCGTCGCTGTGGTCGCCAGCATGCTGTTCCCGTCCAATCTGGTGCTGTCTACCCACGACGTGGCGATTTCTGCACCCGGCGGCATCAACGAAGTCTTGCAAAGCTTGTTGTTGAGTGTCGTAGACAACCCGGTCAGTGCCCTGATGAACGCCAACTTCATCGGTATCCTGGCGTGGGCCATTGGCATGGGGATTGCCATTCGTCATGCCGGCGAAACCACCCGCACCGTGCTCAATGACCTGTCCAACGGTGTCACCCTGATCGTGCGCGTGGTGATCCGTTTCGCACCGCTTGGCATCTTCGGGCTGGTGGCCTCGACCCTGGCTTCTTCGGGGTTTAATGCCCTGCTGGGCTATTTGCACCTGCTCGTCGTGCTGATCGGCTGCATGCTGTTTGTGGCGTTGGTGGTCAATCCGCTGATCGTGTTCTGGAAGCTGCGCCGCAACCCGTTCCCACTGGTGTTTCTGTGCCTGCGTGAAAGCGGTATCACTGCCTTTTTCACCCGCAGTTCGGCCGCCAATATCCCGGTCAACATGGCCTTGAGCGAGAAACTGGGCCTGCACGAAGACACCTATTCCGTGTCGATCCCGCTGGGCGCCACCATCAACATGGCCGGTGCGGCCATCACCATTACCGTGTTGAGCCTGGCAGCCGTGCACACACTGGGCATCCAAGTCGACCTGCCTACAGCCATTTTGCTGAGTGTGGTAGCGGCTGTTTGCGCCTGTGGCGCATCGGGCGTAGCAGGCGGTTCGTTGCTGCTGATCCCGCTGGCGTGCAGCCTGTTTGGCATTCCCAGTGAAATTGCCATGCAGGTCGTCGCCGTGGGCTTCATCATCGGCATCCTGCAGGATTCGGCCGAAACCGCCCTCAACTCGTCCACCGATGTGCTGTTTACCGCCGCCGCCTGCATGGCGAAAGAAGACAAAGCCGTCTGACGCCACGCCTTTGCACACTCGTCAAGCGCTGCCCGCAGGCGGCGCTTGAACACTGTCGCTGCACGTTTCAGTGCGCATTCATCGCTGAATCAGAACGCACCCATGTAATCGCGCTTGCCGATTTCAACGCCGTTATGGCGCAAAATCGCGTAGGTGGTGGTGACGTGGAAGAAAAACTGCGGCAAACCGTAAGTGAGCAAATAGGCCTGGCCGGTGAAGCGCTTCTCTTTGGGCGTTCCCGGGCGGGTCACGATTTCAATCCCTTCCTTGCCATCCACCTGCTCCGGCTTGAGGGTGTCCACAAATGCCAGCACCTTGCTGATCAGCGCTTGCAGTTCGGCAAAGGTGGCTTCGTTGTCGTCATATTTGGGCAGTTCAACTTCGGCCAGGCGCCCCGAAACGCCTTTAGCAAAATCCACTGCAATTTGCACCTGACGCACCAACGGGAACATGTCCGGCGCCAGACGCGCTTGCAGGAACACACTGGGGTCAATGTTCTTGGCCGTGGCGTGCGCTTCTGCTTTGGTCAGCACACCGCTCATGGCGTTGAGCATTTGTTTGAACACGGGAATGGACGCTGCGTAGAGAGAGAGAGTCATGAGGGTCTCGACAGTCGGTGGGCACAATGAATGAGCGCCGATTATAGACACGTCGCTGCGCTAAAGCGGCTTGTCTTTGCACAGCCATTGGTTTTAGGGGCTGTTCCCGTTGCATCGCCGCTGCGACGCGGCTTGCAATGGAACGGGGACAGCCCCTAGGCTAGCCGCCTTCCAACGCACAGGGAAAACGTGATGAACAGCGAACACGAGACCGACGTCGAAGCCCGTCTCAACAGCACGGAAATTCGCATCCTCGGCGCCTTGATCGAAAAACAGGCCACCCACCCCGACACGTACCCGCTGACGCTGAATGCGCTGGTGTTGGCTTGCAATCAAAAGACCAGCCGCGAGCCGGTAATGAACCTCAGCCCCGGCCAGGTCGGGCAAAGCCTGCGGGCACTTGAGGGGCGAGGCTTTACGCGCTTGGTCATGGGCAGTCGCGCAGATCGCTGGGAGCACCGGGTCGATAAAGTGCTGGAGCTGGTGCCGGCGCAGGTGGTGTTGATGGGGTTGTTGTTCCTGCGTGGCCCGCAAACCCTCAATGAGCTGCTGACCCGCAGCGCGCGCATGCACGACTTTGAAGACGCCGATCAAGTGCAGCATCTGCTGGAACGCCTGATCGCCCGTGATCTGGCATTGTTGCTGCCCCGTCAGAGCGGTCAGCGTGAAGACCGCTACATGCATGCGCTGGGTGACCCGGACGACATGGACGCCATCCTGGCTGCGCGCCAGCAGCCATCTGAGCGAGGCAGCGCTTCAGGCCTGTCCGTGGAACGCTTTGAAGCCCTGGAAGCTCGGGTGGCAGCACTGGAAGCGCGGCTGGCCGCACTCGAATAACCTGATCGCCGGGCACCATCAATCGCCCGGCTTTGCGTTCAGCCCCGGGCAAACGTCACGGCGGCCCGGAACTGCTCGGGGGTCGGGCGTACGCCGGTGTAGAGCACGAATTGTTCAAGCGCCTGAATGGCGATGACCTCAAGCCCGGTAATGACCTGCTTGCCCAAGGCGCGACCGCGAACAATCAGCGGCGTCTTTGACGGGATTGCCACCACATCGAAAATGACCGCCGCCTGATTGATCGCATCCTCTTCAAACGCCAGATCATCGGCTTCTGCCCCGCCGCTCATACCGATGGGGGTGACATTGATCAGCATTTGAGGCCGGGCGGGCCCCAACTGCGCTTGCCATTCATAGCCACAATGCCGGGCCAAAGCCGAGCCGGACGCTTGATTGCGGGCCACGATCACACCGTGTTTGTAGCCGCCGTCGCGCAGGGTGGATGCCACGGCTTTGGCCATGCCGCCACTGCCATGCAAGGCGAATGTTGTGTCTTGGCTGATGTTATGGCGCTCCAGCAACTGCGCGATGGCAATGTAGTCCGTGTTATAGGCCTTCAAATGGCCGTCGGTGTTGACCAGGGTGTTGATCGAGTCAATGGCCTTGGCCGATGCGTCCATCTCATCCACCAACGCAATACACGCCTCTTTGAATGGCATTGAAACGCCACATCCGCGTATGCCCAATGCCCGTATACCGGTCACCGCGCCCGGCAGATCCTGTGTGGTGAAGGCTTTGTAGTAGAAATTAAGCCCCAATTGCTCATAGAGATGATTATGAAACCGCAGTCCAAAATTGCCGGGGCGGCCCGACAGTGAAATGCATAACCGGGTGTCTTTGTTCGGGTTCATCTGCATGTTCATCTCCTGAGAAAAGCGTTCAGATAGACGGCTGCGGCCGCTTCAAGGGGGCTGATTAGTCGTGTCCGGGCCGGCCACGCTGAAACGAGTCAGCCGCCGACGACCTTACACAACATTTACCAAGAGGCGCCGCAGTTTTTTTGAAAAACGCGGTCTGAGTGTTATCCCCGCACCCTTTTTGTGGCCTGTGTCAGGCTGAACTGCCGGGGCTGCTATTCGAGGAACGTCATGATGCGCAACATCCCTAAAGTCGCGTTGCTGATCGGCGCACTGGCCGTCGCGGGCCAGGCATCTGCCCACGGTGGCTGGGGCCCGGGACCGGCCGTGTTCGGTGCGGTGGTGGGTGGCGCGATCATCGGTTCGGTGATCGCCCATCACGATCAGCGCCCGGTCTATGTGCAACAACCGGTCTATGCTCAGCCGCAACCGGTCTATGTGCAGGCCCCGCCCGCGTACTACCCGCCACAACCGGTCTACGTCCCGGCGCCCCAGCCGGTTTACTACCAGGGCTATTACGGTCGACCACACCCTGTGCCATACGGACCGCCCCGGGGGTATTACGGGCCGCCACGCTGGTAAAGGCTGGTCTGAATAGATGATGTGAATGTCGCAGGTGAAACACAAAATGTAACGTGTTTGCGGCATGATTGGACGCCAATGCGCCCGGCAGCCTGTCAGGACTCGCCGGGCGCAGCGCGTTTCAATCGCCGCACACCTATAAAAACAAGGACGACCCTCATGCCGACTCAACACCCTCATCGCCGGGCTGACCTCTGCACCTCAAGCAAGGTTTACGAAGCCCTCACAGAACTCAAGCAGCTTGAAGGGCACCGCTCTGCCAAGCTGGTTTCACTGCTGGCCCAGCACCTGGTCGACAAAGGCATGCTCAATGAGCAAGAGGTCATGCATATGCTGGACCTGGTAGTGGATTAACCTGGCGCACGCACTAACCTAATCCCTGTCGATGGCGACTATCACGCGCAATGACTTTTTGTGCTGCGGCGCACGCCGTAAGGTGGCTTCATTGATTGAAGGAGGTGTGTATGTCCAAGGTTCATGTCATGTCGATGGTGGGCAGCGCAGTGCCTGCTCCACTGCGCGCTGACGGCTTGTTGGCCTGCTGGTATGTGGTGATCGACGGGGTGCCGGTCAGCGGCCCGTTTACTTCTCGGGCCGCCGCTCAAGTCAAAGCCACCAGCGAAACAGATAAAACAACGCCACACTGGACACGACACTGAGCAACACGTTGCGACTCCAGACCATCAGCCCGATTGCACACAACCCGGCCAGCAGGTACGGGTTGTCGAGGCTGAGATTGAGCGCTCGGTCCTTGACGAAAATAATCGGCCCGCAAATGGCCGTCAGCATCCCCGGCACAGCGAAGCCTAAAAACTCCTTCACACCTCTATTCAGACGGATAGGCAGCCGCGGCTCCAGAAACAGATAGCGGTTGAAAAACAAAATCAGCGCCATCCCGACAATAATCACCCACATCATTCGAAAAACACCCCTGCTCGCTTGCTCAAGTAACCGGCCGCCATCCCGGCCAGCCCCGCCAGCACGATCGCCGACTCCCACTGCCAATAACTGAACAGCACCACGCTCACCAGTGAAACGGCCACGCAAATGATCGTCGGGACATTGCGCACCACGGGCGTAATCAGGGCAATGAACGTCGCGGCAATCGAGAACTCCAGCCCCAACTGGTCCAGGCCCGGAATGCTTTTGCCGAGGACCACACCCATCAGGGTGAACAGGTTCCAGCCGATGTACATGCACAGCCCGACACCCAACGCATACCAGCGGTTAAACGTCTTGCGATCCTGATTGCTGACCAATGCAAAAAACTCATCGGTGAGTAAAAAGCCCAGACCGAACCGCCACCTGGCGGGCAGCGGTGAAACCACGGGGCGCAAATGCATGGCGTACAGCAGGTGTTGAGACGTCAGCAATAAAGTCGTCAGCAGGATCGACAACACGCTGGCGCCACCCTTGATCATGCCAATGGCCACCAGTTGCGCGGCGCCGGCGAACACCAGCACCGACAGCCCTTGGCTTTGGGCGGGGGTCAGTTGCGCATCGATGGCGGTTGACCCCGCCAGCAGCCCCCACGGCGCACAGGCAAGCGTCAATGGCAGACAAGCAATCACACCGCGTATGAAGGCGGCTCTTGGAAGCGAATGGGGCATTTAAAACATCCTGATGGTCAGCAGCGGCAAAGGGTCGCAACAACGCCACGCAAAGTCTTGAACAATCTTGCTCAATGCGCGCCCGGACCGCTCAAACGACGTAGCGGTACGGCCACGACAGTTTGACGAAAGGTCAATCCTGGTCTTTAGTCAGCCGGAATCGTTATCCGTTATCTCCCGCCCACAGCTTCCACGAGGAACCATCATGAAAGACCTGAAATCCGCCAAGGAAACCAGAAAGGCCGATCTGCGGACACCTTCGGCGCTGAGCGATGAAGCCTGCATCAACATTGCAGCCGAAGTGAACGCGCTGCTGGCCGATACCTTCGCCATTTACATGAAAACCAAGAATTTCCATTGGCACATGTCGGGTCCGCACTTCCGCGATTTCCACCTGCTGCTGGATGAGCAATCCGATCAGATTTTTGCCACCACCGATGCGATCGCCGAACGTGTGCGCAAGCTGGGTCGCACCACCCTTCGTTCGATCGGCCACATCAAGAAGCTGCAACGCCTGCTCGATAACGACGCCGATTTCGTGACCCCGGAAGACATGCTGGCCGAGTTGCGTGAAGACAATATCCAACTGGCGGCTTACATGCGTGAAACCCACAGCATGTGTTCGGAGCTGGGCGACGTCGCGACGACCAGCCTGCTGGAAAACTGGATCGATGAAGCGGAACGTCGCGTGTGGTTCCTGTTTGAATCGTCGCGTACCAAATAAAACAAAACGCCGGTTTGATCCCGATCAAACCGGCGCTGCAGATGAATTATGTTTCACTCAGCCCGCGTACCGCAGCTTGTATAGTGGCCCTTGCTCATTCAATGAACCCTTGCCCGCCTACCCCTGCGGGCTTTTTTTTGCCTTTCAAACGCCCTGCCTGAACACCAGCGCTTTCAATCCGCATTCGGGGTCGGCATCCGGAAATTCGGGCGGGTTGGCCAGTCGCTGCTCAAAGCGCAACCCCGGCGCATGCTCGGTCACGCCGCCTATCAAAAAGTCCGACCCCAGCGACGGGTCATTCATGCACGCCAGCACTAAACCGTTTTCACTCAACAACTCTGGCAAACGGCGCACCACCCGCTGGTAATCCTTGGTCAGCAGAAAACTGCCTTTCTGGAAGGATGGCGGGTCAATGATGACCAAGTCATAAGGGCCGGTACTTTTGACCTTGCCCCAGGACTTGAACAACTCATGCCCCAGAAACGTGACCTTGCTCATGTCGTGGCTATTGAGGCGATGGTTATCTCGGCCCCGGCTCAGCGCCGCGCGCGACATGTCGAGGTTGACCACATGCTCGGCGCCGCCCTCGATGGCAGCCACTGAAAACCCGCAGGTGTAGGCAAACAAATTCAGCACCCGCTTGCCTTGGGCGTGGGCTTTGACCCACTCGCGGCCGTAGCGCATGTCGAGAAACAGGCCATTGTTCTGCTTACGCCCCAAATCCACGCGGTAGCGCAGCCCACCTTCGGTCAGCGTCCACTCGTCAATGGCTTCGCCCACCAGCCATTCGGTGTCGCTTTGCAGGGTATAGCGATGCTGCAACACCAAGGTGTGCGCCCCGCTGGCTTGCCATACCGGCGTCTGCGCCAAGTTGATCAACAGGGCTTTTAGGGCTTGCAGCGCAGCGGCATCAGGCTCCTTGAACAGCGAGACCAGTACCACGCCTTGCAGCCAATCCACAGTCAATTGCTCCAGCCCCGGCCAGCAGCGACCTCGCCCGTGAAACAGACGGCGGGTCTCTTCGGGGGGGCTTTGCAGGGCGGTCAACAGATGCGAGTCGAGGATGGAAAACGCTTCAGGGGTCATCGGTGGGGCCGGTTATTTCAAAGGGCGGGCATTTTACACAATTACCTCGGCCTCCACGCCAGCCTCGCACACTAAGACAGTTCCTTCGGCCTGGGGTCAGACGTGAGTCTGTGCCCCTTGGGGCATCGCCCCGGCCTAACGGATCGCCTTTGTCGCTGACGAGGCTTAATCAGACGAATTACGTGAAAAAGACGCTGTAACTGCCTGCGACCTCAGGCATTTCTGCGGTTATTGATACATACTCAACAAATGTAACTCGATGTGTAATGCATCGCGATGCAGCCAGTCACCTCCCACTTCTTTTCGAGTCAATCTGCGTGAAAAGTCATCTTTCGATTCTTGGCCTGTTTTTAGTCCTCACAGGCGCCGCCGCTCCCTCAATCGCCGCAGCGACTGAAAGCACCTCTGCCCCGCGCGACACCTCACAACTGCATCTCGCGTCAGGCAGCGCGATGCTGGTTGATCTGCAAACCAACAAAGTCATTTACGCCAGTAACCCTGACGTCGTGGTGCCGATCGCCTCGGTGTCCAAATTGATGACCGCCATGGTGGTGCTGGATGCCAAGTTGCCGATGAATGAATACATCGCGGTCAACATCAGCGACACCCCCGAGATGAAAGGCGTATTTTCCCGCGTCAAACTCGGCAGCGAACTGACGCGCCACGACATGATGCTGATTACCCTCATGTCCTCAGAAAACCGCGCCGCGGCCACCCTTGCACACCATTACCCCGGCGGTTACGTGGCGTTTATTGCCGCCATGAATGCCAAAGCCAAAAGCCTGGGCATGATGCACACCCGCTATGTGGAACCGACCGGCTTGTCGATGCATAACGTCTCGACGGCCCGTGACTTGAGCAAGTTGCTGGCAGCCGCCCGTCAATACCCGATGCTGAGCCAATTGAGCACCACCAAAGAAACAACCGTCGCCTTTCGCAAACCCAACTACACCTTGGGCTTTCGCAACACCGACCACCTGGTCAACAAGGACAAGTGGAATATCAAGATCACCAAGACCGGCTTCACCAATCAGGCAGGGCACTGTCTGGTGCTGGTGACAGAAATGGGCAACCGCCCGGTTTCGCTGGTGATTCTGGATGCATTCGGCAAATACACCCACTTTGCCGATGCCAGCCGGATCCGCAGCTGGATTGAGACCGGCAAAAGCGGCAGCGTGCCAGATGTGGCATTGCGCTATAAAGCCGATAAGAACCTGAAGGCCCGCCCGGCGGCCCAGCCTCACCCCTCAAAGTAATCAGTGCGACCCGGGCCCGGAATGCCGGGCCGGGCTCAACCTCGCTTCAATGTTTGCTTATGGATGTACATCGCACGGTCGGCGTCGAGCAACAGGCTTGCGACCGAGTCATGGTGTTGAGGGTCATATTCAATCTGCCCGACACTGAAACGAATCGCATAACCCCGTGACGCGCTTGCATTGCGCTCATCGAGCAACGCTTGCAAGCGAGCCATGACGGCGGCGATGTGCACGCAGTCCGAGCCAGTCATCAACACGACAAATTCATCCCCGCCCAATCGCCCGATTACATCGCTTTCACGAAACGCGATGCGCAGCACGTCGGCAAAGGCCTTGAGTGCCAGATCACCCTCGGCGTGGCCGTAGGTGTCATTGACCTGCTTGAACTCATTGAGATCGAAAAACAATAACGTCGCCGGCCTGCCCCATTGCCTGCAATACGCCAAGCCATGACGCGCCAAGGCTTCGAAGCCGCGCCGGTTGGAAAGCAGAGTTAGCTCATCCATGGTCGCCAATTGCACAGCCACCAGCTCTTGCTCGGCCATCGCTGCCAAATCCCGCAACAACTCACGCTCATCGTCGCTAAGCACACGGGGCAAGGTATCGATCAGGCACAGCGTGCCGACTTTATCGCCGTTAGCGACTTTGAGCGGACAGCCCGCGTAAAAACGGATGCCCGGATCGCCCAATACCAACGGATTGTCATAAAAGCGCTCGTCCAGCACGGCGTCGCAGATCATCAATATCTGGTCGCCCAAAATCGCGTGCCCACAAAAGGACACGTCGCGGGGCGTTTCAATGACATCAAGGCCAGCCGCCGATTTGAACCACTGACGCTCGGTATCCACCAGGCTGACCAAGGCAATCGGCACATTGAACACGCGTCGCGCCAGACGGGTCAGGCGGTCAAATCGCTCCTCCGGCTCGGTGTCGAGGACATTCAACCTGTGCAAGGCTTCTAAACGAGCCGCCTCGTCGACAGGTTTGTCTGGAACCCGCATGCGTCACTCCTTTGTGCACGAACAGGCACAAGCGTAGTTCACAGCGTCTTTGAACGAGAGATGGCCGACCAAACGCCGAAGGGAGGGATAAAGAAAGTGCAGGCACTTGTCTCGGGGAGAGGTCGAAAACAAATGCCTGCGTACTGCTCGTCAATGCCTGGGTTGCTCTTTTTTCGGTTTTTTAATGGTTTCTACGGTGGTTTCCCGAGGTCGACGCTTGGCTTCTTCCAGTGGAATAAAGAGACCGGTTGCGGAGTCGCGGGCACGTTTATTTTTCATGTCAATCACCTGTGAATGGCGCCGGACACGTCGTGCGCCCGGTCGGCTATCTTCAGGCTAGTCGACGAAAAACCTCTGAAAACCATCCGGAAACAAGCGCTTGCAGTTCTGCGCCTACCCCGAATACAAAGAACCCCGCCTGAAAAGACGGGGTTCCTGACACGCCACTGCGGGATCAGTTTTGCAGGGCTGGCTGTTCCCCATTGATCGGGATGCGTTTGGCTTTTGCCTCTTCAGGCACTACCCGTTGCAGATCAATGCTCAACAAGCCATTGCTCAGGTTTGCACCTTTGATCTCGATGTGGTCATCGAGGCGGAAGGACAGTTTGAACGCCCGCTGTGCAATACCCTGATGCAAAAAGGTCACGCTGTCGTCGGTGCTGGTTTCACGTTTGCTGCCGCTCACGCTCAACACACCTTTCTCTACTTGCAGGTCCAGGTCTTCCTGCTGGAAACCCGCTGCAGCTACGACAATGCGATAGCTGTCTTCACCGCGTTTTTCAACGTTGTAGGGTGGGTAGCCACCGCTGGTGTCATTGCGAAGCGCGGTTTCGAACAAATCACTAAAACGGTCAAAGCCGACAGAATTACGGAACAGTGGCGCCAGAGAAAATGCAGTGCTCATAATTTAGCCTCCTGATTTCAGCGAGATTTTGTCTCCGCGACCCGGTTTCGGCATCGCGTACTCCCTAAATAGGGACCGACCCAATCATTTCAAGAGGTTTTTTTAAAAAAAATTTCAGGTGTTTGAAGCCGCATCCATGGGCGAGTTGTTGACCAGATGACGGACTTTTTCACAGTCGGTTTCGCGGCGCATCGCATTGAACAGCACCGTGGCCTCGGGATAATTGCGCGTCAGCATCGCCAGCCACTGCTTCAGACGCCCGGGGGCTGAGCGCGGGGTCAGTTGCGCTTGAGCCTGGGCCCAGAAGTCACGAATCATCGGCTGCAGGTCAGCCCAAGTCATTTCGACGACCTCTTCCCCGGCCCGCGCTGCGGCGATCTGCCGGGCAAGGTCTGGCCTGGAAACCAGACCCCGGCCGAGCATGATGTCTTCAGCACCACTGATTTCGCGGCAACGGCGCCAATCTTCAACGGACCAGATGTCCCCATTGGCAAACACCGGCACCTTGACGACCTCTTGCACCTGAGCAATGTATTCCCAATGCGCAGGTGGCTTGTAGCCATCCATTTTGGTCCGGGCATGCACCACGATCTGGCTTGCGCCGCCTTCAGCCAGCGCAATGGCGCATTCGTTGGCGCTGTCAGGGGTATCGAAGCCCAAACGCATCTTGGCCGTGACCGGGATATGAGCCGGCACAGTGCGACGCACTTGCAACAGGATCGCATGCAGCAGTTCAGGCTCTTTGAGCAGCACGGCACCGCCACGGGACTTGTTCACCGTTTTGGCCGGACAGCCAAAATTCAGATCGATCACTTCAGCGCCCAACTGGCAGGCCAGCGCTGCGTTGTCTGCCAGGCACGCCGGATCGGACCCCAGCAATTGCACGCGCAGCGGCACGCCTGCACGGGTCTTCGCGCCGTGCTGAAGCTCAGGGGCAAACTTGTGGAAGTAAGCTTCGGGCAGCAGACGCTCGGTGACCCGAATGAATTCGGTGACACACCAATCAATACCGCCGGTGCGGGTCAGGACATCACGCAGGATGTTGTCGACCAGCCCTTCCATCGGCGCCAAGGCAATTTGCATGGGTGACTCTCATAAAAAAACGTGCGGCAGTTTACGCGCTAACGCGGGCAATCGGTATCGCGTTGCACGCCCTATCAGGCTGGCACGACCGCCGGACCATAGCCATCGAAGAATTCGGGCGGCAGGCGTTTGGCTTTGCCGCTGGACAGTTCGATACACACAAACGTGGTGTTAGCCCGCAGCAACGTCAGCCCGTCGCGCGGCCTGATCAACTGGAACTGACGCGTCATGCGCAAGCGTTTGTCGCAATCGATGATCCACGTCGCCAGTTGCAACTCGTCACCTTCATAGGCGCTGGCCAGGTAATCGATTTCATGCCTGGCCACGGCCATGGCGCGGTCAAGACGACGGTATTCCGTGAGGTCCAGCCCGAGGCGCTGAGAGTGACGCCAGGCGCATCGTTCCAGCCAGACAACATAGGCAGCGTTATTGGCATGGCCAAAACCGTCGATGTCTTCAGCCTGCACCTGCAGATCAATGATGAACGGCGTTGCCAAATCCCAGCTCATGCCCAGCCTCCACGCTTAAATAAAGGGCGCAGTGTAACGCAGCAGGTCTGTTTAAGGTGGGGAGCGGCACAGGGCCAAACGAGGGTGATGGCGAGGATGACAAAAGCTTCAGGCAAACAAAAGGGCCATTCAATAATTAGACGACGGTGACACAAGCAATTCGCCAACCTTGCCGAGACGCCCTATATTACTGGTCTTGAGCGAGGTTCGCTATGGTACACACTGATCGTTCAGAAGGCGATTCTGAGGCCTGTGCCAGCTCCCCGCGTCCGTCACACGTGCAGCATTGGAGTTCGAATGTCCTACCTCACTCGCCGCGATGGTCGTTACAGCTACCGCCGTCGATTCCCCGCCGATGTTGCCGAGGTAGTCGGACGCGTCGAGTACCGCAAAGCCTTGGGTACTGCCGACCGGTCGGAGGCGCTGCGCCTGTCTCACGCTGTGTCGGTTGAGTTCGATCGGATTTGTGATGCAGCCGTGGCCGAGTGTGCTGCCCCGGTTCCGCACAGCGCAGAGCCAGAGACGGTGCAAGCGCAAGCGAAGACTGCCACCGAGGTGCTGAACAATCTGAATGCTATGGTCCGGGGCTTCACGTTAAACATCACTGAGCGTATGCAGTCGTCGGGCTGGCAGTCTGAGCTTGAATGGCGTAGAGCGTCCTTAGAAGCGCATGCCCGAGGGACTTTGGTGTTGCCGGGTCTGGATGTACACCCTATTGAAGCTCGGGCGATGTTGCGGGCACTGGACGACACTCTAGCCGGGAATTCTCCCCGATTCGATACGCCTGCACCGGGAGCGCCTGCTGTTACTGCCTCGACTCCCGTGCCAGCGGGCGATGCCGTCACCGAGGCGGCGTTCCAGTCGGTGCTAGATGAGTACTGCGAAGGCGTGAGCAAGGGTCGCGCTGACAAGGTTCGCAGCCTGAGCAGAAAGGTGCTGACTTGGCCGAGCACACAGGACCAGCAAATACAAAGCCTGATGAAGTTCTGCACTGAGAAATTGGCGGGCGGCGGCAAACCCTCGTCGGTGCATTCCGACGCGTACTGCCTGCTGAGCGTCCTGCGGAGAATCCCCGGCTGGGTTGGTATGGCACTGCCAAAAGCCGGGGCGGTGGCTAAAGCCGTGCGATCTGGCGCGGGAATGAGCAAGGATCAACGGTTGCCGATCCCACTGGCGCTGATGCTTGATATCCACGCCAAGATCAAAGCCACTACCCCAGCGCATTACCCCGCTGTCGTGCTGCTGGCGCGGTACGCCCTGCGCCCGAGTGAGCTGCTTCAAGAAGGCTTGAGGGCACTGGGGCACCGTTCCGATGTGATGGGTAATACCGAACTGGTGTTCAAAGCTGCGCTAAGTGGCGGGAAGAACGCGGCTAGCCGTCGTGATTTGCCTGTGCACGCCGATGACGAGCCGCTGTTCCACGCCGTGCTGTCGGGGCTGGGGCTGCCCTCTGGGGCCAGTTCCGCCGATCTTGATAGACGGGCGCGGCAACGAGTTCGAAGCCTATCACGGGTGTTCAGCCGCGCCCTTGGCGAAGCCCCCGGCATGAGCCTGTACAGCCAACGCCACACGTGCGCTGACCTGCTGCGCAAAGTCGGGGCGACGACGGATGAAGTCGGCGGCATCCTCGGGCACACCCCAGCCGGATCGAAAGCCACAAGTATTTATGGTGGTAGCCAGCCGTTGGATAGGCCGCGTGAGCTGCTGGCAAAGGTTCGGGAATTGATCCCAGATCCAAAGCCAGAGCGGATCTAAATCAGCTAAGAAACGCACTGCGAAGCCGTCGGAATCCCCACTATGTGTCGAATCGCTTAGAGCCTTATAGGACGTGGCCTGTAGCTGAGCTGGCGTTTAGTTCCCCACTTAGAGGAGACGGGAAGCAAATAACGTCTTTCCCCGACCTCTAAGCAATAGCGGACACTCCGAGGAAGAGTGAGTACATCTGCACAAGATGCAGCCTCCCCCGAGTACCACTGCGAGGAAGACGACAACAAGGAGACGAATTTGACAGATTTAGATGTAAGAGACTTGGAGCCGATGTTCCAAGACCCGACCGCGACGCTCACTGTGATGCAGAAAGACTGGTGGAACGGCTGGATTGCTGGCCGGGAGATTGACCAGAATGTTTACCGTGCGCTGCCTACTTACAAAGTAGCCGCTGACTTGTTCGCTGAATTCACCGGCAAGTGCGGCGTTAGTAAATCCCGCGAAGCGTACTTGGCAAAGCTCCGAGCAGAGCAAGCCTTCTACAAAGCCTGTGCCGCTGAGCACGTTGGTCGGTACAGATCAAGCCAACAAACCGTTGATGCTGCTGTGCTGCTGGTGATTGATGCCGAAGGGAACGTACTCCCACGAGTGGCCCTGCTTGATGCTGGCGTCCCTGCCGATGAAGTAGCCCGGATTACCAGCAAGACCGGCGCGCGTCGCAAGGTCAAGAAGTCATTGCAGAAACATGCCCTGCACCCGAATGCCCAACGAATGATCCGAAGCGAAGGGAGGAGGGAGTACCTGCGCATGGCCGCTGATACGTTATCTGGAAGCCTTGAAGGTATTGCTGTGAATATGAAGACACAAGCTCGACTGGCTCGACTGGAACAAAGTGAGGCCGATCACGCCCGCCGTATCGGGGAGCTGGAAGCACGTCTAGCTGCCGTTGATGCGCGGCACGCATTGGAGGACATCGGACTAGACCCACGGCTGGAAGCTGTACGCCTCCGTGACGAAGGCAAAACCACTGGCGAGATTGCGCAGTTCCTTGGTCAGAATCGGAACACCGTGAAGAGTTGGATACGGAGAGCGGCATAAGGCTGGGTGCAGCGTGGGTGCACTGCACCCATCATAGCTTGATCAAACTCATAGAGTACTTCGTACTCATTACTACCTATTGAACCACTCGCCCGGGAGCACCGACCATGACTGTAACCACCTTGCCCGACGGGAGCGTCTGCATCGACGACAGCGGCCTCTCACAGGATGCGGAAGCTGCCCGGCTAATCGCTGATGGCCTGAGCCTTACTGAGCTGATGGCTGCCTTAGGATGCTCTGCTGAAACCGCTGCTGAGTACTTCGCGGGTTATGTACCCTTGCCTGATGAAGACGAATAACCCCGCCGACTGACCGGCCTGTTTCCCGCTGTGTTCGATTGGTCATCGAGTACAGCCGCCAGTGACGCGCTCTCCTTCGTGGACGCTGGCAACCTATTCCGCTGCACCTCAACCCCACGCGGCTTATCGAATGAAACCCGTGTTCGTACGGTGATTCCACGCCTTAAAACGACGAGAGCCTTGCCACCCTAGCTACCCTACCGGGTCGGCTTAACTGGGTCTTCTGGATAGTGTCTCAACCGTTCCAACCCGCCAGCCTCACCAACTGACGAATCCTAGATCCAAACCCCGCTGCACCCACTCGCACTCCGTGCACTTCGATCGATACCCGCCTTCGTACGGCTAATTCAGACCCAGAATCAACGCTAGCGATTGAGCAACCCAACTGGGGCGGTTCAGCACTGGCGCGATTCCGTGCGTCCGTAGAACCGTTCCAGTGTGTGTCCGTCCCCCAACGTTATGGAGGCTACACAATGCAAGTTCAATCAGTTCAATCCAATCCTGAGAAAGCAGCAGCTACCCGACTTGCCGCTCAGGATCACGCACGCAAGAACCTTAAACTCGACTTCTCAGATACCCCTCGCTGGCGTGAGCTGGCCGCTGCTGCTGGGTTCCGTCTTCCATTGTGGTATTTGCCAGCCACTGCTGGTGGCGTACGCCGGTACGCCTTGGGCCTCGGCATCACACTTGAACAGATCACCGAAGTCACGGGCTGCAAGTCATTCCGCACCTTTGCCGATATGAATCCCACTTGGCCGCTCTGGGCTGTGGTCGGGTTGTTGCTGGAGATGGCTGAAGAACTCAAGAAGTAACCGTCACAGTTTCATCCTGGCTCCGGCTGTCCTTACGCCGATCTGCCGACCTCTGCTGCATAAACCAATCGAATCTAATCACCTGAACAAGGAGGCCGACCCATGACTACCAAAAACTCCAGCTTGTTGAATCGCCCCGGGTTTTCTAGACACTCTCCAGGCTCGCTGCGTAACGCTTTTCAAACTCTACCGGTGACAGCTGATTGTTGAAACTGTGGCGTCGTTTTGGGTTGTAAAACATCTCGATGTAATCGAACACATCATCCCGAGCATCCTGGCGTGTAGTGTAGATTTTACGCTTGATCCGTTCCCGCTTTAGCAACTGGAAAAAGCTCTCCGCCACAGCGTTGTCGTGGCAGTTACCTCGACGACTCATGCTGGCCACCAGGTTGTTAGCTTTCAAGAAGCTTCGCCAGTCCGAACTGCTGTACTGACTGCCTTGATCCGAGTGGATCATCACCTCTTGCTTCGGCTTACGTCTCCAAACCGCCATCAGCAGTGCATCAATGGCTACGTCGCTGGTCATCTGCGACTTCATTGACCAACCAA
>NZ_JYKY01000088.1 GCF_001042985.1 Pseudomonas lundensis
TGCAGAACGGCTTGATCCTCGCCCCGATGGCGGGCGTCACCGACCAGCCCTTTCGTCAGCTGTGCAAACGTTTGGGCGCGGGTCTAGTAGTCTCTGAAATGGTTACCAGCGACATGAGTCTGTGGAACACCCGCAAGTCGCGGATGCGCATGATCCACGAAGGAGATCCCGAGCCACGCTCGGTGCAGATCGCCGGGGGTGACGCGCAGATGCTGGCGGAGGCCGCCCGGGCCAATGTCGAGTTGGGTGCGCAAATTATTGATATCAACATGGGCTGCCCGGCCAAGAAGGTCTGCAACAAGGCCGCCGGTTCCGCCTTGTTGAAGGATGAGCAGTTGGTCGCCGAGATCCTGCAGGCCGTTGTCGCCGCAGTGGATGTGCCGGTGACCCTGAAGATTCGTACCGGTTGGGACCGGGACAACAAGAATGGCCTGACAGTGGCGAAGATCGCTGAACAGGCAGGTATTACAGCGCTGGCGGTGCATGGCCGCACCCGCGCCGACCTTTACACCGGTGAAGCCGAGTACGACACCATTGCGGCGATCAA
>NZ_JYKY01000089.1 GCF_001042985.1 Pseudomonas lundensis
CTGAGCCTTGCTGGCGGTCCACGATCGCAGCAGCGGCGGGCTGATCTCTACGGCCGCCTGCACGCTGCCTGCCGTCAGGCACACCAGCAAAGGCAACAACCGGGGTTTGCGCTTAAACAAAAAAGTCATGCGTCGTTCATCCTTCTCGCGCCCTCGCCGGGCGCGCAAGCGTGCTTAAAAGTGGGTAAAGGTCAGACCCAGCGAATAGGTCGGGCCGTACTCTTCATACTGATTGTTGAAGCGGCTGTTACCGCTGTAGACGAAGTACGGCTGATCGGTGAGGTTCTGTGCATCAAAGGTGACTTGCAGGTTTTTGCTGAGCGAATAGCGGGCGCTGAAGTCGACAAAGGTCTGGGAGTCGACATGCAGGTCATGGGCCTTGTCGTTGATCCCGGCCAACTCGTACAGGTAGTCCGACTTGTAGTTGGCCGACAGGCGCAGGCTCAGCGTGTCGTCCTCCCAGCCGAGCATCAGGTTGCCGACGGTATCGGATTGGTTTGGCAAGTCGATATCACGCTTGGGG
>NZ_JYKY01000090.1 GCF_001042985.1 Pseudomonas lundensis
GTTGATGCGTCTTGAATCGGCCCACTGCTGCTAAGCTTATCCACAATTGCTGGGACAGAAATCAGCAATCCGTCCTGGGTCAATTTTCAATCGGCAGGGTGGGTCAGTTTTCAATCAGCGCCAACAGGAGGGGAAAGAAGCAGGTTTAGCGGCGGTTGTGGCGTAGAAAAAACAAAACCCCTGTCTGCGTGAGCAGACAGGGGTTTCGGAATTCAATCTTGACGATGACCTACTCTCACATGGGGAAACCCCACACTACCATCGGCGATGCATCGTTTCACTGCTGAGTTCGGGATGGGATCAGGTGGTTCCAATGCTCTATGGTCGTCAAGAAATTCTGTGACAGATCCGTTAGTGATTAACGTGTCTGTGAAAACTTGGTACTTCTATAAAAACAAAATCCCTGTCTGCGTGAGCAGACAGGGATTTTGGAATTTAATCTTGACGATGACCTACTCTCACATGGGGAAACCCCACACTACCATCGGCGATGCATCGTTTCACTGCTGAGTTCGGG
>NZ_JYKY01000091.1 GCF_001042985.1 Pseudomonas lundensis
CTGGAACTGGCGATCACTCGCAGCGACCTGCTGGAACGCCTGAGCCGCGAGCTGAGTGCATTGCTCAACGAATCCATCACCCTGCAACTGAACCAGAAACAACTGCTCAGTACAGCTACCACGTTGCGCGCGACCCTCGACGAGCAGATGTTTTGGATCCCCAGCAACAAGCCGCTGGACACCGAGTGGCTGGAAACCGTACCGGCGCACCTGAGCAAACAGATCACTACTCTGCCCTGGGCCTCCAGTGTCAGTGAGTTATATGACGGCCTGACCCAGCGCCCGCTGCTGTTCCTGCCGCTGCTGTTGCTGATTGGCGCGTTGCTGTGGCGCCGCAAGGCCCTGTACCAGCGCCTGAACAAGGTTCACCTGGATATCGGTCACTTCAAGCGCGACAGCCAGTGGCACACGCCCCAGGCCATCCTGATCAACATCCTGCTGGCGATGCCCGCCGCCCGGCGTTTGGCCTTGTGCGGCCTGGCGTTGCAAATCGACGCCCGCGGGCAGA
>NZ_JYKY01000092.1 GCF_001042985.1 Pseudomonas lundensis
CAGCACCAGATTGGGCAGTACCTGGATGCCTCCGGACAACCAGGCAGGGTTGGACACTTCGACGTTCTGTGCACCGAACACCAGGCGCACCAGTTGGATCAGCATCAGGCTGATGCCCCAGGTGGCGAGCAGGGTTTCCAACGGTCGGCCATACAGATGACGAATGACGGTGCGTTCCAGGGCCATGCCGATGGCCGCGGTGACGAAGAACGCCACCGGCAGCGCGATCAACGGGTAGAACTCGATAGCAGCAGGCACATAACGCTGCATCATCAGTTGCACCACATAGGTCGAATAGGCGCCGAGCATCAGCATCTCGCCATGGGCCATATTGATCACGCCGAGCAGGCCGAAGGTGATCGCCAGCCCCAACGCCGCCAACAGCAGGATCGAGCCCAGGGACATGCCGCTGAATGCCTGGCCGAGGATCTCGCCCATCATCAGTTTGCGCTTGACCTGGGCCAGGCTGGTTTCGGCGGCGGTGTGCACGGCGGCATCGGTTTCT
>NZ_JYKY01000009.1 GCF_001042985.1 Pseudomonas lundensis
GATATCTGCAACCAGATCCCAGGCTGCGTCGGGGAGTTCATACCGCTTTGCCATCTTGGCCTCCTGGCTTTAATGGCGGTGTATTTTACAGAAAATCGTATTTCTTGAGTTTACGTACAGAGCCTAGCTTGCCGCAGTAAACGTAGCAGAGAAAAAACCAGCCATGAGACTCAAATGACATGCTTTTGACATGACTCAGGTTCTCGTTCGCTCTGGCACAGGGGTAGAATGCCCAAAACCAGGAAGAGCCAATGAGCGAAACACGCCTCACCGAAGCCCAATACGATGCCATCACCGAGGCCGCTGCTCAGTGGTGCATGCGCCTGCATGAGCCCGATTGTACGGATCGGGAGCGTGAGGCGTTTACGGTGTGGCTGAACGCCGACCCCCTGCACGCGTTTGAATATCAAGCGATGCAAGATATCTGGGAAGTCAGCGAACACCTGCCCAAGCCCGAGCCTGTTACCCTGCAAGTGATTGCACGGCCTCAACGCTCCCGCCAGCCAGCCTGGCGAAAGCTGGCTATCGCTGCGGCCATCACCTTGCTGGCAGTTCCGGTCGCGGCTTACAGCGGTTGGGAGTTGGGTTGGGTGCCCAATGCCTACGAGCGGGTGCAGGCGCACGCCCACCTGCAGACCGTGACCCTGCCGGACGGCAGTGAAGTCGAGCTCAACCTGGGCACGGAACTCACCTACGCCAACTACAAAGACCAGCGCCGGGTCACCCTGAGCAAAGGTGAAGCTTTCTTTAAGGTGAGTCACGATGTCACGCACCCGTTTGTGGTGCAGGCGGCGGAAGGCCGTGTGCGCGTCACCGGTACCCAGTTCAACGTCTGGATGTATCAAGATCAGGTCAAAGTGACATTGCTGGAAGGCTCGGTGCTGGTGACCAGCAATAAAAAGCTCAGCGGTGACGGGCTGCGCCTGGAGCCGGGCATGCAGGCACGCTACAAAGCGGGCGACTATGCCCCGCAAATCAGCCAGACCTACGCCAACTCGCCGGATCTGGCGTGGCGCAACGGCAAGTTGGTGCTGGACAACCTGACCCTGGCCGAAGCGCTGCCCCTGATCAACCGCTACCTGAGTACGCCGCTGGAACTGGCGGACAGTGCCACCGGCGCCCTGCGCGTGGGTGGCGTGTTCAACACCACAGAAATCAACAGCCTCGTGACTTCCCTTCCCAAAGTGTTACCGGTCTACCTGACCCTGAGTCAGGACGGTAAACCGGTGCTCAACGCCCTGCCGCGCGGTTAACGGCGCTGCCGGATCTCAACCCGCTGGTAGTTCGGATCGGCATTGATCTGCGCGTCGGTAAACGGCAAGGTTTGCCACTGTTTTTTCGAGAACGCTCGGGTCTGATCCGACGCGTGCCGGGACGCCGGGTCGCTTGAGAGCGAAAACGCCAGCATGCCTTGGGCCTGTGGGCCGTGTTCGTCAAACGTGACGGTTTGCACATAACTGGTGCCGCTGACGACCTCTTGCTTGCCACCCTCTCCCGGCACGCTCTGCATGGCGTTGTAAACGCCGAGTACCGCCGGGCCACCATGAATCGGCGTGCGCTGGCCACCCACGCTGACACCTTGAATCTCGCCCCACGTCACGTCCGCGCTCAACCCTGCTTGCGCCACCTGCGCGGCCGAGGCCGCGAGCGCCTCGTGCACCGCCTGGCGCACCGTCGGCTGCTCGATATTCAACCCGCGCGGCGTGTGCTGCGGGTCCGCCGGACTGAACGGCACCCGCCACACGTCAGGCACCGCGAACAACTGCGCCATGAGGTTCTGGAAATGCACCAGGCCGATACCGCTGTCCAGATTCGCTTGCTGATCCCATGCCTTGAGGCTCGCGCACACGGCAACCAGCGGCGCCTGCTGTTCTGCTTGGCAGACGTGAAGCAGATCGGGCATCACCTGCCCGGCCAGGTACACCCGGTTGTCCATCACCATCCCTTGCAGGTCCGAGACTCCGAGCGTTCCGGGCTGACTCAGGCGCTGCAAGGCAAAGCGCGCACGCGGCCCCAAGGGCTGACCGTCCTGACTGATCAGCGGCGAATAGCCCCGCAGAGGCGCCTGCGGGTTGGCCATCCAGGCTGAGTCGTTGGAATGCTGCACGTAATCCGTGCGCCGCAATTGCGGTAATTGGCGGGCCGGGTAAATCCCGGCCTGGGCCGCATGGGGGTCGACGGTCCATGCACACGTGCTGCGACTGCCATCGAGCAGGATCATCTCCAGCCCTGCCGCAGGGTCGCTACACGCCGCCAGTTTGGCCTGATCGACATACGGCACCACTGACAGGTTCATGTAGAGCGTCTGGCCCTGGTCATCCACCGCCAGCGTGTTGACCCACGGGATGCCTTGAAGGCGATTGACCGACGCTTGCAGGGCGTCGAGGCTGTGCGCCTGATTGATCGCGTACCACTGCTGCAACACGCGATCGTTATCAAGATTGGCGTCCCGCAGGCTGAACGCCACGTGATCGTCCCAGTCCAGCTTGCCCGGCCACTGCACGACCGGCCCGAATGCCGAACTGTAAATGACCCGTGATTGCGGCTTGACGCTGCCATCGGCCTGCTTGACCTCAACGCTGACGGTTTGCTCATGCAGCGGCAACGACTGGCCATCCAGCAGGTAACGCTTGGGGTCCTGCGGATCGAGGGCCAGCCGGTACAAGGTGAAGTGTTTAGAGGTGTCGACCGTATGGGTCCAGGCCATGTGCCGGTTGAAGCCGATATTGATCAATGGCAGGCCGGGCAAGGCAGCGCCCATTACATCGAGTTTGCCGGGGATGGTCAGGTGCATTTCATAAAAGCGCATGCCGCCGACCCATGGAAAATGCGGGTTGGCCAGCAACATCGCGCGGCCGGTATTTGAGCGTTCGCGGCCGATGGCCACGGCATTGCTGCCCCGGTCCAGGGCAAACCGCTGCATGCGCTCGGCAGCCAACGCGAAGGGCTGCGGGCGACTGGCCAGCCGGGCGCTGGCTTGAGGCGGCGTAGCCCCCACCAGCGCTTCGGCAAACTGCCCCACCCCGCCTTCCACCAACAGACGGCGGGTCAGCTTGACCAGATCCTGTGGCGTGAGCGGGCGCACCGAGGGGTTGTCGCACGCTGCCGGCAAAGGGTTGCGCTCGCTGAGCTGGCGGTTGTAACCGGCGACGTAGCCTTCAATCAGCGCTTGGACCTGCGGGGTTTGCGCCTGCCAGAACGCGTCCACGGCGTGCGGCGTGTTCAACCATTTGAAAAACACATCGCTGGACAAGTTGTCACGCTGCTCCAGGGTCTGCCCCTCAGGACCAAAGAATTTCGAGCGCTCGCCATTTACCGTGGTGACTTCATTGGCCAGCAAACACAGGTTGTCTTGCGCGTAGGCATACCCGATGCCGTAACCCAGGCCGCGCTCATCGGCGGCCTTGATGTGCGGCACGCCGAACGTGGTGCGCCGGATTTCGGCACTCACGTCCATTGAGGGTGTCTGAGCCTGGGCTGAAACACTTAGCCCCAGACACAGTCCTGCAAGACACGCTTTGCTTAATGGCCTGGAAATAATCACGCGGACTCCTGCTTTGTCTTAGAAATGCCCGGCGGCGCGCGCGATCACACGCGACTGCCCGGCCGATGCCTGCCCCACGTGGGGTTTCGTCGCGACTGCAATGAAACGGGGACAGACCCTAAAGACGAAGCCGGTGAAAAAAAATTAATCCGCCGCTGCAACCTCGTCTGCACGGGGGCTTTGACGCGCCTGCACTGGCGTGACGACAAAATTTCTACAACCCACTGTTCATGATTTTGGCTGCTCATTCGTCTAGTTACTAAAGAGCACTTTTTTGTTTTCCTGATCAGGCTCTGAAAAGGAGTTTTTTGCATGCACAACTCGCAACTGCCAACGGACGGTCATCAACAACGCAAATCAGCTTTTCAACCCGACAACGGGTTGCTGGAGGCCCCGGTGCAACTGCACGGCAATGAACGTATTCGACACTTACTGAAATTTTTCGGGCTGCGCACCAGCCTGGTGCGGCTCAAGGTGATCGACGCGCTGTTGACGGCCGCTGGCAATGATCGTCGGCTGGGGGTGCGCGGTATGCACAGCCACTTGCAGGCGCTGGATATTCCGCTGTCTTTTCTGAGTGTTCGCGAGGTGCTCAAGCGCCTGTGCAGCGAGGGGGTGGTGGTGCTTAACAGTGACAAGAGCTACAGCCTGCATCCACAGGCTGAAGCGGTGCTGACCGGTCAGATCGAGGCTTAAAGCTTGGTCTTGCGGCGCATGACGCCATTGATGACCACGACCACCACGGCCACGCCGATGGCGATGTACTGGAACATCTTCTCGGTGATCATGCCGGCGTTTTGCATGTACGAAAGACCAAACATGATCCCCAGCACAACCAGAGAGATCAGAATCGAGTATTTCAAGCGCTGCGAAGGAGTCATTACCTGTTCCTGAAAGTAAGGCGGAAAACACAGGCCGGAATTTAACAAATATGTCCGGCTCATGGAGATGAATTGAAACAATCCTGGTCTCATCTTACAGCCGGAGAAGCGTTTTCGCTTGAGCCGGCTTTCACCCTGAGGATTGATCCATGCTCCGTCGTACTGCACGCCCGCTTGCACTCTTGCTCATGTTGACCCTGAGCGGGTGCGTCTTTTATCCAGACCATGGAAGGCATCACGATCATCGGCACGACTCGCGATACGATCAGCGCTATGACCAGCAGCGCTATGACCACCGTTACGACGATGGCCGGCCGGGTTATAACCGCCGCTGAACCGCATTCCGGTTAACGCCTGAAACCACTGGTGGGCCTGGCGCACAGGTCCACCAACCAGTCGACAAACACCCGCACCCGTGGCGACAGTTGCCGATGCGGCGGGTACAACGCCGTCAGCGCCATCCGCGGCGGTGGGCAATCCGTCAAGACGGCCTGCAAGCGCCCTTCGCGCACCAGCTGTGTCACGTGGTAGTGCGGCGCCTGCACCAGCCCATAGCCCGCCACACACGCCGCCAAATACCCTTCTGCACTGTTGACCGATACCTGCTTGGGCAAATTGATCAACTGCACGTCCTCGCCATGCTGAAATTCGAGCCCGTAGCGCTTGCCTGACGCACCGGAGAAATACTCCACCATCTGATGCCCGCTCAACTGCGCGAGGGTCAGCGGCACCCCATGGGTCAGCAGATAGGCAGGGCTGGCGCAGGTCACCTGATCCATCTGCACCAGCGGCCGGGCCACCAGTGAGTCGTCCAGGGTGAGGCCACCGCGAATCACGCAGTCCACCCCCTCGCGAATCAAATCCACCGGGCGGTCATTCAGGCCGATTTCCAGGTCGATTTGCGGGTAGCGCCCGGTGAACTCCGGCAACGCCGGGAACACCACCAATCGCCCGACCGCCGCGGGCATCTCGACCCGCAGCGTGCCTTTGGGCTGACGGGTGCTGAACAGCCCCTCCGCTTCTTCCAGGTCAGCCAGCAGGCTGACGCAACGCTGGTAATAGGCCGCACCATCGAGGGTCGGGCTGACCTGACGGGTGGTGCGGTGCAGCAATTGCACGCCCAGATGGGCTTCAAGTTGTTTGATCAGCACCGTCACTGACGCACGGGGCATATGCAGGCTGTCAGCCGCCTTGGCAAAACCACCCAGCTCGACGATGCGGGTAAACACCCGCATCGCATTGAATCGGTCCATATCCGCTCCCGTCCCGGCCTGGATTATTCGGATTATCCGAACAGTGATAGTGTTTTTACCCGGTTTATCTTGCATGTGTCGAGGTTAAGAATAGGCCACCCACTCAGGAGGACTTCACATGCACACCCGCCCACTCGGAAAAAACGGCCCGCAAGTCAGCGCCATTGGCCTTGGCTGCATGGGCATGACTGACTTTTACACCACCGGCAGCGATACCCGCGAAGCCGTGGCCACCTTGCACCGCGCGCTGGAGTTGGGGGTCAATTTTCTCGACACCGCCGACATGTACGGCCCACACACCAACGAAACCCTGATCGGCCAAGCCCTTCGTGGCAAACGTGACCAAGTGTTTCTGGCCAGCAAGTTCGGCATCGTGCGCGACCCGGCCAACCCCAAGGGGCGGGCAGTGAACGGCCGTCCGGAGTACGTTCGTCAGTCCATCGACGGCAGCCTGAAACGCTTGGGCGTCGACACCCTCGACCTGTATTACCAACACCGCATGGACCCCGAGGTGCCGATTGAAGAGACCGTCGGCGCCATGGCCGATCTGGTCAAGGCGGGCAAAGTCCGCTACCTGGGCCTCAGCGAAGCATCTGTGGCCACGCTCGAACGTGCGCATCACGTGCACCCCATCAGCGCCCTGCAAAGCGAATACTCACTGTGGAGTCGCGATCAGGAAGACAACGGCTGCCTTGCGGCTTGCCAGCGTCTGGGCATTGCCTTTGTGCCCTACAGCCCCTTGGGGCGCGGTTTTCTGACCGGCGCACTGAAAAGCCCCGAGGACTTCGCGGCGGACGACTATCGCCGCTCCAATCCGCGGTTTCAGGACGATAACTTTGCGAAAAACCTGCAACTGGTGGATCAGGTTAAGCAACTCGCGGCCGACAAAGGCGTCACGGCCGGGCAACTGGCGCTGGCCTGGGTATTGGCGCAAGGGGATCACCTGATCCCGATTCCGGGGACCAAGCAACGTCATTACCTGGAAGAAAACATCGCGGCGCTAGACATCAGTTTGAGCGCTAACGAGTTGGACGCCCTGCAAGCCATCTTCCCTCCAGATGCCGTGGCCGGTTTGCGCTATGCCGAAGAAAACATGAAGCAGCTTAATCGGTGATTGCAGATCACCGCCTCACGCTGCCGGGCAGCGTGAGGCGGCGAAGGCTGACACACGGGCTAAAAGTCGCGCTTGTAGAAGATGTCCAGCGAGCTGGCAAAGCCGCTGGCCACTTCCACGTACACCCGTTTGCTCAACTTGTAACGCAAGGCAATGGTGCTCGCCGGCTCAAACACCCCGACGCCATACCCCACACTCAACCGCTCATTGATCTTGCCGCTGGCAACCACCGACGTGCTGTCACCGCTGCCTTCGGTGTCGAGTTCGAAGTCCTTGATGCCCAAGTGATTGGCCAGCCCCGAGGTAATCCCTGAGCTGCCCATCAAGCCAAGGCCCAGCGCAGCCTCCGCCAGCATGTTGTTGTCTTCGCCGGTGCCCGACAGCGGACGCCCCAGAATCAGGTAGGAAAGCGCCTGCTCCTGGCTCATGGCCGGTTCAGAGAAGATCTGCGTGGTCGGTTGTTCTGCGCTGCCGGTCAGGCGAATGCCCGCAATCACGTCATCCGTCTGGCGAATCGCCTCGATGTCGAGATACGGCTGCGCAATCGGCCCGGCGAACAGCAGGCGCGCCCGGCGTATGGTCAGGCGCTGGCCATAGGCACGGTAGCGGCCGTTGTTGAGGCGCAACTCGCCGCGGGTGTCCAGGTTGTTGCCAATGTGCACCTGGCCCACCAGATCGGCGTTCAAACCGAACCCCGAGAACGTCAGCAGCTCTTGCCCGACGATGACGTCGATGTCCATGTCGACCACCATCGGGGCGTCTGCATCGGAGGTTTGCTGGCCAACGATCACCGTGTCATCAGACACCTTGACCGTCGACGGCGGCAGTTCGCGCACGGTGATTTCGCCCTTGGGCACGTTCACGTTGCCCGCGATCAGCAAGGTGTTATCGGGGTTGAGCGAAATTCTCAGGTCCGGGGCCACATCCAGTTTGGCATAGGGCTCAACCGTCACGGGCAGGTGGCTGCCCTTGACCAGCACGTTGACGGCCATGGTGTTGCCCCACGCCACATTCCCGCTGATACTGCCCAGCCCCAACTGGCCGCTGGTCCAGCCGCCGTTGAGCAAAGCCGTTTCGCCCACAATGTTGGCGGTCAGTTGCAGGTTCTCGATAGTGGTTGGCAGTTGCGGCCCGGAAATCTGCCCGCCGGTCAGGGCCACTGTGCCGTTGATGCGCGGCGCCAGTAACCCGCCCGTGAACGTGCCCGTGCCATTCAATTGACCGGCGAGTGTTTCGACCATGGGCACAAACGGACGAATCACCGACACATCCAGCCCGCTCAAGCGAAAATCGCCAGTCACCGGCTTGCTCTTGGGCAGAGGGTTGATGCGCGCATTGAGCATCAGTTGCCCGAGTTTGCCGCCGTTGAAATCAAAGCGGGTGTCGACCCGGCTCGGCGTCAGTTGACTGGTCAAGCGCAACGTCTGGTACGGGAAGTCCAGCCACTGGCCTTTGTCCTTGATGCGCAACGTGCCGCCGCTGGCGTCCACCACCACTTGTCCTTTAGGCCCGCTGGCTGGCAAGTCGAGGGATAAGTCGGCATTGAGCTGACCTTGCCACCGGAAGTCGTCGGGCAGCCACTTGGCCAGGCTGTCGAGCGGGAACTGCTTGAGATGGAAACGCAGTTTGGGGTCCGGCATCAGCCGTTGTTCTTCGCTGCACAGACTGGCAGGCCCCGACATCCAGCACTGAGCCCCCAGGTTGATCCGGCCATCGGCCAGGCGCTCCAGACGCGCCGGTTTTTGCAAGGCCCAGTCCTGACCACCGGCCTTGACGTCCCCGCTGAGCAAACGCCCGCGCCACTGGTCTTTGTCCAGACCGCCATCGAGTGCCAGGGCGAGTTGCAGCATCGGCCCTTGCAGCGCAAGTTTCAGTTGCTGTCGCTTCAGATCCCCACTGCCGTTGACGGTCAGCACACCCAACTGCGTATCGCCACTCGTGATCCCGCTGCCCTTGAGGTCAATCCGCCCGTGCTGATTGCGATCGAGCGCGGCATCCAGGCTGAGGTGTTGCAAGCGGTTGTCGGCGAAAGCCAGTTGCTGGCCATTGAGTACCAGCTTGCCCTGCGGCGCCTTGAGGGTACCGCCGACATCGACCCGGCCTTTGAGCTGACCGCGCAGGTCTGGCCACAACTGCCCCAAGCGCGGCAGATTGAGGTCCAGTTGCGCCTTGAGTTGTTGCTGCACACGGGCCGTGCCATTGATGCGGTTGTCCCCCAGGCGAATGTCCAGCGCGCTGAGGTTCCAGTCCTCGCCCGCCCCTTGGGCCTTGGCCTGCAACACGGCGGGCAAGCCGCGCAAACGGCCTTTGAGGTCGAGGTTAGCGTTCAGCTCCAGACGTTCATCCTTGAATGAACCTGTGCTGCGCAGCGGCCCCCCGAGATTGCCCGGCAACTCGGCCACCCAATACGCCGGGTCGATTGCGCTGAGGTCCAGTGCGGTATCCCAGGCCACGCCGTCGGCAAACTGCACCTTGACGTGGCCTTGGGCCTTGCCCTGCCCCGCCACCAGTTCCAGTTGCGGCAGGTAGAGGTTGCCCAGATCACCGCTGAACGGGCTGGCCAGGCTAAACGCCCCGGCCGGGCCATCCAGGTTGGCCTTGAAGTTGCCCAGGTAGTTGCCATCGGTGTAAGACACTTCGCCGTTGAAAGTGCGCAGGTCCACCTCCGGCTTGGCGATGACCGGGTACAAGCGGTGCCAGGGAAACGCCAGCCAGTCGATCTTCGCGTCGGCCTTCACGCCTTCCTGCCAGTCCACTCGCCCGGACAGGTTCAGGTGCTGCTCGGGGCTGACGGTCAAATTCAGTGCCGACACCTGCGCGCCCGTGGCGTCTACCCGCCCCTTGAGCAGTACACGGACGGGGGCTTTTTCGGCGGGCAGGCTGGCGCTACCGTCCAGCACATAGCCGTCCTTGAGGTCGCCCTTGGCCGTCAGCACAAGCTGATTGACTTGCAGGGTGTCCGGCAGCTCGGGGCTGGCCTTGAACGCGTCAGCGGTGATAATGACCTGTGCTGGCAAGTGCTCGGCCAGCGGCTGCAATTGGCCTTTTAGCTGTGCGTTGAGGTAGCCGGTACTGTCAGCGATCAGATTCAGGGAAGTGCGTAAATGGCCGTCGACCTTGAGCGCCAGCGCCCAGGGTGTTTGATCAGACGAGGGCAGCCGGATAGTGCCTTGCAGGGTCAACGGCCAGTCACCATTGGGCTGCAACAGACCGGACAACTCGACGTTCACGTCCTCGCGATCCACGTGCACCGAATCGATCTGCAACCCTTTGGAGGTCCATTGAGCCGCCATCTGCATGCCCTTGAGCTGCTCGATACCGTTAAACAGCACATTGCCGACTTTGATCACACCCACTTCGATGGCCACCGGCAACGTCAATTCAGGCAGGCTGACCGGCCCGCTGCTGCTGTCTTCACTGGGCGGGAATTGCAGGCTGACACGCTCGGCCTGCAACTGATCGATGCACAGGGTCATGCGTGTCAGGCAGGACGGCGACCAGGCAAAAATCGGTTTATCCACTTCCACACGGCTGGTGCCCTGCTCCCACAGCAGATGGTCAGCACTCCATTGGCCGCCCAGGCGCCCGGCAAAATTGTCGATCTGCAAACCTGGCACCTGGCCCAACACCCAGCGACTGCCCGCTTGCGTACCCAGCACGATCCCCAGCGCCAATGCCACCAACACCACCAGGGCCAGCAACACCAGACCCGCTATTTTCAACCCACGAATCACAGTTCTGGCCCCATGGAAAAGTGCAAACGAACGCCGCCGTCATCATCCAGCGCGTGGGCCAGGTCGAGACGGATCGGACCGACCGGCGAGACCCAGCGGATCCCCACCCCGACCCCGGTTTTCAGGCTTGGAAAATCAAGGTTGTTGAAGGCGTTGCCTTTGTCGACAAAGGTTGCCCAGCGCCACTTATCCGCGAACTGGTATTGATACTCGACGCTGCCCGCAACCATGTAGCGGCCGCCGATCCGGTCACCGTCGGAGTTTTTCGGTGACAGGCTCTGGTAGTCATAGCCGCGTACGCTTTGATCACCACCGGCGAAGAAACGCAGCGACGGTGGCACTGATTTGTAGCCGTTGGTGGCACTGCCGCCGAACTGTATGCGGCCGAGGAAACGGTGTTTTTCCCACAGAGTTGTCAACGCCTTGAATTGCGCGTTGCCGTGCAACAGGTTGGTGTCCGACATCAGCCCTTCCTTGGCCACCTGCGCATCCAGCGACACGCTGTAACCATGGGACGGGTCGATGCGGTTGTCGCTGCGCAACACGGCATAGCTGACGCCCGGCATCAACAGGGTGCTGAGCCCCGAGTCGTCGCCCAACCGGTACTCTTCGTGCTGCCAGCGCAACGAGACAATCCGCGTCCAGCCGTTATCCAGCTTGCTGTGCCACTCGGGGCCGACGGTCAGCAATTTGCTCAAGGTGTCGGTGTTGGCGATTTCTTCGTACTGATACCCGGCCGCAAAACGCAGTTTGTCGGTCAGCGGCGGGTCGAGCGGAATGTCGTACCAGGCGCCAACGTTTTGCTTGGGTTGTGAAATTTCAGACTCAAAACCGTAACTGTCCCCACGGGCATTGTCCCAGTGACGCATCCAGCTGGCCTTGCCTCGCGGCCCGGTATCGGTCGAGTAGCCCAGGCCCAACGTCATGGTGCGCGGTTTGCGCGTATGCAGGTCGACATCCACCGGGATGACCTGCCCGACAGCCGTACTGGGCGCGGCATCGACCCGCACCACTTCAAAATAGCCGCTCGATTGCAGGTTCTGGTTCAGTTCGTTGACCAGTTCCGAATCGTAGGGCGTGTCCGGTTTGAACGGCACCATGCGCTGCAACAGCACGTCATCGAACGGCGTGTCACCCGTAAAGCTGACCTTGCCCAGCACGTAACGCGGCCCGCTTTCGTAGACAAGATTGATGTCTGCGTAGCCCCCCTTGGGGTCGACCAGCAGCTCGTGACGGGTGAATTTACCGTCAAAGAAACCGTAGCGCAGCGCCCGGTTCTGGATCATTTGCTTGGCGCTTTCGTAATTGCCCTGGTTAAGCACGGCCCCCGGCTTGAGGTCGTCAGCGGGCGGAATTTGAAACGCCTTGAGCGAAGCCGCCGGGCCTTCGACACGCACGTTGACGTTGCGCAGATGCACCGGCTCGCCGGGATCGATGCTCAACACCAGACGCGGCGGCGTGCCGGGCTGGACTTCACTTTCAATGATGGGGTTGTAGTACCCCAAGGCTTGCGACGCTTTGAGGGCCTGCTCGTGTGCGCCGCGTTTGAAGCGCAGCAAAGCCGCCTCGTCGCGGTCGCCGAGGCTGCCTATATAGCCTTCCACATTGGCCTTGAGGGCGTTATTGGCGGGCTTGACCCTGACCACCAGCTCGCTTTGCGCACAGACTGCAAAGCTGCTGAGCAGCAGGACCACACCGCTGGTAAATCTTCCTGGAAACGTCATAGGCGCGGATGCTAACACGGGCAAGGAGCGTCATAGAGCACACCTGGGGGAAGAAGTTCGTCCTCAACCCGTTGCTGTATGTAACACCTGAGGATTGGCGTGAAAGAAAACGTGCTCACGCACCGGCCCGATGGCGACTTCGCCAATTTCGACGTAACCCTGCTTCTTATAAAACTCCAGGTAACGCGGGTTGCCCGTATCCAGCACCACCCCTTCGGAGTGTTCGTCTTCGGCGCACCAGTTGTGCACGGCTTCGAGCAACTGCTCGCCATAATGCTGGCCCTGAAATTCAGGGTGAATGCCCAGCAGCGGCAGCATGTGCACGGCATCGCCCGGCACGCAGGCCAGCACCGCCTGATGGTACTCAAGGTAACGGCGAGTACAACGCAAACCGGTACTGAGCACCATGCGCAACTGCCAGGCCCAGCTTTCAGTGATGTCCAGACGCCGCATCGGCGGCGCGATCAGGGCCACCCCCACCAGCCGGTCATTGACCAGCAACCCCAGCCCCGGACGGTCCTGCAAAAAATGCTGTTTGACCAGTTCCCGCACCGTCGCCCTGACCCGCTGTTCGTAACCCCGGCGGTCAGCATCGAACAGAAAGCGGAACGTCGGTTCATGCCGATAAGCCTGATACAGCAACGACCGCGCCTCGCGTGAGTACCCCCCATCGAGCAACTGGATCTGGGCGGTGGCATTCGACGTTTGCGTCATGACGTTCAATCTCCGTGGCGGCGCTTGGATGGCGGCGCTTCTAGTGAGTACGAGCCCCCGAGTGCCACAACAGTTCCATCGTGGCGCATGCAACCTACGTTAGCAGTGCATTTGCCCTACCGCACGCTGGCCGCTGAGGCGTCAGTCCGCTAGCATCGCTGTTTTTGCTCAGGACTGCCCGCCCATGAAAATTGTGTCATTCAACATCAACGGCCTGCGCGCTCGGCCTCATCAGCTGGCAGCGCTGATCGAAAAACATCAGCCGGACGTGATCGGCCTGCAAGAAACCAAAGTCAGTGACGAACAGTTCCCTTTCGCTGACATTGAAGCGCTGGGGTATCACGTGCAGTTCCATGGCCAGAAAGGCCATTACGGCGTCGCGCTGCTGTCCCGTCAGGCGCCGCTGAGCATTAATAAAGGCTTTGCCACCGATGAAGAGGACGCCCAGCGCCGCTTCATCTGGGGCGAATTCGCGGACGAAAACGGTCAGCCGGTGACCATCATGAACGGGTATTTCCCACAAGGTGAAAGCCGCGATCACCCCACCAAGTTCCCTGCCAAGCAACGTTTCTACAGCGATTTGCAGCAGTTGCTTGAAAGCCGGTTCAGCAACGAACAGCCTTTGGTGGTCATGGGCGACATCAATATCTCGCCCCAGGATTGCGACATCGGTATCGGCGAGGTCAACGCCAAGCGCTGGCTGAAAACCGGCAAATGCAGCTTCTTGCCCGAAGAGCGCGAGTGGATGGAGCGCCTCAAGGGGTGGGGCCTGGTGGACAGCTTTCGCTACCTGCACCCGGACGTCACCGACCGCTTCAGTTGGTTCGACTACCGTAGCCGCGGCTTCGAAGACGAACCCAAGCGCGGCCTGCGCATCGACGTGATTCTGACCTCCCAAGGGTTGGTGCCGCGCATCAAGGACGCAGGCGTCGACTACGACCTGCGCGCCATGGAAAAACCATCAGACCATGCGCCGATCTGGCTGGAACTGAGCTGACAGCGCGCCTGTGCGCCGCTGCCGGGCCACGCCATCGCGCGGAGCACGTCAGCGGCACGCCGCACGATCCGGCTGTCATCGGCTTGCAACGTTTCTGACTTAAATTGCTGGCACTTTTATGGCCCCAGGAAGGTGCCGGATCATGCTGCGTTTAACGTCTTTCATCCTGCTGTGGGCCATGACGGCGTTGGCCTGGGCCGCACCGGTGGCTGACCTGAGGATTCAGGGTTCCAACACGATTGGCGCCAACCTTGGCCCGGCGCTGGTTGCCGCCATGCTTGCCGGGCAAGGCTTGCGCGACATCCACAGCGTGGCCGCGCCGCCTCCCAACGAACAGACCATCATCGGCACTGACGCCCACGGCCGACAGGTGCGGGTGGACGTCGCGGCCCACGGCTCAGGCACCGGATTCGCCGCCCTGAATGCCGGTCAGGCCGATGTGGTGGCGTCTTCACGCCCGATCAAGGACCGCGAGCTGGTGGACCTCGAACGCCTGGGCGACCTCAAAAGCCCGGACGCCGAACAGGTGATTGCCATTGACGGGCTGGCGATCATCCTCCACCCGCGCAACCCGCTCACAACGTTGAACACCGAGCAACTGGCACAGGTCTTCAGCGGCCAGATCCAGACGTGGGAAGCATTAGGCGGCATCGGTGGGGCGATTCATCTTTATGCGCGGGACGATCAGTCCGGCACCTGGGAAACCTTCAAGGAGTTGGTGCTTAATCGCAGCCCGCGGGGGTTGAGCCCGGACGCCAAGCGTTTCGAGTCCAGCGAGCAATTGTCCGATGCGGTCAGCCGGGACCCGCAAGCCATCGGGTTTATTGGCCTGGCCTATGTACGTCAGGCCAAGGCCGTGGCCATCGTTGACGGTGCCTCCCAACCGATGCTGCCGCTGGAGAGCCTGATTGCCAGCGAAGATTACCCGTTGTCGCGGCGCCTGTTCTTTTACCTGCCGCCCAACGCGAATAATCCTTGGGCCAAAGCCCTGATTACCTTCACCCAAAGCACCCAAGGCCAGGCCATCGTCGCGCGCAACGGCTTTGTGGCCCAAAGCATCGTGGCAGGCCACGTGACGCCCGGGCCGCACATGCCGGCCGAATACCGGACGCTCACGCAACAGGCGCAGCGCTTGTCGGTGAATTTTCGTTTTGAAGAAGGCAGCGCCTCGCTGGACAACAAGGCCCGGCAGGATGTGTTGCGTGTCGTGGACTATTTGCGGGCCCACGACAAACTCGGCAAACAGGCGACGCTGGTGGGCTTTGGCGATGTGAAGGACGACCCCGAGCGAGCGCAACTGTTGTCAAAACTGCGGGCAATGGCCGTGCGCCGGGAATTGGCGAAAAGCGGTGTCATCCTGCGCGAAATCCGCGGCTACGGCGCGCAAATGCCGGTGGCGGCCAACACCGAAGACGAAGGCCGCGTGAAGAATCGCCGGGTTGAGGTGTGGGTGTATTGAGACGGCTACCCGTTGCAGACGCGCAAAGCCGCTTCCCACGGCAACGGGTACACGCTCCGATTCAGCTCTACGACTTGGCGTACTTGTCCAGTTCACACTTGCCCACAGCGGCGCGGTGCACCTCATCCGGCCCGTCGGCCAGGCGCAAGGTGCGCTGCATGGCGTACATGTAGGCCAGCGGAAAATCCCCTGAAACCCCTGCACCGCCATGCATCTGGATGGCCCGGTCGATGACCCGCAGGGCCACATTCGGCGCGATCACCTTGATCTGCGCGATCTCGCTTTTCGCCACCTTGTTGCCCACGGTGTCCATCATGTACGCCGCTTTGAGGATCAGCAGGCGGGCCATGTCGATCTCCATTCGCGACTCGGCAATCGTGTCGAGATTGCCGCCCAGGCGTGCCAGCGGTTTGCCGAAAGCCGTGCGCTCCAACGAGCGCTTGCACATCAATTCCAGCGCCCGTTCGGCCATGCCGATGGACCGCATGCAGTGGTGAATCCGCCCCGGCCCCAGTCGCCCCTGAGCGATTTCAAAGCCCCGGCCTTCACCCAGCAACACGTTGTCATAGGGCACGCGGACGTTGTCGAACAGCACTTCAGCGTGGCCGTGGGGCGCATCGTCGTAACCAAACACCGGCAACGGCCGCACGATGTGAACCCCGGGCGTGTCCACGGGCACCAGGATCATCGAATGCTGCTGATGGCGCGGGTTCTGCGGGTTGCTCAGCCCCATGAAGATCATGATTTTGCAGCGCGGATCACACGCGCCCGAGGTCCACCACTTGCGTCCGTTGATCACCCACTCATCGCCTTGGCGTTCGGCGCGGGCCTGCATGTTGGTGGCATCCGACGAGGCCACGTCCGGCTCGGTCATGGCGAACGCCGAACGGATGTCCCCGCGCAGCAAAGGGGCCAACCATTGTGCTTTTTGGGCCTCGCTGGCGTACCGCACCAGCACCTCCATGTTGCCGGTGTCTGGCGCCGAACAGTTGAACGGCTCGGGCCCGAGCATCGAGCGCCCCATGATTTCGGCCAGCGGCGCGTACTCAAGGTTGGTCAGGCCCGCCCCCAGTTCAGACTCGGGCAAAAACAGATTCCACAACCCTTCGGCTTTGGCCTTGAGTTTGAGGGTTTCCATAATGGCCGTGGGTTGCCAGCGATCGCCTTGCGCCACCTGCTGATCAAAAATCGCTTCGGCCGGGTACACATGGGCGTCCATAAAAGCCGTGACCCGCTCGCGCAGCGCCTGAACGTTGGGGGAATAAGCGAAATCCATGGGTGGCTACCTTCTACCGGGAATGTGGGAACGTGTGACCGATGCTAGTTGAGCGCCCCATCATTTACCTTGTCTATTTACCGCGTGTATCACCATTCATAAGCAATATATGATTCACCACCAACCTCCCCTTCGCTAACACGAGTGGCGTGCCATGAACCTGAACAAGGTCGATCTCAATTTGTTTGTGGTGTTCGATGCGATCTACACCGAAGCCAACCTGACCCGCGCCGGGCAAATCATCGGCATCACTCAGCCTGCGGTGTCCAATGCGCTGGCCCGGCTGCGCGAAAGTTTCAACGACCCGCTGTTTGTGCGCACCGCCCAAGGCATGGTGCCGACTCCCATGGCGCAAAACATCATCAACCCGGTGCGCAGTGCGCTGGCTTTGTTGCGGGTCTCGGTACAAGAGAGCCGCACCTTCAACCCCTTGCAGGCCAACAAGACCTTTCGCATCAGCATGACCGACCTGACAGAAGCCGTGGTCTTGCCCCCGCTGTTTCAGCGTTTACGCAAGCAGGCTCCTTCTGTGGTGGTGGAAAGCTTGTTGTCCCATCGACGTGAGACCACCAGCGATCTGGCTGCGGGACGTCTGGACTTCGCCATTGATGCGCCACTGAACACCGACCCGCAAGTTCGCCACGTCAAGCTGATGGAAGACCGCTACGTGTGCGCGATGCGCCCCGCCCATCCGCTGGCGGGTCAGCCGTCGATTTCACTCGATGAGTATTTGGGGCTGACGCACATCCACATTTCGACGCGGCGTAACGGGCTGGGCCAGGTCGACCTGGCCCTGGGCAAAATGGGCCTGCAACGCAAAATCACTCTACGTTCGCAGCATTACCTGATGGCCTCCAACGTGTTGCAACACACCGACATGGTGATGACCGTGCCCGAGCGGTTTGCCCGGCGTCATGCGCTGCACTTTGTGGCGCTGCCGCTCAACGAGCTGCCCAACGTGGAAACCCATTTGTATTGGCACGAGAGTACCGAGCAAGACCCGGCCAACCGCTGGATGCGCGAACTGTTGATCGAGCTGTGCGAACAACAAGTGGCCCTTGAAACCAGGCAGCGGGCGCAGCCCTTGCTTGACGTAAACGTCAACCAGCCATTAGCTTAACCCCACGAACCTTCCAGAGCCCGCCCATGAGCAGCCAGACGTACAGTATTTCCGACCTTGCCCGCGAGCTGGACATCACCACCCGTGCGATCCGTTTTTATGAAGAACAAGGGTTGCTGGCCCCTGAACGGCGAGGCCAGGAGCGGGTGTATTCAGGCCGGGACAAGGTCAGCCTGAAGCTGATCCTGCGTGGCAAGCGCATCGGTTTTTCTCTGGCCGAGTGCCGCGAGCTGATCGAGTTGTACGACCCCACCAGCGGCAATCAGAAGCAACTGACCAGCATGCTGGCCAAAATCGCAGAACGCCGTCAGCAACTGGAGCAGCAACTGCTCGACATTCAGCAGATGCAACTGGAGCTGGACACCGCCGAAGAGCGTTGCACCCAAGCGCTGGAACACACCATCAAAAACCAGACGGCCTGAACCCGCCGCCCCCACTCAAACCGGTGACCCCATGACATTACCCACCCACGTGCGCCTGATCGAAGTCGGCCCCCGCGACGGCCTGCAAAACGAAGCCCGGCCGATCAGCGTGGCTGACAAGGTGCAATTGGTTGACGCCTTGACCGATGCCGGACTCGGGTACATCGAAGCGGGCAGTTTCGTTTCACCCAAATGGGTGCCGCAAATGGCGGGTTCGGCTGAGGTCTTCGCCCGCATCCAGCGTAAACCGGGCGTGGTGTACGGTGCGCTGGCGCCCAACCTGCGCGGGTTTGAAGACGCGGTGGCCGCCGGGGTCAAGGAAGTCGCGGTGTTTGCAGCCGCGTCTGAAGCCTTCTCGCAACGCAATATCAACTGCTCGATCAGCGAAAGCCTGGCGCGGTTCGTGCCACTGATTGAAGCCGCCCGGCAGCACGGCATTAGCGTGCGCGGTTATGTGTCCTGCGTGCTTGGCTGCCCGTATGAAGGCGATGTAGCGCCGCAGCAGGTGGCGGCCGTGGCCAGCGAGCTGTATGCCATGGGCTGTTATGAAGTGTCGCTGGGCGACACCATCGGCACCGGCACCCCCAGCGCCACTCGCACGCTGATTGAGACCGTGAGTGCTGCCGTGCCCAGGGAGAAACTGGCCGGGCATTTCCATGACACCTACGGTCAGGCGCTGGTGAATATTTACGCCAGCTTGCAAGAAGGCCTCGCCGTGTTCGACAGCTCCATTGCGGGGCTGGGTGGCTGCCCCTATGCCAAGGGCGCCAGCGGCAATGTCGCCACCGAGGATGTGCTGTACATGCTCAATGGCATGGGCATCGAAACCGGTGTCGACATGGACAAATTGTTGCTCGCCGGTGAACACATCAGTCGGGTATTGGGCCGGGTCACCGGTTCACGTGTTGCCCGCGCCCGACAGGGCTGAAAAGTGTGCCGCAGTGTTACCGCACGGTAACCCACACGAGTAACAAGGAAACAAACCGGCCCGTTCCAAGGCCGGTTTTTTAATACCTAAAAAAACAAACCGTTGATTTATAAGGGTTTTTAAAAGTTGGCACGGGTTCTGCTATCTCTATGGCATAACAAGAATAAAAACTGCAGCAACATAATAAAAACAATACGAAACGACTCTGACATAACAAAAACAACACGGCAGAGACGCAGCTAACAGATTTTTTTGGAGAAGGTTTACTTTTCCGGGGAGCCAAAAGCCACCTCGCAACCGGGCAGAGAACAATAAAACTACCTTCAGGTAGCACCCGTTCAGGTTGGATCGCAGGTTTCAAACCCTGTGATGAAAGTGGATCAGCGCTCAAAAAAATACGTTTGCTCTTGATCCCGGATGGGGATCGCCAAAAACAGCAGTAAAGGGCCACGGTCACAAAAACAACAACAGACCGCCCCTCAATAATAAAAAGAGCAGGCAACAACACATTAAAGGGGAGCTCAGGCTCCCCTTTGTGTTGCTCAGGATTTGCCCTGCCCTGACTGACCAAGCTCCTGAATGCTGACTTCGCGCATTTTGAATTTCTGGATTTTGCCGGTCACGGTCATCGGGAACGTGTCGACGAACTTGAAGTAGCGCGGGGTTTTGAAGTGCGCAATGCGGGCCTTGCACCAAGTCTGCAACTCCAGCTCGTTGGCAGTGTGGCCGGGGTGAAACTTGATCCAGGCGACAATTTCCTCACCGTACTTCTCGTCCGGAATGCCCACGATCTGCACGTCCGCCACGGCCGGGTGGGTGAAGAAAAACTCTTCCAGCTCACGCGGGTAAATGTTTTCGCCGCCACGAATAATCATGTCTTTGTTGCGCCCCACGATACGCACATACCCCTGCTCGTCCATTTGCGCCAGATCGCCGGTGTGCATCCAGCCTTCGCTGTCGATAGCCTCCAGCGTGGCGTGCGGGTTATTCCAGTAGCCCAGCATCACGCTGTAGCCGCGCGTGCACAGCTCACCGATCTCACCTCGCGCTACGATCTGCCCTTCAGCGTCGATCAGCTTGTTCTCCAGGTGCGGCTGAGTGCGCCCGACCGTGGTCACACGTAATTCCAGCTCGTCCGCAGGGCCCGTCTGAATGGACACGGGGCTGGTTTCGGTCATGCCATAAGCAATTTGTACCTCGCTCATGTGCATCTCGCTGATGACACGGCGCATCACTTCAATCGGGCACGTGGCGCCCGCCATAATCCCGGTGCGCAAGCTCGACAGGTCAAACCCGGCCCGCTGCGGGTGATCGAGCAGGGCAATAAACATGGTGGGCACACCGTAGAGCCCGGTGGCGCGTTCTTGTGCGATGGCTTGCAGGGTCAGGCCGGGATCGAAGGCTTCACTGGGGTAAATCATTGTGGTGCCGTGGGTGACGCACCCCAGGTTGCCCATGACCATGCCAAAGCAGTGGTACAACGGCACCGGAATCACCAGACGATCATTGGCCGTCAGCCCGAGGCTTTCGCCCACCATGAAACCGTTGTTGAGGATGTTGCGATGGCTCAGGGTCGCGCCCTTGGGAAAACCTGTGGTGCCTGAGGTGTACTGGATATTCACCGGGTGCTCGGGCATCACGGCCGCCTTGCGCGCCTGCAATTGCTCAACCTCGACCCCTGCCCCCAGCGTGGCCAGTTGCGCCCAGGGCAAAAAGCCGGGCGCCGGTGCCGCCGCGAGGCTGATTACGCCACGCAAATCCGGCAGGTGCGCACTGCACAGGTGGCCAGGCGAGTGAGCACTCAATTGCGGGACCAATTGCTCAACCATCGCGTGGTAGTCCGATGTTTTGAACGCCCCGGCGCACACCAGCCACTGACAGGCCGACTGCTTGAGCACGTAGTCCAGTTCAGAAAGCCGGTACGCCGGGTTGATGTTGACCAGAATCACGCCGATCTGGGCGCTGGCAAATTGGCAGATAAACCATTCAAGGCAATTGGGCGCCCAGATGCCCAGCCGGTCGCCGGCTTGCAGCCCCAGCGCCATGAAGCCACGGGCATGCAGGTCGACAGCACGGCTCAATTGCGACCAGCTCAGGCGCTGGTGTTGATGGCGCACAATCAGCGCCTCGTTCTCGGGGTAACGCGCGGCCGTACGCTCAAACGCCTGGCCGATGGTCAATGTCAGCAGGGCCTTGTCCTGCGCACCCTGGCTGTAACTGGGGGCTGATTGCGACGTCATGACAACTCCTCTTGTGATTATTGTTGGGAGTATGGGAAAGCGCGCACAAGCGCCCTCTCAATCAGAAGAATAGCAATCACTCTGGCTTAAGTTGACGTTAACGTAAAGGTCATTGACAGGCCCAGGTGCCAAGTTTACGTTTACGTAAAGCTTCCCCTGGCGACGCAGTAACCGCCTCATACAAGAACAATGAACAAGGTGCCCCATGAGCTACCCGACTTTGAACTTCGCCCTGGGCGAAACCATCGACATGCTGCGCGAACAGGTCCAGTCATTCGTCGCCGCTGAACTGGCGCCCCGCGCAGCGCAAATCGACAAGGACAACCTGTTCCCGGCAGACATGTGGCGCAAGTTTGGCGACATGGGCTTGCTGGGCATCACCGTTCCGGAAGCCTACGGCGGCACCGGCCTCAGCTATTTGGCCCATGTGGTGGCCATGGAAGAAATCAGCCGTGGTTCGGCGTCGGTTGCGCTGTCCTACGGTGCGCATTCGAACCTGTGCGTGAACCAGATCAACCGCAACGGCAGCGATGCTCAAAAACGTCACTACCTGCCCAAACTGATCAGCGGCGAACACATCGGCGCGCTCGCCATGAGCGAGCCCAACGCCGGCTCTGACGTGGTGTCCATGAAATTGCGCGCTGACAAGCGCGGCGACCATTTTGTGCTCAACGGCAGCAAAACCTGGATCACCAACGGCCCCGACGCCGACACCTATGTGATCTACGCCAAGACCGACATCGAAAAAAAGGCCCATGGCATCAGCGCCTTTATTGTCGAGCGCGACTGGAAAGGCTTCAGCCGCAGCAAGCATTTCGACAAGCTGGGCATGCGCGGCTCCAACACCGGCGAGCTGTTTTTCGACAACGTTGAGGTGCCTGAAGAAAACCTGCTGGGCCCCCTCAACGCCGGGGTCAAGGTGCTGATGAGCGGCCTCGATTACGAGCGCGTCGTACTGTCGGGCGGCCCGACCGGCATCATGCAAGCCTGCATGGACCTGGTGGTGCCCTACATCCATGACCGCAAACAGTTCGGCCAAAGCATCGGGGAGTTTCAGCTGATTCAGGGCAAAGTGGCCGATATGTACACCCAACTCAATGCCAGCCGTGCCTACCTGTATGCGGTCGCGGCCGCCTGTGAGCGGGGCGAAACCACCCGCAAGGACGCCGCTGGGGTGATCCTCTACAGCGCCGAACGCGCCACGCAAATGGCCCTCGACGCCATCCAGATCCTCGGCGGTAATGGCTACATCAATGAATTCCCGGCCGGACGTCTGCTGCGCGACGCGAAACTGTACGAAATCGGTGCGGGCACCAGCGAGATCCGCCGGATGCTGATTGGCCGCGAACTCTTTAACGAAACCCGCTAAGGAGTGGCCCATGTCTATCTTGCACAGCACCGTCAACCCGCGCTCCCCCGAGTTCGCCGCCAATCGCGACGCCATGCTCAAACAGGTGGACGCCCTGCACAGCGTACTCGCCCATGTGCAACAGGGCGGCGGCGCCCGCGCCCAGGAGCGCCACACCGCCCGGGGCAAGCTGCTGCCGCGTGAACGCATCGACCGGCTGCTGGACATTGGCTCGCCCTTCCTCGAACTGAGTCAGCTGGCGGCTTACGAGGTGTACGGCGAGGACGTCCCGGCTGCCGGCATCATTGCCGGGATCGGTCGGGTTGAAGGCGTGGAATGCATGATTGTGGCCAACGACGCCACAGTCAAAGGCGGCTCGTACTACCCGCTGACGGTCAAAAAGCACCTGCGGGCGCAGACCATTGCCGAGCAAAACCGGCTGCCTTGCATTTACCTGGTGGATTCGGGCGGCGCCAACTTGCCGCGTCAGGACGAAGTCTTCCCGGACCGCGAGCACTTTGGGCGCATCTTCTTCAATCAGGCCAACATGAGCGCCGCCGGGATTCCCCAAATCGCCGTGGTCATGGGCTCGTGCACCGCGGGCGGCGCATATGTGCCCGCGATGGCGGACGAAGCGATCATGGTGCGCCAGCAAGCCACCATTTTTCTCGCCGGGCCGCCGCTGGTCAAAGCCGCGACCGGAGAGGTGGTCAGCGCCGAAGACTTGGGCGGTGCCGATGTGCACTGCAAGATCTCCGGGGTGGCCGACCATTACGCCGAGAACGACGCGCATGCGCTGGCGCTGGCGCGGCGCAGTGTTGCCAACCTCAATTGGCAAAAGCTGGGGCAATTGACCCGACGCACACCGTTGGCGCCGCTGTATGCCAGCGACGAGCTGTACGGCATCGTCCCGGCCGAGGCCAAGCAGCCGTTTGATGTGCGTGAGGTGATCGCCCGGTTGGTGGACGGCTCGGTGTTCGATGAGTTCAAAGCGCTGTTCGGCACCACGCTGGTGTGCGGTTTTGCCCATTTGCACGGGTATCCGGTGGCGATTCTGGCCAACAACGGCATTTTGTTTGCTGAGGCGGCGCAAAAAGGCGCGCATTTCATTGAGCTGGCCTGTCAGCGCGCCATTCCGCTGGTGTTCCTGCAAAACATCACCGGTTTTATGGTGGGGCAGAAATACGAAGCCGGCGGCATTGCCAAGCATGGTGCCAAACTGGTGACCGCCGTGGCGTGCGCCAAGGTGCCGAAATTCACGGTGATCATCGGTGGCAGTTTTGGCGCGGGCAACTACGGGATGTGCGGGCGTGCCTATGACCCGCGCTTTTTGTGGATGTGGCCCAACGCCCGCATCGGCGTGATGGGGGCGGAACAGGCGGCGGGCGTGTTGGTGCAGGTCAAGCGTGAACAGGCGCAACGTACCGGCGAGGCCTTTACCCCTCAGGACGAAGCCGACATCAAGCAGCCGATCCTCGACCAGTACGAACATCAGGGCCACCCCTACTACTCCAGCGCCCGGCTGTGGGATGACGGCGTGATCGACCCGGCGCAAACCCGTGACGTGCTGGCGTTGGGCTTGTCCGCTGCCTTGAGCGCGCCGATCGACACCACGCGCTTTGGCGTGTTCCGCATGTAAACCCGTACCGGGGCGGGCATGGGCGGGCGCAACACCTACCCGCCGCGCCACTGCCGCCCCCCCCCCCTGCGCACTCATCTACACGTACAGCCATCCAAGGACTGACGGACATGATCGATTTCAACACCCTTGAACTCCAGACCGACCCCCGGGGTTTCGCCACCCTGTGGTTGAGTCGCGAAGAAAAAAACAATGCTTTCAATGCCGAGATGATCCGCGAACTGATCCTCGCGCTGGACGCTGTGCAAAGCGACGCCAGCCTGCGGTTTCTGGTCCTGCGCGGGCGCGGCAAGCACTTTAGCGCTGGCGCCGACCTGGCCTGGATGCAGCAATCGGCTGAACTGGATTACAACACCAACCTCGACGACGCCCGGCACTTGGCCGAGCTGATGTACAACTTGGCCAAGCTGAAAATGCCGACGCTGGCCGTGGTGCAAGGCGCGGCCTACGGCGGCGCGCTGGGCCTGATCAGCGCCTGCGACATGGCCATCGGCACGGACGACGCGCAGTTCTGCCTCTCTGAAGTACGCATTGGCATCGCGCCTGCGGTCATCAGCCCGTTTGTGGTGCAAGCGATTGGCGAACGTGCCGCGCGCCGCTACGCGCTGACCGCCGAACGTTTCAGTGGCGAACGGGCGCGTGAGCTGGGGCTGTTGTCCGAAAGTTACCCGGCCGCCGAACTCGATCAGCAGGTCGCACGCTGGATCGACACGTTGCTGCTCAACAGCCCCTTCGCCATGCGCGCCTGCAAAGACCTGCTGCGCGAAGTCAGCCATGGCGCACCGACGCCAGCCATTCGCCGCTACTGTGAAAACGCTATTGCGCGCATTCGCGTCAGCCCCGAAGGCCAGGAGGGCCTGCGCGCATTTCTGCAAAAGCGCGCGCCCAGTTGGCAGATCGACTCAACGCAACAGGAGCCGCGCCCATGAACGCCCCGACCCTTACCACCGTGTTGGTGGCCAACCGTGGTGAAATTGCCTGCCGGGTGATGCGCACTGCCAAGGCCCTGGGCCTGACCAGCGTCGCCGTGCACAGCGACACCGACCGCGACGCACGCCACTGCCGAGAAGCCGACCAGTGCGTGAACCTGGGGGGCAGCAAGGCGGCCGACAGCTACCTGCAAATCGACAAGATCATTGCTGCGGCCAAGGCCAGCGGCGCGCAGGCGATCCACCCCGGCTATGGCTTTTTGTCTGAAAACGCCGGGTTTGCCAGGGCGATTGAACAGGCAGGCCTGATCTTCCTAGGCCCGCCCGCCTCGGCCATTGATGCCATGGGCAGTAAATCCGCCGCCAAGGCCTTGATGGAAGTGGCCGGGGTGCCTCTGGTGCCGGGTTATCACGGCGAGGCGCAAGATCTGCAAACCTTTCGCGCCGCGGCTGAGAACATCGGCTACCCGGTCTTGCTTAAAGCCACCGCCGGGGGTGGCGGCAAGGGCATGAAAGTGGTGGACGACGAAAGCCAACTGGCCGAAGCACTGGCTTCGGCTCAGCGTGAAGCGCTGTCGTCGTTTGGCGATGCACGCATGCTGGTTGAAAAATACGTGCTCAAGCCCAGGCATGTGGAGATTCAGGTGTTTGCCGATCAGCACGGCCATTGCCTTTACCTCAACGAACGGGACTGCTCCATTCAGCGCCGTCACCAAAAAGTGGTCGAAGAAGCCCCTGCGCCGGGGCTCAGCCCCGAGCTGCGGCGCGCCATGGGCGAATCGGCCGTGCGGGCGGCCCAGGCCATTGGTTACGTGGGCGCCGGTACGGTGGAATTTTTGCTGGATGCGCGGGGGGATTTCTTCTTTATGGAGATGAACACCCGGCTGCAGGTGGAACACCCGGTGACGGAAGCCATCACCGGGCTGGATCTGGTGGCCTGGCAGATCCGCGTTGCGCGCGGCGAAGCGTTGCCCATCACCCAGGCGGATGTACCACTGCGCGGGCATGCCATCGAAGTGCGCCTGTACGCCGAAGACCCGAGCCATGATTTCTTGCCCCAGACCGGCCGTCTGGCCGTGTACCGCGAGTCGGCCGAGGGTGCAGGACGCCGGGTCGACAGCGGGGTCAGCGAAGGCGATGAGGTGTCGCCGTTTTATGACCCGATGCTGGGCAAGCTGATCGCGTGGGGCGAAGACCGCGAGCAGGCGCGTTTGCGCTTGTTGGCCATGCTCGATGAGTTCGCTATCGGCGGCCTGAAAACCAACCTGAGTTTCTTGCGCCGAATCATCGCTCACCCTGCGTTTGCCGCGGCCGAGCTGGACACGGGGTTTATCCCGCGCCATGAGGCGCAATTACTGCCAAAGGCGCAACCTTTGCCTGACGCGTTTTGGTCAGTGGCAGCACCCGCATTCGTGCAGACCCTGCCACTTGATCGTCGCGACGACGAGGCCACTTCACCGTGGTCGCAGCGCAACGGATGGCGCATCGGTTTGCCCGCGCAAACCCTGTTGGCCCTGAGCTGTAAGGGTGAGCACAAGGTCATTGCCCTGACCGGGCAGCAGCCCACGGTGCAGGATCAGCATCTGGTGATCGAACGACACGGCGTGCGCACCCGGCATCTGGCTGTGCGGCGCGGCGACACGCTGTATGTGCAGTGGGACGGCGAGCTGCAGGCCGTGAGCGCTTGTGATCCGTTGGCCGCGGCCGGTGCCCGGCAGGCACACGAAGGCGGACTGAGTGCGCCCATGAACGGCAGCATCGTGCGCGTCATGGTGGCGGTCGGACAGAACGTGGCGGCAGGGGCGCAACTGGTCGTGCTTGAGGCCATGAAGATGGAACACAGCCTGCGTGCGCCACGCGACGGGGTGGTCAAAGCCGTATTCGGCCAGGAAGGTGACATGGTGGGAGAAGGCGCGGTACTGGTCGAACTCGAATAAAGCAACGGGCATGAAAAAGGCGGCTACCGGTTTCGGTAGCCGCCTTTTTAGTGGATGTCTGGAAACTGCGCCTCAGAACTTGGTCGTCGCCTGCACCACGACGCCAAGAACGCGGCAGCCTTCATCAAACAGGACTTTGGGATAGGTCGGGTTGAGCGGCTTGAGATAACGCTGGCCACTGTCCTCGATCAACTGACGGAACATGGCGCTTTCGGCGCCCGGTGTGCGCACGACCACCATTTTGCCGGGCTCCACCTCGATATCGGGGTCCACCAGGATCAGCATGCCCTGGGGAATGCTGAGGCCCATGGGCGCCGTCATCGCATCACCGGTCACTTGCAGCCAGAAAGCATCGCCCTTGGCGTAGTGATCACTCATTTCAAAGGCTGTGGCCGCGGGATAGCCGTCGAGCGTGGCCTCGTTGATCTCGCCCACCTTCTCCCAATCCCGCACGGGGTATCGGAAGGCTGAGGTAATGACGTACGTGTTTTCTTCAGGGTTGAGGTCGTCGTTACTGGCCTTGCGTTCACGCACCACCAACGCTACCTCAAGGTGCCCAAGCCCGAGGGCATGCAGCACTTTGTTCATGGTTTCGAGGTCGGGTTGACGACGTTTATTAAGCCAATGACCAACGCCGCCCTGGGAAGCCCCCACGCGTTCGGCGAGTTTTTCTTGCGTGAGTTTGAGCTCGCGCAATTTCGTTCTGACTAAAGCGATCCATTTATCCATTTGCCGAACAATACGGATTGCCCGTCACGCAACAATACACATATTGTATTATTTATTTTGTTAATCATAAATACCTTACGTACTAATCTGACCTCTGCTGATTCGATTAACCTCACAAACGCAGGCAGATCATGACTCCAATAACAAAAATCCCTCTCAAGATTGAGGCCGATGCCGAGCTTGAAGCCCTCAAAGACAGCGCCGCAACCCAACGCGCGCTCGACTATTATTTGAAACCATCTGTAACTCAGCGCTGCAACGAGCAAAAAGTGTTCAACGTCAGCGACGATGTCGGCTACGAAGAAGCCTTGTTGCACGCGTCGGAGTTAATGCGTTTTGCATTGACTTACGCTCATGGAGGCGCGGCGAGTGTGCAAGGCCCTCATCTGGACCTCATCAGGGGCATGGCGCACTTCGTTGAAATGGCCAAAGACCTGGTCGACAAGACCATCGATAAGCAAAAAGCACCTGCACGCTGAGGTGGGTCGTCGCTCCAAGGCAATGAAGCTGCATGCGAGGGCATAACGTCACACCGCGGGCGATGGCTGCTCCCTTGCGCAGCCTCGCCCCCGGCGGCAACCCCATTGGCTGCCTGCGGTGTTGCGTTACATCAGGCGTTGAGGCGTTCGTGGGCAAGGCTGTCGGCAATCAGCGTGGTGTTACGATCTTCAGCCTTCGCTCGCTCAAAAATCTGACGCAATGTTTCGCCAATGCCTTCAACGTGCTGACGCACTTGCTCAGGCGTCCCGCCGTTGTACTCGTAGGACACATCGATAATGCCCCCGGCATTGATCGCGTAATCGGGTGCATGCAGGCAGCCCCGGCGCCACAACACGTCGCCGTGCTCGGGACGGGCCAGTTGATTGTTGGCTGCACCGGCAATCACCGGGGCACGCAGCAATTGCAGGGTTTCGTCGTTGATGACCGCCCCCATGGCGCAGGGTGAGAACACATCCACGTCCAAGCCGTAGATGTCCTGCCCACTGACCGCATGGGCGCCCAACTCGTCCACGGCGCGGCGAACGTTGGCTTCCTGAATATCATGCACCCATAACTGGGCACCGGCCGCGCTGAGCTGTTGGGCCAGGTTGAAGCCGACTTGCCCCAGGCCTTGAATGGCCACGCGCAGCCCGCTCAGGTCGGATCGCCCCAGACGCTGGCGAACGGCCTCGCGGAGGCCGATGTACACCCCCAGTGCCGTGGCAGGCGACGGATCGCCGCTGCGCGTACCGCCACCCAACTGCTCACGTGTACCGGCCCCCACGACGTGACGGGTGCGTTGGCCCATTTGCGCCATCTCCGTCACCCCGGTGCCCGAGTCAGCGGCGGTGATGTAGCGACCGCCCAGGCTTTCGACAAAGTCGCCCATGGCCTGGAACAGCGCCTCGGTTTTGTCCTTGCGCGGATCGCCAATGATCACGGCCTTGCCACCGCCCAACGGCAACCCGGCCAGGGCCGATTTGTAGGTCATGCCCCGTGACAGGCGCAACACATCATTGACCGCCTGTTGCTCATCGGCGTATGGCCACATCCGGCAACCGCCCAGTGCAGGGCCCAGACGCGTGTTGTGCACCGCGATAATGGCGTTGAGGCCGCTGGCCTTGTCGTGGCAGAACATGACCTGTTCGTGTTGATCAAACTCGGGATGAGCAAATATCGGCATTTCAGTTCTCTCTTGTTGTTAGCGCACAGGGACGTAAGACCAAAAGGTCAGTTTTCGACCCGTTCAGGGGCTGCGAAGGCCGCCTTAAGAGCGTGAAGGGTTACAAGAGGATTTTTCTTTCTAATTCTTAGGAAATGCAGTGCTACGCTGCATGAATCATTCAACAAAAATAAGAAATCTGATCAATTCATGCCGATTAAATTAAGCCCCATCGACCGTAAGATATTGCGCCTGCTGCAACATGACGCCGACCTGTCCGCCGCCGAGGTGGCCGAGCGCGTGGAATTATCCCAATCCCCCTGTTGGCGACGGATTCATCGCTTGCAGGAAGAAGGCTTGATAGAGCGCAAAGTTGCCCTGCTCAGCCCGAAGAAACTGGGACTCAACGTCGTGGTATTCGTCAATGTGCGGTTATCGGGGCACGGACGTCGTCACCTGACCGAATTCGAAGAAGCCATCACTCATTATCCGGAAGTCATCGAGTGCTACACCATGGCGGGCGATATGGATTACCTGCTGAAAGTGGTCACGCACGACATCGACAGTTACGAGCGTTTTTTACGCGACCATCTTTTGCAGAAGCCACACGTGCAGGAAGCTCACTCCAACATCGCCATGAGCGAAGTCAAACGCACCACTGAGTTGTTGCTGGATTAGCGAGATAGAGCCTTGGGGCGGGGGAAGGGGAAAAAATTTCCGAGAAGCACAGAAAAAACGCTTGCTTTGCAAATGATAATGATTACTATTGCATACAGCTGGTCGCGAGATCAGCCGATCATTCAAGGGACCTTAGGTCGGTGCTTTGAATAATCTCCTCATCAGGCTAATCACGGTTATTTGACCCGGCTTATGGCCGGGTCTTTTTTTTGTGGCCAGTTATCTGGCTCAGCTTGCTTCAGGCTAATGAAGTCGGGTGTGCGACCGGTTTTTTTCGGTGGCCGCTACAATGCCGGCGATGATAGCAAAAGAACATCGACCGAAGAAAGCCTGAAGTCTAGGACTATAGGCGTAATGGCAATTTAGCACTTGAGAATCACTCGCAAAAACACTAGAATTGCGCCGCATCACGGATGACGCCCCCCCGACGTTTTTCTCCCCCATTCTCTCTGTAAATGCCTGCATTTTCGTATTGGCCCCACGCCATGGCGAGGTACAGTAACGCCCACAATTCTCAGACTCAGGGATCTGGACGATGACTGTGGCGCCCTCTTCACTTCACATCAGCAGTGACTTCGACAGCGGCAATATTCAAGTGCTGGATGCCAGCGATCCGTTGGACGTGAAACTGGCGATCAAACCCGACACCAAAAGCCCGCACTTCCAGTGGTTTCATTTCAAGGCCAGCGGCCTCACGCCCGGGCAGCACCATCACTTTCATCTGACCAACGCCAGCCAGTCGTCCTACAACAAAGCGTGGGACGGCTACCGTGCGGTGGCGTCTTACGATCAGGAACACTGGTTCCGCGTGCCTACCGACTTTGATGGGACTTCGCTCAACTTCAGTCTTGAACCTCAACACAGCAGCGTCTGGTTTGCCTACTTCGAACCCTACAGCCGCGCACGCCACGAGGTGTTGATCAGCGACGCGCAGCAATGGTCCGGTTGCCAAGTGCTGGCGGTGGGCAAAAGTGCCGAAGGGCGTGACATTCACTTGTTGCGCAAAGGAAATGGCGCACCCCGCAAACACAAAATCTGGATCATTGCGCAGCAGCACCCCGGCGAACACATGGCCGAGTGGTTCATGGAGGGCATTTTCAAGCGCCTGGAACAAGGCAGCGACCCGCAACTGCGCAAATTGCTCGATTACGCCGAGCTGTACCTGATCCCCAACATGAACCCCGACGGCGCCTTTCACGGGCATCTGCGCACCAATGCCAACGGCCAGGACTTGAACCGCGCCTGGCAAAACACCAGCCCTGAGGTCAGCCCTGAGGTGTTCTTGGCACTGGAACAGATGCACACCTACGGCGTCGACCTGTTTCTGGACATTCACGGCGACGAAGAAATCCCCTACGTCTTCACCGCAGGCTGCGAGGGCAACCCGGGCTATAACGAGCGGATTGCCACGCTCGAAGAACGTTTTCGTTCGCACCTGAGCCAGCAGACGAAAGACTTCCAGACAACCCACGGTTACACCCGTGACGAACCCGGCCAGGCCAATATGACCCTGGCCTGCAACAGCGTGGGCCAACGCTTCGACTGCTTGTCCCTGACACTGGAAATGCCGTTCAAGGACAACAACGACGCACCCGACCCGGTCACCGGCTGGGATGGTAAACGCTCGATGCAACTGGGCCATACGGTGCTGACCACCCTTTCGGATATGGTCAACACGCTGCGTTAACCCCCACGCCTTAATTGCCTGAAACCCGCGCACGATTAATCGTTATCATGCGCGGCACTTTCACTGATCGATACGAGTGCACATCGCCTGCTTATGGATACCCTCGCTAAACTGCGCGCCGGTCAACTGACGGGGCTCAAACGTCTGGATTTGTCCTGTGGGCTGACCGAGTTCCCTGAGGAAATCTTTCAACTGGCGGATTCGCTGGAAATCCTCAATTTGAGCGGCAACGCCCTGTGCTCCCTGCCCCACGACCTGCATCGCCTGACGCATTTACGGGTACTGTTCTGCTCGGACAACCTGTTCACCACCCTGCCCGAATGCCTGGGTCAGTGCGCCCAACTGAGCATGGTTGGCTTCAAGGCCAACCGGATCACCGACGTGCCGGGCGCCGCGTTGCCGCCGCAACTGCGCTGGTTGATCCTCACTGACAACTACATCAGTCAGTTGCCGGATGAGTTGGGCCGCCGCCCCTTGCTACAAAAATTGATGCTGGCCGGTAACCGTCTTCAGGCGTTGCCGCGCAGCCTGGCCGGTTGCGAGCGTCTGGAGCTGATTCGCCTGGCCTCCAACCAACTGCGCGAACTGCCGGACTGGTTACTGGCGATGCCCGGCCTGAGCTGGCTGGCGTACTCGGGCAATCCGTTGGCGGACGAACTGAATGCCGAGCACGCGCCTGACTGCACGCCAAACATCGACTGGACAGAACTGGAACTGGCGCAGCCGCTGGGCGAAGGCGCATCCGGGGTGATTTACCAGGCCATCTGGCGGGCACCGGGTCAGGCGCAACGTGCGGTGGCAGTCAAACTGTACAAAGGCGCGATCACCAGTGATGGCTCACCGCTTGACGAGATGCACGCCTGCATTGCTGCGGGCCAGCACCCGAACCTGATCAACGTGTTAGGGCGCGTGGTAGGCCATCCGCAGCACCAGGCGGCATTGGTGATGGAGCTGGTTGCGCCCTCTTTCCGCAATCTGGCCGGGCTGCCGAGCCTTGAGAGCTGCAGCCGCGACGTCTATGCCAATAGCACGCGTTTCAATGCCGACAGCGCGTTGCGCCTGGCACGTGGCATCGCGTCAGCCGCAGCGCATCTGCACGCGCAGGGCATCTGCCACGGTGACCTGTATGGGCACAATATTTTGTTCAATGATCAAGGCGAGTGTTTGCTGGGCGACTTCGGGGCCGCGTGCTTGCACGCCACCGATGACACCCCGCACACCCGCGCCTTGCAGCGTATCGAGGTGCGTGCGTTCGGCATTCTGCTGGGGGAGTTGCTGCAGCGAATCGATTCAGGATTGAGCGATCAACAGTGCGCAGCGTTGCAACACTTACAAACGCGCTGCATGCAGCCTGAGGTACTCGCCCGGCCGGACTTCGTTGAAATCTGCCGCGCCCTGGGCTGAGGGCTGCCCGACCACCGCCCCGCGCCTGGTCAGCGACATACAGAGCGGCAGTCGTTGACGAGGCGACGAAGCAAGGCCCGGCGACACACTCGTCGTGAACGGGCCTCTTAAGGGACGGGCTCGTCTTCAGGCGCAAGCGCTACAAACATGTCCTGCACATCGTCCTGCTCTTCCAGCTTCGCCAGAAATTCCTCGACTTCGGCCATTTGCTCGTCAGTCAGGCCCGTTACCGGGTTTTTAGCCATGTAGCCCAACTTGGCCGACAACACGGTAAAGCCTTGTTCAGGCAACGCCTTTTGCACGGCATCCAGGTCCGTGGTCTCGGTGATGAACAAGGTCGTGCCTTCTTCTTCGCCCTTTTCGAGATCCTGAGCGCCTGCTTCAATTGCTGCCATTTCTGGATCAGCATCCGGGGTGTCAGGCTTGGCTTCGATCAGGCCAACATGGTTAAAGTCCCAGGCCACGGAGCCCGACGCACCCAACTGCCCCTTGCGGAACGCCACGCGGATTTCAGCCACGGTGCGGTTGACGTTATCGGTCAGGCACTCAACGATCAGCGGCACCTGATGCGGGGCGAAACCTTCGTAGGTCACGCGGGTGTATTGCACCGCTTCAGTGCCGATACCGGCACCCTTGTTGATCGCCCGCTTGATGGTGTCAGCCGGCATGGACGCCTTTTTGGCCTGTTCGTACACCAGGCGCAGGTGCGAGTTCATGTCCGGGTCGGCGCCGTTACGGGCTGCAACGGTCAGCTCTTTGGCCAGCTTGCCGAAAATCTTGCCGCGGCTATTGGCGGCTTCCGCTTTGTGTTTAACCTTCCACTGTGCGCCCATTTCTCACTCTCTCAATCGTGTGTGTCGCGGCACGCTGGCCGTCGAATGGGCGCAAGTTTATACGCCCAGAACGCCTCAATCGACCAAAAAATCCAATCACGCCCAGCTCAACCTTTATCCACACCGCCCCTCACCGACGGCACGCGGCGGCTGACCGAGGCGATAACCCTCACGCTGGGTACGATGGCGCCAGTTCCATGAACGCCTTGATCAGTCGCAGTTGGGCGCGACGTTCCATGCAGCCGAGCAGGTGCCGGTTGGTCAGGCCCTGCCCGTTAATGGGTACAGCGTGTACCCGTGGGTCCTGACTAACCTCCGCCGACGAGACAATGCCCACCCCAAGCTGGGCCGCCACCGCTTCGGTCACCGCCTCGCGGCTGTCCAGCTCCAGCAACACACGCGGGCTGACCCCTGCCTGCTCGCAGGCCAGGTCAAACGTGCGGCGGGTCGTGGACGCGGGTTCGCGCAAGACCATGATGACCTGATCCAACTGCGCCATCTCAACCCCGCCCGAGAGCGCCTGCCAAGGGTGACCGGACGGCACCAACGCGCAGATACGCGATGCCTTGAGAGGCCGCAGCATCAAGCCTTTACGCGGCTCGACCTCTGTCAGCACGGCCACGTCTGCATGTTCTGAGAGCAAAGCGGCCAGGGTGTCCTGCGCATTGCCCAAGCGTAAATTCACGGTGATGCCGGGATAGCGCTCACGCAGGCTCGCCAGCATGGGCATTACCAGGTGCGGGCCGTCCGCCGCCACTTCGAGGCGCCCGGTGAGCAGTTGGCGATTGGCTTCGAGCATGACTTGCGCCTCATCCACCAAACCAAACATGGCGCGGGTGATGGCCGCCAGTTTGATGCCCTCTTCGGTCAACTCCACACGCCGGGCCGTGCGGCGCAATAAGGTGATTTGGTAATGCTCTTCAAGGGTTTTGATATGCCCGGTGACCGCCGGCTGGCTGATAAACAAGCGTGCGGCCGCCCGGGTGAAGCTGCCTTCGCGTGCCACCGCGTCGAAGGCCCGGAGCTGGAACAGATTCATAAATAATCCTCGCTGATGGCTGTCATCACAACAAACAATTTGAATGATGGTAACTCAAACTGCAATTTAGCCGGTGTATCCAGTCGCTATCCCATTGCTTGCGAGGAACCCCCGAATGCACACTGCCGCGCCAATCCTGCTGACTCCCGGCCCCCTGACCACCTCGGCGCGAACCCGTCAGGCCATGATGGTCGACTGGGGCTCATGGGATGAACGCTTCAACCAATTGACGGCCAGCCTGTGCGAACAACTGCTGGCCATCATCAACGGCGCCAGCAGCCACCATTGTGTACCGTTGCAAGGCAGCGGCACCTTCGCTGTAGAGGCCGCTATCGGCACCCTGGTCCCGCGTGACGGCAAAGTGCTGGTGTTGATCAACGGCGCCTACGGCAAGCGTGTGGCGAAAATCTGTGAGGTGCTGGGGCGCCGCTTCAGCACGTTTGAAACCGCCGAAGATCAACCCACCACAGCCGCTGACGTAGAACGCCTGCTCAAGGCTGATCCCGGTATCACCCACGTGGCGTTGATCCATTGCGAAACCAGTACCGGGATACTCAATCCGCTGCCAGAAATTGCCGAGGTCATTGCCCGACAGGGCAAGCGTCTGATCATCGATGCCATGAGTTCTTTCGGCGCACTGCCGGTGGACGCACAAAAAGTACCGTTCGATGCGCTGATCGCCGCCTCCGGCAAATGCCTCGAAGGGGTGCCGGGCATGGGCTTCGTGTTCGCCCATAAAGCCTCCCTGGCCCAGGCAGCGGGCAATGCCCACTCACTGGCGATGGACTTGCAGGATCAGCACGCCTACATGGCAAAAACCGGCCAGTGGCGCTTCACCCCACCCACCCATGTGGTCGCCGCCCTGCACGAAGCGTTACTGCAATACCACGAAGAAGGCGGCCTGCCCGCTCGCCATCAGCGCTACGCCAACAACTGCCAGACACTGCTCGCCGGCATGGCCACGCTGGGGATTCGCAGTTTCCTGCCCGAAGCCATTCAGGCACCGATCATCGTCACCTTCCACGCCCCGAATGACCCGCGTTATCAGTTCAAGGAATTCTACGAACGGGTCAAGGCCAAGGGTTTCATTCTCTACCCAGGCAAATTGACCCAAGTTGAAACATTCCGCGTGGGCTGCATTGGCCACGTCACCCACGTCGATATGCAGGCGGCGGTCGATGCCGTGGCGCAGGTGCTGCAAGACATGAAAGTGCTGGACATCTGACGGCACAAACGCTGGTTGAACGTAAATTTCTCCGTGCGGTTACGACCGCTCACACAGGATCCAACGACATGAACTACACCAACCCCCACACGCTTCAAGCCGCCATCTTCGACTGGGCGGGCACCGTGGTCGACTTCGGTTCATTCGCCCCTACGCAGATTTTTGTCGAAGCGTTTGGCGAGTTCGATGTACACGTTTCCATCGAGGAAGCACGCGGCCCCATGGGTATGGGCAAGTGGGACCACATTCGCACCCTGTGCAATCAGCCGCAGATTGCCGAGCGCTACAAAAAGGTCTTTGGCCGCACCCCGACCGATGATGACGTGACGGCCCTTTATGAGCGCTTCATGCCGCTGCAAATCGAGAAAATCGCCGCGCACTCGGCGTTGATCCCCGGTGCGCTTGAGACCATTGCCCAATTGCGCGCCCAAGGCTTAAAAATCGGCTCTTGCTCGGGCTACCCCGCACAGGTCATGGCCAAAGTCGTCGAACTGGCGGCCTCCAACGGTTACGTCGCCGACCATGTGGTGGCAACCGACGACGTACCCAACGGGCGTCCATGGCCTGCTCAGGCGCTGGCCAACGTGATCGCGCTGGGCATTGAGGACGTGGGCGCTTGCGTGAAGATTGACGACACCATGCCGGGCATTCTTGAAGGTCGCCGCGCGGGCATGTGGACAGTGGCGTTGGTGTGTTCGGGCAACGCCCTGGGCCTGACATGGGAGCAATTCAACGCGCTGGACGCGCAGACACTGGCCAGCGAGCGCACGCGCATTCACGCGCTGTTCGAGGGCTCACGCCCGCACTACATGATCGACACCATCATGGACTTGCCGCCCGTGATTGCAGACATCAATACGCGTCTGAAAAACGGCGAAATGCCACAAAGTAGCTGACCCGATTCAACGGAGGACAGCGGCCAATGGCGCCGCTGTCTTCACCGCATTCAGGCTGGCGTGTTCAGCTCAACCCACTGCACATACGCATCAATAAAGGCTTGCAGGAAGGGACGGGTTTTTTCCGAGAGTGCGCCGGACTCATCAAAAGCCGCGCCCGCTCCGCCCAGATAGGCTTCTGGCTGCTGCATGCACGGAACATTCAGGAACACCAGCGACTGGCGAAGGTGGTGGTTAGCCCCAAAGCCGCCAATGGCGCCAGGGGAAACGCTGATCACAGCGCCCGGTTTGCCGCTGAAGACACTTTGACCGTACGGGCGCGATCCCACATCGATGGCGTTTTTCAGCGCACCCGGCACTGAACGGTTGTATTCGGGGGTCACAAACAGCACCGCATCGGCCTGGCGAACCTGATCGCGAAATGCCGTGTACGGCGCAGGCGCCAGGGTGACATCAATGTCTTCGTTATAAAGCGCCAGCTCGCCAATTTCGACAATGCTCAGCTTCACGTGGGGTGGCGCCAGGTGCGCCAGGGCGTGTGCCACTTTTCGATTGAGCGAGTCCTTTCTCAAACTCCCGACCAGTACTGCAACGTTGTAGACCTTGCTCATGGAAACCCCCGAAGCTGCTGTAGGAAAGCTGTAAGAACGTTAGTTATAGATGATCGGACGCCTTTCTTGCACCCCGGTTCACCCTATCGACCGGCAAGCCTGTAAAGTAGCCGGACTATTTTTTCCACAGCGTTAAACTTCCCCGGCTGATCAACGGTCTACAAGAACCGCAAATTGGGTGTTTATCTCCAGAGGTTCTCTACAAATGGCAGCAGTGCTCGTTGGGCAGTTTCATGCAAGAGACGCGGAAGGCCGTGTTTATTCCGTGCATGAGTTTCAAGACTCCACTCTTGGAACAGACGGTCAGCCGGTCATCACGTACAAGTTGGCGATTGGCGACCGCGTCAAGAAAATAAGTGATACCGAATTCGAACTGGTGCAATCAGGCATTGCCCTGCTTCGCGAGCCTGAACCCGCTCACTCTTAACACGTCATTTTTGTGGGAGGCGCGCCTGTCGGGTGGTGCACGATCATGCGCCTTGGCTGAGAAGTCGCTGCGCGCAGCGGGTATCACACGACACGTTCAACCCTGCGTTGACTGACGGCTCATGCCTGCTTTTCAAATAGCAAATACCAGAAGATCGCCACCTCGGCTGTCTGCGGATCAATCCCGCGATAGCGCAAATGATCGACCCCGCCTACCTGATCCCCACAACGCTCGTACAAACGGCACGCACCGATGTTGTTGTTCTGGGTTTCCAGCATGATGCCCGGCAGCTTTTTCTTGTGGCTCCAGAACCTCACCACTTCCAGCAATGATCGGGCGACCCCATGGCGACGGGCGCCAGCAATCACGGCCAATTCGTCAACGTGGGCAAAACCGTTCCAGTTGGTACTGACCACTACGTGGCCTACGGCCTGGCCATCGAGATAAGCCATGAACACGGCGCTGTCTGGCGCGCCCCGATAACTGGCGAACTCGTCGGGATCGATTCCGTAACACTTGCGGTAGGGTGTGATCCGGTGCAGGGGCCATTCATCGACGCGCGTGTGCAGGTCTACCTGGGCGTAAGCGCGTACTTCAAAACTGAAATCGTTGCACCACACATAGGGCGCGAACCCTTCATCCGCCAGGCGCACAGACACTTCAGGATTTTGCGGGTTTATGACCAGATGCATGGGTGAGCCGATCCTTGTGTGCGGGCACCTCTCACCCAGGTGCCGCCGATGGCGACAAGGGCTGCCAGCCCTTGCCGAGACCTCAAAGGGGGTCGTTTATTGCAGCGTCTGCTGCTTGGCTTCAAGCAGTTGCGCCCATAACGAAGGGGCGCCCGCAGACTTGGCAATCGCTTCGAGCCGCGCTGCGTGCTCAGCCATATCGCTTTCACTTGCACGAATAATCCGACCCGGCTGACGATCTGCGGGCAAACGGCGGATTTCAGTGGCCTGGTTGCCGGAGCCTTCGCCCGAGCCATTGCCGTCAGAGGCATTCCCGGCCAACGACAGACTGGTCTGCCCACCCGTCATGGTCAGGTAAACGTCTGCCAGGATCTCGGAGTCGAGCAAGGCGCCGTGCAGCTCACGGCCCGAGTTATCGACGCCATAGCGTTTGCACAAGGCATCGAGGCTATTGCGCTGACCAGGGTGTCGGGCACGCGCCATCATCAAGGTATCGAGGATGGTGCAGTGCTGCGTGAGATCGGCGCGGTCGGTTTGCCCGATCAGGGCAAATTCGTTGTTCAGGAAGCCGATGTCGAACGCGGCGTTATGGATGATGAGCTGAGCGCCCTTGATGAACTCGAAGAATTCATCGGCCACTTCGGCAAAACGCGGCTTGCCCACCAGAAACTCGTTGGTGATCCCGTGGACGCCAATCGCGCCCTCGTCGCTTTCACGGTCAGGTTGCAGGTACACGTGAAAATGCCGCCCGGTCAGGCGGCGACCCATTAACTCGACACAGCCGATTTCGATGACCCGGTGGCCATCGGTCACCGGCATACCGGTGGTTTCGGTATCGAGGACAACACTACGCATGCTTGAGGCCCCTCATTTCATCCACACCCCGATTGGCCAACTGGTCGGCACGTTCATTGCCCGGATGGCCGATGTGACCACGCACCCATTGCCACTTCACGGTGTGACGGCTGACTTGTTCATCGAGCAACTTCCACAGGTCGGCGTTTTTCACCGGCTCTTTGGACGCGGTTTTCCACCCGCGTTTTTTCCAGTTGACCATCCACTCGGTGATGCCTTTCATCACGTACTGGGAGTCCGTTACCAGCACGACTTCGCACGGACGCTTGAGTTCTTCAAGGCCACGAATGGCCGCCATCAGTTCCATGCGGTTGTTGGTGGTATTGGGTTCGCCGCCCCAGAGTTCTTTCTCGACACCCTGACACACCAGCAAGGCACCCCAGCCGCCGGGGCCGGGATTGCCCTTGCAGGCACCATCGGTGAACATTTCAACGCTATTGCTCATTACAACCTATCCAGAAAAGGGTGTTGTGGCCTGCCCATCATGGATCGGCAGCACCTGAGGCCGGATCGCTCCGGCCCTTCGTTTATTCAAGCGCAACTACGGTTGGCTGTGACGCCGGTTGACCTTGGCCATCGGCAAGGGAATCAGCTTGCCCATGGGCTCGCGTCGTAACGGATTGACCGGCCGCAAGCCAACCACCATCTTGCGTGCCACCAATATATAGAAGCCGCCACCGGCCAATTGCCAGTTGCCCGCCTTGTGTTCCCAACCTGATAAACGACGCTGCCAGGCCGGGGACGCGAGCGGCGGACGATAGCACCCGAAGCGGCGTTTCTCCAGCGCAAAGCCCAGCAGATTCAGCCAATCGGCCACGCGGGAGGGGGAAATACAACGCGCCTTGCTCAGCGCATCCTTGGCGAACACGTGGCGCAGGCCCCAGGTGCTCCAGGGGTTGATGCCCACGATCAGCAAATGCCCACCGGGCCGTACGCTGCTGGCGGCTTCGCGCAACAAGCCATGGGGCGACAGGCAGAAATCCAGACCGTGTTGCAGCACCACCACGTCGGCCGCGTGCTCGCACAGCGGCCAGGCCTGCTCTTCACAAAAAATCTCAACACCCGGTAATGGCGCCCCCAGGCGCACCGTGCGCTGGACTTGAGCCGCGTTGGGCGGGGTATCCGCGCCCGGCCCGTAATGCACCAGATAACCGCCAAAAAACCGGCCGAGTTCGTCTTCCAGTACACGTTGTTCATCTTCCAGCAATAACTGCCCGTGGGGACCGGACAACCATTCGCGCGCCGAACGGATCAGCGCCAGCCACTCAGGGTCAGCCTGAGCCAATGCTTTATCGGTCATTGCTCCTCCAACTCGCCATGTACCCATCACAAGCCCTAAGATGCGCCATTGTTTCGCACTTGGGAATTGCGCCATGCTACAGATCGATGCACTGCCTGCCTTCAATGACAACTACATCTGGTTGTTACAGGACACTGCCAGCAAACGCTGCGCGGTCGTGGATCCGGGCGACGCTGCGCCGGTCGAAGCCTGGCTGGCCCAACACCCGGACTGGACCTTGAGCGACATCCTGATCACCCATCACCACTTCGACCATGTTGGTGGGGTTGAACAGTTGCACCAACAGACTAACGCCAAGGTCTGGGGCCCGGCCCAGGAAACCATCCCCGCACGACAAGCGGCCCTTAACGACAACGATCGCATCGAGGTGCTGGGGTGTACGTTCGAGGTCTTCCTACTGCCCGGCCATACCCTTGGGCACATCGCCTACTATCACGCGCATCCGGCAACCCCGCTGCTGTTCTGTGGCGACACCCTGTTTGCGGCGGGTTGCGGCAGGCTGTTTGAAGGCACCCCCGAACAAATGCATCGCTCCTTGGGCCGACTGGCGGCGCTGCCCTGTAACACCGCCGTGTATTGCGCCCATGAATACACGTTGAGCAATTTGCGCTTTGCTCAGGCGGTGGAGCCGGACAACGCGGATATCAAGGCGCGCATCGAACAAGTCACGCAATGGCGAGCCAAGGATCAGATCAGTCTGCCGTCCGATATCGCACTGGAATTACGTACCAACCCTTTTTTACGGGTTAACGAAACATCCGTTAAAGAAAAAGCTGACGAATGGAGCGGGCAGGACAATGCCTCGCCGGGCGCGGTGTTTGCCAGCTTGCGCCGCTGGAAAGATAAGTTCTAATCAGGGTCGCGGTTGGCACAAAAATTCTGAACAGTTGACCGCGTCCCACCTGCTTTCTAGAATCGCCCGACATTTTTGCCCGGAACTTACTTCCAGCCAATGTCGTCATCTATACGTAACTCCCTCAAAACAGACGCATTGACGCGCCTTGCGCAAGCCATCGCGCTGGCCGTGTCCGCTGTACTGGCGGGTTGTCAAAGCATGGATCATTCGGCTCAAACGTCCGAAAGACCCTCGCTCAAACTGACCAAACGCATTCCTCAAGAGCCGATCTGGCTCAACGAAAAACCCAGCCCTGCCGCCCCGCAAGATGTGTGGGAGCGGATGCGCCAGGGGTTCAAGTTGCAGGAAGGCGCGGACGTTAACCCGCGAATAGAACAGCAGCGCCTCTGGTTCGCCAGCAACCCGTCGTTTCTCGAAAACGCGGGCGAGCGCGGCAGCCTTTATATCCACTACATCGTGGAGCGCCTCGAAGAGCGCAACATGCCCCTTGAACTGGCCCTGCTGCCAGTGATTGAAAGTGCCTACAACCCAATGGCGTATTCCCACGCCAATGCCGTAGGTCTCTGGCAGTTCATCCCCTCGACCGGTCGCTACTTCAACCTGCGCCAGACCCGCGCTTACGATGGTCGCAAAGACATTACCGCTTCGACCCTGGCGGCCATGAATTACCTGACCCGCCTGCATGACATGTTTAATGGCGACTGGTTGCTGGCACTCGCGGCTTACAACGCGGGCGAAGGCACGGTGAGCCGTGCGATCGAACGCAACGAAAAGCTGGGCCTGCCTACCGATTACTGGAACCTGCCCCTGCCCCAGGAAACCAAGGACTACGTCCCTAAGCTCCTGGCATTGTCCCAAGTGGTGATGGCCCCTGAAGCCTATGGCATCAACCTGAACCCTATCGCCAACGAACCGTACTTCGAGATGGTCGAAATCAAGCAGTCCATGGACTTGTCCCGTGTGGCAGCGCTGGCTGAAATCGACGAAGACGAAATGTTCCAGTTGAACCCGGCCTACAAGCAACGCGCCACCACCGATGGCCCGCAGCACTTGCTCGTACCGACCTCCAAGGCTCAATTGCTGACGGCCAGCCTGTCCAACCTCAAACCTGAAGAATTGGTCAGCCTGCGCCCTAAAAAGGCTGTCTTCGATACCGTCGCCAGCACCACGCCACGCCTCAAGCGCACGTACAAAGTCAAAAGCGGCGACAACCTGACCACCATTGCCAAAGCCAACAGGGTCAATGTTCGCGACTTGCAGCGCTGGAACAAGCTCACCGGCAAAAACCTCAAGGCCGGTCAGATGCTGGTCATGCAGGACACACGCAAACCCGCGACCCGCCAGAAACCCACGCAATACAAGGTAAAAAAGGGCGACTCGCTGTACATCGTCGCCAAGCGGTTCAACGTTGAGATGCAACACCTCAAGCGCTGGAATCCCAACAGTGCCAAGGCACTCAAGCCAGGGCAGATGCTGACCATTTCAAAGCCTCGGTAAGCGTCACGCCGTCAACGCAGCGGGCAATCCAGCTCCTACATAAATGTGGGAAGCAGATTGCCCGTTTTGCTTTCCGGTGCAGTCTTTTTCCTACAGATACAAGCTGTTACTGTACGGAAACCCAAGCCCAATGCCGGATCGGATCTCTGACTTGAAGCGTCCCCTCCTCCCGTTACTGCTCTGCCTGGCCTTGAGCGCCCCCGCCTGCGCAACCCTCAGCGAAAGCCACGGTTATGCGCAGTTCGGCACACTCAAATACCCGGCCACATTTACCCATTTCGACTGGGTCAACCCTGACGCGCCCAAAGGCGGGACGCTCAAGGTCATGGCGTTTGGCACGTTCGATACGCTAAACCCCTATACCTTCAAAGGCACCAGCCCGGTTTCAACCCCCAATTTCTTGCAATACGGGGTCAATGAGCTCAATGAAACCCTGATGGCGGGCACCGGCCAATATGCTCCCTCCGGCGACGAGCCGACCGCCAGTTATGGCTTGATTGCCCAATCGGTTGAATACAACGAAGACCGCAGCTGGGTCGTGTTCAACCTCAGGCCCGAAGCGCGCTTTCATGATGGCGCCCCCATCACAGCCTACGATGTGGCGTTTTCATACAACCTGCTGCTCAAAGAAGGCCATCCGCAGTACCGCACCAACCTGCAAGAAGTGCAGCGCGTGGACATTCTGGGGCCCAAGCGGATCCGGTTTGTGTTCAAGCGTTCGGGCAACCCGCTGCTGATTTTGCGCCTGGGAGAGCTGCCGGTGTTGCCCCAGCATTACTGGGCCACGCGCGACTTCAAGGCCACGACGTTCGAACCGCCGCTGGGCAGCGGTCCCTACCGGATCACTAAAGTGACGCCGGGACGGCAACTGATGTTTGAACACGTCAAGAACTGGTGGGGCGCCAACCTGCCAGTCAACCGTGGCAAATACAATTTTGACCGGGTGGACGTTGAGTTTTACCGCGACAGCGATGTGGCGTTCGAAGCCTTCAAGGCCGGTGAATTCGATATGTATATCGAACATCAGGCCAAAAATTGGGCCAATGGCTACAACTTCCCGGCCGTGCGCCGGGGCGAAGTGATCCAGGCGCAAATCCCTCATCACATCCCGACTCAAACCCAGGGGCTGTTCATGAACAGCCGCCGCAGCACGTTCAATTCAACCGGCGTGCGTGAAGCCATGGGCTTGATGTTCGATTTTGAATGGACCAACCGCACCCTGTTCAACGGCGCCTACCAGCGCGCGACGAGCTTTTATCCCAACAGCGATTTCTCGGCCAGCGGCATTCCACAGGGTCATGAATGGCTACTGCTTTCGCCTTGGCGCACGCAATTGCCGCCCGAACTGTTCAAACAGGCTTTTAGCCTGCCGCAAACACAAGGGCGCGGCATCCCCCGCGACACCCTGCGTCGCGCGCTGGCCTTACTGGCCGACAATGGCTGGAAACTCTCCGGGCAACGCTTGATCAATAGCGAAGGAAAACCGCTGAGCTTTGAGATATTGCTGGTAAATCCAAACCTTGAGCGCATTCTGCAACCGTACGTGGAGAACTTGGCGAGCATCGGCATTGCAGCGCGGCTGCGTACGGTGGACCGGGCCCAGTACAAACAGCGTCTGGATCAGTTCGATTTCGACATGATCCTCATGACCCTTGACCAGACCCTGAGCCCCGGCCTTGAGCAGTGGCAGTACTTTCACTCGAGCCAGGCCAACGTCAAGGGCAGTAAAAACTATGCAGGCGTGGCCAATACGATTGTCGACCAACTGCTCGAAAAGCTGCTGGCCGCGCAAACCCGTGAAGAGCAATTGGCCGCAGGCCGGGCACTGGATCGTGTCCTGTTGTGGCAGTACTACAGCATCCCAAACTGGTATCTGAATTATCACCGCCTGGCGTACCGCAACCGGTTCGCCTTCGTGACTACGCCGCCCTACACATTGGGCTTGAGTGCGTGGTGGCTAAAGCCTACGGAGAAATCCCAATGATGCCTTTGCGTACCCTGCTAAAGCCCCTTGGCGGCCTGCTATTGGCCGGTGTCAGCTGCCTCGTGCTGGCCGCCCCGCAACATGCCCTGACCCTGTACGACGAACCGCCAAAATACCCGGCCAATTTCAAGCACCTCGATTACGTGAACCCGAATGCGCCCAAAGGCGGCACCTTCCGCAAATCCGCCCTCGGCACGTTCGACAGCCTGAACCCGTTTATCAATAAGGGCGTTACGGCCGATGACATCGATCTGACCTACGACACCCTGGCCCGTCAGAGCCTCGACGAACCGTTTACCGCCTACGGACTGATCGCAGAAAAAATCGAAAAAGCCCCTGACAACAGTTGGGTGCGTTTTTATCTGCGTCCGCAGGCCAAATTCAATGACGGCCACCCGATCCGCGCAGAAGACGTGGTGTTCAGCTTCGACACCTTGATGAAAAGCGCCTCGCCGCTGTTCAAGAGCTATTACAGTGACGTAGAAAAAGCGGTCGAAGAAAACCCGTTGCAGGTGAAATTCATCTTCAAACACACCAAAAACCGCGAATTGCCGCTGATTCTCGGACAACTGCCGATTTTGCCCAAACACTGGTGGGAATCTCGCGACTTCAACAAGGGTAATCTCGAAATACCCGTCGGCAGTGGCCCTTACACCATTACCGAGATCAAGCCGGGCCGTTCGATACGCTACGAACGCAACAAGGACTACTGGGGCAAAGACTTGCCCATCAATAAAGGCCTGTACAACTTCGACGCCATCACCATCGATTATTTCCGCGATAACAGCGTCGCGTTTGAAGCACTCAAGGCCGGCCAATTCGATTACTGGCTGGAAATCAGCGCCAAAAACTGGGCAGGTGCTTACAACGTGCCTGCGGTCAAACAGGGTCGCCTGATTAAAGAAGAAATCCGCAACGCCAACCCCACCGGTATGCAAGGCTTTATTTTCAACCTGCGCAGGCCGAGGTTTCAGGATGTGCGCGTGCGTGAAGCCCTGAACCTGCTGTTCGACTTTGAATGGGCCAACAAACAGCTGTTCAACGGTTCATATGCGCGCACCAGCAGCTATTTCGAAAACTCGGACATGGCCGCCAAAACACTGCCGAGCGACGAAGAACTGGCGATTTTGGAACCGTTGCGCGGGCAAATTCCCGACAAGGTCTTCACCGAGGTGTACAAACCGGATGTGACCGACGCCAGCGGCATGATTCGCGAGCAGCAGCGCCGCGCGTACAAGCTGTTACAAGACGCCGGGTGGCGCATCGTTGACGACAAGATGGTCGACACCCAGGGCAACCCGGTAAAGATTGAATTCCTTCTGGCGCAAACCGAATTCGAACGCATCTTGCTGCCGTTCAAGCGCAACCTCAGTGACTTGGGCATCGACTTGCAAATTCGTCGCGTCGACACCTCCCAATACCTGAACCGTCTGCGCTCAAGGGACTTCGACATGATCATCGGCAGCTTCCCGCAATCCAGCTCGCCGGGCAGTGAGCAACGCGAGTACTGGGCCTCTGAAAGCGCCGAAAAACCGGGCAGTCGCAACTTCATGGGCCTCAAGGACCCAGCCATCGATCAACTCACCGAAGGGCTGATCAATGCCGACTCCCGCCAGAACCTGATCACCCATGCCCGCGCGCTGGATCGCGTGTTGCAGTGGGGGTTCTATGTCATTCCCAACTGGCACATCAAAACCTGGCGCGTGGCCTATTCCAACCACATCGGTCACCCGGCCGTCACACCGCTGTATGACATCGGCACCTCCACATGGTGGGTCAAACCTGATGTCGAGCCGGTCACTGCTACCCAACCCACAAGCGAAAGCCTGGAGCCTTAGATGCTGGCCTATATATTCAGGCGACTGCTGCTGATTATTCCGACACTCTTCGGGATTCTGCTGATCAACTTCGTCATCATCCAGGCCGCTCCCGGCGGCCCGGTGGAGCAGATGATTGCCAAGCTCGAAGGTTTTGACGGCGCGACCAGCCGGATCGCCGGGGGCGGCTCCGAAGTGTCGGTCGCAGGCTCCAACTACCGTGGTGCGCAGGGGCTGGACCCTGCGCTGATTCAGGAAATCGAAAAAATGTACGGGTTCGACAAGTCTGCCCCGGAGCGCTTGTGGATCATGATCAAGAATTACGCCCACCTGGACTTCGGGGAGAGTTTTTTCCGCGACGCCAAGGTCATTGATCTGATCAAAGAAAAAATGCCCGTCTCGATCTCGCTCGGCCTGTGGAGCACGCTGATCATGTACCTGGTGTCGATCCCGCTGGGGATCGCCAAGGCCACGCGGCACGGCAGTCATTTCGACGTATGGACCAGCTCGGCCATCATTGTCGGGTATGCGATACCCGCCTTCCTGTTCGCCATTTTGCTGATTGTGGTGTTTGCCGGCGGCAGCTACCTGGACTGGTTTCCCTTGCGCGGCCTGACCTCCAACAACTTCGATGAACTGAGCCTGGGCGGCAAGATCCTCGATTACTTCTGGCACCTGGCCTTGCCGGTCACGGCGCTGGTGATCGGCAACTTCGCGACCATGACCCTGCTGACCAAAAACAGCTTTCTGGACGAAATCAACAAACAGTACGTGGTAACGGCCAAGGCCAAGGGGCTGACCCGTCATCGCGTGCTGTATGGCCACGTGTTTCGCAACGCGATGTTGCTGGTGATTGCCGGTTTCCCGTCTGCTTTTATCGGCATCTTCTTTACCGGTTCCTTGCTGGTCGAAGTGATTTTCTCGCTGGACGGGCTGGGTTTGATGAGCTTTGAAGCGGCGATAAACCGTGACTACCCCGTGGTTTTCGGCACGTTGTTCATCTTCACGCTGGTCGGCTTGCTGGTAAAACTGATCGGTGACCTCTCATACACCCTGGTTGATCCGCGCATCGACTTTGAAAGCAGGGAGCATTGAGATGACGTTATCGCCCCTTAACAAGCGACGATTCGCACGGTTCAAAGCGAATAAACGCGGCTGGTGGTCACTGTGGATTTTTTTGGTGCTGTTCACGCTCAGCCTCGGCGCCGAGTTGATCGCCAACGACAAACCGCTGGTCATCCGCTACGACGGCGAGCTGTACTTTCCTGCCCTCAAACGCTACCCCGAGACCGACTTTGGCGGTGAGTTCCCGCTGGAGGCCAATTACAAGAGCCCTTACATCCGCGAACTATTGGCCAAAAAAGATGCCTGGGTGCTGTGGCCACCCATTCCGTATAGCTATCAGAGCATCAACTACGACCTGAAAGTCCCGGCTCCCGCACCGCCTTCAGCCGAAAACTGGCTCGGCACCGATGACCAGGGGCGCGACGTGCTGGCGCGGGTGATTTACGGCTTCCGGATTTCGGTGCTGTTCGCCCTGACCCTGACGATCTTGAGTTCCATCATCGGTGTGATTGCCGGTGCGCTGCAGGGCTTCTACGGAGGCTGGGTCGACCTGGCAGGTCAGCGCTTTCTGGAGATCTGGTCCGGATTGCCAGTGCTGTACCTGCTGATCATCCTCGCCAGTTTTGTGCAGCCCAACTTCTGGTGGCTGCTGGGCATCATGTTGCTGTTTTCGTGGATGAGCCTGGTGGATGTCGTGCGGGCCGAATTCCTGCGGGGTCGCAACCTGGAGTACGTTCGGGCCGCCCGTGCCCTGGGCATGCAGGATATGGCCATCATGTACCGGCACATTTTGCCTAACGCCATGGTGTCGACCATGACGTTCATGCCGTTCATTCTGACCGGTGCGATCGGCACCCTGACTGCGCTGGACTTTCTGGGCTTCGGCCTGCCGCCGGGAGCGCCCTCTCTGGGCGAGCTGGTCGCCCAGGGTAAATCCAACCTGCAAGCGCCGTGGCTGGGCATGAGCGCGTTCGCCGTGCTGGCAATCATGCTCAGCTTGCTGGTGTTCATCGGTGAGTCCGCTCGCGATGCCTTCGACCCGAGGAAATGAAATGACGCAGGACAATCTGATCGAAGTGCGCGATCTCTGCGTCGAATTCGTGGCCGGGGAGCAACCGCAGCGTGTGGTGCAAGGCGTGAGCTTTGACATCAAACGTGGCGAAACCCTGGCACTGGTGGGCGAAAGCGGCTCAGGCAAATCTGTCACGGCCCACTCGATCCTGAGGCTGCTGCCCTACCCCATCGCCCGCCACCCCGGCGGCAGCATCACCTATGCGGGGCAGGATTTACTGACGCTGGACGAGAAAAAACTGCGGCACATCCGCGGCAACCGCATCGCCATGATTTTTCAAGAGCCGATGACGTCACTCAACCCCTTGCACAGCATTGAAAAGCAGATCAATGAAGTGCTGGGGCTGCACAAAGGGTTAACGGGCAAGGCAGCCACTGAGCGGACGCTGGAGCTGCTGGACCTCGTAGGCATCCCAGAGCCCCGCAAACGGCTAAAGGCCTTGCCACACGAGCTCTCCGGCGGCCAGAGACAGCGTGTCATGATTGCCATGGCCCTGGCCAATGAGCCTGAGTTGTTGATTGCCGACGAACCCACGACGGCGCTGGACGTCACGGTACAGCTCAAAATCCTCGATTTGCTCAAAGATTTGCAGGCCCGGCTGGGCATGTCGCTGTTACTGATCAGTCACGATTTGAACCTGGTTCGACGAATTGCTCACAGAGTATGTGTCATGCAGCGCGGTTGCATCGTCGAACAAACATCGTGCGAACAGCTGTTCCGTTCGCCGCAACATCCTTACACCCGGGAACTGCTCGGTGCAGAACCCAGCGGAGGCCCAGCGGATACCGTCGCAGGCCCGCCGCTGCTGAAGGTCGAGGACCTGAGAGTCTGGTTTGCGATCAAAAAAGGGCTGTTGCGCAAAACCGTTGATTACGTAAAAGCAGTCGATGGCATTAACTTCAGCCTGCCCCGTGGTCAAACGCTGGGCATTGTGGGGGAAAGCGGATCGGGCAAATCGACGTTGGGGCTGGCGATTTTGCGGCTGATTGCCAGTCGCGGCGCGATTCATTTTGGGGACAAGCAGCTAGACTGCCTGTCGCAGAAAGACGTCAGACCGTTGCGACGCCAGATGCAGGTGGTGTTTCAGGACCCGTATGGCAGCCTCAGCCCGCGCATGAGCGTCAGCGAAATTGTCGGTGAAGGTTTACGCATTCACGGCATGGGCACCGCTCAAGAGCAAGAAGCCGCCATTATTGAGGCGTTGCGTGAAGTAGGTCTGGATCCTGAAACCCGGCACCGTTACCCTCACGAGTTTTCAGGTGGACAGCGGCAGAGAATCGCCATTGCCCGCGCGTTAGTGTTGAAGCCAGCGTTGATTTTGCTGGACGAGCCAACCTCTGCGTTGGACAGAACGGTACAACGCCAGGTCGTCGAGCTCTTGCGTGCTCTGCAAGCCAAGTACAACCTGACGTATTTGTTTATCAGCCATGATTTGGCGGTAGTCAAAGCGCTGAGCCACCAATTGATGGTGGTCAAGCAAGGCCAAGTGGTCGAACAAGGTGAGGCGTATTCCATTTTTGCCTCGCCGCAACATCCATATACACAGCAGTTGCTGGAAGCCGCCTTTTTGGCACCAGTGGCTGTCGATTAATCTGATAGAGGAACAACACATGGGTTTTCTCGCCGGTAAGCGCGTCCTGATCGTCGGTGTCGCTAGCAAATTGTCCATCGCTTCTGGCATTGCTGCCGCCATGCACCGTGAAGGCGCTGAACTTGCTTTCACTTATCAGAACGAAAAGCTGAAAGGCCGCGTTGAAGAGTTCGCCGCAGGTTGGGGCTCCAGCCCTGAACTGTGCTTCCCTTGCGACGTTGCCAGCGATGAAGAAATTGCCAAGGTCTTCGAAGACCTGAGCAAGAAGTGGGACGGTCTGGACTGCATCGTTCACTCCGTGGGCTTCGCTCCGGGCGACCAACTGGATGGCGACTTCACCGACGCCACCACCCGTGAAGGTTTCCGCATTGCCCACGACATCAGCGCCTACAGCTTCGTGGCCCTGGCCAAGGCTGGCCGCCCGATGATGAAAGGCCGTAATGGCAGCCTGCTGACCCTGTCGTACCTGGGCGCAGAGCGCACCATGCCCAACTACAACGTGATGGGCATGGCAAAAGCCAGCCTGGAAGCGGGCGTACGCTATCTTGCTGGCAGCCTGGGCCCGGAAGGTACGCGCGTTAACTGTGTATCGGCAGGCCCGATCCGCACGTTGGCCGCGTCGGGCATCAAGAATTTCCGTAAAATGCTGGCAGCCAACGAAGCGCAAACGCCTCTGCGTCGCAACGTGACCATTGATGAAGTCGGTAATGCCGGCGCCTTCCTGTGCTCTGACCTGGCGTCGGGCATCAGCGGTGAAATCATGTACGTTGACGGCGGCTTCAACACCACCGCAATGGGCAACATCGAAGAGTAACTCTTCGCTGTCGCTGCCTTGAAAACGCCCGGTGCAGCCACTGCATCGGGCGTTTTGCGTTTAAGGTCGGCGCTCCTCCTGCTCTTCCCTCGTCGCATGCGCCGCTACACGGCCAGCCCCCTGATCACGCGAGGACCGCATTCCCTCTGCGTACCCTAATCGCGAGGGAGCTACTGGCCCGTTTCCCAAGCAAAAAAAATGGCCGCTCCATGAGCGGCCATTTTGGTTGAGGCTAAACGCTTGATCTCACGGCTTAGTAGCGTTCGACCTTGGCCTCGTTTTCCAACTGCTTGCGGAAAGCAGAGAAGTCCTGCTGACCGGCACGCGAGGCGAGAACGCGACGATACGTAGCTTTCTCTTCTGCTGTCGGCTGGGCACCGTCATTGACGGCATTCAACCGCAGCACAACAACACTGCCATCCGCCAGGGTAACGCTGCTGAACGTCGGCTTGTCCTTGGAGGCTGGCTTGGGCATGCGGAATACGGCTTGCAAGACAGCCGGATCGATACCGTCCTGACCTCGTGCCACCCCTTGCTCAACCTTCCAGGCATGACCATCAACCGGCTGATTCAACGGCAACTTGCCATCGCGCAGACCTTTAATGATGTCCTCAGCCCGGGTTTTAGCCGCAGCACTGGCGTGCTCTTTAACCAATTGCGCACGAATGCTTGGCGCGACCGCTTCCAGCGGCAATTGCTCCGGCTTGCGGTGCTCCTTGACGCGCAATACGACCACGGTCTCAGGATCAAGCTCAATGGCAGAGCTGTTCGCCCCCTCATCCATCACTTCAGTGCTGAATGCGGCCTGAACCACAGCGCGGTTGGCGGCAACCCCTTCTCCACCTTCACGACCAAACGGTGCAGAGGTGTGAACGGTCAACTTCAGCTCCTGGGCTGGCTGCGCCAGATCAGAGGCTTCAAATGCCGAATCTTCAAGCTGCTTGCTAGCATCGACAAAGCGCTGCTCGACCTGTTGTGTTTTCAGGTCACGCGTCAGTTTGTCTTTGAGGCTGGCAAAGGTCGGCACCTCAGGCGCTTCCACACCCAACAGTTTGATCAAGTGGTAGCCAAAGCTCGTGCGAACCGGCTCGGACACCTGGTCTTTGTTCAGCGCATACAGGGCTGTCTCAAACACCGGGTCGTAAACACCCGGGCCTGCGAAACCAAGATCACCGCCGTTAGCCGCCGAACCTGGATCCTGAGAGAACTCCTTGGCCAATGCCTCGAAACTTTCGCCCTTGGCCAGACGTTGTTGAATCTCGGCGATTTTGGCCTTGGCTTGCTCGTCGCTGACTTTGTCGTTCACTTCAATCAGGATGTGCGCGCCACGACGCTGTTCAGCCAAATTGGCGATTTCTTTCTGATAAAGCGCCTGAAGCTCGTCATCCTTGACCGCCACCTGATCAAAGAAAGAAGACTTCTTCAATTCGATGTAATCGATCACAACCTGATCAGGGGTCATGAACTCTTTGGCGTGCTCGTCGTAGTAGGCCTTGATCTCGTCATCGCTCAATTTCACCGCAGCAGGATCGGCCTTGATGTTCAGCGAGTCGAAATCGCGGGTCTGTTTTTCAAGACGGGCGAAGGCGTTGACTTGCTCATCGGTAACGAAACCACTGCCTGCCAAACCGGCGCGCAGCTGACCAATCAGCATTTCTTCAGCCAACATGTCACGAAATTGCAGACGGCCGTAGCCCAACTGGCGGATGACCTGATCGAAACGCTCGGGACTGAACTTGCCATCCACCTGGAACTCTGGCGTTTGCAGAATCACTTGGTCCAGCGCGGCCTCAGAGAAAGAGAACTTGGACTGGTTGGCACCTTGCAGCAACAGCTTGCGGTCGATCAACCCTTTGAGGGCCGACTCACGCAGCATTTTCTCGTCCAGAAGCGAGGCATCGAAATCCTTGCCCAGTTGCTGCATCAGCTGACGACGTTGCATGTCGACGGCCTGGCTCAACTCGGTTTGAGTGATTTCTTCACCGTTTACCTTGGCTGCATCCTTGCTGGTCGAAGTGGCTTGAAAAATGGCATCGAAACCGGTCAACGCCATTAACGCGACGATGACACCGATGATGGTCTTGGCAATCCAGCCTTGTGAATTGTCCCTGATATTTTGCAGCATGCTTCCCCCAGAAACGGTCTTGCTTAATGAACAACCGTGGAGCGTGGGTAGAGTCCGGATAGAAGAAAGGCGCATCCGAGGATGCGCCTTCTCGTAACTGGCGGAGCGGACCGGGCTCGAACCCGCGACCCCCGGCGTAACAGATCGATATAGCCATCGACCGCACTACCGCTCCGCTGCCAAGCCTGGCGTGCGCCTGACCCGGTTGGGTAAAAGGTGTAGCAGAAACTCAGTTAACGGCTTCTTTCAGCGCTTTACCGGCTTTGAAACCTGGCTTTTTAGCAGCAGGAATTTCCAGCGTTTTACCGGTCTGTGGGTTACGACCAGTACGAGCAGGACGATCGGTTACAGAAAAAGTACCAAAGCCAACCAGTACCACAGAGTCGCCAGCCTTAAGAGCGCCAGTGACGGATTCGATTACTGCGTCCAGCGCACGGCCGGCGGCAGCTTTCGGGATATCAGCAGATGCAGCGATAGCATCAATCAGTTCCGACTTGTTCACTCTAAGTCCCCTTATATCTATCTGAGTATGTTTCTAAAGTTTTTTGGTCAAAGCAAAACGACTGCTGAAGCACTTACGGACACTTATAGAGCCGCTTTATAACAAGGGCTCTAAAAAGCGTCAAGAAAGCCCCTCAGGCGAATCCGTATTAATGCGTGCTAATTCTTTCCTTAGAGTCAGACTCTCGTTTGTCTTCCTTGGCGACAATCTCGGGAGCCTCGTCCGGCAAGGGCTCCGGCGCGTATTGCAGCGCAATTTGCAGGACTTCGTCAATCCATTTAACCGGTTTGATTTGAAGATCCTGTTTGATGTTGTCAGGGATTTCCTTCAGATCACGGACATTTTCTTCAGGAATAATTACTGTCTTGATCCCACCACGGTGAGCAGCCAATAGTTTTTCCTTCAAGCCCCCGATGGCCAATACCTGACCACGCAGTGTAATTTCGCCGGTCATCGCAACATCGGCCCGCACGGGAATCAACGTCAGCGCGGAGACCAAAGCGGTGCACATTCCGACACCCGCGCTCGGGCCGTCCTTGGGCGTAGCGCCTTCAGGCATGTGGATGTGAATATCGCGTTTCTCGTGAAAATCCAACGGGATACCCAGACTTTTAGCGCGACTGCGCACAACCGTCAGGGCTGCCGTGATCGACTCGACCATGACATCGCCCAGCGAGCCGGTCTTGATCAGTTGACCTTTGCCAGGCACGACTGCGGCTTCAATCGTCAACAGCTCGCCGCCCACCTGAGTCCAGGCCAGACCGGTTACCTGACCAATCTGATCTTGCTGTTCAGCCAAGCCATAACTGAATTTTCTTACACCTAAAAAGTGCTCGAGCAAATCAGACGTCACCACCACAGAGAAGCGTTTTTCCAACGCATGCTCTTTGACGGCTTTACGGCAGATCTTGGCAATTTGACGCTCAAGCCCTCGTACACCGGCTTCACGGGTGTAGTAACGAATGATGTCGCGAATGGCTTCGTTGTCGAATGCCAATTCGCCTTTTTTAAGGCCATTCGCCTCGATTTGCTTGGGTGCCAGGTATTTGACAGCAATGTTGATTTTTTCGTCTTCGGTGTAACCCGGCAGACGAATCACCTCCATCCGGTCCAGCAACGCTGGCGGAATGCTCATGGAGTTAGAGGTGCACAGGAACATCACATCGGACAGGTCGTAATCAACCTCGAGGTAATGATCGTTGAAGTTATGGTTTTGCTCAGGATCGAGCACTTCGAGCAACGCTGACGCGGGATCACCACGCATGTCGCTGCCCATTTTGTCGATTTCATCGAGCAGAAACAGCGGGTTACGTACGCCCACCTTGGTCATTTTTTGAATCAATCGGCCTGGCATCGAACCGATATAAGTCCGGCGATGACCCCGAATTTCAGCCTCGTCACGGACACCGCCCAACGCCATTCGCACGAATTTACGATTGGTTGCATGGGCGATCGACTCGGCAAGCGAGGTTTTACCGACCCCCGGAGGCCCGACCAGGCACAGCACCGGTCCACGGATTTTCTTCACCCGCTTTTGCACAGCGAGATATTCAAGAATCCGCTCTTTAACTTCCTCCAGACCGTAATGGTCGGCATCAAGGATGTCTTCAGCGCGCTTGAGGTCCAGACGCACCTTGCTCTGTGCTTTCCAGGGCACCTGGACCAGCCAGTCGATATAGGAGCGTACGACCGTCGCTTCGGCCGACATGGGCGACATCTGCTTGAGCTTGTTAAGCTCAGCCTGCGCTTTGGCCATGGCATCTTTTGGAAGGCCGGCTGCATCGATGCGCTTTTTCAGTTCTTCAATTTCGTTGTGACCTTCGTCACCATCACCCAGCTCTTTCTGAATGGCCTTCATCTGCTCATTCAGGTAGTACTCGCGCTGACTGCGTTCCATCTGCTTTTTGACGCGGCCGCGAATGCGCTTTTCAACTTGCAGTAGATCGATTTCGGCGTCCAGCAGCGCGAGCACGTGCTCCACCCGGGTTTGCAGATCGATGATTTCGAGTATTTCCTGCTTCTGTTCGATCTTGAGTGCCATATGGGCAGCCATGGTATCGACCAGTCGGCTTGGCTCATCAATGCTGTTAAGCGAAGACAACACCTCAGCCGGTACTTTTTTGCCCAACTGCACATACTGCTCAAACTGCGAGAGCAGGCTGCGTACAAATACTTCGGACTCGCGCTCAGGCGCAGCCGCTTCTTCGATCAAGGAAACTTCGGCGCTCAGGTAGCCATCCGCCTGGCCAAATTTTTCAACAGCGCCACGCTGCTCACCCTCGACCAGCACCTTGACGGTACCGTCTGGCAGTTTCAGCAACTGCAAAACAGTGGCGATAGTGCCCACGCCATAAAGTGCGTCGGCAGTGGGATCATCGTCAGCAGGATTTTTTTGAGCCAACAGCAGGATTTGCTTGTCGCCCGTCATCGCAGCCTCGAGGGCCTCGATCGACTTCTCGCGTCCCACGAACAGTGGGATCACCATGTGCGGATACACAACGACATCACGCAACGGCAGGAGAGGCAATTCGATGGTTGTCTTCATGATTTCGCCTCTACGGCGGCCATACGGCCGTAATCAGATGGAAGTAAGCTTGAAGCCAAGATGGGGGCTGTCTCTAAAAAAAACAAGCGTTGATAGGCAGTAAAAACAAAGGGGCCCGAAGGCCCCTTTGTTAAACACGCACCATGTAACAAAGAGCTACACATTTACGCGTCTGGCGCAGCCTTGGCAGTCGCATCGTTGTTTTCGTAAATCAACAATGGCTTGGACTTGCCTTCGATAACGCTTTCATCGATCACCACTTTACTCACCTCGGACTGCGAGGGGATTTCATACATGGTGTCGAGCAGCACGCCTTCGAGAATGGAACGCAGGCCGCGAGCACCTGTTTTACGTTCCAGAGCACGCTTGGCCACAGCTTTCAGCGCATCCGCACGAAACTCAAGGTCTACACCTTCCATTTCGAACAGCTTGCCGTACTGCTTGGTCAGCGCATTTTTAGGCTCGGTGAGAATCTGCATCAATGCAGCCTCATCCAGCTCATCCAATGTCGCCAGTACAGGGAGACGGCCTACGAATTCCGGAATCAGACCAAACTTGACCAAATCGTCAGGTTCGACCTCACGCAGGGATTCACCTACCTTCTTGCCCTCTTCCTTGCTGCGAACCTCAGCACTGAAGCCAATACCGCCACGGGTTGAGCGAGCCTGAACGACCTTTTCGAGGCCGGAGAAAGCACCACCGCAAATGAAGAGAATATTACGGGTATCAACCTGTAAAAACTCTTGCTGAGGATGCTTGCGCCCACCTTGAGGCGGAACGGAAGCCACGGTGCCTTCAATCAGCTTCAACAGAGCTTGCTGCACACCTTCACCGGAAACATCCCGGGTGATGGACGGGTTGTCAGATTTGCGTGAAATCTTGTCGATCTCATCAATGTAGACGATGCCCATCTGAGCTTTCTCTACATCGTAGTCGCACTTCTGCAACAGCTTCTGAATGATATTTTCAACATCTTCACCCACGTAACCCGCCTCAGTCAGCGTGGTTGCGTCGGCAATTGTGAATGGCACATTCAGCAAACGAGCCAAGGTCTCTGCCAGCAGGGTTTTACCCGAGCCAGTAGGACCGATAAGCAGGATATTACTCTTGCCCAGTTCGACGTCGTCGTTCTTTTTGTCACGCTGGTTAAGGCGCTTGTAGTGGTTATAAACCGCTACAGCCAAAACCTTTTTGGCACGTTCCTGACCAATTACATACTGATCAAGGATGCCGCTGATTTCTTTTGGCGATGGTAATTTATGCGCACTGCTCTCGGCCTGGGCTTCCTGCACCTCCTCACGGATGATGTCATTGCACAGGTCGACGCATTCGTCGCAGATAAAGACCGAGGGGCCGGCAATCAATTTGCGCACTTCATGCTGGCTTTTGCCACAGAAGGAGCAATAGAGCAATTTGCCGTTGTCCTCGCCGTTGCGGGTGTCAGTCATTCGATCGATCCAAATCCGATAGGCTTGCAACACAAGATGAAGGCAACTGCAGGCTTTTTCAAGCCCACAGGTGGCCGGATAAACCAACCACCTACATTTGAGCTGCTTAAGCGGGCATTTGACGCTTGCTGAACACAGAGTCGATCAAGCCATATTCGGCTGCACGCTCGGCACTCATGAAGTTGTCACGCTCCGTGTCACGCTCGATGGTTTCGAGGGTTTGACCGGTGTGATGCGCCAACAGCGAGTTCAAACGATGACGGATGTTGAGGATTTCCTTGGCGTGAATATCGATATCCGACGCCTGCCCCTGGAAACCGCCCAGTGGCTGGTGAATCATCATCCGCGAGTTTGGCAGGCAATGACGCTTGCCCGGCGCACCGCCAGCCAACAGGAATGCACCCATGCTGCAGGCCTGACCAATACAGATGGTCGAGACGTCCGGCTTGATGAACTGCATGGTGTCGTAGATCGACATGCCTGCCGTTACTGAGCCACCAGGGGAGTTAATGTAAAGATGGATGTCCTTGTCCGGGTTTTCGGCTTCAAGGAAGAGCAACTGCGCCGCGACCAGGTTAGCCATGTAGTCTTCTACAGGGCCCACCAGGAAGATGATCCGTTCCTTCAACAGGCGCGAATAGATGTCATAGGCGCGCTCGCCACGGGCGGACTGCTCAACAACCATCGGGACCAAGCCGCCAGCGGCTTGAATGTCAGAGTTCTGCTGCATATAAGAATTGCGGGACATGTCCTGCAGTCACTCCCAAATAGTTCTGTCTTGAATACGCATAAGCCAGCACGAGGCTGGCTTATGGTTGTGTTTTCAAACGAATCTGAAATCAGTCGGCTTGTGGAGCTTCCACCGGCTTGACAGCTTCTTCGTAAGAGACCGACTTATCGGTCACCTTAGCCTTCTGCAGAACAGTATCCACAACTTGTTCTTCCAGCACAACCGAACGGACTTCGTTCAATTGCTGGTCATTTTTGTAGTACCAGGCTACAACCTGCTCCGGCTCTTGGTAAGCAGAAGCCATTTCCTGAATCATTTCACGAACGCGATCTTCGTCTGGCTTCAGGTCGAACTGCTTGACCACCTCAGCCACGATCAGACCCAGCACAACGCGACGCTTGGCTTGCTCTTCAAACAGCTCGGCTGGCAGTTGATCCGGCTTGATGTTGCCGCCGAACTGCTGAACAGCCTGAACGCGCAGACGGTCAACTTCGCTCGACAACAGCGCCTTAGGCACTTCAATCGGGTTGGCAGCCAGCAGGCCTTCCATCACCTGATTTTTAACCTTGGACTTGATCGCCTGACGCAATTCACGCTCCATGTTCTTACGAACTTCGGCGCGGAAACCTTCAAGGCCAGTCTCTTTGATACCGAACTGAGCGAAGAATTCTTCGTTCAATTCAGGCAGCTTTGGCTCAGAAACGGTATTAACCGTCACGGTGAACTCGGCAGTTTTGCCTGCCAGATCAAGATTCTGATAATCCTCAGGGAATGTCAGGGTCAGAACGCGCTCTTCGCCCGCCTTGGCGCCTACCAGACCTTCTTCAAAACCAGGAATCATGCGGCCCGAACCCAGAACCAACTGAGTACCTTGCGCCGACCCGCCCGCAAACACTTCACCGTCAACCTTGCCAACGAAGTCGATATTCAGCTGATCTTCGTTCTGAGCAGCACGCTCAGTGACTTCAAAACGAGTGTTCTGCTTGCGCAGTACTTCCAGCATCTTGTCCAGGTCAGCATCAGCCACTTCAGCGCTCAGACGCTCAACGGCAATAGTGTCCAGACCCGTCACTTCGAATTCAGGGAACACTTCGAAAGTGGCGATGTATTCCAGATCTTTGCCTTTTTCGAACACTTTAGGTTCTACAGATGGCTGACCTGCCGGGTTGAGTTTTTGCTCAACCACTGCTTCGTAGAAGGAAGCCTGAATGATGTTGCCCAGCGCTTCTTGACGCGCATCAGCTTCGTAACGCTGGCGGATCACGCTCATTGGCACTTTGCCTGGACGGAAGCCCGGGATCTTGGCCTTTTGGGCAGTCTGTTGCAGACGCTTGTTGACTTCAGCCTCAATACGCTCAGCTGGCACGCCAATGGTCATGCGACGCTCAAGAGCGGAAGTATTTTCAACAGAAACTTGCATGGATATTCCTCGTTGCACAGACGTTAGCCGGCCGTTTCCGACCCCATAATCAAGGGCATGCATTCTAGTAGGTCAAACTCAAGAAGTCACCCTACCGCATTCGTACCCGGAAACAGCACACGCATTAATAAGGAGCAGCATTCATTCGCTCACTCCCGGAGACACAACCTATAACCATAAAGACCGAATCAGAACCTTCCTATATAGAAGGCGACTCTCGGCCATAAACGCCCACCAAAAAGGCCCAGCTAAAGAGGAAAAGCAGAAATGCCTGACTCGACAACCCGCCTCTTTTGCACGATCAATGGCGCTTGAACATTTAAAAACGCCAAAACGAAAAAGGCGCAGCCCTTTTCAGGTGCTGCGCCTTTTTCAGCAAGTGGACGAGCCACTAATTTGGTGCGGACGGAGAGACTCGAACTCTCACACCTTGCGGCGCTGGAACCTAAATCCAGTGTGTCTACCAATTCCACCACATCCGCTTTTCAAACTTTTGAAGCAAAGACGCCAGATTATTAATCTGGCGTCTTTCTAAATATGGGGTGGACGAAGGGAATCGAACCCTCGACAACGGGAGTCACAATCCCGTGCTCTACCAACTGAGCTACGCCCACCATATTGCCTGTACTGCCTACTTGTGCCAAAGCTGCCTAATGGCGCACCCGGCAGGACTCGAACCTGCGACCATCCGCTTAGAAGGCGGATGCTCTATCCAGCTGAGCTACGGGCGCCTTATTAATCTGTACTCTGTGACGACTACAAACTAAGTGCTTTCAGTATCACCAAGCTAGACATCAACTTCGCTCTACCTTCTTAACCAGTGCTAGGCTGTGCCCGACAAGTGCGACGAATGTTATAGGTGAATCGGTAGGTCGTCAACTCTTTTTTAAAAAAAGTTCAGAAATATAAAGGGGTTAGGGGATTAAGCAGACCAAGCGCCTTTGCCCTCACGCCATGGCATGCGAGAATGCACGCCCTTTTTCCACCCTTTTCGATGGTTAATCACGCGTAATGACTGCACAACTAATCGACGGCAAAGCGATCGCCGCCAGCCTGCGCCAGCAGATTGCCAAACGTGTTGCCGAGCGTCACGAGCAAGGCCTGCGCACTCCTGGTCTGGCAGTGATTCTGGTCGGCAGCGATCCTGCCTCCCAGGTTTATGTTTCGCACAAGCGTAAAGACTGCGAAGAGGTAGGCTTTCTTTCACAAGCCTATGACTTGCCTTCCGATACCAAACAGCAAGACCTGACCGACTTGATCGACCGCCTCAATGACGATGCGAACATCGACGGCATTCTGCTGCAATTACCGCTGCCAGAGCATTTGGACGCCTCCAAACTGTTGGAGCGCATCCGCCCTGACAAAGACGTAGACGGTTTCCACCCCTACAACGTCGGGCGCTTGGCACAACGGATCCCGCTCCTGCGCCCTTGCACCCCCAAAGGCATCATGACCCTGCTGGAAAGCACAGGCCAAAACCTGTACGGAATGGATGCCGTCGTCGTAGGCGCCTCCAACATTGTGGGGCGTCCAATGGCCATGGAGTTGCTGCTGGCAGGCTGCACCGTGACCGTCACCCACCGTTTCACTAAAGATCTGGCTGGCCATGTCGGCCGCGCCGACCTCGTGGTGGTGGCCGCTGGCAAACCGGGCCTGGTCAAAGGTGAGTGGATCAAGGAAGGCGCCATCGTGATTGACGTCGGGATTAACCGTCAGGCGGATGGCAAGCTAGTGGGTGACGTGGTTTACGAGACCGCCCTGCCCCGCGCAGGCTGGATCACCCCCGTTCCGGGCGGCGTAGGTCCGATGACACGTGCCTGCCTGCTTGAGAACACGCTGTATGCCGCCGAGACGTTGCACGGCTAAGCGCTCAATCCATTGAGGCCAACGGCACCTTCGGGTGCCGTTTTTGTTGGCGATAACTCTCCAGACAAACAAAAGCCCGCACGAAGCGGGCTTGTGATGGTACGGCGATTAATTAGTCAGCCAGACGCCAAGTGGTTGCGCCCTTCCCGTCTTCGAGCACAATCCCCATTTCGGTCAATTGATCACGAATACGATCGGATTCGGCCCAGTCTTTTGCCGCACGTGCCGCCAAACGCGCCGCGATCAGAGCTTCTACCTGCGCAGCGTCGACCTTGCCTTCAGCGCCTGCCTGCAAGAAATCGTCTGCCTCAAGCTGCAAAACGCCCAGCACATCCGCCAACTGCTTGAGACGAGCAGCCAAGCCAGCCGCCGCCTGAAGATCAGTTTCACGCAGGCGATTGATTTCACGGACCATCTCAAACAAGACCGCACACGCTTCCGGCGTACCGAAATCGTCATTCATCACCTGAGTAAAACGCTCTACAAACGCTTCACCACCCGCTGGCTCAGCCTTTGGCAAGCCTTTAAGCGCATGGTAGAAACGTTCAAGCGCTGCTTTTGCGTCCTTCAGGTTGTCTTCCGAATAGTTGATCGAGCTGCGGTAATGGCTGGACACCAACAAATAGCGCACCACTTCCGGATGATATTTCTCCAGCACGTCGCGAATGGTGAAGAAGTTGTTCAAGGATTTGGACATCTTCTCGCCATTGATGCGAATCATCCCGCAGTGCATCCAGGCATTGGCGTAGGTCTTGCCCGTCGCCGCCTCACTCTGGGCGATTTCGTTTTCATGGTGCGGAAACTCAAGATCACTGCCGCCACCGTGAATATCGAACGTCTCGCCCAGGCAGCAGGTAGACATGACCGAACATTCAATATGCCACCCCGGGCGACCCGGCCCCCACGGCGACTCCCAGCTAGGCTCGCCGGGCTTGACGCCTTTCCACAGCACGAAATCCAGCGGATCGTCCTTGGCTTCGTCAACTTCGATGCGCGCACCGATACGCAGGTCTTCAATTTTTTTACGCGACAACTTGCCGTAGCCCATAAATTTGGCCACGCGGTAGTACACGTCACCATTGCCCGGCGCGTAAGCAAACCCCTTGTCTATCAAGGTCTGGATCATCGCGTGCATGCCAGCAATGTGGTCCGTGGCACGCGGCTCCATGTCCGGTTTGCGGATATTGAGCCGCGCTTCATCTTCATGCATCGCGGCGATCATGCGCTCGGTCAACGCAGTGAAGGACTCATTATTTTGGACCGCGCGATTGATGATCTTGTCGTCGATATCCGTAATGTTGCGTACATAGGTCAAGTCATACCCACTGAAGCGCAACCAGCGGGTAATCAGGTCGAAAGCAACCATGCTGCGACCATGACCCAGATGGCAATAGTCATAGACCGTCATGCCGCACACGTACATGCGCACGTTGTTACCGTCCAGCGGCTTGAAGACTTCTTTGCTCTTGGTGAGCGTGTTGTAGATCGTTAGCACGACGACTTCCTTAAAACTGACTCACTGACCCCAAGAATCGCGCAGGGTCACGGTGCGGTTGAATACCGGACGACCCGGTTTCGAGTCCTTGATATCCGCGCAGAAGTAACCTTCGCGCTCGAACTGGAAACGGTCTTCAGGCTGTGCATTCCCCAAAGATGGTTCAGCACGACAACCGGTCAGGACCTGCAGCGAGCCAGGGTTTATGTTTTCGAGGAAACCCGCACCGTCTTCAGCCTTTTCAGGATTCGGCGAACGGAACAGACGATCATAAAGACGCACTTCACATTCAACGCTGGCTGCAGCCGGCACCCAGTGCACAACACCTTTGACCTTGCGACCTTCCGGGTTTTTACCCAAGGTTTCCGGATCGTAGGAACAACGCAACTCGACGATATTGCCCTCGGCATCCTTGATTGCTTCATCCGCGCGAATGACATAACTGCCACGCAGCCGCACTTCGCCCGCAGGCTCAAGCCGCTTGTAACCTTTTGGCGGCTCTTCCATGAAGTCATCCCGGTCGATATAGATTTCGCGCGCGAACGGCAGTACGCGCACACCCATGTCTTCTTTTGGATGGCAAGGCAGCTCAAGGTTTTCAACCTGACCTTCCGGGTAGTTGGTGATCACAACCTTCAACGGACGCAAGACGCACATGGCACGCGGCGCGCTTCGATCCAGATCGTCGCGGATGCTGAACTCCAGCATGCCGAAATCGACTACACCGTCGGAACGGTTGGTGCCGACCATGTCGCAGAAGTTACGGATCGACTTGGGGGTATAACCACGACGGCGGAATCCCGACAGCGTGGACATGCGCGGGTCGTCCCAACCGTTGACGTGCTTCTCATCAACCAACTGCTTGAGCTTGCGCTTGCTGGTGATGGTGTAGTTCAGATTCAGGCGCGAGAACTCGTACTGACGAGGCTTGCTCGGCACCGGCAGATTGTCGAGGAACCACTCATACAGAGGACGGTGACCTTCAAATTCGAGGGTGCAGATCGAATGAGTAATCCCTTCGATGGCGTCAGACTGCCCATGGGTGAAGTCATAGTTGGGGTAGATGCACCACTTATCGCCCGTCTGATGGTGATGAGCATGGCGAATGCGATACAGAATCGGGTCGCGCAGGTTCATGTTCGGCGAGGCCATGTCAATTTTGGCACGCAACACACGCTTGCCATCTTCGAACTCACCCGCCTTCATGCGCGCAAACAGGTCGAGGTTTTCCTCTACGCCGCGGTCACGAAACGGGCTGTTTTTGCCAGGCTCGGTCAGGCTGCCGCGGTACTCTTTGGCCTGTTCAGGCGTCAAGTCGCAGACGTAGGCCTTGCCCTCTTTAATGAGGTAAACCGCCCACTCGTGCAACTGGTCGAAATACTGAGAGGCATAGCGCACTTCGCCGGACCATTGAAAGCCCAGCCATTTGACATCGCTTTCAATGGCGTCAATGTATTCCTGGTCTTCCTTGGCCGGGTTGGTGTCGTCAAAACGCAAATGCGTGACACCACCAAACTCTTCAGCCAGCCCGAAGTTCACGCAAATCGATTTGGCGTGACCAATGTGCAGGTAACCGTTGGGCTCGGGCGGGAAACGGGTCACGATCTGTTTGCATTTACCCGAGTCAAGGTCAGCCTGAACGATTGGACGCAGGAAATTGGCCGGGACAGCTGGGCCAGCCTTTGGATTCAGAGTGGGGTCGACAGTGGGCTTGCTCATAGGATCCTTGAACATAACGAGTGCGCGGCCTGGTCGGCCGACTAAATCAAAGCGTCTATCATAGCCGATGCTGTCAAGCCACTGACAGAGCAGGCGCTCAATCAAAGCATTTGAAATCGCCGCTTTTAGTACCCATATCGTAAAAACCGCATCGAAATGCCGCGCGAGCACGCTAAACTCCGCCCCGCGGCTGTTTCTACCCAGCCAGCTCAGGGGTTGGGGCGACCCATACCGCCTCCGGGCCCGACGAATTCTCTGATAGAGCGATAACACCATGTCAAAAGTAAAACTGACCACCAACCACGGCGACATCGTGCTCCAACTGAACGCTGAAAAAGCGCCGATCACGGTTGCCAACTTCATCGAATACGTAAAAGCCGGCCACTACGAAAACACCGTTTTTCACCGTGTCATCGGCAACTTCATGATCCAGGGCGGCGGTTTTGAGCCGGGCATGAAAGAAAAGAAAGACAAGCGTCCAAGCATCCAGAACGAAGCCGACAACGGCCTGCCGAACAAGAAGTATTCGGTAGCCATGGCCCGCACCATGGAGCCGCATTCTGCTTCTGCTCAATTCTTCATCAACGTGGCTGACAACAGCTTCCTGAACCACAGCGGCAAGACCGTTCAGGGCTGGGGCTACGCAGTGTTTGGCGAAGTCGTTGAAGGTCAGGACATTGTCGACAAGATCAAAGCTGTCGCAACCACTTCCAAAGCTGGCCACCAGGATGTACCTGCAGACGACGTGATCATCGAGAAAGCCGAGATCGTTGAGTGATACTGCTGATTTCAGATTTGCATCTGGAAAAGGAGCGCCCGGACATTACCCGGGCGTTTCTGAATTTCCTGACCGGGCGCGCGCGCTCGGCTCAGGCGCTGTACATCTTGGGCGACTTTTTTGAAGCCTGGATCGGCGACGATGCAATGACGCCCTACCAGCGCTCGATCTGTGACGCACTGCGCGCCCTGAGCGATGGCGGTACTGATGTGTTTCTCATGCACGGCAACCGTGACTTTTTATTGGGCCGGGCCTTTTGTAAAGCGGCCGGCTGCACCCTGCTGAAAGACCCAAGCGTCGTGGACTTTTACGGCGAACCCGTGCTCCTGATGCACGGCGACAGTCTGTGTACCCGCGACGAAGCCTACATGCGCTTACGACGCTACCTGCGCAACCCGGTAACACTGTGGGTGTTGCGTCACTTGCCAGTAAGCACCCGCCACACACTCGCGCGTAAATTGCGCAGCGAAAGCCGCGCCCAGACCCGCATGAAAGCCAACGACATTGTCGACGTGACCCCTGAAGAGGTTCCGCGGATCATGACGCAGTTCGGCGTCCACACCTTGATCCACGGCCACACACATCGACCGGCTATTCATAAATTGCAGATTGGTGAGCAGGCCGCCAAGCGGATTGTGCTCGGCGACTGGGACCGTCAAGGCTGGGTGTTGCAAGTGGATGAGCAAGGCATGCAACTGACGCCGTTCGATTTTCAGCTGACACTGCCAGCTGCCACGCACCCCTGAACCGCCCGAGCCACGCCGACAGAGCACTGACCGGCGTCGCCAAAGGCCAAGACCCAGTACGTCGCGGCCTTCGGCTATCCCCGCCTCATCCCTGCTAAAAGTGTCTCAATGCCCGCTGGCCGCTGGCCCCGCCTTGGCAGCAAAGGGTGGTTTGGCCAGCCATACGATCAAAATCAAGCCCATGAACATCCAGCCCATCATCGTGAAGTAATCCACGGTCGACAGCATGTACGCCTGGCTGGTCAGGATTTGATCCATCTGAGCGTAGGCCTTGGTACTGGCACCCCCCAGATTTTCGAGGGTATGCCGGGTAATTGGATCGTACGTACTGATGCTTTCACTCATGTAGGCATGATGCTGATCCGCCCGGCGAATCCAGATCCACGTGGTCAATGAGGCCGCGAAACTGCCGCCCAATGTACGCAAGAATGTAGCCAGCCCGGCCCCGTCGGCAATTTGATGTGGGGGCAAATCCGACATCAAAATGCTCAACGTCGGCATAAAGAACAGCGCCACGCCAATCCCCATAAACAGTTGCACCATTGCGATGTGCTGGAAATCCACTTCATTGGTGAATTCGGCGCGCATAAAGCAGCTCAGGCCAATCGCCAGGAAGGCCAGCCCCGCCAACAGTCGCAGGTCAAATTTATGCGCGTACTTGCCCACGAACGGAGACATCACCACCGGCAAGATGCCGATAGGTGCAACGGCCAGACCGGCCCAAGTGGCCGTGTAACCCATTTGGGTTTGCAGCCATTGCGGCAGAATCAAGTTGATACCGAAGAAGCCGGCATACCCCAATACCAGTACCAGCGTTCCGATACGGAAGTTGCGATGGGCGAACAGGCGCAGGTTGACGATCGGGTGTTTGTCAGTCATTTCCCAAATGACGAAGGCCGCCAGTGCAACCACTGACAGCGCGGTACCCATCAGGATGAAGCTGGATTCGAACCAGTCCAGATCATTGCCTTTATCGAGCACAATTTGCAGGGCGCCCACCCCGATGATCAGCGTGATCAACCCCACATAGTCCATGGGCTGGCGGGTGATAACCACGGGGCGCGCTTTCAACTGCTGGCGCACGACCATGACCGCGAATATTCCGATCGGAATATTAATGAAGAAAATCCATGGCCAACTGTAACTGTCCGTAATCCAGCCACCCAAAATCGGCCCGGCAATGGGCGCCACCACCGTGACCATCGCCAGCAATGCCAATGCCATCCCCCGTTTTGCGGGTGGATACACAGCAATCAACAGGGTCTGAGTCATCGGGTACAAAGGCCCCGCGACCAAGCCCTGCAGGACCCGAAAGCCCACCAGTTCAGGCATCGACGTGGAAATTCCGCACAAAAATGAAGCCAGCACGAACAAAATCGTCGCCCATAAAAACAGCTTCACTTCACCGAAGCGGCGGCTCAGCCAGCCGGTCAATGGCAATGCAATCGCGTTGCTGACAGCAAAAGAAGTGATGACCCACGTCCCCTGCTCCGAACTGACCCCCAAGTTGCCGGAAATGGTGGGCAGCGCGACGTTGGCAATGGTGGTATCGAGCACTTGCATAAAAGTGGCCAACGACAGGCCAATGGTGGCAAGCAGCAGGCTGGGCGGCGTAAAAGACGCGTTTGTACTCATCGCAAATCCTTTAAAACAGAGAGCGCAACCCCGCCGTAGCGACGGGGTCAGTGGATTGGCGAATCAACGCGCAGCGGCGGCATTGCTCAAGGCGGCACTGTTACGGTCAATCAGGCGCGCGATCAAGGCTTCAGCATCGGCCAATTGTTTTTCATACACATTGGTCGTGAAGGTGGCTTTTTGCGGTGGCTGTTGCGCCAGCACCGGGCCACTCTGGTCATGCAAGTTCACCTCCACCACGGTCGACAAACCCACCCGCAACGGGTGCTGCGCCAATTGGTCGGCATTGATATGAATACGAACCGGTACCCGCTGGACAATTTTGATCCAGTTGCCAGTCGCGTTTTGCGCTGGCAACAACGCAAACGCGCTGCCTGTACCGGCGCCGATACTGTCGATGGAGCCGCTGTATTTCACATCGCTGCCGTAAATGTCCGATTCGATCTCAACCGGCTGGCCGATACGCATGTTATGCAGCTGGGTTTCCTTGAAGTTGGCATCAATCCATAACTGATTCAGCGGGATAACGGCCATCAGCGCCGTGCCCGGCTGGACACGCTGACCCAGCTGAACCGTGCGTTTCGCCACATAACCGGTCACTGGGGCAATCAGGGTGGTGCGCGCATGCTCCAGGTACGCCTGACGCAATTGCGCGGCGGCCGCGAGTACATCGGGATGGCTAGCGACGGCGGTGTTATCCACCAATGCCGTGGTGGTATTTAACTGTTGTTCGGCATTGCGCAAGGCACTTTGTGCCGATGCCAGATCGTCCCGCGCATGGGACAGCTCCTCCTGCGAAATGGCGCCGCCCGCTGCCAGACTCTTACGACGGCTGTAGTTGTCCTGAGCCTTTTGCACCTCGGATTTTTGCGCAACCACTTGAGCCTTCATGCCGTTCACATTGCTGAACAAACCACGCACCTGACGCACCGTACGCGCCAGATTGGCTTCAGCACTTTGCAGCCCGACTTGCGCATCGCTCGGGTCAAAATTGAGCAATACCTGACCTTCGTGAACCAGATCGCCATCATCGGCGCCAATGCTCACCACCGTACCTGTCACCAGTGGCGTGATTTCAACCACGTTGCCATTGACGTAAGCGTCGTCAGTGCTTTCACTCCAGCGGCCGTACAGTTCGTGCCAGGCCCAAACGCCTACGATACCGAGCACGACCAGCAGCGCGAGGGCACCCAGCCAGAGTTTGCGTTTACGCGAGCCACCCGCGTTTTCGTTGTGTTGCGTTTCATTCGGTGTTTGCACAGAGGCCATGACCATTACCTGAAATTATTCTGCCAGCGAGGCTTGGGAGGGAACGGCCAACGCCGTGTGAGCGGGCTCGAAGCCGCCGCCCAAGGCCTGCATCAATTGAATCGAGAGATCGATCTGTTGCGCGTTCAAATCAGCCAATTGGCGCTGAGCCTGAAGCAGTTGCTGTTCAATGCTGAGCACGTCCAGGTAGTTACCGACCCCCGAACCATAACGCTGCAACACCGTGTCGTAGGAGTCCTGCGCGATATCGGCGGCACGCTGTTGAGCCGTAATCTGACGGCCCGTGGCCCCCAATTGCCCGAGGGTATCGCTGACTTCGCCAAGGGCGCCCACGACTGTTTTGTTGTATTGCGCCACCGCCAGATCGTAATTGGCGTCCTCCGCATCCAGCCCGGCGCGCAAACGCCCGCCATCAAAAATCGGCAGCGTCAACGCTGGCGCAATATTGAAGAAGCGGCTTGCCGACCCGAACAACGCATCCCCTAGCAACGACTGAGTACCCGCTGCGGCCGTTAAATTCAGGTTGGGGTAGAAGCGGGTCTTGGCCGCAGCAATGTTTTTACTCGCCGCTTCCACGCGCCAGCGCGCCGCGACCACGTCCGGCCGACGCCCCAGCAAGTCCGCAGGCAATGTACTGGGCAATGCCACGGCGCCCGGAGCCAACCTATCGGGCCGGGTGATTTCCTGACCCCGATCCGGCCCCTTGCCAAGCAATACCGCGAGCGCTATACGCGCCGAATTGAGCTGTTTCTCGGCGTCAATCAGTTGCTCTTGAGCGCTGGCCTCAAGGCTTTCGGTTTGTTGAAACTGATAATGGCTGTCGATGCCTGAAGCCAAACGACGTTTGCTCAGGTCCAGCATTTTTCGCGTGCGTTGCAGATCCTCTTGCGACAGATCTCGCACTTGGAAGGCATGTCCCAAATTGCTGTAGGCACGCGCCACATCGCCCGCCAGCGTAAGACGCGCGGCCTGGCCGTCCACTTCAGCTGCACGGGCTTCGCCCAATGCGGCTTCCCACGCAGCGCGCTGACCGCCCCACAAGTCAAAGGTGTAATTGAAGGTCAGATTAAGGTCACGCTCGGTGCTGTAACGTCCACCCTGCCCGCTTGGATCGTGTGATCGAGACAGGCGCGAGCGCGTGACATCCCCGTTCGCATCCAGCGTGGGCATCCGCGCCGCGTTCGCTGAACGGGCAGCAGCCGTGGCTTGATGGGTGCGGGCGCTGGCCACTTGCATGTCCGGGCTGTCACGCAAGGCCTGCGCAACCAGGCTGTTAAGTTGCTGATCGCCCAACCGCGTCCACCATTCCTTTTCGGGCCAGGCGGCGGGGGTGACGCTGACGTTTTTGAAGGAGTGACCGGCCTTCAAGTGTTGGGCATCAAGGCTGATGCCCTGGGGGTTCAGCCCGTGGTAATTGGCACAGCCAGCCAACACCATTGACGCAAATACCAGGCTCAAGCCCGTACGCAAGGTTTTGTCGCTCATTTTCCACCCAGGCGCTGCACCGTGATCGTGTCACCGGCGGCGAGCAGTATTTTTTTCAGGATATGTTCAAGACTTAGCAGTTCTTGCGGGGTTATCGCGCCAGCCAACTGGTTCATGGCAGCGGCACCGATGGTCGGGAGTTGATCGGCCAGCCCTTGCCCCTCCTCTGTAAGCACTAACCGCACCTGACGCCTGTCGGCCTCGGAGCGCTGACGCACCAACAGATTTTTTTGCTCAAGACGGTCGAGCATGCGGGTCATCGAACCGCTGTCGATGCACAAGTGTCGACACAGCTCGGCCGGGGTGTCCACCTCGAACTGCGCCATGATGATCAGCACTTTGAACTGCGCAGCCGTGATGCCATACGGCTCCATGTGCGTATCAATAATGCGGTCCTTGAGCAACGCCGCACGACCCAAGAGCAAACCCAGGGTGCAATTTTGGAAGTTATCGGGGGAAAAGTGCTTCATCGGCCACCAGGAAGCTGCTTAAGCAGTAATGTTTCAAAATATTACTGTCTAGGCAGCTAATGTCAAGGCGATAAATAGCCAGCTATCTATTCATGCCAATGGCGTCTGACCGACGGGGGTGGGTCCGCCACTCGTAGCAATGAGCTGTTTGATAAAAAAACAGGGGCTGACGCAAGGGATGCCTGCGCCAGCTGAAGGCTACGCCTGAGCAGGCACGCCGCTGTGGAAGCGAAACTCAACGTCAGGGCTTTCGATGAGTGCTTGCTCGGCGTCGCGAACGCGCTCAATGACCTGAGCAATGTCCTTGGCGTCGCCGTATTGATAGGCCAATTTCAAATAGCCCTGGAAATGCCGCGCTTCGCTTTTCAGCAAACCGAAATAAAACGTGCCCAGCTCTTCGTCCAGGTGCGGCACCAGCGCCTCGAAACGCTCACAACTGCGCGCCTCGATAAACGCCCCTACCACCAGCGTGTCTACCAGCTTCACGGGCTCGTGGTTGCGTACTACTTTGCGCAAGCCTGAGGCGTAGCGGCCTGCAGACAACTGGCGAAGTTCGATCTTGCGCTTTTTCATCAAACGCATGACCTGCTCGTGGTGCACCAACTCTTCGCGGGCCAGACGCGACATCATGTTGATCAGGTCAACATGGGAGTGATATTTGGCGATCAGGCTCAGCGCCGTGCTGGCAGCCTTGAACTCGCAGTTTTTATGATCGATGAGCAGGGTTTCCTGATCGGCCAGCGCTGCCGCGATCCAGCCATCGGGCGTTCGGCAACCAAGAAACTCGTGAATTTCAGGAAGAATCACGCGAACGCTCCCGAAATAAGAAGGGTGCGCGACGAGTCGGCAGTAGGCAGAGAAGTGACAGGCATGAGGCTCACACAGACTGGAGTGACAAAGCCGCCGATTATACGGGGCCCACGGCACAGCACCAGCCTGGCGGGTTGATATGCATCAACGCGCGGGCAACCCGCGAGCAACTATAGTGGTTGCACTTAATCCTCCATGGAGCCTCGACCATGCAAAAGATCAACAAGCTGCTGGTGGTGATCGAACCCGAGTTAATGGAAAGCCTTGCCCTCAAGCGCGCCAAACAAATCGCCGAAAAGACCAAGGCCGCCCTGCACCTCTTGATTTGCGACAAAGAGGACAAACACGCCGCATTGCTCAGCGTCCTTGAGAACGCGTTAAGGGCCGAAGGCGTTACTGCCAGCAGCGAACGGTCCTGGCATGAGAGCAAGCACCAGACCATTATCCGGGCGCAGCAGGCTGAGAATTGCGGCCTGGTGATCAAGCAGCACATTCCTGACAACCCCCTGAAAAAACTCTTGCTCACGCCCGAAGACTGGAAACTGTTGCGCTACTGCCCGGCTCCGGTGTTGCTGGCTAAACATGCAGCGGACTGGGACAACGGTGTCGTGCTGACCGCGGTGGACGTGGGTAATGACGATGCCGACCACATGGAACTGCACAAGAGCATTGTTGACGCCGGTTTTGAAATCGCCAGCCTGGTTAAAGGCAAGCTGCATGTGGTCAGCGCCTACCCGGCTCCCATGCTGGCCGCCGTTGAAGCCGCCTACCCGATTGAAACGGAATACGAGGCGATTTATCGCAAGGCGTGCGAAGGGTTCCAGAAACAGTACGACATTGACGGCAGCCGCCTGCATGTCGAGGAAGGCCCGGCCGATGTGATTATTCCGCGGGTTGCCGACGAGCTACACGCTGCCGTGACCGTCATGGGCACAGTGGCGCGCACCGGGTTTTCGGGGGCGCTGATCGGTAACACCGCAGAAGTTGTCATCGACAAACTCAAAAGTGACATCTTGGTGCTCAAGCCAGAAGAAATGACCCGTCACCTGGAAAAACTGGCATCCAAACATTGACCTGCTAATCAGTTGCCCAGTGCATCTTTCAAGAAACTGGGGGCGATGTAGCGCTGATAGTGGGCTTCGGACAGCAGGAAAAATTCCCGATCAATGGCGTCTCGCAGCTCGGGCAAATTCCAGTCGCGAAACTCAGGCAACAGCACCATTCCGTACGCTTCCAGCTGATTGATCACCCGCGCCCCGCGGGCAATCAGCTGGTAGGCCCAGCAATATTCGGACTGATGGGGGACAAACCGGATTTGCCGCGCCAGCAACTGGCCACGCAGCTTTTGAGGGTCAAACACTTCAACCTTGCCCGCCATCACCTGCACGAGCAACTGCTCCAGACGCATCCACACTGCGCGCTTCTCGTCGTCGTTGTAACCGTTCCAGTGGATCACTTCATGATGGAAACGCTTGCATCCACGGCACACCAGGTCGCCGTAAACCGTCGAACACAGGCCGATACATGGAGTCTTGATGGTTTGGTTGGGCATGGCGAAATAGAGCACTGCAGAGCGAAACAGGCGGGCATGTTAGCCCTTTGTCTAACGCAGATCACCCCTCAACCTTCAGGGGTTAACTTACCTTTACCAAGTTTTTCCCGTAGAATCGGCCTGCCTTTTAAGGCGCCAATGTCCGTTAGAAGCTGTTTTCAAAGCGTCACGAGCACAGTTGATCCTGAAGAACGGTGTTGGTGATGGGTACTTGCCAGGCAACTGCCCGCACCAACGTGCACCACCCCTCCGTTCCCAAGGCGTAAAACTTTGAAAACAGCTTCTGTTGGGAATCTCTGCAACTCTGGCTAAGCGGCTCATAAAGCCCCGCAGCGCATGAGTGCCTTGCATTCCTGGATGAGCGTCCCGGACACCCATTTGGGACCAATGATGAGGGTAATAACTGTGCTTGAAGCCTACCGCAAACATATCGAAGAGCGCGCAGCACTGGGTATCGTTCCCCAGCCGCTTAACGCCGAACAAACTGCAGGCCTGGTTGAGCTGCTGAAAAACCCGCCTGCTGGCGAAGAAGAATTCCTCGTTGACCTGATCACCAACCGCATTCCACCGGGTGTTGATGAAGCGGCCTACGTAAAAGCCGGCTTCCTCGCTGCCCTCGCGAAAGGTGAAGCCATCTCCCCCCTGATCAGCAAAAAGCGCGCTGTTGAACTGCTTGGCACCATGCAAGGCGGCTACAACATCGTCACGCTGGTTGACCTGCTGGACGACGCAGAGCTGGCTCCGGTGGCTGCCGAGCAGCTCAAGCACACCCTGTTGATGTTTGACGCCTTCCACGACGTTGCTGAAAAAGCCAAGAACGGTAATGCCCACGCCAAAGCGGTGGTGCAATCCTGGGCGGACGGCGAGTGGTTCAAAAACCGCCCTACCCTGGCAGACAAAATCAGCCTGCGCGTATTCAAGGTGACCGGCGAAACCAACACCGACGACCTGTCGCCTGCCCCAGATGCCTGGTCACGTCCTGACATCCCGCTGCACGCGCTGGCCATGTTGAAAATGGCCCGCGACGGCATCGTGCCAGACGTCCAGGGCTCCATCGGCCCGATGAAGCAAATCGAAGAAATGCGCGGCCAGGGCTTCCCTATCGCCTACGTCGGTGACGTTGTCGGTACGGGTTCATCACGTAAATCGGCTACCAACTCGGTACTGTGGTTCTTCGGCGACGACGTGCCTTACGTGCCGAACAAGCGCGCCGGTGGTTTCTGCTTCGGCAGCAAAATTGCTCCGATCTTCTACAACACCATGGAAGACGCGGGCGCACTGCCTATCGAGTTTGACGTCAGCAACATCAACATGGGCGACGTGATCGACCTGTACCCGCACGCTGGCAAAGTCTGCAAGCACGGTACCGACGAAGTCATCACCACCTTTGAACTGAAAACCCCGGTTCTGCTGGATGAAGTCCGCGCTGGCGGCCGTATTCCGCTGATCATCGGTCGCGGCCTGACTGAAAAGGCACGCGCCGAACTGGGCATGGGTCCGTCTGACCTGTTCAAAAAGCCTGAAGCGCCTATTGAAAGCACCAAGGGTTTCACCCTGGCGCAGAAAATGGTCGGTAAAGCCTGCGGCGTAACCGGTGTTCGTCCGGGCACTTACTGCGAGCCGAAAATGACCACCGTGGGTTCTCAGGACACCACCGGTCCAATGACCCGTGACGAACTGAAAGACCTGGCGTGCCTGGGCTTCTCGGCGGATCTGGTGATGCAGTCGTTCTGCCACACCGCGGCGTATCCAAAGCCGATCGACGTGACCACCCACCACACCCTGCCTGACTTCATCATGACCCGTGGCGGCGTTTCCCTGCGTCCGGGCGACGGCATCATCCACAGCTGGTTGAACCGCATGCTGCTGCCTGACACCGTCGGCACCGGTGGCGACTCCCACACCCGCTTCCCAATGGGCATTTCGTTCCCGGCCGGTTCGGGTCTGGTGGCATTTGCTGCCGCGACTGGCGTCATGCCACTGGACATGCCGGAATCGGTTCTGGTTCGCTTCAAAGGCAAAATGCAACCTGGCATTACCTTGCGCGACCTGGTTCACGCCATTCCTTACGTGGCAATCCAACAAGGCCTGCTGACCGTAGAGAAAAAGGGCAAGATCAACGAGTTCTCGGGTCGTATCCTGGAAATCGAAGGCCTGGACAACTTGAGCATCGAGCAAGCGTTCGAACTGTCCGACGCGTCGGCAGAACGTTCGGCTGCTGGCTGCACGATCAAACTATCCAAAGAGTCGATCACCGAATACCTGAAATCCAACATCACCCTGCTGCGCTGGATGATCGGTGAAGGTTACGGCGATGCACGCACCCTTGAGCGTCGCGCTCAAGCGATGGAAGCCTGGATTGCCAACCCGCAATTGATGGAAGCCGATGCTGACGCCGAATACGCGCACATCATCGAAATCGACCTGGCTGACATCAACGAGCCAGTGCTGTGCGCCCCGAACGACCCGGATGACGCCCGTCTGCTGTCCAGCGTTGCCGGCGAGAAAATCGACGAAGTATTCATCGGTTCGTGCATGACCAACATCGGCCACTTCCGCGCAGCGGGCAAGTTGCTCGACAAGGTCAAAGGTCAGTTGCCAACCCGTCTGTGGCTGTCGCCGCCGACCAAAATGGACGCTCACCAGCTGACTGAAGAAGGCTACTACGGCATCTACGGCAAAGCCGGCGCGCGCATGGAAATGCCAGGTTGCTCGCTGTGCATGGGTAACCAGGCACGTGTTGAGCCGAACGCCACCGTGGTGTCGACTTCAACCCGTAACTTCCCGAACCGTCTGGGTGACGGCGCCAACGTATACCTGGCTTCGGCCGAGCTGGCGTCGGTGGCCTCTATCCTGGGCCGCCTGCCTTCCGTTGAGGAATACATGGCGTACGCAGCTGAGATCAACACCATGGCGGCGGACGTTTACCGCTACCTGAGCTTTGATCAGATCGCTGAATTCCGTGAAGCGGCAGCCAATGCCAACATCCCGGTTATTCAAGCGTAAGCTGACGCTGTAACGAAAAAGCCCCGACTCGCAAGAGCCGGGGCTTTTTCATGCCCGCCGCAATGACAGGCTATAGGAGTGGCGCCACAACCTGCTGCTTGCGCGGCCAGGCATCCAGCACCGCCTTGAACAGCGTGGCCAGCGGGATGGCGAAAAACACACCCCAGAAGCCCCACAAGCCACCGAACAACAGCACCGCGCAAATGATCGCCACCGGGTGCAAACTCACCGCTTCTGAAAACAGCAACGGCACCAGTACGTTGCCATCCAGTGTCTGAATGATTCCATAGACCGCCATCAGGTAAATAAACTGGTCGCTCCAGCCCCACTGGAACAAGGCAATCAGGCACACCGGCACAGTCACGACCACCGCTCCTACGTAGGGCACCACCACCGACACACCCACCAATAAGGCCAGCAATGCCGCGTAATTGAGATCCATGACGACAAACGCAATGTAGGTGACGCCTCCGCAGATGATGATCTCGATGACTTTGCCACGAATGTAGTTGGCAATCTGACGGTTCATGTCATGCGCCACGCGGGTAATCAGCGCACGCTGGCGAGGCAAGTAGCTGCGCACCCAGCGGCCGATCATGGCCCGGTCCTTGAGAAAGAAGAACACCAGAATCGGCACCAGTACCAAATAGATCATGATGTTGACCAACAGCGGCAGACTGGACAGCGAGAGGGTCAACGCCAATTGCCCCACTTTGCCAATCTCCCCCCGCGCCACCTCGATGGCCTGCAACACTTGCTCATCCGAGACCAGATGCGGGTAGCGTTCAGGCAGCAACAACAGCAACGACTGCCACTTGACGAGCATGCCCGGCAGCTCATTGAACAGCGTGATCAATTGGTGCCACAGCAGCGGCACCACTACCACGATAAACAGCAATAACAGGCCCATGAACAGCGCAAACACCAGCCCTACAGCCACCGCTCCAGGCAAGCGCAAGCGCTCCAGCGCCACCACCAGCCCCTGCATGAGGTACGCCAGGACCATGCCCGCCAGCACAGGCGCCAGCATGCCGCCCAAGGTCAAGACCACTGTGAACGCCAGCACCAGCAACACGGCCAGCACCACCGCTTCCTCATCGGAAAAGTAGCGTTGTATCCAGTTACGCAACACGTTGAACATCAAGATTCCTTTTAAAAGGTGTCGCCCGGGCGTCAGGCCTTGCGCAACCAATAACGATAGACGCCCGAATCCTCTTGCTCGCCGAGCAGTTCATGCCCCGCCAGGCGCGCGAATGTGCGGAAGTCGCGCTGGGAGCCCGCATCAGTCGCAATCACCTTCAGCACGGCACCCGAGCTCATCTGATTGAGTACCATCTTCGCCTTGAGCAACGGCAACGGGCAATTCAGACCGCTGGCGTCCAGCAGCGAATCATGTTCCAACACATCAGTCATTTACCCGTCCTCAGGCATTTTGTAGCGCACTAGAATACCCCAGGCTGACCCGCCTCTGGTCGCCAGCCCACTGTGCAGCTACAGTAAGCCCTTTATCGACTAGAGCTTCGTGCATGAATTTTCTGCGCCCAACCCTGTTGACGCTCGCTTGCCTGCTCGCATCACCGCTTTTCGCCGACGATTTGCCGTCGTTGGGTGATGCCAGCTCCTCCATTGTTTCGCCTCAACAAGAGTACAAACTGGGTCGCGCCTGGCTAAGCATGTTGCGCGGCCAGGTCTCGCAGCTTAACGATCCGCAGCTCAAGGACTACGTTGAAACCAGCGTCTATAAATTGGTCGAAACCAGCCAGGTTCAGGACCGGCGCCTTGAATTCATATTAATCAACAGCCCCCAGCTCAACGCCTTTGCCGCGCCCGGGGGAATCATCGGCGTGAACGGTGGCCTGTTTCTCAACGCGCAGACCGAAGGTGAGTATGCCTCGGTGCTGGCGCACGAATTGGCCCACTTGTCGCAGCGGCACTTCGCACGCGGGGTCGAAGCGCAACAACGCATGCAATTGCCCATGATGGCCGCCTTGCTGGCGGGCATCGTCATCGCCGCCTCGGGGGCGGGTGATGCCGGGATTGCCGCTATTGCGGGCACTCAGGCCGCAGCATTTCAGGAGCAGCGACGCTTCTCCCGGCAAAACGAGCAGGAAGCAGACCGCATTGGCATCCTTAATCTGGAGAAAGCCGGTTACGACCCGCGCTCCATGCCGACGATGTTCGAGCGCCTGATGCGCCAATACCGGTTCGATGCCAAACCACCGGAATTTTTACTGACTCACCCGGTGACCGAATCGCGTATTGCAGACACCCGCAACCGTGCTGAACAAGCCCGCCCCGGCGGCGCCGAGGACAGCCTGCGCTATCAATTGATTCGTGCAAGGGTGCAACTCAACTACGAAGAAACACCCGGACTTGCCGCCAAGCGTTTCCGGGTCCAACTCGATGAAAATCCGAACAACGACGTGGCCCGCTACGGTTTGGCCATCGCGCAGATCAAGGGCAGTCAATTCAAGGACGCTCGGGACAACCTGAAACGGCTGCTCGACAAATCGCCCAACGACATCACGTACAACCTGGCGCAGATCGAACTCGACATGGCCAGCAATCAACTGGACGATGCGCAAAAGCGGGTCGAACGGATGCGTACGCTGTATCCGGGCAATTACCCGCTCAATCAGGCGCGTGTCGATCTGTTGCTTAAACAGAACAGAGCAGGCGAAGCAGATAAAGCACTGGAAGCCTTGCTCAAGAGTCGACCGAACGACCCGGATGTCTGGTACTCGGTGGCTGAAACCCGCGGCCTTTCGGGCAATATCATCGGCTTGCATCAGGCGCGGGCGGAGTACTTTGCACTGGTGGGTGATTACCGTCAGGCCCTGCAACAGCTGGACCTGGCGAAAAAACTGACCAATAACTTCCAGCTGCTATCGCGCATTGATGCTCGGCAACGTGATTTGCTGGATGAAGAGCGGTCTATCAAAGACATGATGAATTGAGAGCACACCTGAAGGCGGCAGCTTCACGAGAATGAGCTACCGCCTTCAGTGCCTACGCCCAAGAGCGACACTCAGGCGTTGCCCGCCAGCTTCAAACGGGCCGCTTGAGTGAAGTCCAACATGCGTTTGAGCGGGCGAACCGCTTGCGGCACCAGCGCCGGATCGACAAAGATCTCGTTCGATCCCTTCTGTAGACATTCCAGCGTACGTTCCAGCGTATTCATTGCCATCCACGGGCAATGGGCGCAGCTGCGGCACGCCGCGCCATTGCCTGCCGTTGGCGCTTCAATAAAGACTTTGTCAGGACACAGCTGCTGCATTTTGTAAAAAATGCCGCGGTCGGTGGCCACGATGAAGGTCTTGTTGGGCAGGTTCTGCGCGGCGGCAATCAGTTGACTGGTGGAGCCTACTGCGTCGGCCAGATCAATCACCGACTCGGGCGATTCAGGGTGAACCAGAATCGCCGCATCCGGGTACAGCGCCTTCATGTCTTCGAGCTGCTTGGACTTGAACTCTTCATGGACAATGCACGCCCCATCCCAGAGCAACATGTCGGCCCCGGTCTGGCGCTGGATATAGCGCCCAAGATGCTTGTCAGGCCCCCAGATGATCGTTTCGCCGTTATCCATCAGGCTTTCGACGATTTCCAGCGCACAGCTTGATGTCACCACCCAGTCTGCACGGGCTTTAACCGCAGCTGACGTGTTGGCGTAAACCACCACAGTGCGCTCAGGGTGTTTGTCACAGAACGCAGAAAACGCTTCGACCGGGCAACCCAGGTCCAGCGAGCAGGTGGCTTCCAGCGTCGGCATCAGCACACGCTTTTCAGGGGTGAGGATTTTGGCCGTTTCACCCATGAAACGAACACCGGCGACCAGTACCGTTTTTGCGGGATGCGCGGCACCGAAACGGGCCATTTCCAGCGAGTCGGAAACGCAACCGCCTGTTTCTTCGGCGAGCGCCTGAATCACGGGATCGCAATAAAAATGAGCCACCAGAACCGCATCCTGTGCCTTGAGCTCGGCAGCAATGGCGGCACGCAATGCAGCCTCTTCTTCCAGGGTCAGGGCTTTAGGCTGCTTGGCATCAAGGTGGGCTTGAACCAGAAGTCGTTCGGAAATATGCGTCATGTTCGCAAGACCTGCAGGCGCTACTGCGCGAAAGTCGAGTGTACCTCCGGCTCCGGACCGTCGAGTCCCGCCGGGAGAGTGTGTGTTATCAGGCACGGACCATCTATTCAGCTCGCCAAGGCTACAGAATATGCTTGCGATTCAAAAGTTTAATGTTTCAGGGGAGGTCTTGCAGGGGATGTGTTGCAGGGCCACAAGGGCAAATCTGCCGATGACTGGCAGGCCACCAGGCATCGGCCGCAGAACTTAACTCACTGGCTCAACGCTTTAAGCACAAGCTCAGCCACAGCGCCACCTGACGCAGGGTTCTGGCCCGTAATCAAACGCCCATCTGCAACGGCATAAGCCGCCCACGGCTGGCTCGCCTTCTCATACTTGGCCCCACGCTTGACCAGCTCGGTCTCGGTCAAATACGGCACGACTTCGGCCAAACCGGCCAATTGCTCTTCTTCATTGGAGAAACCCGTGAGTTTTTTCCCCTCAATCAGCAGTTTGCCGTCGCTGAGCATGATATTCAGCAGCCCGACCGCCCCGTGACATACCGAGGACACGACTCCACCCGACTCATAAATCTCGCGGCTGATGGTTTGCAGCTCAACGTTGTCCGGGAAATCCCAGATGACCCCGTGGCCCCCTGCAAAGTAAATAGCGCAGTAGTCTTCAGGCTTGATATCGCTTGGCTTGAGCGTTGCGCCAAGGCGATTCATGAACGACTTATCGTGATACCACTGCCAGTCAATATCAGCTGCCATGTCCTTGGCCAAACTGTGAGGGTCGATCGGTGTGTAACCACCTTGAGGGCTGACGAAGTCTACTGTGTAGCCTGCAGCCTCAACCTTCTGTACGAAATGCACCGCCTCCCCCAGCCATAAACCCGTGGCACGCGGCAGGTTCGGGTATTTTTCGACACTGGTCAAAACCACCAACATTTTCTTGCTCATCGTAAGCCTCCTGTAAATAGCGGGTATGCACGGAACTTGGGCTGTACATCACTGCAAATGGTTCAGCCGAGGAACGAAGCGTGAGCATAGACCATTGGGTTTGCCGACTCAGAGTGAGCGGCTATGCTGAGTTTTCCCAGCACTTGAAATAGCGTGCCAGCATCCAACCCAACAGGAGTTGAAGCCATGACCACAGTCACGAATGCGCAGGAAGCCGTCGGTGTCGCGGCATCGGAGTCAGTCAACGCGGCGTATCAAAAAACCTTTGCTGTCGGCGGAGCCATCATTGATAACGCCACAAAAAAAATCATCGCAGCCATGCATAACAACGTATTGATGCCCTACCCGCCAGCCTCTGGCACAACCCGGTTTCTACCGCACGACCCTACCGCCCATGGCGAACGGCAACTGGTGGACTGGTATTACGAAAACGCCGCCGCACTCAAACTGCCACCTGCGCAGCAGCTCACGATCGTTACAACGCTCGACCCGTGCGCCATGTGCGCAGGCTCTTTACTCACCGCGGGGTTCAATGTTGCCGTCAGCGCAATCGACACCTATGCGGGCATTAATTACAACAGCGCGTTTGATTTCCCCACTCTGCCCCTCCCCATACGCGAACAAGCGCAAAAAAGCTGGGCTTATTACGCTGTCGCACCACCCTTCAGCCGTGCTTTTACAGGCAGCACCACGCCAGTCTTTGCCGGGCAGACGATTGATTCGTTGTTGTATTGCCTGACGTCATCCATTTTTGAAGCCAGCGTGAACACCGTCAGAGAGTCCAGCAATAACAGCGGCATCGAGCCGGCACACTTGAAAAACCCCGTCGACCTCCCTGCCAACAGCCCCGTACGACAAGCGCTAACAGCATTGAGCGACCAAGCACTCACAACGGTCTCACCCAGCCCGCGCAACCCTGGCGCCGAGCTGAGCGCCCCATTGATTGCCGTTGCACAACAGGCCCAGCTCAACGGCGGCGCCTTCAACGCGGTTGCGCTGCTTGATCCATTTGGTAATTTGCTGACCTGCTTGGGCGGGAGTGAAAAACAATCCCCCATCCGCACGACATTTATGGAGACCACGCGCGGTTACGCCGTTCTGCGCTGGAAACTCATGAATGACCCGTCACCGGAAGTGCGCGCCGAAGCCGAGCAATATCTGACGCACCCCAAATACGGAACATTCGTCTTTCTTTACGCCCCAGATCCCGCAACACCACAGGCCGTGATGACACTGGGGGCGTACGGATCAACGATGGAAGGCCCCGTACCGCAGAGCTACCCCTCGAACTTTCAATACGTACTGTTGCCCGCCTCAACCACCGCACAGGCCGTTTCGGAATTGGCGCAAACGCTGCCGCCTTTTTATACCCAAAGCGTGCAAGTGGCGCCCGCCCAAGTGCTCAGCGAAGCGTTGATTGCCAGCGCCCAGCAAGGCGGATGCAGCACTAGCTAAATTCGCCGTCAAGCGCCAACGGGACGACGCGACTGGATGGCGTCGACCCGTTGCAGGTATGTCCATTCCAGGCAAATTAAAGACACAAAAAAGCCGGTAGACCCTAAGGTACTGACCGGCTGTTTTGGTGTAGCGATATGGTGGGTCGTGTGGGATTCGAACCTACGACCAATTGGTTAAAAGCCAACTGCTCTACCAACTGAGCTAACGACCCGCTTCGTTGTGGGACGTATAATACTGATTTTTAACGAGAATTCAACACCCGATTAAAAATAAATATGAAATAAATCAAAAATAACGGGTTGGGTCTTTGATTCCGGCGGCTGCAAAGCCATCTGCACGCAAGCGACAGCTGTCGCACTTACCGCATGCACGGCCCTGGTCATCGGCCTGATAGCACGAAACAGTCAGCGAATAGTCGACGCCTAACTGTATGCCCGCCTGAACAATCTGTGCCTTGCTCAAGTTTTGCAAAGGTGCCTTGATGCTGAAAGGCTTACCTTCGACACCCGCCTTGGTGGCAAGGTTGGCCATGACTTCAAAAGCCTCGACAAACTCGGGACGGCAATCCGGATAGCCTGAATAGTCCACAGCGTTCACGCCGATAAAAATATCTTGGGCGTCCAGTACCTCGGCCCAGCCCAATGCCAACGACAGGAACACCGTATTGCGCGCAGGGACATAGGTGACGGGAATGCCCTCACTTGGCGCCTCAGGCACGTCAATCGAGCTGTCGGTCAGCGCCGACCCTCCGATGCCGTCCAGGTTCAGGCCAATGACCTTGTGGTCAATGCCCCCCAGATCACGGGCAACACGCGCTGCGGCATCAAGTTCCGCACGATGGCGCTGGCCATAATCAAAGCTCATCGTGTAGCAGCTGTAGCCCTCGGCGCGAGCCATGGCGACAACGGTCGCCGAATCCAGGCCACCCGACAACAGAATGACCGCTCTTTTCTCTCTTACAACCGATTGTTCCGTCATTTCAGCGCCCCGGCTCATCATTCCATAAGTATTTGTGCAACTGCATTTGCAAACGCACAGGCAAGTTGTCCGCTACGATCCAGTCGGCCAGGTCACGGGCCGACAAATCATGATGGCTTGGCGAAAACAGCACCTCGCCCGCTCGCCGCTCCAATCCATACTCGATCAACTTCGAAACAGCCCAGTCGTAGTCATCACGCGAACAGATCACAAACTTGACCTGATCATTGGATGTCAGCAACGCGATATTTTCGTAGAGGTTACGATGGGATTCTTTAGAGCCAGGGGTTTTCAAATCAAGCACGCGACTGACGCGTGGATCAACTGCCGAAATATCCAAGGCGCCACTGGTCTCGATGGAGACTTCATACCCGGCATCACAGAGCTGCGTCAGTAAAGGAATTGCGTTGGGCTGCGCCAGCGGCTCCCCCCCCGTAACACAGACGTAACGCGGACGATAACTTGCCACCTGCTCGAGTATGTCCTCAAGAGGTCTCACAGTGCCGCCACTGAATGCGTAAGCGCTGTCGCAATAACCACAGCGCAACGGGCAACCGGTAAGGCGAACAAAAACGGTCGGCAAGCCAGCCGTTCGCGTTTCACCCTGCAACGAGTAAAAAACTTCGGTAATTCTCAATGTGTCTTGCATATCCGCCACGGGCGTAACAGCTAAACAGGCTGTCCGCCTCCGTCAGGCACTCCAAAGAATCTGCCAACGCAGTATTCAGAAGAGCGTATTTCATAAAAGGGCGTGGATTCTAACGAAAAAACCCGCGACAGGCGCGGGTTTCTCGATGAAAGCGTTTGAGAGCTTACATGCGCTGCAAATCGCGCTGCGCCAATTGCGCTGCCGACGTGCCCGGATATTGAGACACCACTTGCTGCAGGATGCCTTTAACCTTATCGGCATGGCCAAGACGGCGCTCTACATCAGCCAACTTGTACAAAGAGTCAGGCACCTTCCCATGCTTGGGATAAAGCTGGCTGACTTTGGCAAATGCCTGGCCTGCAGCCTGCAAATCCCCTTTCGCCAAATTCACCTCACCCAGCCAGTACTGCGCGTTACCGGCGTACTGACTGTTAGGGTATTTGCGCAAAAAGGCAGTGAAAGCCTGACTGGCCTTGTCGAAATCTTTGGCCTTGATCAAGTCGAAAGCAGCATCGTAATAGAGCTTTTCTTTCGCAGGATCACCCGGCTCGGAACTGGCGGCGGCCTGAGGTGCAGGCGCGGCCGTATTACTGGCGGCGGTATTGCTGCCACCCGATGACGAATTATCAGGCGTGGCAGCAGGAGCAATGCCAGCACCAATACGCCGATCAAGATCCTGGTATCGCTCCAGGCTTTCTTGCTTCATGCGCGAGATATCATTTTGCAGAACTTCAATCACACCCTGTTGGCGTGCAATCTGTTCCTGCATTTGTTGCAACTGGTTGAACAGCTCGCCCTGTGCCGAGACAGGGGCCGAAACCCCTCCCCCGGCATAGGCGCCGCTCGCACCGTAACCCGTTGACGGATAACTCCCCCCGCTATTGTTATAGCCAGAGTTGTCATCGACCACAGGAACCGCAGCCCAAACCGCAAGCGGCATGAGGCTGAGAGTCAGAATAGTTACAGCACGGCGGCACGTTCGCATGACGAATTACTTACGCAGTTCGACGCGACGGTTCTGAGCCCACGACTGTTCGTCGTTGCCAGTAGCGATCGGACGCTCTTCACCGTAGGACACCAGCTCCAGCTGTGCTGGAGAAACACCTTGCAGTACCAGGTAGCGTTGAACGGCTTTCGCACGACGCTCGCCCAGTGCCATGTTGTACTCACGAGTACCACGGGCGTCAGTGTTACCTTCCAGAACAACGCGAGCGCCGTTAGCTTTCAGGTCTTTTGCGTGAACGTCCAGAGCGCGCATAGCTTCTGGTTTCAGGTCCGAACTGTCGTATTCGAAGTAGAAAACAGTGATAGCACGCAGAGCAGCTTCTTCGCTCAGGGAGCCATCAACAGCGCCTGTGTTTGCGCCGTAACCAGCGTTTGGATCAACAGCAGCGCCTTCACCGGCATTGTCGCCGCCTTTGGACGAGCAACCTACAGCTACAGCCATGGCCAGTGCCAGCGCAGCAAATTTACCAAACTTCAGCATTTCCATCGTAAAACTCCTAATGAACCCCAAGTGTTAAGTGCAACGTAAAGCTATCACCACGTCAGTTCAGGTAAGGGGACCAGGAAGGTTCTCTGACTTCGCCTTGAGCGGTAGGAAGAGGGAGCCTTACGCGTCCGTTAATGGACACGAGCATCAAGACTCCCCGGCCCTGCTGGCGGGTGGCGTAGATTACCATGGTGCCGTTGGGCGCAACAGTAGCTGACTCATCAAGGTTGGTATCTGTGAGTATTTTCACGCTTCCACGCTGCAAATCTTGCGCTGCGACACGGAAGTTTGTGAAACCGTCCTGACGATGAATCATTACCAGGGTCTTTTCGTCTGCCGAAAGCTTCGGACTGGCGTTGTAGTTCCCGATAAATGTCACGCGTTCTGCATTACCGCTACCGACTGTGGTTTTGTAGATTTGTGGTTTACCGCCACGGTCAGAGGTGAAGTAGATGGTGGACCCATCTTTACCCCAGAACGGTTCGGTATCGATAGCCGGGCTGTTGGTCACGCGCGTCAACTGACGAGAAGCCAGGTTCATCACGTAAATTTCAGCGTTGCCATCTTTGGACAACACAAATGCCAGCTTCGAACCGTCCGGGGACCACGCAGGAGCACCGTTGAGGCCTTCGAAGTTGGTGATTTGCTCGCGACGGCCGGTATCAATGTTCTGCATGAAGATACGCGGACGTTTTTGTTCGAACGACACATAAGCAATGCGTTTGCCATCTGGCGCAAAACGCGGCGACAGAATCGGTTCACGCGATTGCAGCAGTGTGACTGCACGCGCACCGTCGTAATCCGAGCGCTGCAAGGTGTAGCGCGTGTTGTTGGCACTTGCGCGCTCAGCCGTCACGTACAACAGACGGGTTGAGAATGCACCTTTAATACCGGTCAGCTTTTCAAACGACTGATCGGAGATGTAATGCGCCATGTCCCGCAGCTGCTCAGCAGTACCAGAAACACTGCCGGTAAGAACCGGTTGCTCGGTGGCCACGTTGAACAGGGCATATTGCACCTGCAAACGACCGCCAGCCGGAACAATATTACCGACCATAACGTATTGGGCACCCAGCGCTTTCCAGTCACGGAAAATGACTTCACTCGCCTGGGTCGGCAAGCTGATCATGTTCTGCTTTGGAATCGGCGCGTAGTAACCCGAGTTGCGCAGGTCATTACCAATGATCTCCGCCATGTCGTCCGGCAGAACGGAACCACCCTGCCAGCCGAATGGAACCACGGCAATCGGTGTGGCCCGGTCGCTACCGCTGGTGACCAGAATGTTCTTTTCTTCCGCCATTGCCATCCCTGCAAAGCAGCAGACGACGACTAGCAGTCCTCGAAAAAAGTTAATCACAAGGCTAGATCCTCAGGTGTGAATGTCATCTTGAATGATCGATAAGGATTGAATTCGCTGGGCTTCAAACCCTGCATCTCCGTTAAACGGCCAATATTCTTGACCGCCGCCACAGCCGAACTGTCAAAAGGTCCGTCACCGCTGGACCTGGCAACCGTAACCGAAGTTACCGTGCCATCCGGCAACATGCCGATTTGCAGCACCACTGTCATGTTCTTGCGAGCCGAAGGAGGACGAGCCCACCCTTCTGCTGCCCGGGCACGAATCAGGTCATCAAAACTACCGGCGACCTCATCGCCCTGCTCCTCTGCCAAGGCTTGTTGACGTTGGGGCGTGTCAGAAAGCAAATCTGCCAAGGCCTGGGCCTTTTTCTCTTCGGTCGATTTACGCGCTGCTTCTACTGCCTTCTTCTTGGCAGCATCGGCAGACGCTTTTTTCTTCGCGTCTTCGGCGGCTTTCTTTTTTGCCTCGTCCGCTACGGCCTTTTTCTTGGCATCTTCAGCCGCTTTCTTCTTCGCATCTTCGACAATCTTTTTCTTGGCTTCTTCGGCGGCCTTTTTCTTCGCCTCTTCTTCAGCGGCTTTTTTGGCCTCTTCCTCAGATTTCTTTTTGGCTATGTCAGCCAATTTCTTCTCTTCAGCCTTTTTAGCTTCGGTAGCTTTTTTAGCATCATCAGCCTTCTTGGCTTCGTCCGCTTTTTTAGCTTCTTCGGCCTTTTTGGCTTCGCTGGCCTTGGCTTCGTCAGCCTTCTTGGCCTCTGCGGCTTTCTCGGCAGCCTCTTCTTTCTTTTGCTCTGCCGCTTTCACGGCTTCCTGCTCAACCTTTTTTTGCTCCATCTGCTCAACTTCGGTCTGACGTGCGGCAGATTTCTTTGCCTCACCCGCAATCTTTTGATTGGTTTGGGTCGTCGCCTGACTTTTTGACTTCAGTTGATACAAGGTTGCTTGAACAATCGGCTTGGAGGGTGGCAATTCCGGCGTCATGGCAAAACTGGCGAAGAGCATGCCAAAAATCAGGACGTGCAGCCCCACCGCCCAAACTGTAGGCCAAAAATAATTTTCAGAGGCGGACGGCTCCCGCTGTTCGCGCATCAGGGAGCCTCGGTGATCAAGCCAACGTTACCGACGCCGGCTTTCTGCAAGCCGCCCATGGCACCCATTACCGCGCCGTAATCCACCGACTTGTCACCGCGAATAAAGACTTGGGTGTGCTTGCCACCCTCATTGCCGGCACGAATGATTTTGGTCACGGCATCGGTCATCTGCGGCAAGGTCATGGCCTTGTCCATCTGCTTTTCAGTGTCGACTTCGCTGCCAAGGTTCCAGAAGTAGGTCTTGTCAGCCTTGATCGAAATAGTCAGAACCTGAGTGTTGTTGTCTTGCGGCAAAGCCTCGCTGGAGACTTTGGGCAAATCCACTTTCACACCCTGGTTGAGCATGGGCGCCGTCACCATGAAAATGACCAGTAGTACCAACATCACGTCGATGTAAGGCACTACGTTCATCTCGGCGACCGGCTTGCGCTTCTTGCGAGCTCGAGCGATTAAAGCCATTGGAAAATACCTGCTTATTCTTCGCTGGTGTGCACTTTGCGGTGCAGGATCGCCTGGAATTCATCGGCGAAGGTGTAGTAGCGACTGATCAAGGTTTCGCTACGCGCAGCAAAGCGGTTGTAAGCGATAACAGCCGGGATTGCAGCAAACAGACCGATTGCGGTAGCCACCAGTGCTTCAGCGATACCGGGTGCTACGGTTGCCAGCGTGGCCTGCTGCGCAGTCGCCAGCCCGCGAAAGGAGTTCATGATGCCCCACACCGTACCGAACAGACCGATGTACGGGCTAACGGAACCGACCGTTGCGAGGAACGGCAAGCTTTGCTCCAGCTTTTCTTCTTCACGGGAAATGGCCACGCGCATGGCACGGGCCACGCCCTCCATGACAGCCTCAGGATCTACGCCTGGCTGCTGACGCAGACGGGAAAACTCCTTGAAACCCGCACGAAAGATCTGTTCAACGCCCGAATCCGGGTCAGGGTTACTGCCCGCCTGGCGATACAACTTGGACAGATCGATACCCGACCAGAAGCGCTCTTCAAAGCTTTCCAGGGCACGTCGACCGGCACGCAGCATGGTGCTGCGCTGAAAAATCATGACCCACGAGGTAACCGATGCGGCCAGCAGGGTCAACATTACCAATTGCACAACAATGCTGGCATTGCTGACCAAGCTCCACATGGAGGAATGGTCGACGACGTTAGCTTCCACGCTTTATCTCCTGCTCTAAATGTTTACCCGCGCCGCTCACGTCGGCAAAGGCCGTACGTAAAGCTTCGGGAATGGCCCGGGGTTTGAAACTATCGGCGCGCACACAGGCCACCAAAAACTGCCCTTCACAGAGCAACGTTGAGTCCGCAGCCCGCCAGACCTGCTGTTTGAAACGCAAGCTGGCACGGTTGAGTTCTATTACTTGCGCAGTTACCAACAGTTCGTCGTCCAGTCGCGCCGGTGCGTGATAACGCGCCTCGCTGGAATGCACGACAAATAACAGGTTCTCGCCTGCCAGCTCGGACTGGGCAAACCCCAGCTCCCGCAGCCTTTCGGTTCGAGCCCGCTCCATAAACTTTAGATAATTTACGTAATACACGACGCCACCCGCATCGGTGTCTTCGTAATAAACGCGACAGCGATGTGCGAACGGCTCAAGCCTGTTTTGCGCGCGCATACTCTAGTGCTTACTCCTCAGGTTGCCAATCCGCCAGACCACTGTTTTTCACTCTTCTTAGACTTTAAGACCCAGGATTTTCAGCGCCAGCCCTTGTGACATCAAAAACGGCAAAAAAATCGACTCATTACGCCTTAATTAATCATCCAGCGCGTTCGAGAATTCATTAGCGCCCGGCATTTCGCCCAAACGCGACGGAATATTCAGACCGAAGTGCAAATACGCATGCCGGGTCACGACCCGCCCTCGCGGCGTACGCATGATATAGCCCTGCTGAATCAAATACGGCTCCAGCACATCCTCGATGGTATGGCGCTCTTCACTGATCGCCGCTGCAAGACTGTCGACCCCAACCGGCCCACCATCGAACTTCTCGATCATGGTTAACAGCAATCGCCGGTCCTGATGATCAAAACCGTGCTCATCCACATCCAGTAGGTTGAGTGCCAGATCCGCCACCGATTTGGTGATGTGCCCCTTGGCCCGCACTTCGGCAAAGTCACGCACCCGACGCAGTAATCGATTGGCGATACGCGGCGTACCGCGGGCACGCCGTGCAATTTCGTACGCACCTTCAGGATCCAGCGGCAAACCGAAAATTCCCGCGGAACGACTGACGATCGTCGCCAGATCATCCGTGCCGTAGAACTCAAGCCGCTGAACGATACCGAAGCGGTCGCGCAGTGGGTTGGTCAGCATCCCGGCACGGGTTGTGGCCCCAACCAGCGTAAACGGCGGCAAGTCCAGCTTGATCGAACGGGCAGCAGGCCCCTCACCGATCATGATGTCCAGCTGAAAATCTTCCATGGCCGGGTACAAAACTTCCTCGACAATGGGCGACAGACGATGGATCTCGTCAATGAACAGCACATCATGGGGCTCCAGATTGGTCAGCAAGGCCGCCAGATCTCCCGGCCGCTCAAGTACCGGGCCCGACGTACTTTTGATGGAAACCCCCATTTCCTGCGCGATGATGTTCGCCAAGGTGGTTTTACCCAAGCCCGGCGGACCGAAAATCAACGTGTGGTCCAACGACTCAGCACGCCCCCGCGCCGCCTGAATGAACAACTCCATCTGCTCACGCACTGCCGGCTGGCCAATATAGTCAGCCAGACTCAGTGGACGGATCGCACGATCCTGAACGTCTTCGCGGTCACGTCCACTGGAAGCGGTTATCAAACGATCAGCTTCAATCACTTAAATCATTCCCTTCAGGGCCCGGCGAATCATATCTTCACTGCTCAACGTTTTGTCCTTAATGGCTGACACGGCTTTACTCGCCTCTTGAGGCTTATAGCCCAAAGAAATCAAAGCGCTGACCGCATCGCTTTCAGCGCTGGCGACTTGCACCGGCGCATCCGGCTGATTGGGCACCAGCGCAAACATGCTCGGCACCTGCTCCCAGGCCTTGAACCGATCCTTCAACTCGACCAACAGGCGCTCGGCAGTTTTCTTGCCAACCCCCGGCACCTTGGTCAGCGCCGACGTGTCCTGTGCCTGCACGCAACGCACCAGTTCATCGACTTCCAGGCTGGACATCAATGCCAGCGCCAGTTTCGGGCCCACGCCATTGAGTCGAATCAGCTCGCGAAAAAAATCGCGCTCTCGCTTGCCACTGAAACCATAGAGCAACTGCGCATCTTCGCGAACCACCAGATGGGTATGCAGGGTCAAGGGCTCGCCGATTGAAGGCAGGCGATAGAGCGTAGTCATCGGGACCTCGACCTCATAACCCAGGCCATTTACATCCAGAATCAGGTGAGGGGGCTGTTTTTCAGCGAGAGTACCGCGCAAGCGTCCAATCACGTTTCAGATCCTTTTTCAGGCCAGATCAATGGCTAACTAATGAAACCGGGGCGCTGCACAATTGCACAGGCAATCATTCGCAGCGCTCACACACGGCATACATGCCCTTAAAGACGCAGACGACCGCCCCGACTGCGCGCTGCGCCCAACCCGTGCGGCAGCAGACTGGAGCGCGTGTGCGCGTGGCACAACGCAATTGCCAGGGCATCGGAAGCATCGATTTGCGGCTTTGTGGTCAGCTTGAGCAAATGCATGACCATCATCATGACCTGCTCTTTATTCGCCCCCCCCGTGCCTGCAACGGCCTGCTTGATTTGAGTCGCCGTGTACTCGGCAATTTCCAGGCTCTCTTCACCGCCAGCCACGATCGCCGCGCCGCGGGCCTGACCCAGCTTTAATGCAGAGTCCGCATTACGCCCCATAAACACTTTTTCAATGCCCATCGTAACCGGACCGTACGTCTGGATCACTTCGCGCACGCCGCGATAAACGATCTGCAGCCGCTCATGCATTTCGCCGGTGCCTGTACGAATACACCCCGAAGCCACGTACACACAGCCACGACCGGTATCCTGCACCACGCCATAGCCGGTAATTCGCGAACCGGGATCGATACCAAGAATAAGAGTCATAACGCCTGCAGCTTTAGAAGTGATGCCCTCGGGCATGAACCCGGACAGCTTAAAGGCAGAAGCCGGAGGTGCACAGCCTGCGATCATCGCAGCGTTGCACCTCCGGCTTCCAGGATTACAGCGAGGTATCAGGCAAGCTGTTCCAGCACAGCCTCGGGAATCTCGGCGTTGGAGTAAACGTTTTGCACGTCATCCAGATCCTCAAGCATATCGATCAGCTTGAGGATCTTTTCAGCCCCCTCCAGATCCAGCTCGGCACTCGTGGTGGGTAACATCACGATTTCGGCATCAGCCGGCTTAAAACCTGCAGCCTCCAATGCGTTGCGAACCGCGTAGAAGCTCGAGAACGATGTAAACACATCGATCGACCCGTCTTCATTGGTCACAACGTCATCCGCATCAGCCTCCATCGCCGCTTCAATCAACGCATCTTCATCAACGTCAGCGGTATACGAAATCTGGCCTTTACGCTCGAACAAGTAGGCCACAGAGCCATCGGTACCCAGATTGCCACCGCACTTGCTGAAAGCATGACGCACAGCCGCTGCAGTCCGATTGCGGTTGTCGGTCATGCACTCAACCATCACCGCCACGCCACCGGGACCGTAACCTTCGTAACTCAGCTCCACCATGTCATCGGTATCAGCCGCACCGGCACCGCGGGCGACCGCACGATCAATGACATCGCGACTCATGTTTGCCCCGAGCGCCTTGTCCAGCGCCAGACGCAACCGTGGGTTGGACGCCGGATCACCACCACCCTGACGCGCCGCGACGGTCAGCTCACGAATCCACTTGGTGAAAATCTTGCCTTTTTTGGCATCCTGACGCTCTTTGCGGTGCTTGATGTTCGCCCACTTAGAATGACCTGCCATAACCTACTCCGAATCCTTGTCTGTGAAACCTTGCCAATTGGCACCGAAGTGCCAGTCAGCAATAAAATTTCCGGTCCAACGAGAAAGGCGCATCCGGGGATGCGCCTTCGCTGTTCCGTCTTACTCAGCCTTAGGCTGTTCACGCAAACGAATATGCAGCTCTCGCAGCGCCTTCGCATCCACCATGCCAGGGGCCTGAGTCATGACGCAGGCAGCACTCTGGGTTTTCGGGAACGCAATGACTTCACGAATCGACTGAGCGCCGGTCATCAGCATGACAAGACGATCCAGACCGAACGCCAGACCACCGTGCGGCGGCGCACCGTACTTCAGTGCGTCCAGCAGGAAGCCGAACTTCTCTTCCTGTTCCGCTTCGTCGATGCCCAACAGGCGGAAGACCGCTTGTTGCATTTCTTTACGGTGGATACGGATGGAACCGCCACCCAACTCAGTACCGTTCAACACCATGTCGTAAGCACGGGACAGCGCGGTTGCAGGGTTGGCTTCCAGCTCCTCAGGCGAACACTTGGGCGCCGTGAACGGGTGATGCAAGGCGCTGAAGCTACCGTCTTCGCTCTCTTCGAACATCGGGAAGTCAACGACCCACATCGGGGCCCACTCGCAGGTCAGCAGGTTCAGATCGTTACCCACCTTGATACGCAGCGCACCCAGCGCCTCGCTCACGATCTTGGCTTTATCGGCGCCAAAGAACACGATGTCGCCATCCACGGCACCTACGCGATCAAGGATGACATTGAGGTTAGCTTCCGGAATGTTTTTAACGATCGGCGACTGCAGACCCTCAACACCCTTGGCGCGCTCGTTGACCTTGATGTAGGCCAGGCCGCGAGCACCATAAATGCCCACGAATTTGGTGTAATCATCGATCTTGCTGCGCGGCATGCTCGCCCCGCCCGGAACGCGCAACGCTGCAACGCGGCTTTTAGGGTCGTTGGCCGGGCCACTGAAGACCTTGAATTCAACATCCTTGAGTTGATCGGCAACATCTACCAGCTCAAGCGGGTTACGCAAATCTGGCTTGTCGGAGCCATAACGGCGCATGGCCTCTTCAAACGTCATGTGCGGGAATTCGCCGAATTCCAGATCCAGCACTTCCTTGAACAGGGTGCGAATCATGCCTTCAGTCAGGCCCATGATGTCTTTTTCATCAAGGAAGCTGGTCTCGATGTCAATCTGAGTGAACTCAGGCTGACGATCGGCACGCAAGTCTTCGTCGCGGAAGCACTTGGCGATCTGGTAGTAGCGATCAAAACCGGCAACCATCAGCAGCTGCTTGAACAGCTGTGGCGATTGAGGCAAGGCAAAGAAACTGCCTGCATGAGTACGGCTCGGCACCAGATAGTCACGCGCACCTTCTGGCGTGGCACGGGTCAGAATCGGCGTTTCGACATCCAGGAAGCCGTTTTCATCCAGATAACGACGAATGCTGGTGGTCATGCGCGAACGCAGGCGCAGCTTCTCGAGCATTTCTGGGCGACGCAGGTCAATAAAGCGATAACGCAGACGGGTTTCCTCGCCTACGTCAGAAAATTCGTTCAGCGGGAACGGCGGGGTCTCTGCTTCGTTCAGCACCTCCAGCTCGTAGCCCAGCACTTCGATCATGCCAGACGCCATGTTGGCGTTACCGGCACCTGCCGGACGCAGACGGACTTTACCGGTCACCTTTACGACGTACTCGCTACGCACGCGATCTGCGGCAGCGAAGGTTTCAGCACGGTCCGGATCGAAAACCACTTGGGCCAGACCGTCACGATCACGGATATCGAGGAAAATAACCCCACCGTGGTCACGGCGACGGTGTACCCATCCGCAAAGGGTAATTTCCTGGCCTTCCAGGCTTTCGTTCAGTTGGCCGCAATAATGGCTGCGCATCATGGTCGTGTTTTCACTTCTCGTAATTCGAAATTCGGTGGAGGCCTTGCGCACCCTTACTACTGGAGAGTGATGCGCAAGACCCCGCTCATATTCAGACTGTTTTCGCTCAATCTCAGTCGGATTTGTCGCCGCTTGCCAGATTCTTTTTCGAGCCTGTCTTGAAATCTGTTTCATACCAGCCCGTGCCACTCAGGCGAAAGCCCGGCATGGACAGCAGTTTCTTCAATTCAGGCGCCTGGCAGGCAGGACAATCGATCAGTGGCGTGTCACTGATTTTTTGAATGGCTTCCAACTGATGACCGCAGGAAGCACATTGATAATCGTACATGGGCATTGGCGTATCTCGACTATCTGTTAGCGGCGCCCTCTTCAGAGGGCCACAAAGCGCGAGATTATATCTGGTAAATCGAGCCTTTGCAGCCGCGCGAGCGGCCATATCAAGCTAAAGGCACCATAAAGATTGAGCGATTACAAGTCTCTGAACACCGACACTCGATTTGCCAATGGGTGACTTACCCCCAAAAGAACTGCTTTTGTGGCGCTTCAGTCGTTCCGCGCACAGCATTGGAGAGGTGCATGACGCACACAACACGAATCAGTCCACTGAAGTTTTTTACCCCGCCGTGCCGCAGGTGGACCTCTCTGTCGACGTAAGACAACAAAGCATTTATTGAGCAATCATTATTGCGCGCTATCTCGGATAACACCTCCCAATACACCTCCTCCAGACGAAGACATGTTGCAAACCCGTTTAATCTGACCGATCGCGATAACGGTCGAGCCAAAGACATCCCAAAATCAAGAATGGCAGGATCAATTTTGACCCGTTGAACTACTCTGCCACCCGCCCCTTCATGCCTGATTAATCGCCCCATATTTAGAGCACTCCATCGCAACACCATTTAAGTTAATTAATATTTCCTGAAACACCCTTACATAAAACATTATGTAAAAGTTCTAATCCAGCGGATCTCACCCGCAAATACGTAGGAGCTCTCCCGCTGCACCGATTGAATTCTTGAACGCCCAAGCCCGAGCCCTCAAGCGCCCACCCCCTAGGCAGGCCGTCATTCAAACTCCACCAACCGGGCGACCGACCTTTCCTATCCATTGAGTAACATCCATAGACTTCACACCCACTTTTCCTTCACCTCATATATGCGCAACACCGCCCCCCACTCACACCAACTAAAAAAACAGCGCACCTCCCATACGACTGAATAAATATATATAGGCTTTATTTAAAAACCGCCAAACTTCAAAGCGAAACAAAATCCATCCATTACCAAAAAACCTCAACACCTTTCAGCTTTAGAAATAAATCCACAGCGCTACAACATCAAATCATGCACCCGCCGAGTCATAGCCAAAGCAAGAAAAGGATGCATCCTACGCACTCGAAGGAAACACCTTTATTTACCGTTCAGGCCCCATAATTTGAGAAGCACCCCGCTTTACTGTTAAATAGGCAGCGTGTCGCTTCCACCAAGGCTTGGTGAAGGTGCATAGGCTGATAAACGTACGTGTCCAACGCCTCCATTTTTTTTCAGAAGCGAACCGTACCCACTCAGCTCTTCCTTGCGATCCATCTTAATGTGAGTCAATCGAAATGTTGAAAATCGTCCACTTGGTGACGGGAACAGCGGCCTTGCTGCTGTCCTTCGTACCCAGCCTACAGTCCGAAGCGGTCCCTTACCTGCAACACGCCGATGCCCTTTACCTGGCATTTCTCGGCTTACTCAACCTCACACTGGCACCTGTCATTCCATTCTGGAATAAAGGAGCACGCCACCAACTGCAAAACCTTGTCAGCGCCTTGCTTGTCCTTTCGGTGGTTCTGCAAACACTCACCCTGTTTGGCCTTCTGTTGCCGATCGGCGATCAGCCTGCCGTCCTGCTCAGCCTTGTACCGACTGTACTGGCAGTGCTTCTGCATCTGGCAGTGAGCTTTTACAAATCCTCACCTTCGTCAGCTTCGCAAAACTACGACATGACCAACCGCGATACAGGGACCGTGAAGTGGTTTAACACCTCTAAAGGCTTCGGTTTTATTTCCCGCGACTCCGGTGATGATATTTTCGTGCACTTTCGTGCCATTCGCGGCGAAGGCCACCGCGTTCTGGTAGAAGGCCAACGCGTCGAGTTTTCGGTCATGAACCGCGACAAAGGCTTGCAAGCTGAAGACGTCATTGCAGCATTGCCACGCCGCTGATTTCCCGCGCCACATAAAAAACCGCGAACAGCTTGGCTGGTCGCGGTTTTTTTTATTCTCTGCCGGCAGAATCAGTAATGAGGCGGAGGCGCCTCATCCTCAAAAGATTCGAACTGCCCACCCATTTCTTCCTGACGTTTGAGCAATGCCGCGATCTGCATTTGCAACCGATCAACCGCATTTTGTTGAGCCACCAGCACGTCATTCAATGCCTGGATGGTGTCATCCTGAAAAGCCAAACGGGTTTCAAGATCCGTCACACGAGCTTCAAGCGTCACAACGCGCCCTCCGAAATAGTTAACACGTCACCCATGATCGCTTTGAGCTTGTCACGCAAGCCCAGTACCGCATCACGCGTGTAGGGCTTGGCCGGATGCTTGCCCCAGACCGGGCCAGGCCAGGCAGGATCCGTGGTGTAACGGGCGATGACATGCATGTGCATCTGCTTGACCACATTGCCCAACGTGGCCACATTCATTTTGTCCGCACACAACAGTTCCTTCAGTACACGCGCCACTGCAGTGGTTTCACGCCACATCAATTGCTGATCATCGTCATCCAATTGAAACAACTCACTTATACCCTCGCGACGCGGTACCAAAATGAACCAGGGGTAATTTGAGTCGTTGGACAGCAAAAGGCTGCACAAAGGGAGCTCCCCTATCAGCCACGTATCCTGTTTGAGACGAGAATCCAAAGCGAACACTGAATGTTCTCCTGTACGACGGGGAATTTTACCAGTGACCAGACGCATCAACCGCCAGCCAGCGCAGTGCAGGATACCTGTGATTCAGGCTTGCATCACGTCACACGGCACCAGTGCTCAGACAAAGCCGCACCAAAACGAAACAGCTGACTGGTTTTGGTGCACACAACTGTCACCGCCACCAAGGTTAGGTGTGAACCGGTAACATCTTGGTCGCCCCAACGCCCGGAAATTTTACAATCGGGTAACACACGTTGCGCCAAGCCTGATCCAAGGCGCGCAGCCTCATCGCTCAAGGCCGCACCAATACCCGCAATCCCCGATTTATAATTTTTTTCAAAACTTTTCAAGATTTGAGCATGCTTGTTGCATAGAGCCTATCTATATCGAGGGCACGCCCTTGGGAAGGGAACGGGCCTGCGATTAACAACCCTAGATCAGAATCTGGGAAGTGGCGCTTCTAACCCGTGGTTTCACGACAGAACGCACCGCTCCCAAACAGTAAAAGCAGTTTCGACAACATGTACAAACACTCATGACCGCCGCACATTTACGACATCAAAAACGTGTTTTGCGACACAGCTGTAAAGAAGCTGAAAGCTTATGAGGGTAAGTATCGCCAATAGGGCCGGCGTGATATAAGTTTGCGCCGACACAAAAAGAAAGAGCCGCCCAGATAAAAATTCAGGTGGGACGGCAGTACTCTTCCGAAAACCAAAGGAGCAAATCACGATGCGCGTGATGAAGTGGAGCATGATCGCACTGGCTGTATCAGCCGGGACTACGCAGTTCGCAATGGCATCGTCTCAGGACGAAGCCAAGGGTTTCATTGAAGACAGCACCCTGACGTCCAAAACCCGCATGTTGTACATGAACCGTGACTACCGTAATGGCGCTGGCAACATCGCTAAAGAGGGCGGCGGATTCAAAAGCGGTTATCGCGAAGATTGGGGCCTGAGCGAACTGCTCAACTACGAGTCCGGCTTCACTCAAGGCACCGTGGGCGTAGGTGTCGATGCTTTTGCAATGGGCACCGTACGCCTGGATGGCGGTGCAGGTCGCCAGGGCAACGGCCTGTTCGCCACGCGAGGCAATGGCGATCCTGAAGACACACAATCGAAGATCGGTGGCGCAGTCAAATTCCGCATCTCCGACACCGTTCTGAAATACGGCAACCAGTTTGTCGCCAGCCCGGTCTTCTCTACCGATGACAGCCGCTTGCTGCCTGAAGTCGCGACCGGCACCTTGCTCACCAGCAAGGAAATCAAAGGGCTTGAACTGAGCGCAGGTCGCTTCACCAGCCTGAGCTCCCAGACCGGCATGGGTCGCGACAGCATCAACGGCCCGGGCGAGCCCGGCCTGACGGCAGCCAACATCGCCGGCGCGACCTACCAGTTCACCGATAACTTCGTCGGTGGCGTAGCCGCATCGGACGTTGACGATTACTTCAAGAAGCAATACGTCAACCTGAACTACACCCTACCGATCGCCGAGTCCCAGGCCCTGAACTTCGACTTCAACGGCTACCGCACCTCTAGCCAGGGCAAAGAGCTGGCGGGCGACGTCGACAACAAAATCTGGAGCTTGGCAGCAGCCTACAGCTTGGGCGCACACAAATTCACCCTGGCCTACCAGCGCTCCACCGGTGACAGCGGCTACTACTACCGCGTAGACGGCGGCGGCTCTATCTTCCTCGCCAACTCCGTGCAGTACTCCGACTTTAACGGCAAGGACGAACGCTCCTGGCAGGGTCGTTACGACCTGAACATGGCCAGCTACGGCGTACCCGGCCTGAGCTTCATGGCCCGTTATGTCAACGGTGACAACATCTCCACCTCCGAAGGCGAAGGCAAAGAACACGAATTCAACTTCGAGAGCAAATACGTGATGCAAGAAGGCCCGGCCAAAGACTTGTCTTTCCGCCTGCGTAGCTCGGTTTACCGCACCACCAGCAACTACGACGTTGATACCAACGACGTTCGCGTGATCGTTGAGTACCCGCTGAACATCTTGTAATTAAGTGCGTTAATGCCTTAACCGCACCGTATTCAAACAAAGCCATGCCCTTCAAAGAGGGCATGGCTTTTTAATGTCCGGACTCAGCCATATAGCAAGCTAACTAACTTCTTTAGTGCTTGTCGATACCGTCCCGACCACTAAAGGCTCCCGCCAAAAACAATTAAAGAGGCTCTCGCCCCTTCAATTGTTCAATCACACAGACATCCAGGCCGGGATATTCGCAAGCAATTATTCTGCTGCCGACTCTTGCACCACGCGGATCACGCGCTGCGGGAACGGAATATCAATATTGGCTGCTTTTAGTCGATCACGGGACTGTTCGTTGAACATGAACAGCACGTCCCAATAGTTCGGCGTATCAACCCACACGCGTAACGACATGGTGATAGCACTGTCACCCAACGTGGTCACCACTACTACCGGAGCAGGATCTTTGAGTACGCGCGGGTCATCCGCCAACGCCAGCAACACCTCGCGCGCCTTCTGCAGATCGGCCTCGTAATCAACGCCCACATCAAACACCACCTTGCGCGTCGGTTGGCGGTTGTAGTTGGTGATGATGCCGTTGGACAAATTGCCATTGGGCACGATGACCGTCTTGTTATCGCCTGTGCGCAGCACGGTATGGAAAATCTGAATGCTGTCGACGGTGCCGCTCACGCCCTGCGCTTCAATCCAGTCACCGATCTTGAACGGACGGAACAACAGAATCAGCACCCCGCCGGCAAAGTTCGCCAGGCTGCCTTGCAACGCCAAACCGATTGCCAGACCCGCAGCACCGATCGCCGCCACAAATGAGGTGGTCTGAATGCCGATCATTGAGGCGACACTCACCACCAGCAGCACTTTGAGAATGATGTTGGCCAAACTGCTGATAAAGCCTTGCAGTGCCAGATCAGCCTTGCGCAACGCCAGCAGATTACCCAGCTTGGCGGTCAGGCGGTTGATCAACCACCAGCCCACAGCCAGTGTAATCAGGGCCAGCAGCACGCGGCTGCCGTACTCCATGATCATCGGAATCCAGGCTTGCGAAGCCTTGATCAAGTGATCCACTTCAGCGTTCAAGTCCATTTATCTCTCCTTGTACCGATACCCGGCGACGTCATTTATTCAGTGAAACGACTGAACCCGACAGGCTCAATCGCTTCTGCAGTGCCCGAAAAAATCGGACGCCGATGATCGCCAGAGGTTCCCCCATGGCCAATGATCATTGATCATTGATCAATCGCGGAAATTATTGAACTGCAAAGGCAGGTCGAACGTCTTGGCGCGCAGGGCTGCGATGGCTTCTTGCAGGTCGTCGCGTTTTTTACCCGTAATACGCACTTGCTCACCCTGAATGGCGGCCTGAACTTTGAGCTTGGCCTCTTTGACGTGGGCGACGATTTTCTTCGCCATCTCTTTGTCGATACCTTCCTTGAGCACCGCTTCCTGCTTCATCAGCTTGCCCGATGCATAAGCGTCCTTGACCTCAAGGCACTGCACATCGATCTTGCGCTTGACCAGAGCTAGCTTGAGAATTTCGATCATTGCTTCCAGTTGAAAATCAGCTTCGGCAGTCAGGTTGACCGTCAGGTCCTTTTCCTTGAACTCAAAAGAGCCCTTGCCCTTCAAGTCGTAACGGCGGTCCAGTTCCTTGACAGCGTTCTCGACTGCGTTGGTGACTTCGTGCTTGTCCAGTTCGGATACCACGTCGAACGACGGCATGTGTTTTCTCCAATAATAAAGGGCGCGCTCAACACTGATGGAGCACGCCTGACCTGACAGTTAAAATGCGCGGGCATTATAGCGGTTCTTCGACTTCATTCACGGGCGAGCATTCATGTCTGTACATACCTTCTGCGGCACCTCGCGACAGCCTTCTGCGCCCTGGCACATTCTGGGTGCAGGCAGCATGGGGTCGTTATGGGCCACCCGCCTGGCACGGGCCGGGTATGACGTGCGGCTGATATTGCGCGATCAAGCGCGATTACAGGCTTACCACGCCGCGCAAGGTTTGACCCTCGTAGAGGGAAGCAACGCCATTTTGCTGCCCATTGCTGCGCAGACGCCTGACGCTGCAGACCCCATCACTCGCGTGCTGGTGGCGTGCAAAGCCTATGACGCTGAATATGCCGTCGCCCAAATCGCACACCGCTTATGCCCTGAGGCGCACCTGATCCTGCTGCAAAACGGACTGGGCAGCCAGCAGGCCGTGGCCGCGCAAGTTCCACACGCGCGCTGCGTGTTTGCCTCCAGCACCGAGGGGGCGTTTCGTGATGGCGACTGGCGTGTGGTTTTTGCCGGGCAAGGCCACAACTGGCTGGGCGATCCTGAGCAGGGCGCCGCACCCACCTGGCTTGACGATTTACAGCACAGTGGCATCCGTCACGAATGGAGCCCGACTATCATGAGCCGGTTGTGGCGCAAACTGGCGCTCAACTGCGCAATCAACCCGTTGACCGTGCTGCATCAATGCACAAACGGAGGACTGAAGGCCCATACGCAAACAGTGGATGCGCTGTGCATCGAACTCAGCGCGCTGCTGGTAGGCTGCGCGCAGCCAGAAGCCGCTGTAAACCTGAGCGCTGAAGTGCACCGGGTGATTGATGCCACTGCCCAGAATTATTCCTCGATGTATCAGGATGTGGCACAGCGTAGGCGCACAGAGATCAGCTATTTGTCCGGTTATGCCTGCCAGGCAGCGCAACGCATTGGCCTGGACACACCTCACTTGCACGCCATCCATCAGCAATTGATAGCCCACCTGACGCACCTCGGTTTGCCCTCTCACTGAGCGCCGCGCTAACCTGCCCGCTCACCCACTCCATACGGCCCCGTCATGCCCTTGCGTCAGCGTCTCGAAAACCTGCCGGTCGGCCAAAAGCTGCTGGCCGCCCTGCTTGTTTTATTGGCAACCGTGTTGCTGGTGGCCAACCTGACCTTCATCAGCGTGGCTTACTGGATATCCCACGAGAGCACCGCCCCGCAGGCATTGCAGACTCTGGGCAGCCTGGCAGCCAATCCCGGCTTGATGGAGCATGCGCTGGATTCGCCCGAAAGCGCCAAGGCGCTGCTCACAGAAATGGGCAGCTACGCGCCCCTTCGGGCCGGTGCCATTTATGACGCGTCCGGGCAATTGTTGGCACAGGTGCAGCACGGCGATCATCTGGCGTTGCCCGAACAGATTGGCCAGGTTCAAGCCTGGGGCCGGACTGAACTGCGCAGCCATCACACCTCCCGCCTTCCGAAGGGCGGGCACCTGCTGCTCGTGGCCAGCAGTGAACTGCCCATGGCGTTTTATACCGGCACATTCACCGCCAGCCTCGGAATTCTGGTGTTCAGTGTATTGCTGTGGCTGTTGATCGCGCGCCAGATCAAGCGCCTGATCACCCAACCCATCTATCAACTCGAAGAGCTGTCCCGACAGGTCACACGCGAAGAGAACTATTCGTTACGGGCTAAACCGGGCAATAACGATGAAATCGGCAGCCTCGCGGAGGCGTTCAATACCATGCTCACGCGCATCGAGGCGCGTGAGCAGGAACTCAAACGCGCCCGGGATGAAGCGCAGGCAGCCTACGATCAAGCCCAAGCGCTGGCAGAAGAAACCCGCCACACCAATCGCAAGCTGGAACTTGAAGTACAGGTGAGAAGCAAGATCGAGAAAAAACTCACCGGTTTTCAGATCTATCTCAACAGCATCATCGATTCGATGCCTTCTGCCCTGATCGCACTGGACGAACAGCTCTACGTCACCCAATGGAACCAGGAGGCCAGCGCCCTCTCCGGCACCCCTCTGGATGAAGCCTTGAATCAACCGGTGTACCTGGCGTTTGAACCCCTCAAACCCTTTTTGCCACAAATCAAAGACACCATCGCCCATCACCGCGTGGTCAAGATCGAGCGCGTGACCTGGACCCAAGGTGAGGACACCAGGCAATACGCGCTGACCTTCTATCCACTGATGGGCGGCGGCGGGCGCGGTGCTGTGATCCGCATCGATGACATCACCCAGCGTCTTTCCATGGAAGACATGATGGTTCAATCCGAGAAGATGCTCTCTGTGGGCGGTCTCGCCGCGGGGATGGCCCATGAGATCAATAATCCACTGGGTGCCATTTTGCATAACGTGCAGAACATCCGGCGGCGCCTGTCCAACGACCTGCCCAAGAACATTGAGCACGCCGCATTGACAGGCGTAGACCTCGATGCGATCAACCGCTACTTGCAGGCCCGCGAAATCCCGAAACTGCTGGATGGCATTCAACAGGCGGGGGCGCGTGCGGCCAAAATCGTGACCCACATGCTCAGCTTCAGTCGCCGCAGCAATCGCCAAATGAGCCCTTGCGACCTGTCAGCGCTGATCGATCAGGCGATCGATATCGCGAGCAATGACTTCGACCTCGCCATCGGTTTCGACTTCAAGGGCCAGGCCATCACTCGTCAGTTCGACCCTCAACTTGGCCCGGTGCCCGGCATTCCCAACGAATTGGAACAGGTGCTGCTCAACTTGCTGAAAAACGCTGCACAGGCGATTCATCAGCGCCAGGACACCACCGAACCCGGCCGCATCGTCCTGCGCACGAAGCTCAATCCTCCCTGGGCAGAGATCCAGGTGGAGGACAACGGCGCAGGCATGCCTGAGAACGTGCGCAAACGTATTTTTGAACCCTTCTTCACCACCAAGGAAGTTGGCCAGGGCACGGGGCTGGGTCTTTCCGTGTCCTATTTCATCATTACCAATAACCACAAAGGACAAATGGAAGTGCATTCAACCCCGGGCCAAGGCACGTGCTTTACGCTGCGTTTGCCATTGGCGCCCGTCCACGACTCTACCAAGCTGGAACTGTAACCATGGGCTTTCGCTTATCGAAGATTTACACCCGCACCGGCGACAAGGGCGAAACAGGTCTGGGGGATGGCCGTCGCGTGCCCAAAGATCATCCTCGGGTCGAGGCCATTGGAGAAGTGGACTCGCTAAACAGCCAACTGGGCCTGTTGCTGGCCGGTTTGCATGAGCAAAGGGTCCAGACACCGGGCCTTGAGGAACTGATCGAGGTACTGACGCCCTGCCAACACCGCCTGTTTGACCTGGGAGGCGAGCTGGCAATGCCTGCTTATCAGGCGCTCAAACTGAGCGAAGTCGAACGGCTTGAGGCGGCAATTGACCACTGGAACGAGACGCTTGGGCCATTGGAAAACTTCATATTGCCAGCAGGCTCTACCCTGATCGCCCAAGCCCATGTGTGCCGCTGCCTCGCGCGCAGTGCCGAGCGCCGCTGCCAGCACCTCAATGCCGTCGAGCCACTGAACGGCCCGGGGCTGGCCTACATCAACAGGTTGTCAGACCTGCTGTTTGTGGCGGCACGCTTGATTGCCAAGCGACAAGGGGTGGCAGAAATCCTGTGGCAGGCCGCCGATAAACCCGCTGACTGATGCGCAGGCTGCCGTCACTGGCGCTTGCGCGACAACATCGCAGGTACGCCAGGGACTGCAGTTGTGCGTTGATGCGCGGTGGCTTCAGCTCATGCCTGGGGCCAGAATGCGCGAATACCCGATACACCTTGTGCGCCGACGCCCCATGCCTGCTGACGGTCATCAGGCCCCAGCCCGCCCAGCAGAAACACTGGCTTGTTAAAACCGGCGATCAATTGCTGCGCCTGCTCCCACCCCAAAGGCTCCATACCGGGATGGGTCTCGGTGGGCAACACAGGCGACAAGGTCACGAAGTCCACGTCCATCTGTTCTGCCAACGCCAATTCCTCAGCGTTATGACACGACGCTGCCAGCCAGCGATCTTTAGGGAACGGTCGGCCTTTGGCGGCGTATTTACGTAATTGCGCTGCCGTCAAATGCCAGCCGGCTGACGGAAAATCACCCAACCACTCCAGAGGCCCTTTGAGCATCAGTTGCGCCTTGCCCGCGCACAGCCCCGTGGCGTCCACGGCCAGATCCCGATACTTGGGGTCATAGCCTTTGGGGGCACGCAGGGAAATCAGTTTGATGCCGCCCGCTATGGCCTTTTGCACCCCCTTTAACAGTTCAGGAGGCTCCAGGCCGTCGGGGGTGATCAAGTACTGATCAGGCAAGCGCGCTGCCGCAACGATAGGCTGATTGGCGGGCGGAAATGCGTAATTCGCCAAGTCCCGCGGGGCCACCCACGCCAAAGGCTGACCTTCTATGCCGTGGGCCACACCGGTAAACGACGACACTTCCCACACGTCCAGCAGCACATGCTTGTCGGGATAATCGTGCTTCACGGTGATCAATGGGCGAGCCGAGGTCACGTCGATCCCCAGCTCTTCTTTGAGCTCACGGCCCAAAGCAGCGCTGACAGACTCGCCAGCTTCAACCTTGCCGCCGGGAAACTCCCACAGGCCGCCCTGATGCTGTGTATCAGCACGACGGGCAATCAGGATTCTGCCGTCGCTGCCTCGAATGACGGCCGCAGCCACATGAACGCGTTTCACCCTTGAACTTCCTCTACTCCGGCCTGTTGCCAGGCCTTGAACGTGGACTGCTCAATCAGCAGTCTTGACTTGCGCCGGTCGGTCATTCGCACGCCAGCCAAGCGCACTATGCTTGCCTGACTGACACGCGGTGTCGAGACGACTTAGGTCCGGTACTCGGCGTTGATTTTCACGTACTCGTGGGACAGGTCGGTGGTCCAGATGGTTTCGCTGCACACACCGCGACCCAGCTCGATGCGGATGGTGATCTCTTCGCGCGCCATCACCGCAGAACCTTGCTCTTCGGTGTAGGTCGCCGCACGTGCGCCACCACTGGCGATACACACTTCGCCGAGGAACACGTCGATCTTGCTGACATCCAGATCCGGCACACCGGCACGCCCCACAGCGGCCAATATCCGGCCCCAGTTGGGATCAGAGGCGAACAGCGCGGTTTTGATCAACGGTGAATGGGCCACGGTATAGCCGACGTCCAGACACTCCTGATGGTTGGCGCCGCCATTGACTTCAACGGTGACGAACTTGGTTGCACCTTCGCCATCGCGCACGATGGCCTGCGCCACCTCCATGCACACGTCCAGCACCGCCTGCTTGAGCGCGTCGAACAAAGGCCCGCGGGCTTCGGTGATTTCAGGCAGGTTGGCCTTGCCTGTGGCAATCAACATGCAGCAATCGTTGGTAGACGTGTCGCCATCGATGGTGATGCGGTTGAACGATTTGTTAGCGCCGTCGAGCAACAGATCCTGCAGCACCTCGCGCGACACCTTGGCGTCCGTCGCGATGTAACCGAGCATGGTGGCCATGTTCGGGCGAATCATGCCTGCGCCTTTGCTGATCCCGGTGACGGTGACGGTCACGCCATCATGCTGAAACTGGCGGCTCGCCCCTTTGGGCAAAGTGTCAGTGGTCATGATGCCAGTAGCCGCTTCAGCCCAGTGATCCTCAGCGAGATCGTCCAGGGCTGCTTGCAGTGCGCCTTCAATTTTCTCGACCGGCAGAGGCTCGCCAATCACCCCCGTGGAGTACGGCAGCACAGCACTGGCGTCCACTCCCGTCAACTCGGCCAGCTTGGCACAGGTACGTGTGGCAGCTGCCAGACCCGGCGCGCCGGTGCCCGCATTGGCATTGCCGGTGTTGGTCAACAAATACCGCACAGCGCCTTGCACACGCTGCTTGGCCAGAATCACCGGCGCTGCGCAAAACGCATTCAGGGTGAACACACCCGCCACGCTGGAGCCCTCGGCGCAGCGCATCACCACCACATCCTTACGCCCTGGGCGCTTGATACCGGCTGAAGCAATCCCCAGCTCAAAACCCGCAACCGGGTGCAAAGTGGGCAAAGGACCAAGACCAACTGCCATGATGCGCTCCTCAATAAGCTGTCTGCGCCGCCCTTGAAAGGCGGGAATTCAATGGTAAAACGCCGCGACGGCTAATGCCGGTCGCGGCGCAGGTGTTTCAGCAGATGAAACGGATTATCAGTTGATTTGCCCGTGACAGTGCTTGAATTTTTTGCCCGAACCGCAGTAGCACAGTTCGTTGCGACCGAGCTTCTGCTCGTTACGAACAGGGTCGGTTGCAGGCGAGACGTCTGAAACGTCTGCACCGTCCAGCACTTCGGTCAATGCATCCGGCTGATCAAGACCCGGGGCTTCTGCATGTTGGAACTGCATGCGCGACGCCAGATCTTCAGCTTCCTGACGCAGACGCGCCTCTTCTTCAACAGGGTCTTCGCGACGTACCTGAACGTGCGAGAGCACGCGGATCGAATCGCGCTTGATCGAGTCAAGCAGCTCGGAGAACAGGTTGAAAGACTCGCGCTTGTACTCCTGCTTCGGGTTCTTTTGCGCATAACCGCGCAAGTGAATGCCGTGACGCAGGTGATCCATGGTCGACAGGTGGTCTTTCCACAGGTCGTCCAGTACACGCAGAACGATCTGCTTCTCGAACGTGCGCAGCGCTTCAGCGCCCGCCTGCTCTTCTTTCTCGTTATACGCCGCAATCAGCTCAGCCAGCAGCTTCTCGCGCAGGGTTTCTTCGTACAGGTGATCGTCTTCATCGAGCCACTGCTGGATAGGCAGTTTCACGCCGAAGCCGCTTTCGATGGCGGACTCAAGACCTGCAACGTCCCACTGCTCCGGCAACGACTGTGGCGGAATGTGAGCGCTGATGGTGCTGTCGAGGACATCCTTACGGAAGTCAGCGATGGTTTCGCCAATATTGTCAGCGGCCAGCAACGTATTACGCATGTGATAAATCACTTTACGCTGCTCGTTGTTGACGTCGTCGAACTCCAGCAATTGCTTACGGATATCGAAGTTGCGGCCTTCAACCTTGCGCTGGGCCTTTTCGATAGCGTTGGTCACCATGCGGTGTTCAATCGCTTCGCCGGACTGCATGCCCAGGGCTTTCATGAAGTTTTTCACCCGGTCAGAGGCGAAAATGCGCATCAGGCTGTCTTCCAGCGACAGGTAGAAACGGCTGGAACCCGAGTCACCCTGACGGCCCGCACGGCCACGCAGTTGGTTGTCGATACGGCGCGACTCGTGACGCTCGGAAGCGATCACGTGCAGGCCACCCGACTCCAGCACTTGCTGGTGACGTTTCTGCCAATCGGCCTTGATCTGGGCAATCTGCTCAGGGGTCGGGTTTTCCAGGGAAGCCACTTCCACTTCCCAGTTACCGCCCAGCAGGATGTCAGTACCACGGCCCGCCATGTTGGTGGCGATGGTCAGCGCGCCTGGACGGCCCGCCTGTGCAATGATTTCAGCTTCTTTTTCGTGGAACTTGGCGTTCAGAACCTTGTGCTCGATCCCTTCCTGCTTCAACAGGTTGGACATGTGCTCGGAGGTTTCGATGGTCGCCGTACCCACCAGCACCGGACGGCCTTTGGCCATGCAGTCCTTGATGTCCGCCACGATGGCTGCGTACTTCTCGTCCGCCGTCAGGAACACCAGATCGTTGTAGTCTTTACGCGCCAGCGGCTTGTTCGGCGGGATAACCATCACCGACAGACCGTAAATCTGGTGGAACTCGAACGCTTCGGTGTCTGCCGTACCGGTCATGCCGGACAGTTTGTTGTACAGCCGGAAGTAGTTCTGGAAGGTGGTCGAAGCCAGCGTCTGGCTTTCTGCCTGAATGTTCAGGCCTTCCTTCGCTTCGATGGCCTGGTGCAGCCCCTCGGACAAACGACGGCCCGGCATGGTACGCCCGGTGTGTTCGTCAACCAGCAGCACCTGACCGTCTTCAACGATGTATTCAACGTTGCGGTGGAACAGTTTGTGAGCGCGCAGTGCCGCGTACACATGGGTCAGCAGGCCCAGATTGTGCGCCGAATACAGGCTTTCACCTTCAGCGAGCAAACCGATCTGGGTCAGCATTTCTTCAACAAACTGGTGACCGGCTTCGTTCAGCTCGACCTGACGGGTCTTCTCGTCGATGGTGAAGTGACCCGGCTTGGTCACTTCCCCTTCCACTTCTTCGATGTGCTGCTCGAGGCGCGGAATGAGCTTGTTGATTTCGGTGTACAGCTTGGAGCTGTCTTCGGCCTGACCAGAGATGATCAGCGGCGTACGGGCTTCGTCGATCAGGATCGAGTCGACTTCGTCGATGACGGCAAAGTTAAGCTCACGCTGGAATTTTTCTTCCATGCTGAAAGCCATGTTGTCACGCAGGTAATCGAAGCCAAACTCGTTGTTGGTGCCGTAGGTGATGTCGGCGGCATAGGCTTCGCGCTTTTCCTGTGGCGGCTGGAACGGCGTCACGACGCCGACCGTCAGGCCCAGGAATTCATAAAGCGGGCGCATCCAGTTGGCATCCCGGCGCGCGAGGTAGTCGTTCACCGTCACAACGTGTACGCCCTTGCCGGACAACGCGTTGAGGTAAACGCCCAAGGTCGCTACCAAGGTCTTACCTTCACCGGTACGCATTTCTGCGATCATGCCTTCGTGCAGGGTCATGCCACCGATCAGCTGGACGTCAAAGTGGCGCATGCCCATGACGCGCTTGCCCGCCTCACGGCAGACCGCGAAGGCTTCAGGCAGGAGTTGATCGAGGGTCTCACCTTTTGCTATGCGGGCCTTGAACTCTTCGGTCTTGGCACGCAATTGCTCATCGGTCAGAGCAACCATCTGCTCTTCGAGGGCATTGATGACCTGAACCTTCTTGAGCATGCGTTTAACTTCGCGCTCGTTCTTGCTTCCAAAAAGTTTCTTTAACAAAGGCGCAAACATATCGGCAGGATCTTCCACACATAGGGATGGAGGGCGGCCCCGAGAGTCGCCCGAGCAGCCCTGATGGCCGCATGCGAGCGAGCATTCTACCCGGAAACGGCGGTGAGGAAAGTGGCGTTATTCCACGATACTGGTACAGCGTTGTGACGGGGCTTCACTAAAATAAGGGCTTTTTACTGAACTTCAACCCATAAGACCAAGAAGTTACTCATTGATTTTGCTGCCAAAGTGGCAAGCCTGCGGATCAAGCGCAGTCAGGCGGGCGGTTTCTGCTAAGATTGCGCCTCAGTTTTCTCAGGTGTTTGAACATGGCATTTCGCCCACATCCAGCGCGGGCACCCTCTGTCCTGCTGCGCGAGGCCAAACCCTTAAAAGCCATTTTCGGCCACGCCAAGCGCTTGGCCCACCTGCAACGCCTGCTTGAGAGCCAACTCCAGCCCGCGGCCCGCGAACACTGCCATGTGGCCTCGTGGCGCGAAGGCAGCCTGCTACTGATTGTCACAGACGGCCATTGGGCAACACGTTTGCGCTACCAGCAAAAACGCCTGCAACGTCAATTGCAGGCGTTCGACGAATTTGCCAGCCTGACCCGCATTCTATTTAAAGTGCAGCCGCCCACCGTGCTGGCCAAAGTCGCCGGCCACACGCTGGACTTGTCAGAAAACGCCGCGCAGACCATTCAAGCCACCGCCGAGGGCATCACTGACCCGGCACTGCGGGCGGCCCTTGAACGGCTGGCCAGCCATGCGAAGCCCAAGCCCGATCCGGCCTAGACCCGCCTCGCTATCATTTACGCTTGTTGCCACCCAGCAACGACCCGAGCAAGCCCCGCACCAACTGGCGCCCCATCTGATTTACGGCCTGACGCGCCATCGACTGCAAAGCTTTGCCCGTCGACGTCCCGAGGAACTCCCCGGCCTGATCCAGAAACCCGGGCTCTTTGGCCTGCCCCGGCGCCGGCTCTTCGCTGCTACCGCCTTTGCGCGCCATGAGCACTTCGTAAGCAGACTCTCGATCAATCGGCTTGTCGTAACGCCCCTGCAATGGGGAGGTGGCAATCAGGCCGTTACGCTCGGCCTCGCTCAAAGGTCCGATTCGCGACTGCGGCGGCGCAATCAACACCCGCTGCACCATTGCCGGTGTGCCTTTGTCCTCCAACATACCGACCAGGGCTTCGCCCGTGCCCAGTTCCGTCAGCACTGCGAGCGCATCGAACGCCGGATTGGGTCGGAACCCGTCAGCCACGGCCCTGAGGGATTTCTGCTCCTTGGCAGTGAATGCACGTAAACCATGCTGAATGCGCAACCCCAATTGCGCCAGAACCGTGTCAGGCAAGTCCGCCGGTGATTGCGTGACGAAGTACACCCCTACGCCTTTGGAGCGGATCAAGCGCACCACTTGCTCCAGTCGATCCTGTAGCGCTTTCGGCGTACCGGCAAACAGCAAGTGCGCCTCGTCAAAAAATAGAGCCAGCAACGGTTTGTCCGCATCACCGCGCTCGGGCAACTGCTCAAACAATTCGGCCAGCAGCCACAGCAAAAAGGTGGCATAGACCTTGGGCGCCTCATGCACCAAACGGCTGGCATCGAGCAAATGAATGCGCCCTCGCCCGTCACGGTCTGGCTGCAAAATGTCTTCCAGTTGCAATGCCGGTTCACCAAACAGCGCCTCAGCACCCTGCTGCTCCAGCGTCGCCAATCGACGCAGCAGCGCCTGGCTCGAACCGGTGGTCATCAACGCCGCGTCATCACCCAGCACCTCGGGGTGGTCACGCAGGTGATTGAGCAACGCCTTGAGGTCTTTGAGATCCAGCAGCAACAGGCCTTCGCGATCGGCCACTTTAAAGGCTGCGTACAACGCTGATTGCTGGCTGTCCGTCAGCTCGAGCAGACTGCCCAGCAAGAGCGGCCCCATTTCACTCAAGGTTGTGCGTAATGGATGACCGGTCTTGCCTTGAATATCCCATAGCGTCACCGGATAAGCCTTGGGCTGGAAGTTAAGCCACGGCATGCCCGCGATGCGCTCCGCGATTTTGCCCTGAGGGTTACCGGCAGCCCCCAGACCGCACAAGTCCCCTTTGATGTCGGCAGCAAACACCGCCACACCGGCGTCACTGAACTGCTCTGCCAAGCGTTGCAGCGTGACGGTTTTACCTGTCCCCGTGGCGCCCGCGATCAAGCCGTGACGATTGGCCAGACGCAATGACTGGGCGACGGGCTGACCCGCAAGGTCGGCGCCGAGAACTAAAGCTGAGGAATCAGGCATTTTTCCACCTTAAATTAATCTTTCGCGGTAACACGTCGATACAACGTTAATGCTAGACCAGAAAAATCCGAAATTAACGTCGGAAAGAGCGCAAATAAATATAGAAATTGCTCGGGTTCAGTCAGTGCTTTCTATGTTGTGCGTATTTCATGTCGGCAGGCATCACACTTTTAGACCTAAGCGGACCCTTCAAGCCATGAACAAAAACCTGCGTTTCAGTCATAAAATCCTGCTTGCCGCGTCCCTGATCGTAATAGCCGCTTTTTCGCTATTTACGCTGTACAACGATTACCTGCAGCGCAATGCCATTCGCGACGATCTGGACAGCTATCTGCGTGAAATGGGCAGTACGACGGCCAACAACATTCAGACTTGGCTCGGCGGGCGCATCCTGCTCACTGAAAACCTGGGTGAAACCCTCGCCCTTAACCCTGAACCCGAGTATGTCTCCCGCTTGCTGGAGCAAAAAGCGCTGACCAGCTCGTTCCTCGCGGTGTACTTCGGTGACACCCAGGGCGCTTTCACCATCCGCCCCGACAGCAAAATGCCGGACGGCTTCGATCCGCGCAGCCGCCCCTGGTACAAAGACGCGCTGAACAGCAACGGCGCCAGCCTGACCGAACCGTACATTGATGCGGTCACCGGGCAGATGATCATTTCCATTGGCACGGCAGTGAAAAAAGCCGGGCAAACCCTCGGCGTCGTCGGCACCGACCTGACACTCAAGACGGTCACCGACAGCATCAACGCACTTGATTTCAGCGGCATGGGCTATGCCTTCCTGATCAGCGGGGACGGCAAAATTCTGGTGCACCCCGATAACACGCTGGTGATGAAAAACCTGAAGGATATCTACCCGCACGATACCCCGCCGATCAGCTCCGACATCAGCGAAGTCACACTCGATGGCAAAGAACGCATCGTGACGTTTGCCCCGGTCAAAGGCCTGGGGTCCGTCAATTGGTACGTCGGGCTGTCGATCGATAAAGCGCAGGCATTTGCCATGCTCAGCACCTTCCGCACTTCAGCGATCATCGCCACCGTGATTGCGGTGATCTCGATCATTGCCTTGCTCGGCTTGCTGATTCGTCTACTCATGCGGCCGCTGCACGTCATGACCCGTGCCATGCAAAACATCGCGGAAGGTGAAGGCGACCTGACGCGCCGCCTGGTCGTCGAGTCCAAAGATGAATTCGGCACATTGGGAAGCGCGTTCAACCAGTTTGTGGAACGCATCCACACCTCCATGACGGAAGTGGCCTCCGCCACCGAGCACGTCAATGAAGTCGCGCTGCGTGTGGTCAGTGCGTCCAACTCGTCCATGGTTAACTCAGACGAACAAGCCAGCCGCACCAACAGCGTGGCCGCAGCGATCAACGAACTGGGCGCCGCGGCGCAAGAAATCGCCCGCAATGCGGCCCAGGCCTCGCATCAGGCCAGCGATGCACGCGGCCTGGCCGAAGAAGGTCAGCAAGTGGTTGAGCGCAGCATTGGCTCGATGCAGCAACTGTCGCAGATGCTCAGCACCTCCAGCGGCCATATCGAGTCGCTGAATGACAAGACCGTGAATATCGGGCAGATCCTGGAGGTCATCACCAGCATTTCTCAGCAAACCAACCTCCTGGCTTTGAACGCCGCGATTGAAGCGGCACGTGCCGGTGAGGCCGGACGCGGGTTTGCGGTCGTGGCCGACGAAGTTCGCAATTTGGCGCATCGCACTCAAGAGTCTGCGCAACAAGTGCAAAAGATGATCGAGGAATTGCAAGTCAGCGCCCGCGACTCGGTAAACACCATGGAAGAGAGCCAGCGTCACAGCAAAGACAGCGTAGAGATTGCCAACAGTGCCGGCGCGCGCCTGACCAGCGTGACCGAACGCATTGGGGAAATCGACGGGATGAACCAGTCGGTCGCCACTGCCACCGAGGAGCAAACGTCGGTCGTGGAATCGATCAACATGGACATTACCGAGATCAACACCCTTAATCAGGAAGGCGTGGAAAACCTGCAGGCGACGTTGCGCGCCTGTTCTGACCTCGAGCAACAAGCCGCCCGCCTGAAACAACTGGTCGGCAGCTTCCGCATATAAAGGAACGCTTGATCTGTGGCCGCCGGACGCGGCTACAGATCAGGTTCGGTTTCTCCCTCTTGCTGTAATGCCTCCCACAGCCGGGCAGCGTCAGGAAACTCGGTTCCGTCTTCGGGGCCCAAAGCCTGCGGGTCGTAACGACTCAAACACCCCTCACCCAACGTGGCCGGTGCGCTGGACGTCGCCTTGTCGAGTGGATCGGTCATCGCACATCACCCCGCGTGGAATTACAGCGTTTGGTGTCATAGAAAGACAACGCGAGGCTGCACTCAGAGCGCAGCCTCGCGTGGGTCGTCATGGTGGGTGCTCGACAAAGGTTTGGTCAGAACACGACCGTCTTGTTGCCGTGCACCAACACGCGATCTTCCAGGTGATAGCGCAGGCCACGAGCCAGCACCATCTTCTCGACATCACGGCCGAAGCGCACCATGTCTTCAATGCTGTCGCTGTGACTCACACGTACCACGTCTTGTTCGATGATCGGGCCCGCATCCAGCTCTTCGGTCACGTAGTGGCACGTAGCGCCGATCAGTTTTACGCCGCGCAGCGACGCCTGATGGTAAGGCTTGGCGCCGACGAAGGAAGGCAGGAAGCTGTGGTGAATGTTGATGACCTGGCCTGCGTATTCTTTGCACAGGTCCGGCGGCAGAATTTGCATGTAGCGCGCCAGAACCACCACTTCAGCCTCGTGTTGTTTGACCAGACGCGAGACTTCGGCAAACGCCGGCTCTTTGTCTTTTGGATCAACCGGCACGTGGTAATAAGGAATACCGTGCCACTCCACCATGCTGCGCAGGTCATCGTGGTTAGAGATCACACACGCGATCTCGCAATCGAGTTCATCGCTGTGCCAGCGGTGCAGCAAATCCGCCAGGCAGTGCGATTCGCGGCTGGCCATCAGCACCACGCGCTTCTTCTGCGCCGTATCCGTAATGCGCCACACCATCGAGAACTCTTCAGCGATAGGTGCAAATGCTTCACGAAATGCCTCGATGCCGAACGGCAGCGAATCGGCACGAATTTCGTGACGCATAAAGAACCAACCACTCTGGTCGTCCGAGTGGTGGCTCGCTTCAGTGATCCAGCCATTGTGTGAGGCCAGAAAATTACTGACCTTGGCGACAATGCCGACGCCATCGGGGCACGCAATCACCAGTCGAAAAGTGCGCATGTAGGGCAAACTCCAAAAACTTTACTAAGGCCGCCATTCTAGCGAGTGCGCAGCAAAACGACAGTATTCGTTGAGACTGATTACGCGCCCCCCTGCACTCGCGCTGTCACGGGCCAGCCTCAACAGTACCGCGGCCTGCATGCTTTTTAACACGGCCCGAATGTAGCTGATTAATCGTTTTTATTAGCCTGATAGCGTGACCTCTATTTAATAGCGCGCTTATTCAATACCGCGAAGTTAATGAATAAAAATTTAACTAAATGTGCGAAGACAGGTTTACTTGCTCAAAGTGTCTGACTATTATTGCCCCACTGTGTCCCTGTTAACCCTTTTCAACATAAGGTTATCCTCATGTCCCTGATCAACGAATACCGCGCAACTGAAGAAGCTATCAAAGAGCTGCAAGCTCGCCTGAAGAACCTGTCGGAAGACGACAAACTTCAAACTGAGCTGGAATTCGAAGGCAAACTGCGCACGCTGATGGGCGAATACCAAAAATCGCTACGCGATATTATTGCGCTTCTGGACCCAGAGTCCAAAGTAAGCAAAACGCCACGCGGTGTTGTGAAAACTACCGGTACCAAACGTGCCCGTAAGGTTAAACAATACAAAAACCCGCACAACGGCGAAGTGATTGAAACCAAAGGCGGCAACCACAAAACGCTGAAAGAGTGGAAAGCCAAGTGGGGCGGTGACGTGGTAGAAGGTTGGGCAACTTTGCTCGACTAAGTAACACCCGCTCGCAGCCTAGTTGCGATGCTCTAAAAAAACGCCAGTTCGCTGGCGTTTTTTTATTGGCGCCGGTTAATCCTCGCTGCCCTGCTCGCCTTCGACAAACAGGCGACGGCTGATCCCTTCGGCATACCGGCGCCACTCATCCAACAACGTCAATTGCGCAGGCGTTGCGCTGCGTGACAGGGCTGCCAGGCTCTCCAGAAATGCATCGAGGGTCAACGGCGCGCCCATCTGCGGATCGGACAATCGCTGCTGGCAGAACACCCGCCAGCGTGCCTGCTCTTGCTCGCTCAACGTATCGGGAAAGTTACGCGCCCGGTACCGAAACAATAATTCAGGTAATCGCTCGTCATCAAAAGGCCACGTATCTTTGGCCAGAGCCTGCGGATCACTGAGTCTTACTTGTTCGCACAAGCGCCGGTCACGGTCACCGATAAAACCATCATATAACTGCTGCTCGGGATCGCTGCTCGGCACAAAGTCTTCACCGGCATAAATCGCCGTTAATTTATCCCGCCAAAGTTCCTGCGCTTCGATAAGTGTTTGCGCCCGTGCCTGGTATTGGCCAACGTCCAATTGCAAACGCGCCTGATCCTGTGCACGCACTACATTCATCGGCGCCACCACCGGACAACGATTAACGTGTATTAGCTTGAGCGGCACCGGTAATTGCCCTTCGGGCAAATCTTCTCGACGTGTATAGAGCAGTGCACGCAGTGACTCTGCGTCCAATTCCAATAATGGCCGTGGGTCAAAGTGCAAATCACAGACAATCAGCGCATTGCGGTTTTTCGGATGCCACGCCAAGGGCAGCACCACCCCCAAATAATGACGCGCCGCCGAAAACCGTCCTGAGATATGCACCATCGGCTGTAACAGTCGAACCTGATCCAGCACCCGCTGTTTCGTTCGCAACTGGAAGAGCCACTCATATAACTTGGGTTGTTTGTCGCGAATCAATCGGGCCAGGGCAATGGTGGCGCGCACATCCGACAACGCGTCATGGGCCTGACCGTGATCAATCCCGTTAGCCGCGGTCAAGCGCTCCAGCTTCAGGGTGACGCGCCCCTCCTCTTCAGGCCACACAATCCCTTCAGGGCGCAAGGCATAGGCGGTGCGCACCACATCGATCAAATCCCAGCGGCTGTTGCCACCCTGCCATTCACGGGCGTAGGGATCGAAGAAGTTGCGGTACAGACTGTAGCGCGTCACTTCGTCATCAAATCGCAAGGTGTTGTAGCCTGCGCCGCAGGTGCCGGGCAATGACAGGTGCGCGTGAGTGCGCGTCATGAACTCGCCTTCGACCAGCCCCCGGTCTTCCAGGCGACTGGGCGTGATACCGGTGATCAGGCAGGCCATAGGGTGCGGAAGGATGTCGTCGCTGGGCTGACAGTAGAGATTGAGCGGCTCGTCAATCTCGTTCAATTCAAGGTCAGTGCGAATGCCGGCCACTTGTACTGGCCGGTCACAACGAGGGTTGATGCCGGTGGTTTCGTAGTCGTACCAGAAGATAGTGGTCACGGGGTGTTCCTGAACAGTAGACCCCGCAAGTCTAGGCGTTCAGCCCTGAGCAAGACCAGCCCTGTGCGGCCTCAGGCCGACGCTGGCAAGGGATAAAAGCTGAAATACTGGCGCAAGGCCGTGATCAGGGCGGTGTATTCGGGAGGCGGCTGATAGAGGGTGAAACCGGCGTCGTAGTAGCGCGGGGTGACATCTTCATGGCACCACAGGCAGCGCGCTGTCAGGTCGACCACTTGCACACGACCGTCACTGTCCGGCAGCTTGAGTCGCAATTCGAAATTGGCATCGACCAACAACGGGAGCTGGCTGATGAGCATCAGCCCGTCCTCGCAGACGTTGCCCAGATACCCCATGGGTTTGTCCGTGAAGCGATTGAACACCTTCAAGAAATACGGCAGTTGATGACGCTCGATACGGCGATCAGTAAACATGCTGAATATCACTTTGAAAGGCCATTAAGCATGGCCGCGCTAGTACCAGCCCCCCCCCCAACGCTACACGACGCCCGGGAGTTGAAATGACCACTCAAGTGGTTCGCAAAGGCTTTTGTCACTCACGGTCAGACTGTGCAGACACACAAACGTCACTTCGCATATCGCACAGCAATATTAGTAAATGCAGGGCAAATGGCCAGCTCGCGGTTAAATTTTTGCCGGGATGGCCTGCGAATTGGCGTTGCCGGGTATGAACTTGAGGATGCGCAACGTTTCAATACGCGCTTTGGCCCGATACGCCCACTCACTCTGCGGGAACTCCTTGATGATCCATTCGTAGGTCTGGGCAGCATCCAGGTAAAACTTCGTACGCTCCAGGCACAAACCGCGCAGCATGGCCGTTTGCGGCCAGATATAAGGACGGCCACGGCTGTCGCGATCGACTTCCGACAGCTCCAGCATGACCGCCTCGCAATTGCCTCGGTCGTAGGCGCGATAAGCATTGTTCAAGTGGTGGTTCATCGACCAGCGGGTGCAACCGACCACACTGGTGGCCAACAGTACAACGAGCAAAATTCGCATGGGTATCTCCTGTTCTCAGCAGGGTATCGACCCGGCGAGCGAATTCTTCAACCAATGACCGTATGCACCACAACTTAAGTCGAAAGTAGTGCAGAGGAACAATGACTACAACTTGAGACCATAGTAGCCTTTGGCAGCGCTTGAACTCAGGAGTCTTTGCATGTCCGTTCGTCGAACCAAAATCGTTGCCACCCTTGGCCCTGCCAGTAATTCACCGCAAATGCTGGAGCAGCTGATCCTGGCTGGCCTGGACGTTGCCCGTCTGAACTTTTCCCACGGCACGCCCGATGAGCACAAGGCCCGCGCCAAGCTGGTGCGCGACATCGCCGCCAAGCACGGCCGCTTCGTCGCTCTGCTGGGTGACCTGCAAGGCCCGAAAATTCGCATCGCCAAATTCGCCAACAAACGCATCGAGCTGAAAATCGGTGATCGTTTCACCTTCTCCACCAGCCACCCGCTGACAGAAGGCACTCAGGAAATCGTCGGCATCGACTACCCGGATCTGGTCAAGGATTGCGGCGTGGGCGACGAACTGCTGCTCGACGATGGCCGCGTGGTCATGCGTGTCGACACCGCCACCGATGACGCCCTGCACTGCACCGTGCTGATCGGCGGCCCGCTGTCGGACCACAAAGGCATCAACCGTCGCGGTGGCGGCCTGACAGCCCCGGCACTGACTGAAAAAGACAAAGCAGACATCAAACTCGCGGCCGAGATGCAGGTCGACTACCTGGCCGTTTCGTTCCCGCGTGATGCGGCGGACATGGAATACGCCCGTCAACTGCGCGACGAAGCCGGCGGCACCGCCTGGCTGGTGGCCAAGATCGAACGTGCCGAAGCCGTGGCCGACGACGAAACCCTCGACGGCCTGATCAAGGCCAGCGACGCGGTGATGGTTGCCCGTGGCGACCTGGGCGTCGAGATCGGTGACGCCGAGCTGGTAGGCATCCAGAAAAAAATCATCCTGCACGCACGCCGTCACAACAAGGTCGTGATCGTTGCGACCCAGATGATGGAGTCGATGATCCAGAACCCGATGCCAACCCGCGCTGAAGTGTCCGACGTGGCCAACGCCGTGCTCGACTACACCGACGCCGTGATGCTCTCGGCTGAAAGTGCTGCCGGTGCTTACCCGCTGGAAGCCGTACAAGCCATGGCGCGTATTTGTGTCGGCGCTGAAAAGCACCCGACCAGCAAAACCTCCAGCCACCGCATTGGTAAAACCTTCGAAAGCTGTGACCAGAGCATCGCGCTGGCGGCCATGTACACCGCCAACCACTTCCCGGGCGTCAAGGCCATCATCGCCCTGACCGAGAGTGGTTACACGCCGCTGATCATGTCGCGCATTCGCTCCTCGGTGCCGATCTACGCGTTTTCCCCGCACCGCGAAACCCAGGCCCGTGCCGCCATGTTCCGTGGCGTCTACACCGTGCCGTTCGACCCGGCCTCGTTGCCGCCAGAACAGGTCAGCCAGGCTGCCATTGACGAGCTGCTCAAGCGCGGCGTTGTCGAAAAAGGCGACTGGGTCATCCTGACCAAGGGCGACAGCTACCACACCATCGGTGGCACCAACGACATGAAGATCCTGCATGTCGGCGACAAAATGGTGTAAGCCTTAACCGGCCCACACCCCAAGCCCCGCCCGAGCAATCCGGCGGGGCTTTTTGCATCAGGGGGCGGCTTTATGGATAAAACCGGATAACGCCGCCACTGCCTCAGGCGATTTCAAGCGCTGAATAAACAGCCAGCTTTCTTCTTCAATCACCCGTTGCAACTGCTCACGCCCCGGCGCCCTCATCAACCGCTTGCTGTCCTGCACCGCGGCCGGGGCCAGCGCAGCCAGTCGATGCGCAGCCGCATGGGCTTGGCGCAGCACCGCCTCACCGTCCTCCAGCGCGGCATTGGCCAGCCCCCAGTTCGCCGCCTGCTCCCCGCTAAACCCCTCACCCAGCAGCAACAACCCGGCCGCCCTTGCCTGCCCCAGCCGTTGCGGCAACAGCAGGCTCGACCCGAATTCCGGGCTCAGGCCCAAGTTGACAAACGGCATGCGCAGCCGTGCATCGCCCGCCACATACACCAGGTCGCAATGCAGCAAGAGCGTGGTGCCAATGCCCACCGCAGCGCCAGCCACCGCAGCCACTACCGGTTTACGGCAGGCCAGCAAGCTGCGCATAAAGCAAAACACCGGGCTGTCCATGTCCGTCGGCGGGACTTCAAGAAAGTCCACGATGTCATTGCCGCTGGTGAAACAGTGCGCACTGCCGCACAACACGATGGCATGCACCGACGCGTCAGCATCGGCCTGCTGCAGCGCAGTGGCCAGGCGGCTGTACATGTCGCGGGTCAGGGCGTTTTTCTTTTCGGGGCGATTCAGGCGCAGGGTCAACACCGCGCCGTCACGTTCACTAACGATGGTTTGAGTCATGGGCACGCTCAAAAAGGGGAAAGACAGCACTCAACCCCGACTTAAAAAGGCATCCGCCAGCAGTTGGTTGCGCGACAACCCGGCCAGGAACAAACGCTTGGCGAACGCCTCCACCGTGTCAGGATGCCCACACACTAGGGCACGTGTCTGGCGCGAAACAAGGCGCATCCGGACTAGAAAATCCGCCAATTCATCCTGCCGTACGTATTCGACCTGCAACTGAGGGTGGGCCTGGGCCAACGCTTGCAGTTCGGCCTTGAGGTAATGCGAGGCCTCATCACGGGCCACATGCACCACACGAATCGGGCCGTGGTGCGCTTGGCGCAAGGCTTCACGCAATACGCCATACAACGGGCCCAGCCCACTACCCGCCGCCAGCAACCACAACGCCAGCTCCTGCCAGTCCGGGTCGTAATGCAGCGCCCCACCGCGCAACTCGCCCAACCGCACCGCATCCCCCACCGTGAGCTGACGCGCTGCGCGGACAAAGGCACCGGGCCGGGCGCACTCGAGATGAAACTCCAGAAACGGGTCTTCTCCCGGCAAACTGGCCAACGAATACGGCCGTGCCACCCCGTCGGCCGTCCACAACACCAGATGCTGCCCGGCGCGATAGCGCAGCGGGCGCTCCGGCACGAGCCGAAGCCGCAACAACGTCGGGCTTAACCAGTCCAGCGCTGCCACCCGGGCAGGCAGGCCGTCTCGCACCGGATCAAACGCCTCAACCTGCAAATCCCCGACCACCTGGCACTGACAAGCCAGGCGCCAGCCTTGCTCGCGCTGGGCACGGGTCAAGGCTTCGGGCTTCAAGTCCAGCGGCTCGCCCTGCACGCAACGCACCAGACACGCATGGCAACTGCCCGCACGGCAACTGTAGGGCACACCTACCCCGGCCTGATTCAGGCTGTCGAGCAAATTACTGCCGACGGTAACCGGCCAGCACTGATTGGCGACGTGTAACTCGGGCACTTCGGGGCTCCTGTGGGCAATTAGTCTTATAGACGCTAGCGGGTTGTGAGGGACCGACTGCCCCGCACGCCCGCAAACCCGTGCAATCAATAGCATGCGCAGGCTCCGGGCCCTTATCGCAGCCTTAGGCGGCGACTACAAGTTTTGCCTGCTCAGGTGTATCAATGAGAGGGCCGGGTTATACTGCCGCGCCTTTTTTGTGCCGGTCATGCGTGCCCGGTGCATCCCTGCAAAGATGTTTACGACAGACCGAACGACCCAGGTCGCAAACACCTTATTGAATGTTCCCGTCTTATAGAGGAGCGCGACCCATGACCGTGATCAAGCAAGACGACCTGATTCAGAGCGTTGCTGACGCCCTGCAATTCATTTCCTACTACCACCCCGTGGACTTCATCCAGGCCATGCACGAGGCCTACCTGCGCGAAGAATCGCCGGCAGCCCGTGACTCGATGGCACAAATCCTGATCAACTCGCGCATGTGTGCCACCGGCCACCGCCCGATCTGCCAGGACACCGGCATCGTCACCGTGTTTGTACGTGTGGGCATGGACGTGCGCTGGGATGGCGCCACCATGGGCCTGGACGACATGATCAACGAAGGCGTGCGTCGCGCTTACAACCTGCCGGAAAACGTCCTGCGTGCTTCGATCCTGGCCGATCCGGCCGGTGCCCGCCGCAACACCAAGGACAACACCCCGGCGGTCATCCACTACTCCATCGTCCCGGGTAACACCGTGGAAGTGGACGTAGCGGCCAAGGGCGGCGGTTCCGAGAACAAGTCGAAAATGGCCATGCTCAACCCGTCCGACTCGATCGTAGACTGGGTGCTCAAAACCGTTCCGACCATGGGCGCTGGCTGGTGCCCACCGGGCATGCTGGGCATTGGGATCGGCGGCACGGCTGAAAAAGCAGCCGTCATGGCCAAAGAAGTGTTGATGGAATCCATCGACATTCACGAGCTGATCAAGCGCGGCCCGTCCAACCGTATCGAAGAGATGCGTCTGGAGCTGTTCGAAAAGGTCAACCAACTCGGTATCGGCGCTCAGGGCCTGGGCGGCCTGACCACCGTGCTCGACGTAAAAATCATGGACTACCCGACCCACGCCGCCTCGCTGCCGGTGTGCATGATCCCGAACTGCGCCGCCACCCGTCACGCCCACTTCGTACTGGACGGCTCCGGCCCGGCAGCACTCGAAGCGCCACCGCTGGACGCCTACCCGGAAATCGTCTGGGAAGCCGGCCCGTCGGCTCGCCGTGTCAACCTCGACACCCTGACCCCGGAAGACGTGCAAAGCTGGAAGCCGGGCGAAACTGTCCTGCTGAACGGCAAAATGCTCACCGGCCGTGACGCCGCGCACAAACGCATGGTTGAAATGCTGAACAAGGGCAAAACCTTGCCGGTCGACCTCAAGGGCCGCTTTATCTACTACGTGGGCCCGGTTGATCCGGTGCGTGACGAAGTGGTGGGCCCTGCCGGTCCGACAACTGCAACGCGGATGGACAAGTTCACGCGCCAGATCCTCGATCAGACCGGCCTGCTGGGCATGATCGGCAAATCCGAACGTGGCCCGACCGCCATCGAAGCGATCAAGGAACACAAAGCGGTGTACCTGATGGCCGTCGGCGGCGCGGCTTACCTGGTGGCTCAAGCGATCAAGAAGTCGCGCGTGGTGGCGTTCGCCGAACTGGGCATGGAAGCGATCTACGAGTTCGACGTAAAAGACATGCCGGTGACCGTGGCTGTCGACAGTTCAGGCGAGTCGGTTCACATCACCGGCCCAGCGATCTGGCAGAAGAAAATCAGCGAAAGCCTGGCGGTAGAAGTGCAGTAAGCGCTTTTAAGTCAGACACAAAAACGGCCGGGTTAAACCGGCCGTTTTTTTATGCGCGTGATGTACAAGCCCCTCACTCAACCCTCTGCTAAAGGGAGGGTTGGGGTGAAGGCTGGCCGTGACTCAAAACGCGTTACGGAAGATTTCTTCAATCTGCGCCTGATCGGCCTTGCGCGGATTGGTCAGACCACACGCATCTTTCAATGCGTTGGTCGCCAGAATCGGGATGTCATCCAACTTGGCGCCCAAGTCCCGCAGGCCCGCCGGGATGTCGACAGCTTTGGCCAAGGTCCGAATCGCCGCAATCGCCGCCTGAGCACCCTCTTCCGGGCTCAACCCGCGGATATCCGCGCCCAGCGCATGGGCCACGTCAGTCAGGCGTGACGCACACACGCTGGCGTTGAAGGTCTGCACGTGGGGCAATAGCACGGCATTACACACGCCGTGGGGCAAGTCGTAAAAGCCGCCCAACTGGTGCGCCATCGCGTGCACAAACCCCAGCGACGCATTGTTGAACGCCATGCCGGCCAGAAATTGCGCATACGCCATGTTCTCGCGCGCGGTCAGGTCCTTGCCGTCATGAACCGCCTGACGCAGGTTTTGGCTGATCAGCTCCATCGCCTTGATCGCACAGGCATCGGTAATCGGGTTGGCCGCAATGGACACGTACGCTTCAATGGCGTGCGTCAGCGCGTCCATGCCGGTGGCCGCCGTCAGGCCTTTGGGCATGGCCACCATCAATTGCGGGTCGTTGACCGACAGCAGCGGCGTCACGTTGCGGTCGACGATGGCCATTTTCACGTGGCGCTCTTCATCGGTGATGATGCAAAAACGCGTCATTTCACTGGCCGTGCCGGCGGTGGTATTGATGGCCACGAGGGGCAGTTGCGGCTTGGCCGAGCGGTCGACGCCTTCGTAATCGCGAATATGCCCGCCATTGGTGGCGCACAGCGCAATACCCTTGGCGCAATCGTGGGGCGAGCCACCGCCCAGCGACAGCACGAAATCACACTGATGTTGCTTGAGCACAACCAGACCGGCTTCCACGTTGGCAATGCTCGGGTTGGGTTTGGCCCCGTCGAACACCACCGCATTGATGTCCTGCGCGGCCAGTTTTTCGGCAATCATGGCCGCCACGCCCGCCTTGGCCAGCCCGGCGTCGGTCACGATCAACGCGTTGCGAAACCCATAATTGCGAATTGCAGTCATGGCTTCATCCAGACAACCGTTGCCCATGATGTTCACGGCCGGGATAAAAAAGGTACTGGTCATGGCGAGTCCTCTTTGCGGGCGCACCCGCGACGCTGATGAAGTCAATGAGCATAGCTTCAACTCATCAGCGCATCCGGATGTTGATCTGGCTCAACACATGGTCGTGATAAAGTCCCGCACCGCCCACGCTTTGAGATGACCTACGCGATGACCCCCTTCCAGGAATTTGATGCCGAACTAGAAGACTGGAACGCCCTACGCACCAGCACCCCGTGCAGCGGCTTGCTGCTCGGCAATGGCGCAAGCATGGCCGTGTGGCATGACTTTTATTACGACTCGCTGTTTGAAAAAACCAAAAGCGTGGCCGAAAAACCCCTCAGCCAGACGGAACTCAGCGTGTTTGACGCCTTGAACACGCGCAATTTCGAGCACGTGCTCAGCGCCCTGAAAACCGCAAGCAAGGTCAACAAGGCGCTGGCCATCAGCTCTGCATCACCGCGCAAACGCTACTACGCCATCAAGGAAGCCCTGATCAACAGCACTCAGGATGTCCACATTCCCTGGCGCTTGATGTCCGCCGCCACGCTGGATTGCTGGCAGGAAGAACTGGCCTGCTACAGCACGGTGTATTGCTCCAACTATGACCTGCTGGCGCCGTGGGCGCTGATGCAGGCGCCCAAGCGTTTCAACGATTTGTTCCAGACGCCGGGTGCCACTTTTGAACTGGCGCAGGCCGCAGCCAAAGGCAAAACCACCCGCGTGCTGTACCTGCACGGCGCGCTGCACCTGGTGAAAAATCAGGAAGGCAAGGCACGCAAATCCGTGGGCGATCCCGCCGCGCTGCTCAGCAACTTCGCCATCAATCACTCCATCAGCGCGCTGGATGACGTGCCGCTGTTTGTCAGCGAAGGCACCAGCGACGACAAGCGCAAGTCGATCCGGATGTCGGATTACCTGTCGTTTTGCCATGAACAGTTGATGGCCCACAAAGACAGCCTGTGCGTCTTCGGCCACAGCCTGGGTGAGCAAGATCAACACCTGATTGACGCCCTGCGCCTGGCGCCCCTGAAAACCCTGTGCATCTCGATTTATCCGCGCAGCGAAGCCTTCATCCGCTTCCAGAAAAACCATTACACGCAGCTATTTGCACAGAACAAGGTGGCATTGCGCTTCTTTAACGCTAAAACGCACCCATTGGGCGACAGCCGTCACTCAGTACCGGTCGAGCGCTGAAAACGCCCTTCGCCTTACTCCTCGGTGCTGTGCACCACCACCAACAATTGCGCTTGAACCTCACCCACCGAACGCACGCGGTGAGGTTTTTGCGCATTGAAATGCAGGGCATCGCCGCGCTGCAAAATCACCCGCTCATTCATGAAGTCGACCTCGACCGCGCCTTCGTGCACAAACAGAAATTCTTCCCCCACGTGCGCTTTGAAGCTGGGATCAGCGAACGCTGCGGGCGGGTAAATCATGAATGGCAGCAAGTTACGCTCACTGACCTGATGTGCCAGCACCGCGTAGCCCGGTGAGTGCTCGCTGCCCGATAGCAACTGGCGCTGATCGCTGCGCACCAGGCTGTAACCCTCAATCCCGGCCTTGTCCTCAGCGAACAACTCTTCGACATTGACGTTCAGCGCCTTGGCCAACTTGAGCGCGGCGGCGATTGAAGGGGTGTTCAAGCCACGCTCGACTTTCGACAAATAGCTCTTGGTCAGGCCGGAATGTTCAGCCAACGCCTCAAGGGTGATGCCCAGTTTTTTTCTGAGTAATTTCAAACGGATAGACATGTAGAGCGATTAATCCATCAAGGGAGCTGCGAGTTTTACTTGCCAATGACACTTTGTGTCATATAGCCTCTTAAGTGTCATAAGCACTGCCACCCATCACCTTCGACGCCATGGGGGCAGACACATCCGGCAATCACCGAGGACACCGACATGGCCAAGACCTTAGCACTCCCGAAAGAGCAACTGGTCAAGCAAGCGCTTGTGCAGATGCAAAATACGCTGACGGATAATACGTGGACTGACCGGCAAAAGCTGGCACTCACCTGCCGCATTCTGTTCGAAAACGGCCACGACTCCGGTCTGGCCGGGCAAATCACCGCCCGCGGGCCACAACCCGGCACCTATTACACCCAGCAACTGGGCCTGGGGTTTGATGAAATCACTGCCAGCAATCTGCTGTTGGTCAACGAAGACCTGGAGGTGCTTGAAGGCCACGGCATGCCGAACCCGGCCAATCGCTTCCACAGCTGGGTGTACCGTGCCCGTCCGGATGTGAACTGCATCATCCACACGCACCCCACACATGTGGCCGCGCTGTCGATGCTGGAAGTGCCGCTGGAAATTTCGCACATGGACCTCTGCCCGCTGTACGAGGATTGCGCGTTTCTGGAAAGTTGGCCTGGCGTGCCGGTCGGCAATGAAGAGGGCGAACTGATCGCCGGTGCGCTGGGGGACAAGCGGGCAATCCTGCTCTCGCACCACGGTCAATTGTCCACCGGCGCCAGCATTGAAGAAGCCTGCGTCATCGCGCAACTGATCGAGCGGGCAGCCAAACTGCAATTGCTGGCCATGGCCGCAGGCACCCTCAAGCCCATCATCCCGGCCCTGGGCCGCGAAGCCCATAACTGGATCAGCCGCCCCAAACGCCATGCGGCCGCTTTCAATTACCACGCCCGGCAAAACCTGCGTCGTCATGCCGACTGCCTGAACTGAGCCACCTCCCTCCCCCACAGGACACCCACCATGACGACTCCAGTAATCCACGGCATCATCGGCTACACCATCACCCCGTTCAGCGCAGACGGCAGCGCCATCGACCTGCCCGCGCTCGGGCGCTCCATTGACCAATTGATCGACAACGGCGTGCACGCCATCGCGCCACTGGGCAGCACCGGCGAAGGCGCGTACCTGAGCGACGCCGAATGGGATCAGGTCAGCGAATTCAGCCTCGCCCACGTGGCCAAACGCGTGCCGACCATTGTCAGCGTCTCCGACCTGACCACCGCCAAAGCCGTGCGCCGCGCCCGCTTTGCTGAACAGCACGGCGCGGACGTGGTCATGGTGCTGCCGGCTTCCTACTGGAAACTCAGCGAGGCTGAAATCCTGGCCCATTACCGCGCCATCGGCGACAGCATCAACACCCCGATCATGCTCTACAACAACCCGGCCACCAGCGGCACTGACATGTCGGTGGACTTGATCCTGAACATTTTCAACACGGTCGACAACGTGACCATGGTCAAGGAAAGCACCGGCGACATTCAGCGCATGCACCGCTTGCAACAACGAGGGGAAGGCCAAGTGCCGTTCTACAACGGGTGCAACCCGCTGGCACTGGAGGCCTTCGCTGCGGGTGCGAAAGGTTGGTGCACAGCGGCGCCGAACCTGATCCCGGCGCTGAATTTGGCGCTGTACGACGCCGTACTGGCCAACGATCTGAACGCCGCACGCGCGCTGTTCTACCGCCAGTTGCCATTGCTTGAATTCATCCTCAAAGGCGGTCTGCCGGCCACCATCAAGGCGGGTTTGCGCCTGACCGGCCTGGAAGCGGGCGACCCGCGACTGCCCGTGTTCCCGTTGGCCGACGCTGGCGTGATGCAGTTACACGGGTTGCTGGCTCAACTGAAATAACCCTGCTCCGGCCGACGCGCACCGGGCTGCCTCGCCCGGCACGTCGGCCACCGGCCCCTCACAGCTTCTCTTTGATGACCGTGGTGGGCCCATTGCTTTTCACACTGGCAATGCCCTTCTCTCGCGCCGCTTCGGTGCTGTATTGCTCACTGGTGCCGATGATCTGGTGATTGGCCGCCTTCAGGTTGAAATACGGTTTGCCGTCTTTCGCCACCTTGCGGTCATAGCGTTCATCCAGCGGGCTGTTGGCCTGAACCGAAGCAATGCCCTTTTTCGCCGCCTCGTGCGTGGTGTACTGCTCACTCACCAAAATGGTTTCGGCATTCGCTGCTTTCAATACGAATCGGAACTGCCCGTTGCTGGTCTTGCTCAACTCATACCAACCCGACATAGCGTTTCTCCTTGTGGCTGAAGGTCATGTGTCCCCTTCAGTAAAGCGCTCACCCAGCAATTAGCCATTTATCTGTAGGAAAAAAGAAAAAAGGAAAGGTGAATTTACATAGAGACAAATAGTAATAATTCTCGATACCATTCGCGGCTTATTTTGCATCGCTGAGTCCACAAGGATTTTCATGTCTCGCTTTAAACCTGACCCCGCGTTGGCCGAATCCTTACGCGAGTTCTATACGCAGATTCTGCATTTCCTGCGTAAGCGCACCGACAACGCCAGCGATGCAGCTGACATGACGCAAGACGTTTTCACGCAATGGCTGGGCTATCAGGACCGGGCCAAGGTCCAGCAACCCCGGGCGTTTTTGTTTCAGATGGCGCGCAACCTGCTGCGCGATCACTGGCGACGCCAGCAGGTGCGCCAATCCGTGCATGCGGATCAGGTTGAACGCGAAGACGAGCCGTTAAGCGATGAGAGGGATGACCCCATGCTGGCCGCACACCGCCTGCAACGGCTTGAACAGCTCAAGACCGTACTCGCAGAGCTCTCGCCCCGGCGCCGTGAAGCCCTTATCCTGCACCGCTTCGAAGGGTTGAGTCAGGCGCAGATCGCGCAACGCATGGGAATCTCGGTCAGCATGGTAGAAAAGCACATCGCCTTTGCGTTGTTGCACTGCAAGCAACATTTACAGCGGGACAGCGGCAAGGAGCAGCCACAATGAGCCCTTTTCAATCGGCCGCCCACGACAGCATTGATGCGCAGGCGGCCAGCTGGTTTGCACGCAATCGCAATCGGCCCGACGCACAGACCCGCGCGCAATTCGACGCCTGGCATGCGCAACCGGCGCATGCACGGGCGTATGCCGAGTTCGAGTCGCTATGGGCCGACTTGGGCGAACTGCAACACCGGAACAAACCGCTGCCACTGCCAGTAAAACCGGCGATCAAGCGTCGTTCGACGTTTGCCCTGGCTGCGGCGGCAGCCGTGTTGGGTGCCGTGCTGGCCTTGAACATCGGCACCCCCGTCACGCTGCACCAGCAACAGCTCACGACCCAGTCCCAAGGTGCGAAAACCCTGACACTGCCCGATGGCAGCACCCTCTACGTCAATGCCAACACCCAACTGCGCCTCGATTTCAACGCACAACAACGCGACATTTACCTGGAACGCGGTCAGCTGTACATCGAGGTCGCGGCCAATAAAGACCAGCCGCTGGTGGTGCACGCCGGTGACGCGCGCATACGGGTGGTCGGCACCGGTTTCGATGTGCGGCGCAGCCCACGCCAACTGGTGGTCAGCGTCGCCCACGGCCAGGTTGCGTTCGTGCCTGACGCCAAGCGCTCTGCCCTGCTCGGCGCCGATCAGCGTGCCACGTACGACTACGCGCGCCAGACATTGACTGAACACACCCTCACGGCCAGCGAAGTCGGCGATTGGCGCAACGGGCACCTGGCCTTTCGCAACCGCGAGCTGGCCAGCCTGATCGACGAACTGGACCTCTACCGGCCCGGCATCATCGAACTGGCCAATGGGCCGCTCCAACAGTACAAAGTGTCAGGCCACCTCGACGTCAATGATCCGCTGGCACTGGTGAAAGCCTTGCCCGCCTTGATCCCGGTGAACACCGTGTGGCTGGACAACGGAAAAATCCGCATCGAACCCCGCTAAAAAAACATATGCGAATATTTTGCATTCGCATATGTGGTTTTTTAATGGCCCCGCGTCTTCCTTCGGTCTGCGTTGTTAACGCATGTCTTTTTGGCCTTTGTTGCCGCACTGGGGGATTTCATGTTTCGCGCACCGCATCACGTCTCGCATTTCTGCACACGCCCGACCCTGCTGGCCGCCTGCCTGGCGTTCTGCCTGCAGGCTCACGCCGAGTCGGTCCAACTGCAACTGCCTGCACAGTCGCTGGCCAATTCGTTGAGTGCCGTGGCCCGGCAAGCCAACATCCAGTTGCTGTTTGACGAAGCACTGTTGCGCAACATCAAGGCCCCGGCGCTGAGCGGCCGTTACAGCGCGCAAGAGGCCATCAACCAATTGTTGCGCGGCACCGATTTCAGCCTGACCCAAGTCGACCGCACCTTCGTCGTGCGCCCCAAGGAAGAAGGCACGACGACCAGCAACAGCCTGCAGCTCAGTGCCATGAGCGTGATCGGCACCGGCAATGAAGTCGACTCCAGCAACGTCGGTAAATCGACCCTGACCCAAGCTGAAATCAATCGCTATCAGGCCAACAACATTCCCAGCCTGCTGGCGACACTGCCCGGCATCAACCTCGGCGGCTCGCTCAAGCCCGGTGGCCAGACCATCAACATTTGGGGCATGGGCGAAGCCGAAGACGTGCAGATGACCGTCGATGGCGCGACCAAAAGCGGCTTCGAACGCTACATGCAAGGCACCATTTTCATTGAGCCGGAGTTGATCAAGGGGCTGGTGGTCGAGAAAGGCCCGCACGATATACGCACCGGCAACGGCGGCTTTGCCGGCTCCGTGCACATGGAAACCAAAGACGCCCCGGACTTGCTCGCAGAAGGCAAAGACACCGGCGCCATGCTCAAGTACGGCTACAGCAGCAACGATCACCAGCAGGTTTACAGTGGCGCCGTGTATGGCCGCACCGATGATGGTCGCGCGGATGCGCTGGTGTATTACACCAAGCGCGATGGCGACAACATGAAGCTGGCCGGGCACATGCCAGACCCCAAGAATGCCTACCCGATCAACCCCAAACGCTTGCCCAACACCGCCCAGGACCTGGACGCGCAACTGCTCAAAGTGAACCTGCACTTCAACGAAGAGCACAGCCTGGGGATGTCGTACTCACGCTCCAACAACTACCTGTGGGTGCCCTTCTCGGCCATCAGCTACCCGGCCCCGCCGAGCCAGGCCAACATCGACAAATATGGGTACGACATCGCCACCCGGCGTTACTTGTCGAACCGTTCGACCATCGACACCACGTGGTCCGCCAAATACAAGTACCAGCCCCTTGAAAACCCCTTGGTGAACCTTGAGGTCAAGTACTCGCATTCCAATACCGAGCAAACCGATACGCGGGGCGCTCAAGCTTATTTCCAGCCGTCCACCGGCGGTCGCAAGATGGAAACCGGCTACACCGACGACATGGTGCAAATCGAAAACGTCAGTCTGTTTGCCAGCGGCCCGCTGGACCATGCCGTGACCACGGGCATGCAGGTGCGCAAGCACCAGCGTGATGTCGACATGTGGATGCCGGGCAAGACCTACGAAGTAGAAAAATACAACTACGGCCACTACCAGCCCAGCTTCATGCCCAAAGGCAAAGTCGACACCCACAGCTTTTACCTGCAAGACGCGATCACTCTCGGTGACTTCACCCTGACCCCGTCCGTGCGGTACGACCACGTGCGTAACCGCGGTGAAGAAAACGATGCACCGTTCTATAACCACGCGGAATTGGGTCACGACTACAGCGACAAAACCTACACGGGCTGGTCGCCTCGCCTGTCAGCCTTTTGGAAAATCACCCCCAACACAGCGCTGTTTGTCGACTACAGCAAAACCTGGCGCGCCCCGGTCATCGACGAACAATACGAGCTACAAGGGCTCGGCAGTCGCACAGCGACCAGCCTGAATCTGAAACCGGAAAGGATCACAGGCTGGCGAGCAGGCAACATCACCAACTTCGATCAGATCTTTACTGACAGCGACCATGCACTGATCCGCACCACGCTGTTTCAAAACACCGTCGACAATGAAATATTCAAGGCCACCGGCGTCGGCTGTGCCGCCCAGACAGCGGCGGGCAGCCTGTCCAAAGACTGCGGGCCGGGCAACATACCGAACTACCGCAACATTGGCAGTGTGACCATCAAGGGCTTTGAAGTTGAAAGTTTCTACGAATCCACGTACCTGTTCGGATCACTGTCGTACGCGTGGATGACCGGTAAACACCAAGGTGCCTACACCAACCCGTGGGGGCCAAACGTCTGGGCACGTGACATTCCGGCGCCTAAATGGGTCGCCGTGCTGGGGACCAAAATTCCGGCATGGGATGCACGCGTGGGCTGGAAAGGTGAGTTCGTGCGCAAGACCGACCGTCTGCCAAGCGACAAGTATTCGGGTAACGAGATCAGTGTGTTAGGGGATCGCTACTACGACCAACACGCCAATGACGGGTACAACGTGCAGGGCCTGTTCGCCAACTGGACCCCTCAGCAGCCTTACCTCAAAGGCACCGAGGTCAACTTCACGGTCGACAACCTGTTCAACAAAAGTTACCAGCCGATGCTCAGTGGGGATAACGCCTACAGCCAGGGCCGCAATGCCAAGATCAGCGTGACCCGTTTCTTCTGAGAGCGACCCTGGCCGCTGCGGCGAGCACGACCATCAACCGTGCTTGCGCGGCACCACATTCAAACCGATCGACGGCACCCGACGCTGACTCAGGTAACGGGTGCAACTGACCCGCAGGAACGAGGCGAAGTTGACCACTTCGCCTTGGTAATCCATCACTTCTTCGTAGAGCTTGGCCACCAGTTGATTGGTGGTCATGCCATCGGCGTCGGCGATTTCACTGAGGATGTCCCAGAACTGGTTTTCCAGACGCAACGTCGTGACCACGCCACCGATACGCAACGATCGCGAGCGTGACTCGTACAGAATCGGATCGGCTTTGACGTACAGTTCACACATGGTCACGCCCTCGTCTTACACGGTAATGGTGGTGCCCAGCAGGCTCACAAACGCCGCCAGCCACGCAGGGTGCGCGGGCCAGGCAGGCGCGGTGACCAAATTGCCCTGCACATGGGCCTGGCTGACGTCGATATCCATAAACGTACCGCCCGCCAGTCGCACTTCCGGGGCACACGCAGGGTAGGCGCTGCACTCGCGACCTTCCAGGATCCCGGCCGCCGCCAGCAACTGCGCACCGTGGCACACCGCAGCGATGGGCTTACCGGCCTTGTCGAAGTCGCGCACCAGTTCAAGTACTTTTTCATTCAAGCGAAGGTATTCCGGCGCACGACCACCTGGCACCAACAAGGCGTCGTAGTCGCCCGCCTTGACCGTGTCGAAATCACAATTCAGGCCAAACAGGTGGCCGGGCTTTTCGCTGTAGGTCTGATCGCCTTCAAAGTCATGAATGGCCGTGCGCACGGTCTGCCCCGAGGTTTTGCCCGGACAGACGGCGTGCACCTGATGGCCGATCATCAACAGCGCCTGAAACGGCACCATCACTTCGTAGTCTTCGACGTAATCGCCCACCAGCATCAGAATTTTTTTCGCCGCCATGTCGCGTACTCCCGTGAGTGAGGATTGCCCTGGCAGGCGCTGCCGGAGGCAGGCCTGCGGGTCATCGTTGGTTTTCGAAAGCTCGGAAACCCCACAAGAGTAGTCACTGAGTACCTACACGGGTAATAACCCGGTACTACACAGGCTTACTTCAGCAACCCATCGGCCCGGAGCAGGGTTTCGAGGCAGTGTTCCTCAATGCCGTAGAACGCCTTGAGTTCTTGAATCTTCACCAGCAACTGCGCAGGGTCTACAGGCTCGGCGCGTTTGACCGCGAGGATCATTTTGTTCTTGTTGGTGTGTTCCAGCGAGATGAACTCAAACACCTTGGTGTCATAACCGCAGGCTTCCAGAAACAACGCCCGCAGGCTGTCTGTCACCATCTCGGCCTGCTGGCCCAGGTGCAGGCCGTATTGCAGCATCGGCTTGAGCAGCGCCGGGCTCTGGATTTGCAGGCGGATCTGCTTATGGCAGCACGGCGAACACATGATGATCGCGGCGCCCGAGCGGATGCCCATGTGAATCGCGTAATCGGTGGCGATGTCACAGGCATGCAGCGCGATCATCACGTCAATCGGCGTCGGTGCAAAACTGCGCACGTCACCATGCAGAAAGCTCAGGCCCGGATGCTCCAGACGCTGCGCCGCGTTATTGCACAACGTGACCATGTCTTCACGCAGCTCAACGCCGGTGACCACGCCTTCAGCGTGCAGGCTGTGGCGCAGGTAATCGTGAATCGCAAACGTGAGGTAGCCCTTGCCCGAACCGAAATCCACCACCTTGACCGGCTGATCCAGCGTGAGCGGCGAGCTGCTCAGCGCGTGGGAAAACACTTCAATGAACTTGTTGATCTGCTTCCACTTGCGCGACATGGCCGGGATCAGTTCTTGCTGTTTATTGGTCACGCCCAGATCAGCCAAAAACGGACGCGTCAGGTCCAGAAAGCGATTTTTCTCACGATTATGCTCAGCCGACGGCACTTCCCGCGCGTGCTGGCTTTTGCCCCTGAACAGCGAGCTTTTGCCTTTTTTGCTGTACTCCAGCTGCACTTCGTCGGTCAGGGTCAGCAGGTGCGCGTTCTTGAACGCTTGCGGCAACAAAGCGGCAATCGTCGTCACCGCCTCGTCCAGCGGTAAATTCTTGGTGATATCGCGGGTTTTGTAGCGGTACACAAACGACAGGCAAGGCTGATCCTTGACCGTGACCTGCTTGATGATGACCCGCTGCAGCTCAGGCTCAGGCCCCACGTACTTGGCCAGCACCAGCTTGATAAACGAGTTTTGCGCCAGGCCGGTGTCCAGCAGGTTCAAAAATTGCGCACGATGATCCGGTGCAGACGCGGCGGTGGTAGCAGTCACTGACATTGAAAAAAGCGCCTCGGGGGATGCAGGAGGGGAAATCAGGAAAGGAATGGCGGCCATTTTAGGCGTGTTGGCCGCCATGAGCACGGGGTTATTTCAAGGGGCGTCAATTACAACACCACCAACCGATTCGGCAGTTGGTTACGCGGATGGGTTTTCGGGATGTGGGTGGCCAGCAGTTCAGCGCTGGCGTCGATGCAGGCAATGAACCCTTCGGCGGTATGGCCCAGGCCCACGCGACGCGTGAAATCGCTGACGATGGTGCCCCAGTCACTGTTGTCCAGATGCCGGGAAATGCCTTCGTCCACGATGATTTCGACGTAGCGCTCGGCCTCGCTGACAAAAATCAGTACGCCCGTGCGCCCTTCGGTGTGGTGCAGTTTTTGCTCAAGAAACTGGCGGCGCGCCAGGTTGCTCGCACGCCAGTGCCGTACGCGCGGCGGGATCAGCCGCGTGGTGATCGCAGGAATGCGAAAAATCAGGCTTAACACCACGAATGTGGCCCATTGCAGCATCAGCAAGGAATACGTCTGCATACCGGCCATGAAGAAGTGCGCCAGTGCAGGCACCAGCAGCGCAATCAGGCTCGCCCACAACAAGGGGATGTAACTGTAGTCGTCTGCGCGCGGCGCCAGGACGGTGACGATTTCGGCGTCTGTGTGTTGTTCGGCACGGGTCACGGCGTCTTCGACCTGCCGTTGTTGCGCTTGTGTGAGTAAAGCCATGGGTATCAATGCTCGTCTAAAAATGAATTACCAGCCGCCAGAAGCACCGCCGCCGCCAAAACTGCCGCCACCGCCAATGAAGCCGCCACCTCCTCGGCCACCGCCGAAGCCGCCCCCGCCAAAGCCACCGGAGCGCGAACCGCCTGAGCCCCCGGCAGTACAAATGCCATAAAACTGGCAGGCGGCGACCACTATGACAAACAGGACAAATAGCAGCAGTACGACAAAGGGATGCTCGGCCATGAAATCACTGCCCTCCCCCTGGCCGCTGGCGTAGGCCGGTTCTGCCAGGGGATCGCCGCCCAGTACATGCAGCATCGCGGCCACGCCGTCGCTGATGCCCTGACTGAACTGGCCTGCCTTGAACGCAGGGGTGATGACCTGGTTGAGGATGACGGACGACTGCGCGTCTGTCAGGCGGTCTTCCAGCCCATAACCGACCTCAATGCGCAGTTTGCGATCATCACGGGCGACGATCAGCAATGCACCGTTGTTCTTGTCTTTTTGCCCGATGCCCCAGGCGCGCCCCAATTGGTAACCGAAGTCTTCAATGGAGGTGCCTTGCAGGTCAGGCACGGTGACCACCACCACTTGCTCGCCCGTGGCTTTTTCGTGGCTTTCAAGGGTTTGCGTCAGCTGTTGACGCGTGGCGGGGTCGAGCATGTGGGCGTCATCGACCACGCGGCCGCTGAGCGCGGGAAAAGTCAACGCGTGCGCCGTGGCCATAAAAAGCCACAGCAACACGCAAAGACCCGGTTTCAATACGCGCATTAGCACCTCATCAATGGGACACAGCGCCTGTGGCCGCTGCCACAGGCTGGCACACGGGCCGAGCGTCAGAACTTCACTTCAGGCGCTTTGTCGGCGTCCGGGCTGGTGGCTTCGAACGTCGGACGCACGGGCAAATCGCTGTACATCACGGCATGCCACAGACGCCCCGGGAAGGTGCGGATCTCGGTATTGTAACGCTCGACCGCGAGAATGAAGTCGCGACGGGCCACGCTGATGCGGTTTTCCGTGCCTTCGAGCTGCGATTGCAACGAGAGGAAGTTCTGGTTGGACTTGAGGTCCGGGTAGCGCTCGGAAACCACCATCAATCGGCTCAAGGCACCAGTCAGCTGATTTTGCGCATCCTGAAACTGCTTGAGTTTTTCAGGGTTATTGAGGGTGCTGGCATCCACTTGAATCGAGGTGGCCTTGGCCCGCGCTTCAATCACCGCGGTCAGCGTCGCCTGCTCCTGTTTGGCCGCGCCCTTGACTGTCTCTACCAGGTTGGGGATCAGATCCGAACGACGCTGATACTGGTTTTGCACCTGTGACCAGGCCGCCTTGACCTGCTCGTCAAGGGTCGGAATGGTGTTGATACCGCATCCGGCCAAGACGCTGCTCATCAGCAGCAACGCCATGACTTTCCAGCCGGTGGCGGCCTGTACGCGTTGTATTCCCATGGTTGTGACGCTCCAAAATGATCGCATTGAATTCATAGACATCGCCTGCCCGAGAAAAACTCCATCGCCTTCATTGAATATCGCCAGCAGCACTGGATTGCGGGCAACGAATCAGATAAAAGACTTCTCGCATGTAGGGCTACTCCTACTAAAGATAGGGTAATTCTTTAAGTTAAGTAGTCCCTATCCCAATCCAGAACGATATCGCTTCAAGAGCGCAGGGCTTCCTCGCTTTATGTGAGCGGCTGCGTAGAAGAATTCCATGAGAAAAATGTGTTTGCTGGGCATCGCCATCAGCCTGGCCAGTTCCTGCGCGTGGGCGCAGACCCCGTCCGTCGCGCTGGAGCATAAAGCGGCGTTCATCACGGACTTGATGAGCCGGATGACCCTGGATGAAAAAGTCGGGCAGTTGCGCCTTATCAGCATTGCGTCAGACATGCCGCGAGAGTTGATTCGCACGGAAATTGCGGCAGGCCGCATCGGCGGCACGTTCAACTCGGTGACGCGCCCCGAAAACCGCCCCATGCAAGACGCTGCCATGCGCAGCCGGCTGAAAATCCCGATGTTTTTTGCCTACGACGTGATTCACGGGCACCGCACCATTTTCCCGATCAGCCTGGCGCTGGCCTCCAGCTGGGACATGGACGCCATCGCCCTGAGCGGTCGGGTGTCGGCCAAAGAAGCCAGCGCCGACAGCCTTGACCTGACCTTTGCCCCGATGGTCGACATCGCCCGCGACCCGCGCTGGGGGCGCACCTCTGAAGGGTTCGGGGAAGACACCTACCTGGTCTCGCGCATCGCCAAAGTCATGGTGCAGGCGTATCAAGGCGTGTCCCCGGCCCTGCCCGGCAACATCATGGCCAGCGTCAAGCATTTCGCCCTGTATGGCGCCGTCGAAGGCGGCCGCGACTACAACATCGTCGACATGAGCCCGACGCGCATGTTTCAGGATTACCTGCCGCCTTACCACGCCGCCATCGACGCCGGCGCGGGCAGCGTGATGGTGGCGCTGAACTCGATCAACGGTGTACCGGCCACCTCCAACACCTGGCTGATGCAGGATTTGTTGCGCAAGCAATGGGGCTTCAAAGGCGTGGCGGTCAGTGACCACGGCGCGATTCTGGAACTGATCAAGCACGGCGTGGCCAAGGATGAGCGTGAAGCCGCCACGCTGGCGATCAAGGCCGGGGTCGACATGAGCATGAATGACCTGGTGTATGGCAAGGAACTGCCGGGCCTGATCAGGTCCGGCAAAGTGCCACAAAGCGACCTGGACAACGCGGTACGTGAAGTGCTGGGCGCCAAGTACGACATGGGCCTGTTTAAAGACCCGTACCTGCGTATCGGCAAAGCCGAAGACGATCCGGCCGACATCAATGCCGAAAGCCGCCTGCACCGGGCCGAGGCCCGCGAGGTGGCGCGCAAGAGCCAAGTGCTGCTCAAGAATGAATCGCGCACCCTGCCTTTGAACAAGCGGGCGAACATCGCGTTGATCGGGCCGCTCGCCGATTCGAAGATCGACATGCTCGGCAGCTGGTCGGGCGCCGGGGTTCCCGCGCAGTCGGTGACCGTGCTTGAAGGCTTGCGCGCTGCCGTGGGCAAACCGGGCACGCTGACCTACGCCCGTGGTGCCAACGTGACCGATGATCAGGCCGTGGTCGACTACCTCAATTACTCCAACCCCAACATGCTCGACCTGACCAACGACCCGCGTCCCGCACAAGCGATGCTCGATGAAGCCGTCAAGGTGGCGCAACAGGCCGATGTGATTGTGGCCGTGGTAGGCGAAGCCCGGGGCATGTCCCACGAAGCGGCCAGCCGCACCGACCTCGACTTGCCTGCGACACAACGCGCGTTGATTAGTGCCCTCAAGGCCACCGGCAAACCGCTGGTGCTGGTCTTGATGAATGGCCGCCCGCTGTCAATCGGCGATCAGGTGCAACAGGCCGATGCCGTGCTGGAAACCTGGTACAGCGGCACAGAAGGCGGCAATGCGATTGCCGACGTGCTGTTCGGTGACTACAACCCCTCGGGCAAGCTGCCGATCACCTTCCCCCGCTCGGTGGGCCAGATTCCGAGTTACTACAGCCACCTACGCATCGGTCGACCGTTCACGCCGGGCAAGCCGGGCAACTACACCTCGCAGTATTTCGATGCCCCGAACACCCCGCTCTACCCGTTCGGTTATGGCTTGAGCTACACCGACTTCAGCGTGTCGGCGCCGCAACTGTCGGCCAACACCCTCAAGCCCGGGTCAGCCCTGACGGCCAGCGTGACGGTGAAGAACACCGGGCAGCGCGCCGGTGAAACCGTGGTGCAGCTTTATATACAGGACGTGAGTGCGTCGATGAGCCGCCCCGTCAAAGAGCTGAAAAACTTCCAGAAGCTGATGCTCCAGCCGGGGGAAGAAAAGGTCGTGCAGTTCAGCATCGACGAAGACGCCCTGAAGTTTTACAACACCCAACTCCAGTACGCTGCCGAACCCGGCGAATTCAACGTGCAAATTGGCCTGGATTCGCAAAACGTCCAGCAAACGAGTTTCCAGCTGCTCTGACGTCGCCGCCGGGGAGGCTTTGAACGGTCTTCCCGGCACTTCTTGAGCGCAATATCCGCTTGACCTTTTCGATCTTTGCGCCCGCCTCAAAATGCGTTCGGACAGCGCTGTTTTTTGTGGTAGGGTTCGCGCCCTCAAAATCCAGCGCGCCCGATTTCCTCCTGGCAAAAACAGTGACAGACGGTGGAATGCCGGTGTCATGCGGCCTACGTGGAGATTCGAGGGTTCATACACAAATTACACACAGGGTTATCCACAGGTGGTGCATTGCACACCTCCTGTAAAACGCATATCTTGTATCAATTCCGCCAAAAGACCCCACATATAGGGTTTTAGGGCAAAAACCCAACACAACTCAGCCGAGAATTTCAAGTGCTTTTCTCGCCCCTGTCGGGTTGAACCAAACAGCGTTTTCAAAGCCCAAACCGCTCATGCGGATGGCAACCGTTTTCCAGCGCTGGCGCGGAAAGCGGCCCGGGTGTTGCAGTACAAAGACTGTCACCCACCAGGAATAAGATTTGAGGCGGTATGCGCAAATCTGAGACTTCGGCAAGGAAGCGGCCAAAACACCCCTTTCTGTACGTCCCGAGGTCGTTATGCCCGGTTTATCCCCGGTTGTAGTGCGTCAGGACGGAACGGTGGGCACCTTTTTGAGGCGCCCAAATAAACATAGAGAATGTGGAGACACCCATGCAAACCGACTCAACTCGCGAGAACTCGCAGGGCACCGCGTCGCAGAACGATTCAAATCTGGATCTGTCGGCAACTGCGCCAGGCCAATTGCGCGTGATCAAGCGTAACGGAACCGTCGTTCCTTACACCGATGACAAGATCACCGTCGCCATCACCAAAGCGTTTCTTGCAGTTGAAGGCGGCAATGCAGCCGCTTCGTCACGCATTCACGACACCGTTGCCCGCCTGACCGAACAGGTCACCGCAACCTTCAAGCGTCGCATGCCTTCGGGCGGCACCATCCACATCGAAGAAATCCAGGACCAGGTTGAACTGGCCCTGATGCGTGCCGGCGAGCAGAAAGTGGCCCGCGACTACGTGATCTACCGCGATGCCCGCTCCAAGGAGCGCGCCACCCGCGCACCGGCCGAAGACGCCGTGCAAGCGCACCCGTCGATCCGCATCACCCGCGCCGACGGCAGCTTCGCGCCGCTGGACATGGGCCGCCTGAACACCATCGTCACCGAGGCCTGCGAAGGCCTGGAAGAAGTGGACGGCGACCTGATCCAGCGCGAAACCCTGAAAAACCTGTACGACGGCGTGGCCCTGAGCGACGTCAACACCGCGCTGGTGATGACGGCCCGCACCCTGGTTGAGCGTGAGCCGAACTACTCGTTCGTGACCGCCCGCCTGCTGATGGACACCTTGCGTGCCGAAGGCCTGAATTTCCTCAATGTTGCCGAAAGCGCCACTCACCACGAGATGGCCGACCTGTACGCCAAGGCGCTGCCTGCTTACATTGCCAAAGGTATTGAGTTCGACCTGCTGAACCCGGTGCTGGCCACCTTCGACCTGGAAAAACTGGGCAAGGCGATCAACCACGAGCGCGATCAGCAGTTCACCTACCTAGGCCTGCAAACCCTGTACGACCGTTACTTCATCCACAAGGATGGCGTGCGTTTCGAACTGCCGCAGATCTTCTTCATGCGTGTGGCCATGGGCCTGGCGATCGAAGAGAAGCAAAAAGAAGACCGCGCCATCGAGTTCTACAACCTGTTGTCGTCCTTCGACTACATGTCGTCGACACCGACCCTGTTCAACGCCGGCACTCAGCGTCCACAGCTGTCCAGCTGCTACCTGACCACCGTGCCGGACGACCTGTCGGGCATTTACCACGCGATCCACGACAACGCCATGTTGTCCAAATTCGCAGGCGGCCTGGGCAACGACTGGACCCCGGTACGTGCGCTCGGCTCATGGATCAAAGGCACCAACGGCAAATCCCAGGGCGTGGTGCCGTTCCTCAAGGTGGTCAACGACACCGCCGTCGCCGTGAACCAGGGTGGCAAGCGCAAGGGCGCCGTATGCGCTTACCTTGAAACCTGGCACATGGACATCGAAGAGTTCATCGAGCTGCGCAAGAACACCGGTGATGACCGTCGTCGTACCCACGACATGAACACCGCCAACTGGATCCCTGACCTGTTCATGAAGCGCGTCTTCGATGACGGCAAGTGGACCCTGTTCTCGCCTTCCGAAGTACCGGACCTGCACGACCTGACCGGCAAAGCCTTCGAAGAGCGTTACGAGTACTACGAAGCCCTGACCGAGTACCCGGGCAAGGTCAAGCTGTTCAAGACCATCCAGGCCAAAGACCTGTGGCGCAAAATGCTGTCCATGCTGTTTGAAACCGGCCACCCATGGCTGACCTTCAAAGACCCGTGCAACCTGCGCAGCCCGCAGCAGCACGTGGGCGTGGTTCACAGCTCGAACCTGTGCACCGAGATCACCCTGAACACCAACAAGGATGAAATCGCGGTCTGCAACCTGGGCTCGATCAACCTGCCGAACCACATCGTGGACGGCAAGCTGGACACCGCCAAGCTCAAGCGCACCATCGACGTGGCCGTGCGCATGCTCGATAACGTGATCGACATCAACTACTACTCGGTGCCGCAAGCGCGTAACTCGAACTTCAAGCACCGTCCGGTCGGCCTGGGGATCATGGGCTTCCAGGACGCGCTGTACCTGCAGCACATTCCGTATGCTTCGCAAGCAGCGGTCGAGTTTGCCGACAAGTCGATGGAAGCGGTCAGCTACTACGCCATTCAGGCGTCCTGCGACCTGGCTGACGAGCGTGGCGCTTACGAGACGTTCCAGGGCTCGCTGTGGTCCAAAGGCATCCTGCCACTGGATTCGCAACAGATCCTGATCGAACAGCGCGGCCAGAAGTACATCGACGTTGACCTGAACGAATCCCTGGACTGGGCACCGGTTCGCGCCCGTGTTCAGAAAGGCATTCGTAACTCCAACATCATGGCCATCGCACCGACCGCGACCATTGCCAACATCACTGGCGTCTCGCAGTCGATCGAACCGACCTACCAGAACCTGTACGTGAAATCGAACCTGTCGGGCGAATTCACCGTGATCAACCCGTACCTGGTTCGCGACCTCAAGGCCCGCGGCCTGTGGGACTCGGTCATGATCAACGACCTGAAGTACTACGACGGTTCCGTGCAGCAGATCGAACGCATCCCGCAAGAGCTCAAAGAGCTGTACGCCACTGCGTTTGAAGTCGACACCAAGTGGATCGTTGACGCTGCCAGCCGCCGCCAGAAGTGGATCGACCAGGCTCAGTCGCTGAACCTGTACATCGCGGGCGCCTCGGGCAAGAAGCTGGACGTCACCTACCGCATGGCGTGGTACCGCGGCCTGAAAACCACGTACTACCTCCGTGCCCTGGCTGCCACCAGCACCGAGAAGTCCACCGTCAACACTGGTAAGCTCAACGCCGTATCGAGCGGCAACAAAAGTGAAGACGTCGCCGCCGCCCCTGCGGGCCCGGCTCCGGTGCCAAAAGCATGCGCCATTGACGAGCCGGATTGCGAAGCGTGTCAATAAGCTGAGCTGTCCAGCGGGTCACACCGCTTGACTGAAACCCCCGTTAAACCCTGGCAACAGGTGGGTTTAACGGGGGTTTTGTTTTGGCGGGTGAACAATCCAGCGCCCGTTTTCTCGAACAGCTATGACGCGGTGCTCCGTGCCAGGCCGTGATGAATCTGCAGGCAAAAAAAAGCCCCTCAGTCGAGGGGCTTTTTGAAGACGCATTCGCCCATCAGGTCATCTGAATGATGGTCTGCATGATGGTGCTCTGGGTGGAGATGGTCTTGGCGTTCGCCTGGTAGTTGCTTTGCGCCTTGATCAGGTCAACCAGCTCGTTGGTCAGGTTCACGTTGGAGTCTTCCAGCGAGTTGGACTGGATTGCCCCCAGGGTACCGACCTTCGGTGCGTCGTAACCGGCCTGGCCCGAAGCGAATGTCTCTTTCCACGCCGTGCCGCCCACAGGCTGCAAGCCTTGTTCGTTGGTGAAGCTGGCCAGGGAGATCTGGCCGATGGCACGGCTCTGGTTGTTGCTGAAGTTAGCAAACATCACGCCCGAGCCATCGATGGTCAGGTTGGTGATCTGGCCAGTGGCGTAGCCGTCCTGAGTCGGCGGGTTGCGCGAGGTGTCAGTGTTGTACTGGGTCGTTTTGGCCATGTTGATGGCAATACCGCCATCTTTGGCGGCTGCACCGTTGGAAACCCACGCACCGTTGACAGTGGCGCCCGGCACCCAGTCAGTCACCGTCAAGGTGCTGCTGATGATGTCCGGTTCGCCCGGCACCGGGTTTGGCGTGGTGACGCTGGTCAGGGCGCCTGCAGAATCAAACACCATGGTCGAAGGCACTGGGTCCTTGGCGCCCGTTCCCGTCACCGGGCTGCCGTCCGGGTTGCGGCCATCGACGAGGGTGTAGGCTTTCCAGGTGTTGGAGTCCGTTTTCACCATGTACTGATCCATCTCATGGGGGTTGCCCTGAGTGTCGTAGATGGTGGTGGAGAATTTTCTGGAGTAGCTCTCGGACTTCAGCGGATCGAACTTGTTGGCCACCTGATCGACCACATCACTGGTCGAGTTCAAGTTGATGGTCGATTCCACCGAGCCGCTGGCGCGTGGCGCCAGGTTCGAGGTGTCGATGCGCAGGTCGGTCAGTACGCCGTTGACGATCTTGCCGTTGGCGTCAACGCCATAGCCTTGCAAGCGCGCGGTCCCGTCGGTGTTGGTCACGTAGCCGTCTTTATCGGCCTTGAACGTACCGGCACGGGTGTAGCTCAGGGAGCCGTTGTCGCTCAGCACAAAAAAACCGTTGCCCTGGATGCCCATGTCCAACAGGTTGCCCGTGTTGTTGATAGCGCCCTGACCAAAGTTCTGCGAGACGTTGGCCAAGTTCACACCGCTGCCGATGGTTTTGCTGCCAATGCCCAGCTTGCTGGCCGAGTAAATGTCCGAGAACTCGGCACGGGACGATTTGAAGCCGGATGTGGCGACGTTGGCGATGTTGTTGCCGGTCACGTCGAGTTGCTTGCTGGCCGCATAGAGGCCGCTAAGGCCGATATTGAAAGACATGTTGCACTCCTTAAGGCGTATGAGTCGGCTTAGAGGCCAATGGTCTGGACTTTGGACATGCCAATGCTGCCCAGGCCTGCGAGATTGAGCATCACTTCCCCCCCCGTCTTGCTCAGCGTCACACTGTTGACAGTGGCGGGCAGGTACGTGGTGAGGGCCGTGGTTCCGGTGTCAGTTTTTGTCGACGCGGTGAAGGTGTAGTTGCCCTTGGGCATCAGTTCACCGTCATCGTTTTTGCCGTCCCAGGTGAAATCGACATTGCCGGCTTTCTGGGCGCCCATTTCGAGGGTTCGGACCACAACGCCATCGGCATCGGTGATCTTGATGGTGGGTGAGGAGTTAGCATCTTTGACCACCACGGTGCCGTTGAACGGCTTCTCGCTGGCAGGGTCCACCAAGGCTTCACCGGTTTGCACGATCACGGAACGCCCTACCAGCGACGAAGCCTGCAGCGCCTGCGAGGATTGCAAGCCGCCGGTGATGGCCGTCACCGATTCGTTCAGGGACGTGATGCCTTCCAGGCTGCTGAACTGGGCCAACTGCGCAACGAATGCGGTGTTGTCCTGCGGGTCCAGCGGGTTCTGGTTTTTCAACTGGGTGACCAGCAATTGCATGAACGCATCTTTGCCCAATGCCTTGCTGTTGCCCGCCACGGCCTTGGAAGCAGCCGCAAGGCTGGTGTCCATGGCCTTGGCCTGAGAGGAGTTGGCCAGCACCTGATTAAGGGTCTTGTTGCTGACGGAATCGGTCACACTCATTTGCGTCGTTCCTTATCACTGACCGAGGGTCAGGACCTTCTGCATCATGGTTTTGGCGGTGTTCATCATTTCTGCGTTGGTCTGGAACGAACGACTGGCGGAAATCATGTCAGCCATTTCTTCAACCACGTTGACGTTGGGGTAGTACACATACCCCTTGGCGTCGGCAGAAGGATGGTTCGGTTCATAGCGGGCTTCGAGGTTGCTCTGGTCTTCGACCACGCCCAGTACTTGTACGCCCTGCCCGGCGGCATCCTGATTCTGGAACAGCGAATCGCCTGTACCGTTTTGCGCACCTTGAAACATGGTGGCAAACACCGGGTGCCGTGCGCGGTAAGTCTGGTCGATGCTCGACGACACGGTTTCGGCGTTGGCAATGTTACTGGCCACGGTGTTCAGGCGCGTGGTCTGAGCACTCATGCCGCTACCGGCAATATTGAAAACACTGGCTAGAGACATGGATTACTCTCCGCGCAGGGCTGACACCAGCCCTTTGAATTTACTGTTGAGCAGGGTGAAGCTGGCCTGGAAGTTGACCGCGTTCTCTGCGTAATTCGATTGTTCGAGCTGAGCGTCGACCGTGTTCTGGTCGATGGAGGGCTGCATCGGCGTGCGGTACAACAGCGATTCATCGCCGCTGCTCAAGCCCTGGGCTTCGATGTGGCGACTGTTGGTCATGTTCAAGGCAAAGCTGCCGTTCTTGTTCTTGTCATTCTGTGCAGCGAGCACAGAAGCAAAATCCAGATCCCGAGCCTTGTAGTTCGGGGTGTCGGCGTTGGCGATGTTATTGGCCAGGACTTCAGCGCGCTGGGCGCGAAAACCCAGGGCTTGCTCATGGATACCGAGCGCTTTATCGAAGCTGATGCTCATGTCGAAAAACCTTTGTGGGCTGACCTGAACATGTGGTTCAGGTCCTTCTTGCTCTGGATAGAGCAAACCCCGTGCCAATATTCACATGCCCGTATTTCAAGGCTTTGCCGGGGGCTGGGGCCCGGCAATGCCAGAAAAGCGGCAATCACTGACCGCCGACTGCCGCTTTTCTGCCGCTTTGTTGCACGGGACACTCGCACCGCCGCCCCACAGCGCCATAAAAAACGGGAGCCTTGTGGGCTCCCGTTAGGATTACTTGGCCTGGTAGATGATCCCCGGGCTGCACTGGATCATCTGGTAGTGATCCGGCAACCCGTTGAGCGCTTCGGAGGCGCCCAGGAATAAATAGCCGCCCGGCTTCAAGGTGCTGTGAATGCGCAACAGGATATCTTTTTTGACCTCTGCCGAGAAATAGATCAGCACGTTGCGGCAGAACACCATGTCGAACTTGCCCAACCCGGCGTAACTGTCCAGCAGGTTGAACGAGCGAAACTCCACACGGCTCTTGATCGGCGCCTTGACCATCCAGCGCCCCGGCCCTTTAGGCTCGAAGTAACGCTGCAAGCGCTCCTGGGACAAACCGCGGCCGATCGCCAGGCTGTCGTACTCGCCGGTCTTGCAGTTGTTGAGCATCAGGCTGGACAGGTCGGTGGCAACAATTTGCACCCCCGCTTTCAATTGCCCGAGGTTGCTGCGCTCAAACTCATCGATGGCCATCGACAGCGAATACGGTTCCTGCCCCGAAGAGCAGGCGGCCGACCAGATGCGTAAACGTTGCCCCGGATGGGCCTTGGTCAACTCAGGCAGGACTTTGTTTTTCAGCACTTCAAAGGGGTAGGTATCGCGAAACCACAGGGTTTCGTTGGTGGTCATCGCATCGACCACCTGCTCACGCAGCCCGCTGCGGGGCTGGCTCTGGATGCGCTGTATCAGCTCACCCAGTGATTTGATACCTTGCTGTTCCATCAGCTTGTTCAGTCGGCTGGAAACAAGGTACTGCTTGTTCTCCCCTAGCAAAATGCCACAGGCTTTTTCCAGGAAAACCCGGAACTGCTCAAAATCCAAATTAGCCGTAGACAAATGATCCTGCCTCTATAAATCGTGTTGACCGCCAAGGACTGCGTCCTTAGCTGTGATCTGCTTCTTTGATCCGGTCGACGACCCGGGATGCCAGGTCATCAGGGCGGAATTTTGCCAGAAAGTCATTGGCGCCGACTTTCTTGACCATCGCCTGATTGAATACCCCGGACAGCGAAGTGTGCAGAATGATGTGTAAATTTTGCATGCGCGGATCGCTACGGATTTCAGACGTCAGGGTGTAACCGTCCATTTCCGGCATCTCGATGTCCGAGATCATCATCAGAAACTCTTCTGACGGGTCCTTGCCCTCGTCCACCAGTTTGCGCAGATATTCCAGCGCCTGGCGACCATCATTAAGCGAGACCACTTCCACGCCCACCGTTTGCAGGCAACGTGACACCTGCTTGCGCGCCACTGACGAGTCATCGACCGTCAGCACCCGCAACGACACGGCCTTGGTGTGGGTGTCGACATCGACCACACCGTGGGAAATGCTTTCCGATGACGGCGAAACCTCTGACAGGATTTTTTCAACGTCGATGATTTCGACCAGTTGATTGTCCAGCCGTGTCACCGCCGTCAGGTAGTGGTCACGCCCCGTGCCTTTGGGCGGCGGATGGATCTCTTCCCAGTTCATGTTGACGATGCGCTCGACCGCACCCACGAGAAACCCCTGAGTCTTGGTGTTGTACTCCGTGATAATCACAAACGGGCTGCTTTGATCTTTCAGCGCGCCTGAACCGGTGGCCATGGCCAAATCCAGAATCGGAATGGTCGCCCCCCGAATACTCGCAACACCGCACACCACAGGATGGGATTTGGGCATCACGGTCAGCTTGGGGCATTGCAGCACCTCGCGCACCTTGAACACGTTAATCCCGTACAGCTGTGGCCCATCCAGGCGAAACAACAACAGTTCCAGGCGGTTCTGCCCGACCAGTTGTGTGCGCTGGTTAACCGAATCCATCACCCCAGCCATACACGGTTCCCCTTAGAAACTTTAAGTTGCGACGCACATCGCCCGGTAAACGGCACGGGCTTTGCTATTTATCCGCCATGAATGCAAAAACGACAATTTCTTGCCACCGGCCGATCCTTCAGACGCTGCGCCTTCGCTGTGCAAGCGTGCTTGCGGCTGTCTGCCTGATAAGCGTGGGCACACAGTCATACGCAGATGGATTTACTTCTCCTACACAGCTTATCGGCGTGACCCAAGGCTTTCTTGAATTCACCGTCGAAGACTACCTTGCCACTGGTCAGATAGAAGGCCGCTACGAGATTCAGGTCAATAACCTTGATCCGCGCTTGCGCCTCGCTCAGTGCGACAAGGAATTGACAGCCACCCTCGAAAGCCCGGCGCAACCCATGGGTCGCGTGACGGTGCGTGTGCGCTGTGAGGGTAGCTCGCCCTGGACCATTTTTGTCCCGGCACAAGTAAAGTTATTTCGCGAGGTGGTGACCGTGCTCCACCCCCTCAAGCGCGGCACGATCATCAGCGATGACGATGTGGTGTTGCGCGAGCGCGACGTGGGCCTGATCACGCAGGGTTACATGACCGCCGTGGAACTGGTAGTCGGGCAAAAACTTCTGCGACCCATGGTCACCGATCAAGTGCTGACCCTGACGCACCTGGAGCAAGCGGCTGTGGTGCGCAAGGGCGATCAAGTGGTGATCAATGCCCGTAGCGGCACCTTGACGGTGAGAATGCCCGGCGAAGCCCTGTCCGACGGCGGCCTCAGTGAACAGGTGCGGGTGAAGAACCTGAACTCCAAACGGGTTATCAAGGCGCGCATTACCGGGCCGGGGCAAGTGGAGGTGGCTTTGTAGGACAGTTGGCATACGTCTCTCAACTTTCCTACACTGTCGCTTGACGCAGATCAGTACGGTTGCGCGTCGCCGTATGATTAATCGTGCCTAAAGTTTTCTCGGGTATGGCCGAAAACATGGCAAGCGTCCAAATACCCAGAGGTTTTCCATCATGGTCATCGACTTCAGTCGCCTTAACAACGCCGCGCCTTTAACCGGCACTGCGCGCAGCAACAGCAGTCAGGAAGCAGGCAGCGCCACTCAATCGGCCCCTGCCACTCAGGAGCAAGCGGGCGTCAGCGCCCCGAGCGGTGAATCTGTGCACCTCAGTGACGGGGCACAACAATTGCAAAAAATCAGCGATTCGCTGCGCGATCAACCGATTGTCGACAAAGGCCGAGTGGCCGAGTTGAAACAAGCCATCGCCGACGGCACCTACACCGTCGACAGCAATCGGGTTGCCAGCAAATTGCTTAACTTGGAAGCCCAGCGCTAGCCCTTGGGGCAAGCGCCAGGCTTTTGGACGCTTAAATTCCAGAGCCAGCCATGCACGACACGACTTTATTGCAACTGATCAACGACGACTTCGCCCCTGCCGAGAAACTGCTCGCCTTGCTGCAGGACGAAACCATTGCCCTGCAAGGGCGCGACATGTTGGTGCTCGAAGACATTCTGGCGCGCAAACAGTCGTTGATCATTCTGCTCGATCAGCATGGCCGCAAGCGCAGCGAAATCCTGGCGGGGCTTGGATTGCCGGCCAACCGCAGCGGGCTTGAGCAACTGGCCAGCCACTCGGACCTCGGCCCGCAACTGCTCGCTCAAAGCGAGGCATTGAATCAGGTGCTGGCCGATTGTCAGGCCGCCAATGTGATCAACGGCCAGGCCATCCAGACCCAACAACTCATCACAGCCAATCAGCAGCGCATTTTGCACGGCGGCGAAGCCCATACGCTGTATGACGCCCGCGGCACCACCGCACTGGTCAACAAACCACGCGCTTTCAGCCAGGCGTGAGCCCGCGTGACCGCACTATCCTAAAGACGCAACATACTGGCAAAATGCCTCTTTTTTGCGTGTTGTTGTATTTTGTCTGGAGATTGATGAACCGTGTCCCATGCTGAAGATGCTCCGCAGCCTCCCAAGGTGCTTACCACGCCTTTGGAAATTTCCGCCCATTTGCGGATGCTACAAGAGAGCCACGACCCGCTGATCATCACCTTCCACGAACGCAGTCAGCGTTTTCAGAGCTATCTGGTCGAAGTTGATCGCGACACCGCGACCCTGGCTTTTGACGAAATGATCCCGCGTGACGGTGAGCGTTTCCTTGAAGCCGGTGAGCCGTTTCGCGTTGAAGGCTTTCATGACGGCGTTCGCATTGCCTGGGAGTGCACCACGCAACTGACCATTGACGACAAAGACGGCCACCGCTGCTACCACGGTGCGTTGCCGACCGAGATCGTCTACCACCAGCGCCGCAATGCGTTCCGTGCCGCCCTCAAGCTGGCGGATCTGGTGAATGTGAAAGTCGATGGCGACAAAATCAAATTCCCGCTGGAAGGCAAGTTGCTGGATGTCTCAGCCACGGGTTGCAAACTGCGCTTTGAAGGCGACGTCAGCGAGCGCCTGCAACTGGGGCAAGTCTACGAGCGCTTCAACGCCGCCCTGCCCTTCGGCCCTATGACCACGCCCGTGGAATTGCGCTACCTGCATTTTGAAGAACGCCTCAACATCACTTTTGCCGGCATGCGCTTTCACAACATGAGCGGCGGCGTGCAGCGTCAGGTCGAGCGTTTTGTGTATCAACTGCAGCGCGATGCGCGACGGTTCGATAAAGACGACGACTATTGAGGCAGCGCCTCACCCTCTCCCACCGGGAGAGGGTGCAGATTTCACAGTGATTCAAACACGCGGCTGATCAGCGCCTTCTCCCTCGGGCTGAGGGCCTTCGGCGCTTTCAGGGACGACCGTCGGTTCTACGTTGTCCTGCATCTGATCCTGCACCACCTGCTCATCGACCCGAGGGTCAAGCGCCGCCACCAAAGGCGAGCTGGACATGCTGTCGGGCATGGCCACGTGCTGCAGCGGCGCATCGTCGACCTGATGCAGGTTGGTCACCGCATTCGGACGAATGCGCCACACCAGCACCAGGCCCGTCAGGCTGAAAAACGCGTAGAGCATCTGACTGCCCAACACCTTCATCAATACCCCCGCCACCAACGGCCCGATACTGGCCCCGATGCCGTAGGTCACCAGCAGCATCGCCGTCAGTGACACCCGGCGATCCGCTTCCACGTGGTCATTGGCAAACGCCACGGCCAGCGGGTAGATGCAAAATTGCACCAGCGCGCTCAACCAGCCCGCAATAAACAGCACCTCCAGGGGGACTGAGGGCAGGATCGCCAGCGGCAGCGACACCACCGCCAGAATGAACGCGAACACGCGAATCAGCAGGGGCCGGTCATAACGGTCGGACAACCAGCCCAGTGGCCACTGCGCCAGCAACCCGGCAAAAATGCAGCAGCCCATGTACAAGCCGACCAATTCGGTGGACAAGCCCTGCTGCGTGGCATACAGCGGCGCCAGACCGTAGAACGAACCCACCAGCAACCCCGCCCCCAGCACGGCAATCAAGGACTGCGGCACCCGCTGGATGAAAAACTTCGGGTCCATCGGCGCAGGGTGCAACGGCGCCGGGTGAATGCGCCGGGTCATGGCCACCGGCACCAGGCACAGCGCAAAACACAGTGCCACCAGCATCAGCAGTTCCGGGCCAAGGGCCGGGTGGATGACCAGAATCAGTTGCCCGAGCACCAGGCCCAGGTACGAGGCAATCATGTACAGGCTAAAGACCACGCCACGCTGTTTGGCATCAGCCTGCTCGTTGAGCCAGCTTTCAATGACCATGTACTGGCACATCATGCCCAGGCCAACGATCACCCTCAGCAGCAGCCACACCGGCAGCCAGTCGGTGAGGCCGTGACACAGCACCGCCGCGCCGACAATACCGGCGCAGGTGGCATACGCGCGGATGTGCCCCACCCGCGCAATCAACCGGTGACCAATCTTGCCCCCCAGCACCAGACCAAAATAGTTGGCCGCCATGAGGGCACCGATCCACAGGCCGTCGACATTGTCGGCAGCCAGACGCAAGGCAAGGTAGGTACTGAGCAAGCCCGAGCCGATCAACATCATCAGCGAGGCGAAATACAACGCTTTAAAAGACTTCCAGATTTGGCGCATCGGCGTTCCCCGCGACTCCATGCAGTGGCGTGCGCACTGCCCCAAGGCAGCCCGCACGCAGCAGGTTCAAACGGTTGAGCCGAAGCCTGTGCCGTCTGGACGATTAAGCCTGAGCCGCTAACACGCGGCGTTCCCAGGGTGTGATTTCATCAAAGAAGCTGGTGAGTTCCATCGTCTTGGACGCAATGTAACCTTCGATGAACTCCTTGCCGAACAGTTCCTTCGCCAAGTGACTGCGTTTGAGACGCTCCAGAGCGGCATGCAAGGTACATGGCAATGACAATGCCTCAGGCACCTCGAATTCCCCTTGAATCGCAGGGGTCGGCTCCAGTTGGTTTTCGATGCCGTGCAAGCCCGCTGCGAGGCTGGCCGCAATCGCCAGATAGGGGTTGGCGTCGGCACCCGGCAAACGGTTTTCGACACGCCGGGCCACCGGCGAACTGGCAGGAATGCGCAAGCCCGCAGCGCGGTTGTCGTGGGACCAGCACGCATTGTTCGGGGACGCGTACGGGTGGCAGAGGCGCTGGTAGGAGTTGACGTTTGGCGCAAACAAGGCGGTGAAGTCCGCCATGCCGGCCTGCTGGCCGCCGATAAAATGGCGGAACGTCGCGGTCGGTTGGCCCGCCGCATCACTGAACACGTTACGCCCGGTGCCCAGCTCCACCACGCTTTGATGAATGTGCATCGAACTGCCGGCGGTTTTCGCCAGCGGTTTGGCCATGCACACCACCGTCAGGCCATGCTTGAGCGCGACCTCTTTGAGCAGGTGTTTGAACAGGAAGGTTTGGTCGGCCAGCAACAGCGGATCGCCATGCAGCAAGTTGATTTCGAACTGACTGACGCCCATTTCGTGCATGAACGTGTCACGGGGCAACCCGAGCGCGGCCATGCATTCATAGACTTCATTGAAGAAGGGACGCAGGCCGTTATTGGAACTGATGCTGAACGCCGAGAAGCCGACTTCACGACGACCGTCCAGGCCCAGCGGTGGCTGGAACGGCTGGGTCGGGTCGGTGTTGGGCGCAAAGACAAAGAACTCAAGCTCTGTGGCCACCACAGGCGCCAGGCCGCGGGCGGCATACCGGGCGATCACGGCTTTGAGCTGGCCCCGGGTCGACAGGCGCGAACTTTCGCCTGTCAGCTCGTCGGCGTCACAGATGGCCAGCGCCCGGGGTGGAGTGCTCCACGGCAGGCGATGGATGTGCGCGGCATCGGGCACCAGCGCCAGATCGCCGTCATCGCTGCCGTAAAAGCGCGACTCCGGGTAACCGCCCATGATGCATTGCAGCAGCACCCCACGGGCCATCTGCAAGCGTCGCCCTTCGAGGAACCCCTCGGCGGTCATCACTTTGCCGCGGGGAACGCCATTCAAATCCGGCGTCACACATTCAATCTCATCAATGCCGGTCAGTCGCTGCGCGAGTGAACCCTGGCCATCGGTCGTCATGACTCTTTCCTTGTTGTTGTACAAGCCGCGAACGGCGACCCGTACAAAATACGCACCACCTGTTCGGTATTTCAAGCGCACGTGGGTTAAATCCCTGAAATCCTGCGCCCGGTTCCCTATGCATTTAGGGCGCAAGCCATTAGGGTGGCGATTCTACTTTTTCGCGCAGTGCCCGGTATGCCTAAAGACGACGCCCATTTAATCACCGCCCACGATGTGGCCCGCCACGCCGGGGTGTCGCGTTCTGCGGTTTCGCGCACGTTCACCCCGGGCGCCAGCGTTGCGCCCCACACACGCGACAAGGTGCTGGCCGCCGCGCAGGCGTTGGGCTATCAGGTGAACTTGATCGCCCGCACCATGAACAAGGGCTACAGCAACTTTGTCGGGGTGGTCACGGCCGGGTTCGAAAGCCCGTTCCGCGCCAGCCTGCTCAGCCCGATCACCGACGCCCTGAACAAACAGGGGCTGATGCCGCTGCTGATGAATGCCGACAACCCTCAGCAACTGGAGCAATCGCTGCACACGTTGTTGAGTTATCAAATTGCCGGGGTGATTCTGACCTCGGCCTCGCCGCCCCTGTCGGTGGTGCAGCACTACCTCAAGCATCACATCCCCGTGGCGATGATTAACCGGGGTCACGAACTGGAGGGCGCCGACATCATTGGCAGCGACAATCGCGGCGGCGGTCGGCTGGCGGCGCAGACGTTACTGGCCAGCGGTGCCAGGCGCCCGGCGTTTATCGGCCAGGGCCTGCACAATTTCAGCAGTCGCGAACGCTGGCTGGGCTTCAGCGAGGGCTTGGCCGCAGCAAGCATCACCCCGTTGGCGGTGCAGGATGCAGCCCCCGGCTATGAAGGCGGACTGGCGGCGGTCCGGCACTTGTTCAGTGGCGCGGTGCGGCCCGACGCCCTCTTCTGCGCCACCGACATGCTGGCCCTGGGCGCCATGGACGGTGTGCGTATTGAGCACCACCTGGCAGTGCCCCACGACGTGCAAATCATCGGCTTTGACGACATTCCCCAAGCCGCCCATCTGGCCTACCGCCTGACCAGCTTGCGTCAGGACAGCCGCGAACTGGCCAACAGTGCCGTCGCGGCGATTGTCGCCCGTCGGAAAAATTTTCTTCTGCCAACGCCGCACCGCTCTATCCCGGTCACGCTGGTCAGACGCAACAGCACTTTGGAATAATTGTTTTATTTTGACCTTGAATTGAATTTTTATTTCGTGTTGTATGGCCTCAACAGTGGGTCGTCCCTGCACCCTCTCTCCTGCAGCCGGACGACTCACTTTTTTTGAAACCCGATTGCACACGTGTGCAAACCTGAGGATGTCAGCATGCCGAACCGTCTTTCTGCCCTTCTGCCGCCCGAGCCACTCGCCCTTGATGAACGCTACCGTCAGGCTCAGCGCATCGCGGTGCAAGCGGCGCAACTGGGGCTCGACTATTACCGCCAGCGCGCCAGCCTGGAAGTCAGTCACAAGGCGGGCGTGGGGCAAGACGTGGTCAGCATCGCCGACCGCGAGCTTGAAACCTTCATCAAGCAGCAACTGAGCGAGCACTTCCCGCAGGACGGCTTTGTAGGGGAAGAAACCGGCGCCAGCGATTTGCAAGCACGCTGCATCTGGGTGGTCGATCCCATTGATGGCACCAGTTGCTTCGTCAACGGCTTGCACACCTGGTGCGTGTCGATTGGCCTGCTGGTGGACGGCGAACCGTGGCTGGGCGCCGTGGCCGATGCCAACCATGACGAACTGTTTCATGCTTGCCGGGGCCACGGCGCCTTTGTGAATCAGACCCGCATTGAAGTGAACCCGGCCACCGATCTGACCCAGGGCTTGACCGGGGTCGGCACCTCGCACCGGCGCGGCAAAGAACACTTTTTGCCGTTCCTCAATCGCCTGCTGGATGAAGGCGGCATGTTCATTCGTAATGGTTCGGGCGCATTAATGATTGCCTACGTCGCGGCAGGCCGTTTGCTCGGCTACTACGAAACCCACATCAACAGCTGGGACTGCCTGGCCGGGCTGGTGCTGGTTCGCGAAGCCGGCGGGCACTGCAGCGACTTTTTGCGCGACGACGGCCTGACCGACGGCAACCCGTTACTGGTCGCCGCCCCGCAGCTCTACCCTGCGCTGGCGCAATTGATCGGACCGTCGCTGAGCGCCTGACCCACAGCATTGCCTGACCTGAAACAGCGCGTGCCTGCAGGGCGCGAACTGAAAAACAATAAACAGGAAACCTTGCGCCATGATTTCTTTGCTCAATGCCTTCAAGGCAGCGCCCGCCCGGCCAGGCCCGGCCAACCCGGACATGGATCGGTTCAAGCGGTTGCGCTGGCAAACCTTTTTATCCATGTCCCTAAGCTACGCGCTGTTCTACGTGTGCCGCCTGTCGTTCAACGTGGTCAAGCCCGCGCTGGTCGCCCATAACCTGCTCAGCCCCGCGCAACTGGGGATCATCGGATCGGCACTGTTCTTCGCCTACGCCATCGGCAAATTGGTCAACGGGTTTCTGGCCGATCACGCCAACGTGCGGCGTTTCATGATGCTGGGTCTGCTGCTCAGCGCCCTCGTCAATGCCTGCATGGGCCTGACCACCAACACCGTGATTCTGACCCTGATCTGGGGCCTCAACGGCTGGGCGCAGTCGATGGGCGTCGGGCCGTGCGTGTCTCGCTGTCACGCTGGTACAGCGACAAGGAACGCGGCACGTTTTATGGCTTCTGGTCGATTGCCCACAGCCTGGGCGAGGCGCTGACCTACGTGGCCGTGGCCGCCGTGGTGGTCACGTGGGGCTGGCAGTATGGCTACGGGCTGGCGACCCTGATGGGGCTGGCCGGGCTGGCGTTGATCTTCTTTTTCATGGCGGACTCGCCGCAAAGCTGCGGCTTCCCTCCCGTGCACCATGAAGCGCAAACGCCCACCCCCGGCGACTCGCCCGCACCGAGCATCTTCAGCAAACAATTGGCCCTGCTGAAAAACCCGGCCCTGTGGTTGTTGGCAATGGCGTCGTGCCTGATGTACATCGGCCGTTACGCGGTGATCTCCTGGGGCGTGTTTTTTCTGGAGAACGCCAAGGCGTACAACACCTTGAGCGCTTCGACCCTGATCTCCATCACCGGCGTGTTCGGCATCATCGGCACCGGGCTCAGCGGCTTGATCTCCGACCGTTTTTTCAATGGCAAGCGCAACGCACTGGCCATGCTGTTCGGCCTGATGAACACCTTGTCGCTGAGCGCATTCCTGTTCGTTCCGGCGGGCCACTATTGGCTCGACGCAACCGCCATGCTGTTTTTCGGCCTGTCGATGGGCGCGCTGCTGTGCTTTTTGGGCGGCTTGATGGCCACCGACATCGCCGCCAAAGGGGCCGCGGGCGCTGCACTGGGCATGATTGGCATCGCCAGTTACGCAGGAGCCGCCGCCGGGGAAATCCTCACCGGGGTGTTAATCGAACACGGCACCACAGTGCTCAGTGATGGCAGCAAGGCATATGACTTCCAGACACTGTCGATTTTCTGGGTCTGCGCCTCACTGGTCTCGGTACTGATGACGGCCCTGTTCGCCCTGCACCTGCAACAGCGCAGGCCGCCGACCTTGCCCAAGCGCAAAGAAACCCTGGTGCCGGTGCAGCCCTGAACAGCCTGTTGATTTTGAAACAAAAAGTGACATATCCCTGAAACATTCACCCCGCATAGTTGGCAGATGCCAGCAAGGAGTTGTGTTAACCAAGCCCCTCAAATCCCGCGTATTTGTCTTGGATCTAAGGATGCTCCGATCAACTTGTCGTGCAGCCGCGGCAAGTTGCAATTTTCCAGGCACCTACAGCGTCATTGGACGAAAAGTGACCGAAAAATCATGTACGGAGAGCTTTTTCGACCGGTTCTCCGT